>NZ_JACYTS010000003.1:0-1074439 GCF_014841195.1 Plantibacter sp. CFBP 8798
CGCCTCCACCTCGCCGCCTGAACACATGGCACCCGCGCGCCTCCGCACACGCCTGCCCTTCGACAAGCTCAAGGACCGCCACGGGAACCACCCTTCGACAAGCTCAGGGACCGAGACCGGAACACCATCGCGCCTAGCCAACCTCAGCAATCGACGCCGTACTCGACAACCCACCCACCCCGGTCCCTGAGCCTCTCGAAGGGCCCACGATCGGCCGTTGAACCTGCCCTTCGACAAGCTCAGGGACCGAGACGGGAACCACCCTGCCTCGTACACGCTCGCGACCGACGCCGTCCTCGACAACCCGGCCACCCCGGTCTCTGAGCCTGTCGAAGGGCACACGAACAGCCGTTGAACCTGCCCCTCGACAAGCTCAAGGACCGAGACGTGAACCACCATGCCTCGTACACGCTCAGCGACCGACGCCCTACTCGACAACCCGGCCACCCCGGTCCCTGAGTCTGTCGAAGGGCCCACGACGAACCGTCATACCTGCCCTTCGACAAGCTCAGGGACCGAGACGGGAACCACCATGCCTCGTACACGCTCAGCGACCGACGCCGTCCTCGACAACCCGGCCACCCCGGTCTCTGAGCCTGTCGAAGGGCACACGAACAGCCGTTGAACCTGCCCCTCGACAAGCTCAAGGACCGAGACGTGAACCACCAGCACTCGAGGACGGGAACGACGCAGCGACCGAGCGCCCCCTCAACCGGCCGAAGGGCCGTCAAGGCACCGTCCGACCGCCGCAGGGTCACCCCGCGGCGACGACCTCTTCCACCGCCACCCGCGCACCGACGGCCGCCAGCCGCGCGCGCGCCGCGATGAACGCCTCGCGCAGTCGCGCGTCAGATCCGAGGTCGCCGAACACGACCTCCAGGTCGAGGAACGCGCCGGGGCGCTCCGCCTCCTGCGCGACGGCTGCCTGCAACTCGGCCAACCGCCGGTCGACCGGGGCAAGCTCCCGCCCGTCGTCACCGACACCCTCGATGAACCGACTCCACGCTGCGAGGACGAGCGCCGAGCGCGCGATCCCGCCGCCGGTCCGCAACTGCTCACGGACCACCGGGAGCAGGAACTTCGGGATGCGCTCCGAGCCGTCGACGATCTGCCGCGCCAACGTGTCCTTGATCGCCTCACTGCCGAACCGGCGCATCAGCTCCGCACAGTACGCGTCGATGTCGATGCCCGGGACAGGCGCGAGCGTCGGCCTCGCCTCCTCGTGCATGTACCCGAGGAGGAACCGCGAGAACAGCTCGTCACGGCAGACGTCGTGCACGTACGTCTCCCCCGCCAGCAGCCCGAGGTAGCTCATCGCCTGGTGGGAAGCGTTCAACAACCGGAGCTTCATCAGCTCATACGGCTCGACGTCCTCCACGAGCTGCACGCCCACCTGCTCGTACGGCGGACGGCCGTCCGAGAAGTCGTCCTCGAGCACCCACTGCTCGAATGACTCCGAGAGCACCGGCCAGCGGTCGTCGATCCCGAACCGCTCGGAGACGAACGCGCGCTGCTCGTCCGTCGTCGCCGGCGTGATGCGGTCCACCATCGAGTTCGGGAACCGCACCTCGGCACCGATCCAGGCGGCGAGCGCCGGGTCGATGCGCTCGGCGAACGCGAGGATCGCCGTCCGGGCGACGTGCCCGTTGCCCTGGATGTTGTCGCACGACATGACCGTGAACGGAACGGCACCGGCGTCGCGTCGGGCACGGAGGGCCGCCGTGATGAACCCGAGCGGGCTCTGCGGCAGCGCCCCCGCCGGCAGCCCGTCGAGGTCCGCGAGCGTCGCACCGTCACTCGGCTCGAACGCGCCGGTCGCATCGTTCACCCCGTAGCCGCCCTCGGTGATCGTGAGGGACACGATCCGCGTCGATGGATCGCCCACCCGCGCGAGGACCGCTCCCGGGTCGTCGGGAGCGAACAGGTACTCGACGATCGACCCGACGACGCGCGCCTCGATCTCGCCGTCCGGACTCGTCGTCACGAGCGTGTAGAGCCGGTCCTGAGCGCCGAGCGCGTCCCGCATGGCGGCGTCACCGGGCAGTGTGCCGACGCCGACGAGCCCCCAGGACGCGTGCTCGTCGCCGGGGAGCCCGAGCACGCGGTCGACGAACATCGCCCCGTGCGCACGATGGAAGGCGCCGACCCCGAAGTGGACGATGCCGGGTCGGATGGCCGAGCGGTCATAGGCGGGGACGGCCACCTGCTCGTCGAGAGCGGTGAGGGTGGCGTCGGAGAGCTGGGTCATGTGGTGCCTTCTCGTCGGTGAGCGGGTTCCGGGCGGTGCAGGTCGAGGGTGGTGCGGGTCGAGCGTGCTGCGGCTGCAGGATGGATCAGGCGCCGTGGGTGGATTCGGTCTCCACCGGCGTCGACGCGTCGAGCGTGACGATGCGGGTGGCACGCTGCTTGGTGGCGTCGACCAGGCGGGCATTCGGCTCGTCGACGCCGAGCACCCAGGCTTCGGCCTCGTCGAGCGGGTGGCCGTGACCGAGGCGTCGGGCGATGAGTCGGTCGCGGCGCACCTCGTCGTCCACGTCGACGTACCAGGACTCGTCGAGATGCGCGGCGACACCCTGCCAGCCGTGATCGTCGAACAGGAGGTAGTTGCCCTCCGTGATCACGAGCGGCACCTCGGGGCGGACGAGGACGGCACTGCCGATCGACGCCTCGAGCGAGCGGTCGAACCGGGGTGCGTAGATCGGTGTGCCCGGAGACTCGGCGGTGCGTCCAGCACGCGCGAGGCGGGACAGCAGTGCGACGTAGCCGTCGACGTCGAAGGTGTCGGGCGCGCCCTTGCGGTCGCGTCGCCCGAGGCGGACGAGCTCGGCGTTGTCGAGGTGGAAGCCGTCCATCCCGACGATGACGGCCTGGTCGCCGAGCGCCGCGGCGATCGCGTCGCTCACGGTCGACTTACCCGCTCCGGGCGCACCGACGATCCCGAGGATCCGGCGGGACCCGGTGGCGGCGAGCGAACGGGCGTGATCGATGAGGCCGTCGAGGTCGGTCCCGATCGTGATGCCGCTCATCGTGATGCCTGACCTCTCCTGGGAGCCGACCGGTCGCGGACGCGCCGTCGCCCGACTCACGGTAGGTCCAGGGGATGCGTGTGTCAACACCGGATGTCACCGGTGTCATGATCTGTCGATGAAATCAATGTCACGGGTGACATGGCTGCGATTCCGCAGTTATGATGCTCCCGACCCGGTGCACCGACGCACGGGCCTCATCACATCGATCGGACCACCTCATGACTGACTTCAACGGCCGCACCATCCTCGTCACGGGAGCGAGCGGCGGCATCGGCGGCGCGACCGTCCGCCACCTCGTGGCAGCGGGCGCACAGGTGATCGCCTCCGGTCGCAACGTCGAGCACCTCGACGCCATCGCCGCCGAGACGGGCGCCGAACCACTGCCCTTCGACCTCACCTCGGAGGACAGCATCCGCGACGCGATCGAGGGACGCGACATCTGGGGCGTCGTCAACTCCGGCGGTTGGGGCGGCGAGATCGCCTCCCCGCAGGAGACCGACATCGACGTGTTCGACAAGGTCATCAGCATCAACGCACGCGGGTCGCTGCTCGTCACCAAGTACTCGTCCCGCGAGATGATCCGCCAGGAGCGCGGCGGGGCGATCGTCAATGTCTCGAGCCAGGCGAGCCTCGTCGCCCTCTCCGGCCACATCTCCTACGGCTCGTCGAAGGCCGCGCTCGACAACATCACGCGGGTCTCCGCCCTGGAACTCGGCAAGTACGGCATCCGGGTGAACGCCGTCAACCCGACGGTCGTGATGACGCCGATGTCCGCCTGGTACTGGGGCCGCCCCGACATCGAAGGTCCCTTCCTCGAGGCGATGCCGCTCGGCAAGTGGGCCACCGAGGACGACATCGCCGGCCCGATCACCTTCCTGCTGAGCGACGCCGCCGGCATGATCTCGGGCGTCTCGCTGCCGATCGACGGCGGCTACACCGCGCGCTGACCCGATCCGGCAGGACCGAACGGGAGGGACCCGAGCATGGCCACGATGCGCCAGATCGCCGCAGCCGCCGGCGTGAGCGCGAAGACGGTCTCACGGGTCTTCAACGACGACCCGCACGTCCTCCCGGCGACCCGAGAACGGGTCGAGTCGATCATGCGGGAGCTCGACTACGTGCCGAACTCCCTCGCGACGGCGTTCCGCTCAGGCCGCCCGTCGGTCATCGGGGTCGCCGTCCCCGACATCGTCGACCCGTTCTTCGCGGAGATCGCGCGTGCGGTGGAGCAGACGGCGCGCGATCACGACATGTCGACGCTCGTGACGAGCCTCGGCGACGACCCGGACCGCGAGCGCGCGGTCCTCGAGCCGATGCTCCGGCGTCAGCTGGCCGGAGTGGTGCTCGCGCCGATCGGCGACGACCAGAGCTCACTGGCCGCGTGGGCGTCGCGGACGCCGTTCGTGTTCGTCGACCGCGCGCCGGGTGGCCTCGCTGCCGACGCCTTCACGCAGGACGACTTCGGTGGGGCGTTCACGGCGACGACCCACCTCGTCGAGCACGGCCACCGCCGGATCGGTTTCGTCGGCGACGAGCTGGCACTGCCGACGACCGCCGAGCGGCTGCGCGGGTACCGGGCGGCACTCACCGAAGCCGGGCTGCCCGCCGACGAGGAGCTCATCGCCCTCGGTGCGGCGACCCGCGAAGGGGCGGCGCGTGCGCTGGCGGCGATCGACTCGCAGGCGACGGCTCTCTTCTCGTCGAACGCCGTCTGCACGATGGCGTTGCTGCCCGCACTCGCCGAGCAACCGCTCCCACTGGTCGCGTTCGGCGACTTCCCTCTGGCCGAGCTCCTGCGACCGTCGGTGTCCGTGATCACGCAGGACCCGGAGGCCCTCGGCCGACTCGCTGCGGAACGGATCATCGATCGCCTCGACCGCCCCGACGCGCGCTACCGCCGGAGCACGGTCCTCCCGGTGCACCTCGTCGAGCGCGACTCCTGTCGGGTATCGCCTGCGGTGCTCTGAGTCGCCGGCTCCGAGCCGCCCCGGCCTAGCCGTCGAATCCCCGGCCCCTGAACCATCTCGGTCCCTGAGCCTGTCGAAGGGCGCCACGCGAACGCCCCAAAGACTCGATCGGCTCGGGAACCGAAACCGGCCGGCCTAGTAGCTCAACGTCGCCGGCGCGAGCTCCGCGGTCTGGTCGCCGACGCGGCTCGGGTCGCGCGGGTCGAGGCGACGGACCTCACCGACGTCCGCGAGTTCGTCGAGCTCGATCCAGAAGATGTTCGGACTCCGTGTCGAGCCGAAGTAGTAGACCAGGTTCGTGAGGTCGGCACCGGCCCGCCACCAGGTCGGGTACACGTCGCCCGTCGAGTACGGCGCGCCGTACGGCACCGACACGTTCGCGATGAGCTGGAAGACGCCCGCGACCGCCTCGACGGTGTCCGCCGGCTCCGGCAGGTAGTGGAGGAAGTAGGAGGCGCGCACGAACCGGTCGACCGAGGTGATGTCCCCGGGAGGCGGCAGCTCGCCACCGAACGGGCGGTAGCGGTCGCGGTTGGTGATCTGCTCGTCGAGGCTCGGCGAGTTGGCCATCACGGTGAACTCGCGGCCGTGGTGGACGACGAGTCGGCCGTCGATCGGCTCGATGATCGCCGAGTCACCCGAGGCGTCCTCGAGCGCGATGTGGATGCCCATCTGCAGGCCGCGGAACATCGGGGACGTGATGCGGACGGTGTCGATGTCGGCGATCGCCTCGGCGACCGAGGCGTAGCTGTCGAGGAGGTACTGCACCCACAGCGCGTTCGAGACCGTCGGACGGCCGTCGGGCTCGGCGAACGTCACGTCCTCCGGGTCGAGGTAGAGCGCGTGTGCTCCGAGGCCCGCCGTGTTCAGGCCGTCGACGGTCCCCATCCCCCACATGCTCGTGACGACACTGCCGTACCGGGAGGTCCACCGGTGCGAGGTGGTGTCGTCCGTGCCACCTCGGTCGGTACCGCTCGGGACGAACCACAGCTCGGGTTCGTCGCTCTCCGACCAGTCCATGCAGCGGCTGACCGTCTTGGCGACCGCGTTGTCGTTCCAGAAGATTCGAGTGCACACGCGCTGAGCGTACCCCGCGCGTGATGCCCACCGGAGGGGCTATCGCCCACGCAGTGCCGCGGCCTCGCTGAGCCAGCGGCTGTAGCAGTCCCAGGGGTCGACGTCACGGGCGACCGAGGCGATGTGGGCGCGCAGTCGAGGCGACCCCGTGAACCATTCGGAGCGTTCGAGGCGCTCGCGGGCGAACTGTTCGTGACGCGCACGCTCGACGTGCCGGTCGCCGCGTTCGAGGGCGAGCAGTTCGTCATGCCAGATCGCGGCGAACCGCTGGCGAGGGTTCGTCGTGGTGCCGATCTTCACGCGGTCGCCGTGACGGAGGTAGTAGACGACGTCGATCCGCGGGCGGGCGAGGTCGTCGTCGGGCACGTCCCCCTGCCGCCACTCGCACGCGGCGCACAACCACGCGGACGGGTAGTGACGGCCGAGCCGCGAGCCGCACATGATGCACGGCGACGGCAGGGCGTCGACCACACCCCAGCGGCGCTCCGCCCAGTCGGCGGCGAGGGCCAGGTGATCCTCGCAGAGCGCGACGGGCGCGTCGACCGGTGCCGCGGCGTCGCACCCGGGTTGTACGCATCGTCTGTGGGGCATCTCCCGAGTGTCCCCCACCCCGCCGACACCGACCTCCAACCCCGGTCCCTGAGCCTGTCGAAGGGCACACGGCAAAACCCCACCCTTCGACAAGCTCAGGGACCGAACGATTGTGCCGGCAGGGACCGGCTGGGTGAGCGAACAAACGACCGACTCCAACCCCGGTCCCTGAGCCTGTCGAAGGGCACACGAACAGACCTCACCCTTCGACAAGCTCAGCGACCGAACGGGCGAAGCGGCAGGGTCGAGCGACGGTCCTCCACAACTCCCCCGTGATCCGAGAGCGTCCACCGTCGGACGTCAGCGCCGACCGACAGGATCGAGGTCCTGCGAGGCTTCCCGGATGCCCCACGTCTACATCCTCAAATGCGCCGACGGATCCTTCTACACTGGCAGCACCATCGACCTCGCTCGACGAGTCGCCGAGCACATGGACGGCCTCGGAGCGACCTACACCCGCGAGCGACTGCCCGTCACACTCGTCTGGTCAGCCGAGTACGACCGCGTGGACGACGCGTTCTTCATCGAGAAACGTCTTCAGGGGTGGAGCCGGGCGAAGAAGCAAGCAGTGATCGACGGGCGGTTCGACGACCTCCCGCGTCTCAGCTGCTCGCGGATCACCGCATGGCGCGATCCAGAACCCGGAACGGACCCGGTGGCCGGTCCCTGAGCCTGTCGAAGGGCACACGGACAGACCCCACCCTTCGACAAGCTCAGGGACCGAACGGTTGGGCTGGCAAAGGACCGGCTGAGTGAGCGGACAGGGACCGACCGTTCAGACACGACCGACTCCGACCCCGGTCCCTGAGCCTGTCGAAGGGCACACGGACAGAGC
The DNA here is from genome assembly GCF_014841195.1 of Plantibacter sp. CFBP 8798. Classification (NCBI taxonomy): domain Bacteria; kingdom Bacillati; phylum Actinomycetota; class Actinomycetes; order Micrococcales; family Microbacteriaceae; genus Plantibacter; species Plantibacter sp. CFBP 8798. The sequence continues at coordinate 7,500 of NZ_JACYTS010000003.1, forward strand.
CCACCCTTCGACAAGCTCAGGGACCGAACGGTTGGGCTGGCAGGGACCGATTCGTTGCGCTGGCAGGGACAAGACAGGTGAGCGGACAGGGAGCGCCCTTCGACAAGCTCAGGGGCCGGCCCGCGCGCTCCCGGCTGGGAGACGATCGGGTGGCCTCCCAGCCGATGCGCACGTCACAGCGCGATCGCGCGACCCTCCTCATGGGAGCGGATCGCCGCTCGGTAGATGTCGTGGGTGAGCGCCGCTTCCTCGGGGCGCGCCGCCCCGAACCGGTCGCCGAGCGAGCCGTGCCGCTCGGCGAGGAACACGGCCCACATCTGGAGGATCGTGTCGGAGAACCCGGACTCGAAGTTCGGGCCGGTCACCGTCGGCCAGACCGACTGGCTGCCTGCGTCGAGCTGCTGCCACACCTGCTCCCGACCGCCACCCGGGATGTCCCGCACCGCGAACACCTCGACGAGCTTCGGGTTCTTCGTGCTGAACCGGACCCCGCCGTCGAGACCGATCGCCTCGAACTCCCACGTGTTCTTCTGCCCGGGATCGATGCGCTTCGTCTCGGTCGTGAGCGGGAAACGGACACCGTCGTGGGTCGCCCAGCTGTGCAGCACGGCGTTGTCCCAGGTGTCGCACGGCACGAGCGAACCGTCGGGGCCGGGACGCTCGGTGACGATGTTCTGCAGCACCCCGTACACGCTCTCGGGTGCCCAGCCGAGCCGCAGCGGCACGTGCCAGGTGTGCATCCCGAGGTCGTTCATCACGCCGGCCTCACCGCAGAACTGCGTCTGGCGCTTCCAGTTGATCTGCTTGCCCCGATCGATGTCGCTCGAGTGCAGGAAACTGTTGCGCGCCTCGACGATCGTGCCGAGCGCTCCGGACCGCACGTAGTCGATCGCCAGCTGCGCACCCGGGAAGAACGGCATCTCACTCGAACACCGGACGAAGCTCTCCGGGTGCTCGGCCATCGCCGCGAGGACGGACTGCGCGGCCGCCGCGTCGATCCCGAAGGGCTTCTCCGCCAGCAGGCTCTTCCCGGCCCGGATGACGTCGGTGTAGATCTGCTCGTGGAGGTCGTGACGCACGGCCACGTAGACGACGTCGACCGACGGGTCGACGAGCAGCTCGTGGTAGTCCGTGGTCTTCGTGACGACCGTGTCGATCTCGTCGAACCAGTCGAGCGCCGCCGGATTGATGTCGCAGACGGCCGTCAGTCGCGGTCGCACCGGGTGGTCGATGAGTGCCGGCCAGCGCTGGATGGCCGCGGCGATCTCGCGCCCCATGAGTCCACCGCCGATGATCGCGACGTTGACGCGCTCCGCCGTCGCCCGGTCGGCCGTCACCTGGTCGGCGCTCATGCGCGAGCCGCCTCGAGGATCGCGAGGCCGGCATCCGCATCGGCCCCGTCGTGCAGCACCGCCATGAGTGCCGCGGTGATGGCGGCCGGGTGCTCGTGCTGGATGATGTTGCGGCCGTAGACGATGCCGCTGACCCCCGCGTCGAGGACGGCGACCGTGCGCTCCAACAGGGTCCGGTCGTCGACGCGACCGCCGCCACGGACGAGGACGGGGATGTCTCCGGCGACCTGCACGACGCGTGCGTACTCGGTGATGTCGCTACTCGGATCGGCCTTGATGAGGTCGGCACCGAGTTCGACCGCCTGGCGCACGAGGGTGACGATCTTCTCGATGTCGCCGTCGACCTGGTACCCGCCGGCCGTCGTGTTGTCCTGCATGACGAGCGGTTCGATCATGAGCGGCATCCCGTACCGGGTCGCTTCGCGACGCAAGGCCATGATCGAGCGGATGTTCGCCTCGCGGACCTCGGGGTGCTCGGGGATCTGCATGAGGTTGACGCACACGGCGACGGCGTCGAGCCGGACGGCCTCCTCGATCGCGTGCGGCACGTGGTGGCTGTAGAGGATCGAGTCGAGGGGGTTGCCGTACACGTTCGCGACGTCCGTCCGCAGGACGAGCGCAGGCTTGTCCTTGCCGGGGACCTGCTGCAGGAGACGGGCCTGGCCGAGGGTCAGCTGGACGGCGTCCGGGCCCGCGGCGACGAGGGTGCGGACGACCTCGCCCATGTCCTCGATGCCGGTGATGAACGAACGCTCGCCGAAGAACCCGTGGTCGACGGCGACGTCGAGCGCGCGACCTGATCGGGCGTTGAAGAGACGATTGAGGCGGTACAGCGACATTGCGGCGGCTCCTGATCGTGACGGGGAGGGTTTCCGAATCGTCCCTCGGTGTGTCACAGTAGTGGCCTGAGACAACGTTGTCTAGCTTGCACCGGGTCACCCCCGGCGCGAAGAACGGAGGGTCCATGGGCGAGATCGTCATCGCCGGTCACATCTGCGTCGACCTGTCGCCAGGGCTGAGCGCGAACGCACGCATCGATCCGGGCGCCCTCATCGACACCGGCCCGCTCCGCATCTCCCTCGGCGGCTGCGTCGCGAACACCGGCCTGGCCCTCGCCGATCTCGGGAGCACGGTCCGCCTGCACGCGACGGTCGGCGACGACGAGCTCGGCGCGATCGTCGCCTCACGCATCGCCGCGCACGACCGACTGCACCCGGCGCTCGAGGTCACCGACCGGGCCGCGACCTCCTACAGCGTCGTCGTCGAGCCCGCCGGCCTCGACCGGACCTTCTGGCACCACACGGGCGCGAACGAGGTGTTCACCGGCGAGCACCTGGCCGTCGGCGACGCGGACCTCGTCCACCTCGGCTATCCCCCGCTGCTCCCCGGGATCGTCGCCGACGATGCGGCGCCCCTCGCGAAGCTGCTCGAACGGATCCACCGACACGGCGCGACCACCTCGATGGACCTCGCCGTCGTCGACCCCACGAGCGCCGTCGGCCATCTGGACTGGGAGGCGATCCTCCGGCGCACCCTGCCGCTGACCGACGTCGTGAGTCCGAGCGTCGACGACCTGCGTTCGGCGCTCGGCACGCTCCGCCTCCCGGCCGGAACCAGCGCATCGCCCCTGGCCCAAGCGGCGGCGTTCGCGGACCTCCTGCTCGCCTGGGGTGCCGGCGTCGTGGCGATCTCGGCCGGCGAGGACGGGCTACTCCTCCGGGCCGCCGGTGTCGACCGCCTGCGCCTGGGCGGACGGATGCTCGCACCGCTCGCCGAGGCCTGGGCCGACGTCGACCTCGTCGCGCCGCCCGTCCCCGCACCCGCGTTCGTGTCGACCAACGGCGCCGGGGACGCGTCGACCGCCGGCCTGCTGTTCGCGATGTCACGCGGTGCCGCACCGGCGGAAGCCGCCGAAGTCGCGGGCGCGAGCGCCGCTGCGACGATCGCGGGACGCCGTCCGACGGCGGCCGAGATCACCCGACTGCGACCCGGGCTCAGCAGGCTCTTCGCGGTCGCGGGGGCGGACGAGCCGATCGCGTGATCCCCCATACGCCAGGATGGTGAGCATGCGCAGCTCCCGACCCCCGACCATGAACGACGTCGCCGCGGCGGCCGGGGTGGGGCTGAAGACGGTGTCGCGGTACGTGAACGGCGCGACGAACATCAACCAGGAACTGTCGGAACGGATCGGCGCGGCGATCGAGGCCCTCGGCTACCGGCACAACCTGGCGGCCGCGAGCATCCGGCCCGGGCGGTCCAGCAAGGTCATCGGGCTGATCATCAGCGACCTGGCGAACCCCTATTACTCCGTGTTGGCACGCTCGGTGGAGCGCGTGTGCACGGAACACGGCTACCTGCTGATGTCCGCGAGCTCCGAGGAGGACGCCGACCGGCACCGACTCCTCGTCGACCGGCTCGTCGCGCAGCGCGTGGACGGCCTCGTCGTCGTGCCACCACGGCAGGCGACCACGGCCTGGGCCACGAGCACGGTCGTGCACGTCCCGATGGTGCTCGTCGACCGACCGAGCGGGCCGCTCGAGTCGGTCGAGGTGCACACGGTGCTCGCCGACAACGCGGGCGGGGCGACCCGCGCGACCGCGGCCATGCTCGCCGCGGGCGCACGACGGGTCGCGTTCCTCGGCGACTCACTCGAGCTGTACACGATGCGCGAGCGACTGGCCGGCTACCACCGGGCGCTGGCTGAGGCCGATCTCGGCGGCGCGACGGGGACGGGGCCGATCGAGCCGATCGTCTCCGACGGCGCACACTCCGTCGAGGACGCTGCGGCGGTCGTGGCGGGGTTCCTGGTGTCGGGCGAGGTCGACGCCGTGTTCGCCGCGAACAACCGGGCCGCGATCGGGGCCATGCAGGCGTTCGCGACGGCGGGCCGACGGCTGCCGCTCGTCGGGTTCGACGACTTCGAGGCGGCACCGCTCGTGACGCCGGCGGTGTCGGTGGTGGCGCAGGACGTGGCGCTCATGGGCCGGGTCGCGGCGGAGACCCTCCTGGCACTCATCGCCGGCGAGGCTGGCCCGCCCGTGACCCACACCCTGGACGTGCGCCTGGAGCTGCGCGGCTCCGAGCGCTGACGCGGCGGGGTCCTCGGCTCAGCGCCCGGGGTACGTGAGGCCGTGGCCGAAACGGAAGAGCGGGTCCTCGGTGTCGTAGGGGACGTCGGACCGACTCGCCTCGACCGCCGCCATCGAGCGCGGCAGGTCGAACGGCAGCCGGCCCTCCGGCAGCGCCCGACCGAAGACGACGTCGAGGAACGCCGCGTCACTGCCGCCGAAGCTCGCGACGAGCGCCGCGACCGCATCCGCCACCCCGGTGAGGATCGCCGGTCGGTCGAGGTGCATGTCGAGCACGGTCGGCACCGTCAGCGCGAGCGCCCGCAGCCGCTCGACCTCGTCAGCCGGGATGTCGAGCGATCCGGCGTGGAACATGGCCTCGAAGCCGCCGGGCCGCGGTTCGTACGGCGTCTGCATGCGCACGAGGGCAACGTCCGCCGAAGCCGGATCCGCGACGACCTCGCCGTACGCGCCCGCGAGCTCGGGATCGACGCCCTCCAGGTACAGCCTGGGACGCGGCGAGCGCACCGGCAGCGTCTCCTCCACGTTCGTCAGGACGGTGAACGCGCGGCGCTGTGCGGCCTCGCCGGCGGCGACGAAGTCCGCGCGCCCGACGATCCCGCTCGCGGCGCCCGCGTCCACGTACGGCTGCTCGAAGAGCCCGAGCACGAACTTCTCGCGCAGCAGTCGGCGCACCGAGGCGTCGACACGGTCCTCGGTGATGCGCCCCTGCTCGACGAGTTCGACGACGAGCTCGGGTCGGGCCTCGCCACCGAACTGGTCGCAGCCGGCCTGCAGGATGCGCTCGACCCGGGACAGCTCGTCGAGGTGCTCCAGGCCCCAGGCCCGCGCGGGCATGTCCTGCCCCATGATCGACGTGTCGGTGACGAGTCCCCAGTCGGTGCAGACGATGCCGTCGAAGCCGAGCTCCTCGCGGAGGAGCCCGGTGATGATCCCGTGGTTGAAGGCGAACGCGACCTCCTCGTGTCCGGTCCCGACGGGCATGCCGTAGTACGGCATGATCTGCGCGGCTCCGGCGGCGATCGCGGCGCGGAACGGGATGAGGTGGTAGTCGAAGTTGTCGCCGGGGTACACCTGTTCGCGCCCGTAGGCGAAGTGCGGGTCCTCCCCGTCGAGCTGGGGCCCACCACCCGGGAAGTGCTTCGTCATGGTGGAGACCGACTGCGGCCCGAGTTCGGCACCCTGGAACCCTCGGATGTAGCCGGCGACGAGTTCGGCACTGAGCTCGGCGTCCTCACCGAACGTGCCACCGATGCGCGACCAGCGCGGCTCGGTCGCGAGGTCGACCTGCGGGTGGAGCGCCAGCCGGATCCCGACGGCGAGGTACTCCTGCCGCGCGGTGTCGGCGAACGCCTCGACGAGGTCGACCGATCCGATCGCCGCGAGGCCGAGCGTCTCGGGCCACTGCGAGAAGGCGCCCGCGCGGGCCGCCGTCCCCACGTTGTCGGTGAAGTGGTTGCGCGGGTCGGTCGACAGCGTGACCGGGATGCCGAGTCGCGTGCGCGACGCGCGCTCCTGCAGGGCGTTGGTCCACTCGGCGAGCGCCGTCGTGTCGGGCGCGGTGCCGAGGACGTTGAAGTGGGACATGAGCTGCTCGCCGATCATGTGCTCGCCACTCGCGAGTCCCATGTGCGGGTTCGCCTCGTCGATGGGCCCCGGGGTGATCATCGTCTGGAAGAGCATGCCGGCCTTCTCGGCGACGGTCATCCGTCCGAGGAGGTCCTCCACCCGGTCCTCCACCGGCAGGCTCGCGTCGCGGTAGGGCAGCGCCGGTTCATGCTCGCTCATGGGTGGTCCGTTTCTCGTCAGTGAGTGGGGCGGCGTCGGGATCACCCGGGCTCGGGCGAGCCGGAAGCGAAAACCGAACTCCGTTCGGGAACGGAGCGTGACTCCAGTATGCCCCCTGACGAGGATCACGCAAGACTCAGTCGGCGTGATTCCCCGTGGCGCGCAGCCCGTCGGCCAGCCAGTCCAGCGACGGGGAGACGCCTGGCGCGACCGGATGGCGATTGAGGTGGCCATGGAGGACGCCTGGCTCGAGCCGACTGCGGACGGGAGCACCGGCGGCCTCCGACGCCGCGATGAGCAGCTCCCCCGACGGCCGGAGGTCGTCGAACTCCGAGAGCAGGACCCACAGCGGCGGGCGGTCCGGGGTCACGGGGACGATTCCCGGCAGGGCGAGCTCGGGCACGTCCTCCAGGCGACCGACGTAGTTCCCGACCATCCAGTCGATCGACTCGGTCGGGAACCGCATGAAGTCCGGGAGGACCGCCATCTCGGCCAGGACGTCCGCGGGCAGCGCTGGCACGACGGCGTGCAGGAACGGGTAGGCCAGCAGCACGGCGTCCGCACGTCGATCGCTGCGGAGTGACGCGGCGAGCGCGAGGGCCGCTCCGGCGCTGGCCCCACCGATGGCCGTCCGCGCACCGGGAACGGCCGACCGCTCGTCGTCGAGTTGCTCCCAGACCGCGAGCACGTCGTCGAGCGGCTCCGGGTATCGCGTCGTGCCGTCCGCCAGTCGATAGTCGACGGAGACGACCTCGGCACCCGCTCGCGCCGCCAGTTCGGCGCTCACGACGTGCGCCTCCGGCCAGTCGAGCGTCCCCGCCGCGAAGCCGCCGCCGTGCACCCAGAGGAGGGCGACACCACTGGGGTCGGCCGGGACGTAGCGTCGGATCGGGACCGTGCCGTGCGGACCGTCGACGACCTCGTCGGTGATCACCACGTCGCTCGGCGGGTTCCACGGCCCGTCGTCACCGTATGCGACGAGTCGTTCCTGGAACTCCTCGTCGAGGGTCCCACCGGCGGCAGCGCGATCGGCGTTCGAGAACCCGTCGAAGAGGCTCAGGCGGTCGCGGTAGTACGGATCGAGTGACATGCGCCGAGCCTACCCAGCAGACTCGGTCGACTCGGTCGACTCAGACCACGATGCCGCCGACGCGGTGGAGGTAGACGTCGATGGCGTCCCGGCTCTCCTGGATGCAGCCGAGCTTCGCATCCAGTCGCTCGCGATGCTCGAGCAACCGCTCCAGCACCTCCGCCGAGGGCGTCACCTGGTAGATCGTGTCGTCGTCCTCGAAGCAGGGCAGGACCTGGAGGATGAGCGCGGTCGGCATGCCGACGCCGATCAGCTCGCGGATGCGCTGCACCTTCGCGACGAGGTGGTCTCCGTACTCGCGGTACCCGTTCGGGCAGCGGGTCGGGCGCAGCAAGCCCTGTTCCTCGTAGTACCGGAGCAGCCGCGGCGTGCTCCCGGTGGCCGCCGCCAGTTCGCCGATGCGCATGCAAGACCCCTTCGACCGAGTTGTGTCCTCTTGGAGCAGCCGTCGGTGCCGGGCGGATATTCCCGGCGCACCCTCGTCGATTTGACCCTGCCACCAGTGGCAGGCCGGGAGACTCACCGACATGACCACCGACAGCGTGCGCACGGCACGATCCACGACCCCTCCTGCCACCCGAACCAGCTCTCCCCTCCCGACCGCGCTGCTCCTCGCCGCCGTCGGATTCGTGACGCTCCTCACCGAGGTGCTCCCGGCCGGGGTCCTCCCCGCGATGGCCGCCGACCTGGGCGTCTCGGAGTCGATCGCAGGCCAGAGCGTCGCCGTCTTCGCACTCGGTTGCATCATCGCGGCGATCCCGCTCAGCCGTGCGCTCGCGAAGCTCGACCGCCGGACGGTCGTACTGCTCAGCCTGATCGTCTCGGCGCTCGCGAACGCCGGCACGGCCGTCGCGCCCGAGCTGCTCACGCATCTCGCGACCCGGTTCGTCGCGGGGCTCGTGGCCGGCGTCGTCTGGGCGATGCTCCCGGGGTACACGCGCGGGTTCACCACCGCGGAGCGGTTCGGCTCCACACTCGGCGTCGTGCTGTCCGGTGCCACGCTCGGCTTCGCGCTCGGCGTCCCGGCTGGCGCGGTCCTCGGTGAGGAGTTCGGTTGGCGCACGGTGTTCGGGATCGTCGCCGCCACCACCGCGCTCCTCGGCGTGCTCGCGGTCGTCGTCGCTCCTCGCGTGGCAGGCAGCGCCCCCGGGCGTTCGACGCGCATGGGTGCGGCGCTCCGCATCCCTGCGGTCGTGACGATTCTCGTCGCCCTCGCTGTCTGCATCATCGGCCAGAACATCGCGTACACCTACCTCGCACCGGTCCTGTCCTCCCGCGGGACGCCCGTGCCGCTCGGGGTGCTCCTCGCAACCTTCGGTGTGGCCTCGGTCGTCGGCACGCTCGGTGCCGGACGGCTGGCGAACCTGCGCCTCGGGATGACCATCCTCACGGCCGCTCTCCTCGGGACCGTCGGCCTCGCCGTCGTGGCCTGGGATCCGCCGGTCGTCGTCCTCCTCACCGCCGCGGCAGGCTGGGGGCTCGCCTTCGGCGCCTACTCCGTGCTCTTCCAGGTGGCGATCGCCCGGGTCGCCGGGAACGCTGCGGACGCGGCACAGTCGGCGCTCGTCACGGTGTGGAACTGCTCGATCGCCACCGGCGGGGCGGTCGGCGGGATCATCCTCGGCACCTGGGGCCCGGCCCTGCTCCTCCCGGCAGCCGCCGTGCTGACCGTCGTCGCCATCCCCCTCTGCACCGTGATCGCACGCGCCGTCCGCCGCGGGTGAACGACGGAGGACCCGGCACGCCAGCGCCTGGTCCTCCTAGACTCGATGCGATGCCCGTCCCGTTCCTGCACTCGCCGAACATCCTGTTCGACACGGTCGTGGACCGCACGGAACGGCTGTCCCCCGGCTTCCTCCGCCTCACCCTCGCCGGTGCCTCGCTCGCCGACTTCGCCCCGTACGAGCGGGACCAGCGGATCAAGGTCCTGCTGCCGCCGGGAGACGACGGCGCCTACCCGGAGGGACTCCACGACGGCCTGCCGGAGCACGCGTGGCGGCGGGCCTGGCGCGCACTCCCACCGGCGGACCGTCCGGTGATGCGCAGCTACACGGCCCACCGCGTCAGGCCGGCGCAGCAGGAGGTCGACCTCGACGTGTTCATCCACGAGCCGGCGGGCCCGGCCAGTCGATGGGCGCTCGGCGCGCGGGTGGGCGACCGGCTGCTCGTCTCGGGGCCGGACATCCGTCGCGGCGACCCGACACACGGCGTCCAGTGGGCGCCCGGCACCGCGACGACCGTCCTCATCGCCGCCGACGAGACGGCCTTCCCCGCCGTCCACGGGATCCTGCGCTCCCTCGACGAGGACGTCCGCGCCCACGTCCTCCTCGAGCTCGGCGACCCCGCCGACACCGCCCTGCTCGGGCCGCTGCTCGAGCGTCACACGGTCGAGGTCCATGAACGGGCCGGGCAGGCGGGCGGTGACGCGCTCGTCGCCGGCGTCGAACAGTGGCTCCGGACACACGGGTCGTCGGCGGCGACTCTGGGCACCGGCTTCGCCGCTTGGCTGGTGACCGAGAGCACCCGGATCCCCCTCCTGCGCGCTGCGACGACCGACCACGGGATCGACCCGGAGCGCGTCCACGGGCAGGGCTACTGGAACGCTCGCCCCAGAGCCACATCCGAATGAAGGTTATGCTTGCCTTACTCGGTCGCATGCGTCGCGACCCGTTCGAAAGGTGATCCGTGCCCCTCCCCCTCGCCCATCGTCGACGTCTCGTCGCCGTCGCCGCCCTCTCCATCGCCGCCCTCGGCCTCTCCGCCTGCAGCAGCTCGAGCGCCTCGACCCCCTCGGACACCGCGACGAGCGCGACCCACGTCATGGAGCACGCCCACGGCGAGACCACCATCCCCGACGCACCCAAGTGGGTCGTCGTCCTCGAACCGGTGCAGCTCGACACGACCGTCGCGCTCGGCATCACCCCGGTGGGCGCAGCGGTGCTGAACGAGACCGCCGGCGTCCCTGCCTACCTCGGCGAGGAGGCCGCCGACATCCCCACCGTCGGGACCGTGGCGGAGCCGAACGTGCAGCTGATCGCCGCCGCGAAGCCCGACCTCATCATCGGCACCGAGTCGCGGCACTCCGCCCTGTACGACCAGTTGTCCGAGATCGCTCCGACGGTGTTCATGGCGACGCAGACCGACCCCTGGCGCGACAACGTGCAGTTCGTCGCCGAAGCACTCGGTGACCCGGACGGCGCGGACGAACTCCTCGACGCCTACGACGCACGCTGCGCGGAGATCGCCGAGGAGCACGACACCGCCGGGAAGACGGCACAGCTGATCCGCCCCCGCGACGGCGTCCTGACGCTCTACGGCCCGACCTCCTTCGCCGGCAGCACCCTCGAGTGCGCCGGGTTCACGACGCCCGAACACGCCTGGGAGGACATCTCCCTCGACCTCTCCCCCGAGCGCGTGCTCGAAGCGAAGGCCGACCAGGTCTTCGTGACGAGTGTCGATCCCGACGACACCTCGACGCTGCCCGCCTCCCTCACCGCGAACACCGACGCCTTCCCCGAGCTGCACCTCGTCGACCAGTCCTTCTGGATCACCGGCGTCGGCCCCCTCGGCGGCATGGCCGTCCTCGACGACCTCGACCGGCTGCTCTCCGACGGGTCGTGACGAAGCCGACCGCGATCCTGACCGCCCGCGACACCTCGGTGAGCGGGCGGGCGCCGCGGCGACACCGCCTGCTCATCCCACTGCTCTCGGGCGTCGCGGCGCTCGCGGTCGCCGTCCTCCTGTCACTGTTCGTCGGCGCGAACCCGATCGCACCGGATGACGTCCGTGCGGCGATCCTCGGCACGGGCTCGGACGAGGCGAACTTCGTCGTGTGGGATCAGCGGGTGCCGCGCACGGTCGCGGCGCTGGCCGTCGGTGCGGCCCTCGGCGTCGCTGGCGCGCTCATGCAGGCGTTCACCCGGAATCCGCTCGCCGACCCCGGCATCCTCGGCGTCAACGCCGGGGCAGGCTTCGCGGTCGCCGTCGGCCTGGCGTTCCTCGGTGTCCGAGCGCCGGGCGACATCGCCTGGCTCGCCTGCGGTGGGGCGCTCGTCGTCACCCTCGTCGTGTACGCGATCGGTTCCGGCGGGCGTGAGCAGTCCTCCACCGCCCGCCTCACCGTCACGGGTGTCGCGTTCGGTGCCGTACTCGCCGGGCTGACGACGGGGATCGCCATCACCCACCCCGACGCGTTCGACCGGATGCGCGGCTGGAACGCCGGCAGCCTGCTCGAACGCGACCTCGGTGTCGTCGTGCCGGTCCTCCCCTTCCTCGCCGTGGGGCTCGTCCTGGCCGCGGCGAGCGCGCGGAGCCTGAACGCGATCGCCCTCGGCCCGAACGTCGCCAGAGCACAGGGCGTCAGCGTCACGCGCAGTCGCATCCTGGTGCTCGCCGCGGTGACCCTGCTCGCCGGCGGCGCCACCGCGATCGCCGGGCCGATCGCCTTCGTCGGCCTCGTCGTGCCCCACCTCGTACGCTGGTCGGTCGGCAGTGATCAGCGCCGCATCCTCGGGGGTTCGGTCCTCGTCGGCTGCGTCCTCGTGCTGTGCTCCGACGTCGTCGGACGGATCGCGGTGCTCCCAGGTGAGATGCCCGTCGGGCTCGTGACCGCGTTCGTCGGGGCGCCCGTCCTCATCGCGCTCGCCCGACGCAGAACGGCCTCGGGACTGTGAGCACGACACGGGAACGGGAGACCGCACGTCCGATCAACGGACGCCGACCGGCACGACGGACCCTCCTCGTCTGCGCCGCCGCACTCCTGGCGATCGTCGTCGCGGGGATCGCCGGTCTCGCGCTCGGGGACTACCCGCTGACCACCGACGAGGTGATCGGCGTCCTCACCGGTCGCGTCGACGGCCTGGCGCGCACGGTCGTCCTGGATTGGCGACTGCCCCGCGTGCTTGCGGCGATCGGCTTCGGCGCAGCGCTCGGTGTCTCGGGAGCGATCTTCCAGACGCTCACCCGGAATCCGCTCGCGAGCCCCGACATCATCGGCCTCGCGAACGGCTCGTTCACCGGGATGCTCGTCGCGCTCCTCCTCCTCGGTGGCAGCTGGCCGGCGTTGATGGCCGGGTCGCTGATCGGCGGTCTGGCGGCCGCGGTCGCGATCTTCCTGCTGGCCCTCCGCCAGGGCTTGTCGGGCTTCCGCTTCATCGTCGTGGGCATCGGCGTCTCGGCCATGCTCGCCGCGTTCAACAGTTGGCTGTTGCTCCGGGCCGACCTCGACGTCGCGCTCTTCGCGGCGGCCTGGGGCGCGGGGACGCTCAACACCGCGACCGCGACCGTCGTCTGGCCGGCACTCGCGTGCCTCGTGGTGCTCTTCGCGGTCCTGCCGTTCGCCGCCCGTCCGCTCCGCCAGCTCGAACTCGGTGACGACGTGGCTGCCGCGACCGGGGTGCGCCTCACCCGTGAACGCGCCATCCTCATCGGCCTCGCGGTCGCGCTGGTGAGCGCGGTGACCGCGGTCGCCGGCCCGATCGCGTTCATCGCCCTGGCCGCTCCGCAGATCGCCCGCCGGCTGACCCGCTCGCCGGGCATCCCGCTGGTCGCGACGGGGCTCGTCGGCGGCGTCCTGCTCCTCGCATCCGACCTCGTGGCCCAGCATCTGATCCCGCTGACGGTGCCGGTCGGCGTCGTCACGGTGGTCGTCGGCGGGCTGTACCTCACGCAGTTGCTCCTCCGGGAACGCCGGCGCTGACGGTCGGTACCGGACCACTCAGCGGGCGTCGTCGAGCTCCAGCAGTTCGCCGACCGTGCAGTCGAGCACCCGGCAGATCGCCGTCAGCGTCGAGAACCGGATCGCCTTCGCTCGGTCGTTCTTCAGCACGGACAGGTTCACCACGCTCACCCCGACGAGCTCGCTGAGCCGGGCGAGGGTGAGACCACGGTCGGCGAGCAACCGGTCAAGGTTGCAGTGCACGCCGGTCGCGATGTCCTCCTCGGGCGCCGGCACCATCAGACGAGTCCCTCGGTGTCGGCGCGCAGGCGCTCACCGGCGCGGAAGGCGATCGCGAGGCCGCCGACCGCCATGGCGACGAAGAACGGGATCCAGGTGAGCGGGTAGGGGGTTCCTTCGACGGCGCCGTCGGTCGCGGCCGCGAGCGCGCCGTTGGACGCCATCGTGCCGAACCAGGTGTCCGCGATCCACCCGCAGAGGATGGCGATGGAGGCGATCGAGAGCAGCCGTGCGTTCCCGGGCGCGAAGGCATCGCCACGCAGCAGGCGGCGGAAGAAGCGGAACGCGCAGACGATGACCACGAGGTTCGCGATCGCCGGCAGGATCGCGGCGAGCAGCACGCACACGAAGGTCACCACCGGGAGGTCGGCCACGACGACCGAACCCTGGTCGATCGTGAAGGCGCCGGCTCCTGCCGCACTCGGCAGGACTGCGTCGACGGCGTCGAAGAACACGGGCACCCGGGTCCCGTCGGTGCCGAAGATATCGAGCAGCCGGAGGACGAGCGTGACGACGACGGCCCCCGCCGCGACGACGGCGGCACCGAGCACGGACACGAGGTCGTTGCGGTTGGAGCGCTGGGTCTTCGCGGCCTGCCAGGCCGCGTGGTCGAAGCCGGACGGCGTCGGGCGATCGGTGGACTCGGTCATGATCATCACATCCATATCGATTGTCGTTGGTATCGATAAACGATATGTCGAAACTGATCAGAACGCAAGAGCGGGCGGAGAGCACGTCCACCCGACCGGATCACCCGGGCGGTGACTCGTCGAGCGCATCGAGCTCCCGCAGCGCCGCCTCGGCGCGCTCGAGTCGATCGCCCTCCGACTCCTCCCACCACTTCGGGCCGCGTTCACCGAGCCCGTGCTTCGCGAGCCCGACGCGACGGCGGGCAGCAGCGACCGCATCCCCGTCACCCGCCCGCTTCCCGACACCGACACCGGAACGCCCACGACCGAGATGGGACTGCAGGGACGCGACGAGCTCCGACGGCAGAATCGGATCCGTCCGGCGCCAGCGCCTGCCGTTCACCACGAACCAGTGCTCGTCCTCCACCGGCCCGTCGTCCGATCGCGGCGTCACGGGTGCCTCCCGGAGACGACGCAGGGCCCGGCCCACCGCGAATGCGGACGAGACCGGACCCTGGAGGTCATGACGACGCGATCAGCCGTTCTTGACGGCGTCGAGCACGCCCGCCCAGCCGAAGGCGGAGATGGCGTCGGCGAAGGTCGAGTCGCCTCGTCCCTCGCCGATCTGCTTGCCCGAGGCGTCGCGGACGACGACCGTGTGGTCCTTCTCGGCCTCGGTGCCGTTGCCCTCCTCGATGAAGTCGATGTGGATCTCGCTGTCGCCGAGGGTGCCGGTGACCGTGGTCGTGGCGTCCTTCTCGGTGGTCTTCGTCGTGAGGAACGGACCGCCGCCAAGTGCCGCGAGCGCCTCGTTGATCTGGTTCGTGAGCGATGAGGTGTTCATGTGTCTCTCCCTACGGTGGTGAAGAGTCCAGGGTAGTGAGCGGACCCGGGAACGGCGGGAGCATGGCGCTCGCGCACGAGATGTGCGATGGGGCGACTGGAGTCGGCGACCGGACACGACGACCGGAGTCGCCGCAGGAGCAGAAGATCCGCCTCACGTCAACGGTCGGCACCATCCAGGTGCGGTCGGAGCCGCGAGTCGTAGGCTGCGAGCCACGCAGACCGGCACCCCGACACCGACGGGCCGGTCGACGAGACGAAGGAGACCCCATGGCCGGAGACACCGACCCCTACACGACCCTCAACAAGCTGCTCGCGGACTTCCGCTTCGCGATGCTCACCACGGTGGACCTCGACGGCAAGCTCGTCGCCCACCCGCTCACCGTGCAGGAGCGCGAGTTCGACGGCGACCTGTGGTTCATCGTCGGCAAGGACGCCTCCGCGGTGCAGCAGCTCGACGTCAACCCGAACGCCGGCGTCACGCTGAGCTCGGACAGCTCATGGGTGTCGCTCGCCGGCACCGCCGAACTCGTCGACGACCACGCCAAGCTGGAAGAGCTCTGGAACAGCGTCGTCGAGGCCTGGTTCCCGGACGGCCCCTCCGACCCGCGCGTCGGTCTGCTGAAGTTCTCGGCCGACAGCGCCGAGTACTGGGACAGCCCCGGCGGCAAGATCGCGACCGCCGTCGCGTTCGTGAAGTCGAAGGTCACCGGCGAGACCTACGACGGCGGCGACAACGCGAAGCTCGACCTGTAACGAACGGTCGCCTGGACACCGTCAGGCGCGCTCGTCCGCCAGGACACCGCCGAGGATGCGGGCCGCCTCATCGAAGCGACCCGCGTCCTCGCCGGAGTAGTTGACCCGGAGGTAGGACCCCGCGGGCTCCGCCGGGAACCACTCGGTGCCGTCGGAGACGATGAGCCCACGGCTCTCGCAGGTGCGGACCACGCGCGGCACATCGGTGCCTTCCGGGAGCCGCAGCCACAGGTTCAGTCCACCGAGCGGCAGCCGCTCGAGGTGCGCCGTCGGGGCGTGCTCGCGCAGGCTCGCGACGAGCAGGTCCCGCCGGGCCCGGAGGAGCGGTCGCAGACCACGGAGGTGCGACCGCCACCCGGGCTGGGTGACCACGTCGAGGGCTGCGGCCTGCAGGACCCCACTGATGTACATCGACTCGGCGGCCAGGTCGGCCAGGATCCGATCGTGGGCGGGCCCCCGCGCGATGACGGCGGCGACCCGCAGCGCCGGCGAGACGCTCTTGGTCAGCGACCGCAGGTAGATGACGTGTCCGTCGTCGTCGAGCGCGGCGAGCGGCCGGGCATCGACGTCGATCGCGAGGTCGTGCGCCCAGTCGTCCTCGATGAGGAACGCGCCGTGCCGCCGGACGGTCTCGAGGATCGCGACCCCCGTCTCCGGCGACCAGCGGCCGCCGGTCGGATTCGCGAAGGTCGGCTGTGCGTAGAACGCCCGCGCACCGGTGTCCTGGAACGCGCGCTCCACGACGTCCGGGTCCGGTCCGTCCGGGCCGGTCGGCACGGGGACCAGCGTCACACCCGCCTGCTCGGCCGCGAGGATCGCACCCCAGTAGCTCGGCGACTCGATGAGCATCGGCTGCCCCGGGCCGACGAGTGCCCGGAAGATCGAGCTGAGTCCGCTCTGGCTGCCGGAGATCACGATGACGTCCCGCGCGGTCGGCGGCGTGACCCCGGGCGGTGCGGCTTCCGCGAGGTCGGCTGCGAACCACGCCTGGAGATCCGGCGAGCCGGCCGCCGGTGATCGGGTCATCGCCACGTCGGTGCGGGCGGCACGCGCGAGCGCGGCGCGGACCAGCCGTTCAGGCAACAGTTCTCGGGCGGGGTATCCGGAGTGCATCGCGATCGCGGCGGGTGCGACCGACCGTTGCGCCGAGGAGAGCGCGCCAGAGCGCCACGGCAGCGCGCCGAGCGCAGCGGTCTGCCAGCCGTAGTCCACCGACCGCGCCGGACGAGCCGCCCGCACGAAGGTACCGACGCCCGGCCGACTCTCGATGAGCCCTCGGCCGGCGAGCTGGCGCATCGCGTTCTGGACGGTGACGGGGCTCGCTGCGAACTCGGCGGTCAACGCCCGGTTGGAGGGCACGCGTGCACCCGGAGGTGCCGCTGCGATCCAAGCGGTCATGGCGGCGACGATCCGCCCGGTGCTATCGTTGTCCATGAGTCCACAGAGTAGCGTTATCGTGACGCCGGCGCGAGTGTTATCCCGCACCGGGCTCGGCTGGGGCTTCCTCGGCGTCCTGGCGTTCTCCTTCACGGTCCCCGTCACGAAGGTCGCACTCGTCGGACTCTCGCCACTCTTCATCGGTTCCGGGCGCGCGGTCATCGCAGCCTTGCTCGCCGCGATCACCCTCGCCACGCTGCGAGCGCGACGACCGACCGGCGTGCAGTGGGCTCGCGTCGCGATCGTCGCCGGCGGCGTCGTCGTCGGATTCCCGCTCCTGACCTCCTTCGCACTGACCACCGCTCCCGCCGGTCACAGCGCCGTGGTGATCGGCCTCCTCCCGGCGGCGACGGCGGTCGCCGCCGTCCTCCGGGGCGGCGAGCGCCCGACGCGTCGCTTCTGGATCTTCGCGGGGTCTGGCGCGGTCGCGGCGATGCTGTTCGCCTCGGTGCAGCACGGCGGCCTCGCGCCGCTGGCCTGGTCGGACCTCCTCCTCCTCGGCGCCGTCGTCGCGGCCGCCGTCGGCTACGCGGAGGGCGGACTGCTCGCCCGGGAGCTGGGCTCCTGGCAGACGATCTCCTGGGCGCTCGTCGTGGCAGCACCGCTCATGGTCGCCCTCACAGCGCTGTCGGTCGTCCAGCAGCCACCGACCGCAGCCATCGGCAGCTGGCTGGCGTTCGGCTACCTCGGCGTCGTGAGCATGTTCCTCGGCTTCTTCGCCTGGTATCGCGGACTCGCGATCGGCCCGATCGCCCGGGTCAGCCAGATCCAACTCGTCCAGCCGGTGCTGAGCATCGTCTGGGCGGCCCTCATCCTCCGCGAGCGACTCGACTGGGCCACCGTGCTCGGCGGGCTCGCGGTCATCCTGTGCGCCGGCCTCGCTGTCCGCACCCGTCTCGACCGGAAGTGACCCCACCATGCGCCACACCCCCACGTACCTGATGACCGACGTCGACGAGGTCAAGCGCCTCATCCGCAACCACCCGTGGGCGACGTTCGTCTCGCCCGCGAGCACCGGTCTCGTCGCCTCCCACTATCCGGCGATCCTCGAGGAGGATCAGGACGAGCTGTCGATCGTCAGCCACTTCGGCCGACCGGACGAGCACTCGCACGAGCTCGGCGAGCACGAGATCCTCGTCATCATCCAGGGACCGCACGACTACGTCTCGCCGAGCTGGTACCCGGAGGGCCAGCTGATCCCGACGTGGAACCACGTCACCGCGCACCTGTACGGCACGCCGGAGGTCCTCAGCGAGGACGAGAACTACGAGATGCTCTCGCGACTCACCGACCACTTCGAGGACCACCGACCGGACGGCCGCCACCTGTCCCAGGACGAGGCCGGCACCCGGCGCGCAGCGAAGGGGACGGTCGGCCTCCGGATGCGCGTGACCCGCTTCGACGCCCGTGCGAAGCTCAGTCAGAACAAGACGCCCGAGGTGGTCGACGACATCACCGCGCACCTTGCGGAGCGGAATCCGGCACTGGCCGAGGAGATGCGCCGTCAGCAGGATCGGCGGCCGGAGGGGCACTGACCCGACGGGCCCAGACCCGACGGGCATCGACGCGACCGCGGGCGTCGCTCACGAGCACGAGGGCGACGCCCGCCGCACTGAGCAGGAACCCGCCGGCCGTCAGGAGCGTAAACGGCTCCCGGAACAGGAGCGCACCCGCGACGGCGGTCGTCGGCGCGACGAGGAACAGGAGCGTGTTGAGGACCGTGACCCCGATGCGACGCAGCAGCCACCAGTAGAGCCCGTAGGCCGACAGCGTCGGGACGAGCGCGAGGAAGAGCGTCGTGAGCCAGAAGGTCGCGTCGCCCGGCGGTACCGCCTCACCGGTCGCGAGGGCGAGCACGGCGAGGAGCACCATGGTCGCCGTCGCGTGGACGGTGAGCGTGAGGAGGACCGGGGCTCGGTGCGGCGAGCGCCGTTCCAGGATCGTCGCGGTGATGAGGCTGACCATGGCCAGTGCGGGCAGGGCGTAGGCGATCGGCGGTGCGTCCGAGGCGCCGAACTGGGACTGCACGATGAGGAACACCCCGACCGCGCCGATCCCGAGCCCCAACCATTGAGCGCCCGGGACCCGCACGTGCAGCAGCGGTCCGGCGAGCGCCGCGATGACGAGCGGCTGGACGGCGTCGATGAGCGCGGTCGTCCCGGTCGAGATGCCCACGGCGACCGAGGCGTAGACGAACACGACGTAGCCGAACTGCGCGAACAGGCCGATGACGAGCTGCGACCGCACCTGCGCCGGGGTGGCGTTCCGCCACTGCCCGCTGAGCAGTAGTACGATCGCGAGCCCCACGGCGAGCGGCACGAACCGCCAGAGGAGCACGGTGAGCACCGGTACGTCCTCGGTCCCGATCTTCGCGACGATGAACCCGGAGCTCCACGCGAGGACGAACCCGATCGCCGCGAGGGGGACGATGGCCGCGCGGATCGCACGAACCACAGGTATACCGATCTGTTTACTCATCCCCGCAGTATACAGACTGGTATAGTTTTCGCATGACGGTCGACACTCCAGAGCTCGCACCCCTCACGCCGGGCGCCCGACGCGTGCTCGACGCCGCCTCCGTACTCTTCTACGAGAACGGCATCCACGCGGTCGGCGTCGACACCATCGCGGAGGCGGCCGGGGTCACGAAGAAGACGCTCTACGACCGCTTCGGCAGCAAGGAGGCCCTCGTGCTCTCCTACCTGCAGCATCGCGACGCCCGCTGGCGCGCCTGGGTCGACGAGGTCCTCGCCCGGCACCCGGAGCCCGGGATCGACCGGGTCCTCGCGATCTTCGACGCGGCGATCGGCTGGTCGGACGACAACAGCCCCAAGGGCTGCAGCGCCGTCAACGCACGCGCGGAGATCCCCGACCACGCGACGAGCGGCCTCGTCCTTCCCGAGGTCACCCGACAGAAGCAGTGGCTCCTCGACCGCTTCGCCGAGCTCATCACCGAAGCCGGCCTGTCGGACCCCGGGGCGCGCGCCCGCGAACTCATGCTGCTGTACGAGGGCGCCATCGTGACGGTCGGGATGCGCACCTTCCGCGAACCGTTCGAGACCGCGCGTGCGATCGCACGTCGACTCCTGGCCGCCTGACCGGAGCCGGCGCCGGTCTGTCGCCGACAACCCGACATCGCGTAGGGTCTCGGGATGGACTTCACCGACGACGCCATCGCCGCCGACCACGAGAACAGCACCGACCGCATCGCCATCGTCACCGGGGTCGGACGCCGCCGCTCGATCGGCGCGGGACTCGCCACCGGTCTCGCCGCGGACGGTTGGAACCTCGTCCTCAACGCCTGGCGACCCTACGACGACCGCGTCGGCTACGAGCGGACCCCCGACGACCCCGAGTCGATCGCCGACGAGTGCCGTGCGCTCGGCGTGAGCGTCGAGCTCGTGCTCGGCGACCTCGCCGACCCGACGTTCCCGGCCGAGCTCGTCGGGCGGGCGGCGCAGCTGGGTCCCGTGTCGGGGCTCGTCATGTCGCACTGCGAGTCGGTCGACAGCTCGATCCTCACGACGGACCTCGACAGCTGGGACCGTCACTTCGCCGTGAACGCGCGCGCGACGTGGCTGCTCATCAAGGCCTTCGCCGAACAGCTCCCCGTGCAGGAGGCACCGCCCCGGGTGGCCGGTCGCATCGTCGCCCTCACGAGCGACCACACCGTCCACAACCTCCCCTACGGCGCCAGCAAGGGCGCGCTCGACCGCATCGTCACCGCAGCGGCAGTGGAGCTGGGCGACCGCGGGGTGCGGGCGAACGTCATCAACCCGGGTCCGATCGACACGGGTTGGATGACCGACGACATCCGTCGCTGGGGCACCGAGGCGACGCCCGCCGGCCGGCTCGGAACGCCGTCCGACACCGCCGACCTCGTCCGCTTCCTGTTCTCGCCGGCCGGGTCCTGGATCAACGGCCAGGTGCTCTCGAGCAACGGCGGGTTCAACGTCGGCTAGGGGCGTCGCTCCCGGCCGACCCGCGCACGGATGTCGGCGATGTCGTCCGGCATGATGCGGCAGCAGCCGCCGACGATCGTCGCCCCGGCCTCCAGCCAGGCCTCCACCTCGCCGACCCCGGCGGCTCCGCGCCAACAGCGGGCGTCGGCGTCCCAGCGCTCGCCCGAGTTCGGATAGACCACCACCGCCTTGTCCGTCACGGACCGCGCAGCGGCGATGGCCGGGAGGACCTCGTCCGGGTGCGAGCAGTTGACACCGACGGCCTGGAACTCGTCGATCCCCTCGACCAGTCGGAAGCCCTCCGCCATCGGCTCGCCCGAGCGGAGACGACCGCCCTCCACCGTGAACGACAACCATGCCGGCACGCCCGAACCACGCACCAGATCGGCGAGCGCCATCGCCTCGTCGAGCGTCGGGATGGTCTCCAGGGCGAGGAGGTCGGGGGCCGCGTCGACCAGCACTGCCAGACGCCGCTCGTGCCACTGCCGCAGCTCGGTCCGGCTGAGACCGGAGGCACCCTCGTACTCCGAGCCGTCGCCGAGCGTCGCTCCGTACGGACCGACCGACGCGGCGACGAGAAGCGGGCCGTCGGGGTCCGATTCCGACCGCGTGTCGCGCGCCGTACGCGCCACGTCGACGCTCGATCGCAGGAGCCGTTCGGTCTCGGGAGGCGCGATGCCGATGCGCTCGAACGCGTCGAACCCGACCTGGTACGACGAGGTGATCGCGATCTGCGCACCGGCGGCGAAGAACTCCCGATGAGCGTTCAGAATGGCCCGTGGCTCCTCAAGGAGCAGACGAGCGCTCCACAGCACGTCGGAGAGGTCGTGCCCGCGCGCCTCGAGCAGCGTTCCGAGACCGCCGTCGAGGGTCCAGACACCGCGCCGAACATCCACGCCGTCCATTGTGCCCGCACCACCGCGGGGAGGGTCGCCACTGGACACCTGGTATTGTCTATACCCGTCCAGAGCCGAGAGGACGCGTTCTCCCCGAGAACGACCCGCCACCCGACGTGCAGCTCCCCCGAGCTCCGTGCCAGTGCAGCATGGCGATCCTCCGGCATTTCTCGGGCACTGAGCGACTACGCGAGTGCCGAATGATTCAACACGACTGTCAGGAAACGAGTACTGCTTGTGAACTCCAGCGACAACGCGGCATCATCGTCCCCCGCATCCCCCTCCCCCAAGACCGGCCGGAAGCCGGCCCGCAAGACCAGGCGCCTCCGCGTCGACGACGTCCTCGTCGTCAAGACGTCCAAGGTCCGCACTGCCATCTCAGGCACCGTCGTCGGCAACTTCATGGAGTGGTTTGACTTCGGCATCTACGGCTACCTCGCGGTCACGATGACCGTCGTCTTCACCGAGGGACTCCCTCCTGAGGCCGGCATCCTCGTCACCCTGTTCGGCTTCGCCGTGTCGTTCCTCGTGCGTCCGCTCGGCGGGCTCGTGCTCGGACCACTCGGCGACAAGATCGGCCGGAAGAAGATCCTCTTCCTCACGATGTCGATGATGGCCGCGGCCACCGCGCTCATCGGCGTGCTGCCGACCGCCGCCCAGATCGGGCTGTGGGCCATCGCCCCGTTGTACCTCCTCAAGATGATCCAGGGCTTCTCGACCGGTGGTGAGTACGCCGGCGCGTCCACCTACGTCGCCGAGTTCTCACCGGACCGTCGCCGCGGGTTCTGGGCCTCCTGGCTCGACGTCGGGTCCTACGTCGGCTTCGCGGCCGGTGCCGGGACCGTCGCCCTCACCACGCTGATCGCGGAGGGCCTCGCCGGCCCCGACGCCATGACCGAGTTCGGTTGGCGCATCCCGTTCCTCATCGCCCTGCCGCTCGGTGCGGTGGCGGTGTGGTTCCGCCTCAAGATCCCCGAGACCCCGGCCTACGAGGTCGCCGAGACCGCCGGCGGGATCGAGTCCGAGCACGAGGACCCCATGGCCCGCCAGGGTGTCTTCGGGATCTTCCGTCACTTCTGGCGCCAGATCCTCATCGCGATGGCGATCGTCGCCGCGACGAACACCGCCGGCTACGCACTCACGAGCTACATGCCGACCTACCTCGAGAAGGACGTCGGCGTCTCCAACCTGACGGCCGCCGTCGCGACCATCCCGGTCCTGCTGATCATGTCCGCCTGTCTTCCGCTCGTCGGCCGGATGTCCGACAAGCTCGGTCGCAAGCCCGTCTACCTCATGGCCGTCGGTGCGACCCTCGCCCTCATGGTGCCGGCGTTCGCGGTCATGCAGATCGGTGAGATCTGGGCCATCTTCATCGCCCTCTTCATGGTGGCCGCCCCGGTCGCGCTGTGGGCGGGACCGTCCGCGGCCTCGCTGCCGGCGTTCTTCCCGACGGCGTCCCGCTTCGGCGCGATGGCGATCGCCTACAACCTGTCCGTCTCGCTCTTCGGCGGCACGACGCCGCTGTTCAGCGAGTTCCTCATCCAGCTCACCGGCAACACCTTCATGCCCGCGTTCTACATCATGTTCTTCGCGGCTGTGGCGGGCGTCGGCGTGCTCACGATGCGGGAGACGGCTCGTCGTCCGCTCATCGGCTCGGTGCCGACGGTCGAGACGAAGGCCGAGGCGGTGGAACTCGTCAAGGGGCAGGACGACAACCCGCTCATCGACACCCACACGATGCCACTCGACATCCTGCCGCCCGCGTCGACCAGCGGTGCCGCGGCGGACGGCCAGGACGGACGCGTCACGACGCCCGTCGGCTAGCGGGTTCGTCGACGCGTTCGTCGAGGACGACGCGTTCGGTGAGCATGATCGGGGCGGGTGCGCGGTGCGCATCCGCCCCGTCGCGTCCGACCCGCTCGAGGAGCGCGGCCTGCCAGCCGCCGCTCGCGACCGGCTTCGCCGGGGCAGACGGCACGGTCGGCTCCACCTGCACCTCCGACGTCGTCGACTGGTCGAGCTGCGCGACCGGCCCACGCTCCTCGACGAGTGCCTCCTGGATGATCCGTCGGGGATCGAACTGTCGAGGGTCGAGACGTTTCCACTCGGTCGGGTCGAACTCGGGGCCCAGTTCCTCGGCGGCTCGCGCCTTGGTCGTCGCGACGAGGTCGCGGACGGTGCGGACGAGCACCCCGAGTCGCTCGGCGTACACCGGCAACTGTTTCGGGCCGATGAGCACGGCCGCGAGGATGCCGATGACGATCAGCTTGTCCATGGTGAGTCCGAACACGATGCGCTCCGATGATCAGGCGGCAGGGGTGTCTGCGCGCGTGTCTGCGTCGGCCGACACCTCGTCCTTCAGGATGCGCGCCGACTGCCCGACGCTGCGGGCGAGGCTCGGGAGCTTCGCGGCGCCGAAGAACAGCAGGATGACGGCGAGGACGATGAGGGCGTGCCAGCCGGTGAGGTTCTGGAGGAATCCCATGACGGGTCCTTTCGGGTCGATACGGGTCAGGACAGGAGTGCGTGGAGGTGGCGCGGTCAGCGCCCGCTCGGCGGCGTTCCTCCGCCGCCAGCCCCGCCACCGCCGGACGGAGCGGCACCGGCGGTCGGCGTCGTCGTGGTGTCCACCCGGACGGTGAGCGCCACCTGGTATCCCGAGGTCGCGTCGCCCGTCACCGTCGCGAGCTGCAGGGCGCCGCCGTCGTCACCGAAGACGTTGTCGTCGTCGAGACTCACCTGGGCGAGGTTCCCACTCGAGCCGTCGTAGCCCGACAGCGCGTAGACGGTGTCGCACGCCGCCTGCGGCAGGGCGACCTGCGAGGTCGCGATGGCGTTCGCGGAGTCGGAGATGTCCGCGACCGTGGGGTACACCTCGAAGTGGATGTGCGGCCACCGGCCCGAGTAGCAGGCCGGGAAGATCGAGGTGTACGAGACGGTCCCCGAGCTGTCGGCGACCTGGACGCCGCGGAGGTAGGTCTCGTCCTCGATCCCGTCGGAGTACATCGAGTAGCCGCCCGACGCGTCGCAGTGCCAGACGTACACGGCGACGTCGGCGAACGGGGCGTCACCGTTCGCCATGTCGAGGATGGTGAGCGAGAGGGCCATGGGGACCCCGCTCGCGGTGGTCCCGGACCCGATGCTCGACCGGATGTCGCTGCGGACGATGCCGGACTCCTCGAGCACGTCGGCTCCGTTCGAGCCGTCGCCCGGGTAGGGGCCAGCGGTCTCGTCGGGGATCTCGCCCGATGGGAGGTCGCCGGTCGCCGTCGCGGTGCTCGTGCCGGAACTCGCGGCACCCGTGCTCGTGCTGCTGCTGCCGGACGCCCCGGTGGAGCAGGCGGCGAGCGCGACGGCCCCGACCCCGGCGCCCACGAGGCTCAGCACCGTGCGTCGGCTGACGAGGGTCCCGAGGTCGAACGCGACGCCCTGGTCGACGACCTCCTCGTCTGCCCGGTCGAGCAGGCGGCCCTCGTAGGCCGGGCCGTCCGGGGTGGTCTCGGGTGTCGGGATCCTGCTCATGGTGCGCCTCGCCTTCGTCTGCGATCGGTGGTCTCGATCGGTCGTGAGACGAGCATCGGCGTGCCGGCTATGGGCTTCCTATGAGCCGTCCATACGTCGTCGATGGGTCTGCTGGGCGGTTGCCGAGCCTGCATCGTCCCACCAGGCGAGGACTCGGGAACCGATGAGCGTGAGCCACTTCGACGGTTCACCCTCCGGCACGTCGGTGTCGAACCAGACGCGTCCGGGCAGGGGCCGCCCCTGAAGCCAGGTCCCGTCCGACCGGCGAGCCGCACGGACGAGTTCGACGGCGTCGGCGAGGCGCGGGTCCGGCAGCGTGCCATCAGCGAGGGCGGCGTCCCGGAAGTGGTCGAGGGCGGCGAGGGCGCTGTAGCGGTAGCGGTTCGGGAAGACCAGGTGGTCGACGAACGGGCCGACCCGCTCCCCGGTCGTCGCCCGGTTGAGGAGTCGTCGCGTCAGGAGGTACTCCTCGCCACCCTGCCGGGCCTCACGCACGCTCGAGTCACCCGTGTACGCCTCGTACGCCAGGAGACCCCGCACCGCGTTGAGGGTCGAGTGGAAGGAGGACCGCACCGAGTCGCCCTCCTCCGCCTCGCAGTTCCAGCCGCCGTCGGCGAGGCGATGCGTGGTGAACCAGGCGGCGAGCGGCGAGACGTCGACACCGAGCCAGGCGCCGGTGGCGAGCGTGAACGAGTTGATGCAGACGTCGACCTCGCCGCCCCAGTACGGGAGGTCGTCGTACTCCCAGTGACTGTTGGCAGCCAGGCGCTCGGCCGTGTCGGTCAGGGCGGCGGCGTCGACACCCCACTCGCGGAGGTCCTTGAGCGCCCAGGTGGTCCCGACCCAGGGTTGCCCGGGCTCCTCCTGCTCGGCACTGCCGAAGAAACCGGCCGGGAAGTACGCGCCGCCCGCCCACTGTCCGTCAGGGTCCTGATGCGCGAGCAGCTCGGCACCGAACCCGGTCGTCGCGACGGTGCTCCGCGTCGCCTCCCAGACCTCGGGTGGCGCACCCGCCAGGTCTCGTTCGACCTGCCACCGGAGAGCCGGATCGGCGTCGAGCAACCAGTCGAGCAGCTTCGGATCGATCGCCATGCGGGAACGCTACTCCCCGACGGCGCGCTCCGACAGAGCGGATCAGCGCGGGGTGGCCTTGAGCCCGTTGGGCGGTCCGTCGCGGTCGGAGGTGGTGCGCGGGACGTCGTATCGCACGAGGGCGTCGGCGCGTTCCAGGCTCGGCTGCACGCTCATCAACACCCGCTTGAGCGGATCGATGTCCCAGGCGATGACGAAGTAGGCGTCGGCACCGCCCCGATCCCGGCGCCGTTCGATGACCGCCTTCGGGATCACCGGATCGTTCCGCATCACGAGCCACGTGTCGTGGTCGAGGCGGATCGGACGCGGGCGGGTCATGTGTCGAACATACGTTCGAATGTCGCGTGGGGCAAGTCGACGATCGAGCTGCTTAACTTTGCTTAACCGCTTGACCACCTTCTCGGCATCCCGCTACGGTAACTGCGTAACCGATTAACCACTCACTGCAGAGGACGTCATGAACCAACGAGGGTTCCACCAGCCGAACGGCGCATGGGTCGGAGACGTCATCCCCTGGCAGGAGGACGGTGTCTTCCACCTCCTCTACCTGCACGAGTCGCGTCGTGTGCCCAAGATCGGCATGCCGTGGCATCGCGTGACCACCCGAAACCTCGTCGACTTCGACGACCTCGGCGAGGCACTGGCGTCGGGCGGACCGTCCGCGCCGGACTTCAACGTCTACACGGGCAGCGTCGTCCTGGGCCCCGACGGGGTCCACCACGTCTTCTACACGGGACAACACCCGGAGCGCCGCGGTGCCGACGGTCTGGCGCTGCAACTCGTCATGCACGCCGTCAGCACCGACGGCATGCGCACCTGGGAGCGCCGGGAGGCCGACACCTTCGGCGCCACCGCAGGGTATGAGACCGCCGACTGGCGGGATCCCTTCGTCTTCTGGGACGAGGACGCGGCCGTCTGGCGGATGCTCATCACCGCCCGACACGCACACGGACCGGAACGGCGTCGCGGCGTCATCGCGCAATGCATCTCCACGGACCTCTCGACCTGGGAACCCGTCGAGCCGTTCTGGGACCCGCGCCGCTACATCGCCGACGAGTGCCCCGAGGTCTTCCAGTGGGGCGACTGGTGGTACCTCGTGTACTCCGAGTTCAGTGAGTCGTTCACGACGCGCTACCGGATGTCGCGCACCCTGCACGGACCCTGGCTCGTCCCCGAGCACGACACGCTCGACGGACGCGCCTACTACGCGGCGAAGTCCGCCGCCCGTGACGGACGCCGGTTCTTCTTCGGCTGGATCGCCTCGCGTGAGGGAGCCCACGACGCCGGCGCCTGGCAGTGGGCCGGCACCATGTCGGTCCTCGAAGCGGAGCAGCGTGCCGACGGCACCCTCGCCTTCCATCCGCCCACCGAACTCCGCGACACCTTCGCGCCCGCCGACGAGCCGACGGACACCGTCGTCGCCCGGGGCACGGTCCTGAGCGCCCCCGACGGGTACGCCGACGCCCTGTCGGCCGTGGACGCACCGAGTTCCTTCCGACTGGTCGCCCGGTTCGACATCGCCCCCGGCACGACCGAGTGCGGCGTCCTCCTCCGAGCGAGCGACGACGGCGACGAGGGCTACGTCCTGCGCCTGGAGCCGAAGCGCGACCGCCTCGTGTTCGACCGCTGGCCTCGCTCCAGCACCGGCACGGAGCAGTGGCAGATCTCGGGCGACGTCCCGTTCGTCGTCGAACTCGAACGCCCCTGCCACCTGGCCCCCGGCTTGCACGAGCTCGAGGTGATCGTCGACGGCGACCTCTGCGTCGCGACCGTCGACGACGCGGTCGTCCTCAGCACGCGCCTCTACGACCGACCGAGCGGTCGCGTCGGCGTCTTCGTCGGTGAAGGGACCGTCACCGTCGAGGCGTGCACGCTCCTGGAACGCGACGGCGGCGACTCCGACGACGACCCCACCTCACACCGACTCCTCACCAGCACCACGTCCTGATCCCGACACCACGCTCCGCCCTGCTGCACCACCACCCGCACACCCGCACCCACCTGTGATCGATCAACGGAGATTCCGACCATGCCAACCACCGCACGCCCCCGCACCATGCGCCCCACCCGCAGCACCGCCTCCGTGGCGCTCGTCGCCGCTGCAGCGCTCGCCCTCTCCGGCTGCGCCGGCGGATCGAGCGCCACGGACCCGACCGACGTCGACCCGAAGGGCGACATCGTCCCCCGCGAGATCTCGTGGCTGCTCTCCCGCCCGGCCGACGGCGGGGTGATCACCGCCATGGAGCAGATCGCCGACGAGTACGCGAAGGACCACCCCGGCTTCTCGCTGAACCTCATCACGACGCCCGACCGCCCGTCCTACATCCAGAAGTACGAGACCCTCGCGGCCGCGAACAAGCTCCCCGAGCTCTTCGACACCGACGCGACCCCGTTCGCGCAGAAGCTCGCGAAGCAGGGCCGGATGGTCGACGTCGACCTGCTCCTCGAGGACCTCGGGCTCGCCGACTCCTACCGCGAGGCGGCGCTCAACTACCAGCGGTTCGACGACGGTTCGCTGTACATGGTGCCGTTCGAGTTCCAGCTGGAGTTCTTCTGGTACAACCGCTCCCTGCTCGAGGACGCCGGCGTCACCGTCCCGGCCACGCTCGACGACTTCCCCGCCATGTGCAAGGCGCTCCGCGCCAAGGGCGTCACCCCGATCGCACTCGACGGTCAGGACCAGTGGCCGCTCGAGCGCTACATGGCCTACTACCCGTTCCGGATGGCGGGTCCCGAGTACATCCAGGACCTGAAGGCCGGGAAGGCATCCTTCTCAGACCCGGCAGGACAGGCCGCGGCCGAATGGCTGTACGACCTCGGGCAGGCCGGCTGCTTCCAGGAGGGGTTCTCCTCGACCGGTTACGCGGACGCGCAGGCGCTCTTCACCTCGGGGAAGGCCGCGGTCTACAACATCGGCACCTGGGAACTCTCGAACCTCGCGACGGATGCGCTCGACCCCGGCGTCCGTGACGCGGTCGGCACCTTCACGCTGCCGACCATCGACGGTGCCGTCACCGCCGACAACGAGTACGTCACCCCCTCCGGCATCGGCATGGCCGTGAACGCGAAGACGTACGACCCGCTCGTCCGCGACTTCCTCGCGTTCGCCCTCGAGCGCTACCCGGAGCTCTACGCGGCGACTGGCGCGCTGTCGCCGACGACCTCCGCGCAGACCACCGTCCCAGCGAACGCGACCGAGCTGTACGCGAGCTCCGTGGCGCAGGCCGACGGCGTCGGACCGGCGATCGCGATGCCCTGGGACACCCAGCTCGACCCGGCCACGAACACCCGACTCCAGCAGGAGCTGACCCTGCTCGTGCAGGGCGACATCACGCCGGACGAGTTCATCACGACGATGGATGCGGCCCTCACGGAGAACGTCGATGACTGAACTCACCCAGAGCGCGGTGGGCGCGGCATCGGCCCGCCCACCGCGGCGGCGGAAGCCGATGTCCACCTCGATGCTGCCCCGCCGGTCGACGCTGTCGGTGCTCGTGTTCCTCGTGCCGCCGCTCGTCCTCTACGGTGTCGCGGTGCTCCTGCCGATCGTGCAGTCGCTGTTCCTCAGCCTCTTCTCGTGGGACGGCATCACGGACATGGCGTTCGTCGGACTCGACAACTACGTCAAGATGCTCACCCGGGACGACGTGTTCTGGACCTCCTTCGGCAACGCCCTCGGCTACCTCGCGATCTGTCTGGTGCTCCAGCTCGGCGGCGCGCTCCTCGTCGCCGGGCTACTCACGGCCCTCCCCCGGGCCCGCGAGCTCGTCAAGACGCTGTACCTCCTGCCTGCCGTCATCTCGACGGTCGCGATCGCCATCCTGTTCCAGCGGTTGTACGCCCTCGAGCCGGTCGGGCTGATCAACCAGCTGCTCGCGTGGGTCGGCCTCGGCGACCTCCAGACGGCCTGGCTGTCGAACGTGCAGACGGTCCTCGCGGCCGTGTCGATCCCGGAGGGCTGGCGGTTCACCGGCCTGTACATGCTCATCATCTACGCCGCCCTCATGGCCGTGCCCCGCGACCTCGAGGAGGCCGCTCGGCTGGACGGCGCCTCCTGGTGGCAGATCTTCTGGCGGATCCGCTTCCCGTACATCCGGCCGGTGTGGATCACGACGACGGTCATGGCGACGACCTTCGCCCTCCGTGGCTTCGACATCCCGTACCTGCTGACGAACGGCGGTCCCGGTCAGTCGTCCGAGCTGTTGACCACGTACATGTACAAGACGGCGTTCGTCCACACGGACTACGGCTACGCCAGCGCGATCTCCATGTTCATCGTCGTCGAGTGTCTCGTCGCCGTCGGCCTCATCTTCCTGCTGCTCCGACGGAAGGACAAGTCATGACCGCCACCCTCCCCGCCCGGCCGACCGAACACGTCGCGCCCCCGGCGGCGCCGGCACCGAAGCGGAAGCCCCGGCACACCCCGCGCGTGCGGGTGCAGCGGACGATCCTCACCGTGACCGTCGTCGCGATCGTGCTCGTCCAGGTCTACCCGCTCGTCTGGTTGCTGCTCACGAGCTTCCGGACGGCGGCGGACTTCGCCGGTGGCAACCCCTTCGCGTTACCGTCCGAGTGGACGCTCGAGAACTACGCGCGGGCGTTCTCGACCGGCAACCTCGGGCTGAACATCGTCAACAGCCTGATCGTCACCCTCGGGTCGAGTGCCCTGATCGTCATCGCCGGCATGATGGCGGCGTACGCGCTCCAGGTCCTCGGGTTCCGGTTCAGTGGGCTCGTCCGCGGCCTGTTCCTCCTCGGCATCATCGTGCCCGTGCAGATCGCGCTCGTCCCGCTGTTCATCGACTACTCGCAGGTCGGCCTGCTCGACACCCACCTGTCGATGATCATCCCGCTGGCGGCGTTCGCCCTGCCGATGGCGGTGTACCTGTTCTCCTCGTTCTACGAGTACATCCCGCGGGAGATGTACGAGGCCGCGTCGCTCGACGGGGCGGGCCCGTACCGGATCTTCGGCCAGATCACGTTCCCGCTCTCGGTCAACACGATCATCACGGTCGTGCTCGTCAACAGCATCTTCATCTGGAACGACTTCATCTTCGCGAACACCTTCGTGCTCTCGGACGGATTGAAGACCATCCCGCTCGGCCTGCAGAACTACATCGGGGCGATGGGGAACACTGATTGGACGGCGACGTTCGCCGCCGTCTGCGTCACGGTCACACCGCTGCTGCTGGTGTTCCTCGTGTTGAACAAAGCGATGATCAGCGGCCTCGAGAGCGGAGCGACCAAGGGATGAGCAGCACCGACCAGCCGAAGCCCGGCGCGGACCACCCGAAGAACACCTCGGGCATCACGATGCGCGACGTCGCGAAGGCCGCCGGCGTCTCCGTGGCGACCGTCTCGCACGTCGTCAACGACAAGCCGGGGTCGCGGATCGGCGAGGACGCGAAACGT
The DNA here is from genome assembly GCF_014841195.1 of Plantibacter sp. CFBP 8798. Classification (NCBI taxonomy): domain Bacteria; kingdom Bacillati; phylum Actinomycetota; class Actinomycetes; order Micrococcales; family Microbacteriaceae; genus Plantibacter; species Plantibacter sp. CFBP 8798. Next base: position 39,324 of record NZ_JACYTS010000003.1, read on the forward strand.
CGGGTGCACGAGGCGGTGGCGGAGCTCGGCTACCGGCCGAACGCCCTCGCGAAGACGCTGTCCCAGGGGCACTCCCGGTTCATCGGCCTCGTCGCCGACGCGATCGCGACGACCCCGTTCGCCGGCCAGATCATCCACGGCGCCCAGGACGAGGCGTGGCGCCACGGCTACGTCCTGCTCGTCGCCAACACCGACGGCAACACGGCCGCCGAGGAGGAGGCGATCGCGATGATGCTCGAGCACCAGGTCCGCGGGATCCTCTACTCGACCTGGTTCCACCACGAGATCACCGTGCCGGAGGCGCTCCTCCAGACCGACACCGTGCTCGTCGACTGCTACGCCGCCGGCAGCGGGCTCCCGGCCGTCGTCCCCGACGAGGAGCAGGGCGGGCGGACCGCGACCGAGGCGCTGCTCGCGGCCGGTCACCGACGGATCGCGTTCGTCAACACGACGACCCCCTCACCGGCACAGACCGGCCGGCTCGCCGGGTACCGCTCGGCGTTGCAGGCGGCGGGGGTGGCCTTCGACGACGCCCTCGTGTTCCCGGCCTCACCGGAGCAGGAGGGCGGGTACGCGGCGACCGTCGAGGTCGTCGACTCGGGCGCCACCGCGGTGTTCTGCCACAACGACCGTGTAGCGATGGGCCTCTATGACGGCCTGCGCGAGCGCGGACTGCGGATCCCCGACGACATGGCCGTCATGGGGTTCGACAACCAGGACGTCATCGCCGCCCACCTCCGGCCACCGCTGTCGACGGTCGCCCTCCCCCACTACGAGCTCGGGGCGGCCGGTGTCCGTCGGCTGCTCGGTCTCGACGCCGCGCTGCCCGCCGGGCCGCAGCTCATCGCCTGCCCGGCCGTCCCGCGGCACTCCGTCTGAGGGCGCGACCGTGCACGACGAACAGCACGCCCTTCCACGGCCCGGCTTCCACCTGACGCCCGAGCGGAACTGGATGAACGACCCGAACGGCTTGGTCTTCCACCGCGGGAGGTGGCACGCGTTCTTCCAGTACAACCCGGAGGGTGGCGACTGGGGCAACATGAGCTGGGGTCACGCCTCGAGCGTCGACCTGCAGCACTGGGACGAGCATCCGGTCGCCCTGCGGTACACCGCCGAGGAGCAGGTGTACTCGGGATCCGTGGTCGCCGCGGGTCCCGACGGACGCCTCACGGCGTACTACACGAGCGTGTCCACCGACGGTCGGCAGGCGCAGTCCCGGGCGACCAGTGACGACGACGGGCTCACCTGGCAGCGGGACCCGGAGAACCCGATCCTCGACCGCGGCTCGCACGCGTTCCGCGACCCGAAGATCATCCGGTACGAGGACGCCGCAGGCTTCCGCTGGATCATGCTCACGGTGGAAGCCGTGGAGCGTCAGGTCCTCGTGTACTCCTCCACCGACCTCCGCACCTGGGAGCACGTGAGCACCGTCGGTCCGATCGGACCCACCGGCGTCGTGTGGGAGTGCCCCGACCTCATCCCGCTCGCGGTCGACGGACTCCCGGACGAGATCCGATGGGTCCTGCTCCTCAGCACCAACCCGATCGGCGACGCGCAGGACCCGGACGGGTCGTCGATGAGCTATCTCGTCGGCGACTTCGACGGCTCGGTGTTCACGCCTGAGCGGGCCGAGCTGCAGCGGCTCGACCACGGTCGGGACTTCTACGCGGCGGTCGGGTTCGACCGCGCTCCGGACGGCGAAGCGGTGATCCTCGGCTGGATGGGCAATTGGCGCTACGCCGCCGACCTCCCCGCCTCACCGTGGCGGGGCGCGATGTCGCTCCCCAGACGCCTGTCCTTGACCACGGTCGACGGCGAGCCGCGACTCGTGCAGGAGCCGCCGGCCTTCGTCCGGGAACGACTGGCCGCGATCGACCCGACGACCGTCGCCCTGTCCTCGGACGCCGTCGACCTGGCGCTCGAGGGTGACGGCGTGGTCGAGTTGCGCTGGGATCCGTCGGTCACGGGTGAGTTGCGGCTCCGACTGACGGCTGACACCGACGGAGCGGTCCTCATCGTCCACGACCCGGCGGCGGCGTCACTCGCCGTCACCCGGTCGGGCGGTGCCATGGAGACGGTGCACCCCGACTTCGCCTCCACGAGCATCGTCCCGCTCGCCGGCGACCGGCCGGCTCGGCTTCTCCTCAGCCTCGACGGCCCGCTGCTCGAGCTGTTCGTCGACGGCGGTCTCGCCACCGTCTCCGACCTCGTCCTCCTCGGGAGCGGACGACCGACGCTGACCCTCGCGAGTGAACGCGCCAGTCCTGTCTCGGTCGCCGTCGCCGTCCTCGACCGGGTGCCAGCCACCGACCAGGTGCACGCGCTCGCCTGAAAAGTCCTCCACCGCACGATCCAGCCCCATCCCCGCCACGGGTGCCTTCGGCGTGCCCGCGGCACCGACGAAAGGAACCGCAATGACGCACGACCTCTCCCGCCGAACCGTCCTCCAGGGCGCCGGCCTCGGGGCACTCGCCCTGTTCGCGAGTGCCGGCACACCCCTCGCCGCACAGGCGCAGACCACCGCACAGGCGCAGGCCTCCCTCAGATCGGTGTTCCACATGACGCCGCCGTCGGGGTGGCTCTGCGACCCGCAACGACCGGTGTTCACGAACGGCGCCTACCAGCTGTACTACCTGCACTCCGGCCAGAACAACGGCCCGGGCGGTTGGGATCACGCGACGACGACCGACAGCGTCGCCTTCACCCACCACGGGACGGTCATGCCGCTGCAGCCGGACTTCCCGGTGTGGTCGGGATCCGCCGTCGTCGACACCGCGAACACCGCCGGTTTCGGGGCGGGCGCGGTCATCGCCCTCGCGACGCAGCCCACGGACGGCGTCCGGAAGTACCAGGAGCAGTACCTCTACTGGTCGACGGACGGCGGCTTCACGTTCACGATGCTCCCCGACCCGGTGATCGTGAACACCGACGGACGTGCGGCCCAGACCACGGCGGAGATCGAGAACGCCGAGTGGTTCCGGGACCCGAAGGTGCACTGGGACGCGGCCAGGAGCGAGTGGGTCTGCGTCATCGGCCGGGCGCGCTACGCGGCCTTCTACACCTCGCCCGATCTCACCACGTGGCAGTTGCAGCACAACTTCGACTTCCCGAACCACGACCTCGGCGGCATCGAGTGCCCGGACCTGTTCCAGATGCGAGCGGGTGACGGCAGCTGGCACTGGGTCTTGGGCGCCAGCATGGACGCCTACTCGATCGGCCTGCCGATGACCTACGCCTACTGGACGGGCACCTGGGACGGGACGCGGTTCACGGCCGACGACCTCACCCCGCAGTGGTTGGACTGGGGCTGGGACTGGTATGCCGCCGTCACCTGGCCGAAGGCGGAGTCGCCCGACGACCGCCGGCTCGCGATCGCGTGGATGAACAACTGGAAGTACGCGGCCCGCGACGTCCCCACCGACGCCTCGGACGGCTACAACGGCCAGAACTCCGTCGTCCGGGAGTTGCGACTCGAGGCCCAGTCCGGTGGTCGGTACAGCCTGCTCAGCTCACCCGTGGACGCCCTGGCCGGGTATGCGACCACCACCGTCCCCCTCCCGGACCAGACGGTCACCGGGAGCGCCGTCCTGCCCTGGAGCGGCCGGGCGTACGAGATCGAGCTCGACCTCACCTGGGACACCGCGACCAACGTCGGTCTCTCCGTCGGGCGCTCGGCGGACGGCTCCCGACACACCAACATCGGGAAGGCCGGGGCCGAGCTCTACGTCGACCGCGCACCGTCCGACCTGGCCGGCTTCTCACTGCAGCCGTACACGCGAGCCGCAGCACCGATCGACGCGGCTGCACGCCCGGTCCACCTGCGGGTCTTCGTCGACACCCAGAGCGTCGAGGTCTTCGTCAACGCCGGTCACACCGTCGTTTCGCAGCAGGTGCACTTCGCCGAGGGCGACACGGGGATCTCGCTCTACACCGACGGCGGCCCGCTGACCGCCTCGGGGATCACCATCCGCGAGTTCGGCACGGCGATCTGAGGCGAGCTCCCGCATCCATACGTCAGGATGGACGGATGGATCTCCAGAGCCTTGCCGAGCACGGACGTTGGACGACGGCCCCTGCGGCGGTGACGACGGAGCCGGACGGTTCCCTGCTCGTCACCGCCGTCGAGGGCAGTGACGCCTGGCGGCACACCTCCTACGGTTTCGTCCACGACACGGAGCACGCGCTGATCGCGCCGATGCAGCGACGGGCGGCGATCGAGGTGTCGTTCGTCCTCGACGGCTCCGAGCAGTTCGATCAGGCCGGTGTGTTCCTCCGCGCCTCCGAGTCGACGTGGATCAAGGCCGGGGTCGAGGTGTCCGACGGGGTCGCCCAGCTCGGCGCGGTCGTCACGCACGGCACCTCGGACTGGTCGGTGGCGCCGGTCCCCGACTGGCTCGGACGAACGGTCACCGTGCGCGCGAGCCGCGACGGCGACGCCGTCACCGTGCGCGCCCGGGTGGACGACGAGGACTGGCGACTGGTCCGCGTCGCCCACCTCGACCCGGAGGCCGACGTCGAGGCGGGACTCTTCTGCGCGGCCCCCACGCGCGCCGGCCTCACAGTCTGGTTCACCGCGGTGCGTCTCGGACCGCCGGACGACGCGCTCCACGGCTGACCGTCTGCGCGGTCGCGGCGTTGCGCTCCGCGAGCTGCGCGAACGCGGCGGCGAGCTCGGGCGGCTCGACGACGTCGATGTCGGTGTCGAAGCGGTTGAGGGAGGCGGCGAGCGCGACCCACGACCAAGCGCCGGCGGTGTAGCGCGTGCGGTCCGGGCCGAGGGGCTCGGCGGTGCCGTCGCCCACGAACGGTCGGACCGCCTCGATCGGCAGGTGGAGCACGACGGTGCCGACACAGGGCCAGGCGTCGGTCTGCTCTGAACCCTTGAACCTCGCCGCCACGAACGCCTGCACGTCTCCACCCGGCACCTCCCGCGGACGGAACCGCGGTCCGGTCGGCGTCCTCGGCGCGATGCGGTCGGCGCGGAAGATCCGCCAGTCGTCGCGATCGAGGTCCCAGGCCACGAGGTACCAGCGTCCCTGGGAGGTGACCAGGTGGTGCGGCTCGACGCGCCGGGGCGGTTCCGGGTCGTCGTCGGATCGCCCGAACCGGAGCACCTCCCGCGCGCGGATGGCCGCGGACAGCGCGAGGAGGACCGGGACGGCCACCTGGGGCGTCGGTCCGTCGCCGGCTCGGGGCACCGAGATGACGTCGACGGCGTCCAGTCGATGCCGCAGCCGCGACGGCAGGACCTGGCTCACGGTCGCCAGTGCTCGGAGCGCGGGCTCCTCGAACCCGGATCCCGCGACGGCGGCGGTCTGGAGGGCGATGGCGAGCGCAACGATCTGCTCGTCATCGAAGAGCAGCGGCGGGAGCTCGCTCCCGGCGTCGAGATGGTACCCGCCGTCCGGCCCCATCGTGGCCTCGATGCGATACCCCATCTCCCGGAGCCGGTCGACGTCGCGGCGGATCGTGCGGTGGCTGACGTCCAGCCGGTCGGCGAGCAGGGCACCCGGCCACTCGCGCCGCGCCTGCAGGAGCGAGAGCAACTGCAGGAGTCTGGAGGTCGGTGAGGCCATGGTGCGAGCGTAGTCCGAGTGCAGGACACGATCTGTCCTAGACGCCTGGGACAGTGGTGCTCGACCGGGAGGAGCCCGGCACGAACCGAGGAGCACGCATGAGCATCACGACCACGACCCACCTCAATTTCCAGGGCGACGCCCGCGCTGCGCTGGAGTTCTACCAGTCCGTCTTCGGCGGGCGGACGACGATCGCGAGCTACAGCGACTTCGGGATGCCGAAGGACGCCCCGGGTGCCGACCTGGTCGTCTTCGGTCAGGTCGAATCCGAGGACGGCTTCCGGGTGATGGCGTACGACAGCCCCGGAGCTCCGGCGGCGTCACTGATCGGCACTGGAACGACCCGCCGCGAGCACGGGACGACCATCACCGAGCAGTCCTGCTTCGTCGCGGTGCGTGGCGAGACGCTCGCGGAGGTCGAGGTGTTCTGGAACCGACTCGTCGTCGGAGGTTCGATCGTCGAGGAGCTCGCAGCGTCCGCCTGGAGCCCCGGCTTCGGCATGGTGACGGACCGGTTCGGCGTCACGTGGGTGCTCGACGTCGCGGCGGCCGGCTGAGGCGTTCGCGCACGTCCTGCGAGACGGAGAACGGGCCGGTGCGGACAATCTCGTCCGCACCGGCCCGTTCCGGTCGTCAGGTTGCGACTCAGCGCACCGTGTCGAACCGCTGACCCTCGGGCTTCGAGGGCAGGAGGAAGAGGACGAACAGGATCAGGCCACCGATCGAGGGGATGAGCGAGAGGAAGTAGAACGGGCCGGGGAAGTTGGCGTCGTGCAGGCGGCGCCAGGCGATGGCCAGGTTCGGGACGATGGTCGCCAGTCCGATGAGGCAGAGGAGCACGAAGCCCGTCAGGATCAGCGGAGCAGCCTCGGGGATCTCGAGGATGCCGGGCTGGGTGTAGTACGTCCGTGCGCCCGGGCTGCTGTCGAACACGACGGCCTCGCGCTGCGCGGCAGCCGACGTCGCGCCGATCAGGAAGCCCGTGAAGAAGAGGATGTTCGGGATGAGCGCGACGAGGAAGACGAACAGCGTGGCCCACCAGTACTCGCTCCGCGAGGCGCGGCCCGTGAAGGTCGCGTACTTGCGGAGGTAGCGCTTGATTGCCTGCGGGAAGGTCGCCCCGTAGAGCGGAAGCGTCAGATCCTCCGGGGAGGCGGCGCCGCGGATCGGAGCGGGCGCGTACGGCTGCCCGTACGTCGGCGTCGCAAGGTATTCAGGGGTGGTGTTGGAACTCATGGTGTCTTTCGATCGAGGTACACGGTACTGAGATCCTGGCATAACACATGACCACTCACGAACAACTTGCGCGACCGACCGACTTCGGGCATGCTCCGCGGCATTTCGATGATCCCTCTGCCGACCCCTGAGTGGCCCCTCCGATGACTGAGCACTCCCCTCTGGCGCCCGAGCAACCCCCGGCCGGTCCCTGAGTCTGTCGAAGGGCAAACGAGGAACCTCCCGCTCCGGCGACCCTCTCCCGGTCCCTGAGCAACCCCCTCCGGTCCCTGAGCAACCCCCTCCGGTCCCTGAGCAACCCCCTCCGGTCCCTGAGCTTGTCGAAGGGCACACGAGGAAACTTCCACAAGCAACTCGACTCGGCATCTGGAATGTCAGTGGTCCATGATGGACTTGTTCCATGACCGAGACCACGCCAGCCGCGATCCGCGTCGGCGACGAGTACGCCGCGCAGCTGGCGGAGTTCTCGGACGAGTGGGCGGAGATCCACCGGCAACAGGCCGTCTTGGACGCACGCAAGGCGCGCCTCCTGGCCCGTTCCGCCGCCTACGCGGACGCCTTCGCGGACGCCACGGTCCCGGCCATCTTCCCGCCGGCCGAGCGTCGGGCCCTCTCCCGTCGGTCGACGTGCGCGGCCCTGGCGATGGCGACGCGGACGCCGGAGCGGACGATCCAGCGTGCGACGAACGACGCCGAGCGTCTCGTGAACGAGGCACCGGCGGTGCTGGCGTCACTCGAGGCCGGCCGCATCTCGGCCTGGCATGCGAAGGTGATCACCGATCAGCTCAGCGACGTCCCGGCCGCAGGGCGGCCTGTGTTCCTGGACCAGGTCCTTCCGGTAGCCGAGAGCGCGACCGTCTCGTACCTCCGGCAACGCGCTCGCGTCCTGCGCGAGCGCCTCCACCCCGAGTCCATCACCGCCCGAGCGGTCCGCTCCGAGGCGGACCGCCGGGTCGAGTTCGAACCCGCAGCGGACGGCATGGCATGGGTGCACCTCTTCACCACGGCACCGATCGCGCAGGGCATCATCGAGCGCGTCGAAGCGGCGGCAGCGGAGTCACGCGCAACCGGCGACACTCGCACCTGTGCTCAGCTGCAGGCGGACGCCCTCGCGGCGCTCGCGCTCACCGGCGCGACCCCGGAAGACGTCATGTCGAGCCCGGTGCTCCCGCACCCGATCGAGGTGCAGGAGCACATCAAGCCGACCGTGCAGATCACCGTCCCGGCGTTGAGCATGGCCGGCGTCAGCGACGCACCCGCCACGCTCGACGGGTACGGGCCCATCGATCCGGAGACCGCGGCCCGTATCGCGGTGAATGCGCCCAGCTTCACCCGGGTCCTCGTCCAACCGGATACCGGTGCGGTCCTCTCGGTCGGGCGGAATCAGTACCGGGTCCCGGCCGATCTGCAGCGCGCGGTGCGGCTGCGGGACGGCACCTGTCGGGCACCTGGGTGCGGGCGGCGCGCCAGGGCCTGCGATCTCGACCATTCGGTCGCGTGGGAGGACGGCGGGACAACAGATGTCGGGAACCTCGCGTGCCTCTGCCGGCATCACCACCGGATGAAGCATCTGCCCGGATGGAACCTCGACCACGGGCCCGGCGGGGTCCTCGAGTGGACGACACCCGACGGCAAACACCACCGCACGGAACCGGATCCACCGTTCTGACCCCTTCCGCTCCCTGGGCTGCGCCGCGCTGAGCTTGTCGAAGTATCGAAGGGTTCCTCGTGGGCACTTCGACAAGCTCAGTGACCGGGAAAGGTGTGCCCGAACCGTTTCGGTCCCTGAGCCTGTCGAAGGGTTCCTCGTGCGCACTTCGACAAGCTCAGTGACCGGGAGCAGTGCGCCCGGAACGACGACGCGTCCTCGTGGGCACTTCGACAAGCTCAGTGACCGGGAAAGGTGCGCCCGCAACGACGAGGAGTCCTCGTGGACACTTCGACAAGCCCAGTGACCGGAAGAGGTTCGCCGGGAACGATTCGGTCCCTGAGCCTGTCGAAGGGCAGCCGGGTCGTGACACCTCAGTGAGCGGAAGAGGCCCACCCGGGGTGCTCCCGGCACCTCCGCCGGCCAGAGGGCGCTCCGAGCCGCACCACGTCCTGGAAAGCGCTTGCCGAGCGGGCGCTCGCACCGGTAACCTCGTCCGGAACCCCACCCGGAAGGTCGCGATGCTGCGCCGAAACGACACCTCCACCACGCCGATCGTCGTCAACGACAACGCCGCCTGGTGCTGGTTCCAGGACGAGCGCGCGATCGTCGATCCACGGTCGAACCTCCTCGTCGTGGGGTCGATCGCGTCAACGGGCGGCGTCGACGGCGAGCAGCGCGGCGGCAACGTCGAGGTCACCGTCGTCGACCTCAGCACCGGCACCGCCGACGTCGTCGTCCTGCACGAACGCCTCGAGTCCGACGACCACGACGTCCCGGCCCTCTGGCGGCGGCGCGACGGGCGCTGGCTCGCGATGTACACCCGTCACAAGACCGACGACCTCACCCGCTGGCGCATCAGCGAACCACACGACCCACGCCACTGGGGGCCCGAGCACACGTTCGACTGGAGCGCCTACACGGGCGGACTCGGCGTGACCTACTCGAACCTCCACGAACTCGACGGCCGACTGTATTGCTTCGCCCGCGCCGTCAACGACGACCAGTGCGCGCTCGTGTCGGACGACGACGGCGACACCTGGAGCTACGCCGGCAAGCTGTTCACCCGGCCGAAGATCGGCTACGTCAACGGCTACACGCGCTACCTCTCCTCCCCCGGGCGGATCGACCTCATCACCACCGACCACCACCCGCGCGACTTCGACAACAGCATCTACCACGGCTTCCTCGACACCGGCGGGCTCCACCGAACCGACGGTGCCGTCGTCGACCCGCATCCGTTGCTTGGCGACGCACCATCGCAGGTCGAGCTCACCACCCTCGTCGCCGCCGGATCACGAATGCCCGACGGCGGTAGCTGGGCCGGCGACCTGCTCTCCCACTGCTGGACCGTCGACGTGCGACGAGCCCCCGACGGCACCGTGGCCGCCGTCGTCTCCGCCCGCGCCGACGACGGACCAGCGCACCCGGACGAGGCGGCCGAACGACTCCGGCCCGTCCTGGACCACCGGTTCCTGTTCGCCCGCCTGACGCCCGGCGGCTCCTGGCAGGTACATCCGCTCGCCCTCGCCGGCCCCGGCCTCCTCCCGCACGAGCAGGACTACACCGGACTCGCCGCCATCGACCCGGACGACCTCGACTCGCTCTACGTCTCGACACCGATCGATCCGCGAGACGACCAACCGCTCGCCCACCACGAGATCTTCCACGGCCGCACCGACGACGACGGGGCGACCTGGACCTGGACGCCGGTCACGGCGGACTCGGACGTCGACAACCTGCGGCCGATCGTCGCGCCCGGCGACCCCTCGACCGTCTCGCTCCTGTGGTTCCGCGGCGACATGGCGAGCTCGCAGGACTACCGGTGCGAGGCCGTCCTGCTCCGCCTGCCGCGCACCGGGTGACGACCGGTCACTCTGGCCGCACCACTTCCTCGGGCCAGGACACCTCACCACTGAAGTCCGGGTGCTTGCGGAGGTAGGCCTGGATGAAGGGGCAGTACGGCACGATCGTCAGTCCTCGCTCGACCGCATCGTCGAGCGCCGCGGCGGCGAGGACGCTGCCGAGCCCCTGCCCGCCGAAGTCCGGATCGATCTCGGTGTGGGTGAACAGGATGCGACCCGGTTCCTCGCGGTACCCGGCGATCCCGGCGACGTGCTCCCCCACGAGGATCTCGTACTCGTGACGCTCGTCGTTGCGGACGACCTGCGGGCCGTCCTCGGGTGTGCTCGATGTCGACATCGGGGCTCCCTTCCGTTCGTCCCCACTGTACGTCGAGCGATCCGTCATGTGCTGTTTACGCAGCGGCCGATTCCGCAACGTGCCGGAAACACGCGCACAGGCCATCGGAAACACGCCGGTGTCACGCTGGGCGCACCCGACGCGCTCCAGCCGCGTCCCTGCGGAGAGGCACCTCGAATGGATCAAGGAAACACAGCGTTCATCCTGATATCAGCGGCACTCGTGCTGCTCATGACACCAGGGCTCGCGTTCTTCTACGGCGGCCTGGTCAAGGCGAAGAGCGTCATCAGCATGATGATGATGAGCTTCGGCGCACTCGGCCTCATCGGCGTCCTCTGGGTGCTCTACGGCTACGCGATCGCGTTCCCCGGCTCCGAAGGCACCGTCGCCCCCTGGGCGATCGACACCGGGAACATCGGCCTGACCGCCGCCCTCGAGACGCCTGAGGGAGCGGCCTACCCGCCACTCGCCTTCGTCGCCTTCCAGGCCACCTTCGCGATCATCACCGTCGCCCTCGTCTCCGGCGCCATCGCCGACCGCGCGAAGTTCGGTTCCTGGATGATCTTCGCCGGCATCTGGGCGACCGTCGTCTACTTCCCGGTCGCGAGCTGGGTGTTCAACTTCGGCCTCGCCGACGACGGCAGCTTCGCCTACGGCGGCTGGATCACGCACGGCCTGCAGGACGTCTTCGGCGTCGGCGTCATCGACTTCGCCGGTGGCACCGCGGTCCACATCAACGCCGGTGCTGCAGCCCTCGCCCTCGCGCTCGTCCTCGGCCGCCGCGTCGGCTTCAAGAAGGGCGCCTACGTCCCCCACAACCCGCCGTTCGTCCTCCTCGGCGCCGGTCTCCTCTGGTTCGGCTGGTTCGGGTTCAACGCCGGTTCGGAACTGGCGGCCGACGGCACCGCGGCACTCGTGTTCGTCAACACCATCGCCGCCCCGGCAGCAGCCCTGCTCGCCTGGCTCGTCGTCGAGAAGATCAAGGACGGCAAGCCGACCTCCGTCGGTGCCGCGTCCGGTGCCGTCGCCGGTCTCGTCGCGATCACCCCGGCGTGCGGTTCGCTGCACCCGATCTGGGCCATCGTCCTCGGTGTCGTCGCCGGCGCGGTCTGTGCGCTCGCGATCGACCTGAAGTTCAAGCTCGGCTTCGACGACTCGCTCGACGTCGTGGGCATCCACCTCGTCGGTGGTCTCATCGGCACCCTGTACCTCGGCTTCTTCGCCAACGGCACCGGCCTCTTCATGGGTGGTGACGCTTCGCAGTTGCTCGTCCAGGCGATCGCCGCGTTCTCCGTCCTCATCTACTCCTTCGTGCTCGCCTTCATCATCGGCTTCGCGATCGAGAAGACGATCGGATTCCGTGTGAAGAACGAGGATGAGATCGCCGGTATCGACACCGTTGTCCACGGTGAAGAGGGCTACATCCTCGTCGACGACAAGGCCTGATCCACCGGCCTGAACGACCTGCCCGACCCGACCCGACGAGGACGAGATGCGCGGAGCAGCTGGACCCGAACCGGCTGCCACCCCCGCTCATCTCGTCCTCGTCGACGTCGCGTCACGACCACCGGCCGACCCGGGCCCACCGCGGCTCATCCGGTTCGCCGACCTCGTGCGGCAACCACTCGACCGTGGCCGGGGCAGCGTGCGAGACGTCTGGACGAGCACCGACGTCGACCGCCGCATCCGCTGGCGACTGCAGGTCGTCGAGCTCCGTGACGCCGCCGGGCTCATCGCCGCCCCCGACGACATGAACCACGCGATCGTCGGCTTCGCCGGCCCACAGGTCGCGGTCCGCGCGGGTGGGAACGAGCTGAACGGCCCCGGGCGCATCCTGCACCGCGACGAGGTCCTGACCGTGCGCGAATCCTCGGTGCGTCTCTCGAGACCGCGGCTGCGGGCCTCGGGGTCGAGCTCGATGATCCTGTTGAGCTACAGCACCTCGGAGGACCCGCCGACGCTGAACTTCGAGCAGCCGGAGACCGCGCACGATCCCGCCGACGGCCTGCGGATCACCCTCGCCCTGCGCGGTCCGATCCGGCGCGGCGACGGCGAGGTCCCGCAGGGTGCCGCCCTCGTCTCCGCGCCGTTCGCCGTTCCGCCGCGCTACCGCTGACCGCTAGCGCTGACCGGCGGTCCGGCCGTCGGCGAACCGCTGTCGCGCGTGCTGCTGCCGCGACCCGACGGGCACCGCCTCGGTCGCCGCGGGGAGCCCCATGGACGGCGTCGACACGTAGATGCTCTCGGCGCGGTCGACGAGGAACGTCTCGTGCCAGACGCCGACGGCCTTCGGAGCAGACCGGGCGCGCTTGTTGAACCGCGACCAGGCAGGCCGATGGGCGGAGGCCGGTGCCGACGCGTAGGCGTAGAGCTTGTCGATCGACGACCAGTACTGCACGAGGTACGGGCCGCTGGAACCGAGCAGGATGTGCGAACCGAGGAGCCCGGACTCCGGGTCGGACATGAGCTCCTGCAGCATGCGCGGCATGTCACCGAAGATCGGGAGCCATTTGTCCACCCGCCACCACTGGTTGATGGTCATTCCGATGTGGAACACGACGAGCTCCCCCTCGTGACGATGGGTGATTCGGCCGACGACGACGCGTGACATAGACTGCTCCTGTTCGATAGTGACGCTATCCAAGTTGGATAGTAGCACTATCCAGACGAGGAGGACAGCATGAGGATCTCGGAACTCGCGGCAGTGTCCGAGGTGCCGGTGGCCACCATCAAGTACTACCTGCGCGAGCAACTCCTCCCGGAAGGCGAGCGCACCTCGGCGACCCAGGCGAGCTACGGCGACGCCCACGTGTCCCGGCTCCGCGTGATCCGCGCACTGCTCACCGCCGGCGTGAGCATCGCGGAGACCCGGAACGTCGTCGCCGCGCTGGACTCGCCGCCGGCGGGTCCGTACGACCTCCTCGGCGTCGCCCACACCGCTGTCACCCCGCGCCCGAGTGGTCCGGTCGACACGACCCGCGCACTGGAGCTCTACGAACGACTCGGCGGGATCGAGGCGCAGTGCGATCCCGGACTCCTCGCCGGCCTGGCCGGAGCCCTGGACACCCTGGAACGAGCCGGCTTCACCGTGCCACCCGCAGTCCTCGACCGCTATGTCGACGCAGCGCGCAGCATCGCCGAAGCCGAGATCGACGGCATCCCGGCGGACTCACCCGAGCTCGCGGTGCAGTACATCGTGCTCGGCACCGTGCTCACCGAACCGCTGATCCTCGCCCTCCGTCGGGCAGCCCAGCAGGTGGTGTCGTCGGAGCGGTTTGCCGGGACGGAACTCCCGCCGTCCGAGTCGTCCTGACGCGCAGACGTCGTGCGCCTCAGGCGTCGAGTTCCGCCGAGGTGGGCGGGTTCGCTCCCGGGCGCGACACCGTGATGCTCGCAGCTCGTGCGGCGCGGTCGAGCAGCTGCTGCAGCACCTCGTCGGACACCTCACGAAGTCGCTCCTCGGCCCCGGGCCCCGCGATACCGGCGGTCAGCAGCCCGTCGATCAGCGCACCCATGAACGTGTCGCCGGCACCGACGGTGTCGGCCACCTGCACCCGCGGCGTCTCGATCTCGAGCACGGAACCGTCTCTGACCGCGACCGCCCCGTCACCACCCATCGTCACGACCACGAGTCCCGGCCCGGCCGCGACCCATTCTCGAGCTGCGTCGACCGGTGCCACACCGGGCAGCAGGAACGCGACGTCCTCGTCACTCGCCTTCACGACGTGGGCGCGCGCGATGCAGTCGAGGGCCGCCTGGCGGACGCGGGCCGCGTCGTCGATGAGCGATGGCCTGATGTTCGGGTCGTAGGTGATGAGCGCCGAGGGACGACGCGTCTCGACCAGCTCGCGCAGGCGGTCGGCACTCGGCTCGAGGACCGAGGCGATCGAGCCGGTGTGGACGACGGCGGCGTCCGGCGCACCCGAGGCCTCCAGATCGAGCGAGAGGTCGAACTCGTAGGTGGCCGCCCCCTCGGCGTCGAGGGTCGCCTGAGCTGTGGACGTCCGACCGGTCGGAGCCGACACGAGGGTCACCGCGGACGTGTCGAGCCAGGAGCGGATCGCCGCGCCGCGCTCGTCGTCGCCCACATGGGTCACCAGGGCCGGGGCACGGCCCAGCCTACCGAGGGTGATCCCGACGTTCGCCGGGCTGCCGCCGGGGCTCTCCGCCTGCGTCCCGTCGAGCCGCCGGACGATGTCGATGAGGGTCTCGCCGGCGATGAGGACGTCGGTCGTGGGGGCTGCGTGCATGGCATCTCTCTCTGCTGGGTGCGAGGGTCGGGTGGCGTCAACCGGCGTCGGTCGACACCGCGGCGATGAGCGAGTCGCGCTCGATGATCGGCATCGTGACCAGCTCGTGCCCGAGGGCGTGCTGACCGAGGAGCATCGAGGCTCCGAGCGCGCCGATCTCCTGGTAGGGCAGCCGCGCGGTGGTGAGGCCCGGGCGCAGGTAGCCGGCGAGGATCTCGTCGTCGAAGGAGACGACGGAGACGTCCTGCGGAATCCGACGACCCTGTTCGAGCAGCACCTGGTAGGCACCGAAGGCGACGCCGTCGTTCGCGGCGAGGATCGCCGTGACGTCCGGGTGGCGCTCGAGGAGCGTGGCCGTGGCTTCGTAGCCGGGTTCCGGCTGCCACTCGACGATGTCGACCCGAGCAGGTTCGATCCCGGCCTCCGCGAACGCTGCGGCGATGCCCGCGAAGCGGAGTGCCACCGTCGCCGTCTGTCGCGGATCGTTGATGACGTCCTGGGGCAGGTCGCCGACCACGCCGATCCGTCGGTGACCCGCGTCGACGAGCCGCTTCGCGACCGCGTACCCGGCAGCTCGTTCGTCGGGCAGGACGTTCGCATGTCCTGAGGAGGACGCTCCGTTGAGCACGACGACGGGGACACCGGTCGAGGTGGCGGGGAGGTCGATGAGGCGGGCGCCGAGGAGGCCGATGAGGATGCCGTCGACCCGGTGGTCGATCATCGTCTCGAAGGCGCGGGCGAGACCGCCCTCGATCCCCTCGGTCTCCGCGATGAGCATCGTGTGGTCATGGGCCTTCGACACCTCGAGCGCACCGCCGATGAGCCCTGAGGCGTGCCGGGTGAGCGTGACCTCGTCGGAGATGAACCCGATCGTCCTGGTCTTCCCGCGGCGCAGCACCTGGGCCGCGGGGTTCGGGCGGTAGTCGAGCTCCGCTGCGGCGGCGCGAACCCGCTCGACGGCGTCCGCGGACAGCCGGGAACCGGGGCGGTCGTTCATGATCATGCTCACCGCGGCCTTGGACATGCCCGCGCGCTCCGCGACGTCCGCGAGGGTCGTGCGGCGGCGTTGCGTGGACATGACACTCCCTCGTGCGGTTTGCTGAATCAGTTCAGCATATCGCGCGGAGCTGTGTTATGTTTCGTCTGCTGAATCCGTTCAGCACCTCCATTCACGGCTCATCGTCCGCGCCCTGCGAACGGTCGGCCCCGATTTCGCAGGAGCAACAACGTGGTTGATCTGAGTCGCAGGGCGGCACTCGCCCTGCTCGGTCTCGGTCTGGCGGGCACGGCCATCTCCTGGCCGCGCCTCACCGGCGGAGACATCCCCGGCCGAGGTGACGACGCCCTCACCGTCGCCCTCTTCGGCACCGCCCAGGACGCCGCCGCCCGGCAGTCGCTCGTGGACGGCTTCCAGAAGCTGCACCCCGACATCCCCGTCCGGATCATCGCGATCCAGGGCCAGGACTGGGGCAACTTCTTCGCCAAGATCCTCACGATGGTCGCGGCCGGCACCCCGCCGGACATCGTGTCGGTCGCCACGGAGGGCACCCAGCTGTTCGCGGAGCGACTCGCCCACCCGATCGACGAGTACGTGCAGCGCGACGCCGCCGAACTGCAGGAGTACTTCGACGACGTGAACCCCTCGCTCATCGAGTCGTTCATGTACAAGGGCAACCTGTTCCAACTGCCGGACAACTTCAACGCGGCGAACATGTACTACAACACCTCCGCGTTCGAGCGGGCCGGCCTCGAGCGTCCGCGCGACGACTGGTCGGTCGACGACTTCTTCACCGTCGGCCGCACCATGCAGGCCAGCGCCCCCGGGTCGTTCCTGCCGTACTTCTGGAACAACCGGCTGTGGGGCGGCGTCGTGCCCTGGTTGTACATCAACGACACGAGCTTCCTCACCGAGGAGAAGGCACCCGGCGGCGACTGGATGTGGTCGAAGTTCTACCCGGACGAGACCCCTCGTGGTGGTGGGTACCTGTGGGAGAACGCCGACGCGCTGAGCGACCGCACCGTCGAGAGCTTCGAGGTCCTGCAGCGCATGGTCTCCGAAGGGATCGCCGCGAACCCCGCCCAGGGCGGCGGCAACGAGCTCGTCTCGCTCTTCTCCCGCGGCTCGGTCGGCATGACGCCGGCCGGCGGGTTCTGGGTCAAGGGACTCAACGACGCCGGCCTCGGCGACGACGAGTACGACGTCACCTACTTCCCGAAGATGCGCGGACAGCGCCACCAGTTCGGAGCCGGCGGGTACGCGATGATGCAGACCTCCGAACGCAAGGACGAGGCGTGGGAGTGGATGAAGTACTGCATCTCCGTCGAGGGCATGTCGATCGCGCACAGCCAGCCCGACTCGTCGCTGCCCCGGCGCTCACTCAACGCCGAGCTGTACGGCGGTGACATCGGACCGAAGCACTGGGAGGTCTTCTACGACACCCTCGACCGGTTCCCGACGACCGGCCCGATGCCCGCACCGCCCCAACAGGCCGCCGTCGAGTCGGCCCTCATCAAGAACGTGGTCGGCACGATCACGAACGGCCCGAACGGCGTCCGCCGAGGCCTCGAGACGATGCAGCGGGACCTTGAGCTCGCGCTGAAGGGACGATGATGGCACTGCAGTCACCGACGGCGACCCGGGCACTGGTCGTCCCGCCCGAGGCCAAGACCGGACGGCGCAAGCGTGCCCCTCGCGGGAGCCGCCTGCTCGTCTGGGTGTTCCTCGCCCCCACGCTGATCGGCCTCGGACTCTTCAGCTTCGTCCCGATCATCGGGTCGTTCGTCCTCGCCTTCTTCCGGTGGGACATCATCTCGGCACCCGAGTTCGTCGGCGTCGGCAACTTCGTCGACCTCGCCGCCAACCCCACGGTGCGCGTGTCCTTCCTGAACACGGTCGGCTTCGTGGTCGTGGCGGTGACGCTCCAGCTCGCCGTCGCGCTCCTGCTCGCGATCCTCGTGCAGTCGCGGATGCCGGAATGGCTGCGTACCTTCTTCCGCTCCGCGCTGTTCTTCCCGTTGGTGCTGTCGGCCGCATCCGTGTCGCTTGTGATGTCGTACCTGTTCAACCAGGAGTTCGGCCTCGTCAACGAGTTCCTCGGGCTCTTCGGCGTCGGGAACATCGGCTGGCTGACGACCGGGTTCGGGGCGAAGATCGTCGTCCTCCTCGTCTACGTGTGGCAGAACTTCGGCTTCACCTTCCTGCTGTTCATCGGCGGACTCGCCGCGATCCCACGCGAGGTCTACGAGGCGTCGTCGCTCGACGGCGCGTACGGCTGGAGCCAGTTCCGGAACGTCACCCTGCCCCTCGTGAGCCCGACCATGCTCGTCGCGTCCGTCATGGCCATCATCAGCGCCCTGCAGATCTTCGACCAGCCGTACGTCCTCACGCGAGGTGGGCCGGGAGACGACACCCGTACCGCGGTGATGGTGATCTACGAGTCCGCGTTCCAGCAGCTCGACTTCGGTCTCGCCGCAGCGATCGGCATCGTGCTGACGCTCCTGATCATGCTCGTCACCGCCGCACAGTTCCGGCTGAGCAAGCGTTTCGTCTTCTACGGATGAGGTCCCAGATGTCCATCGCAGCAGTCACCCCCGACTCATCACGCCGCCGACTCGCCTCGGCCGGGAAGTTCCTCGTCCTCGTCATCGCCGCGTTCCTCACGCTCGCGCCCGTCGTGTGGACGCTCATCACCGCGCTCACCCCCGCGAACGTCGCCACCGGGCAGACCGAGTTCGGCCCGGGCGCCTTCATCGACGTCTTCCAGAAGATCCCGATCCTGCTCTACACGTGGAACAGCGCGCTCGTGACGCTCCTCATCGCGGCCGGGCAGATGCTCAGCGCGGCGATGGCCGGCTACGTGTTCGCGCGCTTCGAATTCGGCGGCAAGCGCATCCTGTTCGGCCTCATCCTCGCCACGATGATGGTGCCGATGCAGGTGACGATCGTCCCCGTGTTCATGCTCATCCGCGGCATGGGCCTGTCGGACACGCTCCTCGCGCTCATCATCCCGATGATCCCGACGGCGTTCGGCACGTTCCTCATGCGGCAGTACTTCATGGGGTTGCCGCCGGAGCTCGCCGAGGCGGCGCAGATCGACGGGGCGGGACCGTGGAAGATCTTCTTCCGCATCTACCTGCCGCTCGCCGCCCCGGGCCTCGCGATCGTCGGCATCCTCGCATTCAACTACCACTGGAACGAGTTCTTCCGGCCATTGATCCTGACGATCAGCGAGCAGAACTTCACCCTCCCGCTCGGGCTCGTGACCCTGCAGGGCAACCTCGGCACCGGGTCGGTCGCGACCGTCCTCGCCGGTGTCGTCCTGTCCATGATCCCGGCTGCGCTGGTCTTCGTCTTCGGCCAGAAGCCGCTGCGCGAAGGGCTCACCGCCGGCGTCAGCAAGTGACCAGCACCACCGCCCTCCCCTCGATCCGACTGATCTCGAACCGAAAGGAAGCCATGACCGGCCTCCACGCAACGCACGTCCTCGACCGCGGCTTCCCGCTGCTGCACCCGCGACCCGAGGCCGGGTGGTTGAACGATCCGAACGGCATCATGTTCGTCGACGGTCGCTGGCACGTCTTCTTCCAATACAACCCGGGGTCGGCCCGGCACGAGGACATCCACTGGGGTCACGTGAGCTCGCCGGACCTGCTCGCCTGGGAGGAGCACCCGGTGGCCCTGGCACCCCGCCCGGGCACCACCGACGGCTTCGGCTGTTGGAGCGGCGTCGGGGTCGTCGACCAGGGCCGGCCGTCCGTCGTCTACTCGGGCGCGCGTGACCGGCACGGGTTCTCGGAGGTCGTCGTCGTCCACGGCTCGGCGGATGCGCAGGACTGGACCGGCGAACGCATCGTCGCTGCCGGGCTCCCCGCCGATGAGCGCGTGACGATGGTGCGCGACCCGTTCCTCTTCGAGCTGGGTGGGCGCCGCTGGGCGATCCAGGGTGCCGGCCGCTCCGACGTCGGTGGCGCACTACTCCTCTACGGCGTCGACGACCTCGACGCCTGGACCGAGGAGGGGTATCTGCTGACGGCCGATGCGCCGGTCGTCTCCGAGCTCGCTCCGTGCGAAGGGTGGGAGTGCCCGCAGCTCGTGCGGGTCGGCGACGACTGGGTGCTGCTGGTGTCGCTGTGGCTCGACGGCCAGCCGCACCGCGGGGTGGCCTGGGTCCTCGGCTCGATGGACCTCGACGAGGCCACCGGGCGGCCCGTGTTCAGCGCCCGCCGGACCGGCATCATCGACGAGGGGTCGAGCTTCTACGCGCCGCAGGCCGTGCAGTCCGACGGCTCGGACAGACAGTCGGAGCGGGTGCTGCTCTGGGGCTGGGCGCAGGAGATCGCTCCCGATGGCGTGCGCGGCCGGACGCAGGCGGACACCGACGAGCAGGGTTGGTCGGGCATGCTGACGTTCCCGCGCGAGCTCGTGGTCCGCGGCGACGAGGTCGAGCTGATCCCGGCGCGGGAGCTGACGGGACTCCGGGCCGAGGTCGTCGACGCGGCGGAACTCCCTGATCAGGCTGAGGTGCGACTCACGGGCGCAGGCGCGGCCTCCCTCGAGCTGTCGGGTTCGGACACGCAGCTGATCTGGCACGGCGAGCTGGCCGACGGGGACGAGGTCCGGATCCTCATCGACGCGTCGATCGTCGAGATCCACCACACCGGGCACCCCGTTCGGACGTTCCGGGCGTACCCGACTGACGGCGAGCGGTACGCCGTGCGGCACGACGCGGCCGTGCGGAGCGAAACGTGGTCGCTGGCCCTCCCCACGGCAGGCGGCGTGTCGGCATCCCACTGACCCGGAAACGCGGTGACGCGCGGCACGGAATGCGCCGCGCGTCACCGCGTGCAGTCGCCGGACCTACTTCGCGAGGAACTCCAGGACGGCCTCGTTCCATTCCTCCGCGTGGCTGACGTTGACGCCGTGCGGCGCACCCTTGACGACATACAGCGTCGACGTCGGGATCGCCGCGTGCGTCCGTGCACCGGAGCCCTCGAAGGGGACGGTCGCATCGCTGTCGCCGTGGATGACGAGCGTCGGGACCGTGACGTTCGGCAAGTCGTCGCGGAAGTCGGTGTTCGCGAACGACGCCATCGCCTCGAGCGCGGCGGGCTTGAACGCCTGGTGCGCGAGCGCGAGGGCTTCCTGACGCTGCTCCTCCGTGACCTTCAGCTCGCCGTCGACCGAGAAGAAGTCGGTCGTGAACTGGTCGTAGAACGCGTCCTGGTCCGCCGTGAGACCTGCGGTCATCTTCGCGGCCTCGGAGACGGGGAGCGGACCGTCCGGGTTGCCGGGGGTCTGCAGCAGGTAGGGCGGCACTGCGGAGGCGAACACCGCACTGTGGATGCGCTCCGAACCGTGGCGGGCGAAGTACCGGGCGACCTCGCCGCCACCCATCGAGAACCCGACGAGCGTCACGTCGCGCAGGTCGAGGGCTCCGATGACGGCCTGCAGGTCGTCGGTGAGCCGGTCGTAGCCGTAACCGGTCAGCGGCTTGTCGCTGCGACCGAAGCCGCGGCGATCGTAGGTGATGACACGGTAGCCGGCGGCCTCGAAGGCCGGGACCTGTTCCTTCCACGACTCGCCCGACAGCGGCCACCCGTGGATGAGGACGACCGGGCGTCCGGTGCCGCCGGTGTCGTCGACGTGCAGCTTCGTCTCCTTCAGCAGGCCCTGGTGTGCGGTGATCTCCGACATGGCGTTCCTCTTCCGGGCCGCAGGTCGCGGCCACTCAGACCAGCTTCGGAGGGAGTGCCGCGAGCGGATGGGGGCTTGCGAACCGCGAGGCGATGTCCTATCCGATGAAGACTCCGGCGACGTGGCGACCCGGCACGTTCACCGCTCGGTCGGGAGCAGTCCCAGCCGCCGTGCGGTGGCCAGCGCGTCCTCGCGGGAGTCGACCCCGAGCTTTCGGTAGACGTTCCGGAAGTGGAACTTGACCGTGTTCGCGGACACGTACAGCGCCTGCGCGATGTCCTGCCGGGTCCGGCCCTCCGCGGAGAGCTGGAGGATCCGGCGCTCGGTGGCGGTGAGCTCCACGAGCTGCACGGTCTCCGGCGTCGGCTCGGGACTCGAGGCGAGCGTCCACTCGATCCGCGCATGGGTCTCGCTGGGCGACATCGTGCCGAGGAGGTGTCGAAGCGGCCTGCGCGGCGCGACCACGAACGGTGTGAGCATCCCGGTCCGCGCCGTCGTCGCGATCGCCTGCAGGAGATGCCGCCGACCGTCCTCGTCCGAGTCGTCGGCGAGCGCCGAGGTGATGAGCAGCTCCGTCTGCGCACCGGCGTCGATGTGCTCCTCTGCGAGCCCGGCGGTGGCGAGTTCCCGCGCGAGGGGTTTGCGGTCGGTCAGGAGCGCGAGCCGCGAGGCGACCGCCGCGGTGTGGGCGTTCCGGTCACGGCCGTCGAGGAGGACGCTGGCCTCCGTCGGACGGTCGAGGGCGAGGAGGAGTGACGCTTCCACGGCGTCGAGGAGTCGCTCCGACCCGGCATGACGCAGGCTGCGACCGGCGAACACGCGGGTGCGTTCGATGAGCTGCAGCGCCGCCCGTCGATCGCCCCAGAGGAGTGCGTGCTGCGCTTGCGCGTAGGTGATGAACGGCGCCCAGGACCGCTCGCGGTTGACCTGGAGCTCGAGCGTCGCGAGCGCCGCCTCCGCCGCCGCCCGGTCGACGCGGGCGATGGCGATCAAGGCCCGGGCGATGGCACCCGACAGTTGGACCAGCGGCACCATCCACCCGTGCGCGCCGCCCCCGTCGTCGTGGCGCTCGAGCCAGCGGTCCGCCTCCACGATCTCGCCGCGCACCGCATAGAGCAGGGCGAGCTTGCCGGAGGCGTCACCGCCGTTCCGGCCGTCCCACGACTCGTGTCGGAGCTCGTACGCCTCGCGGAGCACGAGGCTCGCCTCGTGGAGGTCACCTACGAGCAGCTTCGTGATCCCCACCTGCAACAGGGCGGTGGGGACGCGGGGCGCGAACTCGGTCGGGCGGTGCACGCGGGCCCGCCGCGCGAGCTCCTCGGTGATCCGGGCGTAGTGCAACGCGCGCTGGTGCTGGCCGTGCACGCGGTAGGCGATCATGAACGCCGTCGATGCGCTCAGGCTGATGCGCGCGAGCTCGGCGCGAGCTCGGTCCCGCAGGTCGTCGGGATCGGTCGGGAGCTGGAACCGCCCCACCGACTGGTCGAGTGCGTCGGTCTCGCCACGGATGTTGAGCCGGATCTCCCGGACGGCGAAGACGATGGGGTGGTTCGAGAGCACGCGCGCCGGGAGCGCCTGCAGCGCACGGTCGAGCGTCGCGAGGTCGAGCGCCATGAGGATCCCCCACTCGTACTCGATCACCGAGACGACCGTGTCCCAGTCCTCCTCCTGGATGGCCGTGGTGAGGAGTCGGGTGACCGGGGCGACGTCCGTGGGGTGGAGGAACCCCGCCCCGAGGGAGGGAAAGTACCTATTCCGACCGATGTGCACGGGTCAACCCTAAGTGACCGTCACTCGTCGGGGAACACCCGGGGCAGGATGCGGGGTGGTCTTTGGTCGATCCGCCCGGACCGCGTCGGGGTTGCCGCTCTACTGATCCTCGGCCCCTCAGCTGGGGCCAGGTTTTCGGCGGGCGCACCGCCGCTTCACGGGGAAGGCAACACACATGCAGCAGCACACGGGTCGAAGGAGTCACCGCGCACGGTGGCGGAACCGGTGGGGGGCACCGTCCGCCGGTCGCGCGACCATGGGGATCATCGGGGTCACCGTCCTGTCGGCGCTCTCGCTCGTCGGGGTCGGCTCGAGCGCGCAGGCGCTGCCGGGGACGCCGGGAACGCCGCAGACGGGCTCGGTCGTCTACACCGAGGACTTCGAGAACGGTGTGACGTCGCCGACGTACATCGAGGACTACGTCGGAGCCGACGGCACGCGGTACACCGCGGACGCCTCCTGGCGCGACCACACCCAGTGCAACGGCAACATCACGAGCTTCGCCTCGTCCGCGGAGCCGCAGTGCCTCGCGGCATCGGCGTCCGGTGAAGGGCGCACGCGGCAGCTCGCCTGGGCCCTCGGCGCCGGCGACACGGCCAACCACTCCGTGAGTGCCTGGACCTCGCAGCAGAACCTCACGATGAACCCGCCGAACGCGGTCGAGTTCGCGACCGTCGACCCGATCGCGCTCACGAGCGCCGGCCGGTACCTCACGACCTCGGTGGATCTCGCCGCGGTGTCCTGCAACGCGTCGCAGCAGCCCGTCCTCGAGTTCTTCCTCACCGACGACCAGGGCGGCGCCCACTCCGTCGGGGCCATCAACGGCTGTACCGCAGCCGGTTCCCGCTCCGTCACCGCACCGGCGACCGGTGCGGCCGGGGCGGAGAACGTCCGCGTCGGCACCTACGTCTCGCCGGGAGCCGTCCTGCTCCCCGGGGCGACCGTCGGCATCGTCGCCCGCAACCTGACCGGCGGCGGCACGGCCGGCAACGACCACGCCTTCGACAACATCCAGGTGCTCGACGTCTCCCCGCAGTTGGACAAGTCGTTCAGCCCGGCGAGCGTCGTCGCCGGTGAGACGTCCACGCTGACCCTCACGATCACCAACACCGACGAGCTCGCGGCGAAGAACGGCTGGTCCTTCACGGACGCGCTGCCCGCCGGCCTGACGATCGCCGACGGCGACGCCTCGACCACCTGCCCGTCGGGTGTGGTCACCGCGCCCGAGGGCGGCTCGTCGATCGACGTCACCGGGAACCTCAGCCAGGGCATGTCCTCCTGCGCCGTCACCGTCGAGGTCACCTCGCCCGTCGCCGGGACGTTCACGAACGGTCCCGACAACATCACGAGCGTGGGCCTCAACCCGCCGGCCGACGCCACGGTCGAGTTCGTGCCGCAGGCTCCCGCGATCACCGTCGTGAAGTCCGCGTCACCCGCTGCTGCGGAGTACGCCGTCGGCGACGAGATCACCTACTCCTTCCTCGTCACCAACACCGGCAACGTGCCGCTCACCGACGTCCAGGTCGACGAGGGCGCGTTCACCGGGACCGGTGACCTCTCCGACGTCGTCTGCCCGCCGGGAGCGGCGACGCTCGCCCCCGCGGCGGCCGTCACCTGCGAGGCCACCTACACGATGACGCAGGCCGACATCGATGCCGGGACCGTCTCCAATTCGGCCACCGCGACCGGGACCCCGCCGCAGGGCCAGCCACCGGTCTCACCGCCGTCCGAGGTCACCATCCCGGGCGTGGCCCAGGCCCCGGCGCTCACCGTCGCGAAGTCGGCGACGCCGACGACGGTCGCGAACGCCGGCGAGGACGTCACCTACTCGTTCCTCGTCACCAACACCGGCAACGTCACCCTCACCGACGTCTCGATCATCGAGGGCGAGTTCACCGGCACCGGCGAGCTCTCCGACGTGGTGTGCCCGGCCGCAGCCGGCTCGCTCGCTCCGGCGGCGACCGTCACCTGCGAGGCCACCTACTCGGTCACGCAGGCCGACGTCGACGCCGGCTCCGTGACCAACTCGGCGACCGCGACCGGCACCCCGCCGGCAGGCGGCACTCCCCCGGTCTCACCGCCGTCGGAGACCACGGTCGAGTTCCCCGCCGCGCCCGCCATCACCGTGGCGAAGTCCGCGACGCCGACCACGGTCACGAACGCCGGCGAGGACGTCACCTACTCGTTCCTCGTCACCAACACCGGCAACGTCACCCTCACCGACGTCCAGGTCGTCGAGGGCGACTTCACCGGCACCGGCGAGCTCTCCGACGTCGTCTGCCCGCCCGCGGCAGGTGCGCTCGCTCCCGCCGCGACCGTCACCTGCGAGGCCACCTACACGGTGACCCAGGCCGACGTCGACGCGGGATCCGTCACGAACACCGCGACCGCGACCGGCACCCCGCCGAACGGTGGCACTCCCCCGGTCTCACCGCCGTCGGAGACCACCGTCGCGTTCCCGGCGACACCCGCCATCACGATCGTGAAGTCGGCCGATGCGGTGGCCCAGGATGGCCTCGCGGTCGGCCAGGTCGTCACCTACTCCTTCCTCCTCACCAACACCGGGAACGTCACGCTGACGAACCCGACGGTGGTGGAAGGGGAGTTCTCCGGCGCCGGCGAGCTGTCCGACGTCGCCTGCCCGGCCGAAGCCGCTTCGTTGGCACCGGGCGCGACGATCACCTGCGAGGCCACCTACACGGTCGTGCAGGCAGACGTCGACGCGGGGCTGATCACGAACTCCGCGACCGCGACGGCGACGCCGCCGAGCAGTGTGAACGGTGTGCCGCCGGTCTCGCCGCCATCGGAGGTCACGATCCCGTCGCCGCCCGTCCCCGGCCTCTCGGTGGTCAAGACGGCCGATGTCGAGCGGGCCACGACTGCGGGACAGGTCATCACCTACTCGTTCCAGGTGACGAACACCGGCAACGTCACCCTTCGTGACGTCGCGGTCCAGGAAGGTGACTTCACCGGCACGGGCACGCTGTCCGCGATCACCTGCCCGACGGGCACGGCGCTCCTCGCCCCCGGGCTCCAGGTCGTCTGCACCGCGACCTACACGGTCACCCAGGCGGACCTGAACGCGGGCTCGATCCGCAACACCGCGTTCGGGACCGGCACGACGCCGGGCGGCGAGTCGTTCACCTCCGACCCGTCCACGGCGACCGTGAGCACGCCGGGTCCGGTGCTCGCCTCGACCGGAACGACCGTCGCACCACTGGTGGTCGGGGCGGCGATCCTGCTGTTGCTCGGTACCGGGCTCGTCATCCGACGCCGCCTCGTCACCGGACGCTGACCCGGAACTGACCGATCGGGCGGGTCGAGCCTTCGGGCTCGGCCCGCCCGTCGTCCTTCCACCACCACTACCCTGTTGAGGCCATGAGAACCGCGACCACCACGACCCTGCTCCGCTGCGCGGCCTTCGGCGCCGTCGGTGCCGTCATCCTGTTCCTCGTCAGCCCGCTGACGTCGACCGCCGCGGTGCTCAACCCCGTGCTCTACGCCGCGATCGCCGCCGTCACGATGGTCATGCCGATGCTCGCCAGGCGTTGGACGGGCGTCCCCGGTGCGACGGTGCTCACCGCAGCCGTCACCGGGCTCCTCGCGCTGCCCGTCACGGCCCTCGGCCCGGCGATCATCGTCGCGCTCGTCGTCCCGGCAGCCGCGATCGACCTGGTGCTCGCCCGCCGACGGCACCCCGCCCGCACGACGACCTGGCTTGCGGCCGCGGCCGGTGGCGTCGCGATCTGGGCGCTGTCCTTCGCGGTGATCTCACCCGACCTCGTCTCACCGGTGCTCGTCATCGTGCTGCTCGCGGTCCGCGTCGTGAGCTACGTCCTCGCGATGGAGCTGGCCGGTCTCGTCGCCGGGCGCCTCCGCCGATCCGGCGTGCGATCAGGGCGTCGCCGGGACGTCCGCCGAGGATCCTCCGACGCCTGATCCGCGTCAGCCTGCAGCCGCAGCATTCCACCGGAGGCGGCCGGGGTCAGCGTCCCACTCCTCCAGCAGCGCTGCACCGGAGGCGACCGGGAAGGTCGTGATCAGGCGCTCGTCGATGCCGTACACGAGCGCGACGGCGTCGGTGTCCGTCGGTTCGCCGAGCCCCAGAATCATCCGACCGGACGGGCCGTCGGCCATCCGTACCGGTCGTGCGAGCAGGTCCTGCGCGGCCGCCGTCACCCGCGACAGCAGGGACGACGCACGGGCCCATGGGACGAACTCGTCGTCAGGGAGCCCGAACGCGCGCGCGAGCGCTCCGTCCAGCCAGCGGTCGCGTTTCAACCCGTAGGGTGTCGGGACCGCCGAGAGCAGGTAGCCGTAGACGTGGAGGAGCCCGGCGTTCCCGACCGGCCAGGCCACGGCGAGGCCGGCGCGCGCATGCAGCGCCTCGAACAGCGCACGTGGGATCACGGGCCCGCCCGTGTGCTCGTCGATGACGGTCGACGCACCCCACGAGGCGAACCGGCCTGCCACCGTGTCCTCGTCGATCGCCGCACCCAACCAGGAGTGCTCCTCGAGCACGGTCGAGGGTTCGGTCTCTGCTCGTCGCGCGAGCTCCGTCATCATCACAGCACCACAGCATAGGCGGCTCGTGCGTCGGTGAATTCACCCGCCGTTCACCCGTCATGGTGATTGCGTCCACACTCGCCGTCCATGATGGACGCAGCGTCCGCAGGAGCGGCCGTGTGAACGACACGCTCAGAAGGAGCGCCTGTGGCCCCCACCATCCTCTTCGATTTCGACGGCACCCTCGCCCTCGGCGACGGGCCGATCACGGCCTTCGCCCGCGCCATCGCCGAGCGCACCGGCGACTCCGAGTTCGCGATGCGCGCCGAGGCGGCCCTCGCCGCGTTCGCGACCGGCGAGACCGACGCCCGCGACGGGTACGACGCCGTGACCCGGATCGCCCGCGAAGCCGGCGTCGGCACCGACGTCATCGGCGCGTCCTACGACGACTCCCGCGCGCTGCTCGGCTCGAGCGAAGCGGCGGTCGACTCGCCCGAGGGCTTGCCCGCATTCCTCGAGACACTGGGCACCCACGCCCGACTCGTCCTGGCCACGAACGCCCCCGGCGACGGCATCACCGCGCTCCTCCAGACCTGGGGCGTCGCCGAGGCGTTCGACGCCGTGCACTTCACCGTCGGGAAGCCGGCAGGCCTCGTCCCGCTCATCCGCGACGCACTCGCCGCCGGCCCCGTCCTCGCCGTCGGCGACATCGTCGAGAACGACCTCGCTCCCGCCGCCGAGCTGGGCGCCGACACCGCCCTCGTCGGCGCGACCTTCGAGCGCTCGACGGCCACCGCCACGATGCGTGGGCGTTCGCTCGCCGACCTGTACGACCAGATCATCGCCTGGGCCGCAGCCGCATCGCGCCACCCCGACGCCTCCCAGACCTCCACTCCCGCTCCGTCCGCCTCCTGATCACCCTCCACCCTCGAAAGGCATCCCGAACATGCGCAAGACCCTGCTCCTCACCGGCGTCGCGGCCGTCGCCGCCCTCGCCCTCGCCGGCTGCAGCCCCGCCGCCTCCTCCCCGTCGGCCACGGGCACGGCGTCCTGGCCCGACTCCATCACCATCTCGCTCGTGCCGTCCGTGGAGGGCGAGGACCTCGCCGAAGCACTCGACCCGCTCACCAGCTACCTGTCGGAGAACCTCGGCATCGAGGTCAACGGGGTCGTCGCGACCGACTACGCCGCGACCGTCGAGGCCCTCGGCAGCGACCAGGCGCAGGTCATCATCACCGACGCCGGCTCGCTCTACAACGCGACCGAGCGCTACGACGCGAACCTCGTGCTGCGCGACGTCCGCTTCGGCGCGACCTCGTACGCGTCGGTCGCCTATACGAACAACCCCGACAAGTACTGCGCCGAGGCGCCGGTCATGGTCAGCTACGCGGCGAGCGACACCCCGCTCTCGTACTGCAACGGCATCGAGCCCGGCGCCGACGCGGCGACCGGCGCAGGGCCGGCCGCGCTGAAGGCCCTCGACAAGATCTCGAAGGGCACCAAGGTCGCCCTGCAGGCCGCGACCTCCCCCGCCGGATACCAGTACCCCGTGGTCGCCATGCGTGACGCCGGCATCGACACGGACGCCGACATCACCCAGGTCCCGGTGGAGGGCAACAACAACGCGGTCCTCTC
This sequence comes from Plantibacter sp. CFBP 8798, assembly GCF_014841195.1. Classification (NCBI taxonomy): domain Bacteria; kingdom Bacillati; phylum Actinomycetota; class Actinomycetes; order Micrococcales; family Microbacteriaceae; genus Plantibacter; species Plantibacter sp. CFBP 8798. Next base: position 68,841 of record NZ_JACYTS010000003.1, read on the forward strand.
CGTCTACAACGGCGACGCCGAGGTCTCGTTCGGCTACTGGGACGCGCGCACGACCGTCCTCAAGGAGGCGCCCGACGTCGCCGACAAGGTCGTCGCGTTCGCCTACACCGAGATGATCCCCAACGGCGGCGTCGCGGTCTCGAAGTCGCTCCCGGCCGACCTCACGAAGCAGCTCACCAAGCTCATGGCGGGCTACGCGGACTCCTCCGACGCGGCGAAGAAGGTCATGTTCGACCTCGTCGGCCTCTCCGGCTGGACCGACAAGACCGCACCGGACGAGATCACCCGCTACGGCGAGATCCTCGACCAGTTCTCGAACTGACCCGCTCCAACCGATCGACCCTCTCCAGGAATCCGGTGCATGAACACTGATCAGCATCGCGCGGAGGCCCGAGCCCAGCTCGCGGCCTCCGCGTCGTGGTCCATCCGTCTCGACGACGTCTCGGTCACCTACCCGAACGGCACGAAGGCGCTCCGCAACGTCTCACTCGACATCGCCGCCGGGGAGATGGTCTCCGTCGTGGGGCTCTCCGGCTCCGGCAAGTCGACGCTCATCCGCACGATCAACGGCCTCGTGCCGGCGACGAGCGGGACCGTCGCCGTCGGGCCGCACACCGTCACCGGTCTGCGCGGCAGGCAGCTCCGTCGGCTGCGCGGGCACGTCGGCATGATCTTCCAGGGCTTCAACCTGGCCGATCGGACGAGCGTGTACCGCAACGTGCTCGTCGGCCGGTTCGCCAGCACCCCGACGTACCGGAACCTCCTCGGCCTGACCACCGCCGCCGACCGGGAGCTCGCCCTGCGCTCGCTCCAGTCGGTCGGCATGCTCGACAAGGTCTGGACCCGCGCGGCGCAACTCTCCGGCGGGCAGAAGCAGCGGGTCGCGATCGCCCGCGCCCTCACGCAGCAGCCGAGCGTCATGCTCGCCGACGAGCCCGTCGCGAGCCTCGACCCGCCGACCGCGCACACGGTGATGAACGACCTGCGCCGCGTGAACACCGAGACGGGTCTCACGGTGCTCGTGAACATCCACCTCATGGACCTCGCTCGCACCTACACGAGCCGCATGATCGGGCTCCGCGACGGCGAACTCGTCTACGACGGTTCAGCAGCCGACGCGACCGAGGCGGACTTCGAGCGCATCTACGGTCGCCCCATCCAGCCCGACGATCGGCTGGACCGATGACGGCGACCAGGACCGACGCGAAGCCGCCGTCCGGGACCGACTGGCAGCTCCCGCCCAGGCCGAGCACCCGACTGCGGACCGCGCTCATCATCGGGGCCGTGGCCGCCTTCACGATCGCCACCTGCCTCCCGGCGATCGGCGGCGTGCAGCTCGACTTCGGCGCGCTCGTCTCGCACTGGGACAACGGTTCCGGTCTGCTCCTCCAGCTCTTCCAACCCGACTTCGCCTTCCTGCCGCGCACGGTGCAACCGATGCTCGAGACGCTCCAGATGGCGCTCGTGGGTGCGGTGGCCGCGGCGTTGCTGTCCGTCCCGCTGACGCTGTGGGCGGCGGCCCCGACGAACCCGAACGGCCTGTCGCGTCGCATCCTGCGCGCGATCGTCAACGTCGTCCGCGCGGTGCCCGACCTCGTCTACGCGACCATCCTCGTCGCCATGGTCGGCGTCGGTGCGCTGCCCGGCCTCCTGACGCTCTTCCTCTTCGACCTCGGCATCATCGTCAAACTCGTCTCCGAGGCCATCGACTCCGCCGACCACCCGTACATCGAGGCCGGCACGGCCGCCGGTGGGACGCAGACGCAGATCAACCGCGTCACCGTCCTCCCGCAGGTCTGGCCGCTGTTCGCGAACCAGTGGCTGTACACCCTGGAGCTCAACGTCCGCATCTCCGCGATCCTCGGCATCGTCGGCGCCGGCGGCATCGGTCGGCTGCTCGACGAACGGCGAGCGTTCTACGCCTACGACGACGTCTCGGTGATCGTCCTCGAGATCCTCGTCGTCGTCGTGCTCATCGAGGTCGCGTCCAACCTGCTGCGGAGGCGACTCGTATGACCGCGAACGATCCGAACACGTTGCTCCCCCGCCGTCCCTCGCGACTCGTCCCGACCGTCGCGGCCGTCACCGTCGGGATCGTCGTCATCGCCGCGACCGCCGGCCTGCCGATCGACTGGCGCGACCTCGGCACCGTCCCGGCGCAGCTCGTGCACTTCGGCGGGCTCATGTTCGAGAGCCCGAACTGGGAGAAGCTGCCGCGGGCCCTCACCGAGATGTGGCGGTCGATCTCGATGGCCTGGATCGGCGCGATCCTCTGTGTCCTCGTGTCGATCCCGCTCGGCATGCTCGCCGCAGGGTCGGTCGCGCCGGCCTGGCTGCGGCTGCCGCTGCGCGGGGTGTTCGCCGTCATCCGCGCGGTCCCGGAGGTGATCATCGCCCTCATCCTGCTCACGATCACCGGGCTCACCCCGTTCACGGGCGCGCTGGCCCTCGGGATCGCCGGCATCGGCACCCAGGGGAAGTGGGTCTACGAGACGATCGAGTCCGTGCAGGAGGGTGCCTCGGAGGCCGTCCGCGCGGCCGGTGGCGGGACCGCCGAGGTGACGCGCTGGGCGCTCTGGCCCGCCGCCGCCCCGGCACTGCTGTCGCTCGCGCTCTACCGGTTCGAGATCAACATCCGCACCTCGGCGGTCCTCGGGCTCGTCGGCGCGGGCGGGATCGGCAGCATGCTGGCGAACTACACCAACTATCGCCAGTGGGATACAGTCGGGATGCTGCTGATCGTGGTGGTCGTCGTGACCATGACGATGGACGCGATCTCGGGTGCCATCCGACGCCGGATCACCCGGGGCCCCGGCATCGCCCGCACCACCCGTACCGCCCTTCCCGCCCGCACGACGAGGAGCCGCAATGTGGACAGGGTCCGCTGACGCCCCGCCGACGGCCAGGATCGCGATGCTCGCGCCGTCGCTCCAGCCGAGCGAACGCCGGGTGGCCGAGACGGTGGCCGAGGACATCGAGGCGAGCATCGAACGCACCGCCCAGGAGGTCGCCGACCTCGCCGGTGTCGGCCGCGCCACCGTCATCCGCACCGCGCAGTCGCTCGGGTACGAGGGCTACCCGCAGCTGCGGGTCGCCCTCACCCGCGAGGTCGCGCTCGGGACACCGACCGCCCGCGACGATGTCGACGACACGATGCTCGGCACCCTCCGCAGGGCCATCGACCACTTCGCCGGTCGCCTCGGCCAGACGACGTCGGCGATGACGGAGGAGACGCTCGAACGGTTCGTCCGCGTGCTCGACGAGGCACCGAGACTGCTCATCGCGGCGAACGGCCTCTCCTCACCGCTCGGTTCCGATCTGGCGATGCGGCTCATCTCCGCAGGCCGGCCGGCCGAGTACCTGCCCGACACGCTCGGGCAGCAGATCGCCGCCACCCACCTCGGCCCGGGCGCGGCGTGTCTGGTCCTGTCCGGCTCGGGCGCGAACCGGGCGTCCGTCGACGTGGCCGCGGCAGCTCGGGCGAGTGGCGCGACCGTCCTCGCGATCACCTCCTTCCCGCGCTCGGCCGTCGCCGAACTCGCCGATGTCGCGCTCGTGGTCGCTCCCATCGACGCGACCTTCCGGGACGAACTCGTGCACACCTCCCGGGCGGCCATCATGCTCGTGACGGAATCCGTGGTCGGGCTGCTCGTGGGCCGACGGGGCGATCGTGCACAGCGCGCCCAGTCCGCGACGCTCGCGGTCATCAGCGGCTCGCTGTCGGACGACGCCTCGGACTGACCCGGCTCGGGCCGAACCGCTCAGGCCGACCGGCTCGGGCCGGTGCCGGGATCCGCGAGAATGTTCCCCATGCCCCGGCACCGACTGCGTCGTCACCTCCTCACCGCCGTGATCGCGGCCACCGGTTCACTCCTCGTCCTCACCGGCTGCGCTGGCCCGGCGACGACGCCGACCGCGGACACCGACGCGACGCTCCGCGTGGGCCTCGTCCTCGAGCCGTCGGACCTGAACATCCGCACGACCTCCGGCGTCGCACTCGAACAGGTCCTCATCGACAACGTCTACCAGGGGCTGGTCTCGCGCACACCGGACAACGAGATCATCGACACCCTCGCCGAGCGCCACGAGGTCAGCGCCGACGGGCTCACCTACACCTTCGTCCTCCGCGACGGGGTGACCTTCCACGACGGCGCTCCGCTCACCGCGGCCGACGTGGTCGACTCGCTCACGCAGGTGCAGCAGAACGCGGCGTTCGTCGACCACCTCGACCTGGCGCAGCTCCAGACCGTCACGGCGGTCGACGACCGCACCGTCCGGTTGCAGCTCAGCTCCCCCGACTCCGACCTGCTGTGGGCGCTGACGGGTCGTGCGGGACTCGTCCTCCAGGCCGGGGCGGACAACGACCTGTCGACGACGGCGAACGGCACCGGCCCGTTCACGCTCACGTCGTGGAAGCAGGGCGACAGCATCACCGTCGAGCGGAACGAGGACTACTGGGGTGACGCTCCGAAGGTGAAGGAGGTCGTCTTCAGCTACATCCCCGATGCGTCCTCGGCCGTCAACGCGACCCTCGCGGGCGAGGTCGACGTGCAGATCGGTCTCGACGCGAACCTGCGGGACCAAGTCGAGCGTGCCGACGGCCTGACGATCATCGAGGGGAAGACGACCGACAAGTACACCCTCGCCTTCAACAACCAGCGCGCACCGCTCGACGACCCCCTCGTCCGGCAGGCGCTCCGCACGGCCATCGACCACGCCGCCATCGTCGAAGCGGTCGGCGGCGCCGCCGCCCTGCAGTACGGACCGATCCCGGAGCTCGACCCCGGCTACGAGGACCTCAGTGACGTCGTGAGCTACGACCCGGAAGCGGCGAAGGCGCTCCTCGCCCAGGCCGGCCAGGAAGACCTCGCACTCACGCTCACCGTCCCGAACCACTACGGCACCGCCGCCACCAACGTCCTGGTGTCGCAGTTCAAAGCCATCGGCGTCACCCTCACGGTCGACAGCGTCGAGTTCCCCACGTGGCTGAACGACGTCTACACGAACCACGACTACGACCTCAGTCTCGTGAACCACGTCGAGGCACGCGACGTCCGGCACTGGGCGGACCCGGACTACTACTTCGGCTACGACAACCCGACGGTGCAGTCGTTGGTCGCCGAGGCCAGGGCTGCGACCGACCCCGAGGTCGCGGATGAACGACTCCGCGAAGCCGCGGCGCTGGTCTCGAAGGACCACGCCGCAGACTGGCTCTACACCGGGATCTCCCTCACCGTCGTGCGCGACGGCGTCACCGGCTTCCCCACCGACTTCGTCAGCGAGCACCTCGACCTCCGGGACGTCGCCGTCACCGACTGATCGCCGGCGGGAGGCTAGTCGCGCTCGGCAGTGCGCGTGGCGGAGGACACCAGGTCGTCCTTCGGCAGCGCCGTGCCGTCCGTGAGGGCCTGCGTCCAGGTGGCCGTCGTCGCGACCGCGGCGAAGTTCGAGTCGAGCAGCGCCATGAGGGTCGTGTGCACCGTCTTCGCGTCGACGGACCCGGCCGCGTTCTCGAGGTTGATCGCACCGGTCGCGTCGGAGAGCACTTCCACCTCGATACCGAGTTCCTCGGCGCCCGCCGCGGACGCGATGACGCAGTTGTTAGTCATGTAGCCGACAAACGTGACGGTGTCGACGCCCTGCTCGCGCAGCCACGCCTCGAGGTCCGTCCCGGCGAAGACCGAACCGTACTGCTTCACGACGCCCTTCCAGGACGGCTGCATCCGCTGGGCGACCTCGGGGTGGAGCTCGAACGCACTCGTGTCCGGGTCGAAGACCGGCGCCCCGCTGCCCGATGAGTGCTGGACGACGGCGACCGGGATGCCTGCTGCCGTCGCCGCGTCGATGGCGGCCGCGATCCGCAGGATCGACTCCTCGCGCGGCGGGTACTGGATCGCGAGCGGCCCGGCGAAGTACTCCTGCTGGATGTCTATCAGGATCAGGGCGCGACGGGTCGTGGTCACAGGGGAACTCCTCGGTTCGGTGATGGCATCGGCACGACGCCGGTTCCATCCTCCCTCGGAAGCGGACGACGCGCGCCACCGATAGTCTCGGCGCATGGGGATCAGGGGTGCGGGGATGCGGTCGGTCGGGATCAGTGCGGGACTCGCCGTGATGGTGGCGCTGTCGGCGTCGGCATGCGCGTCGTCCGCGACACCGAACGCGTCGCCGACCTCCGACGCACCGAGCGCCCCGGCGTCGGCCGACCTCCTGGCGTGCAGCGACCTCGCGTCGCTCGACACCGTCGCCGGCGTCCTCGCTGCTGAACCGGCGGACGTCGTCGAGGCCGTGCAGCCGTCCGATGCCGTGGATCTGGCCGTCCTGACGGCGGCCGGCGGGCTCGCCTGCTCCTGGCGGGTGGGCGCCGGCCAGCAGATGATCGGCGATGGAGCGGGCGACTGGGCCTACCTCTCGATCGAGATCCTGCCGGGCGCTGCCGACGACTGGGCGCCGCCCTACGCCGGCGACACACCGTCCGAGGACACGAGGACGATCGCCGGTGTCGAGGCGACCACCTCGTCGGGCGAGACGGGGTGGCGCGTGTCGGCGCCCGTCGGCTCGGCCTGGGTCGAGCTGTCGATCACCGCCTCCGGACTGACCTCCACCGGCAGCCGGTTCGAAGGCACGCCGGCGGGCGAGGTCCTCGACAACCTCGCCACGGCGGCGGAGACCACCTTCACGACGACAGCCACGGCGACGGAAGCCCAGCTCGACTGGCCCGCGGTCAGGCCGCGCGAGGGTGTCGCCAGATGCGATGGCCGCCTCGGCGAAACCGGGATCGTCGCCGCACTGCAGTACGGCGACGCCACCACCACCTACACCGTCATCGATCCGCGGACGCAGCCGATCGGCGACCTGGAGGATGCGGCGAGCGCCCGAGTCGGGGCGTTCAGCTGCGAACTCTTCGCCGAGGGCTTCGGGTACACCGACATCCTGGCGGTGCAGAACGGTGCACCGATCATCGACGAGCTCGCCGCCCAGCCCGACATCGCTGGCGCGCTCCAGCCCATCACGCTCCAGGGCGCGATGGACGGCGAATCCGCGCTCGTCGCTCGTCGTTCGGACGGTCCGCGTTCGCCGCTCTACTTTTCCCTCGGCGTGTGGTTCTTCGCCGTCAGCTCCGGCGACGGAGCACAGACGGTCGCGGAGGCGATCATCGCGCAGGACCAGTAGCGGAGTGACCGACGCTCGCGACGAGCGGCACGACCGTCACGATCGGGTCGGGCTCACTCGCCGGCGGTGTCGAATCCGCAGGTCTGGATGGTCCAGGCGATGAACGCCTGATAGTTCGGGTCGGTCGCGGCGCTCTGCACGGCCTGCGACTCGGTGAACCTCGGGTCGAGCCCGACGTCGGAGACGAGGCTGTCGGCCGGGAACTCGGCGAGGATCGCGGCGGTCTCCTCAGCGGCGGTCGCGAACACCTCGGCGCCGGCTGCGACCTCGGCGCTCACGTCGTCCAGCGGCAGGAGGTCGCGGATCGTCGTGACCTGCGCCTGCACGGCCTCGAGGTCCTCGCCGACGGTGCCCGACTTCGCGGTCGCCGCCGCGCGGTTGGCCGCGCAGAACGCCGTGTAGTCGACGGGCCCGTCCGCGACGTCGGCGGTCGCAGTAGCGGTGGGGGTCGACGACGGCGCCGTGGAGTCGCGGTCCCCGCTGGACGGTGCAGAGCATCCGGCGAGGAGGCCGGCGACGAGGAGGGCGGAGCCCCAGACGAAGGCGAGTCGGCTGCGGTGCGGTGCGGTCATGAACGAGGTCCCCTTCATCGGTCTGCGAGTCGGCGCCATCCATGTTGCCGCACCCGCGCGCGGTCCGGAAGGTCCGCGGCGCGGTCCGGAGCGTGATCTCGTATCGTTGATCGACGTGAGTACCTCCCTTCCCACGACGTTCCCGCTGTCCACCGACCGACTCGTCCTCCGCCTGCACGAACCGTCGGACGTCTCCTGGTTGCTCACGGTCTACTCGCGCCCGGACGTCGCCACCTACCTCCTCGACGAGCCGTGGACGGAGGAGGTCGCACGGACGAAGAGCGCCGAGCGGCTGCAGCGCACCGGCCTGGACAGCCCGGCGCGTGCGCTCGCACTCATCGTCGAGCACGAGGGTGCGCCGGTGGGCGAGGTCCTGCTCTGGTACACCGACCATGAGCGGGGCGTCGCCGAGATCGGCTGGGTCCTCGACCCGGCGCACGGCGGCAAGGGGTTCGCGAGCGAGGCCGTCGGTGCCGTACTCGACCTCGCGTTCAGCACCCCGGGGATGCACCGCGTCGCTGCACAGCTGGACGGACGGAACACGGCGTCGGCGCGACTCGCGGAGCGGGTCGGCATGCGGCACGAGGCCCACCTCCGGCAGAACTGGTGGAGCAAGGGCGAATGGACCGACACGGTCGTCTTCGGTCTGTTGGCGAGCGACCGCGGCTGAGGCTGATGGCCTGACGACTCAGTGGCGCTCCGGGTCGATGATCAGCAGCGGGTCGTCGACCGCCAGACGCTCCAGCACCTCGTCCGTCGTCGACCGCTTCGCTTCCTCGACATCGGTGTCGGTCAGCGCGACGGCCTGCCAGAAGGCGACCCGGCCGTTCGGCGTCTCGATCGGCACGACTTTCGGGTCAAGCCTCACCGCGAGGGTCGTGAGGGTGCCGTCGGGATCGTCGGTCACGCCGTCGGCGAGCCGGATCCGGTCCCCGAGCCACAACTCCTGCGGCCCACTGCGCACATACTGCGCGAGGACGATCAGCGCGCGGTACGGCCACTGGGGCGGCGTCTCGTCGGCCGGAGACCGGCGCACGCGCATCGTGAGCTCGTACCCGAAACCGCTGGTCGTCGGATCGTCGGAGTCCTTGCCCCACAGCTCGGTGAGCCCGTAGGTGACGTAGAACCAGTGGTCGGGGCCCGGCAGCGCCGAACACCCCTGCAGAGCGGACCCGAAGTGCAGTCCAGGCGAGTAGGCGACATGGAACTCGCGGGCACCCGGATAGTGCTGCGACACCGCCTGCGTGACGGCGTCCCATCCCCGCTCGTCGAGGTCGTCGAGGTCGGCAGCCTTGGCGGGCTCCGGCTCGCTCGCGGCGGGTGACATCGGTGGCTGCTGGGATTTGCGTCGGAAGAAGCCCATGCGACGAGTGTAGGCATCGGTCGCTCGGACGCGGCCACGGAGGCGGACGCGTCCAGCACATAGGCCGTCGGATGAGGGCGGATCAAGGGAGCCGCCATCGATCACGGCGGCGATACAGTGAACTGGCCCGACACCGGGCGGGACACCTGGGAGGCCCGATGCCACGCTGGATCGAAGGCACGGAGCACCACCCCCGGTTCGGCCTCTTGAGCCGGAGTCAGGGTCCGCTGGCGCTGGGCGTGGGGATCGTCACGGCGATCGTCGGCACCACCAGTCCGGCCGTCCTCCGGGTCACCGAGCTCCAACTGGCTTGGGCCGTCATGGGACTCGCGCTCGTCGCGACACTCGTGCTTCCGTGGGAGCGGATCGCGCGCCCGTGGGCGCTCACCCTCGTCAGCGCCGACCTCGCCGTCGTGGGACTCGTGAACCATGCGGTGTCCCCCGTCCTCGGCGCATCGATCGTGCTACTCGCCTTCCCGGTGCTCTGGCTGTCCTACAGCTTCGGGCGCCTCGGCGTCGTCCTCGCTCTCGTGGGGAGCGTGCTCGTCATCTGGCTGCCCAGCCTGCTGTACGGCGAGGCTCCCGAGAGCGCGCGGGACCGGAGCGAACTCGTCGCGCTCACCCTCCTGCTGGTGCTGGTCATCCTCGCCGTCGGCCTGCAGTCGCAGCGGTTCGAACGAGCCCAGGCAAGCGTGCGGGCCGAGGGCGAGGCGAAGGTCGAAGCTTTGGAGCGGCAGAACAGGCTGGCCGTGATGCTCCGCACCGTCGCCGACGAGGTGAACGTCGGGCTGGTCTTCTTCGACGAGCACGGAGACCAGATCCTCAACAACCGGCTCGCTGTGGAACTCGCGGCGCTGGCCGGCTACGACGCGTCGACCGGGGGCGCCCGTTTCATCTGGGCGGCGGACGGCGTCACCCCGCTGGCGACGGAGGACCAACCGGTCGTGCGGGTTCTCGATGGACAGGACGTCCGCGACTTCTTCTACTGGGTGGGGCCTCCCGGCAAGCAACGAGCCCTCGTCGCGAACGGCCGACCGGTCAGTGGCGCGGACGGCGAACCGAACGGAGCGCTCCTGGTCGGACAGGACGTGACCGAGCTCACCGAAGCCGTCCGGATGCGCACCGAGTCGCTCACGAGCCTCAGCCACGAACTCCGGACACCGCTCACGAGCATCCTCGGGTACCTCGACATGCTCGAGGACGACGCGGACGTCGCGCCCCGGGTGCAGGCCCAGCTCACCGTCATCCGCCGGAGCGCCGATCATCTCGGGCGTCTGGCTGAACAGTTCCTCGAAGCGAGTGCACCCCACCTGGAGATCACCGACGAACCCGTCGACCTCAGCGCCATCGTCCTGGAGGCGGCCGACGAGCGACGACGACTCGGCCTGCCCGACGGCGTGGAGCTGCGCACGGCTGTCGTGCCGACGCCGCAGCTCGTCGGCGATCGAGCACGCCTCCGCGAGTTGCTCTCGATCATGCTCGACAACGCGGTGACCTACACCCGTGCCGGCGAGATCTTCCTGAGCGTGCGCTCGGACGGCGTGGATGCGATCATCCGCGTCACCGACACGGGCATCGGCATCCCGACGGACGAACTCACCCGGGTCTTCGAACGGTTCCACCGAGCCGGGAACGTGCGCGAGGAGACGATCCGCGGCTCGGGCCTCGGACTCACCATCGCCAGATCCATCGCGCAGGCACACCGCGGCACGATCGAGGCGTTCGCCACCGGAGACCCCGGGACGACCTTCATCGTCCGCTTGCCGCTGGCCCGTCGGAAGCGCACGGTCGGCTGACGACACCGACGAGGCGATCGGCACGGCGGCGCAGTGCGCGTCGACGAACCGTCGGAGGCCATCGACCGTTCCCGGGGCTGTCCTGACGTGACCGTGCGAGCGATACCCATCGAGCCTCGACGGCGAAGGGCGTGAGAGGACTAGAGTGCTGGCGAAACGGGTAGGCGCGACGATGCGGAGGACCGATGAATTCCGAGACCTTCGTCCTGCTCGCCGTATCCGTGCTGGTTGCCGGGTCGTGTGCGCTGTTGTTCGTCGTCGACAGCCGTCAGTCGCTGTCCGGAAGGTACATCAACCTCTGGCTCACCGCCTCCATGCTCGCCGTCCTGTGCACCGCTTCCTACCTCGCCGCGACGGGGCTGGGGCATCCACCCTTGGTCGTGGCGGTGGGGAACGGCGCGATGGTCGGGGCTGTCGGGTTCGTCTGGCTGGGCTGCCAGGCGTTCAACGGCCGACGGATCCAGTTCTGGCTGGTCGTCACGGTCGTGCTGATCGTCATGATCCTGACGTTCTTGCCCGAGTCCCGAGGTCCGAACTGGGCGGGGGTCGTCCCGAAACTCCTGAGCCTGAGCCTCTTCGCCGTGCTGACCGCAGTCGAATCGCGGAGGGGTCTCTTCGGGTCGTTCCGGGTGAGTTGGGCGATGACCATCGTGCACGCACTTCACGCGTCATACAGCGGTGCGCGCGCCGTCGTCTTCGGTCTCCAGGGCCCCCGTGGCGATGTGTTCGAGCGGTACTTCAACACCGAGATCACAACGGTGATCAACCTGGTGTTCGTCGTCGTCACCACGTTGGTCCTGGTGTTCCTGCGAATCGAAGAGCTCTCCAGCCGGCGGGCGAGCGGAGGACCCGGTTGCTTCACGACGGTCCGTCGGCTCTGGGCGCTCCATCGTGACCACCCGGGTTCTGTGGTCCACTCCATCGAGATCGTCGATCTCACCGTGGTCAAAGACGCCTACGGCGTGGCGCACGCGAACGACCTCGTCAGCCGGCTGATCGACAGTGTCGTCCAGTCGAGTCCGGGTGCCCAGGCCGTTGCCAGCACCCGCCGAGGCACCGTCCTGCTCCTGCTGCCTGACGAGCACGGCAGCGTGGAGGCGAAGGTCGACGCCGCGATCGAGGACGCCTACTGGAAGCAGTCGGTTGCGCTTGTCGACGGATACGCGAGCACCCTGCGGATCACGACGCTCTGAGCGGCACCGCAGCAGTCGACCGGACGGGGACCGGTCAGTGTCGGCACCGGCGCCCGGGCCGAGCGATGCTCACCACCAGAAGGGCGCTTGCGTCACATAGGGGGATTCGAGCCTCGCGACCTCGTCGTCCGTCAACTGCACGTCCAGCGCGGCGGCGGCATCCGTGAGGTGGGCCGGTTTGGTGGCACCGATGATGGGAGCTGCGACCGTCGGGTTCCGCAGGACCCAGGCCAGTGCGACCTGCGCCATCGGGATTCCTCGCTCGACGGCGATCGCCTCGACGGCGTCGATGATCGGGCCGTCGGCGTCTGTGTCGAACGCCTTCGCCACCTCGTCGATGTTCGAGCGATCCGTGGCTGCGCCGCGCGGCCGGGCGAGTCGTCCTTTGCCGTTCGGCGAGTACGGCGTGAGACCGACGCCGGTGTCCGCGCACATCGGGATCATCTCCCGTTCCTCTTCGCGTTTCAGCAGGTTGTACTGGTTCTCCATCGCGACGAAGGACGTCAGCCCGTTGACCGCTGCGGCCGTTTGCAGCTTCGCAAACTGCCAGGCGTACATGGAGGAGGCGCCGAGGTAGCGCACCTTCCCCGCGCGGACGATGTCGTCGAGCGCTCGCATCGTCTCCTCGACCGGCGTCTCCTCATCGAAACGGTGGACGTAGTACACGTCGATGTGGTCGGTCCCGAGTCGTCGCAACGACGCGTCGACCTGTTCGAGGATGGCCATTCGGGAGAGTCCCGAACCCCCGGGCCCGTCATGCATCCTCCCCGAGACCTTCGTCGCGAGGACGATGTCCTCACGGCGACTGAACCGCTTGATCGCGCGTCCGACGTACTCCTCGCCGCTGCCCTGCTGGTAGACGTTCGCAGTTTCCCAGAACGTGATCCCCAGCTCGACCGCCTGCCGGAAGAACGGCGCGGACGCCGCTTCGTCCAGGGTCCAACGGTGGAGTCCGCGGTTCGGATCGCCGTAGGTCATGCAACCGAGTGCGAGGCGACTGACGCGGAGTCCGGTCGCTCCGAGGCGGGTGTACTCCATGCTTGGTGCTCCTTGCTTCAGTGGTGGGGCGAGGGGTGTTCGAAGGTGGCCGCCCAGCTGGCGAGGAGCTTGAGTGACTCCTCGCTCGGCGAGCCGGGTTCGGCACTGTAGATCAGGAAGCTCAGGCCGGGCTGGTCCATCGGCTCCATCGCCTCGTAGATCATGCGGAGCTCGCCGACGACCGGGTGATGGAACACCTTCTCGCCGGACGTGTGATGGCGGACGTTGTGCGCGCCCCAACGGACGCGGAACTCCTCGCTGCGCGTGGACAGCTCACCCACCAGGTCCTGCAGGGCCCGATCGTGCGGGTTGCGCCCCGCCTCGGTGCGGAGGATGGCGACGTTGATGTCGGCCGAGGTCGACCAGCTCGGATAGAACGCCTCCGCGAGGTCGCGGTGCAGGAACACGAACCGAGCCAGGTTCACCGGGCGCTCCGGGAGCGCGTAGAGGTCGGCGTACAGCGCGCGGAAGAGCGCGTTCTCGGCGAGGACGTCCATCCGACCGTTCCGGACGAACGCCGGGCCTGCGGTGATGGAGTCGAGGGCGAGTTGCATACCGGGCCGCACGCCGGCCGGCGCAGACCGTCGGCGGGCCCGGATCGGCGATTCGTTCGCCGCACGAGCGAGGTCCATGAGGTGGGAGCGCTCCGCGTCGTCCAACCGCAGTGCGGTGCCGATCGCGTCGAGGACCGCCTCCGACACCCCCGAGAGGTTCCCGCGCTCGAGACGCGAGTAATACTCGACGCTCACTCCGGCGAGCATCGCGACCTCGGTGCGACGCAGCCCAGGCACGCGTCGATTCGTTCCGCCAGGCAGCTCCACCTGCTCTGGCGTGAGTCGGTCCCGACGGGTCGTCAGGAACTCGCGCACCTCGTCTCGATTGTCCATGCCGACAACGATATGACGCGGCCTCCGGCGCTGGGGTGTTCCCGCAGGACACCCATCCTCGACCTCGTGGAAGCCGTCCGGGCAGGCGCGCAGCGTCGCACGTGCTCGCGCCGCCGTGAGACGTGCCCTGGCGGAGTATCCCTGCTTCGTCGCCGGTGGTGTGTGATCGAGGGATGCAGATCGACCACGGGAACGCGGCAGCACACCGCGTGTCATCACCGGCCCCGGACGACGACCTCGCCGACCGTGGAGGCCGGAAGCCGCGACAACGCCTGACGCTGCTGCTGGCTGCGCTCGGGTTCTTCCTGATCACCCTCGACATCCTCATCGTCACCATCGCGCTCACCAGCGTCGCGCGAGACCTCGGTGGAACGACGGCATCGCTGCAGTGGGTGATCGACGCCTACACGGTGCTGTTCGCGGCCCTCCTGCTCCTCGCCGGCAACCTCTCGGAGCGGTTCGGCGCGAAACGGGCGTTCGGCGTCGGCATCACCGTCTTCCTTGTCACGTCGATCGCGTGTGCGGTGGCCCCGTCGATCGGTGTCCTCATCGCCGCTCGAGCCCTGCAGGGCGCCGGTGCGGCGTTGATGCTGCCGGCGTCCATGGCGCTCATCCGTGAGGCGTTCCCCGGTGGGCGCGAGCGCGCTCGCGCGCTGGGCATCTGGGCGGTCGGCGGCGCGGTCGCCACCGCGCTCGGGCCGGTCCTCGGCGGCGCGTTGACGACCATCGACTGGCGGCTGGTGTTCGGGATCAACCTGCCCGTCTGCATCATGATGCTCCTGCTGCTCAGGACGGTCGCATCATCCCCGTCACGGCCCGAGCCGTTCGACTGGGCCGGACAGTTCGTCTGGCTCATCGCGTCGACGGCGCTGGTGTTCGGACTCATCGAGGGCGGGTCGGACGGGTTCGCCAGTCCCGTCGTGGTCGCCAGCCTCGGCGTCGCGCTGGTCGGCATCGTCGGGTTCCTCGTCATCCAGGCCAGGAGCGCGCACCCGATGATGCCTTTGGACCTGTTCCGATCGAGCGGTATGCGCCTCGCCCTCGCCGTCGGATTCGCGTTCATGGTGAGCAACTTCGGGACGGTGTTCGTCCTGAGTCTGTTCCTGCAGCAGCAGCTCGGACTGCCGCCGCTGCTCGCGGGCCTGGTGTTCCTCCCGTCGGCCCTCTTCGCCGTCGTCGGCAACATCGTCAGTGGCACCGTCGCCAACCGGTTCGGGGTGCGCGTCCCGATCGTGGCGGGGTTGCTCCTCATGGTGGTCGGGCTCGTCGGCACCGTCGCCACTGCGCACCTGGGGTCGCCGATCTGGGTGGGTGTCTTCGCGTGCTTCACCGCCGCGGGAGGTTCCGTGGCGATGCCCCCGGTGACCTCCGTGGTCCTCGCGAGCGTCCCGGCATCGCGCGCCGGCACCGCGAGTGCGGTCTTCAACACCTTCCGTCAACTCGGCGGTGCGGTCGCCATCGCAGTCTTCGGGGCGCTCCTCACCGGCTCGACGGGATTCATCGCCGGGCTGCAACTCAGCCTCGTCATCGCCGCGGCGCTCATCCTCCTCACCGCGATCGCGAGCGTGTTCATCAGGCCGGCGGACGGGTCGTCATGACGCCGCAGTCGACCAGACGGGATCAGTCAGGGCCGTCACCGGCGCCCGGCGTGCGGCCGGGGTCGATGCCCAGCCGCTCCTCGCCCCGCTCCACGTCGGCGAACCGCTGGTCCTTGACGACGAGCAGCACCTTCTTGGGCACCGTCTTCAGCCAGATCCTGCCGCCGTTCGCCAGTTCCCAGTACGGGTCTCCGCCCTGGGATCCGGCGGGCTGACCAAGGTGCCCGCTCAGCGACGACTGCAGCTCCTGAGCGGCACTCCGCAGCGCGCCGGGGTCGTCGCTCTTGTCGGAGACCGCGATCACGACCTGGGAGATCGCTTCATCTGCGACGAGCGAACGAACGGTCGGCAGGTTCACGTGATACCCGGAACGGTGCTGCACACCGCTCGACGTCTCCAGTTTGAGCTGCCACCCGAGACGCTCCGCGAGCGCCGTGAAGTCGTCGCGACCCAGCGGCCACGACACCGACGTGAAGGCCTCGCAGACGGCATCGATCTGTGCGTCCGTGGTTCTGGCGAGTGCACCCATCCGGTCATCCTACGGCTGTCTCCGCACAGGATTCGGCGGCGGACGAGGAGCCTCCCGAAAACCAGAACAGCCGCTGACCTGGATGTTCCAGGGCAACGGCCGGGTGATGCTGGTGGAGCCGCCCAAGGGAATCGAACCCTTGACCTTCTCATTACGAGTGAGGGCGATGGGGTCCGTGGCGATCCGCGGTGGTCCTCTGATCAGGGAATTTCCACGCCACGGTTCGTTGAAGTTTGCCACACCGGTCCCGCGTTGCTGTCATCTGTACTTCGCGAATGAGAACGCCGTCGCCACCCTGCTCCCCTGCGCTCGTCGGGTGGAACATTGCCCCCTGCCGTCATCAATCCGGCTCCCGGGCGAAACCCACCCTCTGCGGTTTCGAGCAGCTCGGGTTTCGACAACGAGTTCTGCGCACCCGACACAAGCGGAATCTCGCCACATCGCCGGACCGACTGGCGGGTGGTCAGAAACGATCGTTTCCGGCGGCCGCCTGTTTCCCGACAATTTGGCTCGATGTTGACGGATAGTCAGCACAAACGGGTGGCCCAAGCAGATGCACTTGGGGGCCTGTCGAGTATGAGCCGGGCGACGCTCTACTGAAACTAGACCACCATCGCCAGTAGCACCCGGTTCCCTAACTTCTCGGGCAGCTCGACACGCGGAATCCGGAGACACCCGCGCGCAGTCCATTGACACCGCAACCAGCTCGTCCTCGGAGCGCCTATTCTTCGTCGGAATCGAATCCAAGGTCACGCCAACGTCGGAACGGGGGCCATTCCGGCTCATGAGGTGTGACAGCTCTCCAGGCTTGAATGACGCCCGCGGTCACAAGACTGATCTCATCCGCCAACCGATGGACGTCCTGAACCGTCATTGGTTGGTCTTCGAGACTTCGCCTCTGGCGATCCCGCGAGACCCAGAAGATTCGACCGACGTTCGAGTCCCCCCACAGTCGGGGCAGCGGCTTCTCGGCGTATCGAGCCTTGCTCCAGGTGCCGTGGATGACCCTGTTTCGTGCGTTGCGCAATTCGCTTGCCCGACCGAGATACCCGCGTAAGGCTTCATGAAAGTCAGCGGAGTACCGGTCCTTCTGAGGATCTGCTGTCTCATCGAGAAGGACGCGGCACATCTGGATGAGCCACTCAGTGCTCTGTCCGGCCACGAACACCCAGGTTTCGACATTGCCAGTCAGGTGTTCGGCTAGCTCGCTTAGCATTGCATCGAGAAGAGCACTGGCGTGAGCGACCCGCCCTATGGCCCCGTAGAGCTCATCGGGAAGTGTCGAGTTCCATACGATCGCATCCGGTTCCATGAAGGGAGGGTAGCGGGATCCATCGCCGCCATGCGCGCTGGTCACTCCTACTGTCGCCTACGTGCCCCCTCACCGCAGGCGACAGGCGCTCGAATGGGTGAGGAACGACAGTGTGCAGCCGCCACCGCCACCAGCAAGGTCCTCAGCAGCTCGCGATCGTCCGCGGCTGCGAAGACGGTCACCGATAGCGCTCTTGCACAGAAGGACAAGAGCAAAGAGCAAGAAACTAAGCCGGCCGTCTACGCTGCGGGTATGAGCACCGAAGAACGCTTCGACGAGATCTACGTCGGCGGAGTCCACCTGTCCGACGTCATCAAGGGCGATGTGCCTGACGTCCAGCAGCAGCTGATGAACGCGATCGCGAACGGCGAGGAGTGGGTGAACATCAGCGTCGGCCCCGACGTGCGGTACGTGGTGCGCATCACCCCGAGCACAGACATCGTCGTCCGCTACCGCGACATCTGAGGCCCGGTCGCAAAGGCAGTGACCGCGAACCCGACGCAACGTGGCTCAACCAGAGTTTACGAGCGAGCGCGGCCCCGTGTGACTAGCGCCGGCGACCAGAACCGACCTAATTCTTGGGAGAAGATACTCCGGAAGGGCCAGCCGGAGGCTTGCCGGAAGAAGGCGTGGGCGATCCAGCACCGCTACCTGTAACAGATCGAGGGCGCGCTCCCTCATTCGCACGATGCGGCCGGCTACCCTTCGAAACGGGATCTGAGCCTTGCTTGTCATTCTTGGGCATCGTTTGTTCCTCACTCCTCAGCGTCGTGCAGCCATTCAACTAGATAGGCGTCGGTAACAGCCACCCACACGCCCGCCCCACTCGGAACCGGGCCCTCGAATTCCCCCCGCTTACTCATGACATATTGCTTCTCTATGAAGATGTCTCGTGGCTCGGGGTAGGTACTGAAATACGAGTCGTTGCCGAACCGGCCGCCGACCCACGTCTCGTCATCCAGACGGACCCGCACCCAGGTCGCGTCCGTCGTCGTCGTGGCCAAGTCCCATGCGGTAGGAGTGCCCTCGTAGCGCGAGTCTGTCAGTCTCGCGCGCAAACTCCGAGCCGCCCTGTGAAGAGGTCTGAGTATCTTTCCGTCGCCGTAAATCACCCACGATGAGATCGCGGGTATGACAATTCCCATTGCGATGAACAGCCAGGCAGCACCTGCGACATCGCCAGGAGTGATGGTTGCCTCAGACTGCAGACGCTGCAGGACGGAAGGTCCGAGAATCGCCGTGTAGATGGAGTCAAAGATCACGCTGACGACGAACGCGAAAAAGAGACGACCGCCCACGGTTCGGTCAACGTCTCGGAACCCTCGAAACTGCGACCGAACGAGGATGAAGATGACACCAGGAACAATCAAAGCCAGGTAGGAGAGGATGCCGAAGCCGTCTGTAGGCAAGGTCATTAGCTGCCACCTTTTCTGTCGTTCATTCCGACAGGATAACGATCAACGCAGGGCCAGAACATGGCCAATGGCACCGCCGTAGAAGGCTGCAAGCTCGACGTCCGCGCAGTGCAGTTCAACGCCCTCGCGCTCATCGGCCTGTTGTCATCCGTCGCCCCGGACGGAACACGAATCGGTCAGATTCAGTGCCGCAGCGGAGAGAGCTGGCCGCACCTGACCGAAATCGAGGACTTCTTCAACCACGTCCACATTGACTTCGCCTACACCGGTCAACCACTCAACATCACCAGCTGAGCGGAGACACCAGACGACTGAACCTTGCTCGAGCTGCGGCTTTTCGGCGCCAGTGTCCGCTGCGGCAACCCACCGGGGGTGTTCCTGCTGATGACGTCGCCTCTGGTGTGCTCCATGCACGTGTTCCGCAACCGACCGCCGACAGTCCGATCAATCGGGTGACTCTTGGCGTTATAGACGGCGCGGTGGTTACGAAGGAGCAGCTCAAGTGCCAAATCGCGCCCGCCAACAGCTCCCCGTGCTCCCCGATCGGTAGGGACAGCAAGCGAGCACCTTCTCTGGATGCTCGAGCAGCTCCACGCAGGCCACGGCAGCCTGGCACTCCTGGTCGGTGAGCAATGCAGGGCGCAGGCGCATCAATGGTAGGGACGTCCCTGCTGGCCGTTTCTGCTGCCGACTGACATAGTCAAGATTGTGACCGTAGCCAAAAAAGTAGTCCTGTTCAATCACAAGGGCGGCGTCAGCAAGACCACGACGACTTTCAACCTGGGTTGGAAGCTTGCCGAACAAGGTAAGACCGTCGTGATGGTAGATGCTGACCCCCAGTGCAACTTGACGGGGATGGTCTTGGGGTACAAGCAGGCTTCTGAGCTGGAGGACTTCTACCGCCTGCAGGGTGCGTCTGCAGCCACCATCCGCTCAGGACTCATGCCGGCCTTCGAAGCACTCCCGAAGTCAATCGATCCCGTCGATCTGGTGCCGATTGAAGCCCGGCCTGGTCTACATCTGCTCGCAGGCGATCTGAGACTGTCGGAATACGAAAACACCCTGGGGATCGCGCAGGAACTGAGTAGCGCCATACAAGCGCTCAAAAACTTGCCCGGGAGCTTGAACTACCTGATCGACGTAACAGCCGAGACAGTGGATGCTGACGTGGTCCTGATTGATGTGAGCCCCGGGCTGGGGCCCGTGAATCAGAACTTGGTTTCGACTGCCGATTACGCCATTATTCCGTCTGCTCCCGACTTCTTCTCAGTAATGGCTGTTGACTCACTCTCTCGTGTCCTCCCCAAGTGGATCAACTGGGCGCGCGACGCTGCTTCCCTGCCAGTGCTGCAGGAGGCCTCATACCCCTTCCCGGCACCGAACCTTCGGATCCTAGGCACTATCATCCAGAAGTTCCGCCCCAGAGCGGGCCAGCCTGCTGCGTCCTTCCAGGCCTGGATAGACGAGCTGAACGAAGCAGTCGAGACCAAGCTCGTCCCCCCGCTGGAGAGGGAGGGGCTCCTGCTGCCGTGGGAGATGTACGAGCAGTTCGACGTCAGTCGGAACCTCTCGCTCGCGCAGATTGCGGAGTTCAACAGCCTCATCGCGAAGTCTCAGGAGTCGCTGACACCTATCTACGCGCTTTCAACAGAACAGCTCGGTGGAAAGGGCGCTGTTCGCGAGAACTGGGAGGATTCCAGGGACAGCTTCAATGAACAGTTTGAGGCACTCGCGACTCGGATAACGGGACTGATGCAGCTCGACGACAGCGCCGACAGTGCCGGCTAGCGAGCTGGCGGCCTTCGAGACGAACCTACAACGCGCGCTTGATCTGTCGGCAACCGCTGGATCGCTCCGCAACATGGTCACACCGGCAGTCGACTTGTCTGACCTCTACCGCGCTGCCTACATGCAGGGTGTCAGCGCATTCGACCACTTCATTCATGAGGAGGTTCGCGTCAGAATGCTGGAGTGGCACGGCCGTCCACAATCGACTTGGCCAGCCGGATTCGCGACCTTCAAAATTCCCATCTCGAGCACCCACCAGGCTGGCCGGTCCGTGCCTGACGCTGCCGTACGATTCGAAGCGGAGATCCGCTCCCAGCACGGCCATTTGTCCTTCCAACACCCCGACAAGGTCGCCGCGGCTTGCCGACTAGTGAGCAACACAGAGATCTGGCAAACGATCGCCACGGATCTCGGAACCAAGAAGCAGGGCAAACTTTCGCCAAGTCAGGTGGCGAAAAAGGACTGGGGCCTGATCATCGACCGCCGGAATCTCATCGTTCATGAGGCGGATCTAGATCCGACGCCCCCGCGCAGTCGACGGTATCCAATCGATAAAGAAATGACTGACGAAGCTCTCCAGAAGATCGGCCTAGTGACCCGTCTCATCGCAGCTTCTCTTTGACATTCCCTCTCGTAGTGCTCGCGGCGGCGTTGATCCATCTCGCCGGTCTGTGGCCTCGGTGGCCTGGTAGCCGTGGTGACGTCTTCTACCTATTCCTCATCCTGGTGGAGGCTGCGGCCGCGATGCTCATCCTGGTGTTCGTTCTCCAGACGAGAAAACGGTCGGCTCAAGGGTTTCCCCGCCTGTGGACAACTCGCCTGACATCTAGCCGATAATATACCTTATTTCATTAGGCCTGTTGAGTTCGTCGCAGCTTAGGCATTCATGTCGATCACACTGACGTTGCGTCGACGTCATGGACACCTCGCTTGCGAACAATGGCTGGGTGCGCGTTGTGGAGCCACCTGGCGCCCTGAGAAGAACGTGATCGAGTGCTAGAGCGCTGCCCAGCAGTACATGTGTTCGCCGCGATCACGAGCGGTTTAAGCAAGGGTGCGCCACTCGTGGAGCATTGACAGCAGCTGAACAGCGTCACCGTTACCCCAAAATTCTGCGGTCACGTCCTGTTCTCCGCCGATGTCGTTTGTCGCTGCGCGAAAGAGCTCGCCGGCTGCCGAGATCCGTGCCGCACCGACAGCCGCCTCGGTTTCCAGGGTTGTCACATTTTGGGACACGTTCGTGGCGTAGGACGTCGCCACCTGGGCGAGCTCGGCGCAATCCTCTCCCGCAACGACGCTCGGGCTCGCGCACCCGGCCGCGAGAGCGAACACGAGGCCGCCAAGGCTGAGGGTGCCGAGGACGAGATGTGGGCGCGGACCGCCGCAACAGATCAGAGCTCGAGCGCGGTCAGGAGGTGCTCGAAACGAGAACACATGAGCGAACATAGTCAATCTGACCTTCGACCGCGGTCCGTAAATCAGGTTCGAGGCTGCCCAATAGGACGACGATCAAGTCGTCCCCACTCTGCCCCTCTGAAGTGAACGGCTTGACCACGAACGTGCCTCGATGAGATTGAGTTAGCATCAGCGCTTCACTATCATCCCGTGGGATTTGACTTCGAGTGAGACCCCAGAACCTTGTGCGGCGAACATAGAGGCCATACCGAGCTAGAAAAAGAAGAACGGCAATGACCTGCCCGACAGTTTCTCTCAGCGTTTCGCCAGACCACTCTGATTGAAATTCCTCTACATACAGACTCGCTAGATCATCGCCGACAGCCCACAGAACTCCCGCGCGAACATCCCATGCGCCATCGTTTGGTTTCATTTTTAGAATTAAAGAGTCAAACTCTTCTTCAATAGAGTACGACAGCCCAAAGCACGACTCCGCCCAGGAGCCTATCTGCTCTAGAGCATGCCAAACTGACGCATATGAGAATTCATTTTCCATTTTGATAGAAAGATTTTAGCCGCCCACGGAACAAATCGAAATGGGGATCTTTGGGAGTGCGGACCCTGAACTGCAGCCAAGTCCCAGGGGCATAAGAGTTGTTATTCGCACTCCACCCAGCGGCATATCTTGTTCCTTTCTTGTTGAAAATGCCAGGCCTTGCTCCGCCCGTACGAGTACTTCCGAACAGAGTACTCTTCGGTCCAAGGAATGGCACGCGAGCCATTGCGGGGCCAATAATCTTGTCCGTGACAACTCTCCGGACGGCGGAGTTCCCGAATGCCGTGCTGGCGCTGCGAACTGCCGTGCTGGCGCTGCCAACTACCTTGCTAGCAGCAGAGCTGACCTTAACCGCAGCTGAAGCGACTCTCGCCACCGTGAGAACAACGCGTGCCGCTGCCACGGCGACGTTGAGTCCAGGAACGAACATTAGCGCGATGGAAGCAACGTCCGCGACCAGCCACCAGTCGATCTCGAATTGTCCGTTTAGGTCGAATCGGTTGATCGGGTCTGTCGGATAGACGTAAGCGTTGTCGACGCCTCCCTCGACCGGGTCTACAGAGAGGAACCGTCCGAGCGCAGCAACGTACTGTCGGGCACCCATCTCGATCGTTGCAATCGAACCAAGTCGTTCTGACAGTTTCTGGTGTTTCCCGACCCATCCGTAGTCTGCCTCGCCTCCGATTGCCCCTGGTCCGACGTCATTTGAGACATTCGTGCCGATCGCTCGAGTGACCGGGTCGACTGTTTGCCCGAATGGGTCGTACCGGTACAGGTCGAGTACTTCGCCGTCACCGTTCGCGTTGACAAGGACGTCGCCGTGAATGTTTGGGTACAGCCAGTTCTGGGGACCACCCATCGGCTGCTGCACAATGACGTTCCCTGGAAGGCTTGTCGTAGTGAGCGTCAGGTTGTTCGCGCCGTCGAGAATGAGGTCAGGGGTATCTCCGGCTCCGGTGAAGGACAACCGTTGGATCCGGTCTGGCTCGTTGGGGAGACTGACCGTCCGCGCGACGATGCGGTCAAGCGCGTCTCTGAGGTAAGTCACCTTTCCGAACCCTGCGATTTCGGTTGACAGGTGGCGGCCTGCTGAGTCGTAGACGAGCGCTTGCGGTCCGAGAGTGGTCGTATTGCCCTGAGCGTCATAGGCGATTTCGCCAACACCGAGACCATCCGATACCGGGTCTGCTCCGGCGGCGGGAGAGCTGACAGTGCTTCCCATCAGTCTGTCGGCCCCGTCGTAGCAATAGGCGGTGACTGAAGTGGCTGTCGGGCGCACATCCGTCATGGTGGTCCGGTTGCCGTTGAGCCCCGCGCCCGCTGACGATCCGCCCGCGCATCCTGACGTGGTGCCGAAGCCATAGGAGAGTTGATGTCCGGGGATGGTCGCGTTGATGAGCCTGGCTGCGGTATCGAAACCGTAGGTTGAGATCTCCTTCGTCGAACCCGCCGTCATGGTGTTCTGAACAGTTCGCCCGGACTGAGATCTGACGACCTCGTCTGTGACGTTCGGTTGGTTCGGGAAGGACCAGCGCAAACTCGACGTGGCACCCAGCGCGTCCTGGCCAATGGCCAGCGAGGACCCGTTCCCGAATCCACTCGACGGGTAGTCGACCGCGATCAGCGCGCCTCGCAAGGAAACATCAGCAAGTGCGGCGTGTCCGTAAGTCACCTCGGCAGCCAAAAGCCCCTCGACTGTCACCGTCGTGGTGCGCCCTTCCTCGTCGTAGCCGAAGGTCGTCGAGGCTGCCGTTCCACCAGGTGGTGTCGTCGTCAATGCAGTGAGTTGACCGAGAATGTCGTACTGCGCAGTCGCGACAGTGCCCCAGACATCTACGTACTGGGTGACGTTCCCACTGAGATCTGTCGTGGTCGTCACACGACCACTCGCGTCCTGCGTCCAGGTCGTCAGAGGACTGGCAGTCGCGGAGCCGTCTGCGGTATATGCGGACGTTACGGTTCGTGCTGGGCTCGTCGCATTCGCGGGGTAGTCGAGAGTTGCGGTGCGGCCTCTGGCGTCGAATGTTGTGCAGGTCCAAGCAGTATCACCGGTGCGTTTGCTGCCGACGCCGCGCCCGAAGAGGTCGTACACGTACTGCGTCGTGAGCTTCGAGTTCGTGCTGTTGGTCGCTTCGGCTGTGCTCTTGAGGAAACCGTATTGGGGCGTCGATGCGGGTAGACCGCAAACACTCCCTCCGTGGGCCTGTTGGAGCGTCTCGGTGTTTCCGTAGTAAGCGGAAGTGCTGCCGCCAACAGCGGCTGTCATGCCCGCTGCAGTGGCCGCCGGCAGCCGTTGGCTCGTACGACGGAGGTAGCTGGTGGGAGCTTCGTGCTCGTAGGAGGTCGTGAGGTTCAAACCGCCCGGGTCTACGGTCGATGAATCGATGAGCCCCAGCCAGGGCGAGGAGCTCTGGAACTTGGTCGTCGTGGATGGCGCCGCAGCTCCGGGCACTGAGGCTGGAGCCTGATCGATGGTCGAGGTCGTGGTGAGGATTCCGTAGTCCGGCTTGAGTTGTGCGCCGGGGATGTGTGCGCGCGGTTCTCCTGGTGGTGTCCAGAAGAGCTCGAGGCTGGCCGGACCGGTGTCCTCGAAGTATTCGACGCGGATTCGAGCGGTCTGTCCCGCGATAACGTTGACGATTCCTTCTGCTGACCAACGCACCGCATGACTCGACCAGTCCTCAGTAACGAGGACGTCGTCGATATAGACCCGTGTTCCGTCGTCGGCGTAGGTCTGGAGCTTGTACTGGCCTGCCTTCGGGAAGGTGACGGTGCCGGTGAGGCGCATGGAGACACCATCGACGGCGGCACCAGTGGGGCTCCTCTGCTCCCAGTCTTTCGCGATGCTCCCGCCAGCTCCAAGGATCCCGAGTGTCATCGCAGTGGGTACGCCCGTGAGCGAACGGTTCGGGAAGAGCACTGCCGCGAGACTGACGAGGCCTTCGTCATATCGTTTGATGGTGTGTGGTGTGGTTGTGGCGCAGTCGGCCGACGGCGTGCGGTCGGAGAGGAAGCATCCGGCAGGTGCGGGACCGAAGGTGTCCGTTAGACGGTCCTGCCCGTCATAGAGGTTCGTGGTCGTTTTGCCCTGAGGACTCGTTGTCGAAAGGACCTGGTCTTTTTCGTTCCAGAGGGTGGTCGTTGTCAGTCCCGTGGCGCTGATGTTGTTGGTTTGTCGCCATGAGCTGTCGTATTGGACAGTCCGCGCATGCCCTGGCGCTGGTGCCGCGGTCGGCGGGGTGAAGCCGGCTCGGTCGATGTGGCTCTGTCCTGCCTCATACGAGTAGCTGGTCCAGGGTCGATTTGCCTCTGTGAGGCCGTCGGGCGCCGCCTGGGTGACAACGGAGGCTCTCCCGGCAGCGTCGTAGGTGATGGTGGTGCGGGCTGCTGGTGGGCTGATGATTCCGTTGGCTGTAGCCCAGTCGTTCTCGAGTGCATCGCGGATCGCTGCAACGCGGCGGTTGGAGTCGTATCCAAACGTGACTGTTTCGTTGCCGGGATCGAGGATCGCGGCAAGCCGCCCGCTGCTGTCATAGAGCAAGCGAGTCGTGTCGTTCGTCCCTGCGACGTGTCCCGGGTAGATGATGCGGCAAAGCATCCCGGCCGGGACCGCTGTGTATCCGGCTGGGACCGGGCATGCGGAGCCGGTGACATCAGAGTCGGTTGGAGCGAGCCCAACCGATGCTGCGCTGTCGCCCGAATACGCGAATCGGACTTCGCGCGAGTAGGTCTTGGGGTTCGAGCCGGCGTTCTCGGAGATCCGGTCGGAGATCCGATCGACTTGACCGGTTCCAGTTCGGTAGCTCGTCACCGTGGACGCAGGCTTCTTCATGTCGGCCGGGCTGGTCGACGAGGAGACCTTACCGTCTGCGCCGAACGTGTACACCACGCCACCCTCTTCGGTGAATGACACGGAGTTGTTGAGGTTGAGCGCCATGACGCCGTACTCCCCCACCGGGGGTTCGTACCCACCGTTGGAGGTCTTCGTGTACGCGTGCGTACCACCGGTCACATCTGTGAGAGTGATCGAGCCTTCTTGCACTCGCACACTGGCGTAGTCGCCGGAACCGCTTGAGAGCACTGTCGACGAACCCCAGCCGTCAGGGAGCACCTCGACCGTCTTCGTGAACCACGATGCCGGCACCGGGAAGGGTGTCCCAGTTGTCCCGAGCTTGGCCCACAGCTCAACCTGGGCGGTACCGGTGTTGTCGAAGTACTCCATCCGGAAAGGCACCGGCGCTGCAGTCAGTGTCTTCGCGGAACCCCATACAGTCGCGCCGGCCGAGTGGGTGTCGGTGTACTTGTCGATAACTTTCGTATCACCAACCCAGGTGGCGACACCGTTATCGTGCATCGCTCCGAATGTGTAGGAACCGGCCTCGGAAGGCGTGATGAAGCCAGTCCAGCGGGCGAGGAATCGGTCCACGGGAACAGCGGGGCCCGGGGATCCTGCGTCCCATCGGAACGAGACTTGCGGATCAGTTCTTACGAGCACGGGCTCCCGGCCAGCAAACGTCCACGACTGTGTCGCGCCCGGTTCAGGGTTGGCGTCGAAGTACTCGCCCTTCAGGCCCCGGTTGGAGGACTTCTGCGAGTTGTAGGTGAATGCCATACCGATCGGTCCGCCAAGCGTGTTGACGGTGGGCGAGGTGAAGCTCATGTTCACGTTGCCGTTGGCCAGGTTCACTGTGACAGGACCTGCCGTGTCGGTGGGCGATGGGCCCGGATCTCCGACGCGCTGGTTCACGGTGAATCGTCCGACCCACGAGGTGACGGATTCTGAGTACTGGTCTTTCGTGAGGACCGTCCATGAGTAGGCGGTACCGTCCTGCAGGTACCCGGCTGGTGCTGTCCAGGTCAGACCCGTCTGCCATCCGGAGCTCACGACTGCGCCGGTCTTCGCGTCGGTGCCGGAGGCAACTCGGAACCAATATTGCAGCGGACGGTTCTGCGGGTTGGCGGGCGCCGCAACAGCGAATGTGGGCGATGTCGTGACGACAACAGAGCGATCCGCGGGCGATGCGGTCGACAGAGAGGTCCCAGGGGTGTCGTTGGTAGTGAAGGACCAGATGGGCGAGCTTTTGCTGTTGTTCACTCCCCAGACACCGTTGTACTCATCGGCGACGAACCCACGCCAGTAATACCGGGTACCGGGTTGTAGTTTTGGCGACGGCATCTTCGCTGTATCGGCGGTGATCCAGCCAGTCTCCCAAAGTGGGCTGACGTCTGGGTTCGGGTTCAAGCTCACACGGAAGTAGTAGCGGAGCGAGGTACCAGCGGCGGGCGTGCCCGTAATCTTGAACGTCGGCGTCAAGGTCGTGTTGGTTGCAGCGTTACCAGGAGAGGGCGCGACGATGGAGCCGAACGCCGCGTACTCCTTCCACCAAACGAACATGGATGCATCCACATGTTTGTAGGTGAACGTGTTGCTCTCATCGCCAACGAACATGAGGTACGAACCAGATACGCGGTCGTTGACCCATTGCGCCACGCGGCTGCTGAGACGATCGTCCTGTGCCCAACCTGCACTGTCGGTGACGTGGAAGCCACCGAGGTGTTCACCAGCAGCTGTGTAGTTGAATGCTGTGGCGTGATAGATGTTGTTCTGGCGAGCAGTTACGGTGCTGTCATCGCTGATTGATGTTGCGTAGATCTCCGCCCGCAGGACTTGCTTGCCGAAGAACTGCTCGTAGTTGAAATGCGCGATCGTGCGCCAGATACCGTTGGTGTTCGTATTGCCCATCTGGATGCCGTAGTTGACATTGGTCTGACCGTTTGTCTTGTACGACCTTGTGTCGTTCTGCGGCACCCAGGTGTCGGGGTCAACCATGACCGGATAGACCCGCTTCAGATCGTTTAGCCATGCGCCACTGGCTTCAAGTGTGATCCACCAGGCGTTCTCGCGCTGGTCGAGCTGCACGTCCAGCGCCGTCTGATTGTCCGCCTGCTTTCCACCGGCGCCAGCCGAATCCCACATCGTCGGAGGCTGCATGACGAAATCGACGTTATCCTCGGCGTCAAGGAACTCAACACCGCCAAGCGCATCCATACGGAGCGAACCATCGGTATCGACCTTCCAGGTCCACGACGTCCGACCATCCACCCCTGGCTTCTGCGACAGCCGGAAGAGCTCCTTCACGCCAGAGTTCTCCACCTCGTACACGAGGTCTGTGTTCGGGAACACGTCCTGGTACTCGAGCTGATTCTTCGTCTCGGACCACGGGGCCGCATCGCGCACGAGTTTGCTGGCAGCCGCGTCCACCAGAGTGAAACCAACATCTGAACCATTGCGAGAAATCTGCAGGAGGTTCTCGTCGCTTGCGGTCTCGGCAAAGACTGGATTCAGAGGGTGCTGATCAACTTCACCACCGCCGACACCGAACCAGGACAACAAGCCCGTTGTCGTCACGTCCGTGTTGATCGGCTTCCACTCACCGTTCACGTCCACGCTGACTGGCTCGCGCGCCATCTCCGTCACCCGCCGCCCATCACCAGCGTCATACGTCAGCGAGAACTCATCGCGATCGACCACATCGGCGGTCTCTGCGTCGAAGTCGTCCGTCTGCAGAGTCTCGGAGTCCACCTCAGCCTGTCCGCCCGCAGGCGCTGGGACGTCGGCCACCTCGGCATCAGGCTCACCGGAAAAGTCGGCTTCCGGTGGCGCCTCCCCCAGCTGCGCCTCGGGTTCCTCGGAGTCCTCCGGCGGAGCGATGACTGCGGTCGGATCGTCAGACTCATCGGCCGCCGCCGACGTGTACTGGACGAACGACCCAAGGAGCACGAACGTGACGATCATGCTGAGGGCAGCGAAAAACAGCGGGCGGAATCGAAGCGCCACGGGCATCCTTCAGGTAGGGAAACCTCGTAACGTACGAAGCTGAAAAAAACCTAGTAGATACACCGGCTTTGTCACAAGAAAAAATTCACACCGACCAAGCACTGTCTTGAGAACCTACAGGTTTACAAGACACGTGGTGCGTCGACGTCCGTGCCGAACTCAGGTCCGGAAAGCTGCAGGTTTCACCGGCGGGCGCCCGTCTCGGAAACTCGTCTCACAGAGCGGTGTGTCTCATTGAGGGTCGCGTGGGTTTCTGAGACATGCTGGTGCCATGAGGCAGATCGGGTACACCAGAGTCAGCACCGCTGGCCAGGACGCACAGCTGCAGCTCGACGCGCTCCTCGCCGCCGGCGTCCAGAAACGCGACGTGTTCGCAGACGTGACCTCTGGCAGCAAGACCGCGATTGAACGTCCCGGCATGACGAAGCTGCTCGAGTACGCCGAGGCCGGCGACACCGTGATCGTGTGGCGCATCGACCGGCTCGGGCGCTCCCTCATCGACGTCCTCAACACCGTCGAGCTCCTGCGGGGCCGCGGGATCCACGTGCGATCCCTCTCCGATGGGATCGATCCCGCGACGTCGACCGGCCGGCTGATGCTCCATATGCTCGC
This sequence comes from Plantibacter sp. CFBP 8798, assembly GCF_014841195.1. Classification (NCBI taxonomy): domain Bacteria; kingdom Bacillati; phylum Actinomycetota; class Actinomycetes; order Micrococcales; family Microbacteriaceae; genus Plantibacter; species Plantibacter sp. CFBP 8798. The sequence continues at coordinate 98,906 of NZ_JACYTS010000003.1, forward strand.
CACCCTGGCCGAGTACGAGCGCGAGCTCATCGTCGAACGCGTCAACGCCGGCATCGCCGCAGCACGCGAATCCGGCACCCGCTTCGGGCGCCCACCCGTGAACCCCGACATCATCGCCGAGAAGCTCGCCATCGTTGCCGAAGCCCGCGATCGCGGCCGCACAGCAGCAGAAGCCGCCGCACTCGTCGGCTGGAGCAGAGCAACGCTCTATCGACACCAGACCGGCGCTACGGCACGAACACACTGACGGTCCGGGGCAGGACGCCCGCGGCAACCTGAAACGCTTCCCAGATCGGAGCCGGTCGTCATGGTGCCGGCGGACCTCATCGTGGCTGGGGCTGGTTGCTCGCCTGGCTTGCCGACACCGAGCGGGATGGCGCTGGCTGAGAGTGCTCTCAGAGCTCCGCGCTCGCTTTCCGTGTCATCTCTCCGGACGCCAGTGCAGGCTGCACTTCATGACTGTTCCACCTGGGCCCGCGTTGTCCGTCGCGTCGAAGGTGCCCGAGGTCACGGCGGTCTTTTGGGTGCTGAAGCTCCTGACCACGGGGTTGGGTGAGACTGCGTCCGACTGGATGGTCGTGCACCTCGATCCGGTACCGGTCGTCCTGGGCACCGCGGTGGTGTTCGGCGTATGCCTGACAATCCAGCTGCGGGCGCCGCGGTATTCGGTGTGGCGGTACTGGTTGTTGGTGGGCATGATCGGGGTGTTCGGGACGATGGTCGCCGATGTCGCGCACATCGTCGTCGGGGTGCCGTACATCGTCTCGACGGCGGCGTTCGCCGTGGCACTCGCCGTGGTGCTGGGCGTGTGGTGGCGATTCGAGGGCACGTTGTCGATCCACTCGATCACGAGTCGCCGGCGGGAGGTGTTCTACTGGGCGACGGTGTGCGCGACCTTTGCGCTCGGCACTGCCGTCGGTGACCTCGCCGCTCACGACCTCGGTCTCGGCTACGGCGGGTCCGCCATCCTCTTCGGCGTACTGTTCCTGCTACCGGGTCTGGCATACCGGTTCTTGGGTTGGTCGGCGGTCGCGATGTTCTGGGCGTCGTATATCGTCACGAGACCGCTCGGCGCGTCGATTGCGGACGGGCTCGCGGTGGTGCCGTCGCGAGGCGGGCTGGGTTTCGGAACGGGTCCGGTGACGCTGGTCGCTCTCGCCCTCGCGATTGGACTCGTCGCCGTGTTGGCGCGACGTGACGCTCGGAACCTGATGCCCGCCGGATGAGTATCAGGCTGCGCATCGGGTCAGCTGTCAGGCGATGGCGCCGCCTGAACGGCAGGCAGGCCGATGCGGATCGTGAGCCCGTCGCCCGGCCGGTTGTCCAGCTCGATGGTGCCGTCGGCGTTCCGAACGAGCGCGGCGACGATCGCGAGTCCGAGACCGGTTCCCTGGCCGCCGGTTCGGGAGGCATCCTGGCGGGTGAAGCGGTCGAGCGCGAACGGCTCGAACGCCGGATCCATCCCGCCGCCGGTGTCGGTCACGACGAGCCATGCGACCGCTTCTTGAACGGTCAGTCGAACGTCGATCACCCCGCCGTCACCGACGGCGCGCAGTGCATTGTTCAGCAGATTGTCCACGATGCGTCCGAACGACTCGGCGCCGATCGGGAAGCCACCACTGTCATCTGTCCCGTCGCCGGACGCCAGGAGTTCCGGCCCGTCGTACAGAATCGAGATCGCCGTGTCCTGTGCGCGGAACCGAGCACGGTCGGTCGCGTCATCGGCTTCACGACCGAGGGCTCCGATCGAGCTCCGAACACCGTCGTGGGCAGCTTCAATCGCCGAAAGTTCCAGCAGGGAGGTCACGAGGGCCGCCAGGCGGGTGACGTTTCGTCTGGCACCGTCGACGTCTCGCACCATCTGTTCCACCGAAGACGCCTCAGCGACCGCGACCTGCAGTTGGGCGTTCAGCAACGCGATCGGCGTGCGGAGCTCGTGGCTGGCGTCAGAGACGAATTGCCGTTCCCGGCGGGCGGAGTCGCGCAGCCGCTCGATGAGCTCATTCAACGTGCGGGCGAGGTCCGAGATCTCGTCGCGAGCCTCGCCGACCGCGAGGAGATCCGAGGACGACCCAGCGCTGAGGGCATCAGCACTCCGGCGAAGGCGACGGACTGGGCCGAGGGACAGACTCGTGAGCGCCCAGGCGGTCCCGGCAGCACCGACGGCGATCACCGCGAGGCCCGTGAACAGCAGCGTTCGCATCTGCGCGAGCACGGTCGTCTCCTCCTGCGCGTCTCGGGCGGCCACCACAACCCAGTCCCCACCTGCGACTGCGACCGTCGTCGACAAGACGATGAAGGACGCATCTCCCACCCGGACGTCGTGCGCCTGCCCGGATCCGCCCACATCCGGCAGCTTGTCGGCCAGCGAAGCCGGCAGTGTGTTGATGGGCGTCGAACCGTCGGGAGCTAGGACGGCGACGAGTTGTGACGGCCCTGGCGCGTCGAAGGAGTCGTCCGGTTCCGTCTGCAGGGCGACGACGTAGGGGGCGCTGTCGCTTGAGAGGACCGAGCTGGTGCCGTCACGGACGATGCGTTCGATCTGCGCGTTCAGGACGATGCCCGCGGCGACTGCGATGAGGATCGCGATGAGGAGACTGCCCCCGGCGATCCTCATCCGGATGCCGAGACGGTCGATCAGCCTGCGGGTCGTCGCCACGGGGACCCTCACGAACCCTTCGAGGCGACGAGCCGGAAGCCGACGCCGCGGGTGGTCACGATGCGCACGCCCGCCCCGCTCTGCTCGAGCTTCCGCCGCAAGTAGCTCACGTACTGGTCGACGATGTTCGGGTCGATGTGCGCACTCGTCTCCCAGACCTCCGCGAGGATGTCCGCGCGGGTCACGGTGTCATCGACACGAAGCGCGAGGACACGGAGCACGTCGAACTCCGTGCGGCTCAGCGGGATCTCCCGATCGCCCAGCCGGGCGCGATGGCGTGCGAGATCGACCGTCAGGTCGCCGAGCAGGATACGGGCGGGTGCGTGCAGCGCGTCGCGGCGGCGGACGGCTCTGATGCGCGCGGACAGTTCGGCCAGGTCGAACGGTTTGACCATGTAATCGTCAGCACCGGCGTCGAGCCCCCGCACCCGATCGTCGACGGCGTGCCGAGCGGTCAGGAGGATGATCGCGATCGTGGGATCCAGCTCTTTCAACCGGCGGCTGAGCTCGAACCCCGACATCCCCGGAAGCATCACGTCGACGACCGCGAGCTCGAACCCCGTGTCCGTCGCGAGTCCGATGGCGTCGATACCGTCGTGTGACTCGACGACCTCGTGGCCGTCGGACGCCAGCCCGCGAGCAAGCAGTTCCGTCATCTCGTGCTCATCGTCGACGACGAGGATCCTCACGACCTGCCCCCTCCCGCCTGTTGCCGGCGATGCCCGCCCGGCCCCCGTTTCCACATCCTAGGACGCAGCGTGTCGCCGGGCGCCGGCTACCGCTGAGACGACCGACGGATCGGACGCCACAAGCTGTCGACGCTGACGCGCGAGCTGCACTGTCATGAAGACGACGAGGGCGATGATGACGATGCCGAACACCGCGCTCGTGGCGGTCGTCCCGAGCCCCAGCCCGCCGTCCGCGACCGGTTGGGAGGCGAGATCGCCGAGTGAAGCACCGAGCGGGCGGGTGAGGACGTAGGCGATCCAGAAACACACCACGGCGTTGGCATGGAAGACGACATACGCGATGGCGACGGCCGCGATGACCGCGGCGAACAGGACCGCGGCGAGCACGTAGCCGAGGCCGAGCGCCTCCGACAGGAAGTCTCCCGCCGCAGTACCGAGCGCGAAAGTGAACAGGATCGCCAACCAGTAGAACGCCTCGCGCCGGCGGGTCACGATGGAGTGGATCGACAGGGTCCGCTCGCGCCGGAACCACACCGTGAAGGTCGCCCCGAGCAGGACGGCGAAGCCGAGCGTCGAAGCCCACAGCGGCACCCCCACGACGTCGGTGAGGTTGTCGGTGATGAGGGTGCCGACGACGCTGATCAACACGACGGTGATCCAGTAGACCGTCGGCACGTAGCGGCGCGTCCGGAACTGGACGGCGAGGGCGATGAGGAACAGTGCGCCCGTCACGATCGACGTCGCCGTCAGTCCGAAGCCGAGCGTGTCGTTGAAGTAGTCGGCCGCGGTCTCGCCGACGGTAGTGGAGAACACTTTGATCACCCAGAAGGCCAAGGTGATCTGGGGGACCTTGCTGAGCAGCAAGTCACTGACGCGAGTGGATTCGAGTGTCGAGGTCATGCCTCAACGCTCCCGCTCCACCCTGCAGCCGGCCTGACGTTGACGACCCGCATTCGTGAGGGTGCTCACAGAATGCGCGGCGCCCGCGCGTCCCGGACGGCCGGTTCAGCGGTCCGTGCGTCCCGCGCGACGACTCCGGATCACGCTGACGATGATCGACAGAATGGAGATGACAACGATGCCGCCGAGGATCAGGTCGATGTATTGCGACACGAAGTCCGCCACGCCGGGGATCTGTCCAAGGAAGAACCCAGCGAGAATCAGCAGGGTCGGCCAGGCGATGCCGCCGACAATGTTGAAGAGCAGGAACCGCGGATAGTGCATCCGGGCCGTGCCGGCGGCGACCGGTGCGACGGTGCGGACCACGGGGACGAACCTCGCGATCGTCACCGTCGCCGAACCGTATCGGTCGAAAAATCCGTTCGTGCGCTCGAGGGTGGCCCGACTGATGAGTCCCGCGGCCTTCCGCTCGAAGACCCGAGGGCCGAGCCGCCTCCCGATGAGGTACCCGAGCTGATCCCCTGCGACCGCCGACACGGCGACCGCGAGAATGACGACTGCGACGGGCACGTCGATCACGCCGGAGAACGTCAGCACCCCCGTGAAGAAGAGCAGGGTGTCGCCGGGAAGCACGAACCCGATCAGCAGTCCCGTCTCGACGAAGATGATCAGACACACGACGGCAAGCGCCCACCCGCCACTGCTCTGGATGATGGACTGAGGGTCGAAGAGACCGGTGTGGATCATCTCCCGAGCCTCGCACGCCAAGCGGCGCTGCGCCCTCGAACGCGGACTGACGCCCTGAGAGTTCTGACAGAACCGACGCCAACGCGCCCCCACCAGACCTGCCGGTGACACACCCGCTTGTCGAAACACGTGCCGGCCGAGCACACTGGAGCACGACGGGCATTCGAACCCGTGATCGTCGCGAAGGAGTGCCCGGTGCAGTGGAGTCTCGAAGTCGTTCCCGTCAGCGTCGCCGACGTCGATCAGGCGAAGGACTTCTACGCCCAGCAGGTCGGATTCCACTTGGACCTCGACGTCCGAATCAGTGACGAGCTCCGCATCGTGCAACTCACACCGCCCGGCTCAGGTAGCAGCATCCAACTCAAGACCGGTGAGACCCGGCTGGAGGGCTTGCAGCTCGTCGTCGACGACATCGATCAGGCACGCGCCGAGTTGGCCGACCGCGGTGTCGACGTGAGTCCAGTGACACACTTCGAAGACGGCGTCCGCCTCGAGGGCCGAGGTGGCGACTGGAACTCATTCGTCTTCTTCGCCGACCCCGGCGGGAACGCCTGGGTGATCCAGGAACGCCCCCAAACCAGCTGACGGCCACCGCGTGTGCATTTCGCCCTACAGTCGGATGGGTCGGTAACCGAGGAGGAACCAATGTCGTACGTCGTCGATTTCGTCACGGTGTCGGAGGTCGGGCTCGAGTCGTCGCCGGTGGCTGCGGCACTGGCCGGACTGCGGGCCAACGAGGCCCGCTACTTCAAGAACAAGTACGACCACGTCTTCACCGTCAGCCCCGCGAGCCAAGTGCCGGAGATCATCGAACGAGTGCACCGCATCTTGCAGGACGAGCGCAGCCTGACGATCGAATCCAGACCGCTCGAAGCCACCAGGTTCGAGGTGGAGGGCATCGACATGTCCTATGTGTTTTACGAGTCCGGACTCTCCATCAACGTCATGTACACGATCGAGGACGGTGGGAAACGCGCCGTCGGGTTCAAGCTCTCCGACGGTATGGACGTGCCTGCCGAACTCGAGTCGAGGTTCAAGTTCGCCCGCCAGAAGTCGAAACTCGCCGGCACCATCCGCGGCACGTATTTCGTGATCAAGAGCGTGTACTGAGGATCGACCCGCGGCGGTTGAACCCTCACCGGTTGTTCGCGCGTCAGTGCCGCAGTCATGGCTACGCTGGCGACAATGACCATGATGACGGCCTGCCGCAGGTGCGAACGATGCTAACGGGCAGCGACCAAACGCATTCGGAGCGGAGCCGTACGCGGCCCGGAACCGATCGATTTCGTTGCTCGCCTTCGATTGTCCAGACGTCGATGTGGCAGACGGTGAGGGTGCGGCCGGCGGCACGACATCGGCCACAGCTTCGAGGTACTGCCCTGCAGCAGGTGCGAGCAGGTTGATCTTGTACTCAACGGTCAGCACTTCCGAGCCCTGGTCCATCAGCGTGAGGGCAGCGTAACCTCCGGCGCTGTCCGCGATCGCGCTCGTCACACCGGCGTGGACGTAGCCGTGCTCTCATTTCTGGTCGACATCGGACCGCATCAACCTGTGGATAACTCACCGGGAATATGCCCGATAATATTAATTATGTCAGTTTGCTTGTTATAAGGCGGCAAGTCTGGACACTCTTTCACTGTCCCGTACCCGCGCTCATGAGCTCAGAGAGGCTCGTGGATCCTTGCGTCGATCTCGTGCGCCTCGGCCTCAGCGGCGAGCTCCTTCACCGCTACTTCCGATTAGACCGCCCGCTTGCGCTCCGGCGCCCCCAGGTGCAGCACCGGTGGCAGGTGCTTCAGCTCCACTGGCCTGGCCGGCACCTTCCCGAGAAACACTCGGCGCAACCGCCGCGGTCGCATCCCTGCCAACATGGCGATGTCTCGGGCTAGCCAGCCTCCCTACTCAGTTGATGCGTAAATCCGCGTATCCATCTCCAAAAAGTCCACACACCCACGAAACCGTCACACCAATGATGGGTCACCTCCCTCGGGCGCGACTTCCGACGTCGGTAACAGGTCGCGAAGCCATGTGCATTGCCGTCGCTCAGGTCAGTCTCATCGTCGCACCCGTCGACGCCGAACCGGACCGCGTTACCAAACCTCAGCCCCAGGGTGGCGGCCACTCCCCGACCTACCGAGCGCCCCCGTGGCCCATGCGCCCCCGCGACCGCACGGCGGCGGTATGACGTCCCGGAACAGCCCGTGTGGACTCACTTCCTCGAGCCGAGATCACACGACCTGCGACCCAGATCCAGCACCCGAACAGCTTCTGGCCTTGTCCCTCCACGGCGTTCAAGATACATTCGCGGAATGGATCCCATCGACTGCCTCCCCCCGACTGGATCGGATGCAGGCATCTGGCCACTCATCGCCGTGCTGCTGGTCGGTGTCGGTCTCGGGCTGCTCCTGATAATGCGCGGCCGACGCAGAACGACTACTCTCGTGCTCATTCTGGCGCTGGTCGGAGGCGGTGCTGCATTCATCACGCTCGATGCGAGTCCAGCCCAAGCGGACAGCTGCATCCCCACTACGGCACCGACCATGACGCCCACAACCACGCCCCCAACGACCGTTCCGACTCCACCAGCCGTCACGGCAGACTTCGCCGTCGCATTCGACCCCTTCACACTCCCTCCTCGCGGAGGCGGCGAGGAAGTCCTCACCGACTACACCGAATCGGTCCCCGTCACCCTCACGAACGTCACGACAGGGACAGCGGCGGCCCCCGTGTCGATTACCGTCACTGGCACTCCCGGCACCTATTGGACAGTAACGGGCGTTCTCAATAGCGACGGCACCGGACCGGCAACCGGCATCACCGTGGCCGCCGCCGGCCCAGGAACAGCCACGCTGACCGTCGACCCGGCCCCCGCTGCCTCTACAGCGATCTCCTTCCAACTCCAACTCACCTACGATGTCACCACCTGGGACTCCAACTTCCAGACTCAACCGGACGACTCGGAAGTCCGCCTCGCCCGACCGGAAAGTACGATCACCCTCCAACTCACCGGGCAATCCCCTGGAGGCGGGCACACAGCGACCGCAAACCTTCCCGGCTACGTGAACGTCGTCCCTGCGCCCTGAGACGTGTCTCCCATAGGCTGCGTGGGGCGGTTCTGATGGGAAGATTCGTGCTGTGCGATGTGCGTTGACTGCCGATCATGAGATTCCAGATCGGGCCCCCTGGTGATTGTTCCCGGCGACGCCGTTTAAATCGGAGACCGGGACACGGAACGACCCGCTTTCGTGTTCGTGACAGCAGCCCAGGGCACGGGATGGATTCCCACGCGTCACCTCGATATCGACGGCGCGGGCGGTACCGCTCGTGCCGGATACAACACCACCGCGCTACCGGCCAGGCTAGGAGAAGACGTCGACATCCTCGTGGATAACTCAAAAAGCGGCTGGCCCTGGTGCAGGAACGCTGACGGACGTGAAGGATGGATTCCTCACCGCGTGCTCGCCGTTGCGTGATCAATCGCCATGCACCTGGCCAGGTCAGGACGGCGCAGAGGGTAATCCCAGCACGGTAGGTGATCGCGAGTTTGTCGAACCGTGTGGCGATACCGCGTCATTGCTTGGCGAACCGCTCGACGGCGTTGCGACCCTTGTAGAGCTCGGCATCGAGGCCGGGTGGTACCCCGCCCGTGCTGCCTCGCCGATTGCGGGCGGCAGCTTGGTCGCGTTTGTCGTGGATCACGGCCTGGATCCCGCGATGGCGCAGTCAATGGCGGATTACGCCGGTCGCGTAGGCGCGGTCAGCGAGTAAGGCATCCAGGCGGGTGCGTGGCCGTCCACGACCAAGTCGGGGAACGTGGATCGCTGCCAGCAACGCGCCCAGCACACCACCGGCACTGCGCTGCCCGCCGGCGACGATCGCGAGCGGTCGGCCATGTCCGTCGACGGCCTGATGGATCTTCGTGGTCAGCCTGCCGCGGGAGCGGCCGATGCCATGACCAGGCGGTTCAACCTCGCGCCAGGGCAGATCCCTCTGATTCGATCCCACCCCCTGTGTCTTGCTCGGGGCGAGTCGTGTTCGTCGCATGCTCGGGCGCACGCGCGATCGTCTCGTCGATCGACACCGCCCAGCCGATCTCCCCGGCGGCATCGGCCTTAGCGGGGAACCGTGTCGGCACGCGATTCCAGGTGCCATCGCCAGCATACCGGCGACGTCTCTTCCACACCGTCTGCCATGCGCCGAACCGATCGTGCGGCCGATCACGCCACGGGACACCGGTCCGGAACCGCTAGACGATACCCTCCACGGCCCGCCGATTTTCACCGAAAGGGTGACCACGCAGCCCCGTGGTCGAGGGCAAAAAGCGGCTCGATCCTGGCCCACTGATCGTCTGCGAACACTCGATACCGCGAACCCGCCGACCTCACCCCCTCAGGCTGCTGTGAACCTCACGATCCATCTTGGAGAGATGCCCTCGACACCCGCCCTTCGTGGGCGTAGCAACCAGCTCGAGCAGGACGCTTCCGCCCACATGCCGGCCACCGCGTCTCGAAGACGGCCACGTGTGCGAACGGCCGGCCCACGACATCGCTACGCGCAAACCCGCCCTCAAACAGGCCACTCCCCCACGCATACCGCAAGGCCCACCCGCACCCATCGACGTCGGGCTGCGACGGTCCCCGCGAGTGCGATCGTCGATCCGGACGGCAGCAGATCGGTCAGGAACACGGAAACCTCGGACCCGAAACACTCGACCAGCCGGTCCGGATGCACGCTTCCCGCAACATCCATACCCAGCAGCCGCACCCGTTCCTCCACTCCCCGGTCAGCTGCACGACGAAAGTGTCCCCGTCGACGACCCGAACCACCTCAGCCGGGACGCCATCCGAGTGACGCACACGCGCAGTGGGACCGGCTCATGAACGCAAAACCATGTCGCTTGCCGTGCCCCCACCCATGCGGTTCGGCTAGACGCCGGGTTCAGTTGCCGCCGCCTCCCATTTCTGCCCAATCCACCACCAGCGGCCCCCGCAACAGGGCTGTCCGGACATACCCTCACCGCGACACCCATCACACCGACCACCGAGAGGAACGCCAACGACCGCACGCCACCCGCGCCCAACCGGCGCGCTCTGCACCGCAGCAGCAACAAAAGAACCGCCCCGCCAACCACACCGAAGGGAACCACCCTATGAGCACCAGCACGCCAGCCAACGCGACCCCCCGCTCGTTCGCCTGGATGGAGGCGCTGCGTGACCGCTACCTGGCCGCGTGTACCACCCATCCCGTCGTCGGACCCCTGGACCAGGCGCAACAGCTCGAACGCGACAACGCCGACTACTGGACCCACCGTCTCACGCAGAGGAACCCTAAAGCATGAGCCGCGGCCTGGACACACCTGGCCGGTGAAGGTCCCCGACATCGGCACCCGGCCCGACCTCACCCACGAACCTCCGCAGCTCTGAACGGCCCCGTCGGCCGGCCCCCACCATCACAAGAGGAACACCACCATGAACTCCGACCTACCACCTCGCTCCGAGCAGCGACACCCCATCCAGCTCGACACCCCCATCCGCCGCATACAACCGCCGGCAGTCACCCCACAACCCGGTGACGACCCATACCAGGACTACCTGGCCTGGCTCGACACCACCGGAAACCCCTCCTTCATCGACCGCACCCAACCGCTCCCCGAACACACGCAAAGGAACCACTCATGACCCGCCCGAACCTCCCAGACGACCCCACAGACCCGGCCCCCACACCGAACTCTGTGGCGACCGTTCCGGTCTCCGCCAGGCCCCAATCCCGGTGGGCAGCCGTTCTGGCTTGGATGCGCCGACACACCCTCGGCAAGATCCTCGCTGTTGTCGTGGCCGCCGCCGTGCTCATCACAGCGGTGGTCATCACGAACGCCGAGGTCGGAGGAACATACGACAGTGCCCTGACCTCAGCACGAGGCGCGGTGAAAGCGCTCGGGCAGGCTGAGATCCACAACAACGCCCAGAAGATCGCCCTCGACGCGGAGCTCACCAGGACACAAGACACCAGCGCCGCCGTCGCGACGATCGTCGCCGGCGCCTCCGCCTACTTCGACACCAGTGCTGCTGCTGACCTCGAGCAAGCCCGACTGGCCCTCGACGCGGCCGTGACCGCGGTGAAAACCCCACCAGCTGAGGGACAACCGGCCGCATCAACCACCCTAGAACCGGCGTCCGTGGACCGGATTTTGCCGAAGGACCCAACCCTGCAGCAGCTCACCGCGTTCCGCAAAGCCCTCGTCAGCGCCACCCTGACCGTTGAGGCGGACACTGACCGGAAGGACACCGCGATCGACACCCTTGTCCAGGCCCGCGAGGACCTCCGGGGCCCGCTGCGGAACCTCGCGAACACGGTCGTGACCGTGAACGCACCAGCCGTCGAGGTTGTTCAATGGCTCGTCCAACAGCACATAGTTCGTGTCTTGTGCGAGCGCCATCGCAACGTAGGCTCGCTGTCGCTGCCCACCAGAGAGTTCGTCCAGGTACCGGTTCTGGAGCGGCACGAGGGTAAGGAATTCCATCGCTGCGCGGATTGCCGCCTCGTCGGGGGAGTTCAACCATCCGCGTGATTTTGTGAATCTGCGTCGGTCGTCATTCACAGATGGTGGGCTGGGTCCATCCGCTGGTGGAGAACGCGGATGACGTCCACGCCGCCGACCTCGTCGTTCACACGGTAGAACACGACATGACTGACGACACTGTAGCTCGAATACCCCGAGCGGACCTCGTCACGCCCACGGCCACGTCGAGGGTCGTCTGCGATGCGTTCGATCGCGGCTCGGAGCTCACCGATGTAGGTCTCGGCCTGCTGGGCGTCCCAGCGCTCGGCGGTGTAGTCCCAGATCAAGGAGAGGTCGAGCTGTGCGGCCGGAGTGAGCCTGTAGCCGGTCATGCCTTCTTTGCTGCGACGAAGGTATCGAAGTCGAAGGGCTGAGCTTCTCCACTGGCTTCGCCGTCCGACAGTGCGGAGCGCAGAGCAGCCAGGTGGGTCTCCTGGTCCTCGAGCAGACGCAGACCGGCACGGACAACGTCACTCGCCGAGCGATACCGACCGGAGGACACCTCCCGGGAGAGCAGGCTCGTGAAATGGTCATCCAGGCTGATCGAAGTGTTCTGGGCCATGCAGCAATAGTACCAAGAATTGGTATTCATGGGAAGGCTGTTCGCTGGTCGCTCCACTCGACCGGAAGACCGCCCTCAGCGCCCGAGCTACACCACCATTCTCGCGAGAACGATATTGCGGTCACCGACGGGCATGACGGGCCGGCCCACCAGCCGGTGCACGCGGCGAGCGATGCAATCGGTCGGTTCGAATGCGGCCACGAGCGTGAATTGCCCATAAATGGTGTCGCGACGAGTACGCACGCCCTCGAGCATGAGCTCCACCATTCCCAACGCCGTCCGCCTGCGACGGGGCATCCCGCACCGAGCAGGTGGTCTACAGCTATGACGCTGACGCCGGATACGCACTCGATGGTGCGCACTGCGCTGTCGCGGATCGAGGGGCCGGGCCCTCCTAGGAATAACACTGACCGCCGGGATGCCTTCACGACGGTCAGCTCCACCCACCCTACTCGCCAGACGCTGACCGCTCATCCCGCCGACTGATGTGGGCCACGTGTTCGCCGCCGGGACCGCGGTCGAAGGACGATCCGCCTGCTTGATGAACGAGGCGCCCCGTCTGCAAGTAGACGGAGCTGCGCTACTGGGCGCCGAGCAGGTGCACAATGACCACAGCGAGCGGTCCGCCGAGGACGAAGTTGTTCACACCGTGCATGAGCAGCACGACCCAGATGTTCCGAATCCAGAGATAGATCAGGTTCATGAGCAGACCGGCGCCCGCGAAACTGAGCGTGAGGAGCCAGTCTCCACCGAAGTTGTTGACATGGATAGCACCGAACACGAGCGCGTTCCCGACCACAAGGGACACCGCGAGGAAGCGCCTGTGCCACACCGGGAACTTGAGCAGGAGCGTGTGCCGGAACGTGAAGTCTTCGATGAGAGCCGTAACCACTGGCGAACATGATGCGAAAAGCAAGACGAGGAACGAGACTGTCTCAGCTGGTTCCGGCTGAGCCGGCGTGATGTCGCTAGCACTGTGCCCCAGAGACCGCAGGAGCGTGCCGAGGATGGTCGTGACGACCTGCAGGGCCATGAAGCCGAGAATGACCAGGCCAGTCGCGCGCCATTTCACTCGCGCGAACGCACGCCAGTGGCGCGCGAGGAGCTCACGATTCGCAATGACGAGCACCGAGAACAACACGATCCGCAGCGTGGTGTCTGAGATGACTTGTACGGCCAGGTCATTGGTGAGGGCGGACGTCGACCAGGCCAGAAGGAAGACAGTCGGGATGGCCGCGAGTGCGATCCAGTCTCGCCCGTGCCAGGTGAACGTCCGCGGATACTCCTCCGCTCGGATAGCTCGCAGAAACGTTGACTTCGTTGCGCCGTCGTCGTATCTCATCATGGTCCTTCCTTCAGCTGGTCTGTCAGCGGAACACGTGCACGCCGAACGACGAGCTCGTTCGGATCATCAACCGGCAGTATGACCAGATCACATCTGACAGCAGCACAGCGATAGTCCGGCCCAAACCCGTGGCGATGCAGAGCAATTCGGCACAGGTTTGAGTGGTCGATCGACACATCCCTCGGTCACCCGACGACGCATCACGCACGCGCGGCCACGGAGGCGAACGCCAGGCCACGGCGCGGCTCCTTGCAACCCGCCGGCGGGCGGAGTCCTCTGCGCCAAGGACGACGCGGTGTCCCACACCCGCATCCCGAATTCCTCCCCAGCGACATGGTCGGTCCACTCAATATTTCTCCCCTGGCCCAGAGGAAGAAGTTCACGCGCGACGGTCGTGACATCGAAGATCACGTTCCCGCGGACCTCGTCGCCTCCACCGCCTTGCGCGCAACAGGGACGCATAACCACTTAGAACGGGCAAAACAACCACTCTGAGTGCAACCAACAACACTCAGGACCCGTTCGGCGGGCCAAGACTTAGTAGAGCCGTCGGGGAAATGGTGGTGGGCGTTCTGTGCATTGATCAGTTCCCGGACGAGTGTGTCCGTGGGCGCCGGGAACTTCGACCAGGCGCATGTCTGATTGAGGTCTGGAAGAACATGAAGTCCAAGCAACACAACCGTTTGTTCCGAACGCTCCCGGCGGCCTTCGCTGCCGCGATTCTCGGAGCCATCGTTCTGGCCCCGACCGCGGCGACCGCCGCGGAAACTGATGCGCTGGTGATCACGAGCCGGGCCGGGAGCCTCGAGGCCTTCGCTGGGCTCAACGGCACCGTCAGTACATCGATACGCAATGCGTCCGGCGCTGACCTCGCTGACATCTTCGTCAGCTATGAGCCGACTGTCCTGGACTCGGGGATGACGCTGCCGGGCGTTGGCGAAACCTACTTCGACCCTTCGTGTGCACAAGTCGCCGGAGCCGGGACCACTGTCGTGTGCGGCCCGCTCACCATTCCAAGCGGTCAGTCCGCCAACCACAATCTTGCCTATAACCTGCCAAGTGACTTCCTCCTCGTTCATGGGGACGGACCGACCCTGTTCGGGACGACCGCTACGGTCTCGTCCGCAGCAGCGGGGTATACGTCTGCCGGCTACGTCGATCAGCAGCGTGTCCGTTCGGACATCTACCTGCAGACCACGGTGAACGTGGTCGACGAAGGGGCGGCGCCCGCAAACAGGCCGACAGCGCCACGGAATCCGCAGTTCAGCGCAACGCCGTCGCAGAACAAGGACATCCACATTGTTGTGACGCAGGGCGGACACAGCGATATCCGCGACGTTCGCCTGCGATTCGCCCTGTCTGACGGGCTCTCCCTCCGCTTTGTCCCCAACCAGTGCACCGTCGAAGGCTCCGCGGTGGATTGTGTATGGCCGCGTGCGAACGCCGGCACGTTTGCCACCTTCGTCATTCCCGTTCGCATCTCCCCCACAGCACGTCCTGGAGAGGTCATTCCATTGCTCGATCCAGCCGCGACCGTGCACAGCAGCAACGAGCCAGCCACTGTCTCTGGCGTTTGGACAGCAGCCGTTGTCGGCGGACCATTCAGCGTTCTGATATCCGCACCGACGGACCCCGTCAACCCGGCAGCACCGGTCGACCCCGCAGCACCGGTCGACCCCGCAGTACCCGTCGACCCCGCAGTACCCGTCGGCCCCGCAGCGCCGCTCGACCCCGCAGTACCGGTCGACCCCGCAGTGCCGGTCGGCCCGGTGGCTGTAGATGCAACGGCGGCGACGTCCCTCGCTCTAGCGAAGACTGGTCTGGACGCGATGATGCTGCTGACTCTTGTCGGAGTCGGTGTGCTGTCTCTCGCCGCAGGGCTCACGCTGGTGATGCGGCGGCGGCGCGCGGCGCGCCCTGCACACACGCCGAGCTCTGCTGAGAGGACCTTCTGATGCGCGCCTACACCCGAACACTGACAGCCCTTGCTGCCGCGGCAACGCTGTTCCTTTCTCTGTCGCCCGTGAGTGGCGCCAACGCCCTCAGCAGCCCCGACACCACCTTCTCGGACCTCGCTCTCCGGGGGTGCGTAGCTCAGGCCCTCGGCATCGACGCGCGCGAGCCGATCAGCTCCGAGCAAGCAGCATCTCTCCGAGAACTCAAGTGCAACGGGCACCGAATTGCCTCGCTTGAAGGCATCGAGGCACTCTCGGGCTTGAGCAAGCTCAGTTTCACTGGCGCGCCGCTGACGGCTGGCCTTGCCCCATTGAGTGGCCTGCCAGAGCTGGCATCGGTGAGCGTGACCGACGCGCAACCGCTCGACCTCACCAGTCTCGCGAGCCTGCCGATGCTCACCTCACTCTCCGTCAACCGCTCAGAAGTCCTCGACCTCACGGCACTTTCTGGGATGACGCAACTTACCGAGGTGCGACTCAACTCCGTCAAAAACAACCACATCGAACCGCTCGCAGGTCTACTCAACCTCACCACCCTGCAGTTGAACAACAACGGGATCTCCGATCTGGCTCCGTTGCAGGATCTGCGGGAACTGCAATTCTTCGAAGCGACCGCAAACCAGATCTCGGATCTCTCACCGATGTCAGGATGGACCAAGCTGCAACACGTGAATCTCCGCACCAACCAGATCACGGACGTCACTCCGCTACGAGCTCTCACGCAGCTGCGCACCATCAACCTGGAGTCCAACACGATCGCTGACGTGACGTCATGGAGCAGTCTCACCGGCGTCACCTATCTCTCCCTGGACCACAACAACATCGTCGATCTGGATTCGTTCGTCCCCATGGTCGGCTTGGAGACGCTCACGCTGAGCAACAACCGTGTTGAAGACGTCGCCCCACTCCGCGACCTCATCTTCATCGATCACCTCGACCTGTCCCGGAACCAGATTGTCTCCATCGAACCGATCCGAAACCTGTCGGCCCCGAACTATGTTCTCCTGAACGGACAACGCCTCACCCTTCCCGTCATCCTCACGGGCCACACCCAGCACAACCCGGTGCAGTTCCTCGACGGCAGCCCCCTCCCCGTTTCATCTTCGAGCGCGCGGTACGACGAGAGCACTGCCAGCTGGACGTTCGACACTGCTGGCCAGAACACGCTCACTTGGACCTCTCCTGACCTGGGCATCGGGAGCTACTCGGTGTTCTCCGGCACCATCACCCAGGAATCCGTCACGGAATCCGCATCGCTCACACTCACCAAAACAGGTGCCCTCACAAACCCGACAGCAGGACCGACAGCCGGGCAGCAAGCACACTACGCGTTCGAGCTCACCAACGCTGGAAACACGACGCTGACTCAAGCAACCATTGACGATCCGATGCCAAATCTGTCCACGATCTCCTACTCCTGGCCTGGGACCCCTGGTCAGCTGCTCCCCGGCGAGTCCGCCACCGCCACCGCCACGTACACGCTTCAGCAATCAGACGTCGATTCCGGCTCCCTCACGAACGTCGCAACTGCTGCCGCAACAACCGAAGGCGGGACGCCGGTTGCTTCCGATCCGGCGACTGCAACGATCACCCTCGATGAAGAAGCCACACTGACACTCACGAAAACAGCCGACAGCTCGAAGATTTCCGACCTCGCCAAGCCCGGAGACCTCATCTCCTACACGCTGGGCGTGGAAAACACCGGCAACGTCACGGTGACCAACGTGGCAATCGTCGACCCGCTGCAAGGGTTGTCCGCCATCTCGATCAGTTGGCCTGGTCCTGCGGGCGAGCTACGCCCCGGAGAATCCGCATCGGGTCAGGCCGTATACGCCATCACGCAGGCAGACATCGACGCAGGTGCGGTCGACAACAGCGCATGGGCGACCGGCGAAAGTCTGGCAGGCACACCCGCACAGTCGAACACCGCGTCCGTTCACACCCCCCTGCCGACTCAGGCAAGCCTCAGCCTCGTGAAGACAGCAGACGACGCAGCACTCCAAACGCCCACCCAGCCAGGCGACACGATCCGCTACCAGATCGAAGGATCAAACACCGGCACGGTGACCCTCCACGACATCATCGTCGCGGACGAGCTCGAAGGCCTCACCCCGCTGTCGTTCGACTGGCCGGGAACACCAGGCGAGCTCGCTCCTGGTGAATCCGTGTTCGTGTCGACAAGCTACAACATCCAGCCCAGCGACCTCGAATCATTGATCGTCGTGAACACCGCTATCGGCACGGCCACCTCCGCCAGCGGAACATTGCTCGAGGAGCGCGCGACGGTCACGACCACCCTCCACCAGCCCGATGCGGTCCCGCCTGTTCACCCTGACGATCCGGCTGCCGTAACACCACCCGGAAGCCCGGCAAGCGCCGATCCCACTGAATCATCGGCATCACCCGCGACCGGCCTGCTCGCGCTCACGGGTAGCACGCCAATCATTCCGCTGACGATCGCGACGGGTGTCCTCTTGCTCGGCTTCCTGCTGCGTGCACGTCGTTCCCGGAGTGCCACTTCGCCCGAATAGCCAAGCGACAATCGCCGCCCCGATGCTCACCTCGAGCACCGGGGCGTTCGCGTGGAGCGGAAGTAGGCCTGTGGCGTGGTCCATCGGCTCGGGTTGGGTGACGCACCTGAAACCTGCTCGGGGACGGTACGAGCATCGACGTCCCGGAGCCACGCATGCAACCTCCTCCTGGCCGCCTTCCCACAATCGGACCCGACCCGCTGACAGTCCTGCTGATCGGCATCGTGCTGACCGCGGCCGGCTTGATCTTCGTGCTCCGTCAGCGGCGCAACCGCGCGGCGGCCAGCGGCCCAGGTCGTTGTCTCGTCGCAGGTGGAACGATGGGCTTGGCGCTCACCACGTCCGCTTCCGCGGCCACCACGCGCGCTTGCGCCCCGGCTTTGTCCCCGACATCTGACCTGGTCGTGGGGGCGCTGCACTGGTCCGGACGGCCTCCGGTTCGCGGGAGCTTCACCGAGCTCGCACCTGGTTCACTCAGCAACGCAACGCTCCGTGACGATCCCCTTCTCGCGGTGACGATCCCGAACCAGCCACACGGTCACCGGGCCGTGAACCACAGCTAGGTCTTGCAACCTGACGAGAGCAACATCCGCCCAGACCGACCAGGATCATCACTCACTGCCCGCGTTGAACCAGACGCCGACAACCCGGAAGATCGACGACGAGCACGGCGTTCCCGGCTACTCCTCCCTCATCCTCCGCCGTGACTTGCACCTCACTCTGGCCTGCCCCGAGGAAAACGAGCGTCCAATCGACACTCACGCGGTGAGCTTGCACCACCCTAATGTGTGTGATTAGGGCACCCAGGGCTGGGGCTTCTCTACCCACATCGGCTCGGCGCAGCGCATTGTGGAACACGTGCTCTTCGCAGGTCATCGACTCAACACCACGGTAGGTTTCGGGCCCGCCTCGGTTTTCCGGCATGCAACCGGATAGTCGCGGCCTGTAAGACACGCCATGCCTCTTACCCATCTGGGCGGCATGGCACGGGCGGCGCCCTCTTTTCGGGTAGAGATGGTGCCGCCCCTTCAACTTCACACGCTGCTCGCGAATCCTTCCCCGGCGTCGCGAGTGGGGCGCGCTCTTCGATCGCGTCTGGCTCAGGTGCATCTGAGCTGCGCCCTGGAGGCACTCACCTGACTGTCTCCAGGGCGCTCAATGGAAGACCATCGTCAGCGTCCGCTGGTAGGTTGACATCCACACGAATCGAGCGGACCTCGCCAGCGGAGATGAAGGCGCCCATGTACCTGTTCAAAACGGTAACCCGCGACGTCGTCGAGCATGTCACCAGCGGCCGCAATGTGCTGCTGTTCGGGCCCCTCGGAAGCGGGAAAAGCTCAGTCCTTCGCGAAGTGACCGCGGCGCTTGAAGCACGAGGGGGACGTGTCCTGAGCGCACAGGGAGACCTGGGCGGGCGGCAACTCGGTGGGCAGATCCTTGAGCAGCTGGGATTGCTGCGCCGCTCATCTGACCGGAGCCCTGCGGCGATGTTCACCTCGGCACGACATGCCCTCCTCCAGCAAAACGACGCCGTCCTGGTGATCGATGACTACGAACAGGCAGACCCGCTATCGGTACACTTTCTGAGCTCTGTCACGTCACGGGTGAGGACGGTCCGGTCTTATACCTCGGGCGCGCTCGCGTCCCCCTCCTGGCCAGAGGTATCGATCGACCTCGAACCTCTGGACTTCGAGCAGGTCAGAGTCCTCCTCCACGAAGAACTGGAAAGTCCCGCCTCACTCGCCCTCACCGCGCGGGTGATGAGCAAATCCGGCGGGTTGCCGGAACTCGTTCGTGCGATCGCCGGGAGCAGCCGACTCGAAGGACTCATCGTGCTCGAGAATGGCGTATGGCATCTGTCCTCCTCGTCGCTGTGGAGCACCCACCTACGCTCGTTCGCCCAGCGACACTTGCACGAATTGAACGACGAAGAAACTGCACTGCTCTACCAAATTGCTCAGGGAGAGCAGACTCATGAACCGATAGCTGCTCTTGCCAGCCGACCCCCTCTGCGCTCCCTGCTGCGCCGTCAGCTCGTGCGAATGGCACCAACCAATCAGTCAGAGCCGGTCCTATACGTGTGGCCGCCGATCGTCGCCGACCTCCTCCGCCGGGAAATGCTTCCAGGTTCAAATGTCCCGGCACGTCCGACTTCCGACGCGTCAGCACCCATGGAACAGACGCTGACGGGGCGGATCTTCCAGCAGGACGCAGACGAGCTTGCGCCGCTCATGCTCCAATCCTGGGAAAAGGAGCGCACGCCGGCGCTCGCCCATGCTTATCTGCGAAAAGCAACGGGCAGCCGTTTTCAGCGCGCCGCGATCGAGCGGGTGTTCCACGAAACGGTCACGTCCGGGGTCGACCCACTGGACGCATTCCTGTTCGAATTTCAACACGCGCAATGGGTGGCGCTCGACCTCGGGGATCTCCGCGGCGCGTTGGCCGTTCTGAGAGCGTACGGCGAACAACCGTCGGCTCTGCGCCCAGCCGCCCAAGCCGCCGCGGTCCTGTTGACCGTCTTCCTCGACCGCATCCCGGAAGACTATGGCGACGGGCTCTCCGTCGAACACGACGTGACCGGCCTGACAGGGATTGTGCGGTCCATGATCTTGCTGTTTTCAGGGAAAATCGATCGGGCGCGAGACGCGGCACCGACCGCGGCTGATCAGCTGTTCTCGCCAGCCTTTCATGGCTACATTCTCCCCCTCATCAGTCTCTATGAGGGAAACCTCGAGCTGGCCGCGGAACGTGCCGACGCCTCGCGCGCCTCCGCACTCATTGCGCACGATCGACTCCATTATCTGGGTGCGTCCTACGCACTCGCGTTCACTTACGCGGGTGGCGGCCAGATAGCGTCACTGGATGCGGTGATCGGCGATGCACTGAGCACCGCGAAGGCCACGATGTTGCTCCGCCCGTTCTTCGGGGCAACGTTAGGAATCGCAGCCGTCAACGAGGCGTTCCGGACGGGCACATCAGATAGTTCAGCGGCACTCATCGCCGAGGTCGAATATTACGTTCCTCGCCCAGGTCCGTTGTATGGGATGGGAAGTGACGTCCCCGCCATCGTCGCACATCATGTTCTTGATCCGGTGTCCTTCGACCGCGACATGGCGAACGCCATTCGTCGACGTCGAGAACTCGGCTACTTCGCCGCAGCAGCCAGCCTGACCGTTGTCGCCGGCTGTGTCTATGCCGGCCCGCTCGTCTCCGCAGAAGCGACGCTTCTCGGCCAGCGCGTGCAACTCCCCCTCTACGCTCGGGCGCTCAACCTGATCCCTGCGCTTGCCCGTTCAGATTTCGCCGCAGTCCACGACATTCTGGTTGCCCCGGCAGCGGGAGATATCACGTTGCTGGAACAGATCGTGGGATCTGAGTTGCGTCGGGCTCAACGCAGCGGGGACGACGATATCGTCAGCGCGTTGCAGGGCCCCCTAGCGGAACTCCAGCGCAGGGCCACCGGCTCCTTCCAGCCGATCCGTTCGAGTCGAAGCGCTCTGAAAGTCGCAGAACTCACTCCTCGCGAACGACAGATCGCCAGTTTGGTTGCCGACCTCAAGAACGCCGAGATCGCTGAACAGCTCAACATCAGTGTCCGGACGGTG
The DNA here is from genome assembly GCF_014841195.1 of Plantibacter sp. CFBP 8798. Lineage (NCBI taxonomy): Bacteria > Bacillati > Actinomycetota > Actinomycetes > Micrococcales > Microbacteriaceae > Plantibacter > Plantibacter sp. CFBP 8798. The sequence continues at coordinate 120,458 of NZ_JACYTS010000003.1, forward strand.
GAGAACCACATTGCCAGCGCTCTGCGCAAGACCGGCACGGCAGATCGCGTGGCACTGTCCAGACTCGTGCTGAGCAGGTAAAACCAGCCGGCCGGTACCGCGATCGGTCGCCATCGCGTGCATTGTGGACGCGGCGAAGCATTCGCTCGCTACAGGCACCTATCTCACGCTACCTGACCCCCACTTGGCGTGCTCGGCTTGCTCATTTTCGCGCTCTGCCCGCCGACAGTCGCGGCGAGCCCGCGAGCATAACACCGGCGGTTGGCAACCAAACTGCCATCACAACCATCTCGATACCGGGTGTGCTCGGGCTGAGGTGCGACCGGCAGCACGGAACTGGGCCTGTCGCAGCGCGGCCGGCCACGTCGGCCGTTGGGTGATGTCGATGGCTCCGCGGTGGGCCGGCGCTGGTTCCTTGCCATCCATCCAACATTGGAGCAAACATGACAAATCCTGCACAACGCAGGCTGCTGAGGGCAGCTGCCGCCACACTGGTCGGCGGTGCGCTGGCCCTGGGCAGCGTGGGCAGCGCGTACGCAGCGACGAGTTCGACAATCGACGCCACCCAGTCGGGATCGCTGACGATCCACAAATACGAGCAACCAAAGAGCCCCACGGATCTTCCGCACGACGGTCGGGAGCTCTCAGCTGCTGATCTGACGGAGCTCACACCGCTTCCCGGCGTTGAATTCACAGCGACGAAGGTGGCCGGCGTAGACCTCACTACCAACGCCGGATGGGAGTCGGCGCAGGCCATGACGACAACCACGGCCGCTTCCGCTGTCAGCACCGCACCCGCAGACATCCACCGGGGAGTCACCGCCGCGGACGGGACGCTCTCCCTCACCGGGTTGGACCTTGGGCTGTACTACGTGACGGAATCCAAAGCCCCAGCTGGCGTGGTCCCGAGCGCACCATTCCTCGTGACGCTGCCGCTGACCAACCCGCTCGATCAGTCGAGCTGGATGTACGACGTGCATGTGTACCCGAAGAACTTCGCGGCACACACAGAGAAGAGCGTCTCTGACAGCAGCACTGTCGCCGTGGGAGATGACGTCACCTGGACCGTTCGCTCGATCCTGCCGATCGACGGCACGGACGGTTACCAACTTACCGACACGCTCGACAAGCGCCTGACGTTCAAGTCGGCAGACGTCTCGATCAACGGCACCAAGCTTGACGCCGCGGACTACACCTCCTCATCTGTCGTGAGCAGTGTCACGGGGCGCGCGACTGTCCTCGTGAAGCTGACCGACCTTGGCCTCGCGAAGGCAAACCTTCCGGCGAACAAGGGGACCGCTATCGAGTTCGCGTTGGTCACCACGATTAAGGAGCTCGGTGACATCAAGAACGTCGCCGAGATCTACGACAACGCCGACGACATCACGAACAAGACGCCTTCGGGATACACGCCCGGCCACCCGGACGAAGAGAACCCGACGCCCCAGCCGAACGACCCGACCGATCCGAACAACCCGTTCGACCCGATCCCGGGAGACGATGCTCCGGTCACGAAGTTCGGCGAACTGACGATCAACAAGATCAGCGCTGCGGATTCCAAGGTCCTCAGCGGCGCGAAGTTCCAGGTGTACACGAGCCTTGACGCGGCCAAGGCTCAGGATCCTGCCGGCCTCGTCACCATCGGTAGTGAATCCGTGTGGACGTCCGATGCGAAGGGACGTGTTTCCATCGCCGGCCTGCGTTACTCGAACTGGGAGAACAACGCGGCAATCGCCGACCAGAACGCCTGGAAGCACTACTGGCTCGTCGAGACGGCAGCTCCTGCAGGCTTTGAGCTGCTCGCCGAACCCGTTCAGTTCGACATCACGAGCAACGACGCAACAGTCGTCGACCTTGACGTGAAGAACGTTCCCGGCAATGGCGGATTCTTCCTCCCCATCACCGGTGGCGCCGGTGGTTCGTTGCTGATGGGCGCGGGCGTGCTCCTCGTTGTGGGTGCCGTCGTGCTCACGATCCGCAACCGCCGTGCTGACGCAAAGGTCGCACAGTAGCCACATCCCCAGTACGAGGTCGGTCTGGCGCTCACGTGCCAGGCCGACCTCTCTCTGTAGTAGCGATCCATCCTGCCCCCGGAAACTCACCCGCTCGACGAGGTATCTCCCATGAAACACTCCCCCGCGAGCCGCCGGAGACACGCGTCTCGTTCCCGTTCCTCGATGAGGGCGATATTTCGCCGCATACCGGTCACGATCATTGCTCTGGCTGGGGTCGGACTTCTGCTCTACCCTGACGCGGCAAACTGGTTCGCAGCTCGAGCACACGCCACGAGTACCAACAGCTACGCCGAGAAACTCGACGACCTGTCAGCATCGGAACGAGCGGAATCGCTCGAGCGAGCGAGGACCTACAACACCCGAATCGGTGTTCAAACGCTTACGGACCCGTACACCGATGTGGCTGAAGTCGCAGCGACCTCGGATGAGTACCTGGATCAGCTCCATGTTCCAGGAAGCGATGTGATGGCCCGGATCCGGATACCCGCGATCGACATCAGCTTGCCGATCCGTCATGGCACCTCCGATGACAGCCTCCTTGAAGGTGTCGGTCACCTGCAAGGGTCGTCGCTACCGGTGGGAGGGACGAGCACCAACGCCGTGCTCACCGGACACAGTGGCCTGCCCGGCGCCGCGCTCTTCACCCCCCTGCATGACCTGGACGAAGGAGACCTGATCTTCATTGACGTGTTGGGTGAAACGCTCGCCTATCAGGCGTTCGATTTCGCGACGGTCGTTCCCACGGAAACCGATCGGTTGCGGATCGTCAACGGTGAGGACTACCTCACACTCATCACCTGCACACCTATCGGGGTCAATAGTCACCGCATCATCATTCGAGCCTCGCGCGTGGATCTCCCGGACGATACTCGACCCGAGGACACGGTCGCGCCCGACGAAATACCGTTCCCGTGGTGGGTGATCATGCTCAGTGCTGTGAGTGTTACCGCGGGGCTGTACCTGATGTGGCCCGCGATCGCGCGTGGTCGTCTCGCGCGTCGTGGTCGGCTCGCGCGTCGACACACGTTCGTCGAGGTCGACGGCCGAAGCCGCAGCAGACGCCGCCACCTGCTCAGTTAGCCTCGCTACACTGCTGGCCGTGCAACGCTCCTATAGGAGGTTGTCGCGCTGGTTGATTCGTTGCGGAAGTGGTCGGATGGTCTGCGATTGCCGGGTTCCACCTGCGGGATAGGCGGCGCGATAGGACATCGAGGACGCTCTCGGCGGTTTGGCCGATTCGTGCCACCGTAGGTGGTACGGCATGACGCGAAACAGATCGTGGATCATCCTCGGGCGGAGGCGGCTGGATCGCACGAAATCAGGCCGTACGGCGTGCTGATCACACGGCCTACTCTGCGTCGTCGACGATCGACAGGCCAACGAAGTGCATCTGTGGACGACCGTAGTAACAGGTCTGCAGGAGCACGTCGCCAGGTATTCCAACGAGCGCATCTGACGTGACTCCGTATTTGGCTGTGTCCCGGGTGCCCGCCACCCGGTACTGGCGGATGATCCCGTCAACCTCGACGTTGACCAGCTGCCCGATCTCCCACGACAGCACGATGTCTCCCCCGCAATAATTATGTGCCGCCCACAGCGGTGGAACGTCATCCCGGTGTCCGTCCACCATCTCCGAGAAGGTGCCGTCGCAACGATCGAGCAGCGTTTCTGCGCCGGACTGACCGAGCGTGACCGTTGGGATGGCATCACCGGCGAGCGAGCGCGCAACCGTGATCTTGATGTCCCCATACGTTCGTTCCACGGTTTGAGGATCCACAACAGCGATTCCGACGGTGATGAGTCCTGTCCCGATGAGGGCGACGCCCAACGTCGCGAGCGTTCTGCGCCATGCCCTTGAGGCCCAAGACGGTCTCGTCAACGAACGCCGGGCATCTCATCGTGGTGTTCCTTGCCTCGTCGACCCAACCTCCGAGAGACGAACGCAGCACAGAGCGCAAGACTGAGCAGAGTTACTCCCCCCGCGATAAGTGTCCCCGTTCCGGCACCTCCCGTGGCTGGCATGTCGAAGCGAGGGCTGTCAGTCACAACCAGCGCCCCGCTTTCGATGGTCACTTGCGAGTTCAGGGCAGGGTTTGCCAGTTCGAGCGCTCCGCCGGCGGCGACGGTGAAGGGAACTGCTTGCGCAAGGAGGACATGTCCGTCTGGCGCTTTCGATTCACGGATCCAGTAGGCACCGGGGGTGATGCCGAGTACTTCAAATGACCCGGTGGTGCCGGGCACCGCAGAGACGGTGATTCCGTTCAGCGGTTCGCCTGGTACGCCGTCGACATCGGTCAGGATCTCGAATCCGGCTCCGTCCAGTGGGGTGACCTGCCCGTTGACGGTGCCGCGCTTGAGAATCTCCATCCGTGCCGAGACGACGGTGTCGGTCTGGCAAACCGGCGCGGGAGCGGCGCCAGCCTCGCAGGTGGCAGGAGGTGTATCGCCGGTGCCGGCGACGACGTTGTGGAGAACACTGTTCCACGCGTGGTCCGCGACGGTTGCTGTGTAGGTCACCTTTGCCGGGTACCCGGCGATGAGGGTGAAGGGGGGCGTCGTAAGAACCGGTTTGCCGGGAACCGGGTCGGGGATGTTCTTGGTGACTGTCCGAGTGCCCGTGGGGACAAACCACAGGTAGGTTCTCTCTTCGTAGGTCAGCGTCGCGGAACCGGCAACAAACGCGGCGTTGTTCAACACGTTCGTGAGGTCATCGGTGAGGACAACGTTGCCGGTGTCCTCGGTGGAGCGTGCTGTGACGGTGTACGAGACGTTCTCCCCCGGTGAAACGTAGGTTCCGCCCCCAGCCACGGATGCGGCCTTGTCGATGCTCCAGACGGGCCCCTTCGCGATTGCTGTTGTCGTCGTTGACACGTTGTTGGTGTTGTTCGGGTCGCTGTCGATGCCAATCACCGTTGCGGTGTTCTCGACGGACGTACTTTGCGGGGCTGTGACCGTTCCTCGAATGATGATCGGTTCAGCAGAAGCACCAGCCTCGAGAACGACGGGGACCGCTGCGGCACGGTCCCCACCGGCAAGCACAGGGCGGTCCGGGTCGGTCTCGTCAATCGACCACCCGGTCGGCGCGGCACTGCAGGAGAGATTCGGGCCGTCAAGACGGCAGCCCTCAGGACCGGACACCAGCACAGGATCGACGACCGTGGCTGGTATCGCGTCACGGACGATGTATCCGTGCGAGGCCTGATTTGCTGAGTTGTTCGTGACATTCATCGACCATTCGATCTCATCACCGGTGCGTACGGTTGTCGGCGCCGACTTCACAACCGAGAGATCAACAGGCGAGGCCAGAAGACTCACCCCGACGAGCGGCCTCCCCACTTTGACTGCGAAGTTGTCATACGCCAGCGGACCGATGACGACCATCGCTGCATACGAGACCGTGAGCGTGACCGAATGAACGAGACCCGAGATCTGGACGACCGGGATGTTGTGCGAGGTTCCTTTCCTCTGACCGAGCAGCGGAGTGTATGTGAATGCGTTGTCAACGAACCGAACGTCCGTTCCCGGGACGGCCGCTGGATTTTCTGCGTACGTCGTCATGGCTGTGGTGTACGCGGTTGGTGATTCGCCGTTGATCGCGGAGATTCGGGTCTCGCTCCACGATGCGATCGCGCCGAGCTCTGGCAGTGTGTCTTCCGTCGTGGACAGGGAAAGGTCATAAATAGCCAAGCCTGGATTGAGCACCGGCTTGTCGTACGTGATCGTGACGGTGTTCACATCGCCGCATTCGAAACGCTTCCCTACCGCCAGCCACTCGTCCCGTGATCTAGTCCAACTGGCCGGGGGTTCAAGGCAGGCCGCTGTCAGTGGGTCGTCCGCTGTGGTCTGCGCAGAAGGCCCGCCAAGCGGGAACAGCTCGAACGATTGGGCGTAGGGGTTGGGGTTGGACTTCAACCGAAGTTGTCCTTGACCTCCCACCTGCGCACGGGCTGCCCGGTTTCCGAGCTGCATCTCAGCCATTGTGGCGTCAACGAAACTCGATGAACTGACATACGAACTCGAGTTCCCGAGAACAAGAGCAGACGAACCGGCCCCGGCCGCAGAACTGGTCGGCACGAGTCCGAGCGACAGCGTCACCACGAGTAGCGTCACGGATGCACACCACTTCGTCACGCCAGACAACGAATGGTTGCTCGACCGAGCTGTGGCAGGCCCCAACAAGCGCATGGCATCTCCAGAGAATCGACAAGGGAACAGGTACCAGTATCGGGAGCACGTCACTCGTCTCCGTGCACGCGTTGCTTCTGCCTGCCATGACGCACAACAACTCAGGGGGCAATGGGGCAATGGCTAGGTGCTGGCATGCAGCATCGTGGGTGCGTGCACCCGATGAGATCGGCTCCTGAAGGCCTCGACCGACAGGTTGGGGTTCGTGCTCGGCCAATTGTCGGAGGCGTCGAGCACCACCGGGCACGGCGAAGTGCAAGGAGGCGTCGCGATGCGATGCGATCCGAATCCGGGAGGGCGTCTGACGCTCGGTTCGGTGGGAGACAGGACGATAGCCGAAACACACTGCGGGGAGGAGGCGCTCAATCCCGGTCCTTGGTCCAATCCGGCAGCGGGCACGGTGTGAGCCGCGGTCTCGTTCGAAGGCTCCGACCGACAAGCACGGTCAACACCGGGGCACAACCACGTGCACTGCAAACCTGCGGTCGGGCCATCTCGGCTGTTGCTGCGCACGTCACAGCCTGCGGGAGGGGACGCTGGCATTGGCTTTATTGCGTCAGGGAAGCCTGGTAGAACTGTGCAAAGTGTTCAGCGTCGTCGCTGTTTCCGGAGTAGAGATGTCCGTTGACGATGGTGGTGGGAACCGCGGTCAGGGCTAGTGCTTCGCTGGTCGGGAGCGGACCCTGTAGGGCCTGGGCGGTGATGTCCCGCACCCAGGCATGATAGGTGCGGAGCGTGGTTGCGTCGCTCAACGAGACATTGAGCTGGGCGGCAATGCTCATGAGCTCCTGATCGGAGAGACCAGGAGTGTTCTCTGCGGGCTGGTTGGCGAAGACGGCAGAGAGGTAGCCGGGGAGAGCAGAGGGATGGGATGCCGCGACATCGACGATGCTGGCTGCTGCGCGAGTGGAGTAGTTGGTGCCAACCGAGAGCCGGTCAAGGAGCGCCACTGGGTGGATCCGCAGCGTTGCGCGCCCGTCGTCGACCTCGTCGAACAACAGCTGTCCATTACCGGCTTCGAAGATCTTGCAATACGGGCACAGCGGGTCCAGGTAGAGGTCGATGACTGTCGCGCCCGAACCGAGGCTGATGTACCCACCGTCGAACTCCACCGCGCCGACAACACCCGTCAGCGAAGACGTAGGGTATGAGTCCTCCTCCTCGGATGGCATGGCTTCGCTGCCGACACAGCCGCTGAGGATGATCGCACTGATGAGCGCTGCGGGGAAGACTGCACCCCGGCGTCGCCGCGGACTGAGTTGAAAGAACGCCATAAACTGCTCCTCAGGGTATGTCTGGATACTGTGGTTCTCAGGGCTGACCCCTCGTGCAGGGGCTCACGGTCGTGGACGATATGAGTGAACCAGCGAGCCGATGGGTTTGTAGCTGCCCGGTATCGTCTGCCGGACATCTGCGGATCCGTGATCGTTGCGGTGGCTAGTCATCAACGTCTGTGACTGCTCCGGTTTCACCGTCAACAGTGACGGTGATTTGTTGGCGCCCCGTCTCGAAGTCGATTTTCCAGCTTAAGAGAGCGCCTTCGTTTCGAAGATCGATGTTTGTGACGTGGACTGCTCCGCCGACCGATCGGCTGGCCTCTTCGACTGCCTGAGCTGCGGACCAGGAGAGTCCCGGGCCGGTCGCGTCACGATTCGTGTTGAGCCACAGGTCGCTGCGGTTGATCTGTGCTTTCGCGCTGACGAATGACTGCAACGTTTGTCGGAAGTCGTCATCTGCGAACCAGTTGGAGTCGGAGGAACTCGATGAGTGTGCTTCGAGATACTCACGGTATTGCTCCCGCGCGGCGAAGAACACCTCGAGATCGGATGCTGGATTCGTCGACGGTGTGGCCTCGCTGGCGGAAGTAGCGGGCGTGCTTGGGTCTGCGGCTCCGATCGGTGCGCCCGTTCCGGGCGCGGTGCACGCCGATGTCGACGCGATAACGCTCCCGACGACGAGCGCAAGCGACATCCGCCAGATGCGTTCTTTAGTCATCGAGTCTCATCTCCACAATCTGAAAGTTGGTGTCAAGGCGTAATTTGTGAACAAATCCGTCCACGAGTTCGATCCGATAGGGAGCATGTGAGGAAGCGTCCAGCTCCAATTCGGTCAAGTAACTGCCGGGGTATGCCGCCAGTGCAGCAAGAACGGCTGAGTTGATGTCCTCGATGCGCCAGGTGCCCGGGAACCTTCGGTCGTCGGAGCGTTCGGTCTCGATGATGGTGGCCTTGTCGTCGACCACGCGAACCTTGCTTTCCAGACCATCCGCCGTCTCGAAGTGAACGTGCCACGCGCCAACAGGTTCAGCCTCCACGGACCTCAGATCGCTCACATCGCCTCCGACGGCCACGTTGGCCAGGCGGATGACCTCCAACAGCTGTTCAGCGCTGTCCGTACCCTGTGGGCCGGCCGTCCGCGGCGGGTCGTTCGAATCGGGTCGGCCCGGCGTTTCAACGGTTGGACCGCTCGCAGCTGAAGGCGAGCGATCCACGAGACGGGAGCTCGCATCGGTCCTGGGCGTGGACTGGTTGCCATTGACGTTGCCGATCAACAGGCCAACGATCACGGAAGCGAGGACGACCAATGCTGCCAGGAGCGCCAGGGTGAACCAACGCCAACGACGTTTTTCCGGTCGAGGTGACCTGTCCAGATCTATCTGTTGAGAGGGCTTCACGGGGTTCAACTCGGAGTATTCGCTTTCTCAGGCGGGCCGCTGCCGCGGCGGTGGTTCTGGAATCTGGTGGCGTGTTGAGCGTCTCGCCGACCACCCATTGCTTAAAAAACGGACGCTCACGCCGATAGGACCCGGCTCGCCAGGTCACGCAACGTTTTGTCTGGTGCTCGCCGTCGGTGCCGGCGACTCACGGGCAATGACGCGGGCGAGTAAGTTCGGTCCTGATCGACTGTCCCGCACCGTGAAATGGCCGATGTGTAGACGCGTACCGGTGCGTTTAATCTCTCCGACGATCAGGTCCTCTCGTGCAGAGACGACGACAAGGCGATCGCCCTCCTGCACATTTCTGGGATCCGAGAGGGAACGATCAGCCCCCCGGTCGTCCTCGCGTGAAGACTCAGGCAGGTCGGGAACTCGTGCTGCGACCGCGGAGCTCGTCGCGGTTGTCGTGACGGCGGTACCCAGTTTTCGGCCGGCGAAGCGAGCCAGAACTTGCCATTCACCAGCCGCGATAGGAAGGTCGATGGCCCGGTGTACCGAGGTTCCTGTAGCGATGAGGTCTCGAGTGATTCCGGCGATGATCTGGTGAATCACGATGGTTGTCCTTGCGGGTAGTTGGGTTGACTCGGCACTCCGGGAAGACGACGAGGCGAGCTGGCCGCGCCGAGATATCACGCTCCCCGATGGGTCGCATCGTGGATGCTGGATGCTCGGGCCTGCTAGGACAAGTTTCGAACTGGGAGTCTGTGCTCGTTCTGACTTGACACCGTTTTGAGTACTAATCCGCATGAAAACCAGTGATCGGTGGGGTGCCATGCGTGGCTGAGGATCACCATTCAGGGGAGGGCGCGGGGCGCGACAGCGCTACCCGGCTGACGCGGAACCTCTCGATGACCTGACACGCACGATCGATCTGATCGAACTTCGCCCGCGGTGCACTTCTCACTGGGTACGTGCGATGGAGGGCGTGACATCCATCGTTGCTCAAGGAGCGTAGATGCACCTTCGCAATCATCCCCGAAGACCGGGCACAGCGCGCATGGGCGACACCAAAACGGGGCGGCTCGGAAGCCGCCCCGCCTGTGGATAACTACCCGCCTGACATGCGCGTATAACGTTCAACTATGTCAGTAGTCCTGTTTTCGTGACCCGCCGCTCGGTGTGCCATTCCCGCCACATGGCGGGTGTTCATTCCGCTGATCGTCCAAGAGGCTTCCAGCAGTGGCGTCGAGGAGCGTCACGACATCGCAGATTTCATCGGCAACTTCACTGAGGCCTGATTCCGTTCGGCCGGGGGTCGCGGATGCAGACCTTTGAGAGCGACCATGACTGCACTATCGAGGGGGAATACTTGCGCACCACCATGAAACTCGTTGCTACCGTTGGAGCCGCGCTTCTGGCCGCGGGATTGGCTGTTCCTGCTCATGCCGCAGAATCCGAACCTGACCCGTTGGCTGCCATCGCTGCGGCAGCCCCGGAGGTATTGACCGGCGTCGCGGACGCTTCGGTTGACCTTTCCGATAAGTCAGCAGTCGAAGCAAGCACCTCCGAAGCCTCCGCTACCCTTCCAACTGAGGCGGCCGACGGAGTAACACTGACCGATTCTGGAGGCACCGAGATCACTGTGGGCTTGCCGAACGCCACGAATGCGGAGAGCGCCATCGCCGAGGCAGATGGGATCGTGTCCTACGACAACAACGACGGCTCGACAACCGTCCCCGTGCTGAAAGAAGATGCCTCGGTGCAGATCACTACCGTGATTGACGGCGCCAACGCTCCGACCCGCTACGCCTACCCGCTGCAGGTACCCGCGGACGCGACAGTCACCCTGGACCCGACGAGCGGCGCTGTCGTGATCGCCGACGCAGAAGGCAAATTCCTCGCTGGAGTGGCGTCAGCTTGGGCAAAGGACGCGAACGGCACCGACATCGCTACGCACTACGAGCTCGACGGGACCACCCTCACTCAGGTGGTTGAACACGCAGAAGGTAACGCATACCCGATTGTCGCCGACCCGTGGCTCGGCATCGCCCTGGTCGACCGCACGAAATGGTCTGGCAAAACGCTGCAGGTCTATCCGTCATCCTGGGCACGAGTGAACCCATGGGCAAGCGCCGGCGTGGCCGCACGGTGGGCAGGATGGGACGAAGTCCTCAACAAGACACCGGGCAGCCGGGAGAATACCCCGTCAATGCGAGACCAGTACTACTGCCACTTCGATTTCGTTCGATTCCGCGCACCCAACAAGGTGAGCTGGAACCTCGACCTCGGCCGACCTGCGTACGACTACTGGACGCTGATCCAAAGGCAGTGCAACTGATGCGTGCCCTCGCCGGCGGGGCCGCTATCGCCTCTGCAGCCGGGGTACTCACAGCCGTTGGCACACTCATTTACCTCGGGATAACCCTCGGAGACCGCGGCCTAACAGCTGACGCCAACGGAACATCGGGCTACACCACAGCCACCGAGACCACCTTGCTCATCGGCAGCTTCATCGCGATCCCACTCCTGGTCGTTCTCGGAGCGACAAGCCTGGTGTTCTGGATCGCCCGGTACCGGGCCGACCGAACCAGCAACTCGATTACAACGCCCTAAACCAGGGCTGACGCCAACGCACAAACTCGAAGCAACTCACAGGGCCCCGGCCAGTTGGCCGAGGCCCTGTCTGCTGCAAGCGATCGCCGTCGGCAGCACCCGCCCATGCGCTTCATCGGAAGCTACATCCCCGCGTCTGGCTATTCAGTCCTCCGTCCGAGGTCTTCTCAGAAACCTACAGTTTTCCGAGACGCCCTGTCGCCTGTGTCGTATCGAAACCGACTTACGGGACGATCGGTTCGCTCGAAACTTATCGATTGCGGGACGTCGACTAGACCCGCGGTGGCGAGAGCGATGCGCGATCAGGAGACGTCGCGGAAGCGGTACATGCCATCCTCAAGTCCTTCGTCTGCCCACCCGATTGCCTCAAAGAATGCGCGCGCGCCCAGATTCGACGGATCAACAAACGCCACCCAACCCCGAGCCGGTGGGTGCCGAGGCCACGCGGTGGCTGCTGCGAGGACGGTCCGCCCCAGTCCTCGTCGGCGGGCGTGAGGTGTTACAGCAATATCCGTGATGACATGAGCGTCCCCGCTCGGATGCCCGTGCTCGACTAGCCCGCGGTTTGGCGTGTGTGCTCCGTCTGGCAAGACCACCGTTCAGCGCGTGTCTTTCCGTCAGACAGTTGCCGGGCGCCGTGGAGCGCGTTTGAGGATCGACGAGTCGGGTTGGAAGCCATCAGTAATCCAGTTACGCAGCGACTCGGTCGCCCATTCCTGCTCCAATGGGGATACGCAGTACTTCTCGACATCCGGGTGCTCGGCGATGTTTGGACACAGCACGAATCCGGCCAGACGAAGTAACAGAACCATGGCTGGATCCTTCACGAGGTCAATGGCCGCACGGAACGATCGTGCGAGAGCTTTCGTGAGGATCAGTTTGACCGCCTTCGTGAGCAGGAGGTCGTCCGCGAGCGATGCGGCCACGGACTCGGCGATGTCCTCTGCGACGTCATCGGCGAGTTCGTCCAGTTCCCCGATTAGCTTAAGGACCTCGACGCACAACGAGCACAGGAGGTGCAGATAATTGACGGCATCGGTGACCGCCTTGGCTTCTGCATAATCAAGTTCTGCCTTCGCGATCTCGGCGACGAGCGGTTCGACGATCGCTTTCAGCACATCACGGGCGTCCCGTTGCCGGTCCAGCTCGGTGGCGAAGATGAATTCATTGATCACATAGGTGACGGCGAAGTCGGTGCAGGCCTCGCCGATCAGTTCTTTCGCGGCAAGGGCCTCTCGAGCGGCCTTCTTTGCCCCACGGACCTGCGTCTGTGAATACCGCCGACGCTTTTCCGGCGCCCACACTAGCGCACGTGCCCGCTCGGTATGCGGACCACCGTGAAAGTAGCCGTCACAGATGCACTCGCACTGTTCAGCCGTCGTGCGAACCGCATCCGCGCACGTCACACTGTGCCCAGAATCGCGCCCCATGATTCCCCCTACGCGTTCGGGCCGCCCCCCGGCCCGTCCTCGCACTCTACCGGCGACGTTGGCGCGTGCCGAGCGGGACAACCCGACGTTCGGCATCGATGTACCGCCGCATCGCCCCACGCAGCGCTTCAGCATTGTCGACGCTGAACCGGATCGCCTCGCCCCTCCCCCTATGTCACACCCGCTCGAGCTCCATCAGGTGGCGGTTTAGCTCGTCCGGTCGCCCTCGTTCTCAGCAGCTTCCCTCGGTGAGCACACCAGCAGTTGACCAGGTGATTTTCGGGAGAATCTGGCGTGCACCGGCGGCGAACATTCCGACGTCGCAGGTCTGCGGCACGAAGTCGGAAGTGACTTTCACGGTGAAATTCACATAGGCAGCCGCTCGCGGCGAGTATGAACCGATGTTGATACCACCGTCGAGGATTGAATCGTCGTCGAGGAGCAGGCCCTCCGGGTTCGCCGTGTTCGCAACGTAGGTTGTCGCGGCGACGAGTTCCACACCGCGAGGCATCCACCCCTCGATACTGACGTCTTCGACGATTTCGTCAGTGAAGTTGCCATACCGCACCAACACGTCGAATGTCTTCGAGTCGTCCAGCGGAAGCCTCTCCGACCAACACGAGGCCCCGTGCGCGGAGACGCGGATTTCGACTATTTGACGGCCAGCCTCCGCCGCGCTCCACTCTTCCTCGCCCCACTCTGTCGAACAGGATGAGGTGGCACTTGGGGCCGGAGTCGGGGTCAGAGTCAACGTCGCTTCGAACTCTCTCCGCCGATCGTTCGCGAGCTCCGCGAAGAATGAGCTCGCAACGCTGACAATGATGGGCAAGAGGATCAATGTGGCGATGGCAGCCAGCGTTGCCTTCACCACTTTTGCGCGCCGGCTGCTGTTGGGGCCACTCATGCGCTCATCGTAGGGCTCCGTCAAGATGCGGGGGTAGGTGTCACCCCCTCAATCTCGCACGAATACACTTGCACAGACACAGCTGTCACGCTGTTCCCCTAGACCATCGTCGCTGCCACCGCGGCGAACGGGTAGAGGCTGGTGGCGAGTGAACGGGTCGACTCTAGGGAGAGCCCTGCGGTCCGGGCAAGGTCAGTGCACTACCGTCGATGTATGGCTACCGTCTCCGATATTCTCCGCATTAACACGCTCGCCCTCCGCTTCGCTGCCGCCGAGATCCGGATGACTCCGAGCCAGGTAGTCACACTGGCCGAAGGCTCGATTATCGAGAGCATGCTCGAAGTTGCGAAAGACAAGCACGTCGATGACCCCGGGCTGAACCGCTTCGACGCTGACACCAAGCGGCAGCTGGATGAACAGCTCGCGTCTTGGGCAAACGTCTTTGATGCCGATAAGTACGGCTTGGGCTGGAACGATCGACAGAGCGGTTGGGTTGCCTTGGCCTGGGGTATTAGTGAGCTCGTTCAAGACGATGCCGGGAGCCAGCAGCTTCGCTGGAAATAAGCATGGTGCGATCACGCCCTATCTCCGCCCGCTGAAAACGCCAGCTGGACACACGAAAGAGGTGCAGCTGCTCGAACGTGCCGGTGGTGCGCTCACCAATTGTCGATCGGGATCTGGGCCGACGGAACGAGATCCGTGAGTGCCCGGCACCGAAAACGGCTCCTGGCCAACAGGCGGGGGCGTAACAGACCAGGAGCCAGCGACAGACATGGGTCTCTCGCGAGTTCAGCGTACTGACTGCAGCCGGAGTCTCCACTACCGGAATCCGCGCCCAAGCTACGCGATTTTCCGGAGCTCAAAGGTGCTCGCGGATCCGCCTATCGATCTCGAGGCCCTCTGCCTCGAGTAGGAGCTGCCCGACCGCTGCGTCCGCGAAGACCGACTGCTCGAACTCGATTGCGTCCAGCCTCAACACTGACAGCAATCGCTTCAACTCAAGCGGCCCAACCGACGATCGCCCTAGGAACACGCGCCGCAACCGCCACGGACGGATCCGAGTCAACATCGCCACATGCGCGACGGACCACCCTAACCGCGACGCTGATGTCGACAACGCAGCACCAAGAGCTCGGTCGTAGGTCCGCGTATCCACCAAGAAGAGATCCACCCGCCCACGATACCGCCGGCCACCGGCAAAGCTCTCAGCACGCCGCAGCGATGCTACCCAGCAGGTGGCCGGTCAGCGGGCCGCGGCCCTAAGGCCCGGACCGCCCCTCGGCGATCCGCCATTCGACTCAGAGTGCCCTCAGCATCACGCACAACAGCAGAGTGTCACGGCCGCACGCCCCACCGACGCCAACGTCGCTCGCGCACGAGCTGTGCGTTCACCCGATCCGCAAGCAGCCCCCGCGCGATCGCCTCAGCGTCTCGGAAAGGCTCCGCCTCCAGTGCGTTCACGCCCTGATCTCCCTCCTCGTGCGCGATAAACGCAAAGAGATCCAACTGTTGCTCGAACGCTTCCAGGGTCGCCAGCCATCCCGCGAAGGCCTTCGCAACATCAACCGACGCGTAGGCGCTCACGATCGCCCGCGCACGAACCCGCAACGTCCTCTCCGGCTTCGCCGTCTTGCGGTGCGGCATCTCGGTGACATAGTCGTTGTCCGACGTCTCCACCAGGTCATACGTGCGGTCCACCACCCAAAGACCATGAAGCTCAATGAGCTCCATGAGCTCCAGATACATCTCCGCCCGCTTCGCCCGATCATCCCGCAACCGCTGCTGCCGCCCCGACATAGCCGGAACAACCACAGCCAGAAGCGACACCAGCAGCGCCGCAGCAGCCAGCACCAGGGCGAACGGGTCCGCCGGGGCAGCAGTACCCTCCGCCACGACCGAAAGCACTCAGCACCAACCCTTCGCGCGCACCAAGAGCCGCACTACCTGCGCCCTCGCCGAGATCTCAACGCGACATTGCGACGGCCGGCGCCCACGTATGGGGCCAACACCTCACGCAGCTCAGCCGCATTGTGATCACTGAGGTCGATCTCGTAGTCGCGACCATCGAGACCGAAGCGGACCGTCTCACCACTCCCCCGCGCCAACTCAACACCATCGAGGTCATCAATGAGCGTCGTGATCATCCGTTGTGCCATGCCGCCATCATGCCAGCCCACAGCTGACCCCCGACGACCGGCCGATCCTTCCGCATCCGGGCTGCTTGGGGTCGTCAGTAGCGCTGTCGATGGTCCGAGGGAACTCGAACCCGCGGACCTATAGAACGTGCTCGTGGATCCCCCCCCCCCCCCCCCCCCCATCAACCGTGTGCGGGTTCGGGCTCACGGGGCATTGCCCCTGCCAGCCGTTCATCTTCCCGGGCTACCGTCGCACGACCAGTGGTGAGTGACACTGCGGGAAAGGTACACATGACGCTGCACATCGACGGCCCATGGTCAGGGCGGTCCGGACACACCATCGCCCAACTCTCCGACGGCTCACTGTGGCGCCAAGAAGGGCTCTACTACGAGCACCACGACGCCGATCAGCCAGAAGTCAGGATCACTGACGGCCGCATGACCGTCGCGGGGATGCGCCGGTCAGTGCCCGTCCGACGCCTCTAGCACGACCCCCGACTCACCAGCACCACTCCCCCACCACCCCCGCCGGCGGGTGAGATTCCGGCTGACATCCCCCGCCACAGCATCACACCCGGTGAGGACCGCCGTCCCTCAGCTGACCACCACTGAGCGGAAGCCGACCCATGACCACAGCCACGCCTCTCACAGGCACTCAGCATCTCGAGATCTTCACCTCCAAACGAACCGGCGACGGCATCCACGTGCCCTGCTGGTGCTCCATCGCCCATGACCACACCTATGCTGACTGGCAGGCGGCCGGCAGCCCCGACACCAGCGGACGCCACCTGGTTTCCGAACCCGCCACAGCCCATGCAGCAGCCTGAACCGTCAGCCGGCGTCACTTACGTTGACAGCCCAATGACACCGGCCGGGCACTGGGCACTGGGCGCAGCTCGGAGCGTTCATCGGGATCCTCGCCGGCGGAATCCTGACGACCCTCATCGCCACCAGCGGCGCCCTCGCCGCCGCGGTCGCGACGACCGCGATCGCCGGCACCATCCTCATGAGCCTCATCCGCTGAACCACCGCCCCGCGCACCCAGCTCGAGTTCGAGGCGACAGAGGGTGAGATACGAGGGGAATTGTCCTTCCCGTCCACCAGAAGCTGTCAGACTTCCACCATCCGCGGCGCCCCCGCCTCCCCGACGAAGGCGCCGCGGTACCACCATCCAACGCCGATCAGACACCACTCCCCCGGCCACAGATCACAGCCGATCGGCCGCGGACGCCCACGCACGACGACGTGTCCATCACGAAACTCGAACTCGACCCAGACCGCCCGATCCGTCCACCCGAGACCAATCCCCACTCGTGATGGCGGCACTTATCGCCGCCAACAACGCGTCATTTATCAAAGCGATTCACAACGGCGGTCTTGCGGAGCTGGACCCGGGTGGTCAAAAACGATCGTTTTCCGCCGACGATATGGTCCACTCAACGCTGCACACGCAACGGCAGGAGAGGCGACATGGCTAGCGCGGAGCCATGGACGCATGGCCAGTTGCACAAAGCAGCTTCTGCGAGCAGGCGCTCGTATGAAGTCTCCCTTTTGCGAAGTTCGAGCGGCCAGCGCTGATCCTTCGGCAAGACGACTCCCCAGACCGTCGATCCTCATATACTTCAATCTATGGTGCGTAAGAATCGGAACTCTCCCACGCAGCGCGCATGGACGGACGCAGACTCAGCGCTCTGGCACACGTGCAAGTTCGTATCCCAAGTCGAAGCTCGACAATTGCCCGATCTTCAGGTCGACACGCTCTTCGCACTGAGATCAGCCGAGGTCGCCTTCGCGCGGGGGCCGTACTCACTTGATGCCTTGCGCACAGCGGGCAACGGAAGCTACTCACACAACTCGACATTCATCATGGGCAGTGGCGGTTTGGGTCTCGCTCTTGGAGCCGGCACCTTGATCGGCAGCGCAATCGGCAATTCAAACCGTCGCGCGCAGGCAACTGCGGACGCTCAGCTCGCATGGCGTCACGACAGCACCGGCCAGCTCGTCGTCACCAACCAGGGCTTCTACCTGGACACTGGCTCGAATCTTTTCGCCTGGGACTGGGGCAGCGTCGATTCAATGGAAATCATCGCTTTCAACTATGTTCAACTAAGCGGCACCTCGACCAATGGTCCGGTGACTTGGAGGATCGCATCCCCATGGGCAGAACTCGTCTTCGTACTCTGGGCAATGGGCCGACATGCCCGTCATCCACAACTCGTGCAACGAATGTGGATCCCTGCCAATTGGTCTGATTGGGCTCGCGCCCAGGGATATCCGAATCCGCTCTTGCCATCGCGGGTCCCTGTTGGAAAGCACAGCTCATAGAGAAAATGACAACACGATGAAGCTGGCCATCGTGGCCGAAGCCCGCGACGCGGCCGCACGGCAGCAGAAGCCGCCGCACTGGTCGGCTGGAGCAGAGCAACGCTCTACAGACACCAGGCCAGCATCACGGCACGAACACCCTGACGGTTCCGGGGCGGGTTGCACGCGGCAGCCGAAAACGCTCGCTGCAACCGCCAAACGGCAGATCCTTTCGGCAAGACGATGTTGACCGTTCCATTCGAGTCGGCGCCCTACGACTGAGCCTTGGGTTGGCCCGCGCTGATATCCGCGACAATGCGTTCAGTGATCTGAGCGAGGGTTTCGTGAGGGCCGATTCGGCCTTCCTGGACAAACTCGAGTGGCTGCCAGCCGTCGTACCACTCGCGCATCTTTTCGGCGGTGAAGGCGTGGCGCAGGTCCCGCACTGCATGGCGCCTGACCGTCTCATCAAAGCCGACATCGAACTGGTAGATGCGTGTCTGAGATCGTGTTCGCTCCGTCGGAGGGTGGACAGAAGATGTTCTCGAGTTCAGCCGACCGGCGGATGACTCGCCCGCCACCCGGTTTCTACGCTGGATGCATGAGCACACACATCAAGCACACGCCCAGCACCACGCGCCGCTTCCGCATCGACCCCGTCACCATGAGCGCTATGACCGGCGCCGGACTCGGTCTCGGCCTCGCAGCAGCATTCGCCGCCGCAATGCTGCTCCAAGCGCCCTTCGGCCTAGCACTCGCAATCGCACTGCCGGCCGCCATGCTCCTCGCGACCAGCACCGCAATCGCCATCAGCCGCCGACACCAGCACCCCACTACCCCACCCGCGTGAGCATCTTCAGACGCTGGAGCCGCACCTCCTCGCATTCACATCACCCAGAGGGCAGGACGGCCGCCGCCAAGACCGGCAAGGGTCACCGAGCCCTCAGCCGACGTTTGACCACCACACGAGCAATCAGGTGGCAGACGAACGCTGACGGCAACAACACGAGTGCACCCATCGCCCGATCCCGCGCCGTGATCGGCAGGCCTCTTCGGGCGAGTTCTCGTTCCGCCACGATCGCGCCCGGCAACATCACCGGCAGCGCAGACACCACACCCGCGGTGTACCCCTGAGTGAGCAAGCTCGCCAACACATGGCTCCCGGTGTGCGCACCCAACCCCGCAACGACCGCACGATACAACGGCGAGCTGCCGGCAGTGCGCACGCCACGGATACATGCGAATCCGACCAAGCAGCCCATCAAACCAACAGCCAGCCAGGACTGGCGAGCATCCATCCGGAACGCACGAATCCCCGTCCGATCAGCGAGCAGATCGCAGGTGGCCGGGAACGCCGCACCTTCCTCAATGTCGTGCAACACCCATGCAACAAACAACCAGACCGGGCCGCGGAACCGCCCGCCCTTCCTCAACCCTCGAGACGACACCACACGCTCAGTGCCTGCGCCGGTGCCTGTCCTGGTCACGACACCTCTGAACCGCGTCGACGTGCGATGCCGGACCCCAAGCGCAACGCACAGGCGAGCACGGTCGTGAGCCCGGCAGCGACCAGTACTCCGAGCTGCCATGGCCCTGCAAGGGAGAAGCCGGTTCTCAGCAATATGAGCGCGGCGATGACACCGACCGTGCTGTTCAGGAGCACCGTGCCGGCGACAAGCGCGACGATGACCGGGACGTCATGCCGCGACAACTCGAAATCTCGACGAACCGCGCGGTGAGCGTGGGGGTTGAGCTCCGCCGCGGGTTCGGGCCGCGTGGTCATGTGGCGGGTGCGTAGTCGTCGGCTCGCGGAACCGTGTCGTCGCTCCCCGCTAACGACCGGAGTGCGTATTCGACGACGTCGTTGAGCGTCAGTCCTGAGGCTTGTAGGTCCTGCAGCTGCCGCAGCGCACCCGGTTCACTGATCGATACGGTTATTGGGCGGGGACCCTGAGCTGCTTCTTGTAGTGCAAGTCTGCGGCTTGCTCGCCTGGACAGAGAGCTAGCGATCCAATCGCGGCTCGCTTGCACGTCGATGTGCCATCTGCCGTCCTGGAAGGTGCCGACGAGGTCCCCTGTCGTCACATGATATCGCACGACCGCTTGGCTGAGGTAGAGCCGCTTCGCGACGTCCGCGGGATGTGTTGGATCCGGGAAATCGTCGAGGAAATCCTGAACGACTGCCTCCTGGAGCGCACGGCGGCGTTCCAGGAGGTCGGTGGGCGTTGGGCCGGCCGGTTCGATGCTCACACGCGTCCCTCATCTTTGGCACACAGGTAGGTGACAATGTCGACGGTTCGATAGAACGGGCCTGAGTACTCGTCTGCAGGCCGGACGATCAAGGATGTTGCTCGAAGCTCCTGCTCACTCATTTCCATCAGCGCCCTCGCTGACGCGACGGTCAACCGTCCATCAACCTGCCTCCGCGCGTGGACTGAATCGACTTTCACGCCGATGATCTTGGCGACCTCGTGTGGCACGAAGCCAGCTGCGAGGACCGCACCGATGATGTAGCGGGTGTCGCGGAACGCGCCGCGCCGGTGGGTGCCCGACGCCGTGCGTTCCGCGCGACACGCGTTCTCGATCAAACGCACGAGCGCGGGCGTCAACGATCGGCGCTCCAACATGGTGCTGATCGGCGTGCCGGTCCTATTCATGGTCGCTCCTGTATCCGGTATTACTCGTCGTCGTGACCCGGGCGGCCATAGCTGGCCGGGCGGCCTGCGGCTACCCATTCGGTGAACGTGTGCGAGCGGGCGAGCGTGTACGGTCACGGCAGCCTCGTCTGCATTTCGGGTCCCGCTCTCAACTCGTGGCTACCGGCACGTATGGCCTCATCTGTGAGATGGACCGGCACCGGCATCGTGATGCGGGTGTCGGAGTACTTCACCCAACGGCGCCGTCAGAGCACTGAACTCACTAGCAGAACCGGCGACGGTCACACCGAGGCTCGCTGCGCCCTCATCCGATGCGCGGCCGACACGGGAAGGAGCCGAGACACGGACAGCGCACCACCGATGGCGAGCAGCGTGAGTGCGCAAAGACCGGTGGAGCTTCCACCGAATCCGGTCTCGGCGAGTTCTGGAGGAGCGGCAGGGACAGCCGAGGTCGCGGCAGGCGGCATCGAGGCTTCGATTGCCGGCGTGTCGATGGGTTCGACGGGCGTTTCGGGTTCCGTGACCGCCACAGAGCACAGCGTTGGATCGAGGTCGTATGACTCGATGCCGTCGCCGCTGATGAACTGGATGCTCTCAACGACGATCTCGCGAGTCGATCCATCCCCGAACAGCCAGCTCCCTTCGACGCATCGCAGCGCGACCGTGATGGAGCCAGTCGGTGCGACAGGTCCGCCAATCTCCTGGTTGAACTGGACCAGCACCTCCGCAAGATCCAATGCTTCACCCGTGACCGTGAGCGTCGCATGCCCCGCAGCGTCCGTGCCATAGAAAAAAGTCACCGGTACCGCGTTCGCCGAAGACGCTCCACCCAGAACCAGGATCCCGCCGAGCACAGCGCCGAGCACTCCAGTGAGTCTGCGGTTGGTTCCCATGTGATGTTCCCTCTGCGGTGATCGATAATGACACGAATGACGAGGAGCAGAATCCGCCAGAAACCGGAGCGCTCGACTCAGGATGCGACGCACGGGACTCTCCCAACGACCCGCGACCGTGACCTTCACCCGACATTTCACCCGTGAGGCGGCTCCACACCTCTGATACCCGTGTATCCGCGTCGACGCACGGTGATGCGCTGTACGTCAAGCGGGTGAGATTCCGGCTGACATCCGTCGCCACAGCATCACACCCGGCGAGGACCGCCGTCCCCTCAGCTGACCACCACTGAGCGGAAGCCGACCCGTGACCACAGACACGCCTCTCGGAGGCACTCAACATCTCGAGATCTTCACCTCAAAACGAACCGGCGACGGCATCCACGTCCCCGCTGATGCACCATCGCCCATGACCACACCTACGCTGACTGGCAAGCCGCCGGCTGCCCCGACACCAGCGGACACCTCTTGAGCTCCCCCGCCACAACCCATGCAGCAGCCTGAACCGACCACCGGCGTCGCTTACGTCGACAGCCCGCTAACACCGGCCGGGCTCTGGGCGCAGCTCGGAACGTTCATCGGGATCCTCGCCGGCGGCATCCTCGCGACCTTCATCGCCATCAGCGGCACCATCGCCGCGATGGTCGCGACGGCCACGATCGCCGGCACCATCCTCATGAGCCTCATCCGCTGAACCACCACCCCGCGCTCTCATCTCGAGCTCGAGGCAACAAAGGGTGAGATACGACGGAAAGCGTCCTCCCCGACCACCAGAAGCCGTCCGACTTCCACTCGGAGTGTCGTCAACACGCACCGAGCAGCGTCGCGAGCCCGGCGATCGTGGTGTCGACGACGAACCGGAAGTAGCGTTCGCGCAGCTGTTTGGCACCGGGCCCGCCCTCGGCAAAGGGCGTGAGCAGGGATGCCGCGAGTACCTCGACGCCGGGCCGGCCCAGCGCCATGCGGGCGAACTCGTCCATCATCGTCGCGTGATCGCGAGGACCGTCGTCCTCGTGGACCAGCCGGTCGTCGCCGATCGAGATGGTGAGCATCGCGTTGTTCAGGAGAGCGGCATACGCAAAGCCGGCGTCGTCTCCGAATCCTGCGCGCCGCAGAAGGGCTGTACCGGTGTCGATCACATCGAGGGTCGTGCGGAAGGTCGGTCCGTGCAGCAGCAGCCATTTCGCCACACCGGGGTAGGCCGCCACCGGACCATAGGCGGAGAGGAGGAAGGTGCGGAACCACTCATCCCACGGACTCTCGGGCGGCGGAACGCTCAACCCCTCGACGACGCGCTCGACGACGTGACGCGCGAGCAGGTCGCGGCCCCCGACGTGGTGGTATATCACCGAAGGTGAGACGCCGAGGCGTCGGGCGAGATCGCGGATCGACCAGCCCCACAGGTGCGAATCGCGCGTCAGCTCGGCGGCGGCGTCGACGACCGCGTCCGCCGTCATACCGACGTGGAATGCGGTTGCCTGGTCGTCCGTCATCGCGCCCTTCGAGCTCGACGTCCAGTCTTGTCGATAGACGCCGATATTGACAGCAAGTAAGGATGCCCTTACTAATTGGATGAATGCATTTGAACACCGTTCTATTACAGTGAGAACCGTTCTCAAAAACTTGGAGTGCGAAACATGACCGACCAGTCGACCACAGACTTTTTCGCGCCCGTGCGTGGCAGCATCTTTGGCATCGTCGCGCTCGGCGTCGTCGGCGCGGCGAGCGGCGTCGTTCCGTTCATCGCAATTGTTGAACTCGCGCGGATCCTCCTGCCTGCGCCAGGCGGCGAGCCGATCGACGAGGCTCGCGCCTGGACAGTCGTCGTCGTCGCCGTCGTCGCGCTCGTCGTGGCGGTTGGCTGCGCGTTCCTTTCCGGCCTCGAGAGCCACCTCGCAGATGCCGAGCTGCAGGTCGCGCTACGTAGGAGGATCATCCGCCACCTGCAGCAGCTGCCGCTGGGCTGGTTCGGGCAGCGCAGCTCGGGCAGCATCCGCAAGCTGGTCGAGAGCGACGTGACAGCGCTGCATCAGCTGGTGGCGCACTCCATCCAGGACGTGCTGACCGCGGTGACTGTTCCGGTCATCAGCCTGGTGTATCTGTTCGCGACGCAGTGGCAGATGGCCCTTGCCGCTCTCGTACCGCTACTCGGTGTCGCCCTTTGCTACCCGCTCATGATGCGCGGCGCAGGCGAGAAGTATCAGCAGTACGACGAGGCAACACAGTCACTGTCCGGCGCTACCGTCGAGTTCATCCACGGTATCGCGGTAGTCAAACGGTTCGGGCAGCTCGGGCGAAGCCATCGCCGGTACCGGGATGCGACAAAACGCTACGTACACTTCGTCGGCGAGTGGACGCGCGAGACGGCGATGGTATTCACCGTCGTCGAGCTCATCTGCTCCCCCGTGACGGCACTGCTGATCTTACTCGGCGCCGGCGCGTGGCTCGTGAGCGCCGGAGTGGCTACGCCAATCGACGTCCTCCCGGGTGTGGTGCTGGGGCTCGGGCTCACAGCCCCGGTTATGAAGCTGGGGGCATCGGGACAGTTCCTGCGCAACGCATCCAAGGCTCGGCAGGCGCTGGCAGCCTTTTTCGCTCTGCCGCCCCTCTCGCAGCCCACCTCGCCACGGACCACCGTGGGGACAGATGTCGTCTTCGACGACGTGTCGTTCGGTTACGACGCATCGCACCGAGTGCTCCACGACGTCGCCGCCGCGTGCGCGCCGAGCACGATGACCGCCCTGGTTGGCGCCTCCGGCTCGGGCAAATCGACGTTCGCGAAGCTGATCCCGCGGTACTACGACGTCGACACCGGCCATGTCGCCATCGGCGGCGTCGACGTGCGGGACCTCCGATCGCGCGAACTCTATCGCGACGTCGGATTTGTCTTCCAGGACGTGCAGGTGCTCCGCGCGAGTTTGCGGGAGAACATCCGGCTCAGCCGCCCCGGCGCGACGGATGCCGAGATCGAGCAGGCGGCGCGCGCGGCGCAGATCCACGACCGCATCCTCCGCTTCGAGCGCGGCTACGACGCGGTCGTCGGTGACGACGCGAACCTCTCGGGCGGCGAGGCGCAGCGCGTCACGATCGCGCGCGCCCTGCTTGCTGACGCCCCTGTGCTCGTGCTCGACGAGGCCACCGCGTTCGCGGATCCCGATTCCGAGGCCGCAATTCAGAAGGCGCTCAGCACGCTGACCGCCGATCGCACTGTGCTCGTGATTGCGCACCGGCTCCACACGATCACCGGCGCCGATCAGATCCTCGTGCTCGACGGCGGGCGCATCGTCGAGCGCGGCACCCACGCCGAACTGGTGGCAGCGAACGGCCGGTTCGCCCGTATGTGGGCGGAGTACCAGTCCAATCACGCCCGCACTCTGCCGGAAGGAGCAGCGCGATGATCCGTCGCATGCTGCACTATTCATCGGAGAGAGCGCGCAGACTCGTCTTGATCGAGCTTGCTTTTGTCGTGGCATCCGCGGTCCTCCAGGGAGTTGCATTCCTGCTACTCGTTCCCCTGCTGAGGTCACTGTTCACGGGGGAAACGTATGCCGTCGGCGGATGGCTCCTCGCCGAGGTCATCGTGGCGGTGCTGTATTTCGCTACGGCGTGGGTCGCAAGTCAGGTCGGCATGGAGGCCAGCACTGCCGTCCTAGAGTCTCTGCTCAAGCGACTAGGAGATCGTCTCGTCGACCTGCCGATCGCCTGGTTTGCTGCGGACCGGACCGGTCTCACGACGAGCATCGCAACGCAAGGCGCGATGTTCGTCTCCACCGCCCCGCACGCCGTGCTGCGGCCGATCCTGACCGGGTTCGTCACACCCGCGACGGTCCTCGTCGGGATGTACTTCTTGGATTGGCGGCTCGCCCTGGCGATGACCGTGATGGTCCCCGTCCTCGCCGTCGGGTACCGCATGATCCACACCGCGATCGGCCGTGGCGACAAAGTGCACGCCGAGGCTGCGTCGGAAGCGTCGAGCCGTATCATCGAGTTCGCCCGCGTCCAGCCGACGCTTCGCACCGCGGGAGACGGAGCGGTCGCCGACCGGCTCGTTTCGGAGGCGCTCGAGAACCAACACCACGCCTATCGTCGACTACTCTTCGGCGGCGGGGCCGGCATCGCCACCTTCGCAGGGCTTGTACAGCTCTCGATGACGGTCATCCTGGTCCTTGGGACACTCCTCGCCATCGGAGGATCGGTCGAGCCGGCGACCCTCATCGCACTGCTCGTCCTTGGCATCCGCTTCAACGAGCCGATCATGAACGCCGGCGATCTTGGCGGGGGCGTGGCCGTGGCCCGCACCACGCTCGACCACCTCGACGCGCTGTACGCCGTCGAGGCACTGCCCGAGCCGACCGCACCGGCCGTTCCCACCGACTGGAGCATCGAGTTCCGCAACGTCACCTTCGGTTACGGCGGACCGGCGGTGCTCCGCGGACTGAGTTTCACCGCCCCGGCCGGGCGCCTGACGGCCATCGTCGGTCCCTCCGGATCAGGCAAGACGACGATTACGAAGCTCATCGCCCGCTTCTACGACCCCGAGGTCGGATCGGTGTCGATCGGAGGCGTCCCCATTCCAGAACTCGGCACTGCGGTGATCGAAAACGCCGTAGCCCCGGTGTTCCAGGACGTGTATCTGTTCGACGACACGATCCTGAACAACGTCTGGGTCGGCAACCCCGGCCTGTCCCGCGACGAGGTCATAGACGCGGCGAGGCGTGCACGCGTGGACGAGATCGCCGGACGCCTTCCTGGCGGCTGGGACGCGCGCGTCGGCGAGGGGGGCTCGAACCTCTCCGGCGGCGAACGACAGCGCGTGTCCATCGCACGAGCGCTCCTCAAGGACGCACCGATCGTGCTGTTGGACGAAGCGACGTCCGCCCTCGACATCGGTAACGAGATCGCGATCGGCGATGCGATCGACCACGCACGCACGGGGCGCACGATGATCGTCGTCGCGCACCGCCTACAGACGATCATGACCGCAGACCGCATCATCATGCTCGACAGTGACGGGGGTGTTCGCGAGACCGGCACGCACGCCGATCTGCTCGCCGCGGGCGGCGCCTACGCCGACTACTGGCGGGAGCGAGTGGATGCCGCCGGCTGGCGGCTCGCCGACGCAGATTTCCCCGCGCATCCCGTGCACCCGACCCGAGAGGAACCTCAATGACTCAATCCACCGAAGCGAACGCCGCGGGCGCCGCACCTGTATCTGCACCCGCGAAGAGGTCACGGCACTTCAGTGCCCGCGACATCGTCAACGTTGCGATCTTCGCCGTCATCTACTTCGTCGTCGTGTTCGCCATGGCAATGCTCGGCGTCATCAGTCCCATGGTGATGATCGCCACGCTTTCCCTCACGCCGATCGTTGCCGGTATCCCGTACATGCTCTTCCTCACGCGTGTGCGTCACGCGGGGATGGTTTCTCTGATGGGTGCGGCACTGGCCGCCCTCGATCTGGTCATCGGTCACCCATGGCAGTCTGCGCTCCTCATTGTGGCGGTCTCACTCGCGGGCGAATTGATCATGGCTGCGGCGAACTACGGCAGCACGTGGGCCGCCATCTGGACCTACACGGTGTTCTCTGCATGGTTCATTGGACCGTGGGTGCCGTTCCTGATCGATCCTGCGGGATACCTCGCGAACTACGGCCTCGAAGCCTACGGCGAGGACTACGCCCGGGTCTTCCGCGAGCTCGTGACGGTGCCGACGATCCTGCTCATGTTCCTCGCGACCGTCATGTGTGGGTTCCTCGGCGGTCTGCTGGGCACCCGTCTGCTCGCAAAGCACTTCCGCAGGGCCGGCCTGGCATGACCCGCGTCGACACCGACAGCGCTCGTCGCACGGAAAAGCACGCCGTCGACGTCGACATCACGGACCCGCAGCCGCCCCGGGGGCTCGACCCGCGCACGGCCATCCTCCTCCTCGTTGCGACGAGTATCGCGGTCATGCAGGTCGATGGTGCGAGGTGGATGCCGGCGGCGTTCGCCGTGGGCCTCACTCTCACGGTCTGGGAGCGCGCGTGGCGCCGCGCCCTTACCCTGCTCGTCACCGTCGGCGTGCTCGCCGCTCTCGAGTCTTGGCTGCCGATCGTGTGGCCGAACGCGGTCACGACGACCGCTGGCGTCGGGGCCTCCTACCTGCTCCGCTTCGTTCTCGTCGCAGCCATCGGCGCTCACTTGATCGCCACTACCACTCCGACACGTCTGAGCGCCTCCCTGCGCGCGTGGCGGGTGCCCCGCCCGATCGCCGTGACACTCGGCGTCATGGTGCGCTTCTTCCCGGTGGTCGCCAACGAGGCGCACGCCGTCCTCGAGGCCATGCGACTGCGTGGCCTCGTCAACGCGCGCGGTGTCGCGCGGCACCCACTGCGAGCCGCCGAACAGTTCGTCGTGCCGATGATCGCCGCGAGCCTGCGCGCGAGCGATGACCTTTCAGCGGCCGCGATCCTGCGCGGCCTCGGCTCGCATCGCACGCCGGTACCGCTCGTGCCACCTCGCTTCGGGCTCGGCGACCTTCTCGTCGTGCTGTTCGCCGCAGCCCTCGCGACAACCACCCTGCTGTTGAGGGCCGTCACATGATCCCCGTCATTCGTGTTGAGGACGTCACGTGGACCTACCCGCACGCCCATGCACCGTCCCTGCGCGGGCTCGAGCTGTCGGTCCAGACGGGTGAAGTCGTCATTCTCTGCGGCGCATCTGGCTCCGGCAAGTCGACGGCGCTGCGGTTACTCAACGGGCTGGTGCCGCAGATCCACGACGACGGCGTCCTCACCGGCACCGTCACGGTCGCAGGGCTCGTTACGACCGCAGCTGAGCTCGACGCGCTGGGAGTCGTGACCGGCACCGTGCTGCAGCATCCGCGCCGGCAGTTCTTCACCGAGTCCGCCCGGGACGAGGTGTCCTTCGCGATGGAGAACCTTGGTTTCGAACGGGCACACGCGAGCGAGCGTGTGGACGCAGCGCTCGCCGTGCTGGCGCCGTTCGTGCCGCTCGGGCAGTCTCTGCAGCGGATGTCTGGCGGCGAGCAGCAGCAGGTGGCGATCGCCTCCGCCGCCACACACCAGCCTCGCGTGCTGCTGCTCGACGAGCCCTCATCCAACCTGTCGGCCGACGCCGTCGACCGGCTCGCCGCGACGCTCGGCGCGCTCAAAGCGGCCGGTATGACCATCGTCGTCGCCGAGCACCGCCTGCGCTATCTACAGGACGTGCTCGACCGTGTCGTCGTGATGCGCGACGGCGCGATCGACGTCGTCTGGACAGCGTCCGAGTTCCGCGGCATTGCCGACGAGACCTTAGCGGCGGAGGGGCTCCGCGGGGTCGTGCGAGCAGCGGCGCTTCCCGCTATCGCCGCGACCGGTGCGAGCGTCGCCGCACCCGCCGCGCCGGTGCCCGACGCAACGCTCGTGCTGGAAGACATCCGGTGCGCGTTCGACGGACGCACCGTCCTCAGCATCGACCGTGTCGCGTTCTCGGCCGGGCAGGTGACGGCTCTGCGCGGCTCAAACGGCGCAGGCAAATCCACCTTGGCCAGAATCGTGATCGGGCTGCAGCGCAGCACCGGCACCGTCCGATGGGAAGGCATGGCGCTCTCACGACGGGCGCGACAGGGGGCGAGCGCAATTGTGATGCAGGACGTGCAGCGTCAGCTGTTCACCGACAGCGTGGCGGCGGAGATCGCCCTTGCAGACACGGACGCGGCCCTGTCCGACCGTGCCGATATTCTCACCGACATGGATCTCGACCATCTCGCAGAGCGCCATCCGCTGTCGCTATCGGGTGGGCAGCAGCAACGCCTCGTCGTCGCGGCCGTACGTGTCGCCGGACGCCGCGTCGTCGTCTTCGACGAGCCGTCATCGGGAGTCGACCGCAGGCACCTGCAGTCAATCGCCACGCAGATCCGCCGCGTCGCGGCCGACGGCGCGGTCGTCCTGCTCATCAGCCACGATGAGGATCTGCTCACCTTCGCCGCGGACGCCGAACTTGTGCTCGTGCCGCCGCGTCCCGCCGCCGACCCGCGACCCGCGGCCACGTCGAACCCGTCAAGGAGGTGACATGACCTCCTCCGTTTCGGCGGGAACCACTCGGAAGCCTCAGATCCGCCTCGTCCTTGGGGCGGTGTTCGTGATCTACCTGGGACAGATGACGCTGAACCCGATCATCGCGCCACTGGCCCGCGAGGTCGGTCTCGCGGAATGGCAAGTCGGCGTCACGATCAGCACCGCCGCGCTCACCCTCGTCCTCACGAGCCAGTACTGGGGGCGTCGCTCGCAGTCGGCGGGCCGCAAACCGGTGCTCGTAATGGCCTTCGCGATAGCGACTGTCGCTACGGTGCTGTTCGCGGTCGTCGCCTGGCTCGGGATAACGGGCGCGCTGGCTGGAACCGTCCTCTTCCTGCTCTTCCTTGCACTTCGCGGCGTCGGCTTCGGTGCCGCGATCGCCGCCGTCCCGCCCACCGCGCAGGCGTACATCGCCGACGTCACGAGCGACGAGGCGGCCCGCGTCAAAGGCATGGTGGGTGTCGGCGCCGTGCAGGGGATGGCGATGATCGGCGGCGCGGCCGTCGGCGGCACGCCAGTGGGGCTCGACCTCTTGGCGCCGCTCATCGCTGTGCCGATCCTGCTTGGGGCCGGCCTTGTGCTCCTCGCACTCCGGCTGCGCCCGGAGCAGCGGCACGTACTCATCTCCGCTCCTGCCCGTGTCAGCCCGCGCGACACTCGGATCTGGCCGTTCCTCGTCGCCGGATTCGGGATGTTCACCGCCCTCGGCTTCATTCACGTGGTGATCGGATTCCTTGTGGAGGACCGGCTGGGGCTCGGCTCTGCGATGACGGGCGTGGTCACCGGCTGCGCCCTGCTCGCGGTGGGGTTCGGTCTCATCGTCGCGCAGGCGGCCATCGTGCCGCGCATCGGCTGGTCACCGGCGGCGCTCCTGCGCGTCGGGAGCATCGTCGCCCTCCTCGGCTTCGTCGTGCTGGTTCCTGACCTGGGCACCGTTCCGCTCGTCGTCGCGATCTTGCTGGTCGGCCTCGGCCTCGGGATTGCCAGCCCGGGCTACACCGCCGGGCCGTCGCTGCTCCTGCGACGGGAGGAACAGGGCGGACTGGCTGGGCTCATCGGGGGCGACCAACGGCCTCACGTTCGTCGTCGCACCCACGGCCGCTACCGTGCTCTACGGCGTGTGGCCCCCGCTCCCGGTGATCGTCGGTGCCGCGATATTGGCGATCGTCGCTGCGTTCGTAATGATCCATCCACGATTTCGCCGCGCGAGAAGTTCACCCATTTAACGCCAGCGCAAGCGAAGAGGTGCCAGCGGAAATGCGCCCCCCTCTCCTGTCGCCCTTCGTCTAGTAGCCCGAAACGGACTGGGACGACGCCCTGGCAGTCGACCTGACCGCCGCGGTACGCATGACGAAGGCCGCAACTCCGTCGCTCCAACAGACTCGAGGAACCGTCGTCAACGCCTCCTCGATCGGGGCACATCGCGTGGATGGACCGCAGCTCGCCTATAGCGTCGCGAAGACCGCCGTCACTTCTTTCGGCAGACCACGCCGACTAAGCGGCCCGGCGCTTCGCAGATTCGAACCCTATGGAAGATCAGTGGGCATTGAAACGCGCGTATTTCACTCGTCGATACTGAAAGATCAGGTCAGCAACGCGGTTACACCAAGTTCCGACAATGACGCCAAAATTACGTACCGCTGGAGGTAGCCACCCGCCGCCGTGATACAGAAAGAAGCGCTTGGATCGAATCGACACCGTACGTTTGCAAGGACTCAATCGACTCGCCTTCCTTGCTCCGGAATTCGCCACCGTGCGCCGACGCGGGCTCAACAAACGAACACGTCGTTCGCGGTCTGCTCGATGACCCTGATGATGCGGACGCCTCCGGCCTGGAAGGCGTTCTCGTCCTGGCCGAAACCCCGCCCGTCGCGGGCAGCACTAAAGCTGGCGAACAGGGCCTTCGCGGATACAATCGCCGCATTCTTCTGGCTTTCGCCTGCGTAGGTGACGAAGATGTTGTCAGCGTCGGCCCATGCAGCGGGCTGAACCGTCCGTCGGCGTCACCTACCTCGACAGCCCCACGACTCCGGCCGGGCCCTGGGCGCATCACGGGATCCTCGCCACCCTCATCGCCATCAGCGGCATGCTCGCCGCCGCGGTCGCGCCTATGGCAATCGCCGGCACCCTCCTGTGGAGTCTCCGCTTACCCATCCCACCGCGCCGTCAGCACGAACTCGAGACGACAAGGGGTGAGATTCGACGTGAAAGGTACTCCGCCGGCAACCAGGAGCTGTCAGACTCTGGTCATCCGCGGCGCCCACGCCTCCCCGACGGAGGCGCCGCGGTACCACCATCGAATTGTGTGCCCGGTTTCCGTCACCACTGAGGCCGGTTTTGTCGAACCGGTCATCGACCCCGACGTGGATCATCGCACCCGGTCCGGATGCCGATGCCTCAAGGTCTTCATCGGAAGGAACAACCGATACCGGCCCATGCGTGGCGAGTGAGGACGTTATGCTCGGCAAGGCAAAACGTGAAACCTCACCGTCTCGCTCCCGTTCGGTGAGTGAGCAAGCGCTGGAACCACCGCTCATTCCACGACGACCAGCCCGTGCCGTTCGAAGTCCTGCATACTCGTCGGGCGAGACATCAAAACCGGGCACCCCTTCGGCTACCCGGTCCGGAAGCACTCAGCTCATCGACGAAAGATGCAACGAACGGAGAGGTCCCCTTGACCGGTGCACAAGCCACCCAGATTCGCGTTCTCATCGTCGACGATGAGGAGGGCATTCGCGAACTACTCGCCGAGGTACTGACGGGGCAGGGGTGGACAGTCGAAACTGCCAGCACGGGCATGTCAGCCGTCCGTACAGCACTGACGTTCCAGCCAGATATCGCCGTGCTTGACATCGTGCTGCCCGACTTCAGCGGCCTGGACGTACTCGACCGCATACGCACGCAGTTACCCGATATCCGTGTGCTGTTCCTCACCGCGAACGACGCAGTCGAAGACCGCATTCTGGGCATTGATGCCGGTGGCGACGATTACGTCACCAAACCCTTCAGCATCGACGAAGTGGTGTCTCGACTCCGCGGTCTGCTCAGGCGCTCAAGCACCAGCGTTGGAGACAGCCAGAGCTCCGCTCTTCGTCTCGGTGATCTCGAGTTGGTCCCAGAGAGACACTGCGTGCGCCGCGCGGGGGAGGACATTCGCCTGACCGCGCGAGAATTCGCGCTGCTGCACTATCTGCTCGAGAACGCTGGTCGCGTCTTGTCAAAGGAGCAGATCTTGAACCAGGTCTGGGACTACGACTATGGCAGGGGATCAAATCTCGTCGAGCTCTACATCTCCTATCTGCGTCGCAAGATTGACGAGGGCAGACCGCCGATGATCCACACCATTCGACGCGTCGGCTACGTGATCCGAGCCGCCGAGCCGTCCGATGGCCGATAGATCGCTCGAACGCGCCCCGTTACGAGTCGCGATTGTGCGGATAATCGCAGTACTGGTTCTCGGCGCGACCACCGTCGTGACGCTGGGTTCGTTGATCGCGGTCTCTTCGACGCTCAATCGCCAGCTCGATGAGAGCATCGTTCTCGCTCTCAACACCAGTTTGGATTCGATCCACTCGCAGGTCGACGATCCCGAGGCGCTCCCGATGTACCGGTACGACGACTCTTTTCCGATCACCTCCGGTAGCTTCCGAGCCATTCTGGTCGACGACGTGGTGACGACCTCGAATATCTTCACCGGCAAGTACGTGCTGCGAACTCTCAATGCGCGGGAGAATCGGACGCTCGCCGCGAGCACTGAACCCGATGGGGGCCTTTTCACGATCAGCATTGACGGAAACCAGTACAGGTCTCTCGCGACGTACTACGACTACGACTCAAACGGTCGTGGGGCGGGTGGTGTGGTCGTCGTCGGAGTGGAGGAGACCCCGATCGTCTCCACGCTCATCACTCTCCTTGTCACCACGTGTGTGATGTCGTTGGTTGCTGCGACGGTCGCGGCAGTGTTGGGCTATCGCTCCGTTCGACGGGCGATGGTCCCGCTCGAACAGATCGTGGAGATCTCAGACGAGGTCGCGACGATGCCGCTTTCGTCCGGCGCGATCATCATCGGGCGTCGGTTGAATCCGGTAGAGCTGGGTGAGCGGACTGAGGCAGGGATGGTTGGTCTCGCGTTGAACCGCCTTCTGGACAATGTTGAGATGTCGCTCGACGCACGTTTCCAAACGGAAGAAGCGATGCGCCGCTTCGTAGCAGAAGCGAGTCATGAACTTCGTAATCCGCTGGCCTCGATTCGGGGCTACGCCGAGCACAACGCGCGGGCCTCGGACGTGCCAGACGAAGTCCGGCGCGGGCTGTCACGCATCACCTCGGAATCGATCCGCCTGTCGAGCCTGGTCGCAGACCTATTGACCCTCGCCAAACTTGACGCTGGGCGAGACCTTGCCCGATCCCCCACTGACCTTTCGCTCCTGCTCGTAGAAACTGTGGAGGACGCGCGAATTGCGTCTCCTGAACGTGTCTGGACGTTCAAGCTCCCGCCCACCCCGGTGATCGTTGAGAGCGATGAGGCTGCCATCCGCCAGGTCCTCATCAATCTCTGCGCAAACGCTCGCGAACACACCCCCGCGAAGACAGCAGTCACCGTTTCGCTGATTCCGGGCACCGAGTTCGTCGCCATCGAGGTCGCAGATCAGGGGCCGGGTATCGCCCCTGAGATCGTGCCGAGAATCTTCGACCGGTTCAGTCAGGGGCGGGTCGACTCATCGCGGCGTACCGGATCCGTCGGTCTCGGCTTAGCCATTGTCGACGCGACCGTCCAAGCACTCGGAGGCACCGTGAGTGTGCTGAGCTCCGTCGATGGCACAACCTTCCGGGTGCAGATCCCGCGCCAGCGCGCTTAAGTTAGTCCTAACTTCGACCCCTACGGTCAATGTCCATGAGGAAGAAACGCATGGTCATCGTCGTACTGGGGGCTTCGGCCATAGCTATTGCTGCAGCCAGCGTGTTTGCGTTGGGCGGATCGTTTTCGAGTCCCCCGGCCCCAACGTCGACCGTCAAGGTGACGAGGGGCGATGTCACCTCCACCGTCAGCGGCAAAGGTGCGATCTCCGCAGCGCAGACATCGAATGCTTCGTTCGCCCGCCCAGGAACCATCTCCTCCATCTCGGTGACCCTCGGACAAGCAGTCGCCGTCGGCCAGGACCTCGCCGCAGTCGATCCGGCCGACGCCGATCGTGCGTTAGAGAAGGCTCAAGAAGCTCTCTCAGCGGCGGACACCGCAGTCGTGAACGCGCGAAGCAGCTATGCCTCGGCGAAACAGAATCTGACAGACGCACGAGACACCCTCAATGCGATTGCACCAGACGCACCTGAGTATGCGTCAGCGGTGTCGTCGGTGCGCAGCCAGGAAGAATCGCTTCCCGGCCGAGACACGGATGTCGTAAACGCTGTGAAGGCTCGAGATGACGCCGCTCGAGAGATCGCTGCTGCGCAGGCGGCGCGAGACCAGACAGTACTCAAAGCACCGATCGCCGGGGTCGTGACGGCCATCAACGGGACCGTCGGTTCCGTGACCTCTGGCGGAGGCACCTCCAGCGAAGCACCCGCCGCCGACGCCGCAAAGCCGGCCGCTTCAACCGCGCTGATCACCATTTCGGACACATCCACGTTACGGGTCACTGCCCTCATCCCCGAGGCGGATATCGGCCGCGTTGCCCTCGAGCAAATCGCCAGTGTGACGCTGGCAGGTGGGCCATCCGAGGCCCCAACGTCAGGCACCATCGTCGCCGTAGCTCCAACCCCGCAGACATCCACTGACGGAGTCGTCAGCTACCCGGTGACAATCCAGCTGTCCAATCCGCCTGCGACCGTGAAACTCGGCCAGACGGGGTTCGTCGCCATCGTCACAGCCTCTCGGACAGCTGTGCTCACCCTGCCAGCTGCCGCTATCAATCAGTCGGTGCCTGGCAAGACAACGGTCATGAGAGTGCCAGCGGGCAAAAATGCGGCACCACGTTCCGTGCCGGTGACAATCGGCCTATCGGGCAACGGCATCATCGAGATTCTCGACGGTCTCGAACCAGGCGACATCATCGAGCTCCCGGCAGCAGGCAGCGCGGGGAAAGCACCAATGGGGAGCGCGCAATGACAGCCGCGATCGAGCTTCGGAGCGTCTACCGCACCTACAGCAGCGGCAATGGCGACGTGAACGCCCTGGACGGTGTCGACCTGGCTGTTCCGCAAGGCCAGTACCTAGCCATCGTCGGACCGTCCGGATCCGGGAAGTCCAGCCTGCTCAATATCCTCGGATGCCTCGACCGTCCCAGCTCGGGTTCGCTGCACATCGCCGGCACCCAGGTTGATGGACTCTCGGAACGAGAGGTTGCTCGTATCCGCAACACCGAAATCGGATACGTCTTCCAATCCTTCAATCTAATTCCCGCGCTTACCGCCATGGAGAACGTTGAACTCCCGATGGTCTATGCCGGCGTTGCACGCCGCGACCGCCGAGAACGAGCCAGGAACGCACTGCACCTGGTAGGTCTGCACGACCGCGAGCAGCATCGACCGAACCAGCTGTCGGGCGGACAACAACAACGCGTCGCAGTCGCCCGGTCCCTCGTGAACGAGCCAAGTTTCATTCTCGCCGACGAGCCAACAGGAAACCTGGACTCCCATGCAACAAACGGTGTCCTCCAGATTTTCGACGAACTCCATGAAGCAGGAGCAACCATCATCATCATCACTCACGAGGACGACGTAGCCGCTCGCGCACAACGCGTCATCACCATGCGGGACGGCTCAGTTATTCAGAACACCGAGAACGAGACGATGCGCTCATGACACTCGCTGAACTTGCCGCATCTTCTATCCGCGGCATCCGAGGAAACATCACCCGATCGGGACTCACTGTCCTCATGGTCCTCATCGGAGTCAGCTCTGTGATCACCCTGGTAGCCGTTGGCAACGGAACGACGAAACAGGTCAACGACCAAATCGCCTCCCTCGGCGCCAGTGCCATCGATCTGTTCCCCGGATACTCCCAAGACGTCGGACAATCACAGCTCACCCTCGATGACGCGACCGCGCTCTCGGAGAGCCCACTCGGCACAGACATCGACCTGGTGGCCCCCACCGCCGGCGGCTATACGAAGATCATCGCAGGCGCCGAAGCCGCCTCCGCCTCCATCATCGGAACAACCCCCGAGTACTTCACCATCAAGAACTCCCAGCTCGTCACGGGAAGAACCTTCACCCTGTCCGACGCCCTCGGCGGAGAAGCGGTCGGCGTCGTGGACCAGACACTCGCGAGCAAGCTGTTCCCCGAAGGACGCTCCGCGATCGGACAAACAATACTTGCTGGCGGCAGCCCCATCCGAGTCGTCGGAATCCTTGCACCCACCGCCGCCGACAAGAAATTCGGCACCCAAGGTGGAGATGGAACCCTCATAGCCCCAATCGACCGAATGCGCGCGACCATCAGCGGATACGGTCCCCTCGCAAGCATCACCCTTAGCGCACGTTCCCCCACCGCCGTCAACGCGGCAAAGACCCAAGCGGTCAGCATCCTTGCGGCTCGCGGAACACCATCCCCAAACATCTTCTCCTCCGACCAACTCCGCGAAACACTCGGCGGCGCCCAAGAAAGCCTGAACGGGATGCTCTCGAGCGTCGCCGCAATCAGCCTCCTCGTCGGCGGAATCGGCGTCACCAACGTCATGCTGCTGACCGTGCGCGAACGCACACGAGAAATCGGAATTCGAAAAGCTCTTGGCGCTCCAGCCCCCTCAATCGCGGGTCAGTTCGTCATCGAAGCGACCGCTCTCAGCGTGATCGGCGGAAGCCTCGGCGTCCTCACCGCGCTCATCGTCACTAGATTCCCCATCAATGGCGTCATGCCAGTCATCGATGGAACCACCGTGTTGCTGGCCGCTGGCCTTTCCGTAACAATCGGCATCTTCTTCGGAACGTACCCCGCGGTCCAAGCGGCCCGACTCAACCCGGTCGACGCCCTCCGCGTCGGCACCTAAATCAAGCGCTCCATCACACGCTCACCGAGAGGATCACCGTGAAGCATCCCAAGACAACACCCATGTCCGCCTCGTCCACCGAGCAAGAAAGTGCACAGACAACCGTGCTCATCGGAATCCTCGCCACCACGGTGATCCTTCTCGGCCTACTCCTCACACTCGCGTACACGCTCGTCTTCCTACTCTGACATCCCGTACCCTATTCTTTCCTTTCGGTCGGAAAGCACCGCAAACGGAGTACACATCAAACCAAGACCAAGATGCCTCCAATACTCTCCCCCTCCCCGAAGACTCATTCGAGGCACAGACGCGTAAACACCACAAGCGCTGGCATAGGCCGTGTCCAGCTGTCTGAAGGCGATGGATGAAGGGTGATCGCTGGTAGCCGGTGCCGACAAGAGCTCTAATTTCCCTCTAACGGTCGACGTTCGATCTGGAAGCCGTTCTCTAGAGCTGCGCGAATGAATCCACCGGCTCTGAAGCGACATGCGACGAACACTGCCCTTGGGTGCGCCCGTACGTCCTGAACGAACGGTCCCTCGAGCAGCTTAGACGCGGTCCTCGACAAGGTTGATTCGCGCACGGCACAGGAAACGAGCGTCGCCCTTGATGTTCCGCACCTGGGACGGCACCCCTGCCAAATGCAAGCGAGACCACTGAACGCCGCGAATAGCAACAGTCGCTCAACGCGATGCCCGGTATGAACCTGCCGGACTGGGACTGGGACTGGGATCAGCGCTAGCTCAGGAGAAGACCGATCCAAAGGATGGCGAGAAAGGAAGCGGACTGCAAGGGCCGGACTCATGCTCCATATCCTCGCCGTCTACCGTCAGCAGACGACCGTGAGCGTCACGCGAGCGCGACGGCCACAGGAAGACGGCCGGCGAAATCAGTAGTCTGCCGCGTCCGGACGTCGAGGTCGCGGACGACTCGGCTGAGACGTCGAGCGAGCCTCCGGTCAGATCACGGCCCTGTCGCCCATTTCAACGAGGGTCCGCCCCTGAGCGCGAGGTCGACGGCGACGGCCGTCCACCTGGAGCCCTCATTGGTCATGTTGAGTTCGTGGGGTTCGCGGCTCGCGCCCATCACTCCCCTTTCGTCGGAACGAACCCAACAACCTCACAATGAATCCGAAGTGGTCGTCTGTAAGACTGCGCGCCGCGCCGATCCCGGGAGCCGCGGCGAAGCATATTCCGGGGGCATCCCCGTGTGTTCGCTGAAGTATCACGGCGGCTGAGTGTTCGACCGCACGAGCTACGCCATCGAGCCGTTCAGAATCGTAAGAGGCGCTCAGATACAGTTGCCCGACGCCAGACTCGCCCCGTGAAACCTCCCGCATGCTCCGTTCGCTGTCCCGATCGGCAGATCCAGGGGGCAAGCGTCATGCCGTAGCTGCGAGTCTGGCGTGCGGACTGCTGGCGTACCGCGACTCTGCGGCGGCCGGAGTCGAGAGCCGGCACGTAGTGCGTTTCAGTTCCGTCGCGCTCTCGAGTTTCGTCATCCGGGTTGGGCTGCTCGATCTCCGAGACGACCCTTTCCGGCGCCCATTGCGCTCAGGGCTGACCGCCGCGGCCATTGGCTCGGCGCTCGCCACTGCTGAGGTGTCTGACGCCATCGACGCGCGACTGCACCAGATCCTTCTTCGTCGAGGATCGACCCATCCGCGCGTCGTCTTTGCTTGCGCCGCCGAGACAGTGATGGCTCTAGCTCGCTTTCCCGCTCGAAGTACTTCATCACGATCCGAACCAGACAGCCTCGCTCCGGCAGAGGCACGCACGGTCGACCTGCCAGCAGACGTCCGAACCCTAGTAGATGCCCTTCCTCCGGGTGCAGCACCTGCTATCCCGACCATCGCAACCGACATGGTGGCAAGGATCACCGCGAAACCGGCGCGCTTTTTCGTAAACAGATTGGCCCCCGATGAGTATCATCCGACAGCCTCAAGACGAACCGCAAACGGAGAATTCTCGAGGGGGTCGTGCGGGACGGCCCGATGACCAACCGACACGCTCGCTACGTCCAGGAGAGATTCAGACAACGTGCTCCCGTTAGCGCAGCTGCGCGTCAAGTTCGGCGAGTTCGTCCACGATTCGGTGCCGTTCGCACGGCGTGAACCGTCGAATCTGCATTGAAAGAACAGCGGCTGCTGCGACCGGACCCAGATCGAACGCTTGCTCAACAGCCAGCCGGAGGTCATCCACATCGCCCGAGACGGCGGCACAGGCATCGATGAGTTACCCCGGCTGATCGAGCACCGCGATATACACAAGCAGAGTGTCGCAACGCATCAGCTGATCCTGCCG
This sequence comes from Plantibacter sp. CFBP 8798, assembly GCF_014841195.1. Lineage (NCBI taxonomy): Bacteria > Bacillati > Actinomycetota > Actinomycetes > Micrococcales > Microbacteriaceae > Plantibacter > Plantibacter sp. CFBP 8798. The sequence continues at coordinate 160,600 of NZ_JACYTS010000003.1, forward strand.
ATCGTCAGTCACACCACGAGTTTACCGGCGATCTCGACGCCGACGCCATGGCGCATCCAGTGGTCAACCTTCCCTGGGGCCGCGCTTGCGGCTGCCAGCAGAGTCCTGGCCTCATCGAATTCACGGCCGGACATGCTGCGCGCCGAGCCAGTTTTTCGGGCACGAAGACAGTGCGCAAGGGACATCGAACCGATGGAACACGAGCTCATCGCCGAACGCGACATCGACGTGGTCGGCGTCGAGCACGGTATGGCTGCGCATCTGCAGCACGCGCTGGCAGGGCGACCTCCATACGTGCACATCGATTGCGATGTTCTCGAGCCGGGCACGGTTCCCACGGACTATCGAGTCGCCGCTGGTCTGACCCTCGCACAGCTGACCGCGTGCGCCCACGCCATTGCACGATCCGAGGTCGTCGGGCTCCAGATCGGTGAACTCGAGACCGACGACGCGCCTTCATCCGACTCCCGACGGGACGCGCAATCGATCATGCACGCACTCGAAGCCCTCATGCTCGCGATGGAGCGCAGCACTGCCCTGGTGCCGCTGGGCGGCGGCCCGGGCACGGCTGGTGAAGCGGAGCGCCGGTGACAGCGGCCACGTCCAGAATCAACGCACGGCAGGACCTCTGCGAGGGCGACGGAGCGCTACGACTCCCAGCACCAGCATCACTGCCCCGAGCGCACCTGCCATACCCGGGTCGACCCCGGTCTCCGCCAGTCGCTCCCCCGCGACTGCAGGAGGCTCCTGAGACGGCGATTCCTGCGGGACCGGCGCTGGTGGAACAGCAGGCTCCAATCCCGGCGACGCCCCGCACTTGTCCGTGACGATGAAACCGATCCGCTCGATCGTCCAGTCGGCCGCGACCTCACTGCCGAAGGCGACCGTGAAGAACGCACGCTCGGAGGGCACGGGTTCGCCGAACATCGTCGTTCCGGAGACGGTCTGGGACAGCTCGCTCGGCGGGAGGACACGGGTCAGATCGGACGTCGCACCGGCATCCTCCCGAGTCGGATCCGGCGCGGTGAACGGCGTGACCTGCACAGCTGTCGACGCCCTGCTACCCGCAACCGTCACGGTCATGGTGAGACCGTTGACCAAACGGATGCATCCCGCCTCGGGAGCCGGCACCATCAATCCTGTGCCCGTCACCGTCGGTATCTCTGCGGTCGAGAACGCATACGGGAGAGCGATCGACCCCGGAGCGGTGAGCGGGGCCCGGTCACCCCACACAGCTGCATCCAGCGGCACAGCGATCGCACCGACGACCTCCGACGTCTCGGCTCGAGCCGCCGAAGGAACGAGCATCAGGAGGCACACGGCGATGCCGCAGCCGCTGAGGATGTTGCGCATGGAGTCGGACCTTTCAGACGGATCGGAACATGGCGGAAGCATGTGACCTCACGGGTCAACGGCCTCCTACCGGGGTAGTTTCACAGCTCGACAACCCGAATGGACGGGACGCTCGGGTGATCTTTCGGGTGACCTCTCGAGAGCCGGCCGAGCAACTCGACCAGCATGGCGAGCTGTCCACCGCGTTGGACGACTCCGGATCGGGCGCGCACATCGATATCCCCCAGATGGTCGATGGCGGTCCGGGAATCAGTTCTCTACCGTGACATCGTGACCCACGATGAGACGACGAACCAGCCGTTCCAGACAACGCCGCAGATGCCTGCCGTACGACCGATCGCCGTCCGGCGCGCACGACTCCGCCTCGCCGCTTTCCTCCTCCTCATTCAAGGCCTTGCCATGGAGGGGCTCATCACGCTCGCCCTACCAGTCATGCTCGCCCTGGGCCTGATCCCCGGGGATCTGCCACCCGGCGTCCATGTTTTCGCTCTGCCCGACCTGAACGACAACCTCGCACTGATGATGGTCATGAGCGGCATCTTCGGCGCACTCCGCACCGTCGGCGCGATCGGCGTGCTGAAGAACCGCGCCTGGGGTCTCCACCTCTCCCTGATCAACTGCACCGTCACCCTCGTGCTCATGATCTTCATGCTGCCCGCCGGCATCGTCGACGGCATCCTCTCCGGCGGCGCCCTGGTCCTCCTACTCATGGCTCGATCCGGACGCGACAGCATTCTCCCCTCGACGGACGACTCCGAGGACCGGGCCGCGCAACGGCGCACTCGTTCCGCCGGTGGTCGCTGAGGTTCTGCAGCAGGGCCGCCGAGGAGCACCCCAGGGGACAACACTGGGATGGTCTTCCTGACGAAGCTCGGCACGCCGATCGAGCAGCCAGGCTTTCTCCACGGCAGCGAGCACGTCCGTCAGGTTTTACAAACGCTTCTGCAGCTGCGGTGTCGTCGTCGGCGATGACTTGCCCGGGTCTTACTGTGGTGTTCTGGGCACCGTCTCGTCTCGATGTGACACGCTACTTCCAACCCCACCATCGATGCTCCGTATCCTGGACCACCGGTGTATCTTCGGGCCCCACCGGTGATCGCAAGCCATACGGGTCGCTCACTCCACGTCCGACCCGGAGACGTGTGGCACCGGCCCTGAAAGGGGAGGCACTTGACCGAGACAGCAGCGCCGGACGCCGCCGCCATCCCGCCCCGCAGGAAGTCTGGGTGGTTGTTCACCCGTGATCTCCTGATCATCGTCGCGATCGCCCTCCTGGCATCGGTCCTGATCAAGTCCTTCCTCGTGCGCTCGTTCTACATACCTTCGGGCTCAATGGAGAACACACTGCAGAAAGAAGACCGCGTGTTGGTGAATCAGCTCGAGCCACGGCTTCTACCCATCGAGCGAGGAGACATCGTCGTCTTCACAGATCCTGGCGGCTGGCTAGCCCCGAAACCGGAGCCCAACAAGGAGCCGGCGCAGGCGGCCCTCGACTGGGTACTGCAGGGCATCGGCCTCGCCGCCGATGACGCGAACGACCACCTCATCAAACGGGTCATCGGTCTTCCCGGCGACCACGTCGTGTGTTGCAACCCTCTCGGCCAGATCACCATCAACGACGTACCAGTCGACGAACACAGCTACATCAAACCCCACGGCGAAGGAACCGCGGCCTCCTCGATGACGTTCGACGTGATCGTTCCTCCAAACGCGCTCTGGGTGCTGGGTGACAACCGCAGCAACTCCCAAGACTCCCGCTACCACCCGACGCTGCCAGGGAAAGGCTTCGTCCCGATCGACAACGTCGTCGGGCGCGCCATCCTGACCACCTGGCCAACCAACCGATGGAGCTGGCTCGACAACCACAGCACCGTCTTCCTCGGCGTACCCTCGAGCGTCAACGACCGGTGAAACTGCCCAAGCCGTCCGTCGCGCTCTGACGACACGTCCGAAAGGGTGAACTCCGGGGTGAGTTCGCTAACTCGTTGACCTTCCAGGGCCGTGTGAACCCTAGGTTCATGCGGGGAAGGGTCCACACATGCCTAGAAGTTCACGTCGTCACGCGCGCCCGTTCACCCGTCGCGCCCGGCTCCTGCTGCCGGCGCTACTCGGTGCCGTCCTGGCGGTCGGGACGGTACCGGTCACCGCTGGCAGCGCTTCAGCGGTCGGCCCTGCCATTCTCTCGATCGAGATCACACCTGTCGATACGACGACAGGTGACGTCGTGACGACGGCGGGATTCAATCAGCAGAACAATCGTCTCGGCTACCGCATCGCATATTCCTGCTCGGTGGCGGAATGCACTGATGCGGTCGTGACTCTTCCAGCCGCAGCGCTGGATCCCACCTACGGAACCTTCCGCATCCACCGGTACGAGACGTGGACACCGCCGGCAGGTGGCGGCGCGACCATCGCGAACAGTATCACTGCGGGGGTCACCGTGCGCTTGGGTAACGTCGCAGCCGGCACATCCTCCACCTTCCTGGTGCAGTACGTGCGCGACATCGACACGAGCGCACCCGGCGTGACGGCACCTGCATACTTCCCCGACGGCTACGAGATTCAGAATTCCGCAACGATTGCGTCGCCCAATGCGGTCGCTTCAGCGACCGCCGACGCTCCATCGGTCACCTGGCAGATTAGTTTGCCGACGGCGCCAAGCATCATCAAGACGGGCCCAGCTTCGGTGCGCCCGGACGTCGACCTGACCTACCGGATCGCCATGTCGGACGGATGTTTCTCGAATCGAGGTTCGGGACGGTGGACCGCTGCCGGAAACCTGCAGTGCGCGAAGAACTACACAGTGGTGGACCGTCTTCCCGCGCGGGCACAATTCGTCAGTGCATCTGATGGCGGGACATACGACGCTGCTACGCAGACGGTGACTTGGAGCGGATCGGGTGCAACCGCTGCCGGCGGCTGGGGCGTATCGGCGTTCTCAGGTTGGAGCCAAGGGTTCGGCTACAACCCGCGCTCGGTCACGGTCCGATACCCAGCGAGCGCGTTCCCCGAGAGCGCTGGCGGGGCCGACTTCAGTGTTCCGGTCACGAACAACGCCGATGTCTCAGTGACCTACCTCGACGACGGTGCGACGACCAAGACGGCCACTACCTCGTTCACGCACGATGTAGTGCGCGTCGAGCCGTTCGGACGAGCCGACCAAAGCAAGATCTCAACCTCCGATGCGATCGTCGCTGGCGAGCGATACGTCAACGTACCCCCGAAGGTCGCCGGCCTCACCTGTCCGGTCTCCGGGCGTGACGAGTGGGGGCGGGTATGCTCGCCCGGGCAAACCCTGGCCCCTTTCAGCCAAAACAAGCAGTGGTTTGTGGAGTCCGTCAACCGGGGGAACGCCACCGGCGTCTCGACCATCGTGGACAAGGACCTCGGAGACTCTCCGGCGAGGGTTCGGCGTATCGACACCACCGCAACCAGCCCCGCCGCGAAGATCGCCTATACGGTCACCAACGGGACGACATCCACCTCGGACTCCGCCACGGGCTCATATACAGCCCCTGCCGGAAGCTGGATCACCTCAGCAACCGTGACCTCCGGCAGTCTCGCCGGCCCGAACATCGTGCAAACAGGCACAGCAGGCACGGTCTTTAGAGTCACCTACTCGTACGAAGTCCCGGTGGGAACACCGTTCGTCCAGTGGTCGAACACCGCCACCGCGACGATGACCTACCCAGACCACCCGCAGATCGAGCCGCTCGAGACGATGGCCTCGGGAACCGTGACATTCCGCGAGTGGCCGAAAGTCGTCGTTCCGGTGGCGACACCCGGTTTTTCGGCTGGTTTCGACGGGGCACCGATTGTCGAAGGGGGCGGACAGGTCGTCCCAGCCGGCAAGGTCACATTCAACGTGAGGGGTTCGACGACGAACATCCCAGCGAATCGCAGCGTCTCGCCGCAGTATGTGTTCATCGCCCCCGCTGGCTGGAAGGTACTACCGAACTCGGCGGCCTTCGCCGCGGGGGCGGTACCGCCTGGCGTCAGCTTCACCTACAAGAATGTGACTATTGGCGGTGTCACTCGTCAGGCCGTCATCGCTTCCTGGCCCACTGCAGCGACCTTCGGCATGAATGCGACGTGGCCGACGATGACCGTAGCCGCCAGCCCTACCTCGTCGGTTGTCGCCGGAACCAACAGCCAGGCGAGCGTCTGGGCAGGCGACGCTCGCAACACCTTCGAACCGAACACGACCACCTGGAGCGGCAAGATCGTCGACGCGACGGATGTCGACGGAGACGGCAATCAGACTGAGGCGTTTGCCTCTGCGAACACGAACCTCGTCGTCAGTGGCGTGGCGCGCCTGGATGTTGTCAAGGAGATCTGCTTTGTCACGCCGAAGGGCAGTTGCGATTGGATCTCGAACCCGGACGTCGTCGTCGGTGTCGATCCCGACGCGAGCGACATCCGCTATCGCGTCTCCTTCGTGAACTCCGGCAACACGGTGCTCACCAACCTCGTCGGCTACGACGTGCTCCCACACCTCGCAGACGGCCGTGGCAGCACCTTCGCAGAAACCTTGAACACGATCACCTCGAAGTCCGCGAACCTGACACTCACCTACTCCAGTTCAACCAACCCGTGCCGCGCGGAAGTCCTTCCGAGTAATCCCGGCTGCAAGACCGGGTGGGCCAGCACCGCCAGCGGAGCAAGTGCGATCCGTGCGCAGGTGACCGGCACGCTCGCCCCCGGAGGCTCCACCCGTTTCGAGTTCACGGCGAACGTCGTCCCGGGTGCTCCAGCGGGCGCCGTCGCATGCAACTCGGTCGCGATCGACAGCAGCAGCACACTGCCCGCCGAGCCGCGCCCGGTCTGCGCCACAACGCAGGAGGCAGACCTCAAGGTCTCTGTCCCCGACCGCCTACCGCTTCAAGCCGGCCGGCCGGGCACGGTTCCGTTCACGATCACGAACCTCGGCGGCTCCGCGGCAGCTCCGGCGACCGTAGACATCGCGATCCCCGCTGGCATCCGAATCACCAGCGTGACGCCCATGGGTTGGACCTGCGACGCGAGCGACGTGGCCAGCGACGGAGCAATCCTCGGCCCCGTCACCCTGACCTGCTCGCCGGTGACCGACAGCGGCGCACCCCGAACCCTGATGATCAACACACCCGACGCGTTGAACCTCCCCGCGGTCATCCCCGGCGGCGAGCTGGTCGGCGAAAAAACCTGCTTCGCCGCCACCGTCACCGGCATCATGTCGGACCCGGTCAATACGAACAACAATGACACCGCCTGTTTCGTCGTCGCCCAGGGCAAGAACCTCCTGAAGCTGACGAAAGATGATGGACGAACCAGCGTCGCGATGGGCGAAGAGTTCAGCTACACAATCGATGTCGCCAACCTGCTAACAGGTGAAACCCTCAGCGATGTCGCCGTCACAGACGAACTCCCCAGTACCCTGGCATTCGTTTCAGCGAACGCCGGTGGCACCGTCTCCAACCAGAGCGCCTCGGACAGCGATGGCCTCCGTCCCGGCGGCACCGTCACCTGGCCGGTGTCCACTCTTGCCGCAGCAGGTGTCATTCGCAACGGTGACATCGGGACCGGGGGCGCCGGTTCAACACAGGCACTGACCGTCACTGTTCGCGTCGTACAAGCGGCTGAGACGGACAACAAGATCTCCAACAGTGCACGAGCGACCGCAATCGATCCGACACTGCCGGGGGTGACCCTGTCCGCTTCAGACGACGACACGAACGAGCTCGTGCGCAGCTCCGCAATCTCACTGACAAAAACCACCGACGTCGAAACCGTTCAGGCAATCGACGACACGATCACCTACTCGTTCCTCGTCACCAACACCGGCGACGTCACGCTCAGCGATATCACCGTGGAGGAGACCCAGTTCACCGGGGCAGGCAACGCACCACAAGTCACCTGCATCGACGGCGCGGCCGCACTCGCACCCGGCGACAGTACGACCTGCACCGCCGCCTACCTCATCACGCAGGCCGATCTCGACGCAGGCTCAGTGCAGAACACCGCGACCGCATCCGGCACAGCACCGACGGGCGTGGAGACACCCACATCCAAGCCCTCCACGGCGACGGTGACCGTCGCGCAAACACCATCGATCGCCCTTGAGAAGACGGCGTTGCCAGCCACCGTCCGCGCAGCCGGCGACACCATCGAGTACACCTTCACCGTCACGAACACCGGCAATGTGTCGGTGAGTGACGTCGCGATCACCGAGACTGCATTCACCGGTACAGGTGACGACATCAAGGTGGTTTGCGACGCCACCAATGCGGCCCCGCAACAGTCAGTCGTCTGCACCGGCTCCTACAAAGTCACGCAAGCAGACGTCAACGCCGGACATATCGACAACACCGCCATCGCGACCGCAGTCGCCATCTCCGATGTGAACGTCGCCAGCGATCCGTCTTCAGTAGCGATGACCATCGTCGCTGAGCCCGGCATCTCACTGGTCAAGTCCGCAACACCGACGGACCTCGTGCTACACGACAAAGTGACCTACTCCTTCGTCATCACGAACACGGGCAACGTTTCGATACAGGACATCGCTGTGGCCGAGGGAGCGTTCACCGGAACCGGCGAGCTCTCGGCCATCGATTGCGGCGACGACAGGACACTCGACCCCGACAAGCAATTGATCTGTGAAGCCGACTACGTCATCACCCAGGACGACGTCGACGCTGGCGTCCTGTCAAACACAGCCACCGCCACCGCCACCGCGCCGACCGGCTCGATCAGCTCTGACGCATCGACCGTGGAACTATCCGTCGATCAGCTCCCACAGCTCTCGCTCTTGAAAACAGCCGACGTTGACGGGCTCACGGCTGTCGGAGAGGAGGTTGAGTACCGTTTCCGCGTCACCAACACCGGCAACGTCACACTGACGGAAATCGCAGTCCTCGAGCAGAACTTCTCGGGAACGAACCCACTCCCCTCCATCACCTGCGACGACAATCGTCTTCTGCCCGGCGAATATGTCGAATGCGTCGCACCGTACTCCGTCACCCAGGAGGACATCGACGCGGGCTCGCTAACGAACACGGCGACCGCGAACGCTAACTCGCCTGGCTCTGACCAACCGATCACAGCAGAGCCGTCCACCCTCGTGCTGCCCTTCACCGGAGCAACAGCAATCGGTCTGACGAAAACTGGAACTCCAATCGACGTCAACAGCGATAGCCGCATCACCGCGAACGACCGAATCCGTTGGTCGTTCTCCGTCACCAACGACGGGGCGGCGACGCTGACGGATCTCGCGATCTCCGACCCTATGGCCGGCACCATCACCTGCACAGCAACCGAACTGTCCCCAGGGAAACGCACAGACTGTGCCGCTACAGCGGAGTACGAGATCACAGCGGCCGACGCCACAACCGGCGAAGTGCGCAACGTTGCCACGGCGTCCGCTTCGGGCATTGGCACCGCGACTATCTCGTCGGGCGAAGCACATGCCGTAGTCCAGGTCGGCATGGTTCCACCTGCCAGCACCGGCAGCCTCTCCATTACCGGCAACGACCCACGCATCAATCTCCTCCTCGCTCTCTTCGCCCTCCTTGCCGGCACCTCAGCGATCATCGCCACACGACGCCAATCATCTGCTGGCGTCTCCCGATGAACTTGAGGAAGCCTCACCCGAATGGGGAGGCGCGACGATTCATCGCAGGCTCCCGTCACAACCAGTGCCTCTTGGTCGCCCTCGGGCCGAGTTCGCCCGAGCCGTGAGGGCTGCCCGCCTGCCGCAGAAGTGCACAACGCTGATCGAGGGGGCAGTCAGACGAGCGACATGCTTGGCGATGCCCGAATGTACCCTCCAGCGCCACCCACAAGGAGAACCATGCCTCGCACCGACTTCGACACCAAGAACACCAGTGACGACGAGTTCCACAAACTTCTCACCGCTATCGTCATCCCCCGACCCATTGCCTGGGTGTCCACGACCTCGAACGAGGGTATCGATAACCTCGCACCACACTCGTTTTTCACCGTCGCCAGCGTCAGCCCGCCGATCATCCAATTCACTTCCGTCGGCCGGAAAGACACCCTCACCCACATCGAAGCCACCCGCGAATTCGTAGTCTGCCTGACACCAGAGGTGCTACTCGAAAAGGTAAACGCGACCGGTACGAACTTCCCAGCAACAGAAAGCGAGTTCGACCGCGTCGACATTGAACGCGAACCCGCCGCGAAAGTCCTCCCGCCCCGTGTCAAGCGCTCCCCCGCAGCCCTGGAATGCACTCTGCACACGATTGTCCGAATCGGCGATTGCTTCCTCGTCATGGGACGGGTGGTCCACATCGCTCTAGACGACGACGCTCTCAGCGACGGTCGTCCCGACACCAATAAGCTCCAACCGCTCTCCCGCCTCGGGGACGACGACTGGGGCCTCACCCCTCCCGCGCGGAAGATCACCCGCATCCCCATCGAATCCTGGCCCCGGCGCCTTCAGGACTAATTGGTTCGACACGGAGCACAGGCGCTCAGCTCTCCGCCCAGTCCCGCGGGTGGCATCCGGAGCGGTGTAGGCCGCGCACTCAGCACGATCCCGAAGCCTTGTGAACACCATCAGGTTTTCGTCCCGGCTGCACCGTCGAAGGGAGCACGCATGCAGTTCTCGCAACGCACTTCGATGCTGCTCACGCCTTCAGTTCAGCCCCAACCTCCCGACGAGGTCGTCGAGATCGAGAAAACGTCGGCCCGGAGCCTCCACAGAAGCACAGTCGCCTGAGCAGCTGCCTGCCCATTGAAGTCCTGGCCCTAGATCAACGTCCTCAGCTCAGCCCTCGAACCAGAATCGCAGTACCCGTTGCGGGCGTCACCACTGTAATCACAGTCATGCCAGCCGCCGAGCACGGCGCACTCAGTGACACGATCGAAAGACTCCGCGCATCTCCGCCAATCGCGGCGGACCGGACCATCCGTCGTATTGAACCGGGTGCACTAGCCCCCTTTGATCCAGCTGCGCGATGTTGGGCAGACCTTGAACCAGCTGCTCCCGTTACTCTGGCGCGCCGTCTGAATCACTGACACAGCAGCCGAATCCTTGAGCAGGCGGTGAGCCTCATTCATGGCGGAGCGGTCCTAACGAGGCTGCCGGCTGCGCACGGTCGTCACACACGTGATTGCTGCGCCGCCGAGCGAAGCCAGACCCCATGATCAAGATGCAGGCATGCGTAATCATGAGACAAGTGGCAACCGAGGCGCCGAACTGCCACGGTTTCAGCAGATCGAACCGTGTTATTAGCGATACCAGCCCTGCGGTGACACCGATCCCACAATCAACGAGCATCGTGCCCAGAACGAGTCCGACGAATACCCAGGCGTCATGCCTCAACATCTCGTGTCTCCTAGGAATCGTCGGGTGCGCATGGGCACTGAGCTCTCGCGCGGCCTGGGACCACACGATCATGTGACAGGGGCGTAGTCGTCGGCCCGGAGCGAAGAAAGCGATTGGAGTGCGTACTCGACGACATCGCTGAGCGTCAGTCCTGAGGCTTGTAGGTCCTGCAGCTGCCGCAGCGCACCCGGTTCACTGATCGATACGGTTATTGGGCGGGGACCCTGAGCTGCTTCTTGTAGTGCAAGTCTGCGGCTTGCTCGCCTGGACAGAGAGCTAGCGATCCAATCGCGGCTCGCTTGCACGTCGATGTGCCATCTGCCGTCCTGGAAGGTGCCGACGAGGTCCCCTGTCGTCACGTGATATCGCACGACCGCTTGGCTGAGGTAGAGCCGCTTCGCGACGTCCGCGGGATGTGTTGGATCTGGGAAGTCGTCGAGGAAGTCTTGGACCACTGCCTCCTGGAGGGCACGCTGGCACTTCTGGATATCAATGGGTGTTGCTGTTCCTGGTTCGATACTCATGCGCGTTCCTCATCTGCGGTAGAAAGGTAGGCGACGACGTCAGCGGTCCGATAGAACGGTCCTGAATGCTCGTCCCCTGGATAGATGACCAACGACGTGGCAGCTAGCTGCTGTTCGCTCATCTCCATCAGCGCCTGCGCTGACGCGACGGTCAACCGTCCACCGACCTGCCTGCGGGTGATGACCGACTCGACCTGCACTCCGATGATCTTGGCGAGCTCGTGTGGCACGAAGCCAGCCTCGAGGACCGCGCCAATGATGCACCGGGTGTCGCGGAACGCGCCGCGCCGGTGAGTGCCCGACGCCGTGCGCTCGGCGCGACACGCGTTCTCGATCAAACGCACGAGCGCGGGCGTCAACGATCGGCGCTCCAACATGGTGCTGATCGGCGTGCCGGTCCTATTCATGGTCGCTCCTGTATCCGGTGTTACTCGTCGTCACGGCCCGGGCGGCCCTAGCTGGCCGGGCGGCCTGCGGCGACCCATTCGGTGAACGTGTGCGAGCGGGCGAGCTTGCACCAGCACGGCAGCCTCACGATGTCACCGAGTCGTTTCGCCGAGTAGAACTCGAAGTGACTCGATGGAGGACCGTCCTCGGTGGGTGTCTGCATGATGGGTCCCGCTCTCAACTCGTGGCTACCGGCACATACCGGCTCACCTGGGAGGTGAACCGACACCGGCCTCGTGATGCGGATGGCTGAGCACTTCACCCGTGTGTCACCCGGAGGATAAGGACGGGGCACCCGTTGTGGTGCGGGTGCCCCATCCGAGACGCCACCCGAATGGCGTCTCCTTCCGATCATCGAGGGGATGATCGGGTGCGGGGTGGACTGGGGGCGCAGCCCACCCCGGGCTTGTTCCGCTAGCTCGCGTTCCGTCGGACGCGGCGGAGGATCAGGACGATGCCTCCTGCGGCCAGCAGCAGCAACGCCAGACCGGCGCCGATCGCAGCGGTGGTTCCCGTGTGGGCGAGTCCTGCCGGGTCGACGACCGTGACCGAGGCGTCATCCTTGGCGGTGAGGGTCTCACCGAGCAGGTCCGTTCCGGTCGCGACAGCGACGTTCGTCAGGCCCGTCTGGGTCTTCTCCAACGGCAGGACCACCGTGTGGCTCTCACCCGGCAGCAGGGCACCGACCTTGATCGTCTGCTGCAACTGAGCATCCGTGACGGTCACGTCCGTGAGGGGCGCGTTGCCCGCGTTCGTGACCACGATGCGCCAGTAGGACGCCGCACCGAGCTTCACCTCGGTGGTCTCGGACCACGGACCGGTCTGGTTCGCGGACACCTGCTTCTGCACCTCCAGGCCGGATACGACGCCGAAGTACCAGGAGTCGTCCGCTGCACGCAGCTCCGTCTCCCCACCGGCAGGGTCGGCCGCGGTCGCAGTGACCGTGTTGTGGTACTGCCCCTCGATCGCCGTGCCGGTTGCGGTCAGCACCACGGACGCACCGGGCGCCAGGACGTCGATCACGTCGTTGAACACCTCTTCACCGTCGGCATCGAGGTCCACGACCGTGACGTCCTTCAGCGGAAGGGTGCCGGTGTTGGTGACCGTGTAAGCCCACTCCACGGCGCTACCCGGCTTCAGCGGAAGCCCTGGAGCACTTGTGACGTCCTCACCGTTGGTGGTCTTCGTGATCGTGAGACCCGAATCCCCCGCCAGGTACCAGGACTCGTCCGTGACCGGCGCCGGCTGCTGCGGCAACTGCACACCGGCGCTGTCGACAGCACGCCCCGTCGCGGTCGCGACGTTGTGATACTGGCCGGCGACCGCTGTCCCCGTCGCCGTGAACGTCCGCGTCTGGCCAGGCTGCAGCGGTCCGCTCTCGGTCGAGGTCGGGACGATCGTGCCGGAGCCCGCCTCGTCCGTGAACGCATCACTGATCGACACGTCCGCAAGCGGTGCATCACCGGTGTTCGTGACCTGGTACGTCCACGTCACCGCGGAACCGGTCGCAACCAGCGCACCGGGTGCCTCGGTGTAGCGGACACCGTTGGTCTGCTTCACCAGCTCGAGCGACGGCTTCGCAGCCGCACGCACCACAGCATCGTTCGACGAGAAGTTCCGAGACGAACCCTGGTACGAACCCGTCGCAGTGATGTTGTTCACCGCCTCCTGGTTGTACGACAGGCCCTCCGGAATCGTCGTCGGAGCGACCAGCGACACGTTCTGCGCGTTCGCCAGCGACGGGATCATCACCCGGAACGCCCGAGCACCAGCAGCAACCGTCGTCCACGTACCCGACGTCGCCGAGGTCGCGTTCGTCGAGTACTCGACGGACGCACCGGCCGGCAGACCAGTGACCGGGCCACTGAGCGTGACCGCGAACTCGGAACCACGCGAGTCACCGACGAACGGCAGACGATCGAACACCACGATGTCCGTCACCGTCTGCGGCAACACGTTCGACACGTACACCTGCCAGTCAGCCGCACCCGGCGACGCGGCGACCGCATCGAGGTTCCACAGCTGTGACGCATCAGCCCTCACCTGCTTCCCCAGCAACAACCCACCAGCGGTCGTCACGACCGGCGTCACCGACGACCGGGCGATCCGGTCCAGCGTCGCACTGAAGTTGTACGTGTCGGCCGAGTAGTACGGGCCGTAGAAGTCCATCCGCGTCGACGCGTGGGCGGGGTCGTTCGTGTACGCCCAGGTCGTCGCGATCGTCGTCGTGTTCGTCGCGCTGAACGCCTGCGGCAACACATTCGTCGGAATGTTGTACCGGAACCCCTGATCCTCCCAGCGCTCCTTCACGTCGCCGTTCTTTCGGAGCGACGGCAGGTCGTCGAAGGTGAACACGACCACCTGGTGCTCACCAGCCGTATCCGTGACCGTCTTCGTCGTCACCGTCACACCGTTCCCGACCGTCGGAACCGTCAGCCCCGAGGTCCGGGTCGTGGGCGTCGTCGGACTGGCTCCGATGCTGGCGTCATAGACCACGCCGACCGGCAGGACGACCTCCATCACCGAGTTCTTGTAGTCACGCCCCGCAGGATCCAGGTTCGAGATGTTCGCGGTGAACACCGCCGACGAACCGACGTTCAGCGTCGATGGTGAAGTGATCATTGTGACGATGTTCACGCGATCCTGCACCCCGATCAGCGCATCATCATCTGCGGAGTAGACGGTACCTGCGACCGTGGCGCCGGTTGCAGTTGCGGTGTTCGTCAGTGCGCCATCAGCGGCTGATCCGTCGCTGAAGGCTGCATAGGAGGCGATGTAGCTCGGCGCAACACGGACTTCAGAGCCGGACGGGATACTCGTCGCCGCTTCAGGAGACACGTGGATTCGCCACCCGGTCAGGTGCTCACCGACCGGCACATCGATGCCGGCGACGTATCCGCCCTCTGGGAAGTTCGTTGATCCTTCGGTCTGCACGACGAGCCGCACGTCTTCGGCGGTCGTCTTCCCGGCCGTGTCGTAACTCTTCCAAGCGGCCGACGCGCTGGTGGTGTACTCCAGCGTGTACGGCAACGCCGCGCTCTTGAGGGTGGGATTGAACTGAGCGAGGAACCGGTACACGTCGGCGTGGTCGAAGAACTCAGCGTTCTCCGGCGACTGCGCAGCGGAGTCCTCAATGATCAGATCACCGAGTTGGTCCGAATCGAGCTGGTTCAAGTACGAAGCCTTGACGAGATACTGCGACTGCCACGCACCGCTGGCTGTCTGCGCAGCGTTGTTCCCGCGATCATCGGCATCCTTCGTCAGGAAGATACCCTTCGTGCGACCGTCCACCAGCTCAGGCCCTTGCGTCTGCGCAGAGCTGGGACCGAAAGAACCTCCGGAGTGATCCGTGACGGTGAGATCGACGTTGTTCACCGGCGGACGCGTCCCACCAGGGAAGTTCTCCTGCGGATATTCGACCTGGATCCAGATTCGATTCCCGATGGAATCGAGCGACAGCGTCGAAGGCCCGTAGGTTCCGTCACGCTTCCACACGGCGGTCGTCGAACCGTCGCCGTTTGCAGCGGTTGTCCACTCTCCGAACCCCGTCGATTTCCCGACGATCTGTGCGCCGGCGGGAATGGTGTCGGTCAACGTCTGAGACCACGACGTGAACGTCGTCGTCGTGGAACCGGTGCCGTTGACCGTCTGCACGTCGAAGGAGTACGTCACCAACCGGTTCCCAGAACCCTCCAGGGTGGTGTTCCTCTTGAGGGGCCGGTAGTTGTTGTCACCAGTCACCGCCGTGCTTTGCTTGTCCCCGGGAGTAGCGCCCGACGGCGTCGCGGAACCCGTGATCGAGGTGTTGTAGACCGTCGACGCATCCTTGACGCTGTTGTTGACCTGCTTCACCGAATAGGTGAACGAGGTCAGCTGCTCGGCAAGATCCTTCATCACGAAGGTGACCGTCCGCGTCGCCTCGTCATACGTCACCGACGCCACCGGCGAATCAGCCCCGGTCGGAACCGAATCGAACGTCAGCCCCTCAGCCAGCACCGACGTCAACACCAGACCGGTCGTCGGCTCCCCCGCTGTCGCCTCGGTGGACACCGTCGCGGTATAGGTGAACTGGTCGTAGATCGGCACACTGTCAGGCGCGGTCAGTTCGACCGTGTATTCCCCGGAAGCAGCGAACGCAGCGCCCGCGCCGGTGAGCACGAGGAACGCTGCCATCAGGGATGCCGTCAGCGCTGTCGCGACCGATCTCAGCGCCCTGCGAACCGTGCGTGAACCCGGCGGCAACACCGGTTGTGGACGTGTGAAGAGCATGCTGTTGTGAACCTTCCAATGGATGTACAAGAGAACCGAGGCACCACTCGAGGAGGGTGCCTGTCCTCTGAAGAGACGACAGGGCACGGGTAGGATGACGCACTCAGAGGCAGACGTAGACCGTCTTCACCCGAAAGATCACCTCAGTCATCCTCGGGGGGGGCGAACCGCTCGTCGGCAGCAGAGCTCGACGATCCCGCTGCGACGACACTCCCGGGCAGGACAATGTTCGATCAGCCGGTTCCGGCTATCGGAATGCGCAATGCGATCCACCTCGGCCATCACGATCTTCGGGCTTGATCGCGTCCGAGCCAGAGAGCCTCGTCCCGGTTGTGAGCGCCAAGCTTTCGATAGAGGGTTTGAACGTGAGTCTTGGCGGTGTTGATTGACACGTGCATGGACGCGGCTACCTCTTTCAGGGTCCCGAACTCACGCAATGCTTGGAGGATTTCCCGCTCTCGTTGTGTCAGTTTGATCCGCGTTCGATACTCCCAAGGTGACGGCACCTGCTCCAGCGGTACATCGAGTGTCGGAAAGATCTGGGTTCGTAGCGCCTCCGACGCCCCCATCAGCGCCACCCGTGCACCGCTGTGAGCGACTGCGCTGACAGCGGCCTTGAATGCCCCCTCGTCCCCCTCCCCAGCTATCGCGAGTTCCGCTGAGGCGTAGAGGACGGCACCGCCCGCCCGAAAGCGGGCGGGCGTGATCGTTGCATGCGAGGCTTCGTCGCGCTGGAAGATCGATATTGCCTGATCCGGTCGCCCTAATAGCAGTGACTGCCGAGCCGTGGCCAGCAGGAGATGAGGGCAACTGCTTGGCAGCTCGGGGGAACGCAGCGTCCGCTCGGCAGCCCTCAGGTCGCTAGCAGCCTGGTAGAGGCCGGTAAGGTCCGCGCGAAGCATCGACCCAGGCAACGTCGACGGCGCATACCGCTGCTGATCTGTGACAAGACGACGGTTGATGCGGTGGATGAGCTCCCATGGTTCACTTCGCGCCAGCGCAAGACCTGCCTCGGCGTGCAATACAGCCCACCCAAGGCCGCTCTCCCGGATTGAAGCGTCGGTCTCTCGGAGAAGCACGTCCGCCGCCTGTAGATCCAAACCCCCGACGGCAACCAATAACCGCGCAACCGAACCAGCAGCCATGAAATGTTTGCTGACACCATGCGCGTGCTGCTCGTTCGACCTGGAGAGGAGCTCGGCAGCTTGCAGGAAGTCCTCGTTGAGGGCGTGGACCAGCGCAAGATGCTCCCGTCCAAAACGACCGAGCGGATGTTCAACCAAACTCATCGACCATCGAACAGACTCAGCGAAACACCCCTGCGCCCCATCAAGGTCTGAGGCAAGAAGTTTGACCTTTCCGCACACAAGCAATGCTGCTGGCATCAGATCCTCAAGACCGTCGCTCGCCTGGGGCGCCGAACGAAGCGTCGTCAGAATCACGTCTACTTCCTGCAGCGCATCCTGATACCACCCGCGCCCCAGCAACTCAAGGACACGTACCAGCCTCAGGACGAGGAGATCGGATGCCGGTGTCTCAGCTTGGCCGTCGACCCATTTCGCGAACGCCGCCACCAGCTCGGGCCGGAGGATCAGCTTCGATGCACCGGCCGCATCAAACATCGCACGCGAAATGAAATGGCGAGGATACCGCTCATACCAAGACCCAGGCAACACTGAAAACACTGAGCCAAGAAGCCCAAAGTCCTCAACCAGCAGCCTGAAAAAAGAGCCAGAGAGGATCCGGTCAATCTCATCAAAATCGTGGTCGTGCAGAGCGTCCTGCAACCGTCGTCCTGCTCTCACAAAACACCCATTTCTGCTCGGTGCCACGGGACTCACAGAAAACTACACTCACCCAAGAGCAGAACTCTGCGTCCGCAAAAACCATCCCCTTTCCCACCCTCAAACCTCTTGCAGGGAGACAAACTCACCCTCATTGAAGGGGCAAAAGCGCCGCTCATGAACCATCCGCGGCGCCCAAGCTTCCCCGGCAACGCCGCCGCGAGACCATCATCGATAGTTTCGTCCGACTAGGGACGCCACACCCGCGCCCGACGATGTGTTCCATCGCGTAGTCCGAACTCGAGCCACACTGCGCGATCCGCTCACCGACCCCGCACCGGCTCCAGGTTTTCGGCACGCGTTCTGACACAGGTCGCGGTCAACAGTGCGGTCCCGAACCGGACGCTCCATCACTAAATGGAGAACACTCCGTGCTCGCGGGTTGAACACACGGGTATTTACACGAGTAAAGCAGCCTGGTCTGTCTGGCGATTCGGAGATCAGGACGAGGGAGCGGCTCCCGGCCCCGCTAGGCAGGAGCTCGAGGGGTTCGTTGTTTGCATACCTCGGGAGTTATCCGTAAACAAACAGCGCGCGCATGTTTCAGGGGCTGGCATCCTTCTGCTTCTTCTTTCGACAGGCCTTTGGGGGAACTATGAACACGGCAGGAAAGACGCAGCTAATTTCATCGACGGCGACTCGTTCAGGAGCTGATGATCGGGCACGGACTCGGGGTCCATGGGCGCGGCGTCATCAGCGCACTGCCTTGCCTTGGGTTCTCTGCAGCAGTGGCAGTCACTGCCATCTCGTTGTTCTCAGCGCAACCTGCTTTGGCGGGCAGAAGCATCTGAGGCGGCCGCGACCGCAGGGATTCCGGCAACGTCACCGTCGGGGCTGCCTGTCGACAAGAGCGCGGTGGCGGGGTGGCGAATCGAGGGAGTCGCCACCTTCGTGAGCTACGAACTGCAAGACACTGACGCCAGTTACCGCTCATTTACCGGCGCTGACATCGATGCATCAGGAACAACTGTCTCAACCATCGATGTGGTCGGGTCCGGTGACGCACCACAAGCATGGTCGGACGGTTCGCGAGTTGACATGTCTGCGCAGACCAACGCAGCAAACTCGAGCCAGAGCAACACCGACAGTGCGGGAAGAGCATCTCCCACAACCACGCAGGACTTCTGCTGGTACCTCATTAAGTATGCTGAAGGCTTGATCGCGCTCGGCACTCGGGTCGTTGAGGTGGCGGCATCGCTGCGCTGTTCTCCGGCCCCGTGGGTGCCGCCATTGCCGCCGGGGAAGGCGTAAAAGCGCGCTCGAAGGGATGTACAAGTGGTTGATCTCGCTCTGGTGCGTGTACTAGTCAAGGACCAATCTACAAGGAGCCCAAAACATGCATAGTCTCATCCCGCGATGGCTGCGGCTACTGCTCTGGATCGTCGGAGCAGTCAACGCACACCTCGCCATTGTCAACCTGATCAGTGGAAACGGCACGACTGCGGTCTTGTTCGGGATTGCCGGGGATGTCTGCCTGGTACTAGCCGTGGCCCTTCCCCGGAACAAGGCTGGCTCGACTTCAAGCGCTGCGGCCGGGACCGGGAGCGAAGCCTGACAACCGAGGGTAAGACGGTCCAGCGCTATGGCACCCTGGTAGTCAACAACACAGTGTTCGAACAGATCTACAACTCCGCAGGAGCTGCATGACCTTCTCCCGAATGGTGACGACGACCTCAGGAATTGACGTTGTCGTCACGATCGCGCGCGAGGACGGCGCAGTGACCGCATACGCCGACGCGATCCCATCGCCCCTCACCCGGCAGCACGACGAGATCTACAGCCGAGCAACCCAGGACTACCTCGCGGCCGCAGCAACCCACGGCCCCAGCCGAGCCTTGGAGCCTCCGTTGAGCGGCGCCGAGAAGTACCTTGCTGAGATCCGAATCGCCCTCTCCGAACCGCCCGCCGATGGCGCGGAGCCAGGCATCAGGTACTTAGGTGGCGACGGAACGGAATGGCGATCGGTATGGAAGTGGTCAATGCAGCCGACGCCGACACGGTTCGAGATCCGCACACCGCTCGGCGTTAGCCCTATCGATCTGTCGACTCCAAACTAGCGGCCGGCGCGTCCTCCGAGCTCACTGCGGACGGCCACGATCACTCGTTCGCACGCGTGGCGCCCGAGGCGCCGGTGCCGGTGGATGACACCGCGCTCCTCGTTTGCGCCTGGTCGGCCAGTCGGCTCCGTCCTACGGTGGATATGCGACGAACCCGCAATTCAGCCGACCGGCGGATGCCCCCGACAAGACCTGCTTCATACGCTGGACCCATGAGCACACACGTCAATCACACGCCCCGCACCACTCGCCGCTTCCGCATCGACCCCGTCACGATGAGCGCCATGACAGGCGCCGGAATCGGCCTCGGCCTCGCCGCAGCATTCGCCGCCGCAGCGCTGCTCCACGTGCCCTTCGGTCTGGCACTCGCGATCACACTACCCGCCGCGATGCTGTTCGCAATCGGATCCGCGATGACCATCACCCACCGACGCCACCACACCACTCCCCCAAGCGCCTGAACACGGCTCCACCCAGTAGCCCAACGTCGATGTCCACCTCCGGACTCAAGCGCTCTGGGCGAAGTTCGCCTCGTGCTCTGGTCCCGCCGACAGCGGAAGTGAGACAGAACCGTCGGCGAGCGGATCGGCGGCCGTGATCGCTGGCTTTCCCCGCTGCGCCGTCAGGCGCGCGCGCCCGGTTACCCGCCACTCGGCGGGTGGTTGAAGCCTGGAAGTCCTCAATACGCTCGGAGTTTGACCGAGAGGGATTCATGAAGCTGAGGCACCGCACTTCCGTTCTGTCTATTCGCGTGCTCGTCGTCGCCGCTTTGGCCGTTCCGACAGCAGGAGCTGTGGCGGCCGAGGAGCCGCCGACCTCGGATGCCACGATCACATTCACGGTGTTGGGCGAGGTGGACGCGGAGATAGGCGACGAGGTCTCGTTGGCAGATCTGCAGGATGCTGGCGTGACGGTGGATGAGCTGGATGCGGCAGGTGTCGTGGTTGAACCTGACGGGACGCTCTCGGCCGATCCTGCGGCACCGGAACCTCAGCTGGAAGGTTCCGCGGCGCCGGCTGTCTTCGCGGCGAGACTCGCTTCCGTGCCGACGAACCGTGTCGCGCCGCGCACAGGAACGTACGGTGTGATCGCGACGTGGCGAGCAAAGGACGGCAAATCCGTCACCCTCCGTCGGGCCGCCCACGACAAGATCGTCAACAAGCACAACCTGACCACCGCGGTCGTGAAGCGCGTCACAACCTCCTACTCCTCGCGTCTCGGTGCCGGCTCCGCGACCGCATTCAACTACTTCCTGGAAGCCAAGCAGTTCACCTGCAACATGCTGACTTGCTGGGTGTCCGCTTCCGTGTGGGTGCAGTCGACGGTGGACTACCGTGCGATCACCGGTGGCACCTTCGGCGTCGTCACGACGTACTGTCAGGGCGTGACCTTATGCCCCAACTGGGTCAAGAACGCCCTCAACGTCTAGGACGGCGCCATGCATCCCATACACGCGCAAAACGCGTTCCTCGTCGAACTCGCCCGCGTCGAGAAGTCGCAGCTCGACGAAAGAATCCTCTGCACACGAATTGATTTCACGAACGCTCCCGTCGTCCTGACCACCAGCGGCGGGCGCGTCGCCGTTCCACTGGAAGCAGACTCCGAAGCACTAGCACGGTTGCTCGAGCCGGCTCTCGGGCCGCTTGACGACCCGTCAGAAGCGGCGATGAGCGTGTACCCGAGCAGCGGAACACTGAGCAGCCGGTGGGCGGAACTGCACTACGACCTCGGCCGCACCGAATTTCTCGTCCTCCTCAATGCCGCCGCCGGCACAAGCTACCAGAGCCTGCAACTCGGCGATCGAACCGCGATTCTGACCTTGGGACAGCCCTCCGGGAACCTCACGGTCGAGATCGACATCGACGACTACCCGGTTCACGCTGCCTCCGAAATCGGTGAAGCCATCGACCGCGAAGGCCAAATCTAAGTATCTACCCTTCGGCCGGCGCGGATGAGCTTCTCTCGCAGGGTCGGTAGGGTGTCGAATTCCGTCTGGGATGAACCCAGCGGCTGAAGTTGAAGTGTCGGGGGACGCACTACATGGATTTACCGAGCACTGAGCAAGACACTGGGCGATCACGGATCATGAGTCTGGCCGCGACTTGGGGGCTGTTCGTCGCGTTCGCCGGATCCGCGTGGACGAATCTCCTCACCATCTGGGGATACGGCGTTGTCGCACTCGGCTCCGTCGTTCTGCTCGCCCTGCTGTCGCACCGTTCAGGCCTCACCTTCTCTCCGCGACGTCTGCCGTGGGGGCTGGCGTGTTATCTCGGCCTCGCTGTGGTGTCGATCATCTGGTCGGCCTACCGGCTCGGTACCGTGGTGACACTGCTGGGCCTGTTGATGTGCACGGCGGTCGGAGTCTTCGTCGCACGGCACCTGAGCTGGGCCGACGTGCTGACGGCAATCCAACGGGCGGCAGGCGGTGTCCTGGGGCTGTCGTTGCTGTTTGAGGTGTTCGTTTCCCTCGTGATCCGCCATCCCGTGCTGCCGTTCTTCACTGACTACGGTGACAAGGAACCGCCGCTGCTCGCGTACTGGTCAAGAGACGTTCTCCTCGAGGGAGGCCGGATCCAGGGGCTACCTGGGAATGCGAACTTGCTGGCATTCGTGGCGGCAGTCGCCCTGATCGTCAGTGCCGCACGCCTTGCGACGGCCGCTCATCGGGCGGAGGCACTCGGAAGCGTCCTGCTAGCGCTCCTCTCGCTTTGGCTCACTCGCTCGTCCACCGTCCTCGTCGCGTTGCTCGGGGTGGGAGTAATCCTCGCCGCGATCACCGTCTTCCTCGCGTTACGCCCTGGGCGGCCAAAACAGTTCGGGGCTGCCGCGATCCTGCTCATCACAGCGAGCGGGGTCGGCGCGGCGATCATCCACTGGCGAGTGATCCTCAGCGGGTTCGGGAAGAGTGCCGACCTCACTGGACGCACTGAAATCTGGGCAAAAGTCATCGAACGAATTGCAGAACGCCCGGTCCTTGGATGGGGGTTCTCCAGCCCCTGGGCCAGCTGGGAGCCTCAGTTCTCGGAGTTCGTCATCCGCAACGGCGTCCGCCAGCTCCAAGCGCACAACGCCTGGCTCGACGTGACCATGCAGCTCGGGCTGGTCGGTGCAGTCGTCTTCCTGGCCCTCATCACCCAGACCACTCACGGGACCCTGTCGCTTCTCCCCCACCAAGTGACAAGGTCAACGTTCCGCACCTTCTTCGCGGCCGCCGCACCATTCTCACTGCTCCTGCTCCTGGTGCTGCAGAGCCTGACCGAGAGCCGCCCGCTCATCGAGTCGGGATGGGTGCTCCTGGTGATCCTCGCAATCAAGCCACGTGTGCCCGAAAGTCCGCCGGCGCGTGGACGTGCCGACGCGGAGGCGGCACGCCCACACACACTCAGCAGGCTGCGTAGCCGTTGGGCACGTACCAGTTGGTGACGTTGTTGATGATGGCGGCGCCAGGCTGAATCGTTCGACATGCCGTCGTGGAGCCACTCTGCAAGCCGGCGATCTTGAACTTGCCGTTGATGGGGTAGCTGCACTTGTTGCGCAGCGTCTGCGTGTAGGTGGGGTTCAATCCCCCACTCACGCGCGCATCGCTGTACGCGCAGCAGGACGCCGGGGCGGCGGACAACGGTGCGGCGTTTGCCGGCCCCGCGATACCGGCCATACCGACCACGACAGCCCCCAGAACGGCGAGACGAGCGAAACCAATCTTGATCTTCATGTGTCTTTCCCTTGTTCGATGGCGATTAGTGCCGCGAACAAGGTAAATAGGGCGACATTTTCAATCCAGACACCGCAGCAAGGGAGAAAGTGAGTGACGATGAGAATGGGCGACCAAGAACTGTCGCAGCGAGCACTGTACCTCGAGGCAGCCAGACGCCTTGAGGATGAAATACTCCGTTCGAACTACTGCGATAACGAACGCCTGCCCTCTGTTCTCGATATTGCGTCGAGATTGCAGATCAATCAGGCCACGGCGGCACGCGCGCTTCAGAATCGCTGCGATACCCACATCGCGTTCCGCCGGCGCGGGCTCTGTCACTTCGTCGTTCCAGGAACCTCAGACCGCCTACATGAGACCAGATCGCGCCTGTTCGCTCGAGACCTTCTCCATCCGCTGCTCGCCGAAGCTCGTCTGCTCGGCCTCATCTGCGCACTCAGCCAAGGAGGGCTGGGTAAATCCGTTCCAGACGCATGTGTCGCTGGGCGCCACCGCCCGGCATGCGTTGCCCTCAGAAACCTCGAGCAAGCCGCCACGTCCGTTTTCGACCCTTGCACCAGAAGACAGCCACACGACGACCCGCGTTCTTAGAAACCGAAAACATCGGCATCTCAACGCTCTGCTTTGAAGCAGCTCGCGCCAGCAGTCGTTCGTCCCACTAAGCAACAGGCTTATTTCTGATGGGGTCGACCCTGCGACGTCGACGGGCCGGCTGACCGAGTAGCGTCGCGAGCCCCGCGATTGTGGTGTCTACGACGAACCGGAAGTAGCGTTCGCGTAGCTGTTCGGCGCCGGACCCGCCCTCGGCAAAGAGCGTCAGAAGGGATGCGGTGAGCACATTGACACCGGGCCGGGCCATTGTCATAAACTCGGTACGTGCGTACGTCGCTCGCCACACCGGCTCGCTGCCGGTGTCAGAGCCCGGGCGCGGGCGCGGGCGAACCATGATCGAGAAATTCGAAGATGTAGGCGACGATGCGTCACACGTGATCGTTCTCCTTACTCCTGATGACGTCGGGCAGACCGCAGGAGCGCAAGCGGCGGGAAAAGATCCCAGAACACGGTCGACCAATGTTGAGGAGCTGCTGCGCCCACTCATAGAATCAGGTTGTTCGTATCCTAATATGACAGCCAGGCCGCCGCCGACGGATAGCTACTCAGGCGATGAGATTCCGAGCCGCACCAGGCATGCCGCGGTGGGGTCCGACGCGTCGCCGGGTATCACCAGAGACAGCCATGTGGGCGGGCGCTAACTCTGCG
Organism: Plantibacter sp. CFBP 8798; assembly: GCF_014841195.1. Taxonomy (NCBI): domain Bacteria; kingdom Bacillati; phylum Actinomycetota; class Actinomycetes; order Micrococcales; family Microbacteriaceae; genus Plantibacter; species Plantibacter sp. CFBP 8798. Next base: position 185,391 of record NZ_JACYTS010000003.1, read on the forward strand.
CCCAGATGGTCGGGCAGATCTCCACTCCCAGCCCCGACACTCGCGGCACTTCGTGCGGCCAGGGTGGGCGCGATTCGCGCATAGTCATGAGTACTCACCCTTCCCCGCGACCGGGCTCGAACTACGTGCCCAGGTCGCAGCTCGGGCTCCACCGAGTCGGAAGCACCGACTGCAGGGATGCCACCGGACGCAGGCATCACAGCACATAGTGTCTCTGCTGCCGCCACCACCCGATGGGCCTCCACGGACAGAGCTCCCGACAAGCCATAGAGTGCGCCGATAGGAATAGCACGTTTGCCGTTGAGGTAGCGGAGCACCGTGGTGCGCACCATCCCGGCACGCCGCGCGACTTCATCGATCGTGAGTCCTCGTGCCGCACGTTGGCGACGGAGTTCAGCGGCTACCGCGTCATTGAAGTCGAGAGCGGCGTCCATCCGGCCACCATAGCAAACAAAGATTCATGCACACAAATCTGATATTTGACAAGTCGACCGGATGATTCCTATGGTGACCAAATGGACACCATCCCCCTCTCCCAGCAGATCGCTCAACGCGTCCAACACGCGTTGCTCAACCATGGCCAGACGGATACTCAACTTGCGAACGCAGTCGGGATGCCGCCAGAACAGCTCCAACTGAAGCTCGCCGGTCAGCTCGACTTCACCGTGGCCGAACTCGACCGGATCGGCGCCGCCCTTGGGCTAAGAGGCTCTGAACTCCTGCCATCCTCTGCAGCAGCGGCCAACGGCCCCACCAGTGTCTGAGCCCGCAGAGAAGGGGCCGATGGGTCCTCGAGAGTACTCGATCACCGAGGCAGAGTTCATCCGGCCAGAGTTCGACTTCGAAAGCGAGTTTGCCCAGTTCCGGAACTGGTGGGCGCGTGATCCACGCATCGTCGGGAACGCGTTCTCCCTGATGCTCTACCTCGTCACCCATCGACGCACCTACCGGATCACGCAGTCCCGGGCCCAGCGAGACCTCGGTCTCGGAAAAGACGCCTTCAGAGCAGCTCGCCGCAAGCTCGAGGCCGCCGGATTCCTCCGCGTCGAGGAGCACCGGCATCCAGCGGGGACTGTCGACGCCGCCGGACAATCAATCGCCGGCCACCGCCGCGTACTACTGATCCTCCTGGATCCCCCGCAGCCGGAATCAACAGCCGAGGTTGGCGCTGCCGACACCTTGGCGGGTTTCCCTCCCCCGCTCTTCGACGCCTGGGACGAATCCGGCAGGTCGCCTCTGAGCGGCACAGAATCGGAGGCAGTCTGCGCTGCCGACCATGTCGGGTCTTCCTCCCAGGCCGAACCATCGACGGTTCTCCCGCCACTTAAAGAACATCAATCCCCAGAACATCAATCTTCTTCGACGTCTCCCGGCTTGGAGCTTGCTGCGCAGGCGCTGCACCCTCGACTCAGCCTCGCCGCCGTCGAGCGGTGGCTGACGAAGCACGCGCCATCGGTGGACGTGACCGCGGTCGACGTCCTGGCAGCGAGCGTCGATGCGATCCATGGTTCGTCTCGCCCGGTCGGCGACCCGATCGCATACGTCGGCCGATCCATCGCCAGAGATCCGCATCGCTGGCCCATGAACACCGGTGACTCAGACGACGGAGATCTCGCCCAGCCAGGCCCCAGGCGCATCGTCACTCGACCGCCGACGGTAGCTGAATGCAGCGCGGACGGACATCGCTTCATCGGAACCTTCCGAGAGGTGTGCGGCACCTGCGGCGAAGAGCGTCCGGGCTGGAGAAAGGACCGCGATCGTGAATCAGCATGACCTCGCACAGGCGGTGCCCGCTTCGGCAGCTGCGATCGATGCATCGCTGCTCACAGCATCGTCCGACGCGATCGATCGCATCGGGTTGGATGTCTTCCTCACCGCAGTCGAGTCCACACGTGGCTATGTGACGCGAGTGCTCAATCAGCACGCTCTCCACGGCGAGATCGATGCTGCGATGCAGGAGATCCGCGTCGTCGCATGGCGACGAGCGGAGAGCTTCGACCTGACCCGTGGATCCTTCGGTCACTACGCCCAAGGCATCGCTGCAAAGGTCGTGCTTGCGACGCGGCGCGAAGCTGCAATCCAGTGCGAACGGTTCACCGCGGAGTTCGATGCGGACCGGCCGGCAGCGGGCGGCGACCCGTTGGACCTTCTGGTGCACCGATTCGAGCAGCGCCGGCGGATTGCGTGGGTGCGGGAGACGGTGTCAGAACGGGACTGGACGATCGCCATCGAACTGATGCTCACCGACGAGGCCCGCGCCGACGTCGCGGAACGCATCGGCGTCTCACCCCGCACGATCCGCACCGCGCGGGAGAACATCGCTGCCGCTGCCTGGACCGCCAACACTGCGCTCCGCCTCGCCGACCGTGGGTACCCGAACACTCGGCAGTCCGCGATCGAGTGCATCCCCGAGACCGACGGCCTGCGAGCGATCGCTCTCTTCCAGCCGGCCATGATGCGCGACGCTGCCGCTGTCGCTCGGATCACTGGCCTGAGCAAGCACCGGGTTCACAGCCGGATTGCTCACGTCCGGAAGCTGCTGACACTCGCCGCGCGCATCCTGGATGGAGAGTCCATCTGATGGCGGCGCCGATGCTCGCGGTCAAGGTCGCTCTGGCGATCGGGCCGAAGAAGCTCTTGGGCGGGGCGCTTGCGCTGCTGCTGGGCGGGCTCGTCGCGGCTGCAGCGCTACCCGCGATCGCCATCACGCTATTCGTCCCGACAGGCAGTGCGCTGCGGCAAGCGCACTGCGCGGCGCCTGGGTCGGTGCCGGCGGAACAGCCGACCGGCCCGCTCGTGGTCGCCGAACAGGTCCTCGTATCGGCGATCGTTGACGCGGCGACGGCGATCACTCCGGAGCCGAAGGCCAAGCTGGCAGCGCTCACCGCGGCGTACGCAGCGTCGAACATGACTGCCTCGACGACCGACACGATCACCGATGACACACCACTCGGGGTGTACCGGCGCACTGTCCGCGGTGGGTGGGGAACAGCCGAGCAGCTGCAAGATACCGCCCTCGCCACCGGACTCATCCTGACCGGGGCCGGCGAGAACCGACCAGGGATCATGAGCGACCCAGCCTGGATCGACGAACCCGCTGGGTGGTGGCTGTCGATCATCGGCATTCACGCGGAAGCACCGACCATTGCTGCTGCAGAAGCGTCAGCCCGGAATGCGCTCGCCGTCGTCGAACCAGACCTCCCGGACGAACACTTGACCGTTGGTGCAGCCTGCGGCTACCTGCCGATCGACGGCGACAACCGCGAACTTGCTCTCCGACTGGTCAGTGCGATGCACGAAGGACGCTTGGTCGGGAGCGACTACCTCCAGCAGCTCCGCAACGTCGCGAACGGAACCGCGCTCGCCGACTGCGGGATCGACTCCCGCATCATGCAGATCCTGCTCGTCGCACTGAACACGTTCGAGCAGGTAGCGGTGTCCGACCTCAACCGACGCTGCACCGGCTCGCTCGAGGGAGCCGGCGAGAACTCCTCGCACTACCGCGACGGAGGCGGCATGGCCGTCGATATCTACGCACTCAACGGCAGCTCCGTGACCGGCGGTGATGGCCTGTCACTGAAGTTGTTGGCCCTCCTGGACTCCGTCGTACCGCCCGGATCACGAACCGGGCAGTCCAACTGTCGAAACAGCCCCGGATTCACTCACTTCGACGAGTTCGAGGACACGTGCAATCACGTGCACATCGACGTCGCCTATGCGAATCCGGGGCTGTAGTCCACAGAACGCGGACGGGTAGGCGACTTACTACTTGGCAGCCTCACGGAACTTCTCGAGAAGTGCAGCGGGGATGCGTCCCCGATCGGAGACGTCGTGCCCATTGGCGCGCAGCCAGCTGCGCGCAGCCGCAAGCTCTTCCTTGTTGCTCCGGCTCGAGCCAGCGGAGCTGGCCGTCTTCGATCGCGATACGGTGCGAGAGGCCTTCACATAAGGCTCGAGCGCAGCGCGCAGGCTCTTCTCGTTCTTCTCGGACAGGTCGATCTCATAGGTCGATCCTTCCAGGCCGAACGTGATGGTCTTTCCCTCGCCCTGCTTCAGCTCGGATCCGTCGAGGTCGTCGACGAGGGTGGTGATGACTTTCTGTGCCATGGGGAATCTCCTTCTTCATGTGAACGCATTCGGACCGCAACCGACGATTGTCGTATGCATATGGCCCGGCGGGGGAAGCTACGTTCAGAGCATTGACGAGGATATCGAAGAACCGAGCACTCCGTTTGGAACGGCATATCGATAGCCGCGCCAACAGAAGAGAAGCGGCGCACCCGCTGTTACGGGAGCTCCTTGCAGGCCCAGCGGTCGCACACGTTCACACCGTCTTCCGGAGCGATGGGGATACCGAACATTGGGTGGTTGTCACGGGTAGCGCGAACCGGAGCCGTCGCCTTGGCGGACCAGACAATGAACCGCTGCCGATCGATGCGCGGACCCAAACGCAGACCGAAGCGGCGTCGAGGAGCGACCGCGTTACGACCGGACATCCCCACCCTGCATGAGGCATGCTGTAGACGTGACTAGCGCGAAGCCAACGACACCTTCAAATACACTGTTGGGTGTCAGCGTGGGGCTAACTACCGGCGCCTATGTCTTGTTTCTGCTCATGTACTCGGCTGTCTGGCTTCCAGGGCTCATCCGTGGCTACCCAGGTGAAGCGGCGTACTGGTACCCCATTGTGTACCTACTTCTGCCTGTGCTCTTTGCGATGCTGATCGCGGCCATCGTCGTTGCGGTGGTCAGCATTGCCACCGCCAGGAGCAGCCGGCTGACGACGGTGTGCCTAGCACTCTCTGTGGGGCTGGTGTTGGTCTCTCTACCCCTGCTGTGGTTCGGGCTGCCGATTAGCCTCTTAGATTCAGTGACTGGGTGATGCCGCCCACTGACCAGCGCGCCCAGTCACGACCGAACGAGTACTGCGTTTTGGTGGATACGGTGCAGCCACGCACCGCGGGTTTCGAATTCTCGAACGCTAGGTAGGCTGCCGCATCGAAGTTGCCGCACATTAACCGCCGAGCTGACATCCGGTCGAACCCTGCGCGGAGCCTAGAGCCGCCGCGCTTGTGTTCCAGCGCGGATATATCCGTCACGGCAGCTCGCAACGGCGCTGGTGGGGGGCGCAAGCCTCAATGCACGGGCTCAGTGATCTGAATACTGTCAGCGATGAGTGAGACAAGGACCGCATCAGATCCTTGCGATGCCGGCGTGGCACGGAGGACGCTCAACTCTCCTCGAACAGCGACCTCAATTCCGGACCTCAACGAGCTAGCCGCCTTCGCGGTGTCAGCGGATTGGCAGATGACCTGACACCACGCAACCCGAGCTCGAACGATGAGCCCATCGTCGCTCAAAGCTCGCTGATCGTCCGCCAGCACGAACGAAACCATCGGAGACTCCACCGGGCCAGTGAGGAGGACCTCCCCATCAACGACGCCGATCACTTCAGCTCTTGCAGTCACACACCCTCGATTCATTCGAAGCTGGTTTAACCATCTGCAAATCATGGACCAGTTCGAGACCGTGCACAATGACCCCATGCCCCGCGTCGCTCGCCCCAAGCTCTCCGACGATGCGAGGAGTGCGCTCGCGACTCTCGGTGAACCGGTGAACTTCGCGATCCTGTCGAGACTGCTGGAGGAGGGTCCGCTCACGCGCGGACGGATCGCCGAGCTCGTCGAGGTGAACCGTGTCACGGTGCAGGATCACCTGGAAACGCTGCGCGAACTGGGAGTTATCGAGGCCCACCCGATCCAGGAGCCTGATGGCAAACGGCATCGGTACGAGTACGTCGTCCTCGAGCAGGTCGTTTCCGAGCGCTACCGGGATCTCGGCGTCGAACTTGGCCTGGGTCGGAATCGACCAGCGTCCAAGTAGTCGAGAAGTTATCCACAGACACCCGGCCTCGCTCGAAGCGGGGCCGCTCCCCCGCCTAACATCGACTGCATGACCTGGGCGAACCGATGAAGCTGCGCGGCTGGATGTTCCTGCTCCCGCTGCCGTTCCTGGCGATCGCGCTCGTGGTGGTGATCCTCAGCCGCTGGGGCGGCTGGATCATCAGCCAGGTCGTCGTCTCGTTGTTCGGAACCGCGGTTCTGCTGCACGACGCACATCAGGATCCCGCGACGCGTGCGTTCGTTCTCGCAATCGTGTGGGCTGCTGCTGCCGCGAACGCAACGCTCTACATCAGATACGTCGCTCGGCGGCAACGCACCGTCCAGGCGACATCGAGTACATCCTTCGACCTCACTCCCTACCGCCGCCGGAACTAAGTCCGCAGGTCTGCTCGCGTCACTTCAAGAGCGATCGAGGACGCACACGTCCTCGCGAACTCTCGGGAGGATCGATGCGGCGACCGCTGCTTGTAGGACTGCTTGCCGTCGGGGCCATCGCTCTGACCGGGTGTTTCGATGCCGACGCCGCACCCCAGTCCACAGCCTCCTCCACAGACCGAACAGACCGCTCTACCGCCGCTCCGGATCAGGAGCCAGTCGCTCGCGCTGCCACCTCAGATCTGGGCGTCGCCGTCTACGAACTCGGCAGCTACGTGACGACCCAGGACTCGGGCCTCCTCCGCCAGCCCGGTGGCACAGATCGCTTTCCGGCCGGCAGCTTCGTAATAGTCATCCAGGTTTCGCTCGACGGCTTCGTCCCGTTCGGCGAACTCGACCTCACCGGCCTCACCGTTCGGGAAACGAGCTGGGCCGGCCTCGGCGACGCGGCCGAACTAGACACTAACGAAGGACCGGACTTCGCGGCCGATGCCGGCGTCCCGTGGGGACCAGCCGGAGCTCAGGGGCGCGGGCGTGACTGGTCCCTGCCGAACCACCTGAGCACGAGCTTCGCGCTCGCATACTACGTGCCCTTCGGTGTGTCCACGCTGGACCTCGTCGTCGATGTTCCCTCCCAGCGGGACCCATTGACCCTCTCTGTCCCCCTCCACGCGGAATGAACACTGTGGGCGAACGCATCATCACGGCCATCTGGACCACGGGCCTCGGCGGGTTGGCTTCGAAGACGATCCCCGACATCACGCCGAAGGCCGGCATCGGGTCAAAGGCGATTCAGGACCTCGCGGGCAACATCCTCTTCGTCGTCCTCATCCTCTGCGGCATCGGGGTGCTCCTCGCTGCCGCCTGCATCGCGCTCGGCTGGCTCATCAAGAACGGCGCACTGAAGTCCGCCGGGATCGCGGGGGTTCTCTGCTCCGTCGCCGCTGCAGCAATCGCCGCCGGCACCACCGCACTCATCAACTTCGGCATCGGGCTGCAGATCGTATGAGCGGCTTCCGCACTGACGACTTCGGCGTGCCCCAATTCGGATGCGGGCCAGCCGACATCCCGTGCATGGCTCAGGAGGCGGCGGCCCGATTCGTCGGCGGCGGCATCATCGGCCTCGGCGACTTCATGACCGACATGCTCGCAAACGCCTTCATCGGCAGCCGTCCCGGCGAGTCCAGCTGGACCATCGCCGACGGCCAGTTCTGGTTCTGGGTCGCGACGATGGGACTCGTCATCTCCATCGTCGCCTGCTTCCAGCTCGCGCCGGCGGCGATCATGCGAGACGGCCGGCGGATCGCGCAGGTCGCAGTCGGCCTCGTTGTCGCAGTGCCGTCCAGCGTCGCCGCTGTGTACGTGATGAGGCAGTTCGTGACCTACGGCGGTGAGACGACTGATGCACTCGTCGCAACCGTCCAGGATCAGAGCCTCGGTAATGCGCTGCTGCGCATGTTCGGATACCGCGTGGTCGCTGATGTCTCCGTCCCGGCCGACGATGGCGCGATCGCCCAGGCCATGACCACCGCCAAGCTCGCCCCGAACGCAGTCATCGGCCAGTACACCGTAGTCCTGCTCATCCTCGCCATCATGGCGCTGGCCGCGCTCTTCCTCTACGTCTCGATGTCCATCCGCTCCTTCTCGCTCGTCGCCCTCGCCGCGACGGCGCCGATCGGCCTCATGATGATCGGTCAGCCGAAATTCGCCGTCTGGGCGACGAGGTGGGCGAATCTGACGATCGGCCTCGTCATCGCCGAACCGTTGGCGGCGACGATCCTGGTCCTCTCGATACAGCTGGTCACGAATTCCACCGACCTCGGCGTCGTGATCGTCGCCGCTGGGGTGGTCTTCGCCGCAGCCTTCGCTCCCCTGTGGGCGGTCCGTCTGGTGTCGTTCGCCGGCGACGAGGTCCGCAACTCCCTGCAGCCCCGGCCGCATGTCTCAGGCAAGGCCCAGAACGCCATGCGCATCCTCGGACGGATTCTCGCGAAGTGACCACTTCGCCGATTCTCCCCCACGTCCGCTTTGCACAGCGCGAGCGACGCGGCGCCTTCCTCGGTCTGAGCTGGCCCCAGCTCACCGTCATCTGTGCCACGGCTGCGGCCTCCGTCATGTGGCTCCTGATCGATTGGGACGGCTACTGGCGCATCGGGATCTGGCCTGCCGCGACTTCGATCGCCGTCGGCAGCTGGACCTGGCATCGCGAGTCCGGTCTCGCGCTCATCTGGCGCGTGCTCACGTACGCCGCTCGACGGCATCGCCTCCAGACGAGCTTCAGGCGGGACGTGTGGGACTCACGAAAGGACGAACCCATGAAGATCGGAACGAAGCGGCGCGGGGCTGAAGACCCGCGCGAGGTCCATCGCCATCGCCTCCCCGGCGCGCACGGATCGCTGCGCTTCGTCCAAGTCCCAGGTCGGGGCGGATTCATCCTCGACCCGAAACGATCGCTCGTCTCGTTCTCGGTCGACGTTCTGAGCTCCGCCTGGCCGCTCCTTGATGAAGGTGTCCAGCAAGCGGCCTACGACGGATTCGTCGGATGGATGAGCGGGCTCGAGGCGGTCCCGGGGCTAGTCGACGCGACGGCACGCATCCGCGTCGACGCCAAACCCGCCGACGAACTCGCCCGCTACGCAGCGGAACGCGATCGAACCGATCCGTCGACCGTCAGCCCAGCGGTCCGAGCGGAGTACGACACCCTGATCACCGCGGGTGCCGATCGATCGATGCAGTTCACCAACACGGTGACCGTCTCCTGCGACCTGCGCTCGCTCCGGTCGGCGATCAAGCACTCTGGCGGTGGCCTCGTGGGCATCGCTGCCATCGTGACCGACCTCGTCGAGCAGATGCGTGACTCGCTCGAAGCCATCGGCGTCGAGCTCCGGAACTGGCTCGACACCGAAGCGATCGACGAGATGCTCGCACTCGCCATGAACCCGACGAGCTTTGCAGCAGAGTCGCGGAGTGACGACCCGAACCGACTCGCTCCGGTGATGGGCATCGAGGAGCGCTGGGATCACGTGCAGATCGATGGTTCGGTCCACCGCACGTACTGGATCGCCGAGTGGCCTCGCTCCGAAATCAGCGTGGGGTTCCTGGACAAGTTGCTCTATTCAGGCGACGCGACGCGGGTGCTCATCCTCAGCGTGCGGCCGGTACCGACCCACAAGGCTCTGAGTCAGGTGGGGCGAGCGAAGGTCGACCTCGAGGTCGCACGAGGCTTGCGCCAAAGACGCGGGATGATCACCACCCGTGAGCAGGATCGCGAATACGAGGATCTCGGCGAACGCGAGGATGACATCGTCGACGGGTTCACCGACATGGAGTTCCGCGGGTTCGTGACCGTCTCAGCCGCCGACGTCGACGGCCTCACCCGCGCATCGGCCTCCATCCTGCAGGCAGCGCAGCCGGCCCGCGTCACGCTCGCTGCGATGTACTTCCAACAGGCCGCGGCGTTCATGTCGACCGCACTCCCGACTCCGGTGGGCAAGCGATGAGCCGGCGTCGATCCGGTTCTGTGTCGCGTCTGAGCGCTTGGCGCGATGCAATCGCCGAAGACGCGCTTCCGACGAGTTCGATGCCGGCCGGCGGCTGGAAAGCAACGCACAACCTTCGCGCGCGGCCGGGCGTCGTCGCGCCGGTCCACCGCGCCTCCTCACGCACCCTCGGTGCCGCGCTGCCCTTCCTTGCCGAGAGCGGCGAACCGATGGCCGGCGCGTACATCGGCCCGAACCTGCTGTCTCGGTCCACGTTCTGCTTCGACCCTTGGGAGGCCTACGCCGCGGGTGTCGTTCGCTCGCATTCAATGGCGATCTTCGGGGTGAAGGGCAGCGGCAAGTCCGTGCTCGCGAAAAGCCTCAGCACGCGCCTGTGTCGGCTAGGCAGGAAGGTCGCGGTGCCGCACGATCCGAACGGCGAGTGGACGCGCGTCGCCGCCTACGTGGGAGGTGTGACGATGCGCCTGGGCCCTGGTCAGGCCGCGCGGATCAACCCACTCGATCCGGGACCCCGCCGCGCTGACGTGAGCGATGCCGATTGGACGCAGGAAGTCCTGCAGTTCCAGCGGGCCAAGGTCCGTGCCATGGTCGCCATCCTCCGGAACACGACGGAGCTCAGCGAGATCGAGCACACGGCTATCGATCTTGCTCTTGAGCAGGTGCACCGGTCGAACTCGACCGCGCTGGTGCCGATGGTGTGGGAAGCGCTGCGTCACCCTGAGTCCCACATCGCCGAAGAGATCGGTGCGGGCGGCCAGATGCTCGCCCACACCCTTCGTCGCGTCACGGTCGGCGATCTCGCCGACCTCATGGACCGCCCGTCGACGGTTGCCTTCGACGCGAACACACCGATGCTGACCGTCGACACCTCGGGGCTCCTGCGCGCGAGTGCGGAGACGAAAGCACTTCTCCGCCTGGCGACGACCGATTGGATCGAGCGTGGCACCCCGGCCGGTCCTGGCCAGGCGCGGCTGATCGTGCACGAGGAGGCAGCCGTCGCCCTGCTCAACGAGGTCGCGGGCGGCGGCAATCTCGTCGGACGAGTGAGCGACGAGAAGACCGCTCGTCACAAGAGGCGGTCGAACTGCTACCTCATCCACCGCATCAACGACTTTGATGCGCTTGGCGATCGCGGGTCCGCCTTGCATGCTCAAGCCCTCGGGCTCCTGGCGGACTGCGACACCCGCGTCAACTACGCGCAGCACACCGGCGAACTCGAGCGCAGTTCGCAGGTCCTCGGATGGAACCGGACGCAGACCGAGCTTGTCCGCAAACTCCGCCGTGGCGAAGGCTTCTGGCAGATCGGACCGGAGCGGGTAGCCAAGGTCCGCAACGACTGCACACCTGGCGAACTTGCTGTCTTCCGCACCGACGGGCCCGGAGCGGCACCCCGATGACCGACCGACTCGTGCTCGTTCTCCTGGGCATCATCGCCATCGCGGCGACCGCAATCGGCATCGCCGGCGCCGTGGTGATGGTCTTCGTGCTGCTGACCTGCGGAGAGCTGCCGGCTGGACTCGGTCCGTTCGCCGCAGCTGGGCTGCTGGTCGCCAGCGGTTCGGTTCCCGCAACACCTGGTGGGGGCTGCATCGTCTCCACGGATGGCGCCCGTTGGACGGTCATCGGCATAGTGGTCCTGCTCACGATCGTCGCCGCGCTGTGCCTTGCCGGGTGGCTGTCGTTCCGTGAATCTGACCGCTGGTTCCGGTCGCAGCTCCTGCGGCGCAGTGGGTTGGCGGGACGCAGCGAGGTGCGGCGGCAAGTCTCCGAGCGAGCACTCCGACGCCGGGCGGGAACTCTTCGTCCGACGCTCGCGGATCCCACGGCCGATGATGTCGGCTGGCGGATCGGCACTTCTCGCGGCCTCGACGTCTACGTCTCGATAGAAGACTCTCTCCTCCTCGATGGCCCGCCCCGCTCCGGCAAAGGCTGGCGAGTCATCATCTCCGCCATCCTCGACTGGAACGGCCCGCTGGTCACGACCTCCACCCGCAACGACAACCTCGCCGCGACGATGGCACACCGCGCGCAACGCGGAACCGTCACGGTCTTCGACCCGCAGCAGCTCTCAGGCATCCGATCCGCCCTCCGGATCTCACCGGTGACCGGCTGCGCTGACCCACTCGTCGCCGAGCAACGAGCCCGGACGATCATCGCCGGCAGTGCACTCGGACGCTCCTCCACCAACCAAGAATGGGCCGGGGCATCGGGGACGCTCCTCGCCGCTCTCCTGCATGCGGCAGCGCTCAGCGGTGGTGGCACGACAGCGCTCCGCGACTGGGGCATGAGCCCGGTGTTGGCGGGGCGTGCAGTCGATGTGCTCGCGGACTCGGGTGCACCTGGATGGGCCATGGGTCTCGCGGATGTGATCGAGGGTGATGCGAAGCTGCTGGGATCGAAGTGGTTCGGCGTCGCCGAGGCGCTGCGTCCGCTCGCGATCCCATCAGTGTTCGACGCGATGAACCCTGGACACGACGAGGCGCTTGATGCCGATGAGTTTCTCGCGGGCTCGAACACGATCTATCTGATCGGCACCGGGACTGGTGCGGGAGCGGTCGGTGGATTCCTCGGCGCGGTACTGGACGACATCGTCGAGACCGCTCGCCGCAAAGCGCTAGCCTCCCCCGGGAACCGGCTCGATCCACCACTTGGGCTCATCCTCGACGAGATCGCGAACATGTTCGCCTGGCCGCAGCTGCCGACAATCCTCTCGGATGGTGGCGGTATCGGGATCTCGACAATGGTCGTGCTCCAGTCGCTATCGCAGGCAAAGTCCGCCTGGTCGGAGAGCGAGGCTGACACGATCTGGAACTCTGCCATCGCCAAGCTGATGCTCGGCGGGTCGTCCAACATCAAGCACCTGCAAGACGTGTCGAGCATGCTCGGCCAACGACAGGTGAACCGTGGGTCCGTCAGTCGCAGCGAGACGGGCACGACCCGCTCTGAGCAGCGACAGCTCGAGCCGGTACTGACGGTCGATGAACTCCGCCGACTCCCTGAAGGCATGGGCCTGCTGAGTTACCGAAACCGACGAGGCGTCCTCCTCGACGTCGAGGGATGGACCACGCGACGCGACGCTCGCGAGATCGTTGCGGGCAAGCGAGCGACGGAGGCTGCCCAGCGGCAGGTCTTCACCGAGCAGTCCGAAGCCCGGCGGAAGATGCATGGCTGAGACTGGCGGATGGCGGCAGGCAGCGGAGCGTGAGTTCCGGGCTCCGTTCGCGCTGGACGAAGCGGACGAGGTCGGCGATGGATTCGACACCTGGCCGGCACTGCCCGAGCCCGAGTACTTCGGTGTCGTCAACTGGCGGTCCTTGCCGGACGAACGCGAGCCAGAGGTCTGGCGGCTGCTCGCGGAATGGGTCTCCTGGCTCTGCACCCGGTACACGATCCCGGCCCGGCTCATCCCGGACTGCTGGTACCTCCACGACGGCATTGTGGAGGAACTCTCCGCGCTCTTCAGCAGCTGGGAGGTCTCCTTCGAAGAAGCAGACAGCGGCGGGCACGGTCCCCTCGGCTGGCACGAGCGATTTGAGTACTTCCGCTCCCGCCTTCGCCACTACAAGCCCGAGGGCTGCGCGAACGGACACCTGAAAACGGCGAGCCGAACCATGCCCGAGGACCCTGAGCTCCGCGCGCGCATCGCCCGCGCCGACCGAGACGACACGGTGCCCTGATGCTCGTCGCGGCTCCCAAGACCCTCGACTACCTGGCAGAGGCGAGGGCGTTCTTCAACGGGCTGAAGCAGGCAAGCCCCGAGCGTCTGCAAGCACTGCTAAATGAAGGCGCTTATGACGTCAAGCTCAGCTTCGTGCTGTGGGAGTCTCGCGATTGGATCGCTCGCGAGCACATCCGCGAGGCTCGGGGGCTCGGGTACGGGAGGGAGAAGGCCCTCGCGAAACAGCGCACCCAGTCGTTGCTCGGCCTCTACCGCGAGCACGCCAAGCGGAACTACGTGCCGCTACCGACGCGGGTGCTCCTTCCTCCGCCCCGACTCCACGAGACATCGCCTGCGGAACAGCGACTCGCGGAGCAGCGTGCCAGGAGCTTCTTCTCCGCGTTGAGTCGGGCAAGCCCGGCCCGGCTCGAGGCGCTCTATCAGGAGCGACGTGGTGGCGAACAACTGTGGAGGCTGCTCCATCCGGAACCAGACCGGCCGACGGCCGAGGAGCGCCGGCAGATCTTCGAGTCCCGCTCACGGATCGACCCCGCGATGCGACCCGCGCCGACGACCGGACCGTACAAGCGCGGGAAGGTCACCCCAGTCGGGATGACCCGTGCACGCGCACTCCAGCTGGCCGTCGAAGCGGAGAAGCGCCGGGAGGCCGAGCAACTCGCTCGCCGAGCCAGCCGGGGTCGGAATGGTCCGGCGATGAGCTGACGCGATCACATGGGTCGCAACGCAGAAGTTATCCACAGTCCGACACCTGTCGCCCCGCAGTAGGTGTCGCCGTCCCTACGTTCGAAGCAACGACGGACAGGACACCGAATGACTCGCTTCACCCGCATGATGCTCACCAGCTTCGACGACACCGGACTGCCATCCGAGGCAGCGGCCGAGTGGCAGTGGATCAATCTCGATCACGTCGAGCGTATTCACGAACACGTCCACGAGGAGCCCGTGCGCGAGGCTCCCGGTCGCCCTCCTGGTCAGCCCCGATACCTCGCGTTCTTCGTGCTCACGTTCTGCAGTGGCGCACTCCTCGCGCTCCCGGCAGGCAGATACGACTCAGACGACGCCGCCCTCGACGGCTTGATCCACGTCCGGCAAACACAGCTCGGCGCAGGCTGACGCGTTCGCCGCCTCGAGCACGGAGGCTCATCCCTTCAATACGTCATGACGTATTGAAGGACGGCCGCCCGTCACTCCATCCACCCGTCCGACAAACCATACGAATGGATGTCAACACATGCCCCAGATTCAAGCCATCGGCTCCCGCAAGGGCGGTGTCGGTAAGACAACGGTCCTCCTAGGCCAAGCAGACGCCCTCGCCCAAGAGGGCCGAAAGGTCCTCGTCATCGACCTCGACCCGCAGTCCGACGCGACAACCGTTCTCGGGAGACGCGGTGAGTACACCGTCTTCGATGTCCTCTACGCGGGCGACGCAGGAACGCTCGGCGCAGCGGCGGCTCCGACCGACTGGAGGAACGTCGACCTCATCGCCGGGTCCCCGGATCTCGCGCGGATCGAGTCTGAGTCACTCCTGACGCCTGAGTTGCGGCTCAAAACGTCCGCCTGGGGAAGCGCGCAACTCGACGTCTACGACGACATCCTGATCGACACGCCACCAGCGCTCGGACGGCTCACGCTCAACGCGCTGCTCTGGGCGGACAGCACCATCGTCGTCACCGACCCCACCGCCTTCGGCCTCACCGGCGTCGGACAGTACCTCGAGACGGTGGCGAAGGTGCGGGCGCTCCCGCACCTGAACCCCTCCCTGCGGTTCGCCGGTATCGTCGTCAACCGAGTCACACCCCGACTGACCTCAGAGCACCGATACCGCCTGGAAGAACTCGAGGCCATCTACGGCGAAGTCCTGCTCCGCCCCTTCCTGCCAGAACGCACGGCGATGCAAGATGCGGAGAGCCGCCGTCGGCCACTCAGCGCGTTGACGACTCCCGGTGCACTGGTGCTGACCGAGCGATTCGCTGCACTCACAGAGGCGTTGCACGGAGTGGCAGCTTGAGCGCGGCCGACCGTCACCCCGCGCTCAGGAAAGCGCCGGCGGTCGACGACCTCACAGCGTTGACCTCGCCCGCCGGTCGTCCCGGCGGCCCGTCCTATGACCTCGCATCCCGTCGGCCAGGACCGGGCCGCCCACGCGGTCGCCGCCGGATGGAACCGTTCTCATCGAAGATCGAGATCTCCCTCCGGGACGACCTCGACCGCTACCTCGCGATCCACGACATCAGCATCGTCGACTTCCTCGACGAGGCCATTCGCGACCGCCTCAACCGCAATCTGTCATGACACACGGAAAGACGCACAGACGGCCCGACGGCTATCCCACTGTCTGTCCTGATCGACAGACAGACGGCACATGCTGATCGCGTATCTCGATGAGTCCTACACACGCGACTACTACTACATCGCTGCCGTGGTCATCGATGCGGAGCACGAGGACCGGCTCCGAGAGGCGATCGTGCGCGCGGCGGGCATAGCCGAGGCGTTCGGTCTCCCCCGTGACGTCGAACTGCACGCACACGAGATGACCGCGGGCAAAGGCGCGTGGTCACCTCTCCGCGGTCGCCACCGAGCGGTCGCGACCATCTACCGTCGAGCACTCGAACTGCTCGTCGAGGTTCCTGTCGAGGTTTTCGTGCGGGGACTCGACGTTGCGCGGTTGCACGCGCGGTACCGGTATCCGCGCCGGCCGCACGAGGTCGTTCTGCAGCATATTCTCGAGGAGCTCAGCGATCACGCTGTTGCCCGAGGCACGTGGCTGACCGTCGTCGCCGATGAACTCCCCGACCAGACCGCACTACACACACTCGTCCGCCGATTCCGCGACATCGGAACCCCAGGTTATGCCTCGTCGACGCTCACCGGAATCGAGCTGCCGCTGAGCTTCCGAGCGTCGCGAGGCACTCCTGGCATCCAGGCAGCAGACCTGGTCGCCTACCTGTACCACCGGCTGGACGGGCACCCCGAAGGAGACGCACGCGCACGCCGCTCCGCCGAGCGCTTGTGGGCCGCGATCGAACCGGCGGTCGTTCACGTCTGGGTCTGGCGCCCTTAAGCACGAAAGCCCCGCGAGGCGGGGCGTCCGGCGAACAACGTTCTGGTGACCAGCCCGTCGTAGCTTCAATTCTACGGCACACCGTGCTGCCGGGGAAGACTCATGACGCGCGCAGAGCTCTCCTCAGCCGCAGAAGTTCGAGCTCCGCCCGACCACTTCATGCACACGTCTGATACTCGTTCAACCGCCCAACTAGCGCTAACGTTCGAGCATGGAACCTCACCGCAGCTCCTTTGTATCGACAAGCGTTGCAGCGAAGTTGCTTGGCCTCGACGCCGCCGTCGTCAGGGCAATGATTGAGGCCGGATCTCTACCCGAACCTCAATGGCTGAATCTTGGCCGACGACTGGAGCGGATCTACTCACTTGAATGGTTGAGGCTGGCGAGCGAGTCGGTCGACCTTCAACGGTTGCAGGGGCTGGAACTCGGCTTCGATCCGGCCCACTCAGTCGAATTCGTCCTCAGGTTCGCCAAGCCGGACTGGACACTGCCAGAGATAGCTGACCGGCTGGCCGCAATTGACGATCTATGGATTGTCTGCGCCGCAGCCCTGGATCGGGAAGAAGGCCATGTTCCGAGCCTGAATGTCCGCCGGCTCTCGGCGGGTTCGCCGCTGGACGTGTTCGTCTGGGTTGGCGAACAGTGGGGCGCACTCGGCACCGGCGCCGTTGCGGCCCTGCTGCTCTACGTACTGAAAAATCCGGAGAAGGTGAGTGAAGCTATCCCACGTATGGTCGCCGGGTGGCGCGAGCAGTGGGCACGCGCAGATGATGCGAGAATCGCGCAGATCACCGCGAGGGAGAACCGCAGAGCTTTTGAACGCGACGCCGGCCAGATTCTCAGACGGATGAATTCGCGCCCGACGGGCTCCGCGTTGTCTGGTCTAGGCACCAGCAATCTTGAACTTACCTCCCCCGATCCAGCTATACCCGCGATCACACCGAACGTTGGGGAGCAGGGCATGACGACCGGTGAAACTGAGACGAGCGAAACACCGGAGTGACCTCGCCGGGCTTAGGTGAAACAGGTGTTTTGCTCACACCGTGCACAAAGACCTCACCCGGTCGATGAGGCTAGCCGCCGGAGTGGAGCGACCTGCGAAAGTTGCGCTCCGTTCACCTGGTGCTCACGCTGAACAGCTAGCAGGTCCCAAGCCGCTGCGCCAGTGACAGATACTCCGCGCGCGCCCGACCGCCGGGTCACACCACGAACAAGCATGTGGTGGGTCTGGAAGACGCCTGAACCGGTCTGCTCCTGGACGTCATGGAAGAAGACGACGTTGGAGACCGGGCCAGTGCCGTCGTCGAGTGAGACGAAGACGACGCGCTTGCCGCCTCGCATTGGTGGGGTGTTGGTCGCTCGACGGACGCCGGCGATGAGGACCTCGGTTCCACCGGGCAGGTCTACGAGATCGCGTGCCGGCGTGACGCCCAACTCCCGGAAGAGCGGGTAGAACCGTTCCATCTGATGGCGGTTCACTGCCAGACGCATCTCTTGCAATTCGAGGTCGGTCTGGGTCCGGCCTCGAAGCTCAAGCGAGGTGATCGTGCTCCGCTCTGGAACGGGCAGATCGAGCTCGAAGGCGAGCTGCTCGTCGGCGATGAGCTGGGCACTCGTGGTGACTCCAGCGAGGTGGGCGAGGAGTTCGTGGCGACGTCTCGGGATGTAGTCGATGAACGCATCGAGAGCACCCACTCGAGCGAATGCCTCGAAGGTGCGGCGGCGTGGACGGACTCGGTCTCGGAAGTCCTGGAGTGAGGAGAATGGCTGGTGCCGCGCGATGCGGGCTCGTTCCTTCTCGGTACTTCCCTTCATCTCGACCAGCGACATTCGCACGCCGAGCCGGCCGTCGGGCGCGATCTCGACGACGTACTCAAGCCCCGAGCGCTGCACATCGATCGGCAGGACGGGCACGTCGAGGTGGCGCGCTTCAGCGAGGATGAGATCCTTCGGCCACATCCCCGGGTCATGAGTGAGGAGCCCGGCCATGAACTCGGCCGGGTGATGCCGCTTCAACCAGGCCGACTGGAACGTCGGTAACGCGAAGGCCGCTCCGTGCGCCTTCGCGAATCCGAAGGATCCGAAGCCAGCAAGGATCGTCCAAGCTTTGTCGATCACGGCCGGCCGGAATCCACGTGCCGTCGCACGGTCGCGCACGAACGTTTTGATTCCGGCGAGGCGTCCGCGGTCCGCGAGCTGTCGGCGGATGACGTCGGCGGGCCCGAGACCGCAGCCGGTGAGTTCGTCGATGATCCGCATGACCTGCTCGTGGAACACGACTACGCCGCGCGTCTCTCGGAGAATGGGCCGGAGTCTCGGGTCGATGTAGTCGGGCATCGTCTCGCCGTGCCGAACCTGGAGGTACTGCAGCGGCATGTTGTTCTGCATCGGCCCCGGACGGAACAGTGAGATCTCCACGGTGAGGTCGTTGAAGACCTCTGGCTGCAGCTTGCCGACCAGTTCCATCTGCCCGGGTGACTCGAGCTGGAAGACGCCGAGCGTGCGCGTTGAACGGAGCAGTTCATACGTAGGTTCGTCGTCGAGCGGCAGGGCATCGAGTTCGATGGTCTCGCCGGTCAGCCGTTCGTGCTCGCTGACGGCGTGGGCCATGGCCGACTGCATCCGCACGCCGAGGATGTCGAGCTTGATGAGGCCCATGTTGTCCATGTCGTGCTTGTCGTACTGCGACATCGGAAGGCCCATGCCCGACAGCTGCGTCGGCGTGCGGTTGAGCAAGGAGGTGTCGGACAGGATGACACCGCAGGGGTGGACGCTGATGTGGCGCGGCAGACGATCGAGACGCTCGGTGACGTCCACGAGTAGGTCTAGCTCGCGTGACTCGCGGACCGCGTCGGCGAGGTCGGCCAACTCTGGCTTGTCTCGGAGGGCGTCGCGGAACTCGCGGGCGTTGAACCGCCACATCTGTTTGGCGATCATGTCGATCATCGACTCGTCCATACCGAGAGCGAGGCCGGCGTCGCGGACTGCTCCGCGCGAGCGGTAAGCGTTGGTCATCGACATGAGCGTGACGCGGTCTGACCCGAAACGGGCGAACACCTCGCGATAGACGTCGTGACGGCGGGCGGACTCGACGTCGAGGTCGATGTCGGGCAGGTTGGTGCGTTCGGGCGAGAGGAAGCGTTCGAAGATGAGCCCGTTGCTGATGGGCTCGACCGAGGACGTGTGGAGGGCGTAGTTGAGGACGGACCCGACGCCTGACCCACGTGCCTGAATCCGGATACCCATCTCGCGGATGATGTCGGCGACCTTGGCGACCGTGAGGAAGTAGGACGGCATGCCGAGCTGCTCCACGATCCGCATCTCGTGTTCGAGGGCCCGGTGCGCGTCTTCCAGCGGAGGCATCCCTGGCCGCGCGTACCGTTCATCGACGCCGGCGCGTGCCCGTTCCCACAGGGCCTGGTGCGGGTCGCCGCTGATGCCGATCACCGACGCTTCCGGCATGCGCGGCTGCTTCCAGCCGACATCGGACGCCGGGTCGAGGGTGCACCGTTCGCCGAGGCGCTCGGTCTCCGTCAACAGCCGCTGCGCCGCGTCGTCGTCGTGGGTGCCGGCGCCGACGATCATCCTTGCGATCTGCCGCATCTGCTTCGCGGGCTTCAACCAGGCCTGTCCGTTGACCTGCAGCTCGTTCAGGTCGTCGAGCTCTGCCAGCGGACGCAGGAATCTCGCGGCGTCCGCCAAGTCTGCGGTGGCGGCCTCGTCCGGAAGTCCGTATCGAACGGCGTTGGTGAGCACCGCAGGGACGCCGGCGGACTCCGCGAGGCTGAGCATCCGAGTCGCGGCCGCGACGTTGCCCCGCATCCCTTGCTCGGTGAGGTGACAGACGACCTCGATCACCAGATGGCGCGCTGGTAGCCGTTCCCGCCACCGATCGAGAGCCGCACTGGCGCCGGCGTGATCCCGTTGCTCGATCGCCTGCCCGACATCGGACTCAGGCCCAAGCATCACCGTGAGTGCGGGATCGTCGGCGAGGATCGCGGCGAGTTCATCGCGAAGGATCGCCGGTTTCTCGCGGCGACCATGCGCCGCGCTGACCGTCCGACACAGTTGAGCGAACCCAGCTCCGCGGTTCTGACCATGCGCGAGCAGGACGATTCGGCCGATCGGCTCCTGATGTTCGTCCAGGACGGCGAGGTCGGCCCCAAGCCCCGGCGAGATGCCCGCAGCCAGGCACGCTCCGACGTGCTTCGGCCCACCGTAGAGGCCGTCGCGGTCGGTCAGGGCGAGGAACGATGCCCCGTCTTCCGCTGCGAGGCCGGCCAGGGCGGCGCTCGATGTGACGCCGTAGTGCGCGGAGAGGTGGGAGGCGACGTGGAGGTGGGAGAAGCTCACGTCCAGGCGACCGCGAGGGTCCATCTGCCCGTGGTGTCACGGCGGAGGTCGTACCGGGTCGGCTCCTCGTCGCCTCGGGCCGCGTCGACCCGCCACGTCTCGATGTCGATGCGAGCTGGTGAGGAATCGCCTGTCCACCAGGCTTGGCGGGAGAACAAGGCTTGTGGCTGGCCGACGACCCGGTGTTCGAACCTTTTCCACACGAACGCTAGCGGATCTCCGTCCGCCGCGAGATCCACATCCACTGCTTCGTCAACGATCGTCGCCATGCCGCACCTCCGATATTCGAACACGTGTTCGATGGAGTGAGTGTACGTCGTGTCGGTGACAACGGACGAACCCATTTGCTGTGAACGCTCAACACAAAGAGTCGCTATGCAATCGAAAGTGTCGCTTTCTATGCGGAGCGAGATTGCAGGACGAGATCGCGGCTAGGCGCGTCCCGCGTCCAGCCACTCCTGAACTGTTGCTAGAGGAACGCCGACGGCGACGGCGATGTCTTCCAAGCGGACGCCATTGCGGTGAGCTAGACGGGCGAGCTTGCTCCCACCGTCGGTGCAGCCCGCTGCACCCTCTGACGTCGTCATCTCCCGCCCCTCGAACACCCTGTCGGCCCGCCCCGCCGCCGACGAGGTCTTCACCGGCCTCCTGCTCGCGCTCGGCTCCATCTCGCTCCTCGTTGGCGGGATCGGCGTCGCCAACACAATGATCAGCTCCGTGCTCGAACGCCGACGAGAGACCATACTCCGGCGGGCCATCGGAGCCACCCGACATCACATCCGCCTGCAGTTCCTCGTCGAAGCAGAGCTCCTGTCCGCGATGGGCGGATTCGCAGGCGCGGGCCTCGGAGCTGCCGTCAATGCGGCGATCGCCTCCGGGAAGGGGTGGGCGTCGGTGATCCCGCTCTGGATTCTCGTGGGCGGCGTGCTCGCCACAATGGCTATCGGCGCCTTCGCCGGCCTGTATCCCCCGGTCCGGGCAGCTCGGACGGCGCCATCGGTCGCATCGAGCTCTTAGGGGCCGAGTGCGGGCGGAAGGGTCAAAGCGGAGAGCAATGCCAGCTGCACCGTGAAGGTAGACGGACTGATGGAATCCCATGATCGGGCCGACCGAGAGTCCGCTCATCCCGTGGAGTTCAGCGTGCATCGAGCGAGCCCCGTGCGTCTCGGAGAGATCGCCCGTCTCATCCTCGAGGGGAACATCGCCCGCCGTTGAGACCACTCCCGCGAGAAGGCCCTCATGTGCGCAGCCCAACCGCTTCTTGACCCCAACGGGCTAGTCGTCTGGGTGGAGGCTGGCATCTGCAGGGGTCGTCCGCCAGTAGGTGAAGTGGGCGGTGAGCCCTGCACGAGACGGCGCGCAGCAGAACGGGCCCGCTGTGACTGCGTCGTCCGGGTCGAGGGGTGCGACGCGGACGAGTCGCCATGGTTCGTCGTCGACGCGTGCGCGCACGGTTAGTGCGTTACCCGACCGGCTGCCCGCGGATGGTCACGAGTCGTCCAGCCCAGCTGGGGACTGATGACAGGGACCAGTCCGAGGTGCCCTGAGTCACGACGGCACCGCGGCTCTCTTCGCCGTCACTGAGCTCGAGACCGGCTTGGATCCATGATTTGTCGTCGAGCTTGACCAACATATCTGCTGGTCGAATTGATCGGTGAAGTCGAGGCGGCACTGCACTTCGAGGGCTAATTCGGGTGCCATCTCGGTGAGGAGGGCATGCTCCGAGGCGTGCACGAAAGCGTAGGACGGGTGCCGGGCATCGCTTCCTTCACTGGCAATCTCGGCCACAGATCCCCAGCCCGGCGCGGGCGGGCAATACTGTGTGATAGAAGCCGGAGCGACGCTCTGTGTTGGAAACCCACTGGATCAATGGACGCGCAGCGAGTCTCCGAGGATCCGGTGCCGCGCGTCGCCGGGCTTTGCGACCGGGTCAAAGGTGAGTATTCGGACGTTATTCCAGCGACGTGGTCAAGGGTGGTGTCTGTCCCCCTCGGTACAGTTCTACTTGGGCGAATGGGTCGCCCAAGAACACGCTTGGGGGTACAACATGGCTAAGACTGTTTTCTATTCGTTCCACTACGAACGAGACGTCAATCGCGTGCAACTGGTCAGGAATCTGAACGCCCTCGAGGGGCAGCCGCTACTGAATGCACAAACCTGGGAGACGGTTCGTCGTGGCGGAGCGACGTCCATCGCAAAATGGATCGATGACGAGATGAACTACAAGCGTGCTGTTGTCGTCCTCATCGGGCAGGAGACGGCGTCGCGACCGTGGGTGAAGTACGAGATCGAGAAAGCTTGGGCCGCGAAGAAGCCCTTACTGGGGGTGCGGATCCACGGGCTGTCTTCATTTGGGGTAGCCGACCGGGCTGGTGCCAACCCCTTCGACGTGGCTGATGGGCCCACCGGTGTGCCAATCTTCGACCCCACTGTGAGCGACTGGCGTGGGGTAATCGACACGAAGGCCACGTACGGCGCGCTCGCTCAGAAACTCGAGTGGTGGTCAGGACAGGGTGTTACCCGTGGGTGGTGAAGGCCTGGGCCAAGGTACGGGACAAGCCGAGAGCTACCTGAGAGCAGACAGCCGTAGCTGCGCCGTCCCGCCTCGAGCGGTGAAGGCGGCGTAACGGATGGCCTACTTCACAACGTTCGATCTCCGGCGGAACGCGGGCACGGTCACCTCCAACATTGCAGAAGCCCGTTTGAAGATCGACTCATTGCGGGCGCTCACGGGGTTTGATGTGTTCCTCAGCCACAGCAGTAGAGATGCCCAACTGATCTACGGGCTGCGGGCCCTCCTCATGGCTCAAGGGCTCACCGTCTACGTCGACTGGATAACCGATCCTCAACTCGATCGGTCCCGCGTCTCGTCGTCCACAGCGGCTCTTCTTCGTGAACGCATGCGCGCCTCGAAGTCGCTAATCTATGCGACGTCCAGAGCCGCCAGCAAGTCACGATGGATGCCTTGGGAACTCGGGTACTTCGACGCAGCAAAGGGCGGCGATAGGGTATCCGTCCTTCCGATCGAAGACTTCGGTGTCGGAAGCTTCGACGGTGAAGAGTACCTCGGCTTGTATCGAACGATCGAGAAGTCGTCCTCGCCCTACGGCCCGCGCCCGTACGCGGTGACGCCGGGAAGGCGAGCAGAATCCCTCAAATCCTTCGCCCGTGGCGAGGCGCGATTTGAAAGTGGCGTGAGACTGTGAGTGAAGTGCAGCCGCAGGGAGCCGAGATCGATCGAGCTGACTGGCACAAGCACATGGACTACGTCCAGGCCATCATCGCTCGCCTGGCGAACAACTCGTTCGTCTTGAAGGGGTGGGCACTCACGCTCACCTCGGCGCTGCTTGGGTTCGCGGCGACACGTGGCGATGCCTTGCTAGCGTTCCTTGCGTTGGTGGCAGTGCTAGCGTTCTGGTTCCTCGACGCATATTTCCTTCGGCAGGAGCGCGCCTTCCGCCTGATGTTCGCCGATGTCGCATCAAAGCATGTCACCGGGTTCGCCCTAAGTCCCGTGTCATACGCCAGACAGATCAGATGGTGGCCGACTCTACGCTCCGTGAGTCTCAGTGTCTTCTATGGAGCACTGCTCATACTGAGCTTAGCCCTGGCGATCATCCTGCTCAGCGCAGCCATATCGAGCTTGCCAAGCAGCAAGTTGGCGCCCAGCCCTGGTCCCTCGGCGAGCGCATCTACTTGATTAGCGGAACTCCAGTTCGCGCGCTACCCTAACGTTTCGGACCGTAGCTCCCGCGCAACCGAGTCCAGTTGCGCAGTATCCCAATGCGCATCTTTCGGCCACAAATCGGGCATCCGATCGTCGGCTGTGCGCGGTACGACATGGACATGCAGGTGGAAAACCGACTGTCCGGCTGCAGCCCCGTTCGACTGAATGATATTCAGGCCTGCAGGCTGTAATGCGTCGCGCACAACTCTCGACGTGGCGAGCACATCTGCGCCGAGTGCCCGTGCCTGCTCCTCGTCGAGGTCCCAGAGGTCGCTCACGTGACAACGCGGCACGACGAGGACGTGCCCCAGCACCGCAGGCACGTCAGGAAGGAACGAGACCGAAGTTGGAGTCTCCGCGACTACTCGCGCCGGTGCATTTCCCGCGACAATGGCGCAGAACGGGCAGGTATCGCGGACGATCACGGGGCACCTCGCATCCGTAGGCAGGCAGGGCAGAAACCTAGTGTCTCAGCTTCCTGACGACAAGTTCAGCGTTACTAGGCAAGTGACGCCGTGCTGAAACCGTAGCCCCTCTATGACGACGCGACCGAAGTACGGAACAGGGATCAGCCGCGGAGATACTGTTTCCCGACCACGACGTAAGCATGGATCTGCTACTCGACGGCTACGCCCCCTGGCCCCCGGAGGTGTCGGCCACGGCCGCCGGGGCGCTGTCCGCGTTCCTCGTAGGTGGCCTCCTCTCAATCGCCGCGATTGTGGCTTCGTTCTTCGCTCGCCGACCGACGAGCCCTCTGCCGCCGGAGTCGCCGTCCATTGAGATTCTCAGTCCCGCGGATCCCTGTCCCCCAAGGCAGGCGTCTGCCTCCTCGATGCCGTCTTAAGCAGCCGATAAGGTGTCGCCACCAGATGACCCCATCCCGGCCTCGGATCTGCAAAATTACTCGGACGTGTTCGGAGCGACACTTTGTGCTGGAAACGGCGACACTCTGCGTTGGGAACCCGTCGTTTTGTTGGTTCTCCAACGACAGTTTGCGCGCGCGTTCACATCTGCACGCGTTGGCGGGAGTGCCACACGGGAGCGCTATATGGTCGCCTCGGCTGTGGCCCCTGTGCGCGCCGCACGCTCAAGATCGACCCGCGCCGCGTGCCGTGTGGCATTCACGGTCGCTTCCGTAGCGCCGAGCGCTAGCAGTTCGGCAATCTGCTCACGGAGGTCGAAGACCCTCGGCGGGAGCACCAGGGCGTTCTGAAGCTTCCCGCGAGTGAGACCGACGTAGACGGCCGCACCGTTCACTGCACCCGATGTGTAGCTGACGTCAGCGGTCTCGCCCTGGGCACCATGCGCCGTGGATGCGTAAGCCAGGTGAACGTGCTCAGCGATGTAGCTCGCGGGCACGTTTCGAACACGGCTTGGGTCCGAAACGGATTCGAGCGAGGCGTGCTCACCGGCGATGCTGCGGACTCGCCAGAGCTGACGGTTACTCACGCCCAGGTTCTTCTCGTTGGCTCGACTCTGGACGAGGTCCCCCTCGTAGATGGGTTGCGAGTCCTGCGCGAAGAGCACGGAATGTGGCCGCAGCTCGCCCCGCGAGAGCCGGAGTCGCTGGATCGTGTCATTGATGCGCTGCGCCTCCTCGTTCGTCGCTGTCACCACCGCAACACGTAGCCCTGCCGCGGTGTCTGCGAGATACCGTTCGGCGAGGTAGACCGTCAGATCTTGGCCAGGCTCCAGCTCGATGACGTGCCCGCCGGCGATGAGACGATCTGCAACGGCAAGGCGATCATCTTCGCTCCGTGCATCGCGCAGCGCGACCGTAAGCTGCGCGTACTCGTGGTCGATCGCTCCATCTGGCTTGCGGAAGCGGTGCACGTCCTCGAGATCGACGCATGCTGTCGCGGCTTCGGTCGCCAATAGCATCGCTCCGGAGTGTCCGACTGGGCGCAACTGCATCGGGTCGCCGACGAAGGCCAGGTCGATGCCGGTTTGCTCTGCGGTGATGCAGAGCGCGCGTGCGGCCTCGAGGTCGAGCATGCCGGCTTCGTCGACGATGACGCGGTCGTTGCGTCGGAGTCGGTAGCGGCGAGGGATCGGGTTTGCTGGACGTTCCCACGTCCAGACATCGCGGCCGGCGTCATCTGTCTTCCAGGTCCAGCCGTGGGCTCGGAGCAGCTCATGCACGCTCGCTGCATCTGCGCCCGTCTCGGCACCAGCCACCTGTGCGGCCTTCCGCGTCGGCGCAAGCAGGAGCGGGCGGCGGCCGTTGTGACGGAGTAAGTCGCAGGCGACGCGCAGCATGGTCGTCTTGCCGGTACCTGCTGGGCCGGTCACGGTGACGAGCCGATCGCTGCCCGCGAGCACTGCGGCGGCGGCTCGTTGCCCTTCATCGAGCAAGCTGCCGCTTAGACAGGACGCGCGCTCGGCGCGGGAGACCGCCTCTTCGGTCAGAGACCGTCCGGGGGACGCGAGTTCGACCATGCGGCGCTCTACTTTCCGCTTCAGCGTCGCGGTGTGATTGGAGAGGTAGCCCTTCACTTGCGGAGGTACGTCGCCTGCGCCAAGCAGATCCGTGCAGCCTTCGACGACAGCCCGCTGAAGCACCTGCTCGATCAGTGACTCGAGCTCGGATCGCCCAGCGACAACGCCCGTTGTGGCGAGTGCCCGAAGTACGCCGGCGTGGACGTCGAATCGGCTGAATCGTCCTCCACTCGGGGTCGAGCGTTGGTCAGCATCGGCGACCGCCCGCCTCGCGAGCAGATCGATGTCGAGATCATGAAAGTTGCTCACCACCGGTGCCGCTGGCGCTCGCTTCTCGGCCAGTTTCGGGTCGAGTTCGATGATCTCGTTGCGGATCAGGTTCACCCAGTCAGCCTCATCGATCGCGACAGGTTTCGCCGGGCGCTCGTGCGCGTAGGCCCACTGGTCGAAGGCGGTCAGGTCCTGCGGCGTAGGTTCAACGCCAGGGTGTTCGAGCCGCCACTCGTCGAGTCGGTTGGCTCGGTTCCGCTCGATCTGACGAGACCGCTTCGACAACGGCCGCACGATGTGAGCGAGATGCTCGATCTCGCCGTCGTCGCCGATATTGAAGCCCCTCCTGGCGAGCGCTGCAATCCACTCCGGGTCCGTCCTTGCGGCGAGGTCGCCCTCAGCGTTGATGACGGTCTGGAAGCGGAGTGCTACGCGGGAATCGATGTTGCTCCAACGCCCGTCCTCTCCGAGCACCTTGATGTTGAGCCACAGGTGCCGGTGCTGGTGGGGATCAAGTGCGCGCGACCGCGCGTGACGAAGCTCTACGATCTCGATGCGCGTCAGCGGCATGCGACGGTGGCCGGCTTTCCCACGGCGGGCGTTGAGCTCACGCCGCCAGGCGAGGATGATTCGCTCGCGGAGGCGGTCTTGGAGTGCGTCGTAGGCGGCTGCGATCTCTGGGTCGAGTATCGCCGCGATGGAGAACGACTTCGACGCGTTGATGGTGGCGTCCAGTAGCAGATCTGCTCGTGGTGAAGGGTTCCGGATGCCGCGCATGACCTCGGTGTCGGGATCACGACCGGCGACCCAGGCGGCGAGCTTCTGTCGGTCGAGCTGGTCTGAGGTGATCTGCTCGTTCTCGACGATGAAGCGGGTCACTGTCTCGGGTGCGTAGCCGAGCGCGCGGGCGACGCCAGTGGGGGTGCCGACAGTTGCGTCGCAGGAACCGCCAAGCGCGTAGTCGACGGCCTGCTTCAGCCCTTGCGAAGCGATGCCTCGCTTCCACCTGACCATGCCGCCACGCACGAGCATCTCCTTGCCGCAGGCGGTCGTTCCGCCTCGCTAGCTCTTGCCGCTGGCGGATAGCTGACGCGGACGTGGCCACCCCGGTGCCTGCGTGCATCCCTGACTCGACACCCCTATCCCTGTCGCCTCCGGCCCCGGGTCTGGGGCATGCCCCCCTCGCCCCTCCTTCATTGGCGGCCCCGTCATGGATGCCCGTTGCTGGTCAATATGTGCCAACACTCTGGGCCATGTCGGCCGTTCGAGGGCAAGGCGAGCGGAGCGAGGCGCGGCAGCCCGAATGCGGAACCGAACGTGTGCCCGCGCGCCGCCAGCCTCGACGGCGTTGGGGTGGGGACGGGCCGACGCCGAACAGAGCGCCGAAGTAGCAGGAGGCGTCCGCCTGATCATCCGGCCCTCCACAAGATCAGGAGGTGACGCACCAGCGATCACCTCAACTCGCGCAAGCGACGGAAGGACACCATGGCACTGCCCCTCTCACTGCAACTCGCAGCGACCGCATTGAGTGCGACCGCGCTCGGTACAACCGGTCCAGCGATCCCACTCGACGCGCCAGCACCCGCCGCCGTTGTTACCGCCTCAGGTTCCGCGAGCCCCTCGCAAGCGGAAGTGGGCGACTGCGTCGGCTTCGCACTCGACGTCTCTGGCACCCAGGACGGCATCGCGATCGAACCGATCACCGCGGCGCTCACAGGGCCGTATGACGGCTGGCCATTGGTCGGTTCGATCGCCGACGCAGCGACGGTCGGCTCGTTCTCCGCGACCTGGACAGGCTCCGAGTGGAGCTACGACGGCGACTGCGTCAACGTCTCGGCCGCCGGCGGATACGCCTGGACGCTCGACAACCCGAACGATCCGGAAGGTCTCGACCTGATCGTTCACGATTCGTCCGTCGTCGATGTCGCCGAACCGGCCGTCGTTGACCCGGAGGACGTCGACGAGACCGAGCCACCCGTCGACGACGAGGACGAGAGCGGCGGGACCGCCATCGATGTCGTTGCAGACCGCTCTGGGGGGAGCGTCGGGACCAAGCGTCCACAGCTCGCCGTCACCGGTGCGAACGAAGAACTCCTCATCGCCGGCGCTGTGGGAGGTCTGCTCGCGATCGCGGCGGGCGTGGCCCTCGCCGTGCGGAGCCGACGAAGCCGAGCCCGGGTGGAGGAGGCCGCATGAGCCGGCGCATCCTGAGCGCGGCCGGCGCGTCGATTCTGCTTGCCACCACTCTGAGCTTGCCTGCCCTTTCGGCGAGTGCTTCGGTTCGCGCCGCTGACGACACCTCGGCCACTGCGGACAGCGCCACTCCATCCCCTCGAGCCGCAACCGCATACGGTTGGGGCCAGCTCGTGAACTACGTCACCCCGGACGGCTCGCTCGCGTATTGCATCGACGTCCAAGCCGACTGGCCATCCGGCGCCACCGGCGGCGGGACGCTCGTGGGCGGCATCGGAGCAACAGCCGGAACGCGCGACGTCGGCGGCACGGAACTCGCAATGTTCAACGCCGGCCTCTCTCAGTTCGGGCAGACCACCGACAACGACACCGCCGCAGCAGTCGCCGCGTTCGTCTACGCCTTCACCTCGCAGAACCACCCCGGCTACGACGGCGCCATCCACTACATCGGCCAGAAGGCCGACGGCCACGACGCCGCCGTGATCGCAGCGTTCAACAGCATCTGGGCATGGGTCGGTGAGAACTGGGCTGCCGCAGCTGGCTCGAACACGGCGACCACAACCATCACCATGACCGACAGCACCACCGGATACATTGACGTGACCGTCGACCCCGCAGCCGCGACCGGCACGCTCACTCTCACCGGCGCGCACGAGACCAGCACCGGTGCGACCTCGGTGGTCGTCGGCAATGGATCCCGCATCGACATCACCGGGGATCCCGTCGACGGCGTCGCGGACTACGACATCCGGGCCGACGGTTCCTGGACTACGCCCGGCGGCTACGCGTCCGAGGCGTGGATGTACGAGACGCCCGGCCAGCAGCGCCTCGCCCGCGGCAGCGAGAACCGCTCCCCCATCCCGTTCACCTCCGAAGCCAGCACCACCGCCTCGACCATCTTCCAGCCGATCGTGACGAGCGAGATGCAGCAGACCCTCGTCCCCGTCGGCGGCACCATCATCGACCACGCAACCTGCGACCTCTCCCCCGACAGCACCAGCACCGCCTGGCGGCGCAACCGGGACGGCGAAGGCGTCGAAGTCATCTGGGACGTCGCAATCTACGCCAAGCTCCCCGGCGAGGACGGCCTCCCCGACGTCCCAGAAGGTCGGCCGGCGCTCGGCACGGCCATCGCCACCTGTGACGAGGTCGGCGACGTCATGAAGGCAAGCTTCCCCCGACCTGACGAAGCCGACGGCCCGATCACCGCAGTCTGGTCACTCGACCTCGACAAGCAGTCCGACAGGACGAAGTCCGTCCTGCAGGGATCCTGGCACGACGCGTTCGGGTTGCCCGACGAGACGACGGTCATCCCCCGCGTCACGACGAAGGCTGTGCCGTCGGTGATGGAGGGAGAGCAGTACGGCGACACCGCCCACCATGAAGACGTCGCCCTCTACCCCGATACCGCCGTGCAGACCTTCACCGCCTATCGCATCACCGACGGTCAGCCCGTCTGCGACGCCACGACCGAATACCTGACGGAATCGGCACCGATCATGATCGACGGCCGCACGGATATCCCCGGGCCGACCTTCACCGCCACCCGCGACATGGGCACCGGGGTCAACTGGATCGAGCGCACGTATGCCGATGACACGAAGCAGGTGCTCCTCAGCGAGGGTGTCTGTGGGCAGGAGGGTGAGCAGACGCTCTTCATCGACCGCCCCGGACAGAAGCTCGCGAGCACCGGCTTCGACGGCGCCACGCTCGCCGCCGGCGCTGCCGCCACAACGCTCCTCGGTGCCTCGCCCTTCGTCGTTCGTCGTGTCGTGCGGCGCCGAGCCAGCCGGACCGCCTTGAGCGAGGGGATCGCAGGATGAGCGAGGAACAGACTGGCCCCTCGTCGGACCTGAGCCAGGACCAGAACGAATGGGTGGCGATGTATCGCCACGGGTTACGATTCCGCAAGCCACAGCCGGACTATGACGACGTGCGCGACGACTACGAGGACATTCACGGCGACGGCCCTCGGATGGAGGAGGATATCCAACTGAGGATCGTTGAGACTCAGATGGACCTGCTCCTCCGTTTCACCGGGGCATCGGACTACGACATCCACCGAGACCCTGACTCCTGGCTAGAGACGTACTATGCCTTGGCAGGCAAGTGGCTCGGTCGAGATGCAGGGATCGACGAACAGCTCGAGAGCGTCGACCGAGTCCTTTCGCAGACCGGCGGGCCGCTTTGGCGCCCGGACCTGTACCTCCCGTTAGACGAGGTTCACCAAGCTGCGGTAGAGACCGTGCCTGCGAGCCCACAAACCGCGCCGTCGACCTCCGCTTCTAGCTGGCGAGAGCCTCCCCGTCTTATCGACTGGACTCCGGACGAGGACCCGGCCGCGGGGTACCTTCGGGACCTCCGCGCCAATCGCCAACAGGCACTGGAGTTGGGTCTGCCCGAGCGCTCCGAAGACGTGCAGCCGCAGGATTCGAGGGGACGCCTAACCGAGTTAGCTCGGAAGTTCTCAAGCAGAGTCCTCCGACCGCGCTCAGACGATACCCACCGCGACGCTCACCCGCTGCGCCAGCCCGGGTCTGGCGGGGGTCTGGAGTTCTAGAGCGGCCCGCTCTGCGCGACGGGCAAGATCGACACTCCCCAGGATGTCGACACTAGGTCAACTACTAGCGACTCACGTCAATCGGGCGTCGAGAACCTGCCGGAATTCTCGCCCCGGGCCATGCGTTCAGACGGTTGAAAAACGCATTCCGTCGAGCAGTGTTCGGCTCGATCTGGACAGTTCGCCAGCCCCACATCGGCCTGCTCGAGGCGGGCGCGCAGCTCATCGAGGCGGGCGCGTTTCTCGTCGATCTGGCGCACCCGTTCCGCCAGGAGCGGGCGGAGCTGGTCGCGAACGTCGGTGCAGGAGTCGTCCTCCAGCGACCGGAGATGCCGACCGATGTCAGCGAGTGGCAGGCCGAGTTCTTTGCTCGCTTCGATGAGGTCGAGCCGCCCGAGCACGGCGGCGTCATAGTCGCGGTAGCCGTTGCGGGTGCGGCCGGGGATGATGAGGCCGATGCTCTCGTAGTAGCGCAAGGCGGTCGGTGCGACGCCGGTGCGCTTGCTGACCTCTGAGATGCGCATGCGCCGATCCTACGGCCGGGACCACGGATTGACCTTCCAGCGGCTGGAACGTTTACGGTTGAGCCTCGTGCCCCTCAATGCTCGATCTCAGCTCGTGACGGCGCTCGTGCCGTGGCTGGAACGTCACCAGATCGTCCTCTATCTCGCGGCGATCGCTGCTGGCGGCGTCCTCGGCCTGCTGTTGCCCGGCGCGCACCATCTGGAAGTGGCGATCGAGCCGGTGCTCGCGCTGCTGCTGTTCGCGACGTTCCTCGGGGTCCCGTTCGCCGCGATCGGCCGCGCGCTCCGCGACGTCCGATTCCTCAGCGCGGTCGGGGTCGTGAACTTCGTCATCGTGCCGCTCGTCGCCTACGGGCTGTCGCGGTTCGTCGCGGATCAACCGGCGCTGCTGTTCGGGGTGCTCCTGGTGCTGCTGACGCCATGCATCGACTACGTGATCGTGTTCGCCGGCCTCGCCGGAGGAGCCGCGGAGCGCCTGCTCGCGGCGGCTCCGCTGCTGATGCTCACGCAGATCCTCTTGCTGCCCGTCTACCTGCTGCTGTTCATCGGTCCCAGCGGTGTCGCGGCCGTCGAGCTCGGCCCGTTCGTGCGCGCATTCCTGCTGCTCATCGTGCTGCCACTGACCGCGGCCGCGGCGACCCAGCGGCTCGCCAAGCGGCACCGGATCGGGCGCGGGATCGAACGCACCATGCTGGCGCTCATGGTGCCGCTGATGGTCGCCACGCTGTTCACCGTCGTAGCCTCGCAGGCGGGAGCGGTGAGCACCGCGGCCCTGCAGTTGCTCGTGCTCGTGCCGCTGTATGCGGCGTTCCTCGTCGTCATGGCGTTCGTCGGCACGGGTGCCGGGCGCCTGTTCCGCCTCGACGTGCCGGCAACCCGTGCCCTGGTGTTCAGTGGTGCCACCCGCAACAGCCTCGTCGTCCTCCCACTCGCGCTCGCGCTACCCGCGTCACTCGCGCTCGCGCCCGTGGTAGTCGTCACGCAGACGCTCGTCGAGCTGGTCGGCATGGTCGTGTTCGTGCGGCTCCTTCCACGGCTGGTTCAGGACCGAAAATCGGTCCGCTGATCCGACCGTCACCTGTGAGTAACTCAGGCGCCGAGAGCGCTGATACTTGCGCAATCCGCTGGGGTCACCCGTATGCAGCACAAGCCGCTGGGAGCAGTCACACGACAGCCGAATCAGTGCCCACGGAAAAGGAACCGGCGGCCAGTTACTTCCCGTCCGTTCAGGTATGGGAATCGCCGGTTTGGTTCTGGTTGTCACTGTCGGTCTCCTTCGGAGCCGTCGGCGTCGAACCCGTCGTCGGGTCACACCACGCATGATGGTCGATGCGCGGTGAGCGGACCGACGAGTTACGGCCCGCGCAGAATCTACGTCGCGATACAACCCGTTCCGTCGAGCAACGGCTCCGCGACTTGGAGGTCTAGCGCCCAGTGCAAGCGGTGGCGCCGACCTCCGGGTCGGCGCCATGTTGTGTTTCTCCTGACACGCCTCGTCTGGGAGGGTGGCGCCCAGTGCCAAGGACTACGTCGCTGTGGCACGGATGAGGAAACCGTTGAGGGACTCGTTCTGGTAGTCGACCTCGAACGAGGCTCGGGCGAGGTCGCGAGTCACTGCTCGAGCCGAACCGCCCGATTGCGGGCTGAGGGCCAGCACTAGCGAGGCAGGAGCGCCGTCGATGACGCGTCGGATCTGTTGGAGCGCAGCAGGTCGATCCGCCCAACAGTGGACGTTGTCTATGGCCAGGACAGCATTGAAACGTCCCGTGGCGAAGGGCATCTGGTTCGCCTCACCGACAACGAGTTCGAGACGCCCGCTGCGAACAGCGTCATCATTCCTGGATCGCGCGCGACGGTGCATCAGCAGCGAAGGATCGAGACCGGTGACCTGTCCTCTGGGCACGAGAGCGAGCAGCGCCTCCAAACCCATTCCTGGCCCGAATCCGATCTCCAGCACGTGCGCCGCATCGTGAACATCCAGTGCCGCCGTCGCGAGCTCGCGCAGCGCGGATCCGGTCTTCTCCATAAGATCAGCGCCCCGCTCTCCATCCGCGCCCCTCGGGACGACGAATGTATCGAAGATGTTCATTCCCATCCCTGAGGTCGCTCTAACTCGCCTACTTGGCTCAGCCCATTAGCGCACACGACAGGCCCGTTACGTCAAGTGCACTGTCGGCCCCAAATGTGTCCGCCACAACCGAGTTCCGACCTACCGCCTTCGGAAGCGTTCCCGAGCACCCCTTGCGTGACGAGGCAGAAACGTTCGTTTGCGGCGCGCACTCGCCGCAGGGCTGAGAGGTCTCACGTTTACAGCGACCGGCCCCACCTCTGCATCATCACCCTGGATATGCAACGGTTTGCAGGATTCAGTCCTCTCCGGATCAGGCTGTCATGGTTGCCTTTCGCTATCGGCATCGTCGTGGGCGCAGGCATAGCGCCGAAGCTACTGCTGAGGAGCGGCCCCGCTACGTCGCCGCCCTCGATGCAGTCTTGCGCGATCGGCGTTTTCTGGTTCTCGACGATTGCCGTCGCAGGCGGCTCCTGGACGCTGAAGGCTTCCGCGATACTTCTCGTAGCGCTCGGCGTCGGGCTGGGAACGACCTCGCTCATGCAGGCTGCCGTCTGCGGAGTCGCACCTGATCGAGCTGGCATGGCGTCAGCGCTACTGAACACCGCCCAATAGATCGGTATGGCCTTCGGCCTCGCAATCCTCGCCGGCGTCGCCGACAGCATCACGTCGGTTAGCGGTGGCACAGGCGCACATGTGCTCGTAGACGGGAACAGGACCGCCCTAATCGTCGGCGCAGGCATTCTACTCGGAGCCGCGGTCCTAGCTTTGTTCACCCCCCAACAACGTGGGTGTCGGGGGTGCGCTGAACTTGCAGTTCATTGCACCGGTGCGGTCCCTCGAGCATCTCGCATACATCGAGAGTGGCCTATGGCTGTCGAGCAAGTGCAGCAATGGGCTTACAGCGGGAGTCGTGCGCGGCGGCAAGCGCAGGTGGGGGCAGTTGAACGATCGGCGTCATCTCTCTTGAGCGTCATGGCCCGCCACCACGCGTTCAATCGGCTGGGTTCTGGTGGAGGCGCACGGGGTTCACTGGTGCTGGAGTACCTCCGCGACGTGGGCGTTGAGAATCCGGGGCAAGTCGGAGGCGCTATCGAACCCGATTTCAAGTATCGACTGGTACTGCAGACCGTCCCACAGTGCGATCAGCCGTGTCGCTTCGAACCGTGCATCCAGGTTCAGACTCTGGTCCGAGGCCGCGCGAGCAAAGAGGTTCTCGAAGTAAGCGATCGTCCGGACGAATCGTTCCCGGAAGTACCCATGGACGGGATGTTCGAGCGACACGGCCTCGGTGGACAAGACGGCATAGAGACCGATCAGCCCGCTTTCCGCTCCTGCGTCTCGTGCGGCCTCCACCCCGACGGCGAGTAGTTCCTCCGTCGGATCGAGTACCGCACCTGCTCGCCTCGTGACCATGTCGTTGTCGCGTTGTCGCATGACTTCGGCGAACAGGTCGGTCTTGCTGGGGAAGTGGTGTCGCAAGGTGGAGGGCGCGACGTTCACCCGCTCGGAGATCTCTCTCATGGTGGTGGCCCCGAATCCGTTTTCGGCGAACACTGTCGTGGCATCGGCCACGATCCGCGCCCGGCGCCTATGCCCCGGCTCGTATCCGCTGCGTTCAGTCAAGACGGTGTCGATCGCCAGGGGCCGCGGGCGAAGGGCGGGTACAGAACCGCCCCCATCCCCGCTCGCTGTGTCACGTGCAAACAGCCCGGGAGGATTCAGCTCCGGGAGATACCGGCTGATGACGAGCAGCCCCTCCCACACCGCCACCCGAGTGCGCACCCCGTCAGATATGGGCTTGGACTCATCCGTCAGCAGTCGTCGGTGATGGGAATGCGAGGCGGCCTGATCGCTACCCCCGGTCATGGCACGCGAGAGGAGGATCGCTGACAGAGCGGCGTATCCGTCCACGCTGCGTGATAGCCGGGCCGCCACCTCAACCGTGAGAGGGCTGGAGCCCATGACTTGACCGGTCTCGTCATCGAATTCCTGCGCGACGGCGTCGAGCAGCGCCTCTTTCGACGCGAAGTGCTTCAGGAGACCGGGACGCGAGATTCCGACCCGGTCTGCGATGTCCTGAACCGTCACTGCCAGCAGATCGTCCTCCGCGAAGGCGCGGCGTGATTCGCGCACGATGCTCTGTCGTGTTCGCCAAGCAGCATCGGCTCGGGACACCTGCGTACTACTCACATGCACCAGTTTGTCATGAGGTCGAAACCCAAAAGTTACACTCGGGGCTACTTTGAGTTACATAAGCAACGAGATTCAGTTACATTGAGAGCCATAACTTCCATCTGGCCATCCTGAGGAGCCCGTCGTGACAGAGAAGTCCACTCCATCCCCTACCCGATCCACACCCGTCGGCCCGACATCCGCCGCCTACTTACCCACGCTGGGTCTGGCGAACTTCGGCATCTACCTGGCTGTCCTTACGCCGGTGTTCGTCTCGCTGGCGTTCAAGCTGGAGCACATCACGTCGAGTCGCGAGGAGTCTCTCGGCGCGCTCAGTCTGGTGATGGGCGTCGGGAGCCTGTTCGCGATCATCTTCAACCCGCTGGTTGGGCGGCTCTCAGATCGCACCATGTCCCGGTTCGGGATGCGCCGCCCATGGTTGATCGGTGGAACCGCAATCGGGTTCGGTGCTCTCGTTGTAATCGGCCTCGCGCCCAACGTGTGGGTGGTGCTTGCCGGCTGGTGCCTTGTTCAGGCGTCCCTCAACGGTGCGCTTTCCGCGCTCAATGCCACCATCGCTGACAAGGTCCCTGTCTGGCGGCGCGGGCTTGCATCCGGGATCATCGGCATCACGACATCGCTCGGGATTCTCGGTGGAACGTTCGCGGTCAACTTCCTCGATTCCGATCTCACTCGCTTCGCCGTGCCCGGCGCGGTCGGACTGCTCTTCACGATCCTCTTCGCCCTACTGCTGCAGGACAGCGTGCGTCTGGTTCGTCCCGCCGAGCGGTACGGCTTCAAGGAATTCATCGGCTCCTTCGCGTTCAACCCACGCAAGAACCCAGACTTCGGCTGGACATGGCTTACCACCTTCCTCGTGATGTTCGGATACGCCGGCGTCGCGACATTCCTACCGCTCTACCTGACCGACAAGTTCGGCCAGACCGAGAACGAAGCGATCACGGTCATCCTCATCGCCAACCTCGCCGCAGTCGGAGCGCAGGCGATCTCTGGTCCGCTCGCGGGCTACCTGTCGGACCGGTTGAACCGCCGGAAACCGTTCGTCCTCGCCGCCGGCCTCATCATGGTCGGGGGGCTCGTGGTTCTCGCCTTCGCACCCGATGTGAGCATCGTCATCCTCGGGCAGGGCCTGATCGGATTCGGCATCGGCTCGTTCCTGTCAGTCTCCCTCGCGTTGGCCACCCAGGTGCTGCCCGATGTCGAGGACACGGCAAAGGATCTCGGCGTGATCAACATCGCCAACGCACTGCCGCAGTCCATTGCGCCGGCCATTGCCCCGGCGGTCATCGCACTGGGCGCCTCCACCGCGATCGGCGGGTACTCGCTGTTCTACCTGGTGGGTGCCGCAGCGGCACTCGCTGGCGCACTCGTCGTCTACCGCGTGAAAGGAACCAAGTGATGCAGGAA
The DNA here is from genome assembly GCF_014841195.1 of Plantibacter sp. CFBP 8798. NCBI lineage: Bacteria > Bacillati > Actinomycetota > Actinomycetes > Micrococcales > Microbacteriaceae > Plantibacter > Plantibacter sp. CFBP 8798. The sequence goes on from NZ_JACYTS010000003.1 coordinate 223,646, forward strand.
CCCACCAGCCAAGAGGGGACCGAAGTCGACAAGAGCTACTTCGACACCGGCCGGAGCGTCTCGGAGCGCGTCGAGATCCTCCTGAGACAGATGACGCTCGAGGAGAAGGCTGGACTGTTCTTCCACACGATGATCACGATGGGTCCTGACGGGGAGCTCTCGACGGGCGACAGGGAGTTCGATCTCCCTTCCAACAGCGAGTACGTGGTCGGCCGCCACATGAACCACTTCAACCTCCTCACCGGCGGCACCCCGGAGGCGATGGCGACCTGGAACAACAACATCCAACGATTGGCAGCGGAAACCCGGCTTGGAATCCCGGTGACCATCTCCACCGATCCGCGGAACTCCTACAGCGACAACCCCCTGGCCGGCCTTCTCGCCGGATCGTTCTCGGTCTGGCCGGAGGCGCTCGGTCTGGCCGCGACGCAGGACGAGGACCTCGTCGAGCAATTCGCAGACACCGCCCGCCAGGAGTACACGGCCGTCGGTATCCGCGTGGCCTTGCATCCGCAGGTCGACCTTGCGACGGAACCGAGGTGGGCACGGCAACTGGACACGTTCGGTGAAGATGCCGAGCTGACCAGCAGGCTCGTGACCGCATACATCCGCGGCTTCCAGGGAGCGGAGCTTGGGCCCGCCTCCGTTGCCACGATGACCAAGCACTTCCCCGGCGGCGGGCCACAGAAGGACGGTGAGGATCCCCACTTCGCTTACGGCCGTGAGCAGGTCTACCCCGGGGGCATGTTCGACCACCATCTCAAGCCGTTCATCGCTGCAATCGCAGCGGGAACCACCCAGATGATGCCTTACTACGGCATGCCTGTGGGAACCGAGTACGAGGAAGTCGGCTTCGGCTTCAACAAATCGGTCATCACAACACTCCTACGCGAGAAGCTCGGGTTCGATGGCATCGTCTGCACCGACTGGGGGCTGCTCACCGATGCCGTCGTCGACGGCGAGCCGTTCCCTGCTCGGGCGTGGGGTGTCGAACACCTGACACCACGAGAACGGATGCGGAGGGCCATCGATGCCGGCGTCGACCAGCTTGGCGGCGAAGCCACTCCCGACATGCTCGTCGAGCTGGTCGAAGTCGGAGAGATCAGCGAGGCCCGACTCGACGAATCTGCCCGCCGGTTGCTCCGCGAGAAGTTCACCCTCGGACTATTCGACAACCCCTACGTGGACGAGACTCGCGCAGCCCACATCGTCGGAGCACCCGAGTTCCGGGAAGCAGGCCTCCGGGCACAACGCGCATCGTTGACACTGCTCACCAACCGCGAGTCGGCCGGCGACGGGATCCTTCCCCTGGCACCCGGACTCCGGCTGTACGTGGAAGGCATCAATGCGGCTGTAGCGTCCCAATACGGGACCGTTGTCGATGAACCCTCCGCAGCAGACGTCGCCATCCTGCGCATCCACGCCCCGTTCGAAAAGCGCTCGACATCGTTCGAAAACTACTTCCATGCCGGATCCCTCGAATTCCCCGCGGACCTGATCGATCACATCGATCGGGTTGCCGGCGAAGTGCCCACCATCGTCGACGTCTTCCTCGACCGGCCCGCGATGCTCGGTCCGATCGTCGAGTCGGCAGCTGCCGTCATCGCGAACTTCGGCGCCGATTCCTCCGCGCTCCTCGACGTCCTCACCGGCCTCGACGCCCCCAGGGGACGACTTCCCTTCGACATCCCTTCCAGCATGGAGGCGGTCGTGGCATCCCGTTCCGACGTGCCCTTCGACACCGCTGACCCGCTCTTCGCGTTCGGTCACGGACTCACCTTCCCTGCCCGCCGTCGCACCACCCCCTGACCCTTCGTACCCACGAACCTGTCACCGAGACCGACCAAGGAGACCACAATGCTCACGCTCGAATCCGCCACTCGTCGCTTCAGCGAGAAGTTCGCCACATCTGCCCAGCTCACCACGGAGGGACGGGCGGTGATCCCCGGCGGCTACAGCCGCACGTCCTTCAACTTCGGCCCCCACGCCGTCTTCGTCGAGGGCGGCGACGGTGCGTACATCGACACGGTCGACGGACACCGGCTCTTGGACCTGAACAACAACTTCACGGTCAACATCCTCGGTCACGGCAACCAGACGATCAGCGAGGCGCTCATCGCGGCCATTCCTTCGGGCACGTCGTTCGGCAACCCGGTCGCGGAGGAGGCGGCACTGGCCCGGATTCTCATCGACCGCGTCGCCTCGATCGACATGGTGCAGTTCTCGTGTTCGGCATCAGAGTCCGTGATGAGTGCGATTCGCGTTGCACGCGCGTTCACGGGAAGAACCCTGATCGCGAAGTTCGAGGGCGGCTACCACGGCTTCACCGACCCGGTCAGCGTATCCGCCCACCCGCACGGTGGCGAGGAATACGGGTCAGACAGCAACCCCCGTCCGGTCGCCGACAGTGAGGGCATCCCTGACGCGGTCGTCGAGCACGTGGTCATGCTCACGCAGAACGACGAAGCAGGTACCGAACGCATCCTCCGCGAGCACGCCGACGACCTCGCCTGTGTGATCGTCGAACTCGAAAGCGGCGCGGGCGGCCACGTCGTGCTGCGAAAGGGGTTCGTCCAGATGCTGCGTCGGGTCACCGCTGAACTCGGCATCCTGCTCGTCATCGACGAGACGATGACCCTGCGGGCCTCGTTCCACGGCATGCAAAACACATACGGCATCGATGCGGACATCACCGTGATGGGAAAGATCATCGGGGGCGGGCTACCGCTCGGCGCGATCGGCGGCCGCGCAGACGTCATGGGCGTGCTCGCCGACGGCCGTGTGCCGATCTCCGGGACCCACCACGGGCACCGGCTCGCCCTGATCGCCGGCATCGCGTGTATGACCGCACTCGACGAAGCGGCGTACGACCGGCTCAACACGATGGCCGGGCGCATCCTGTCCGAGGTCGGTGAGTGGACCGCGGCGCGGCGGAGTCCGTTCACGATCTTTGGGAGCGGCTACTCATCACTCGCCTACGCGTACTGCCTCGAGGCGGGAATGACCGTGGAGACCCAACGGGATCACTGGCGCAACGTCGACGCCGAGAAGACACAGACCTTCTCGCTCGAACTCGCGAATCGGGGCTTCTTCCCCGTCGCTCGCGGTGAGTTCTCGCTGTCGCTGGCGATGACCGACGACGACATCACGTCGTACATCGAGACGGTGAAGGACATCATCGCCGACCTCGAGGCCTAAACGCGGTCCATGGTTTCAGGCTCGGCGCGGCTAACCACTCCGACCCCCGTTCCGATCGAAAGAGAACCAGCATGAGCCGCCACGCGGTGATCAATCCTGCCATCGGCGAGCGCCTGGTCCAGGGCAATAGCTCGCTCACAGGAGCCCGTCGGACCAACGTGCGGCTTGTCTTCTCGCGAAACGAGCTAGTCTTCTACAAGACGTAGAACCGTGTATCCGCGCTAGTAAAGGAGCCCCATGCGACCCCCTGCCCGACGAATCATCTCCTCGACAGGGGCGGCCTCGGTCTTTCTCCTGGTTGCCACCGCTTGCGCCGGGAGCGGCGCACCGGGTTCGACTGCGCCCACAAGCGCCACTGCCGCGACCGGGTATCCGGTGTCGTTGGAGAACTGCGGCCGGACCATCACCGTCGACTCTGCGCCGGACCGTGTGGTGAGCCTGTGGCAGTCCAATACCGAAGCACTCCTTGCACTCGGACTCCGGGACAAGATCGTCGCGGTCCAGGCGGACTACGCCCCCTACCCGGACTCGGTCGCGAAGGCGGCGGATGGGTTGCAGACCATCGGGAGCATGATGGGGTTCCCGTCGAAAGAGGTTCTGTTGAGCGAGAAGCCGGACTTCGTCACCGGGCAGGTGCTGGAAGGGTTCGCGTTCGACGCCTCACAGGGCTACGCGTCGGTCGAGCAGCTCGAGCAGGCCGGGGCGACCGTCTACGGCGCCAACCTCTGTGGGGCGACCGATTCACAGAGCACGAAGATCTGGAACATCGACTCCGTGTCCAAGACGCTCCGCGACTACGGCACGATCTTCAACGTCTCGGCGAAGGCCGATGAAGTTATCGCTCGGCTCGATGCCGAAAAGGAGGAGGTCGTCAAGGCCGTCCAGGGCAAGCCGACGGTGAAGACCGCGTACTTCAACGGCGGATCCGGCCCCGTGATCGTCCTGGCGGGCGGTATCTACGATGACCTGATCAGCACCGCCGGCGGCAAGAACGTCTTCTCCTCTGACTCCGTCTACGTCAGTAAAGAGGAGTTCGCCGCCTCGGACGCCGACGTCATCCTCGTCGGCACGTTCCCGGGCCAGGACTTCGCGACGCAGAAGGCGTTCCTCGAGGAGAACTTCCCCGACCTCCCCGCGGTGAAGAACGGTCGAATCAGTGAGGTGCCGACGCAGGAGACCGACTCGTCGATCTCGGTCATGGTGGGTCTGACGAAGATCGCCAACGCCCTCCACCCCGATCTGGATCTTCCGGTTCCCTCCTCGTGACAGCAGCTCCCGCACCAGCACGGACGCACACCCGAGCCCGGCGGCACCCGCAACCGGTGATCGCCATCCTCCTTGTCGCCTGCATGGTCGCGGTGGTGCTCTCTGTCGCCGTGGGGAGCGTGGGCATCGCACCGGGGCGCGTCGTCGAAGTGATCGGAGCGCGCCTGCTCCCCTGGGGCGGTGGCCCGGTCGCCGGGCTCGACGACCAGATCGTGTGGGAGTTCCGCCTTCCCCGAGCATTGCTCGGGTTCGTCGTCGGTGCGGCGCTTGCGGTCGCCGGCGCCGTGCTCCAGGCCGTCGTGCGCAATCCGTTGGCGGACCCGTTCGTCTTCGGTGTCTCCTCAGGCGCCTCCGTGACCGCGGTCGCCGCGTTGACGCTCACGAACGGACTGTTCGCCGCCGTGTCGACTCCCGTCGCGGCCTTCGTCGGGGCCTTGATCACCACGGTTCTCGTCTTCGCTCTCGCGCAGCAGGGTGGGCGGGTGACGCCGAACCGCCTGGTGCTCGCCGGAGTGGCGATGTCGTATCTCCTCACTTCGATCACGAGCTATCTCGTCCTCCGATCCAGCGGGGCCAACCAAGGGGTCGGACAAGTCCTGTCATGGCTCGCTGGCAGTCTCGCCGCGGCCACCTGGAGCGACCTCGGCGTCCCGGCCCTCGTCCTGATCATCGCGACGATCCTGCTCGTCCTCCTCGCTCCGATCTTGAACGCCTTCCTCACCGGCGACGAGACAGCAGTCAGCCTCGGCGTTGACGTCGGCCGGATGCGGCTCATGCTGTTCATCATCACCTCCCTGCTCGTCGGCGTCGTCGTGGCGGTCAGCGGATCGATCGGCTTCGTGGGCCTCGTGGTGCCGCACGCCGTCCGCATGGTGATCGGGTCCGACCATCGCTGGGTGCTCCCCGCCTCCGCACTGGCCGGCGGACTGCTGCTGGTGGTCGTGGACATCGGGGCTCGGCTGCTCCTCGCGCCGACCGAGGTCCCCGTCGGGCTGCTCACCGCCGTCGTCGGCGCACCGTTCTTCCTGTGGCTGCTGCGGCGATCCGGTCGGACCCAGCGATGAACGCAGCCGAAGGCACGTCACTTGAAGTCCAGGGCGTCAGCGTGGACATCGCCGGCCGACGAATCATCGAGGATGTCGCCTTGCGGGCGCGTTCGAACGTCGTCGGGCTCGTCGGGCCGAACGGCAGCGGGAAGTCGACACTCCTCCGGACGGTCTATCGGATGCTGCGTCCCACAGAGGGACAGGTTCTCGCCGACGACCACGACGTCTGGACGATGCCGGCCCGGAAGGCAGCGCGGGTGATCGCCGCAGTCGTCCAAGACAGCGCGGCAGACCTCGAACTCACCGTGGCCGACTGCGTCGCGACCGGACGCCTGCCACACGGACGGCTCCTCGTCACCGACAGTGCCGAGGACCGGCAGGTCGTGGAGCGAGCCATGGTGACCGCGGGCGTCGCGGAGTTCGCGGACCGTGATGTCAGCACGTTGTCCGGCGGCGAACGGCAGCGCGTGCAGCTCGCCCGTGCACTGGCGCAGGAACCGCAGATCCTCGTGCTCGACGAGCCCACGAACCACCTCGACATCCGTCATCAGTTGCAGTTGCTCGCACTGGTGCGCGACCTCCAGGTCACCACCCTCATCACGCTGCACGAACTGAATCTCGCCGCGTCCTACTGCGATGAGATCGTCATGCTCGAGCACGGCCGTGTCGTCGCCTCCGGAACCCCGGCTGCAGTCTTCACTCCGCATCTGCTCGACCGGGTGTTCGGCGTCCGAGCCGACACCCTCGTCAACCCACTCACCGGGCGCATGCAGCTCGTCTTCTCCGACAGCTGATCGAACCGGGCCGACAAAAACGACACCGACAACCGACAACCAGGCACAGGAGTATCCGCATGCATGACGACGACCAGACCCCCGAGACCACCGCCCTCCCCGGTCACACGGTGGGGCACGACCCTTCCGCCAGCACCCTTTTCACGGTGATCGGCGATGATCCCGCCAAGCAGCAGGCGGTCGACCGCTGCATCGCCGCCCATCACACGCTCGCCGCACGGCCCGGAGTCAGCTTCGCGACGGACAAGACGATCCTCATCGTCCTGCACCCGGGGTTCGAACTCCTCGACGTCGTGGGCCCGTTCCACTTCCTCGCAGGAACCGGCGCCACGGTGCAGTTCGTGACCACCGGAACCACCCTCGAACCGGTGCCGAGCGGCAGCGGGCCGACCCTTGCACCTGCGCTCACGCTCGACCAGGTGACCGATGCACCCGCCGTCATCCTCGTCCCGGGCGGCGACACCGGCATCCTCCTCCGCGACATCCGCGCCATGGCGAACCTCGAGCGCATCGGTCGGGACGCGGAGTACGTGACCAGCGTGTGCTCCGGCTCCATCGCCCTCGCTGCCGCCGGGCTGCTTGACGGTCGCCGAGCCACCTCGCACTGGTCCGTCCGCCACCTCCTCGGAGGCTACGGCGCGATCGAGGTCGACGAACGCGTCGTCGAGGACGGCAACCGGCTGACCGCGGCCGGCGTCACCGCGGGTATGGACCTCGGCATCCGCCTCGTCTCCTACCTGTCAGGCGAAGAGCTGGCGAAGTTCGCCGTCCTGGGAGCCGAATACACCCCGGAACCGCCATTCGACACCGGTACCCCGGAGCGGGCCGGCGCTGAGCTCACCGATCTCTCACGTGAGTTCCTCGCACCGCTCGTAGCCGAACTCACAGCACCGACGGTCTGACCGACGAGCCCCGCCGCGACCCGGCCGGCGTTCGTCGATACACCGGCGCTGCCCCCGCTCGAAGAGCGGCGCCTTGGGACATCTGGCTCGACTGACCTGTCCGAAGGCGCCGCAAGGCGGAGCCGAAGTACGTCACGCAGGCATACGACCACTGTTCATGCGCACCATCAGTACACGTTTACAGGCATCCTCGATGAATGCGACCGTCTCGACGCCGTTCCGGCTCGTGGTGACGAGCGAGATGTGGGCAGGCAATCGCCCGTCCCGCATCCGAACCTCAGCTCTCAGCAGGCCCCCAGAACATGTCCTCCGCCGGGCCGTCTGCGGAGAACAGGCTCACCTCGACGATGCGCTCGCCACGGACGGTCAGGAGGTCGACACCGGGCATGTCCATGACGACGTCGCCCCGGGTCCCGGTGAACCGGACGGGGACCGCAACGAGCTCGCCGTTCACCATCGCAGGCCCGGTCACAGCAAGTTGGAAGGTGCCTTCGCTCGTGGCCATCATGCCGCCGAGGAGTGCACCAACACCGTCGACGCCGCGGTGGTCACCCGAGAACTGGTTCGTTCCGGGCTGATGCCACACGACCTCGGGGTCGAACTGCGCCATCACCGTCGGAATGTCACCGCGGCCGAGGGCATCGAAGTAGGTGACGGCGACGGCTGCGGGGGTCTGGTCGATCATGGTGTGTCTCCTTCGTGAGGGTGAGTGGTAGGACCATAGTTTCAGACGGTAACCTGTTACCTCAATGTAACTATGGAGGATTCCCGATGAACTCTGATGCGCCTGCCGACACATCCGTCTGGAACGTGATGCTGCCGACATGCCCCTCGCGCACCTCACTCGCCCGGATCGCCAATAAGTGGACCGCGATGATCGTCATCGCATTGAGCGACGGTCCCCTCCGATTCGGGACGCTCCGCGAGACGGTCGGCGGGATCAGCGGCAAGGTCCTCTCGGGCACTCTTCGGGATCTGGAACGCGACGGCATCCTCACTCGCACCGCATACGACGAGATGCCACCCCGCGTCGAGTACACCCTGACGCCACTCGGCCAGACACTGCGCGAACCGCTGACCGCTCTCGGCCAATGGGCGGAGCAGCACATCGCTGAGGTCCTCGACTCCCGCGACACCTTCGACAACGTCGTGCATGGAACCGCGGCCCAGCGCACCGACAGCTAACGACGTCATCAGCACGTCTGCGCGCTCGATAGGGCACCACCCACGCCGGCGGTGATGAGCCGCAATCTCGTCGTATAGGCACCTCAGTCCAGCCCTCGACCCCGGAGCGCGGCAGGCTGTAGGCGGAACCTCGAACTGGGGGTTGGCAATACATACTATGTATGATGAACTGTCTATCAGGCCGAGATGAACTCGGACCCCATCGCCAATGAAGCCGACCCGAAATGGATCCACGATGTCCACACTGCACCGTCGTCACCCCCGTCGCGTTCCACGCGCCCTATCCCTGTCAGCCACCGCTGCCGTCGGTCTCGCCCTGCTCACCGCCTGCACCGCCGGCCCGAGTGCGACGTCGGACAAGTACGGTTTCCCCGCCGCAGAGCAGGACCCCAACGCGGGTCTGACCGTTCTGGTCGACGCTGCCCGCGAGCCGATCGCCAAGGCGTTCCAGTCGGAGAACCCCGACGTGAAGATGACCATCGAGACCTACGACGGCAGCGCCGGCGGCAGCGATTCGTTCAAGACGAAGATCGCCCTGTTCGACCAGTCAGGTGAAGGGTGGCCCGATGTCGTCTTCTCCACGCAGACCAATGACACCGCCTGGGCGGGCGTCGAGCAGAACGGCGTGCAGGCCTTCGCAGCAGTGCTGAACAAGGGGCTGCTCTCCGATGACTTCCTCGACGGGTTCACCCCCGGCGCCTTGGACCCGATGACGATCGACGAGAACGTCTATGGCGTCCGCAACGACCTCGCTCCGGTCGTGTACTGGTACAACGAACCACTGATGACCCAGTTCGGGTATGAGGTCCCGACCACCTGGGAGGACTACCGGGAGCTCAGCGACAAGGTGGCAGCCGAACACCCCGGCTACATCCTCGGGTCCGTCGGAGACGCCTTCACCGGGCCCTTCACCTACTACTGGAGTGGCGAAGCTCCGGTCTTCCAGGTCGACGGCCAGACGTTCTCCAGCGACTTCGCGGATCCGAAGTCGGAGCAGGTGACGGACCTCATCGACCACATGCTCGCGAACGGCACGCTCGTCCAGGACAGCGTGTTCGGGGCCGACTTCGTGTCGAAGTACAGCGACAAGCTGCTCGGGACGCCGGGACCGGCATGGTTCGCTGGAGCTCTCTTCCAGAATCCCGACAGCCTGAACGCTGCGCCGGGCACCGTCGGCGCCGCTGCTCCCCTGCACTGGGAGGGTGAGGCCGAGGTCACCGGCAACGTCGGTGGTGGGATCTGGTACGGCTCGAGCCACTCGAAGAACCTCGACGGAGTCGTGTCCTTCCTGGAGTTCGTGAGCAGTTCCGACAAGGCCGCAGAGCTCGCTACCGGTCTTCCCGCCTACGGCTCCACCGCTGACGCCTGGCTGGGCGCTCAGGCGGCCTCCGGGTACTTCGCGGGCGACTTCCAGGGCGCCATCACCAGTGCCGCGGACAGCGTCTGGGACGGCTGGGGCTTCCCGTCGTTCAGCCCGGAAACCGGGTTCTCCTCGGTCGTGATCCCGGGTCTCGCCGAAGGGAAGACCCTCAAGGAGCTGGTCCCGGCGCTGCAAGCCGAGTACGAGAACCAGGCTCAGGTCCAGGGCTACACCGTCAAGTAACCACCGTTCATCGCAGGTCCCCCTGCGCGAGCAAAGGACACCCCATCACATTCCCAGCACCGACACCCGCCGCCGTCCGCTCCCCCCTCGAGGGGCGGCGGCGGGTGTCCCGCACTCGCCGGCCAGACCGTTCGCAAGCCCGGATCGGAACTGTCTTCACGTCTGGCTACGCCCTCCTGCTGATCGCCTTCGGCGTCGTGCCGACGCTGTACACGATCTTCCTCGCCTTCACGACCGACGGTGCCTTCGCCGGCATCTCGAACTTCACCCGGATCTTCGGCGACTATCGCTTCCTCCCTGCGGTGGCACACGTGGCCGTCTACCTCGTGGTGTACCTGGTGACGCTTCTCGTGTTCGTCGTCTTGCTGGCCTTGCTCGTCCATTCGATCGGGCGACGCTGGCTGGCGAACAGCCTCCGGTTCGTCTACTACATCCCGGGCGCCCTCGCAGGAGCGTCGAGTGTGATGCTCTGGCTGTTCCTGCTCGACCCTTCCGTGAGCCCGGTGGCTGCCATCCTGAACGCGTTCGGCTTCGAGAATTTCGTGCAGACCGTCTCCGTCGACAACCTGCCGGTCATCTTCACCATCGTCGCGTTCTGGACGGGTGCCGGCGGGTGGATCGTGATCATGTACGGCGCACTCAACAACATCTCCGCTGACGTCATGGAAGCTGCACGAATCGATGGCGCTGGGCCGGTCAAGGCCGCCTGGTACATCCAGATCCCACTTCTTCGGAAATGGATCTCGTACACCGCGGTGATGTCGCTGGCCGCTGGCACCCAACTGTTCGTCGAACCCCGCGTCCTCTCCCAAGCATCCAAGGGTGTCGTCCCTCCGGACTACTCACTCAATCAACTCGCCTACCTGTACGCCTTCAGACAGGGCGACTTCAACGGTTCCGCGGCGATCTCGCTCCTGCTCCTTGCAGTTGCGGCGGCGCTGTCGGCGATCTTCGTCTTCCGAGGAGGACTCTTTGAACGCGACTGAAATCCGATCCGCCCGCTCCACCGGGCGCGAAAGCCAGAAGGCGAACCGCTCGGGCGGTCGCGAGTACGTATCTCCTGGCCGATGGCTCGGGCGGGTCACGGTCGTCGCCGTCCTCACCGTCTTCGCCCTCTTCTTCGCGATACCGATCATCTGGCTCCTCCTCGCCCCGACCAAGTCCGCCAGCGATCTCGTTCAGAACGCGCCGTTCAGCATCGGATCGATCGACGTCCTGTTGGCGAACTGGGCGAGCCTCGCCGAGTTCCAGAACGGCATCATCTGGACCTGGCTCGGCAATTCCGTGCTGTACAGCGGCGTTGCGCTCGTGATCACGCTCGTCGTGACGATCCCGGCAGGTTATGCGCTGGCGCTCACCGAGTTCCGCCTGCGGCGGACGTTGCTGGTCGTGACGCTCATCGTGATGCTCATTCCCAACACGGCGTTGGTCCTCCCGGTCTTCCTGGAACTCTCGGCGCTGAAGCTCATCGGCAATCCCCTGGCGGTCATCCTGCCGTTCTCGTTCTTCCCGTTCGGCGTGTACTTGACGTACATCTACTTCACGACGAGCGTCTCGAAGGATTTGCTCAATGCGGCTCGGATCGACGGTGCGACCGAGTTCCGAGTGTTCGCCCAGATCGCCATGCCTCTCGCGACTCCGGTGATCGCCCTCGTCGGCTTCTTCAACCTCGTCGGGAACTGGAACAACTACTTCCTCCCGTTCGTCACCGCTCCGGGACGGAAGTCGCCGATCCAGGTCGGGCTCGTCGAGCTGCTGTCGAACGTTCCGCTCTTCAACCCGACCAGCGCTGCATCGGTGACCATCAGCCTGCCGGTGCTCGCGTTGGCGACCATCCTCTCGGTCGCGCCCGTCCTCGTGATCTTCCTGTTCTCCCAGCGATTCCTCGTCTCGGGGATGACGGCCGGAGGGACCAAGGAATGACCGACGAGCAACAACAGCCGGTCCGTCGTTTCGGGATGGCTGCCCGCCTGGTCGGCTCGAAACGCGACGAGTACATCGAGCTGCATCGCAGCGTCTGGCCGCGAATCGAAACCGCTCTGTCCGCAAGCGGCATCCGGAACTTCACGATCTTCGCGCTGGACGACTACATCCTCGGCTACTACGAGTACGTCGGGTCCGACTACGAGGCCGATCAACGTCGCATGGCGATGGACCCGATCACCCAACATTGGTGGTCCTACACCGCTCCCTGCCAACGCCCCCTTCGCGATGACTCCACAGCTGACAACTGGGAGCTCTTCACCGAAATCTGGCATCTCAACTGATCTTCATTGCCCGCCGACTGACGAGCCGGGCCCTCAACGCTCCCCGCCCCATATGCCTTTCCCTACCTACTGCGAGAAGAACCCATGCGTACGAGACAACTCCGCGGACTGAAGGTCACTGAGATTGGTTTCGGTGCCGCCCAGCTCGGCAACCTGTTCCGTCCGACGACCGACGAAGAGGCGAAGGAAGCTGTCGACACCGCCTGGAAGAGCGGGATCCGCTACTTCGACACCGCCCCGCACTACGGACTCGGCCTCTCCGAACAACGACTCGGCGAGTACCTCCGCAGTCGTCCACGAGACCAGTTCGTCATCTCCACCAAGGTCGGACGCCGCCTCGTTCCAACACCGGAACGCGCCGCAGCAGGTGACTTCGACCTCGAGGACGGCTTCGCTGTGCCCGCAACCCATCGTCGGGAGTGGGACTTCAGCCGCGACGGGGTGCTCCGATCGATCGAGAGCAGCCTTTCGCGACTGCATATGGACCGACTGGACATCGTCTATCTGCACGACCCGGACGACCACTGGGACAGCGCATCGACCACTGGGCTGGACGCCTTGATCGAGCTGCGCGACCAGGGCGTGGTCGGGGCGGTCGGGGCAGGGATGAATCAGGCCCCGATGCTCGCGAGATTGGTCCGCGAACGCGACGTCGATGTCGTCATGGTCGCTGGTCGCTACACCCTGCTCGATCGCTCCGCGGAGGATGAATTGCTAGCCGCGGCGGCCGAGCGCGGCGTCGCCATCGTCGCCGCCGGCGTCTACAACTCAGGACTCCTCAGCCAGCCACAAGTACCGGCAGACGCCACCTACGACTACCAACAGGCTCCATCAGAGATCCTCCGCCGTGCGCGGGCTCTGTCCGCCGCGTGCTCCGAGGTGGGCGTGACGTTGCCACAAGCCGCTGTCCAGTTCCCGCTCCTCCAGCCCAACGTCGCCTCGGTCGTGGTTGGAATGCGCACAGCCGAGCAGGTTGAGGGCACCGTCACCTACTACGACTCGACGATTTCCCCGGAAGCATGGCGACACCTCGGGGTGACCTCATGATCATCGACGCTCACGTTCATGTCTGGGATCTCTCCAGCGCGAGCTATTCCTGGCTCACCGACGCCGTCCACCCCCTCGATCGCACGGTTCTGCTCGATGAGTTCCCCAGCATCCGGCCCGCGACTCGCATCATTCTCGTGCAGGCAGCAGACAACGCGTCCGACACCGCTGTCATGCGGGCGCAGGCCGAGCTCGATCCCCGCGTGGTCGGAATCGTCGCTTGGGTCCCATTGGACCAACCCCACCTCGTGGCCGAGCTCGCCCAGGAGTACGCGAACGATCCGCTCATCGTGGGCGTCCGAAACCTCATCCACGAACGCGCTGCTGGATGGCTGGCTGGTGCTGCGCAGACCGAGTCTCTGAACCTGCTGGCGAACGCCGGGCTGACACTGGACTTCGTCACGGCGGACCACGCCGCACTCTGCGAGGTTCCAGCGCTCGCAGATCGCCATCCGGGTCTGCGCATCGTGATCGACCATCTGGGCAAACCGCCGCTGGCCGGTGACGCCAGGGCTCGCGCGGCCTGGAGGTCGGCGCTCGCTGACGCGGCGACACGACCGACGGTGTTCGCCAAGGCTTCCGGTCTGCTGGGACCCGCGGACCCTCTTTCCCCTGGTGCAGGTCATCCGGCGCGTCCGTTCGTCGACACAGCGCTCGATCTGTTCGGCGCGGACCGGGTGATGTACGGAAGCGACTGGCCTCTCGTCGAACTCGTCGAAGACCACCGCAAGGCCTTCGATCTCGTCGCTTCAGCCGCCGGCGATCGAGGCGGAACCTCACTCACTTCCGTCCTCTCGGACACCGCCGCCTACTTCTACGACATTCACGGACTGGACTCATGAAACTCGGACGACTGAACACCCCCACTGGCCCTCTGCCCGTGCTCTTCGAGCAGGACGTGACCTACGACCTGTCCCCCATCACCACAGACATCGACCGGGGGTTCCACGAACGCGGAGGAATCGACCTCGCGCGTGCAGCGATGATCGCCGGGGACCTTCGCACCGTCGCTTCCGGACTCGGAACTTCGATGGCGGCGCCCATCGCCCGACCGGGCAAGGTGGTCTGCGTCGGTCTCAACTATCGAGACCATGCCGAAGAGACCGGGGCGGCGATCCCGACGGAGCCGGTGGTCTTCATGAAGGATCCGTCCACGGTGGTCGGCCCCTACGACACCATCCTGATCCCCCGACGCTCACGCAAGACGGACTGGGAGGTCGAGCTCGGCGTCGTCATTGGCCGGACCGCTCGATATCTCGACAGCCCCGCGGATGCTCTCGCGACCGTCGCCGGCTACGCGGTGTCTCACGACGTCTCGGAGCGGGAGTTCCAGCTGGAACGAGGTGGGCAGTGGGACAAGGGCAAGAGCTGCGAGACGTTCAACCCGCTCGGCCCATACCTGGTCACGCGCGACGAGATCCCCGATCCACAGCAACTGGGACTTCGCCTCTCCGTCAACGGACGGCAACGGCAGAACGGGAGCACAGCAGACATGATCTTCTCGGTCGAGTACGTGATCTGGTACCTGTCGCAGTTCATGGTGTTGCATCCCGGGGATCTCATCAACACCGGAACGCCCGCGGGCGTCGCCCTCGGACAGGCAGACGACGTGTACTTGCGCACTGGAGACGTCGTCGAGCTTGAGATCGACGGTCTCGGCACATCGCGGCAGACGGTGAGTGCGGCGTGAGCGGCCGGTTCGTCGGGCTCAGCGCGATCGTCACCGGAGGCTCTTCCGGGATCGGAGCCTCGGTCGTCTCGGCGCTCCAAGCCGAGGGCGCAAGAGTCGGTGTCCTCGACATCCAGGTCCTCGGGCTCCCAGAAACGGTTGTCGGTCATGCCGCAAACGTGCGGGATCGGTCGAGCGTCACGACAGCGGTCGAGTCTCTCGCTGATGAGTTGGGCGGCATCGACATCGTCGTCAACTCGGCGGGCATCTCCGCCGTGGGCACGGTCGAGGAGAACGACGACGACGATTGGGCTCGAGTACTGGACGTGAACGTCACCGGCACGGCCAGGGTCGTCGCGGCATCGCTTCCCCACCTCAGGCGGTCCGGCCACGCTTCGATCGTCAATGTCTGCTCCATTGCCGCTCTCAACGGACTTCCGCGTCGTGCTCTCTACGCCGCTTCGAAGGGGGCCATCCTCGCCTTGACCTACGCCATGGCGACCGATCACGTCGCGGAAGGTATCCGCGTGAACTGCGTGAGCCCCGGCACCGTCGCGACTCCGTTCGTCGAGCGCATGCTCGCGGGGTTCGACGATCCCATCACTGAGCGGGCGCAACTGGACGAACGGCAGGCGACGGGGCGAATGGTGACCCCGGACGAAGTCGCCGACGCCATTCTCTACCTCGCCTCGCCCGCTGCCGGCTCGACCACCGGTACCGCTCTCGAGGTGGACGGTGGCGTCACACACCTTCGTCCCCGGCGCCCTGTCTCCAACCAAGCGCACGGCTGATCGAACGACATCGCATGAAACCTCCAGCACGCAAGGCAGCGACGACGCAGCCGAACCGCAACGCCATCGACCTCTCGGGAAGAGCATCATGAAGATCACCGGCTACCGCACCATCCATACCCATCGCGACTGGGGACGGCCCGTGGGCGACGTCAACGGGTTCATCGCTTCGGGTATCACCGACGTCGCGATCGTCATCCTCGAGACCGACGCCGGTGTCGAAGGCATCGGAATGGGCTCTGACCACGCGGTCGAGCTCCTCTTCCCTGCACTCGAAGGCCGCGATCCGAGGGCTGTGACCAGTCTCTATGACGCGATGCTGAGCCATGCCTTCAAGGCCGGGCATGGGGGGACGACCTTCGGCGGTATCGCCATCCTCGATGCCGCGCTCTGGGATTTGAAGGCGAAGCTCGCGGGCGAACCACTCTGGAGACTGCTCGGAGCCGACGACCGTTTCGTGCCCGGATACGCATCCGGCCTCGACATCGCGCTGACGGACGAGGAGCTGGTCTCCTTCTACACGACGATGGCCGAGCGGGGGTACACCGCAGGCAAACTCAAGGGTGGCCGTGACGTCAACGCCGACCTTCGCCGGTTGCTGTTGATCGCCGACACCCTCAGTGTGAACACCGATCGGCCGGCGCTCATGCTGGATGCGAACGAATCGTGGAATCTGAAGCAGGGTGTGCGATACGTGTCAGAGATCGAGGAGCATCTGGACCTCACCTGGATCGAGGAGCCGCTGCGACGCTGGGACGCTTCCGGCCACCATCGCCTGTCGCAGCAGGTGCGTGCGGGTGTCGCCACCGGTGAGAACCTCACGGGGTTGGAACTGTATCGACCCCTGTTCGACCACGGCTCAGTCGACATCGTCCAAACCGGAGCCGTCTGGGGTGTGACGAACTTCCTCCGGCTGGCCGTCGCCGCTCATTCGAGAGACCTCCCCATCAGCCCCGTGGGCCTCACGAGCAATCCGGCCGTTGCACATGCCGCCGCCGCGGTTCCGAATCACCTGACGGCCGAAGTCCAAGATCTGCACGCCCCGTTCGCCGTGACGATCGACCAGACGTACAGCGACGGTGGGATCGTTCTCGGGGACACTCCGGGCGGCGGCATCACCGTGGACGAGGACCTGATCGCTCTGACGAGCGCACAGGGAGACTGGCGGCAGAGCGCCGGACCGCATGTCCGTCCGAAGCGCGCAGGTCTGTCGATGACTCCGGCGGGTGGGCCGGGTGATGAGCTACAGGGCATCACCTATACTGCAGTGGATGAGTGAGCCCGCCACCCGATTGGCCAAGCATGCGATCTTCGCGGACGCTGCGGCGAAGGTGCCCGCTACTCGTCTCGGAGTCGCCGTCGTGCACGACCTCGTCACCGCGATCGTCACCGGCGAGGTCGCCGAGGGGTCCATGTTGCCCATCGAGGCGGAGCTCACGGCGCACTTCGGAGTCAGCCGGACCGTCATCCGTGAGTCGATCAAGCGGGTCGAGGAGAAGGGGCTTGTCAGCGTCGTCCAGGGCAGCGGCACGACAGTCCGCTCCCAGGAGTCGTGGAACGTCTTGGACCCGGTCGTCCTCGAGGTCATGCTCGAACATGACGACTCGCTCGGCGTGCTCGATCAACTCGCGGTCGTTCGCAGCTCGCTTGAAGGTGCCATGGCTGCTGCCACGGCCGTCCGCCGGTCCGCCATCGAGCTGGAGGCGATGGAGCACGCGATTCAGTTGATGTCCGACTCCATGGACGATGAACAGGGGTTCGGCGATGCGGACATGATGTTCCACATGGCCGTCATGGCAGCGTCGAACATTCCGCTGGCCGAAAGCATCAACCGCACCCTGTACACCCGGGCACGAGACACCGCTCGGTTCACGTTGAACGGCACTCGTGAAGCGTTCGAGGCATCTCGAGACGAGCACAGCATCGTGCTGGAAGCGATCCGAGCTGGCGATGCCGATCAGGCAGAGCGCGCGATGCGCCACCACATTCTGGAGTCATGGGGTCGACGTCGACCCCCGACTTCACGGAGGCCCTGACGGCTTCAGCACGGACAAGATTCTCGGCTCCGGCCTCAGCACCCGGCCTCCACTCCACGGGTAGTCTGTGCTCCATGTCTGAGATGCCGCCGTTCAGCCCGACGGTCACCCTCCTCGCCCTGTCCAGAATCTGGGAGGACTCTCTGACCTCAGCACTGAAGCCGCTGGGCCTCACGACGCGCAAGTATGCCTTGCTCGGACACATCCGTAGCACCCCTGGCATCTCGTTCAGCGATCTCGCGCGACGATCGAGGATCACCGTCCAGAGCACACATGTCGCCGTCGGTGGCTTCGTAGCCGATGGCATCGTCGCCGATTCCACCGGCCGCGCCGGCTCAGCGGCACAGCTCGAGATCACACCGGCGGGGCACCGGCTCCTCGCCGAAGCGGCCGGGGTAGTCGCTCGCCTGGACGCGGATTTCGAGACGAGTCACCCTGCTCTGCGCGCGGCGCTCGCTGATCACATGCTGCAGATGATGCAGTCCCCTGGACTGCGTGAGTGAGGAAAGCTTCAGCCTGACTGATACCTTCAGCTAGGCTGAAGGTATGGAATCCATCCTTCTCGCCGCGCACGTGCTCGCGGGCATTCTGTTCATCGGACCGGTTGCGGTGACCGCCAGTCTGTTTCCCCGGTTCGCTCCGATCAGCGGTTCGGCACCGGCAGGCGACATCGATGAACACCTCCACGGCCGAGACCGCGCTAGCGGTCCCACCGTTGTCGCCTCGGACCGAAGCATCGCCGTCGCCAGACTCCTGACACGAATCACGCGGGCCTACGGCCGAATAGCACTCGTCGTCCCAGTACTCGGCCTGATCCTCGCCGCGGTGCAGGGCAGGCTCACGGAGATCTGGATCCTCCTCGCGATGGTCCTGACCGCCGTCGCGGGGGCCCTGCTCGCACTCCGGATCACCCCGATGCAGCAAGAAGCGCTGTCCCAACCGGACGACGGATCACGATTGCGATCGCTACGACCCTTGACCGGGATGTTCAACCTGCTGTGGGCAGTGGTTGTCATCCTCATGATCGTGCGTCCCGGCGCGTCGTCGTGAGCGCGTCGCCACGACTCCTGCGCACTCTTGAAGCGCTGTCCGTCCTCGAGCTCGGCAGCATCGCGGTCCTCTTCGGGAACCTCCTCACCGTACATGTGCCTGGCCTCGCTTCGGTACTCGGACCTGTCCACGGCGCGTTGTACCTGACCGTCGCCGTCACGGCGTTGCTCGGGCGCGGACTCCTACTCCGCACCCGGCTCTTGGCCCTCGTCCCGCTGCTCGGTGGAGTATTCACCTTGATCAACGTCCGGCAAGAGCGACGACGATGCACTTCGGCGTCCCCTCCGCACACGCCCAAGTCCTCCGCGACGCGAGGCGACATCGACAAGTTCAACGCGAAAGGCACCTCATGATCGCTCAGATCATCCTCTTCGAGGGATTCGACCCACTCGACGTGATCGCCCCCTTCGAAGTGCTCTGCGCCGGCTCGGACGCTCTCGGAGGAACCCTTGACGTCAGGCTGGTGGCACTCGACCGCATCGGGCCGGTCGTGAGCGGAACGCGGAATTTGGAGCTCACCGCAACCCATGTGTTGGAGCCGGAGGCTCCTGGCATCGTGATCGTGCCGGGCGCTGCCGGCCCCACCGTCGGCGACCCCGATTTCGTGAGGACGATTCCGGTCATCCTCGCTGAGCTTGGTTCGAGCCGCTTGCCGGCGCTCATGGGCCGCGCGTTCGCTTCACCGGACACCCTGGTCGCCACAATCTGCGGAGGCGGTTTGGCGCTCGGCATGGCGGGCCTCCTAGCGGGGCGGACCGCGGTGACCCATACGTTGGGGAACGACGTCCTCGAGGCCACCGGCACCACGGTGGTGCGAGCGCGGGTCGTCGACGACGGGGACCTGGTCAGTGCCGGTGGAGTCACATCCGGTCTGGATCTGGGGCTCTATCTGCTGGAACGCGAATTCGGCCCGCGGATCGCGCACGCCGTCGAGCAACTGTTCGAGTACGAGCGGCGCGGAACGGTGTGGTCCGCCAGAGGACTCGACGCCCTTCCGCTCTGAATCAGCCCCGCCGCTGGTCCAGCCCACCCAGTCGACAGGCTCATATCGAAGGACACCGTCATGCATCGGATCATCGGCACCTGGGACCTCGCCATTCGCACACCGATCGGCACCCTGAACGCCGTGATGACGTTCCAGGACGAACAGGGGGTCTTGTCAGGCTTCGCCGCCAGCAGGACCGAGGACGTCCCGCTTCGCGATCTGCGAGTCGCCACCGACGCGCAGGAGGACCACGTGATGTGGACGCAGACGATCACCACACCCGTGCGGTTGGAGCTCGCGTTCGACGTGACCATCGACGGCGACCGGATGACTGGCGATTCGCGCGCCGGACGGCTCCCGCGCAGCACGGTGACAGGCGTTCGCAGAGTTCCGTGACAGCGGCCTCCCCTCCGATGGGTGTGCATCGCAGGGGAGGCCAGCGTGCTGCGTCGGACAACATGAAGCCGAGGACCACTACCGTGAGTTCCATCGCATCGGCTGATCGCAGAACGGCCGAAACTGGATGGGAGATCGCGTGTCACTCGCTACGAATCCGTTGGGGCAGCTCGCGTTGGACGAGCTACGCACACGAACCAGTATGAAGTGGCGAACGCACCCCGCAGACGTTCTCCCACTATGGGTGGCGGAGATGGACGTCCCTCTCGCGGCGCCGGTGAAAGATGCGGTTCGGTCCGCCCTCGAGCGTGGCGACACCGGCTACGCGACCGGCATCGGATACGCCTCGGCGTTCCAGCAGTTCGCCGCGCATCGCTGGTCCTGGGCGGGACTCGAGCTGGAGCAAACGGCCATCGTCCCGGACGTGATGCTGGGAATCGTAGAGGCGCTGCGTCTCCTGACAGGACCTGGGGACGTCGTCGTCGTGACGCCTCCCGTGTACGCCCCGTTCTACGCGTTCGTGGAGCACGAGCATCGCTTGATCCTCGAAGCTCCCCTGTCGGGTGAGGGCCGGTTGGATCCTTCCGCCTTGGAGGTCGCGTTCGCAGAAGCCGCGCGACGGTGCCCGTCCCCCACTTTCCTGCTGTGCAATCCACATAACCCCACGGGCACCGTCCACTCGCGGGAGGAGCTGGGGATGGTGGCAACACTCGCCCGTCGCCATGGCATCCGTGTGATCTCCGACGAGATACATGCGCCGCTCGCGCTTGGTGGAGTCGACTTCGTTCCGTATCTGTCCGTTCCCGGTTCCGAAAACGGCATGTCGTTGGCCTCCGCCTCCAAAGCTTGGAACCTCGCGTGACTCAAAGCCGCTCTCCTCGTCGCAGGACCCGAGAGCCTCGCCGATCTTGCACGGCTCCCAGAGGAAGTCGGCCACGGCGTGAGCCACCTCGCGGTCATCGGCCATGCTGCAGCATTCCAGGACGGAGGAACGTGGCTGGACAGCCTGCTGTCCGGACTCTCCGAAAATCGACACCTGCTCGAGGAACTCGTTGCACGCCACCTGCCTCAAGCGAGGTTGCGACGACCGGAGGGATCGTATCTCGCGTGGATCGACTGCTCGAAGCTCGGCTTCAAGGAAGAGCCTCTCCTGGGCCAGCGCGCAACCGTTGCTGAGGTCGAGGGCCCGGCGCAGTTCTTCCTCGACCACGCAAGGGTCGCCGTGAGCTCAGGTCACGTCTTCGGCACGGGCGGCCACGGTCACGTCCGGCTGAACTTCGCGACCAATCCCCACATTCTCGAGCTCGCGCTGCGGCGGATGGGCGACGCTGTCTCCGGTGCCGCGTGGCCGACGTTCTGAGGTCGAATGCACGGCTACAGTCCACGTGGTCGATCGGCTCATTTCACCGTTCGTCGACGGTGATGTATCTCCATCCAGCCGCAGTGCCAAAGCTACGTACTCCGATCGCTCCGTGGCTGAAGGTGCAGTCGCTCACAGACAGATTGGTGGTGGGAGCGGATGATCCGGCCGGCCGACCTTGCACGGTGATGTCGCAGCCATCGATCGCAACAGACAGGTGATACCAGGTGTTGGTTGCCAGCCCGCCCGCTAACGGGGTTGAGCCGAGCTGCGTCCAGTTGTAGTTCTGCCTGCCGATCACGAGCGCCGAGCCGTTCACCCCGATGAAATAGCCCCGAGCTGTGTCTGTTCCTTCGGTCGGATCAGTCACTCGTATCAGGAATCCAGCGTTGCCCGAGGCAGTCGCGATCCTGACGTCACCCTGGAGCGTGTAGTCCTTCCAAGCCGTCGAACCGGTTACAGCCTTGTATCCGCCCTTTGACTCGGATAGGACGTTCGATGCCGTTGACCATGTTCCGCCATAGCGGACCCAACCTGGATCGCCGTTCGCGAAACTCGCTGCGTACGGGAGGACGCTCGTGTTGAAGGAACCGGTGACAGTCGTGCAGCCATGCGCTCCAAAATTCGCCTCGGTCGTATAGCGCACGCTTGCGCCGTTCACGGAGGGGAGGATGAAGGGACTGTAGTTACCGAGACAGGTCTGGGTCCATGATGCCGGTGATGCATAGATCGGCGTAGGTGCCCATCTCCAGGAACCGGCACCATCGTCCGTATTGAGGAACATGACCTGCCCGGTCTCTCCGACCCCGCCCGTCGTGCGAACCTCGCGATACGCCGTCACGATGAATTGCCCGTCCACTCCACCAGCGGGGCTCCAGGCGGCCGTCGGGGTACTGAAGAGGACGCGGCTGTCATCCGTTTGAATGGCGGTCCCGAGATCTGACGCCCCGCTACCCCATGTGAGGCCGTCGCTCGAAGTCTTGAAATAGACCTGGCAGTTCTTGGGTCCGCAGATCTCGTAGGTGCCGATGTAAGTCCCGGTAGCCTCGTTGCGGGCGACCGTCATCATGCCAGGACGATCCTTCTGGCTCGCGCTTGCGACGTCCTGGACGATTCCCGGCGCGTAATTGGTGCTGCCATCAGGATTGGCGCTCCACGAGTCGCCGCCATCGTTGGACACGATGTGACCCAAGTACTGTGACCAGGTTGCGCGCTGCCGCTCGTCGGAGAAGTAGAGCACGAGCTTGCCGCCGATGAGCTCGACCTCGGGTTCCCAGAGTCCTTCACCGTCATCTCCGACGGCGAACTGAACGATCTCCTCTTGCGACCACGTGACGCCATGGTCAGCGCTTCGCCATTGCCGCATGGTCGTCGTTGATCGATCCCCGGGGAGCGTCACGCCCCAGAGCATGAGAGTCCCCGCCGGATACGCCCCGACCGCCTGAGGGAACTCGAAGAGCGCCGGCTGATACGTGTAGGCCTCGCCGGGGACAGTGGAAATGGTGGTCCAGCTCGCGCCGTCATCGGTGCTTCTCTTGATCTCGAAGCCCGACTCGACACCATTGGTGTTAGATCGCTCAGTCGTACTGATCAGCTGACCGTTGTAAGACGCCCCGCTGTTGCTGAGGCGGATCATTCGGTTGTACCCGAGAACCTGAGTGTCGGCCGTGGCCGAGTTGTAGTTATCGCCCCGAACGTTGGCTTGCGCTGAAAGCGCGATCGTGGGTCCGCTCAGCGCCAGAGCGAGAGTGGCGATCGTCGCTGTGAGCAGAACGCGCCGGCGGCCCCCTCGTCGTGCTGCTACTTGCATGCTCTTCTCTCCATTGTCTTCATTGAGAACGGTGCCGCCTCGCTGCGGCGAAATGAACCTGCTGAGTCCGCTCGGACCGGTTTACTCTCGGAGGTCGCGACCAACCACTTGAGACTTTGGCCCTTCACCGGAACGGTGTCAAGAACATATTCTGAACTAGTTCTACCTCTGCCCAGTGGGTCAGATGCTTCGATCAAGCCTCGGCTGAACCTGCAGGTTCGGCGCGCGAAACCCGTATGTTCTATGTTGTTCAGATGATGAACCCCCGCCGCACACGCCGCACACGCCGCACACGCCGAATGGCACCATGGGCGCGTTGAGCCAGCGGCCCGCACGACGCACAACGATGCGTGACATCGCGTCGGCCGCCGGTGTGCCGGTCTCGGCCGTAGCGCTAGCGCTGGCCGACAAGCCCGGGGTGTCTGCGGCGCGGCGAGCGGCCGTGTTCGAAGCAGCCGACGCGCTCGGATACCAGCGCGCGATCCAACCGACGCGGCCGACGTTCGGGCTCGTGATGGAAGAACCCTCCCCGGCAGCACGTTCAGAAGGCTTCATCGACACGCTCCTGCAGGGGGTGTATACAGCTGCGCGAGACATGGACATCCAGGTCGTTCTGGGGATGCATCAATCCCAATCCGACCCCATCGACGAGCTCGCAACCCTGGCGGGTCGTCAGCTCAGCGGCTTGATTCTCGCGAACGGCGGTGATCTCACGCCGGAAGTCATCGGACAAATCCTTGACAGCGGATTGCCGTCCGTCCTGCTCGAGAACAGACTGGGCAATCTCATCCCCTCTGTCAGCGCGGACAACTTCACAGCCGGGCGAGAATCGACCAAGCATCTCATCGACCTCGGCCACCGGCGCATCGGGCTCATTCAGGGCTCGGAACGATACGCGTCCCTGCACGATCGGTACCGCGGATATGTCGTCGCTCTGCTGGAAGCAGGCCTTGCAGTGGATCCATCATTGATAGCGCCCCAGCCAGCACAACTCGCTCTGAAGGGGTATGACCAGGCGCTGCAGTTGCTCGATCTGCCGGACGCACCCACGGCGATCTATGCTGTCAGCGATCGGAGCGCCGCAGGCGCCGCAGCAGCCATAGCTGAGCGCGGTCTCCGGATCGGGCGCGATGTCTCACTTGTAGGAACTGACAACCTCGACTCAAGCGCCTACAGCATCCCGCCGCTCACGACATTCGACACCTCTTCGAGGAGCCTCGGAACCATCGCACTCCGCAGTCTCCTCGCCCTCGTCGACGGCCAGACGACAGTGACCCACACGGTCGTATCCGGCTCTCTGGTAGTCCGCGGGTCCACAGCTCCACCCTCCGCCTGACGAAGCATTGATGCCCGTGACGATCGCGGGCCCCCGACGTGGCCAGCGCAGGACTCATGCGCCCAGGGCTGTTCTTGTTCTGTACAGGAACAAAACCTTGACGTAGTGCGAACGTAATGGGATGCTGTCCGCGTCGATGGTCCACCTCGCAGGAAACCGAACTTCGCGGGCGGAATCACCGGACAAGGAAGTCCACTGACACAGCCGGACCAGGTCTGAATGAGCGGTCGGCAACATCCAAAGGAGGAAACGTGTCTACAGTCCCGCACCGTCCCAAGAAGATCAGCAATACAGCCCGACCAAATCGCCGTGCGCTCCTCATCGCAGCTGTTGCCGCGAGCGCCGTCCTCGCCCTCACCTCCTGCGGCCCATCTGGAAGTAACGCCGAACATGGGACCATCCGGATCGCCACCCTGGACGGCGAGCCCGGAAACGGTGTGAAGGCGCAACTGAAAGCGCTCGAAGCTGCAACGGGAATCAAGGCAGAGCTGTCGGTGTTCCCCCAGGATCAGTTGCGCCAGAAGGTCTCGGCCGATCTCCTGGGCAGCAAGGAGTTCGACGTCGTAATCGAACCATTCACATGGCTCCACGAGCTCGCCACGAATGAGCAGATTCTTCCCCTCGACGACTACATCGCCGGCGACAACGACATCGATGTTGACGACTTCATCCCGGTGCTGCTCGACTCGTACGGAAACTTCGACGGCAAGCAGTACACCCTCCCGTACAAGCCGGACGCCCAATTGTTCTACTACCGCAAGGACGTATTCGCGGATCCCGCCGTGCAGATGGCATTCCAGGCGAAGACGGGTCGGGCGCTGACCGTCCCGACGACGAACGACGAACTCGTCGAGACCGCGCAGTTCTTCACGCAGTCTCTGAACCCGGACTCCCCCACGAAATACGGCTGGTCGTTCTGGGGCGAACAGGTCGGGTCCTTCTGGACATGGGCCATGCGCCTCGGTGGACTAGGCGGCAACTACGTCGATGATGACGGCCATCCCACGGTCGACACGAAGGAAGGACGCGAGGCGATGGCAATCGCCGAGCAGTTGCGTCAGGCAGCTCCTGAAGAGGTCGGCTCGTTTGAGTGGGAGCGCAGCAACCAAAGCTTCCTGTCGGGCGAGGTCGCAATGATCGAGCAATGGCCAGGCCTAGCCACGCTGGCCGAAGCAACTGACGGAACTTCTCAGGTTGCCGGCAAGGTCGGCTACACCGTGCCGGTCGGTGGATCGAGCATCCTCGGCGGATGGGCGGCGGCCGTCAGCGCCGGCTCGGACAACCCCGATGCAGCATTCAAAGCAGTCGCGTGGATGACCGGTAAGGAAGGCGAGCTGCTCAAGGTCGACGCGGGCAACGCACCGACACGCAACTCCGTCTATGCATCACTACCCGCGGAAGGCAAGACGGCATACTTCCCGGTACTCGCGAAAGCGCTGGCGGTCGCGAAGATCAATGCCGACGTCGACTTCCCGCCGATCGGTGGTCAGCTGCAGACCTCTCTTCAAACGGATATGAACGCCGTGTGGACGAATCAGCTCGACGGGGATGAAGCGCTCACCAAGATCAACGAGGCCTGGACCAAAGCACTGCAGGAGGCCGGGCTCTACAAATGAGGACCCAGTCCCGCTCACGCTTTCCATGGGGATACCTGCTTCCGTCGTTGGGGATCCTCGCCGCCATCTTTCTCATCCCTCTGGTGGTGACGATCTTCCTGAGCTTCTTCAGCTACCGGTGGAACGCTCCCGCTCTCGGGATGCGGTTCACTGGTTGGCAAAACTACGTCTCCCTGGCGCAGGACCAAGAAGTTGTGGAGGCGGCCGTGTGGACGGCCGCCTTCACGGCGGTCACGGTGACCGCCGAACTCGTCATCGGCATGGTCATGGCAGTCTTCATCAACTCCCGACGGTTCACCCGACGACTGCGGGCCTTGCGTGGCATCGTGCTCATGCCGCTGATGCTGTCGGGGGTCATCGCCGGATTCATGTGGCGTTTGCTCTTCGACCCGCAGTTCGGTCCTGTCAACGACATCATCACTCGATTGGGCGGTTCTCCGACAGAGTTCTTTATCGCGGACGGACCGACCCGACTTGTGGTGATGCTGGCTGAAATCTGGCTGACGACACCCTTCGTGATGCTCATCTTGTTGGCCGGGATGCAGTCCATCCCGGTCGAATACGACGAAGCAGCGAGCGTCGATGGCGCCGGATCAGCACGACGGTTCTTCAGCATCACCCTGCCTCTCCTGCGTCCGACCATCCTGGTCGTTCTGGTCATTCGAACCATGGACGCATTACGGGTGTTCGACATCATCTACATCATGACTCGTGGCGGTCCGGGAACGAGTACCGCCACCCTCATGCTGTACGACTACAAATTCGCATTCAATCACTACGACATGGGACGAGCGTCCGCGCTCTCTCTCGTTTTCCTCATCGTCATAGCGTTTGTAACTCTCGGGTTCATTCGGCTGCTACGCCGACAGGAGGCATCATGAGTTCGGTTCCCTCAGAGGCAGAGGCAACGGAAAGTAGGGAGATCGGGCGGGCGGCGGGGCCAGGAGACCAGGCCGTGCGAGGCCGCCGTCACCTGCAGGTAAATCGACGTTTCATGAATTCAGTCGGCGGAGTGCTCGGCACGATCCTGTTGTTGGCATGGACACTCGTTCCGCTGCTGTGGATGCTCAGCTTGGCGTTCAAAACAAAGGGACAGCAACTCGCATCGCCGCCTCAGTACATCCCGAGCCCGGCGACGTGGGAGAACTTCGTCAACGTCTTCGCGGAACGCGGCATCCAGGCCTACATCGTCAACAGCATCATCGTGACGCTCGTGTCGACCCCGCTCTCGGTCGCCATCGCCGCGCTGTCGGCGTTCGCGCTCGCGCGGTTCCGCTTCCGCGGACAGAACGTTCTCCTGTTCTCGATTCTGGCAACGCGGATGTTGCCTCCTTTGATCATCGCGCTTCCAACCTTCGTCATCCTGTCGCGACTTGATGCCACAAACAACCTGCTCGTTCTCGCGTTGGTATACGTCGCATTCAACCTTCCGTTCAACATCTGGTTGTTGTACGGATTCTTCGAGGAAATTCCGAAAGAGATCGAAGAATCGGCTCAGATCGACGGTGCCGGCTCGTGGACATTGTTCTCGCGCATCATGCTTCCCCTCGTAGCTCCCGGTCTCGTCGCAGCGGTCATCTTCTCGTCAATCTTCGCGTGGAATGAGTTCGCATTCGCGCTTCTCCTGACGACCACGCCGGATGCCCAGACACTCCCCATCGCGATCGCCGGGTTAACCTCCGATCGAGGCACAGACTTCGGAGCGATGGGCGCCGTTGGCGTCATCGCCACCCTTCCACTTTTCGCCGTAGCGGTGTATGTGCAAAAGTGGCTTGCGCGCGGGCTCACCGCTGGCGCCGTGAAAGGATGATCCGGCAACGGCGCAAAGCGAGAGTTCAGGTCATGTCAGGAGTGTGAGCGACCTGGGTCACGTTCGCCTGTACTCCAACAGCCGAATACTGCCGACTCGCCACCGCCGATCCGACTTCCGAAGCTCTGCCTTCTCCGACACACGATGCCGGAAGCGGTACGGCGTCGTCGACGGGCGTCGGCACCGTGGCCGCCCAGGCGTTCATCGCGTCGAGGACCGACTGCAGACCGTGGCCGACCCCGGTCAGTTCGTACTCGACGCGAGGCGGGAGCTCGCCGTACGCCGTACGAGTGACGATCCCGTACGTCTCAAAGCGGCGCAGGCGATTCGTCAGGGTATGGGCGCTGATGCCTGGGAGTGCCGCCTTCAGATCACCGAAGCGAAGTGGACCACCGAGCAGTTCACGGACGATGAGCGTCGCCCACGGCCCATCCAGCAGGGTCAGGAACCGCGCGATCCCGCATTCCGGCCAGGCTTCCGCAGAGAATGACATGAGTTTCGATCCATCTCCGTTAGTGAACTTGAGGTAACCAGTGCATCATATGCACTAATAGTCACATGACCTATCTCATCCACGGAGCGACCGGTGCACAGGGTGCCCCCGTCGCCGCCGCACTCAGCCGTTCCGGCCACCACGTCACCGCAGCCGTCCGCAATACCGCCGCCTACACCGCCGGGCCGGCGGTCGCCGTCGACACCGCCGACCTCGACTCCCTTGTGGACGCTTACACCGGCGCGGACGGCGTGTTCGTCCACCTCCCGCTCGGTTCCCCCGCCCAGCAACTCGAGCAGGCGACCACCATAGCCACCGCGGTCGATCGGGCACGCCCCGGTCGGGTCGTCTTCTCCACCAGCGGCTATACTCTCGGCGGTGACAACGACGAGGACGACAGCGCGCACGGTGTGCTCGTGCGTCGTCTAGAGGCAAGCGGCGTTCCGACTGCCGTCATCGCCCCGCGCTTGTATCTCGAGAACTTGCTCCTGCCGCCCGTCATCACCGCTACCCGCGAGGAGGGGATCCTCCCGTACCCGATCCGGGAGGATTTCCTCGTCTCGTGGAGCTCGCACCTCGACATTGCCGAGGTCGCCCTCCGCCTCTTCGAAGACCCCTCCGTGACGGGCGTCGTCACCGTCGGCGCCCTCCCGGGACTCTCCGGACCCGACCTCGCCAAGGCGTTCTCCAACCACTTCGGTCGCGAGGTGCGCTTCCACGCTCAGACACCAGACGAGTTCGGCGAGATGATCATCCCCATCTTCGGCGCAGACGGCATCGCGCCCGTCGTCGACTCCTACCGCTGGCGTGCCACCCTCGACGACGAACTCATCGACGAGACGCGTAGCGCTCAGGCGCTTCTCGGCCTCGCACCACGCTCCGTCGAGCACTGGCTGCGCGACATCGGCGCCTGATCCCAGAGACACTGCGGCGGAGCGGACGACCGTCTCCGCCGCAGCGCTGGAGGTTCGGGGCACGGCTACAGTGAGTGAATGGACCTATGGACGTTGTCCTGCAGTACACGGAAGCACGACAACCGAGACCTCGTGATACGCACGGAATCGGTCCGGTGACATGATGCGCGGAACATACCGGAAAACGGAACATCGTCGACGCGACATCGTTGCGGCGGGGCTGACAGTGTGTCGGGCTGGAGAAGGTTCGACCGGCCTCCTCCGAAAGACGGCCGCCCAGGCAGGTTTGAGCGAGGCCGGAGTGCTCCATCATTTCGCCGGAGTAGGCGATCTGCTGGAAGCCATCCTGGACCGCCATATGGCCGAAATTCTCGAGTGTGCAGCATGCGATCGGGTCTCGGGGAGAGCCAAGCTGCTCTGTCTGTCGGATCTCTTGGACTGCAGCCTGCGAGACCCCCACCTGGCGCATCTCTACCTCACGCGCACCAGCGAACCTGGGTCGTCGGCGAACAACGCTCAGCAGGCGTCGAACGCCTACACCGACGCCCTCCGCGAGTGCTCGCGCCTGGGCTTCAAGCAATGCCACGACGAGGGCCAACTTCGATCAGGGGCCGATATGGACGCAGCGGTCGAGTCGCTGATCTCACTGGTCCACGGGCTCCAGCTCCGGGCGCTGCGAGAACCAGGTCTGAATGTGCGTGCGGTGTTGGAGACGCACATCGGCACCTACCTCCGCGACGGACCTCAGATGGCCTCCGCAGCGGGCTGAGCGATCGTTCGCCCCGAGCCGGGTGCACTGGTGGCCGGGCATGGGTCGATCAGCTGGCATGAGACCGAGAACGACGAACGAGACTTCATATCCACGTAATCAGGAGGCGACTATGTCAAAGACTCGGCCAACGGCGATCTTGGTGCGCGGCGCCCGCGTGCACAATCTGAAGAACGTCGATGTGGACATCCCGTTGAATCAGCTCGTCGCAGTCGCGGGGGTTTCCGGCTCTGGAAAATCCTCCCTGGCGCTCGGCGTGGTCTACGCGGAAGGATCACGCCGATACGTGGAAGCACTCTCCACCTACACCCGCCGACGCATGACGCACGCTGCCCGTGCCACGGTCGACTCGGTCACCTACGTGCCGGCTGCGCTCGCACTGCGTCAACGGCCGGGTGTGCCCAGCGTACGATCGACGTTCGGCACGTCCACAGAGCTGCTGAACGTTTTGAGAGTCGCGTTCTCGCGGCTTGGGTCGCACCTCTGTCCCAATGGACACCGTCTCGCCCCGACGATCGATGTCGCTGCGAACCTGGATCTCCAATGCCCAATCTGTGGAGCGACGTTCTATCCCCCCGGTGCCGAGTCCCTCGCCTTCAATTCAGACGGCGCGTGCTCGGTGTGCACCGGGACGGGATTCGTCCGCGACATCGACGACGCGGCGCTTGTGCCTGATCCGACGAAATCGATCAGCGAAGGCGCCGTCGCACCCTGGGGGATGTTCGGTCTGTCCGTGATGCCGCAGGTCGCTGCTGAACTCGGAGTACGCATCGATGTGCCGTACCACGACCTCACCGACGCGGAACGGAGCATTGTCCTCGATGGGGCCTCGGTCAAGCGCGAGATCCGAGTGCCCTCGAAATCCGGGAAGCTCTTCGACCTGAACTTCACCTACCGCAATGCCCGACTCGCGGTCCGCGAAGCAATGGACAAGGCAACGAGCGAAACGGGGCTGGCACGAGTCAATCGGTTCATCACAGCGCAGGAGTGCTGGTCATGCCACGGGAGCCGACTGTCGAACGACGCTCTCGGTAGCGAGGTCGACGGAATCAACCTGGCCGCCGCGACCAGCAAGGACCTCAGCGCCGTCATGGACTGGATGGCCACGATCCCGAGCCTCGTCTCATCCGAGCTTCGCCCGATGGCGAGGCTGATCGCCGAACAATTCGCCGAGATGGGCACGCGTCTCCTCGAGCTTGGTCTCGGGTATCTCACCCTCGACCGGGCGAGCTCGACCCTTTCCACCGGCGAGCGCCAGCGGGTGCAACTCGCTCGAGCTGTCCGTAGCCAGACGACTGGAGTCCTGTATGTCCTGGACGAGCCGTCCATCGGGCTCCACCCGGCGAACATCGACGGTCTGGTCGGGGTGATGCGCGACCTACTGGACGATGGGAACTCGGTCATCCTCGTCGACCATGACGTGCAGGTGCTCCGCGAAGCCGATTGGGTGATCGAGATCGGTCCCGGTTCAGGCGGAAACGGCGGGACGGTGCTCGCTCAGGGAACCGTCGCGCAGATCGGCGCACATCCGAATTCACTGATCGGGGGCTACCTGGTCGGGGATGAGGACGTCATCGGCCGGAAGCGCGCCACAGCCGATGAGATGTTCTCGATGGGCACGATCCAGGTCGCAACGACGCCCGTCCACACGGTCCATGCACTCGAGGTCGCGATCCCGAAGGGGCGACTCATCGCGGTCACCGGCATGTCCGGCTCGGGCAAGACCACGTTGGTGCTCGACAGCCTGGCAGCGGCCATCAATGCAAGCCGGGACGGCACGAAGATACCCGCCCACGTCCAGAGCTTGAGTGCTGCAGGCCTCTCGAGCGCCGAGGTGGTCGACGCGACTCCGATCGGCACCAACGTCCGGTCGACGGTCGCGACCTACAGTGGCATCCTCGACGAGTTACGCAGACTCTTCGCCGCCACCGATGTCGCGCGGGCTCGAGGACTGGGCGCGGGTGACTTCTCGTACAACACCGGGTCCCTCCGGTGTTCCCGATGCGAGGGTACGGGGCAGGTCGTACTCGACGTCCAGTTCCTTCCGGATGTCGAGATCCCCTGTCCGACGTGTGTCGGAACCCGGTACGGGCCGGACGCGGACAGGGTCAGGATCACCACCAGTCGGGGTGACCGAAGTCTGCCGGAGCTCCTCGCCAGCACGGTCGAGGACGCTGGAGACATCTTGGCCGACCGTCCTCGCATCGCTCAGCGGCTCCAGACGCTCAGCTCTCTCGGCCTCGGTTATCTCACGCTGGGCGAGGACACACCGGCACTGTCCGGGGGCGAGGCTCAGCGGCTGAAGCTTGCAACCGAGCTCGGTCGGAAGCATCGAGGCACGCTCTTCATCTTCGACGAACCATCTGTCGGCCTGCATCCTCGCGATATCTCGGTCCTCCTCGGCGTCCTGGATCGATTGCTGGCCACCGGCGCGACGGTGATCGTCATCGAACACGACCTGGACGTGATCTCGAACGCCGACTACGTGATCGACATGGGGCCGGGTGGAGGTGTCGAGGGAGGCAGGGTCGTGGCGACCGGCACTCCTGAGGAGGTCTGCCGCAACCCGGAAAGCGTCACAGGCCGATACCTGGGACCTGCCCTGAAGATCACTGGTGAGCGGACTGTCGGCTGACGGGAAGAACGGATTCGGGCCGGGCAGGTCATGGCGACGCGGTGACGATATGGGGGCGCCCGGTGATGGGGTGGTCGATGATGCGCGAATCGACGTGGAAGACGTCGTTGGTCAGCGACGGGGTCAGCGTCTGAGCCGGCGGACCATCGGCGTGGACACGACCGTCCTTCATGACGATGATGCGGTCGGCGTGGGAGACGGCGTGATCCAGGTCATGCAACACGATGATGCGGGTGAGCTCCACCGCAGCCAGGAGCTCGAGCAGCTCGTGCTGCGCAGTGACATCGAGGTGGTTCGTCGGCTCATCCAGTAGGAGGACAGGCGCGTCCTGTGCAAGGGCACGAGCCAGGAGTACCCGCTGGCGCTCACCGCCCGACAACGTGCTGTAGCGGCGATCCGAGAGGTGAGCGGCTCTGCAGCGCTGCAAAGCAGACTCGATCACATCGCGATCTCGGACCGACTCACCACGAAACCACGGCTGGTGCACATGACGTCCTGTGGCGACGATGTCACTCACGCGGAGACCGTCGTTGTTCGTCTGGTGTTGCGTGACCACGGCCCGCAACTTCGCAGCTTCCCGGGGTGACGCCTCCCACACGTCTGTTGTGCCGATGATGATCTGCCCCGTGTCAGGCTTCAGCGCACGATACAGGGCGCGAAGCAGCGTCGATTTCCCTGAACCATTCGGTCCGACGATCGCGACGAACGCGCCCGGCTCGATATCCAGCGAGAGCTGCTCGATGAACGGCCGTCCTCCCACGCTCACCTGGAGCTCATCGATGGAGAGCTTCATGACCGCCCCTCCGGCGAACGCATCAACCAGAGGAAGAAGGGCCCGCCGACCAAAGCCGTGAAGATCGTGAGTGGATACTCGTTCGGGCTGCCAATGGTCCGCGCGACGAGATCGACGAGGACCAGGAAGACTGCGCCGGACAGCGCGGAGACGGGCAGCAGCCGCCGATGGTCCGCTCCGACCAGCATTCGAACCGCGTGAGGGACGATCAAGCCGACGAACCCGACGCCGCCTGCGACAGCCACCGTGACGGCGGTCAAGAGCGCAGCGACAAGCAGCAGTCCGAGTCGGAATCGACGGAGATCGACTCCCACGGCGACGGCGTCATCGTCTCCGAGAGCAAGCGCATTCAACCCGCGCGCTTGAATGAGCAGCCAAGCACCAGCTCCGAGCAGAGCGACAGTGGGCAAGGCGAGCGTTTCCCAACGAGCCCCTGCTACGCTCCCCATCATCCAGAAGAGGATGCCCCGAACCTGTCCAGGCTCGGCCTGCAACTGCGCAAAGCTGGTTCCGGCCATCGCGACGTATCCCAACGCCACTCCCGACAGCACCAAACGGATGTCCGTGAACGAACCGGACCGCTGAGCGAACGCGAAGACGAGGAGCAGGAGAACCAGCGCACCGATGAAGGCCGCCGCCGGTGTGCTGAGTCCGAACAGCGCGCCGGAGCCGAAGGACATGACCAACACTGCCCCCAACGAGGCCCCGGACGACACACCGACGATATATGGATCTGCGAGCGGATTTCGGAGCAACCCTTGGAGTGCGGCACCGGCCAGTGCGAGGCTGGCGCCCACGACGGCGGCCATGAGAACCCGGGGGACTCGCAGCTCCCAGACGATCTGCTGGTCGAGCGGATCGAGCCCTGCCGCTCGACGGGTGAGGTTCGCACACAACACGGCGATGACCCGGTCTGCGGAGATGTTGACGCTACCGAAACCGATCGCGAGCAGCGCCACCACAACGGTCACGCAGACCGTCGCCGCCAACCACCATGCGAGTGGCGCATTTCCCCCCGAACGATGCGCGGCACTGGCCGCCGGCACCGTTCTAGAACGCGTCGGGATGTGCGGCACGGGCGATCTTGTCGATGGCTGCGGCGTTCGTAGGGCCGACGTACACCCCGTCGGAGACCTTGACGTAGTTGTTGGTCCGTGAAGCCTCCCACTGGGGGTACGCGGCAAAGATCTTTGCGGCCGCGGCGTCGAGGTCCTCCCCCGGCATGAATCCACCGACGACGAGCAGCTGCACATCGGCTGCCGCCAACTGCTCTTCAGTGATGTTCTCGGTCAGGTCGGTGTCCGCGTTGGCGAAGGTACTCGTGACTCCGGCTCGCTCGAGCACATCGTCGAAAATACCGCCGGCCATGACCGCCGGAAGTCCGTTCGCACTCATCATCGACATCCCTGGGAACACGATGAGCCCGGTCGGTCGGTCCGCTCCGTCCACGGCCAGTGAGACGGCTTCGATCTGTTGACGTTGCTCATCGACGAGTGCCTGTGCCGCGGCCTGCACGTCGAACACGTTGCCGACAAGGTTCAAGAAGTCGAAGGACGACTCGATCGTGGCAGAGGCGAACGTCTCTCGTTCGGCGTCAGTCGCATCATCCTTCCCCATGGCACAGTTGGCAGGATTCACAATGGACTCGATACCGAGACCTGCGAGTTCCTCCCGCGTTGCCTGCCCGGCATCCGCGTCGAAACCTCCAGACCAGGTCGATATCACCAGGTCTGGTTTGAGCGCCAGGAGATGTTCCGACGGGATGTCGAAACTCCCCATGTCGAGATTCGCTGTCGGCAGTGCGTCGATCTGCTCGACGAGTTCGGGACTGTCCGACATGCCGTAGTTCTGCGCATTGGCGAGCACAGCATCGCTCAGCCCCAGCATGACCATCGACTCGACTTCGCTGACCGAAGCGCCGTTGAGGAGCACGACCCGCTCAGGAGCTTTCTCGAACGTCTGCTCGTATCCGCAGTTGTCGATCGTGAAGGGATAGCTGGTCGCTCCCCCGGTCAATTTCGTTCCGTCGGTAAGAGCAGCCTCGGGTGCTGCAGCTTGCGCAGAGCAACCAGCCAGTGCCGCCAGGAGGAATGCCGCTCCGACCGCGAGCGCGGTGCGTCGTTGACGGGGAGAGTTCATGAGCGAGATCGCCTTTCACAGGACACGAGTGCGTGGATGGCCCAACCACTGATCGACGGAAGGACCCAGAGCGTGGAGAACACCCGTATAACGCCAAGGTCGAGCACGAGTGCATGATTCACGACGCTACTCTACATCATGTAGAGCAACGATCCATGGAGCTCGCGGGTTTGTTCTACATGTTGTAGAATCAGCTCGGATGCGATGTCGTCACCTGAGGAGCGTCCCATCCAATCGGAGGCCGGCCCTTCCGCTCGTCACGGAGACACACGGGTCGGCCTCCTCCCTCAAGGTGGTGCGCATCAGGGACGATGACCCCGGCCAGGTTCGAAGACACGTCCACGCCGGCACTCAGATACCGAGGTCCCCGAGCCATTCGTGCACCGCTCGAGGCCGCAGGCCCAACAGGCTCACAGCGGACACTGAACCGTCGGTCGCCCGACTCTGAACCTGAGCACGGTGCAGGCGGTCGACGACAGACTGGCCGGACACCGCGCCCCCGTCGGCGAACGCACTGAGCTCAAGGAACGCGTCCTGCGAGATGGCCTCGTAGGCGATCTCACGTTCGAAGTAGCGACTGAAACCAGCCGCGATGTCGGGACCAGACAGCCCCGGAGAGGCACCGACCAATACGCGCCCGCCGACGTGCTGGTGGAAGAGCTGGGTGACGGTGTCCGCGACATCGAGGTGCGAGCTCCAGCGGAGCCTTACGTCACGGTGCATCGGGAGCCGGAGCACCCCCTCGCGAAGCGCTGCGTCGAAGATCTGCGGCGCCAGCAGGTTCTCAAGCGAGATCTGCGGCTCGACGACGGCGAACGGGACACCGATGGCCTGCAGCTCATGATGCAGGATGGCGATGGCCGAACCGGAGCCGGGGCCAATTGCGTGCCCGCTCGTGGACATGACGACGCGCCTGGGTCGAGCGACGCGAATGGCTCGGCTGACCGCCATCATCTGCGCGCGATGGTCCTCCGGTCGTCCCTCAGGGAGGTGGATGAAGACGCCACCCGAACCGCGATAGGCCCGTATCAGAGCTTCGGTGGACGACAGATCTACGACCATGGCCGGGCCTCCGATGCGAGTGACATCTCGGATAGCCCCGATCGCGTTGAAGCCGGCAGCGGTGAGCGCGGTCACGACGGGTGCTCCTTGCGCCCCTGTTGCACCGTGCACGATGTACCTCGGCGACGGACTACTCATCGGCCTCACCCACTTCCTCTGACACTCGCGCATTGGTCGACAAGCGACGTCGGCAGGTTCACCACACCGGCCAGAAGCCGAGGCACATACCGATCGCCATGAGCGCCATGAGGGAGAGGTTCAGACGAACGACAGAGGGAGCCCGTCGTAGGCGGATGAAACTCGCGAGGTACCAGATCGTCGACACACCGAAGGCGACCATGAACGACACACTGATGACGTTCTCGGCCGTCCACATGAGGCCCTGCGGCGGATCCATGTGCCCCTCGTCGTGGGACATGCCGTTCATCAGGACGCCCATGACGACCATCGCTCCCATCATGAACGCATGGAACCCGACCCTGGCC
Source organism: Plantibacter sp. CFBP 8798 (assembly GCF_014841195.1). Lineage (NCBI taxonomy): Bacteria > Bacillati > Actinomycetota > Actinomycetes > Micrococcales > Microbacteriaceae > Plantibacter > Plantibacter sp. CFBP 8798. Next base: position 261,103 of record NZ_JACYTS010000003.1, read on the forward strand.
CAGCCAGCGTGATGATGACTCGAGATGGGCGAATCCGGGTCCGTGTGACGAGCCGGAGCGGGAGTGCCGAAGAGCAGCACCAGATAGAACAGGGTGGCCAACGAGAAGACGATGATCTGGATGACCGGAGGAAAAACGGCCATACCCCAGGACCATGGCATCGCGAGCATGGAGAAGCTCATGACCACGTGGAAGATGTCGCTGAGCCGCCCTACTGGGTCGCGATCTCGCGCGGCACGGATGAGGTAGCCGACGCCGGTGACGAAGAACAGGACGGTCATGATGATCGCCACGGGGGTTGGGTACGGCACGGTGTCCCTTCAGAACGTGGATACGGCGAACGTCGAGCAGATGCTGGGGGAGGTGGCAGCTTGGGGTCGAGGTGTTCCTGAAACCATCACGCTCGCGTCGCACGTCGTTGGAATTCCCCGACCAGCACGTCCGTGACGACGAAGGCGGCGAGACTCAGACCGAGCAGCGGAAGGAACAGCCCGATCACCAGCCCCCCGGCCAGGATCGCCAGCACCCCCCACCAGGGTGCACGTGCAAGCACCTGTGAGGCCGGCGGCTTCCCGACGAGGCGCCCGCCGCCCGTTGGACGGCGCTTCCACCACATCAGGTACCCGAAGATGACCATTGCCATGATCCCGGCCGCGAGCACGAACAACGCCAGTTGATTGGGGAGCCCGAACATCGATCCCATGTGGGTGTCGATGCCCCAGCGCGTGAGCTTCGCCGCCAGTGGGAATTCCGAGAAATCCGTGCGGTCCGTCACTCGCATCGTCGCACCGTCGATGGCGACCGCGTCTACTTCCGTCGGAAAGCTGCGTTGAATCTCCTGGACCACCCACGCCGAGCCTGCCTCTGCGGGGGGCCTGATCTCCACCAACCCCGTGTTGACGTTGACGCCTCGGGCGACAGCCAGTGCTCGCTCGAAATCCCCGGGAGAGGGTGCAGGAGCCGGAGTACCGCCGTCGGACGCACCTCCCCCGCCATGCCCAGCGTGTTCTCCGCTTGGGGATGAACCGCCGGAGAGGTCCGTCTGTACTGACGGAGTCGACCAATCGAACGCTTGACGAAGCGTGCTGAAGTTCCCCCCACCCCATTGCGACCACGAGATACCCGTGGCCGAGAGGAACAGAGCGCCGATGAGTAGCCACACTCCGGTGGATGCATGCCAAGAGAAGATGCGGCGATATCCGCGCGCCGAACGATTGGGGCGGAGGAAGTCTCTTTTGGAGCGACTCCTCCGTATACGCGCTATCCACAGCCCGAGGCCTGCCAGGGCGATGATGCCAAGCCAGGATGCGGCGAGCTCGCTGTACAGTCGTCCCGCATCGCCCAGGTGGAGATTGCGATGCAACTGATCGATCCATGTGCGGATCGGGAGAGCGCCACTCGTCCCATAGGCGGTGAGGTCCCCGCGGATCTCCGCGGTCGAAGGATCGACGAAGATCGCTCTCGTCTCACTCTCCCCGAGACGGCCGTCCGCGTACATCACGCGGGTGGTGTCACCCGGGCGAGGTGCCGGCCGCACTGCGACGATGGTCTCTGACCCACCGACAAACGCCTCCGAGGCAGCAATCTGCTCGGCGAGTGGCACGGTGTGACCACGCACCGGCGCATGCAGCTGCTGGGCGTAGACCATCTGCTCCAACTGAGGCGTCAACGCATACAGAGCCCCACTGCCCGCAGCGACGAGGATGAACGGCCCCACGAAGATGGCGGCGTAGAAATGCAGGCGGAGGAGAAAGGACGGAAACCAGCTGCGCCGGCGGGGCAGCCCCGCCGGAGGGCCCGCATCAGCGCCGCGTGCGTCCTGGCGGTCGTGCAACCTGGTCAATACCTTCTCCTTCGGGCGCGTGGAGTCACCGAGTTCCATGAGGATCTGCGGAAACCGAGAGCGTGCTTTCGCATGTGCTCTACAAATAGTAGAGCACATGCGGCGACCCTCCGTGGCAACGGAACATCGGACAGGCGGGATGACATACGCGCGTACTACTGCTTGTAGAGTAGACGAGGGCAGCTGCCCTCCATCGACTGAGAGAGGTACCTCATGTCCGACATCACGACCACCTACTCGGTATCAGGTATGACGTGCGAGCATTGCGTCGCGTCCGTGACCGAAGAGCTCTCCGAGATCTCCACAGTCCACGCGGTGGACGTCCACCTCGAATCCGGATCCGTGCAGGTGTCATCGACCGCGCCGCTCAGCGAAGCCGCCATCCGGAACGCCATCGAAGACGTCGGCTACACCTTCAACGGCCTCGCCTCAAGCTGAGGCGCCTCTGTGAACGACATCGCAGCGCGGGAGCGACCGAGCCATGTGCAGGCGCTTCGGCGTCCTTTGACCGCTGCGGTGGCACTGTCGGCGCTCATCGTGATCGGGGTGATCCTGGCGGTCGGTGATTCGAGTTACGTCGACCTCAGCAGAGGCGACCCGGGGCCAACCGTGTCTCTTGGGACCGGTGTCCTTCGGCTGATCGCCGAGTGGGCGGGCATCCTCTGCGTGAGTGCGCTCGTGTACGTGGCGTTCCTGCAGGTCCGAAGCGGGCGAGAACGAACCGTTGTCGAGAACATTGCCGAGCTCTCCGTCGTTCGGGTGAGCGCACTCGTCTGGACGCTCGCCGGAGGTGGGCTGGTCGTCTTCGACGCAGCGGATGCGAACGGGGTGACGCTCGAGCGCGTGCTGTCTCCCGGCGGCCTGCCCTACCTCGTGAGCGCGATGGATCTCCCGAAAGCCTGGATCCTCGTCACCGTCGCGGCTTTCATCATCTTCTGCGGCGCGTGGTGGACGCGATCCTGGACGACCACACTCGTCTTAGCGGCCGTGGCGGTCCTCGCCTTGATCAGTCCAGTCCTGGTTCATCAGGTCCTGGTCGGGCCCGGCCATGACTTCGGCAGTGATCTCGCAACCTTCGGCGTGCCGGCAGCCGGGATCGTGATCGGTGTGCCGATCGTACTCATCCTCGTCACGGCGAGAGGCTTCGGGCTCCCGCCACGGACGCTGCGGCGCGCCCGAGTCCTACTCCGAGGCACCTGGGCCGTCGCGTTCGCGGTGGAGATCGGTTTGCTCCTCTTCAAGACCGTGTTGCTGAGATTCGCCCTCACACCGACAGCAGGACTGATCGCCGTCCGGCTCCTCGTCCTCCTGCTCGTCGCAGCGCTCGCGTCAGCACTCATTGCTCGGCTTCTGGATGCTTCCTCCCCGGACGCGTCGAGGGCGGTCGCCCTCAGGCACCTCTGGCCGCTTGCCCTGACGGCCGCCGTCTACATCGGCGTCACCGTCGCGATGACGAGAATCCCCCCGCCCCAGTACTTCATGCCCGTCAGCGCCATGGAAGTGCTGTTCGGCTTCGAGATGCTGAAGACCCCGACGCTTGCCATCCTCTTCGGCGAATGGAGAGGCAACATCTTGTTCGCCGTCGTCGGTGCTGTGGCGGTCATCCTGTACCTCGGTGCCGTCATCAGGCTCCGCCGCCGCGGGGACGCATGGCCGGTCGGCCGCACCGTGGCCTGGGTCCTCGGTTGGGCCGTCATCGTTTTCGCGACGTCCTCCGGATTCGGATCCTATTCCGGCCCGTCGTTCAGCATCCACATGATGGTGCACATGGGTCTGAACATGTTCGGCCCAGTCCTCCTCGCGATGGGCGGCGTGGTCACCCTCCTCCTTCGGGCTACGCCGCCCGCCAAGCGACGAGACGTGGCTGGACCACATGAATGGTTGATCGACATCATCGGCAGCCCGATCGCCCGATTGGTGTTCAATCCGATACTCGTGTTCCTGGTATTCGTCGGGTCGTACTACGCGTTGTATCTGTCGCCGTTGTTCGAGGAGGCTATGCGCTTCCACTGGTCGCATCAACTCATGAACATCCACTTCCTGGTCTCCGGGTACCTCTTCTACTCGCTGATCATCGGCGTGGATCGCCCCCCGCGGCCGTTGCCGCACCTCGGCAAACTCGGGTTCGTCCTCGCAGCGATGCCGTTCCACGCATTCTTCGGAGTGATCGTGATGACGAGCACCACGCTGATCGCCGGAAACTTCTACGCCTACATGAGGGCTCCGTGGCACGACGACTTGCTCGCCGACCAGCACCTCGGCGGGGGCATCGCCTGGGCTGCGGGAGAAATCCCGTTGCTCATCGTGGTGATCGCACTGTGCCTGCAATGGGCGCGTCAAGATGACCGAGAAGCGAAACGCAAGGATCGACACCTCGATTCCGGGGTGGACGAGGACTTCGACGCGTACAACGACATGCTGAAACACCTCGCCGACCGGGGTCGGCTCCAGCCCCAGCAGCCGACGGCATCCGCTCAACGAAAGGACACTGGATCGTGAACTTCAGCGACGACTACCTCGAACTGAACGTCAGCGGAATGACCTGTGCCGCGTGCGCCGGCCGAGTCGAACGAAGCCTCAACAAGTTGGACGGCGTGACCGCCTCGGTGAATTACGCGACCGAACGAGCCGTGGTCGCCGGACTCACGCCAGCGGAGTCCGAACGTGCACTCGAAGCCATCACCAAGGCCGGCTACGGTGCGGTGGTCCGCACTGAGGGCGATGACGACTGGAACCGCCGTGCCACGGCGGACCGGATCGCCTCCCTGAGACGGCGCCTCACACTCTCCGCGATACTCACCATCCCCCTCTGCGACCTGACCATCATCCTGGCCCTCGTCCCCGATCTGAGATTTCCCCTGTGGGAACTCGTCTGCATCTTGCTGGCCTTGCCCATCGTCTTCTGGTGCGCATTGCCGTTCCACCGTGCCACGATCAGAAATCTGCGCCATGGCACCGTGAGCATGGACACCTTGGTATCGCTCGGCATCGTCGCCTCCTTCGGATGGGCGGTGACGACTCTCCTCATCGGCGGATCGGACGAGCCAGGCTATTGGCTCGGATTCGGGATGACCCCGGCCGGGGCGGACTCGATCTACTTGGACGTTGCGGCAGGCATGACGACCTTCCAACTCGCGGGTCGATACTTCGAGACGCGTTCGCGCCGACGGGCGGGCGACGTCCTCTCAGCACTCGGCAACTTGGCCGCCACGGAGGCGAGAGTGCTGAGATCTGGCGTGGAACACGTCATCCCGACCATCGAGCTCCGCAAGGGCGACACAATCATCGTCCTCGCCGGCGAGACGATCGCCGCGGACGGCACCGTCGTCGCCGGTTCCGGTGTCGTCGATGCCAGCATGATGACTGGCGAGCCGGTTCCGATAGAGGTCGTCCAGGGATCCCCCGTCGTCGGCGGCACGATCAACACCTCTGGCCGACTGACAGTGGAAGCGACCTCCGTGGGAACCAACACGCAGCTGGCACAGATGGCGTCGCTGGCTGAACAGGCCCAGGAACGAAAAGCCCGAGTACAGAAACTCGTCGACCGGATCATCACCGTGTTCGTTCCAGCGGTCATCTCACTGTCACTCGTCGTCGGATTCGCGTGGCTTGCGTTCGGAGCAGCACCTCGAGACGCCTTCGGCACGGCCATTGCGGTCCTCATCATCGCTTGTCCGTGCGCTCTCGGCCTCGCAACCCCCACCGCGCTCATGGTCGGCGTCGGTCGAGGGGCCCAGATCGGAATCCTCATCAAGGGACAGGACGCACTGGAAGCAAGTGGGCGAATCGACACCGTCGTCTTCGACAAGACCGGAACGGTGACGACGGGCCAGATGCGTGTTGCCGGCGCCGTGATCGCAGGCTCTCACATGGAACGCGAGGTTCTCGCCATGGCGCGGTCCGTCGAATCCGCATCGGAGCATGCGATCGCGAAAGCGCTGGTGGAGTACGCCGATGGACTCGGCGCTCATCATCTCGACGTCACCGACTATGAGACGCTCGCAGGGCTGGGTGCCCGCGGGAGCGTCAACGACAAGGAGGTCCTTGTCGGGAGCGAGAAGCTCGTACGCGCACACGGAGCGAGTCTCGATGACCTGCCGATCGGAGACCCGGAACACACAGCCGTGTACGTCGTCATCGACGGCACTACTGCTGCACGATTCGTGCTGACGGATGAGATCAAGCGCTCCGCTCGACCGACAATCGATCGACTCCGGAACCTCGGACTCCGAACCATCCTCCTCAGTGGAGACGCGACGACCGCGACGGAGCGGGTCGGCGCGCTGGTAGGTGTCGACGAGGTGATCGCCGAGGTCCTCCCGACTGAGAAGGCGGCGACCATCAGTCGACTCCAAGAAGAGGGACACGTCGTCGCGATGGTGGGTGATGGAATCAACGACGCAGCGGCGCTCGCCACCGCAGATCTCGGCCTCGCCATGGTTGAAGGCACCGACGTGGCGATGAAGTCGGCGGACATCATCCTCGTGCGCGATGATCTCGGTGTCGTCGTCGATGCGGTCCAGCTGTCCCGGAAGACACTGAGCACCATCAAGGGCAACCTCATCTGGGCGTTCGGCTACAACCTGGCGGCTATCCCCATCGCGGCAGCTGGTCTGCTCAACCCACTGATCGCCGCGGCCGCAATGAGCGTCTCGTCGATCCTGGTCATCTCGAACAGTCTGCGGCTGCGGAATTACCAGCCGACTCCCCCGACCAGGCCGGAGCGGGGGGTCGCACCGTCCGCTCATGGTCAGCAGAACGCTGCCGGAGCTGGTGTGATCTGACGGATGTGGCCCGCCCCATACCGGACGGGCCGCTTTGAGAAATATAGAATGACTTGGCGAACGAGCGACGGAGGACTCATGGCGGGAGAACGTCTACGAGGGCGCGGCGAGCTGGAGAACACGGTGCTCAGGATCCTCTGGGAGAGTGACGAGGCGCTGCGCGTGCGCGAGATCCAGGAACGTTTCCCCGAGAAGCAGCCTGCGATCACCACACTGCTGACCGTGCTCGAACGGCTGCGGTTGAAGGGGAGTGTCCTACGAGAGGCGGACGGGCCGAAAGGGAACCGCTTCGCCGCGAGCACCAGTGAATCCGGGTACGCCGCAGACGCCATGCTGAGTGCCTTGACCGGGGTCGGCGATCGATCCGCTGCGCTGGTGCACTTCGCTGGAGACCTCGATGACGACGACGTGGAGCTCCTCCGGTCAGCGCTCGACGCCAAAGCACGCCGCTCACGCCGTCAGACCTGAGCGATGTTCCTCGTTCTCGCCCTGTTGGGCTATGCCGCTCTCACGATCGTCATGGCTCCGCTCGTCCTCACACGGGGAATGTGGCGACTTCGATTTCCACGGACGGCACTGTTGCTCTGGCATGGCGCATTCCTCAACGGCATAGCGGCAGCTCTCATCAGCATGGTCGTCGCGGTCGTTCTTGCTGTCGGAGTCCACACCGCTGTACCCGACGGTCGGACCAATGTCCTGGAGCCGACGGTCATCGTCCTTGCTGCATGGCTGGCGCTAGGGACTGTCGGCGGATTGATCGCGCTGGTCTTCGCGAGAGCGGAGCCGCTCTTCGAGCTTGATCGTGAGGCCGAGGCATCGTTCTCGGAATTGCTTGGATCAGGCTTCGCGCGCGTGGAACACGTCGGCAACCTCACCGTGAGGTACATCGACTCCTCCCTGCCGGTCGCGTGCACGACACCGGGACGTCGGCCGGAGGTGATCGTCTCGTCGCGCCTGGAGTATGCACTCACCCCTTGGGAGCTGCGGGCCGTCATCGAACACGAGCGCGCTCATGTCAGACATCGGCATGCATTCGCCAAGCGCCTCGCGCTACTGAACTCAGCCTGTCTCCCGACCGTCCGCGGCGCGACACAGTTCAAGCGTTCCACCAACCTGCTGATTGAACTCATCGCAGACGACAGCGCGGCTCGCGTCTGCGGGAGCGATCAGGTAGCCGCTGCTCTCGCATGCGTTGCGGAGCTGAGCGGAAGTGCCGGAACGGCCGTGAGATCCGAGCGGCTCCTCCAGTTGCCGGCGAAGCGACTGAGTGCCGCTGGCCGTCGGCTCATGGTTGCGGGCGGTTGAGCGTCCTGATCGCAGTCTCCGCCATCCTCTACAATATGTAGAAGTTGTTCGGCATCCACCGCGCGTCGGACAGGGAGGGAAGCCGTATCTCCATACTCCTGGTTCTCACTCAGCTCATCGCCCTTTCTGGACTCATCATCCTCATCGGGTTGGGATCGCCTCCGAGGAACGATGACGTGCCGGACCCCACGTTCGTCGAGGAGATCTCGGGATACGCCGAATCACTTCGCCGATGTCTGGCGCGGCTCAGGAGGCGGGACCACTGAGGTGCGGATCCCATCCTCGAGTCGTCTCAGAGGTCACCAGACTCCTCGGCGCGACCCGTCGAGCTCCCGAGCGGGCCGCGCTGAGTGGTCGGAGATTACTCCGACGGGGAAACTGGCGATCAGTAGACGACGTCGAATGTGGCATCCGCTCGATCAAGCACCGTCGAGATCCGCGTGAGCTCCAGTTGACCGTTGATGTGACGGATGTAGCGATCCGGGTAGTTCACCGACCTGAAGGAGTCCCATCCAGCGTCGGCAAGCCCCGGGACTCTCGTGAAGGTTGCGTCTGCGCGGTAGGCGGCTGTCCCGTCGTTCGGCGCCAGCACCAGCTTGAATCCGGAGTGACGGAGGAAATGCCCCGGGTAGTTCACGGACTCCAACGAGACCGCCGAGGGGTCCGACAATCCAGCGACGATGCGCCATTGCGAGTCAGCCTGAGGGTCGAACGGAACCGCATCGATACGGGCTCTCAGACCCGCATGCCTGACGTACGAGCCGGGGTAGTTGAACGACTTCAGTCGCTCGCTCTGCGATCCGCCGAAGCGTCCGAGCAAGCGATCATAGTCGGCACGGGTGATCGGCTTGATGCTGTTGTGCTTCGACCCGAGCGGTGCGGTGAAGTCGGCACTGCTGACGGCGTTCCATGTTCCAGTCGTGATGTCGCCCTGCCAGTTGACGAACGTGCTGTTGGGGCAATAGTTGTCACCCCACAACGTCCAGGAACCAGGGTCGGTCAACGACCGCACCAGTGTCGGAGCCTCAGCACATCCGGGGAGGTTCGGGGCCTCCGAATATTGACGGAAACTGCCCGGCTCGAGCGTCGATGACCTCGCTCCCATGAGGCCTGCGTCGGGATTCGGCCCTCGATAGTAGAGGTAGTTCTGGCCCCCAACACCCGTCACGACGTCGGAGTCGATCACACCGCCCCGTCCACCGTTGTCGAAGAAGCGGACAGCCGGTGACGCCGTCCGGAAATCGGTGGTGTAGGAGACCATGATGACGCCTTCTGGCCCACCTGCCGGCGAGGCGGAGTAGGTGATCCCATATTGCTGACGAACGGGGTCCCAATGGACCGCCGGCGCCCAGGTGTATGACCCGGGGTTTGCCGAGTTCACGCTCAGCAACCGATCGCCCGACCAGGTGACGAGGTCGGGTGATGTCCAGACATGCAGGTTGGGATTCGCTTGGCCGAAGGGCACACCGACCTCGAGATCTGTCGCGAGGAGCACCCAGGTGCCGTCCTGCAGTCGATGGATGAACGGGTCGCGAATTCCGCCCGTACCGGCCGTCGGGTCGAGGATCGGCCGGTTGTCGTTGAGTGCCTGCCACTGCCTGCCATCGAGACTCACGGCCAGATGGACGTTGTTGGAGTTCCCGGTGCCGTCAAGGCTCTCCCGGAAGTAGGTCATGACGTAGGCCGCATCGGCGTCCGCAGCTGCTGCCGGGGATACCGGGGTTCCGGCTGTCACGAGCCCAGCAAGTATCGCGACGCTGCTGGCGAGCGCGAGGAGGGATCCTCGGCGCAGCCTGGTCGGCAGATGTCCGGTGCGCTGACGCTGTCGCCGAACGTCCGGAGTGTGAAGTGGGAGCATGCTGGTTCCTTCCAAGGAGTTGCGTGATCGAGCGGTGTCGGGTCGAGAGCGCGTCGCGTTCCGACGCTCCTGATCAGTCGATGGCGAACGTCGCATCGGCCGCACCGACCGTGCCGCTCACCCGCTCCACGTACAGGCGATAGTCGCGGTGCCGAAGGTAGGTTCCGGGTGTGGCGATGGACTCGAAGGACGTCTTGGCGGCGTCCGCAAGCCCTGCACGAAGCGTGAACGATGCCGCGGCCGCGAACGTCGGTGTGTTGTTGGATCTGGCCAATGTGATGCCGGACGGTCCTGCGAGCAGGTAGTGGCCGGGGAAATTCGCCGACTCGAGCGAGTTTCCTCCGGCGAGGCCCTCGACGACGCGGAACCAGGAGTCGACACTGGGTTTGGGCGCGGCGTCGAGGCGACCGACGTAGTTGGCGTGACGGACGAAACGGTCAGGGAAGTTGTGAGACCGCAGGCGCGAGGGCAGGATTCCGGCGGCGACGGGGATGCCGAAATCCGGGGTGCCGTCGGCGTTCCAGTACAGGCGCTGCACCCTCGCGTGGCGGTTCGGGTCGAACAGCGGATCTCCCGGGATGTCCCGGTACTCACGCGCGTGGTAGACCAGCACGTCGATCTCCCCACCACGCCCGTCCGGCGCGGTCGTGAAGCAGTTGTGACCGGGTCCGTACTGGCTCGTGGCATCGTTCGACACGAACACCGGTCCTGACGACTTGACCCATGAGTTCGCCGAGAGCAGATCGGCTGAGGCGTTGGCCGTCAGCAACCCGAGGCAGTAGTTCGCGTCGGTTGCGCTCGCAGAGAAGCTGATGAAGACACGGTCGTTGCGGATGATGACCGACGGGCCTTCGTTAACTTTGAACCCGCGGGTCTCCCATGATGCCGTCGGAACCGAGATGCGGGTCTGGGGTCCGGTGAGGGTCGACGGGTCGGACATCTCCGAGATGTAGAGGTTGCTCCCGGCATCGATGCCGGGTTCCCCCTGAGCCCACACGAGGTACTGGCGGCCGTTGTGCGAGAAGGTCGTGGCGTCGAGAGAGAACGTGTCGAACTGGGTGACGATCCGTCCCCGTACCGTCCAGTTGGCGGTCATGGGATCGGGGCCATCTGCCTGGAGCACGTACGGGCGGACGCGGAAGGGTTCGCCGGCATCGCCGGCCGCGAAGTAGATGTACCATCGTCCGCCGACCTGATGGATCTCCGGTGCCCAGATGTACCCACCCATCGTCCCGCTCGGCGGCCGGACCCAGAGCGTGCGCTCAGTCGCGGTGGCGAGCCCGGCCAGGGATGGCGCGGCCCGAAGGACGATCCGGTCGTACTCGGGGACCGATGCGGTGAAGAGGTAGCGACCGTCGGGATGCCGGTTGATGTGCGGATCGGCCCGTTGCCGGATCAGCGGGTTCTGTGCACCGAGCGGGAGAAGCGCGGGCGCCGCCAGGGCGGCGCCGGCAACGCCGAGTGCGGGTAGCGCCAGTCCCGCCGTCAGCCCTGCGGCTCCGATCAGCAAGGTTCGACGCGAGAGTGAGGAGGTCGCTTGGGCGAGAGGGGTGATGTTCACGGGGTGACTCCTTCGTCATCGTGAGGTGGGTTGGTGGGAAACGTCACTTGATGGTGAACCGCTGGCACGCGTTGTCGAGGAGGCTGTACTGCTGCAGCCGCGCGCCGTCGCCGGTTGCGCAGTTGGCGAGGTCGATCGACTTCCCGGTGAGTGCCGACACGAACCGCACGGAGCCGTCCGAGAGTGGCGTGAGGCGCCAGGATGATGCGGTCCCGCAGGCCTCCTGCACGAGGCCGGCGCCGTCAGCAGTGGATCCGCCACTCACGGTGAGGCACAAGGCTGGTGCCGAGGCCGGGTGGATGTGCACCGCGCCACCGACGTCGGAACTGAAGGTGTAGGTCTGGCAGGGCGATCCCAGGTACTGATGCTGTTGGAGGATCGCGCCGATCGCCGTGTCGCAGTTCGGCACGTCGAAGGACTTGCCGGTCGGGACGCTGAGGATCTGGGTCGGTCCGACCGGGCGGATCGACCACTGCTGACAGGCGTTGCCGAGCGCTCTCCACTGCCTCACCTCTCCCCCGGCGGCCGTCGTGCAGTTCGCGACGTCCAGCATCTTGCCGTTGGCGCGGTTCGCGATGGTGAGGTAGCCCTCCGATGCCGGGGCGGGGAGCCACTCCTGGCAGGTGTTCGCCAGCCAGGCCCATTGGCGGGCATCAGTTCCGTCCGCGGTTCCACAGTTCGCGGAATCGAGGACTTTGTTGGTCGAGGCGTTCACGAAACGGTACGCGCCGTCCGCGGTCGAATCCATGACCCAACTGGACGCGGCGGTTGCGCTGTTCGCGCAGGCTCCCTGCACCACGTTGCCGCCGTCGACGGTCGAGCCGCCCGCGACCGTCAGGCAGAGGCCGCTGTTACGATTCACGACTTCGAAGGACGCGCCTTCGACACTGGCGGTGACCGGCCCGCGCTCACCGGAGGGCACCGCAATGGGCGTGCCGGTGGCGATGGGCGTCCCGAAGTCCGGCTCGCCACTCGCATTCCACGTCACCTGTTGTGCCCGCGCCGAACGCTGACGAGCGCATCCACCGTCGGCCCTGGCGTTGCCGTGATAGAGGTTCCACGTCTGGGTGCCGTCGGGTGAGGTGAAGAAGTCGTTGTGCCCGGGGCCGAAGACGCCATTCGCCTTCGAGAAGACGGGACCCGCACTTTTGTTCCAGGATGCTGCGAGCACCGGATCACCGCCGGTGTACCTCAGCGTTCCGAGCTGGTAGTCCTCGGTACCGCAGGAACTGGCCGAGAAGACGATCCACGTCTTTCCGTCCTTCTGCAGTGGCACGGGGCCCTCGTTCACCGGCATACCAATGCGCTCCCAGTCGGCCGTCGGCTGGGACAGGATGTTGATCGGGCCGGTGGCCGTCCACGGGTTCGACATCCTCGCGATGTAGTTGCTCTGCAGGCGATTCGGCTCTGGGGAGAACATGGACCAGGTCACGAACAACTCGCCGTTCAGCTCCAGATACGAGCCGTCGATGTTCCAATCGTTCGTCGGTATCGGCTGTCCTTTGTAGGCGTACGGACCGGTCGGGTCGTCGCCGGCGCTCTCGATCACCTGCAGGTGCTGGCGGTCGAACGTTCCGGCTGTGCCCATGGTGTACATCAGGTACCAGCGCGGACCGTTCGGGCCGGTGAGACGCTTGAGTTCGGGCGCCCACATGTTGGCGTTGCGCCCGGCGGTGGTGTCCGAATAGACCGTGACTGGGGCAGCGGTCTTCAGCCCCTCGAGCGTGGGCGCCTTACGCATCACGACCCGGTTGTCCCAGGTGGTGGCGACGAGGTAATAGTTCCCGTCGAAGAACTCGATCGTGGGATCGGCTCCGTCCGGCAGAACGGGGTTCGTGAACGTCGCCTCGCCGATGGCGTCTGCGGGTGACGTCGGCGCAATCAGCGCGCCGGATAGGACGAACAGCAGACATGCCGCTGCGAGGAGGAAACGACGGAAGAGTGACACGGAGAGCTCCTTCGATCTCGAGTCGCGGCCGAGCGCAGCCACAAGGCCGCACTCAGATGCTGCATCTCTTCGCGTGCCGAGCACGCCAGAGCAGCTGACCGTCCGGGTGCGGGGGCACCCTCTTGACGGAAGTCGGACGGCGTCGTCCGTCACCAACGCTCATGAATTGTGAGCGCTATCAACCGGATCACAATGTGCACCATGTGGGGGGTTTAAGTCAACTGATTGCAGCACAGGCGACCTCGGTCAACCGATGAGAGCGTTCACAGCACACTCTTCGTCGTCGACATACCCGCACCTCAGCGACCGCCGGCCGCAAATGCACGGGTGCCGCGGGAACTACGGGCAGGCCCGTCAGCGATACCGACGTCGAGCACGCACCGCCCTGAAACTGAGCGTTGTGTTCTTTTTTGTTCCGAGATATGTTCTCTGCCGTTGCTGCTCAATCGCAGCGGAAAGGACACCCCCGATGACATCCCGTCAGCGCGCGCTCCTCACGACGTCCCAGGCCCATCCCATCGGAGAGGTCGACAGACGTCTCTTCGGATCGTTCATCGAGCACCTCGGTCGCTGCGTTTACGACGGAGTCCTAGAACCCGGACACCCACTCGCCGACGAGAGAGGTTTTCGAAGCGATGTGCTCGACCTGGTCCAGGAACTCGGGGTTACGACCGTCCGTTACCCAGGAGGCAATTTCGTGTCAGGCTTCCGCTGGGAGGATGCGGTCGGCCCGAAAGAGCAACGGCCACGTCGGCTCGACCTCGCCTGGCATTCGACCGAGACGAACCAGTTCGGCCTCGATGAGTTCATCGATTGGGCGGCAGAAGCCGACGTTGAGCCGATGTACGCGGTCAACCTCGGAACGCGCGGCGTGGAAGAGGCGTTGAACGTGCTGGAATACTCGAACCATCGCTCAGGCACCGAACTCGCAGATGCAAGAATCGCCAACGGGCACCGGAAACCGCATGCCATTCGGATGTGGTGCCTCGGAAACGAGATGGACGGCCCCTGGCAGCTCGGCCACCGCAACGCAACGGATTATGGAAAGATCGCGGCCCGAACCGCGCGCGCGATGAGGCAGTTCGACGAGTCGCTCGAGCTCGTCGTGTGCGGCTCGTCCCACGCGCGCATGCCGACGTTCGGCGCCTGGGAACACGCGGTCCTGTCCGAGACGTTCGATGACGTCGACTTCATCTCCGCCCATGCCTACTTCGAGGAGACGGACGGCGACGCGGCGACATTCCTCGCTTCTGCCGTGGAGATGGACCGGTTCATCGAGGCAGTCGTGGCACAAGCGGACGCCGTTGCCGGCGCCCGCAAGAGCACCAAGCAGATCATGATCTCATTCGACGAGTGGAACGTCTGGTATAGCGCCCGATTCAACCAGGAAGAGAAGATCACGGCTCCCGACCAGTGGCCGGAGGCACCCCGCCTCCTGGAGGACCGTTACTCGGTCCTCGATGCGGTGGTCGTCGGTGGCCTACTGATCTCTCTTCTGAATCATGCTGACCGGGTCAAGGCAGCATCGCTCGCACAGTTGGTGAACGTGATCGCTCCCATCATGACCGAGCCCGGAGGGCCAGCCTGGCGCCAAACGATCTTCTACCCGTTCGCGGCGACGTCTGCGCTCGCCACCGGACGCACACTGCGAACCACCTTCGAAACCCCGACCTACGACACCGAGAAGTACGGAACCGTTCGTACGGTGGATGCGGCAGTCACCTTCGACGAGTCCGCAGGCAGCGGGTCGGTGTTTCTGGTCAACCGTTCCCTCACCGATGAGGTCGACGTCGAGCTCACACTGGACGGCTGCGGCTTCAGCCATGTCGAGTCGACTCAGACGGTCTCGGACGAAGATGTCTCGGCGTCCAACACACTTGAACATCAGGACCGGGTGGTCCCGCACCCGAACGTGACCACCCGGATCGAAGACTCGGTCCTCCGCGTCACGCTCCCCCCCGTGTCCTGGACTGCCATCAAGTTGGTGTGAGGCGAGGCCCGGTACCGAGCGAACGCAGACGAACGTCGTGCCACTGTTGCGACAGACCGAGTCGGCCTATGCGGCGAAGCGGTTTCTTGTCGACCGTGCTTCCAAGGTCACCATCGCACGCGAACTGGGGATGTCCCGGTTCCGCGTCGCCAGGCTCATCGACGAGGCCTACGAGAACGGGCTCGTCGACGTGAAGATCAGCACGCCGGGCGACGTTGATTGGGAACTCTCCAGTGCGATTCAGGAACAATTCGGCCTGGCCTCGGCCTCGGTCGTGCAAGTGACGGCTCAGGACGCAAAGACGGTCCGGAGCGCCCTCGGGCCAGTGGCTGCGCAAGTTCTGCGGGACGAACTCCGAGACGGCGACCTTCTCGGCGTGTCCGTGGGGAGATCGATGCTCGACGTCGCTCTGTCCGCCCGCGGCCTTCCTCATTGCGATGTGGTCCAGCTCACGGGCATCGCCGCCCCCAATCTTGCGTCGGGTCAAGCGATACCGGACATTATGGCGCGAGCCTCCGGAGGCTCTGCCCATCTGCTGCACTCACCGCTGACCCTCCCGGACCCGACAATCGCGGCCGCGATGCGCAACCGCCCGATCAACCGCCGGAGCCTCGCGAAGTTGGATCATCTCGATATCGCCATCGTCACCATCGGCAGCTGGGATCCTCCCCAATCCCAGCTGTTCGAGACTCTGGCCGATGAGGAGTTGCGCCGACGCATCCTGCAAACCGGAGTGCTTGGGGAGGTGGGCGCGACGCTTTTTCTCGGCGATGGCCGACTCTCGGAGGACCTGGCGCCGGTCGCGATCGCCGTGTCCGTGGCACAGCTCGCTCGCGCGCGCTCGGTCATCGCGGTCGCGGGCGGGCCGGGGAAGGCGCGCGCCATCAGGGCGGCCTTGCTGTCGGACATGGTGTCCTCGCTTGTGACCGACGGCCCGACGGCCCGCGAACTTCTCCGATAGCCGCTCACATGAGCGGTGACAAACCCCGGTTCGGCGAACCGCCCTACCGTGTGGAACGCACACTCGACGAAATGGAAACCACATGACCGACCAGGCAGGTACGAAGGAGCACGAAGTAAGGCGGATGCGCGCAAGCGTGCTGACTGGACCGCGACAGCTGGAGGTGCAAGAAGTCCGTGTCCCAGACGTCGGCTCCCGGGACGTACTCGTGCGAGTGGAAGCAGTCGGAGTTTGCGGATCCGATACTCACTTCTATCGGGCCGGACGGATCGGTGATCTGGTCGTCGAGGGACCGATCATTCTCGGTCACGAGACTGCGGGGGTGATCGTCGACGTCGGTGTTGAGGTTGATCGAGCCAGGATCGGGGAACGGGTGTCTATCGAGCCACAGCGGCCGTGTCGTCGCTGCGATCATTGCCGGAACGGCGATTACAACCAATGCTCGGACATCGAGTTCTATGGTGCCTACCCAATCCACGGCTCGTTCGCCGAGTTCGCCGTCATTCCCGATGATTTCGCATACCGTCTCCCCGACGCCATGACGCTCGAGGAGGGCGCCTTGCTCGAGCCGCTCTCGGTCGCGATCTACGCATGCCGCACTGGACGAATCACGGCCGGCTCGAGGGTACTCATCGCTGGCGCTGGACCGATCGGGCTGCTCATCGCGCAGGTCGCTTTCGCATTCGGAGCAGCCGAGGTGTCGGTGACAGACCCCCGGCGGAGCCGCCGAGATTTCGCGGAGGAGTACGCCGAGGTCCGCGGCATGGTCCCCGCCGCGCTCGAGGGAGTGCCGCCCTTCGCAGATGTCTTCATTGATGCATCCGGAGCTCCATCGGCGATCGTCAGCGGGGTGCTAGCGGTGCACCCTCGCGGAAGGGTGGTCCTCGTTGGGATGGGGATGGACGATGTCACGCTCCCGGTATCGGTGATCCAGCATCGAGAGCTCATGGTGACCGGGACGTTCCGCTATGCACACACCTGGCCGCTCGCTATAGAACTCGCTTCGACCGGGAAGGTGCGACTTGCGCCGCTCGTGACGAGCAGGCATTCGCTCGACGACGTCGAGAGCGCTCTTCTAGCGGCATCGACAGATCCATCCAGCGTCAAGTCGGTCGTCGTCCCCACTGCGATGAAGGAGTGACTCACGGAACGGGCTCGGGCTCGCCATGTTCACTGCTGAGCCCGACCGTCAGAGCTTTCGGGTCGAAGCCCGCACGATCAGGGAGCCGAGGAGCGCGGTGCGGGCAGGGCTGACGACTTCTCCGGCGCTGTCCTCAGAACGCTCGATGAGGAAGCGCATCGTCCGAGCGGCTGCTCGACCGAGGTCGAACGTCGGGATGTGATAAGTCGTGAGTGGGGGCGACATGAGCTGGCTCTGGTGGACATCATCGGTCGCGACGATCGAGATGTCCTCTGGAATGCGCAGTCCTGCTTCGGCGATCGCCTGATACGCACCAAAGGCGCTCTTGTCGCTCACGGCATAGATGGCAGTCGGCGGTTCAGACAACGCCAAGAGCTGCACGGTCTGGCGATAGCCCTTGAGGACGTCACCCGGTTCTTGACGAGGCATGAGCCCAGGGTCGGGAGTCAAGCCGGCATCTGAAAGCGCCGCCTGATATCCGTACATCCGGTCTCGGAGGCTCACATATCGTCTGGATCCGAGGAGCATTCCGATACGGCGATGGCCGAGATCCAGCAGGTGGGACGTGCTCAGGTGACCCGCCGTGAAGTTGTCGGCCGTCACGGCATGCGTGCTGGCGTCGTCCTCGAGGTAGTTCTCCAGAAGTACGACGGGTATCGAACTCCGAACGACGCGCCTGACCACATCGCCGTCGACATCACCTCCGTTGGCCAGGATGACGCCGTCGAGGCCGCCTCCGGACATCGAAGCGAGGTCGCGGATCGGATCGTCGCCGACGCGACAGAGTTGAAGCAACATCCGCATGCCGTGCTCTCTGAGTCCCTGCTCGACGCCTGAGACGACCTGCGCCATGAAGCCGTCCTTCGCCGCCTCCGGAGAGATAGCTTCCATGACGAGGCCGACCGTGAGCTTCCGCGCCGTCTCACGCGGCCGCTGCACGTGGACGTATCCGATCTCCTCTATGGCTTGCAGGATCGCCGACCGACGTCGATCGGAGACGCCGCCCTTGCCATTGAGGACCAGAGACACCGCTGAAACGCTTGTGCCGGCCCGCGCTGCCACATCACGCATCGTCGCAACGCTCGCGGCGCCAGCAGCTTTGGCTGGATTCAGGTTCGACATGTGGCTCTTCTCGGTCGAAAGGTGTCCCTCATCTAAACATGCCGTCCAAAAAAAACAAACAAGAACAGGACGCTTTGTTGCGGCACGTTCCATCACGCCCATAGAGTGCTGCCATCAGTCCCGTCGATGCGGACGGGCTCACGGAATCAGGAGAACTTCATCGATGACCACTTCAGCGCGAGCCGACATCAGCCTGGCATCAACGCCGACGACGTACTCCCGGGACATCTTCGGGCACTTCATCGAACACTTCCACCGGCAGGTCTACGGAGGGATCTTCGAACCGGGCTCGCAGCTGACCGACGAGCGCGGATTCCGCCTCGATGTCATCGAGGCGATGCGCGAGTTGCGGCCCTCGGTCGTTCGCTGGCCCGGAGGCTGCTTCGTATCCGGATACCACTGGGTCGACGGAGTGGGACCGGACCGCGTGCCCTTCTACGATAAGGCGTGGCGCGTCACCGACCCCAACACCTTCGGAACGAAGGAGTTCATCGCGTGGTGCGAGGCCATCGGTGCTGCACCCTACATCTGCACCAACGCTGGAACCGGCACGGCCGAGCAGATGAGCGACTGGGTCGAATACACGAACCTCCCGGCCGGGTCCGGGAAGTGGTCAGATCTCCGAGCAGCACATGGCGACCAGCGCCCCTTCGATGTGCGCTACTGGAGTATCGGCAACGAAAACTACGGTGACTGGGAGATCGGGGCCAAGGACGCTCACGAGTGGTCGCGGCTGGTTGCGGAGTCAGCAAAGATGATGCGCCACGTGGACGAGGACCTCATTCTCCTCACCGCCGCTCGAGCCGACCTGGACTGGATGCTTCCGCTACTCAACGAAGCGGGTCAGTTCCTCGACACTCTGTCGATCCACGGCTACTGGGACAAGTTGTCCCAGGTCGACGAGCCCTCCGACTACCTGACCTCGATCGCACAGTCTGTCGCTCCGCAGGACGACATTCAGCGCACTCGCGAGATCATCGGGGCCGCCGGCCTCACGGGGAAGATCTCAATCGCGTTCGACGAGTGGAACCTTCGAGGATGGCATCACCCGAACGGCAACTCACCCGAGAAGCTCGCAGCACGAGACCGCAACGACCTGAACTCGACCTACACGGTTGCCGACGCCCTCTTCTCGGCAAGCTTCTTCAACACGTGTCTTCGTAACGCGGACATCGTGTCAATGGCGAACATCGCGCCCAGTGTGAACACTCGAGGTCCCCTGTACGTCCATGCCGATGGCGTCGTGCGCCGCACGACATTCCATGTGATGGCCATGTATGCCACTCTCCTCGGCGATCGCGCTCTGACCAGTAGCGCTCAGTCCCGAGAGCTCCCGGGAACCGACATCCCGGTCTTCGATCACCTTGCAACGATCGACGAAGCGACCGGTCAGCTGTCGATCGTGCTCATCAACCGTGAGCCTGTCGAAGACCTGCAGGTCACCCTTTCGATCGGGGGAGTCCCCGTGGACGGCACCTTCCCATCCACCGTCCTGTCGGGTCCCGACGTCGACGCCTTCAATGATGTCGACCGGCCGGACGCGGTCGTCCCTATCGAGCGCCAGCTTGGCTTCCACCAGGGCGTCGTCACCCTCGAACCCCACTCCGTGACGATCTGCCAGATCGCACTGCCACTCGCCCATGGAGCAGGCGCCGTCGAAACGCCGGCGCCTGGGCTCGCTTGGGAGCTCGACGGTCGACTCTGGCACCGCAACGCAACCGCTTGACCCGTCATTCGAACCACCATCGATCAAAGGAGATTTCATGGACATCATCACTGGCGGCCCGGTTATCAGCCGGGCGACGCTGCTCCGGGGGATGGGCGCCGCGGCGCTCCTCTCCGTCACCGGCGTTTCCTTGGCAGCATGTGCCCCAGGAGCCGGCCCGAGCGGCCCAACCTCGGGCAAGCTGGTCTTCGTCGTCTACGGAGACGCGGAGGCCCAGAAGACGTACAACCGTCTTTTCGCGGCGTTCTCGAAGCAATATCCGGGCATTCAACTTCAAGCGCTGGCGATCGCGGCCGACACGTGGGCGGACTTCCTCAACACCGTCTCGACACGGATTGCCGGCGGGCAGCAGATCGATGTCATCCAGGTCGCAACCGAGGGGCAGCGGCTGTTCGCATCACGAGATGTCCTCGAGCCACTCGACTCGTTCATCCGCAAGGACCAGTCGCTGGTCGACGAGTACTACGCCGACACGCCGCCGCAGCTTCGTGAATGGTTGAACACCTACGGCTCGCCCGACGGTCGCACCTACTACATGCCGACCGGCTACAACACGATGGCGCTGCAGGTGAGTACGAAGGTGCTCGCGCAGGCCGGAATCGAACTTCCGGACGCCGGCTGGACGTGGGACGAGTTCCGCGCCGCCGGGCAGACGCTGAAGAGTAAAAACGGTGCGTTCATCGGCACTGCCGGAAGCGGATACTTCATCGATGTCATGCCCTGGCTCGTCAACAACGGTGCCAGCACCATGGACGCGGACTGGACGAAGCCGACCTTCTACACCCCGCAGGCTGTGGAGGCGCTCGAGTTCGTCCGGTCACTGGTCGTCGACCAACTCGTGCCGAAGCCCGGCGGCACCTTCGACGCCGCATCGCAGATGCAGAAGGGCAAGCTGGCCACGTTTGGTGGCGGACGCTGGCCGACTGCCGCCTTCCAGGACTTGAAGATGTCAGACCAGGTCACCCTGCGTCCCTGGCCTCGGAACCAGGCTGAAGGGACAGTCGTCGGCTGGGAGGGTTGGCCGATCCTGAAGGGGTCGAAGAACAAGGAGGCGGCGTGGACCTTGATCAAGTTCCTCATGTCGAAGGAGTACGGGGAGGCGATCACGACAGGAGGTGCTTCCTTCGTCCCTGCCCGCGTCTCGATCACCACGGGCCCGCTTTTCACGAAGGACGCACCTTCCAACTCCACGCTGCTGTACGAACAGCTGCCCACCGCGGTGCCGCTCCCCGCGCCGGATCGCTCCACCGAGTTTGCTCGCATCGTCGAGGAGGCTTGGTCACAGGGGGTGACCGGCGCGAAGTCGGCTGACACAGCTCTCCGTGACGCTCAGAAGAAGCTGGAGGGGCTGGTGTCGTGAGCGCTTCTCCAGCTGCCGTACGGGTGGGGACTCCCTCATCTCCACCCGTACGGCGTCACCGCCGACGCAACGGCTGGACCGCGGCCGCCTTCATCGGGCCCGCGATGCTGCTGTTCCTGGTGTTCATCCTCGGGCCACTCATCGCGGCGTTCATCCTGAGCTTCTTCCACTACGACCTCCTGACTCCGCCCGAATACGCGGGTCTGGAGAACTTTCAGGCCCTCGCCACAGATCCGCTCCTCCTCCGCGCGTTAGGGAACACCTTCCTCTTCAGCCTCGGTTCGATGGTGACCCACCTCGTCGGCGGCCTGCTCCTCGCACTCGCCGTGAACTCCGGCATCAACAAAGTGCTCGGATACCTTGTGCGCTCTGCAGTCTTCTTCCCGTTCCTCATCTCCTGGGCAGCAGTCGCGCTCATCTGGCAGTTCGTCCTGGACCCGGCCTTCGGACTCCTCAACCACTACCTCGGAACGATCGGGATCTCAGCACCGAACTGGTTCGCGGATCCTGCCTGGGCGTTGCCCGCGATCATCGGAATCGACTTCTGGCATACCATCGGATACACGTTCCTGATCATGCTCGCTGGCCTTCAGACCATCCCTCGTGAGATCAATGAAGCCGCAACCGTCGATGGGGCCTCTGCCGTCCAGCGGTTCTTCCACATCACGCTGCCACTCATGTCACCGACGCTGTTCTTCGCGACCATCGTGACGTTCATCGGCGCTTTCCAAATCTTCGATCCCATTCAGATCATCACCAAGGGCGGCCCGGACGATGCGACATTGTCCGCCGTCATGTATCTCTACCGAACCGGCTTCCAAGCGTTCGAAATTGGCTACGCCTCGTCAGTCGCGTTGGTGATCTTCGTGGTCATCATGCTCGTCACACTGGTGCAGTTCATCGGACTTCGCAGATGGGTTGACCAGACATGACATCCTCCACAGATCAGACCGGTATCCCGCGGGGCGCCGACGCCCGTGCGACCCGCACCTCTCGGACACGTCGGCGAACGCCCGGTCAACGCGCAGTACGGTGGCTACTCAACCTGGGTCTCTGCCTCATCATCGTGCTCATGGCAGCACCTCTCGTCTGGCTTGTGTCGTCGAGCCTGACCGCTCCTGAAGCAGCCTTCCAGCTGCCGCCCAACTGGATTCCGATCCCGTTCACCCTGGACAACTTCGTGGCGGTCTTCACCGTCGTTCCTCTCGGACGCATGGCGCTGAACAGCCTCATCGTCGCGGTCATCAGTGTCGGCGGATCGCTGATCATCGCGTCTCTAGCAGCGTATGCGTTCTCACGCCTGCAATTCCGTGGCAAGGAAGCGGTCTTCGTCGTCCTCCTCTCGGCTCTGATGATCCCCGGCCAGCTCACGCTCATTCCCGTGTTCATCCTGATGCGCAACATCGGCCTCATCGACTCGCTGGCCGCCCTCTGGCTCCCTGCCCTCATCAACGTCTTCGCGATCTTCTTCCTCCGTCAGTACTTCAATTCCATTCCCCGCGACCTGGACGAAGCCGCTCGGATCGATGGTGCCGGACACGTGCGTATCCTGTTCCAGATCATGCTGCCGTTGGCCACGCCGGCGCTCTCTGCGCTCGCCATCCTCGGCTTCGAAGCATCGTGGAACAGCTACTTCGGACCACTGGTCTTCTTGAACACGCCTGAGAACATGACGCTCCCGATCGGCCTGGTGTCCCTCTCCTCGGGGCTGGGCTCGGCACAACCGACGGTCGTCTTCGCCGGAATCACCCTGGTGGTCCTGCCGATGCTCGTGCTCTTCCTTCTGCTGCAACGGACTTTTGTAGAAAGCGTGGCGGCGGTGGGGGTGCGCGGGTGACGTACAACGCCCTCGCTTCGGTGCCCCGCAACCCCCTCACGAGAGCGGCGGCGGCGATCTGGACGGACCTCCCTGTCCAACTGCTCCTCGGCACCGCTGCCGCCGCTGCGTGGTCCCTTGCGCGCTACTCTGTTCTGTTCACCTTCATTGCACTGCTCATCGTGGTTCCCATTCTCGGACTGCAACTCGCCGTATTCACCGCGTCCTACGACGGTCGGGCAGTCCGGCTGTCTGCGACGTTGGCGCTACTCCCCCGCGCAGCCCTGTCTGCCTGGCTGTTGAGCGGTCCGGGAGTCGCTGCGTTCGCGCTCACCGTCGCGGCGTTCCAGATCTTCGCCGTGAGCGGCCAGTCCTGGATGCTCCTGAGCGGGGGTGCCGGCCTCGCCGTCACGGTCGTCCTGACTGCCATCGGTCTCATGGCGGTACCACCGA
This sequence comes from Plantibacter sp. CFBP 8798, assembly GCF_014841195.1. Taxonomy (NCBI): domain Bacteria; kingdom Bacillati; phylum Actinomycetota; class Actinomycetes; order Micrococcales; family Microbacteriaceae; genus Plantibacter; species Plantibacter sp. CFBP 8798. The sequence goes on from NZ_JACYTS010000003.1 coordinate 284,971, forward strand.
CGTTGGCCGGAAAGCAACCGCGTAGGTCGGCTTGGGCCGATGCATTCATCCAGTTCGTTTCGAGGCCAGCGTCAGGACTTGCTACCGTCTCGGTGTTCGGTCTCGCCGGTTGGGCCAGTTCCGTGTTGGCTTTCCCTCTCCTCATTCTGTTGTCCCTGCCGCTCGTCGCCCTGTGGCACGCCACCACTCGGCCACTCACGAACTGACGTTCAGGAGCGAGAGGAGAAGTGGGATGGTCACACAAGCGAGGACCGTCTGGACACCGGTGATGGACGCCATCAGCCGCGCGTCTCCGCCCATGCGGGACGCGAGTACATAGGCCGACGGTGCCGTAGGGACGGCCGTGATGAGCAGGATGCTCGTCAGGGTCGGTCCGGTGATCCCGAACGTTATGGCGATGGCGACTGCGCCGAGCGGGAGCGCGATGAGCTTCACGATGGCCGTGATACCGATATCGAGGATGTCTCGTCGGGAAAATGACCAGCGAAGCGCCGCACCGGAGATGAGCGTGCCGCAGACGAGGGCCGGAGCTGCGAGAAGCATGATCGTCGAGGAGACCGGGCCAGGCAGTGAAACCCCGGAGAGATTGACGATGAGGCCGAGGGCGACGCCCTGGATGAGTGGGTTCACGAGCATCTCTTTCCACAGTGGCGGTTTGCGGCTGTCTCCTAGGCGGTCACCGAACCTGGACAGCGCACTGACGGAGATCACGTTGACGAGGGGCACGACGACCGCGCTGGCCAGAGCAAAGGTCGCCGTCCCCTCTGCCCCGTGGAGCGACGAGGCGAAGACGAGCCCGATATAGGTATTGATCCGGATCGAGCCTTGCACGAGTGACGTCAGCTGTGGACCGCCCGCGCGCAGCGGCCGCCGGAGAACGACGATCACTCCTGTTGCGACGAGGATGGGCGCAGCGACGCTCACAGCAAGCGGTCCGAGGGGGACCGATCCGAGGTCCGTCGACGCCACAGAGGTGACGAAGAGGGCAGGGGTGAAGACTCGGTAACTCATCCACTCGAGGCCGCGCCAGAAGCTCGGGTCGCTGACGAACCAACGTCGGATGGCCGCCCCACCTCCCAAGAGCAGGAGTATCGGGACGATCGCCGTTGCCACACCAGTCATGAGAACCGACTGTGGTGCAATGGGTCAGTGCAGTTCAACCATGACAATATGACCGGCGCCTTCCTCGCCGCGGACCTCGTGAACTTGGCCCATCGACACTGGTCGCGATCAGCCCTCCTCGACGTGCTCACCACGCACGAGATACGTCGTCGCGAGGTTACCGAATCAGGTTCGACGTCCCTTCGGGACTGGACGGGTCGCCTGCGACGAGTGTTCGACAGCGGCGAGGCCGACGCACGATGCACGGCAATCAATGATGTTCTCGATGCGGCGGTCTCCCGTGTCTACGTCACCACCCACAACGAGTTGCGCCCGCACCTGCACTTCGTCTCGGACGAGCTGGATGTCGTCGCGCGTGTCAGAGCCGTCACCGCCGGCGGCCTCGCCATGTTCCTGGTCGAAGCGGGAGGCGAACGCCTCGGTCGCTGCGGCCGTGACGGCTGCGGTCTGGTTTTTGTGGACACCAGCAGAAACGGCCGGAGAGCCTACTGCTCGGCGCGCTGCGGGAATGCAGTCGCAGTCGCTCGTCATCGTGGCCGGGTCGTGCCGAAGGCTGAGACCGAGTCGGAACGACAAACACGCGCGAATCCGGGTTGGCCCTCGAGTCCGGCGTGAGGGATGGCTGCACGCGACGGTAGGCAATGTGGACGGAGCTCTTGACGTGCGAACCCACACTCGGGCACTCTCCAACTGCGCGTTGTTAACGCTCACATTTTCTCAATGACGAGGAGTGCCCCATATGGCGATACACAGAATCAAGCGCAGGACGAGCCCCGTGGATGGAAGTCATGCGGACAGCGGAGCCGACGTCCGGTCCGATCGAACACGGTCTTCGACGCGTGCGCGGCGTCGCGTCTACAGCATCCTGTGCATGATCGTCGCTCTCGTGGCGTCGCTGGTCGGACCACTCGCCGTCTCGTCCTCTCCGGCCGAGGCCGTCGGAGAGCCGACGTTCAGGAACCCGCTGGTGAGTGGCGCGGATCCCACGATCGAATACGCCGACGGCAACTATTACATGGCCACCACGACCTACGTCAACCGCGTCACCATCCGCAAGGCTCCTACGCTCGCAGCGCTTGCAACGGCCGTGCCTGCGACGGTCTACTCGGACACCGTGCCGGGACGGAACGGGACCATGTGGGCGCCGGAACTCATGCGGCTGCAGGGCCCGAACGGTTGGCGCTGGTACATCATGTACACGATCGGGGCGACGAACACGTTCGCCCAGCAGCACCTCCACGTGTTGGAGAGCGCTGGCGACGACCCGATGGGGCCGTACACCTACCGAGGCCGGCCGGTCCCCACCGACGAGTTCAACATCGACGGTTCGTACCTGGAGCTGGGCGGGCAGCTGTACATGATGTGGTCGGAGGTCAAGCCCGGCTCGCAGAACAACTACATCGCACGCATGTCGAATCCTTGGACCCTGTCGACGGCGCCGGCGATCTTGTCCCAGCCGACCGAGGATTGGGAGCGCGTCGGCTCGCCCGTCAACGAGGGTCCGGTGGCTCTCCAACGGAACGGGCAGACCTACGTGGTCTACTCCGCGAGCTTCTGCGGGACAGAGGACTACAAGTTGGGCATGCTGACCTACGGCGGCGGAGATCCTCTGGTCGCCGCGTCCTGGACCAAGAGTGGACCGGTCTTCTCGAAGGCGAATGGCGTGTTCGGGCCAGGCCACAACGACTTCTTCACCTCTCCCGACGGGACCGAGGTGTGGAACATGTACCACGGGAACGCGGGGCCGAACGACGGCTGCGGCACCGGTCGCACGAGTCGCGCCCAGCCCGTGTCATTCGCCGCCTCCGGCGTACCGGCGTTCGGACAGCCCGTGTCCACAACCACCGATGTGGCCGTCCCGAGCGGTGAGCGCAGTGGCCGCACGCAGGCCGTCAGAGGTGCGTCGATGGAGCTCGTGAATCGCAACAGTGGACTCTGCGCAGTCATCACCGGTGGGAGTCCCGCTGATGGGGCACTCCTCCAACAGGGTCCGTGCACCGGAGAAGCATCCACGCGGTGGACATGGGATTCGACCGGCGACGGCTTCTTCCGACTGGTGAACGCCTCCTCCGGAAAGTCACTCGACTCTGCCAACTGCGGAACCGCCAACGGCACCGCCGCCCGACAGTGGTCATGGCTCGCCAATGCCTGCCAGCAATGGAGCGCCTCGCCCTCCAACGGAGGCTATTCGGTCATCACGAACCGCGCCAACGGTCGCGTCCTCGACGCCGCGAACTGCAGCACGGCGCCCGGATCGGCAGTCCGTCAGTGGGCGGCGCTCGGAAACGCCTGCCAGGACTGGACGCTCCGACCCGTCGGAGACGTCGCGGTGACCTCGACGGCGAGCGGCAAGTCGGTCGATCTCCCGAACTGCTCGACGGCGGTCGGTGCGGTTCTGCAGCAGTTCGACTGGCAGGCGAGCCCGTGTCAGCGCTGGTCGTTCACTGCGGCGCCGGGTGGCGGTGTGCAGATCCACGCCGCTTCAGCGCCCGAGCTCTGCCTCGCAGTCGCAGGAGGAAGCACGTCCGACGGAGCGGATGTCGCCCAAACCACTTGTGGATCGCCGGGGAGCTCCTGGAGGGTGGATCCTGCATCGGATGGCGCGGTTCGCTTCGTCGCGCTCCACAGCGGGAAAGCCCTCGACCTCGGGAACTGCCGGCTGGACAATGGCGCTCGCATCGGCCAGTGGACAGATCTCGGGAATCAGTGCCAGCGATTCCGTCTGGCTAGCTGACCACCGGTGTGCGGACGGCGGGGTCGTCCGATCGCACTCGGACGGCCTCGCCTTGCGCCATTCCCCGCAGGCGGTGACAGACGGCTTGAGCGGCGAGCACACGTCCAGACTCCCTACCGGGAGGATCTCAATGGGCAGCGCGGAACTACCTCAGGTGCATGGCATCGCGTGAAACCATGCGATTGGGTCGATTCCGTGCCGACGGCGGCACAACGCAGCCCTGGGTGCGGTCCGCAAGACCGCACCCAAGGCCGCGTGCAAGGCCCTACTGGACCGTCGGAACGGTGAACTCATTCACCCCGAAGCGCGAAGGATCGTGGGAGGTCGAGAAGACCCCCGCATCTGGCGCGGTCGCCAGCCCAGGCAGCGTGACGGCACCGCCCACAGCCGCGAAGTTGGATCCATCCGTCGAGTAGTAGCCGGTGACCTGGTTTCCCGACCGAGTCAGCTTCAGCCAGATGGGTCGACTGGTCGTCAAAGCGACTTTGGACTCGGAGTCGATGTATCCGTCTCCGTCTGAGTCCCACTCGAGGACGACGCCGTTCGATGGGGTGACCGCCAGGACCGCGTACCCGGGAGAATACCCAGGACTGGAGATCGAATTCTTCACCATGAGGCCCGACTTGGCCCACGCGCTGCTGTCGGCTTGTGAGACTACCTTGGTCGTCACAGACTTCCCGGTCGTCAGCCCGCCAGGAACGTAGACCGCGCCGTAGCCATCGTCGAACTGGGCGCCTCCCTTGAACACATCGTTTCCGTTCGCGCCCAGCAGGAGCTGGGTTCCGTTCTGTGCGGCTTCACCTCCGCCGGTCATGAACGAAGACAATGGAGCGGCAACACCGGTACTGACCTGCAGGTCGCTGATGAAGTTGGTGGAAGCCCGTGTCGCATCGTGGGATGTGCTGAAGATGCCGCCGTCTGCCGCTCCCGCGATACCCGTCAACGTGACCGCGGAACCGATCTGGCGGTACGAGCTCCCGTCGATGGAGTAGAAGGCTGTGACCTGAGTACCTGACCGCACCAGACGGAGCGAGATCGGACGCTGTGTCTCCACAGCAACCTTGGACTCCTTGTCCAGGTAGCCGTCTGCGTTCGAATCCCATTCCAGTACGACACCGTTGGCTGGGGTGACCGCGAGGATCGCGTAACCGGGCGAGGAGCCGGCCTTTGTCATGTCGTTGCGGATCATGAGCCCGGTCTTCGCCCAGGGGTTCGTGTCGTTCTGCGCATCGACCCGAGCCGACAGCGTGGTGCCCGATCGGACGACCCCGTCCTGATAGACAGCGCCGAAGGCATCATCGGTCTGCGCCCCACCGCGCCATACATCAGCACCCGCCGCGGAGATCGAGAACTGATCGCCGCCCTCCTGCGCGAAGTAGGACGACGTCGCCGAGGTGCCAGTCGTTTGGTAGGGGGCGGCTACATGCGACCCTCCGGCACCGCAGGAGGGGTAGCTGGTAGCCGAGTAGTTGGCGTTCGCGGGTGTCCGCAGACCGGGTGCGACGCCCGCTTCGCACATGATGACCCGAGCGGTCGTCGGCCACGGCCCGGAAACAGCCTGGTCGTTGGTCACCGTGTTGTTTGTGGTGGAGTTGAAGAGGCCCCAGACATCACCCCTGTTGTGATAGTTGTTATCGGCGTTGTTGTCTTTCGTTTCGTTCGGTCCTTGATTGCCATTGGTGTTGGCGAAGATCCACTGGCCGGCGTCCTGGATGACGTTGTACCGCGCCGACATGTAGCGCGAGCCCTCGTCGAGATACAGGCCGATTGTTGACTGCAGGTCATAGATGTAGTTGTTGCGGTAGACCGTGCCCGGACTCGCGGAGAGGTTGTAGATCGAGCCCCCGTCGCTGAAGCCCTTCTTGGTCCCGTGCACCAGGTTGTATGCCACGACGTTGTTGGCCAGGGTCGTCTTGGTCGAGTACTGCGGGTTGAACGCGTAGTAGCCGCGGTTGCGGTAGTCCGGCGATCCTCCTGGGTCGTTCACTCCCCAGCCCCAGCCAGTGTCGATCCCGTCGTAGGGCACGTCTGCGACCTCGTTCTGCATGATGCGGGCATTGGTCACGTAGGTGGTGAGTATCCCGGAGTTGTCCTTATAGTCCTGGCCGATCTTCGTGACGGTGTTGTTCTGGATCAGAATGTCGCGAACGATCATCCTCGGATCCGACGGGTGGTGGGCGTCTTCACGAATGCCTCCGACAACGACGCCACTTCCGGCGAGCTGGGTGAAGGTGTTGGCCGACACTGTGATGTTGGAGGTGCCGAGGCCGACGCCGGTCGCGTGGGCGTTGGCGTCCATGCCGATTCCGAGGCCCGTCTGACCAAGAGCCGTGAACGTGTTCTTCACGAACGCGACCTGGCTCGCCGCCGAAACTTGCACTGCTGCGGGCTCCTGGAACCAGGTGTTGCGAGATCGCTCGAAAGCAGCACAACCCCGATTGCAGGCGGTGAACGCATCGGCCGGTCGGTAGTCGTAGGCGCCCTTGGAGAAGGTGCCGTTCTGCTGGTTCGTGTAGCCGTCAGCGCTGGAGGGGCCGAGCCACGATGTTCCCGAGAACTGGATGCCTTGGAAGGTCAGGTTCGACACAGGTGCGTCATAGGTGCCGCCGATGTGCACGAGAGACTGCAGCCGCGGGAGCTCTACGGCGAGTGATCCCGGGTCGACTCCGTCAGCCGGCTTGTAGTAGAGCTTTCCTGCCACAGGGTCGATGTACCACTGGCCTGCGGTCCGCAGAAAGTTGAGTGAGTTGTTCAGTGTGAGGGTCGGTCCGTGGAAACCGTTCTGGAGCGTGTCCCAGCCCCAGGTGTTGTTGTCCCACCCTGGCTGAGCCATAGCCACCGATGTGCCGGAGATCGAGGCGACTCGGCTGTAACGATCGGTCCATGCTCCGGTACCGTTCAGCTCGATGCGATCCTGCTGCGGAAGGGAACTCAGGTAGTTGAGGGCCGCGTTGTTGATCGTGAGTCCCGTGGCCGTGAGGGTGACGTCGGTCTTGCTGATCGGGATCGAGGCACGCGGAGCGCGCACGCCGTCGACGTACAGCTGTCGTGTATCAAGCCCGATCGGTGTATCGGCAACGTAGATGTTGTTCGCACCGTCGAACTTCGTCCAGCCGCTCACAGGCGTCGCGCCGGTGATGATAGGTGTGCTGCTCGTCTGGTTCTGCCAGACCACATGGCGACCCGGTGAACCGCCGTCCGATGCGCCGAAGTTCAGCGGCGCGGAGACACGGTATGTGCCGCCCCCCAACAGCACGGTGACGTCTTCCGAAGATGACGCCAGCGCCGATCTGGCCGCGACCTGGGCGTCCGTGATCGAACACGGTGCAGCGGCAGAACACGCCGTGCCAGTTCCAGTAGGCGACGTATAGATCGTCGTGGATGCAGCGCTGGCCGACGGAGCGGGTCCGGCGACGACGGCAAGCGCGACGAGGACTGTGGCCGATAGCGCGGCTAGAGGTCCCAGCTTCATTGTTGGTCCTTTGTTCGTGCGATCCCCGCGAGGATCTGCCCTCCCATGGCGACAACGCCGTCGCACGGATCGAGCTTCCGACAAAGATTATACATATGATGAAATGCTGTCAACGCGGTCGATGCGCGCTTCGCACGGTCAAACTCATCCGACCTGGCCCGTCGGGATACCGCGCCAGCCCGATAGCAGGAACGGTGAGCACGAGCCAGTCGGTACCTGGGTTTCGAGAGTTGGGCGCCGAACGCCTCAGCTTGCGACAAGGATCGAAGCTGGTCAGCCCCAGCGCCCCCGTCGATTCTGGACCGGACCGCCCATGCCTGTTGAGAAGCTCATACTCACTGCCGAAGAGGCTGCAGCGTCCCTCGGGGTGGGCCGTTCCACGGGCTACGACCTCAAGAGGCTCGCTGCGCCGTCCGCTGACGGCACTGAGACTCTGGGCGGAGCGACATATCGACGAGGACCTGGAAGCCAGAGACGCCTTCGACGAGCGAGGGCTCGAGGAGGCGACTTCGGCGCTCTGACTCGAGGCGGCTTCGTGCCGCCCCAGGGAGTCTCAGCTATTCGCGCCGCGCGTCGCCGAGCTCGGGAGGTTGTCCTTCGGAAGGCTCGCACCCGCTGCCAAGGCCTCGGTCCAGGCTTCCGTGGTCGAGACCGCCGCGAAGTTGGAGTTGAGCAACGCCATGAGCGTGCCGTGCACGGTCCGGGCGTCCGCAGATCCGGCGTCGTTGGTGATGTTGATGGCCCCGGTCGCGTCGGAGAGGACTTCGGCCTCAAGGCCGAGTGTCTCGGACTGGGCCGCCGACGCGAGGATGCAGTTGTTCGTCATGTAGCCGACGAGTGTGACGGTATTCACATCGTGCTCCTGGAGCCAGTCGAGCAGATCCGTTCCCGCGAAGACCGACCCGTACTGCTTGGTGATCGACTTCCATTCGGGCCGCTGCCGGCGCGCGATCTCGGGGTGCACGTCGAACCCGGTGGTGGCGGGGTTGAAGACCGGGGCGCCCTCGCCCGCCGTGTGCTGGACGACCGCGACGGGCACGCCGGCCGCGACGGCAGCGTCGATCGCCGCGGTGATCCGAGGGAGGGACTCGGCGTGAGGCGGGAATTGGATCTCCAGTGGACCGGAGAAGTACTCCTGCTGGACGTCAACGAGGATCAGCGCGCGTCGTGCGGTACTCATGGTTCATTCCTTACGGTCAGATGGCGCCTTTCTGGCGACCTTCCTAGCCTTCGTTGTCGTCGCATGATCAACAAGTGGCCCAGATACGCAATACTGATGAGATCAGGCCAAGATTGGAGCGCTCGTGAACATCGCTGTCTACGCTTTCGACGGCATCACGCTGTTCCACCTCTCGGTGCCGCAGATGGTCTTCGACGAGGTACGACGACTGGGACTCGGAGACTGGCGGCCAGTCCTGTTCGGCGAGTCCCTTGGCCCGATTCGCACGGCAGAGGGCTACACGATCGAGGGGACTCAGGGGCTGGACGCTGTTGACGCCGCCGACATCGTCGTCATTCCGTCCTGGACGGACGACGCCCGACCCGTTCCGCCGAGCGTGCACGACTCCGTCGTCGGCGCACACCGAAGCGGTGCGATGGTCGTGGGTCTCTGCCTCGGAGCCATCGCTGTCTCCGATATGGGCCTCCTCTCCGGTCGCAGCGCTGCTACCCATTGGCACGCCGTGGAGAGCCTCCGAGCCCGCCACCCCGAGATCTCAGTCGATGCCGACAAGCTCTACGTGGATCACGGCGATGTCCTGACCTCGGCCGGAACGGCGTCGGGTATCGATGCCTGTCTCCACATCGTGCGGACCAGACTCGGCGCGGAGGCTGCCAACCGCGTCGCCCGCAGCCTGGTCGTCGCCCCGCACCGCGAAGGTGGGCAGGCCCAGTACATCGAGCGGCCGATCCCGAGTGACACCGGCGAGGACCCCATCGCCCGGGCGTCCGGATGGGCTCTCGACCATCTCGACGAGGATCTGTCTATCGATCGTCTCGCTGCGGCTGCTCGGATGAGTCGTCGATCATTCGTGCGACTCTTTCGGATGGCGACCGGCGCGACGCCCGCCGCCTGGATCCGCGCGCGACGCCTGGACGAGGCCCGCCGGCTCCTCGAGATGACCGATCTCCCCATCGATCGCATCGCCGCGTCCTGCGGATTCACACCGGTCACCTTCCGGCAGAACTTCGCAGCGACCTTCGGCAGCACACCGTCCCGGTACCGTACCCGGTTCGACGCGCGGCAGGCGGCGGCAGGATAGCCGGCCGGACCCGAACGCCGCGCATCCGGTGACCGTTCACCCACCTCCACCCCAAGCCGCCGAAGTGCTCAGCCGGACCGATCCTCATCGCCTACCGATGAGGATCGGCGAGCCCGTCCGGCTGCCGTAGGCCGTCGCTGAACTCGACTCATCTGATGTCGATCTCGTTTCCACTCTTGACGCGCAATCGGCGCAGGCTTAGTCTCATCTCAAGTACAGACCGTGCGCTCGGTCGGTTCACATTTTGTTCGATAGAGTCATCCATCCGCCCCGCGGAGGGAACTTCAATGAGGAGGTTTCATGTCCATGTCCAACCCGGGCGGTCCGCCGCTCACGGCGGTTGATGCCGTCACCCCAGCACACGAGCGCGTTCCACTGATCGCGCCACCGACCGAGAAGGCGGCGCCGCGCGTGATCGCGGCGATGGTCGGAGCACGCCTAGGACTGATGGTCGCGTTGTCGACGCCGCTGACCGCGGGCCTCGTCCTCAAGCTCCAGACCCTGGTCGACCCGGATGCCATCGTCGGCACCCTCGGCCTCGTCACGTCACTCGGGGCGCTGTCCGCCCTCCTGTTCGATCCCATCTTCGGCCGACTGAGCGACCGGACGACCAGCCGGTTCGGTCGACGCCGCCCGTGGATGCTGATCGGCGCGGCGGGTCTCATCGTCGCTCTCGCGATCATCGCGCTCGCGCCGAACGCCGGAGTGGTCGCACTCGGATGGGTGCTCGGCCAGATGCTCGCTAATGCAGCGGTCAGCGCACACACCGCCACACTCGCCGATCAACTCCCTTCTCGCCAGCGCGGCAAGGTCAGCGGCATGATCGGCATCGCGCAGCAGGCGGCAGCGCTCGGCGCCGCCTACGCCGCCCAGTTCCTGGGGACCCAGCTCCTTCTGCTGTTCCTGGTGCCCGGCGTGATCGGCTTCATCCTTGTGGCCGTGTACGCCTTGGTGCTGCCCGATCAGCAGCTGCCGAAGCGGCCGCGCAGCGAGGGCGGGTTCCTCACGGTCCTGAAGACGTTCTGGGTCAACCCGCTCAAACACCCCGACTTCGCTCTCGCGTGGGGCTCGCGGTTCCTGCTCGTCCTCGCGAACTTCATGTTCATCACCTTCCGCCTGCTCTGGATCCAGAACGAATTCGGCCTGACACCCGCCAAGGCTGCCGAGGTGATGGCCACCGGTGTGCTCTGCTACACGATCTCGCTCATCGTGGCCGGCCAGATCGCCGGCTGGTTGTCAGACAAGATCGGCCGTCGCAAGCCGTTCATCGTGGGTTCCGCGCTGATCTTCGCCGTCGGGACGTACATGCTCACCCATGTCGAGAGCAACCAAGGGTTCTTCCTTGCCGAGGTCGTCCTCGGCATCGGTTTCGGCATCTACGTGGCCGTGGATCTGGCTCTCGTGCTCGACGTGCTGCCGAGCGCGAACGACGCCGCGAAAGACCTCGGCGTGTTCAACATCGCGATGGCGGGGCCGCAGGTGCTCGCCCCTGGCGCGTCGGCGATCCTGATCGGTCTTGGCGCCGGGCAGAACTTCGACCTGATGCTCGTCGTCGCCGCCGTCATCGCGATCCTCGGGGCCGTGATGATCCTGCCCGTCAAAACCGTCAAGTAGATCGAAAGAGCTCACAACATGTCACGAACAGCTGAGGACCTCCGCTCGATGGTCTCAACGATGACCCTTGACGAGAAGGTGCGCCTCCTTTCCGGAGACGGGATGTTCATCCTCGCCGCGGACGAGCGCCTCGGCCTCGAAGCGATCGTCCTGTCGGACGGCCCGACGGGTGTTCGTGGCGAGATCGTCGTCGGGGGCAGGCAGGCGTGCCTGCTCCCCAACGCAAGCTCGATCGCGCAGAGCTGGAATCGGGAAATCCTGGAGGAGGTCGGCGGCATCCTCGCCGAGGAAGCACTGCTGCAGCGGATTCACGTCGTCCTCGGCCCGACGATCAACTTGCACCGCTCCCCCCTCGGCGGACGCCTCTTCGAGGCGTTCAGTGAGGACCCGCTCCTGACCGGCCACCTCGCGTCGGCCTACATCCGCGGCCTGCAGCGCCACGGCGTCGGGGCGAGCGTGAAGCACTTCCTCGCCAATGAATCGGAGACGGAACGCACGACCGTCGACTCCGTCATCGACGAGGCAACCCTCCGCGAGGTGTACCTCGCTCCCTTCGAGATCGCCGTTCAGGATGCCCAGCCATGGACACTCATGGCCGCCTACAACCGGGTGAACGGTGTGCCCTCCACGGAGCAGCAGGAGCTGCTGGCCGACATTCTGAAGGACGAGTGGGGCTACGACGGTGTGGTCATGTCCGACTGGTACGCGACCTCGCGGACCGCAGAGAGCGTGACCGCGGGCCTCGACCTCGTGATGCCGGGGCCGAGCACACCCTGGGCGGATTCCCTGGTCACCGAGGTGCGCGCCGGCAACGTTCCCGAATCCGTCGTCGACGACCATGTTGCGCGCATCCTCCGTCTCGGAGACCGGGTGGGCGCGCTCGGCGAGCAGCGCAGCTGGCCCGCGCACCTCCCCTCCCCGGACGCGCCCGAGCGGCGGGAACAGCTCCGCCGGATCGCCGCATCGGGAATGGTGATCCTGAAGAACAACGATCACATCCTCCCTCTGTCCAGTGACGCTGCGGAGACGCTGTTCGTGACTGGCCGTCACGCCCATGACACGGTCGCTCAAGGCGGCGGGTCCGCTCAGGTGCGTCCTCCGCACGTCGTGTCCATTGAGGCCGGGCTCCGAACCATGTTCGGGTCGCAGCGGGTAACGGTCCTCGACGGCGTGGAGACGCGCGCTACGCTCCCTGCCATTGACGGGAGGTTGATCAGCGATCCTGTCACCGGAGCCCAGGGCATGCGGATCCGTGTCTTCGACGATGCCGGGGCCGTGCTCCACGACCGAGTGGTCGATGTCGCAGAGGTCGAGGACAACAAGACCGGGTGGCTCGAGCACGCTGCGGCCATCGAGCTCAGCGCAAGACTGAACGTGCCGTCCGGCGACTACCAGATCGGGGTGCGAGGACCAGGCGTCTGGGAGGTCCACGCGCCAGGCCACCGGGAGGAGTTCGAGATCCCGTTCCACCCGGGCCCGGGAGGCGGCTTCTTCCGACCCCGCAGTCACTCGTCGGCCATCCGGTTGGAGACCGGCTCGATCGTCACCGCCACCGTGCAGCGAGCAGGCATGGCGAGGATCCTCGGGCTCGTCCTGAGCGATGCCGCTCGTCCGGCTGCCCAAGCGATCGCCGCGGCCGCGGCAGGCGCTCAGCGCGCCGATGTGGCGATCGTCGTCGTCGGCCTGACCCCGGACGAAGAGACAGAGGGACAGGACAAGCGCACCTTGGCGCTCCCCGGCCACCAGGATGCGCTGGTGACCGCGGTGGCTGCAGCGGCCCACCGAACGATCGTCGTCGTCAACGCTGCGACTCCGGTGCTCATGCCATGGATCAATGACGTCGACGCCGTCCTCGTCGCCGGACTTCCCGGACAGGAGGCGGGCGACGCTGTCGCGGCCGCGATCTCGGGCCTGGTCCCGCCGGAAGGCCGACTCGTGACGACGTACCCGGCGGCGAACGGCCAGGGTCCTGCCTGGAGCACCACGCCGCAGCACGGCCGTCTCGAATACCGGGAAGGTGCGTTCGTCGGGTACCGCGGGTGGTTGAGGACGGAGGACGAACCGGCTTTCTGGTTCGGAGCCGGCCTGGGATATACCGAATGGGCCTATGGCTCGATCGAGGTGTCGAGCGCCGGCCCGGCCGGAGTCCAGGAGGTGTCGGTCTCTGTCACGAATGTCGGCGAACACGTCGGCCGCGAGACCGTCCAGGTGTATCTCGAACCCGCTTCGGCCGAGCTCCCCACACGTCTGATCGGTTGGTCCTCGGTCGAGCTGGTCCCCGGTGAGAGTGCATCCGTGTCGGTCGAGTGCGACGTGCGCTTCCAGCGCCGGTGGCAACCGTCGCACCAGGCATGGACGCCACTCGTGGACGGCCGGCTCATCGTCGCCCGGGGTCTCGGAGACGTTCGCGCTAGTCTTCCAATCGGACCCGCCGCAGCAGGCGGTTCACTGAACATGTCGAGAACCAGCGTCACAGCAGAGGTGTGAATCCATGTCGTTTCCCGCGAACTACCTGATCGAAGCCCAGACCGACAAGCTCAAGCGCGACGGTGATCTGACCCGGATCACAGCGCTCCAGGCGGCGGCCGCTCAGATCTCGGAAGTCGGATTCCACAAGACGACCATTTCAAACGTCGCGGCACGGGCGGGCATCTCCCAGTCCGGACTGTTGCACCACTTCCCCTCCAAATCGGCACTCCTGGCAGCGGTCCTCGACCAGCGAGAACAGGACGACAGCGACTTCCTCTTCGGCGAGGGTGTCACACCCATGGGCTGGGCAGCGTTCGACTCGCTCGTCGCGCTCACCGCTCGGAACGCCACGCGACCTGAGTGGGTGAGGCTGTTCGTCCTCGTCGCCGCCGAGGGCACAGCGCCGAGCCATCCCGCGCACGATTGGGTGACCAGGCACTATCGCAGCATGCGGTCCTGGCTCACCGACGCCATCCGTGACGGTGTCGCGAACGGCGAGATCAGTGAAGCGGCGCCCATCGACGCCCTCGCTGCGGGAACCATTGCTTTGCTCGACGGCGTGCAACAGCAATGGGTGCTCGACCCGCAGTCGGTGCCACTCGTGCAGACCGTCCGCGTGCACGTCGAGGGGCTCAAACGCCTCTGGACCCCGGGCAGCTAGGACACCGTTCGCCTGCACGGGAGCCGCATGGCTTCAGAACAGACCGAGCGCTCGGCCTGCCTCCAAGACTCGATCCATAACTCAGAGGACCCCGCATGATCTTCGGCTTGATCGCCTTTGGCCTCCTCGTTGGAGGTCTGACCGGGATACTCGGCGCCGGCGGCGGCATCATCGCCGTCCCCGCGCTGGTCTACATCGTCGGGATCCCCCTGGAGACGGCTATCTCGACATCACTCCTGATGGGCGCGGTCGGACCGATCGCCGCCCTGATCCCACGTATCCGGACTGCCGTCGACTGGCGCATGGTCGGCGCCGTGGCCATCGCGGGAATCCCGATGGCGTTCATTGGAACCGCGGTCGGTTCCCTGCTTCCCGAGCAGGTGATCTTGGTGGTGTTCGCGGCGCTCATGTTCGCGTCGGCCGTCCAGATGCTCCGACGCCGACCCACCGAAGCCGTCGACGACTCCCGGCCGCCGCTCTGGATGCTCCGTGGCTTCGCGGTCGGAGTACTAGTCGGATTCCTGACCGGCCTGCTCGGTGTCGGAGGAGGCTTCATCACGGTGCCGGCCCTCGTGCTCGCGCTGCGCCTCCCCATCAAGAAAGCCATCGGAACGTCACTCGCAATCGCCGTCCTGAACTCCGTCGCGGGGATCGTGGCACACGTCGGGATCACCCGCCCGGACTGGGGGGTCGCCCTGGCCTTCGGACTACCCGCGATCGCCGCATCCTTCGTCACGGCGCGATTTGCCCACCGGATCAGTGGTCGAGTACTGCAGATGGGGTTCGCGGTCCTCTTGTTCGTCGTCGCAGGCCTGACGATCCTCCAAGTCCTGACGCGATAGAACCGCATCGGTAGTCGCCCCGGGGCGACCCGTCCGGCCCCGGGGCACCAGGTCAGACGCCGAGCGCGCGGAGCCACGAGTTCGAGCGCCGCGAGCACTCCTGGCACGTAAGAGCACTCCGGACGCGCACGCCCTCCACACCGCTCGGCGGCCGACCTGGATGCCGCAGCCCACCCATGACGCCGCCTCAGGCGCCGACCGGGAGGGCGAAGCGATCGGCGACGAGTTCCACCGTCCTGGTCTGGATTTCACGGGAGTGGCCGCCAGTAACAAGCATGATCTCGTCGGCGGACGTCTGCTCGTGCAGGCGTTCCAGCGCCAGTCCGACCTCGGAACCGGTTCCGTGCAGGGTGTTCGTCATGTACATGTCGAGCACTTGACGCTCATCGAGTGTGGCCGGATACGCTGCGACCTCGTCCGGGGAGAGCAGAGCGTAGGGCTTGCGCTGGAACATCCGCAGCATTGCCATCGCCGTCGAACTCGTCTGTCGACGCGCCTCTTCCGGATCATCGTGAGCCGCAACCGAGACACTGACCATGACGCGTGGTTCGGCTAGCGCCGGAGAGGGCCGGAAGGCGTCACGGTAGATCCGCAGGGCGCTGGTGACATCAGCCCGACCGAACTGCAGGGCGAACGCGTAGGGGCGCCCGAGCCGGGCAGCCAGATGAGCGGAATACGTGGAGGACCCCAAAGTCCAGAGTTCAGGCAGCCCCTCGGTGTGCGGAACCCTGTTCTGTTCAGCCTGCCAAGGCCCTGGCACGGCATGCACAGCCCGGTACGGGTGCCCCTCCGGGAAATCATCCTCGAGGAAGCCGACGAGTTCCCCGATTTGCTCCGGAAAGCGGTCGTCATGATCGTGCCGTCGGCGCAGCGCGGCAGCCGTTGCTTGATCGGTACCGGGAGCGCGCCCCACGCCGAGATCGATACGACCGGGCGCGAGCGCACTCAGCATGCCGAACTGCTCCGCGATCAGGAGAGGCGAGTGATTGGGGAGCATGATTCCACCGGCTCCTAGCCGGATGCGTTGCGTCTCGCCCGTCAGCCGAGCAAGCATCATCTGGGGAGAGGAGGTGGAGGCGCCAGGCATCGCGTGATGCTCCGACATCCAGTAGCGCTGAAAACCGCGTCGATCAGCCAGCTGCGCCAGGGCGATCACCTCACGGTACGCCTCACTGGCCGAGGTACCGATACCGGTCAGCGCGTTGTCCAACACGGACAGGCCGAACGGTGCGGTTCCAGAAGAGCTAGCAGCAGTCATCATTTGATCTCACTTCTCATGGCAAAAAACCGTGAATAACGTGATCATGAGCCTAACATGTTCTCACGGCATCACTTCTTTGCTACCGTGAGAACATGACGAGGATCACCCTTCCGCCTGCCCCGGGCGAATCTGAGCACCTCAGCCTCGTTCTTGCGAACAGCAGGGTGATGCTCCCCGGCGGTCGCCGAGTCGATGGGCTCGAGAGTCCTGATACAGCCACCGCCTGGCTCATCGAACATGGCCTTGTGCCCTCGGACACCACGCTCCTCCCGTACTGCCAGAACCAGCTAGCTGGATTTCGAGAGGCGCTCCGCGACCTGTTCCGAGCACAGGTGGAAGGGCAGGCTCCTCCAGCTGTCGCGCTAGAACACCTGAACTCGGGGTTGATTGCAGCACCGGCGGTCCCGATCCTCAAGTATGCGCCGAACACGGGCTTCTCCCGCGTGGCGGAGCACCCGACGACGTTGCTGGTTGAGCACGCAATCGCCCAGCTCGCGGAGGATGCAGCGGCGATGTTGAGCGACCAGCAAGTGTCGCGGTTGGCGCAATGCGCCGCAGCGCCATGCGACCGGTTCCTCCTCCGCACGCACGCTCGGCGCCATTGGTGCTCGACCCGGTGCGGCGACAGGGTTCGCGCAGCGCGCGCCTACGAGCGTCGGCAGCGCGCAACCGCGCCGGCGTGAACGGATCGACGCCGCGACTGCGAGCGCGCCATGGCTCGAGAGCGTGGACTAGCCGCGTTGACGACGCCCCTCCCAATCGTCGAAGTTTCGAATCCAACCTGCGGTGCGCGCCACGTGTTCGAGCTCGCCTGCTCGGATGACGTCGCGTGGCGCGTCCATGCAGACCACCGCGATGCCACCGAGATGGCAACCGCCTGGTCTGCCGGAAGCCGACAGTCCGCAATGCGCGGTCGACTCCGGCCTTGGATTGTGCCCGGTCAGCAACACCTTGCCGATTCGAGGCCGAGGTTGCTCGAATAGGAGGTCGACGAAACGCCACTCATCATGGCCTGGGTGCAGATGCCATCTCTGCGCGTCATCCGCAGCGACCAGATCGATGCCTCCAATCCCGAGGGCACCCATGGCCGCGTTCGGCACACGAGCTTCAGCAGGGGCTTCAGCGCCCACCTCACCGTCGATAGTGACGGCCTCGCGATCGACTACCCCACCCTCGCCCGCCGCATCTAGTACGGACTGGGGCCGTTCTGCAGAGCTACGGTGAGGGCTGCACAACGATCTCAATGTCAACATCAGCGTCGGTGAGCTCGGCCTCGGAGGTGCCGTCGAGGCCATCCGGGTCGAGTCCGGAGCAACGCGCCTCGATGTTGTAGGTGCCGGGGGGGGGACGCTGGGTCCAAGAAATCGACCTGTGCGATCGGTCGTGATGCCGATCTCAGTCGCGGACCATCCCCACTTCGTCGGAATGATCACACAGCCAGACATTCGATGGTCGAACCGACGTACTTCGTCGGGGTAGTGCTGCCGAGCATGCCGAAGTAGCCGTAGGTCGATCCGGCGGTGCAGCTGAGCTTCAGCATCGCTCGGTCTGCGTTCGAATTGCCACTGGTAATCCAGTCGCTGCCGACCCATTTCTTCTGCGCTGAGCATCGGACACCGCCGGACGGGATGCCTTGGTTATACGCGGGATAGACGTCCACGAATGGGGCCCACCAATTCCACTTGTTTTGTACACGCAGTGGGCTGCCATCACCAGGAACCTGGCCCCGACCAGGGCGCCGGTGCACTGGTCCACCGGCAGCCAGATGGTGTTCGTCGGTTCCAGGTAGGCGATCCGGCGTTACTGAGCCGTGGCGACATGGACCTGCACCCGGTCGTCTGCATCGATCGGGGATCGGTTGCCGGCGTCCGGATTGTTCTCGGTCTCGTCTTCGAGGCCCTTCGGCACCGCGAAGTCGTAGTCGACGCCTTCGAATCCCAAGTCAGCGAGATCTCCCGCACCCTCACTGGATGAACTCTCGATGACATCACCGATACCCCTGAGTGTTGCCGGGTCGAATTTGACGACTTCGCCCGTGTCGCTGATAGCGGTGGCCGCGGTGCGCTCGAGATCCTGGGAGGCGGGCACTTCCTCGGCGGATGTCGACGTTGCGGCACTCGTTGCCACCAAGATCACGACAGCCAATGCCGCAAGCGGATATCGAATACGGCCACCTAACTAACGTCGCACCG
This sequence comes from Plantibacter sp. CFBP 8798, assembly GCF_014841195.1. Lineage (NCBI taxonomy): Bacteria > Bacillati > Actinomycetota > Actinomycetes > Micrococcales > Microbacteriaceae > Plantibacter > Plantibacter sp. CFBP 8798. Next base: position 303,599 of record NZ_JACYTS010000003.1, read on the forward strand.
GCAACGCTTTGCCGCTATCGGGCAGGGGACGGGTTCACCCCCGCCGTGTGGGGGGTATGTGTGCCATTGCCGTCCTTCGAACCGTTGCGCACCCTAGTGTGGAAAAACGGAGGAGCAGTGTGCTGAAGGTCGCGATTATCGATGACGAAGCGCTGTTTCGCGCGGGCTTCGAGCTCATCCTCAATGCCTCGCCGGACATTCAAGTCGTAGCATCCGCCGACGGTATGTCCGCTCTCGCGGAGATCGCTCGCTCCACGCCCGACGTCGTGCTTCTCGACATCAGAATGCCCGGTCGCAGCGGCCTCGATGTCCTCCGCGATCTACAAGACTGGCCGCGTCCTCCCGCGACCGCGGTGCTGACGACCTTTGACACTGACGAGTACGTTGCAACGGCACTGCATCTGGGAGCTGCGGGATTCTTAGTGAAGGATACCGATCCGGAACAGTTACCCGCGCTCATTCGGTCGCTGGCAGCAGGCGGCATCGTCCTCTCGCCTGAAGTCTCCCGATCCCTGTTGGTAGCCACACGGTCCACCACGGAGTGGGATAACCGTGTCGATGCTCTCTCTCCACGAGAACGGGAAGTTCTTGCGCTCCTGCACACGGGCGCCTCCAACGCGGCAATCGGCGAAGCCATGCACCTCAGCAGCGCCACCATCAAGGATCATGTCAGTGGCATCCTCACCAAACTTGGCGTCACGACCAGGCTCCAGGCGGCACTCATCGCCGAGCGCCACTCGCCCCTCTGATGCGACACCCGAAGAAGCTCGCGATCGTCGTCGACCTGGCGCTCCTGACGGCAGCGTTCGTGGAGGGACTGACAACATTCGAGTGGGCATCACCGGTCGAGTCGTGGATCGCGGTCGCTGCAGCAGCCGGACTGCTTGTCAGACGCCGATGGCCTTGGGTTTCATTACTCCTCGCATCGCCCGCTTTTGCGCTCGGTCTGGGAGCCTTTGCCGGCCTCATCGCCTTGTATTCCGTTGCTTGCCGCGAACGACGATCATGGGCGCTGACACTCGCTGGCCTCATCGTCTTCACCGTAACGTCGGCGCCATGGCGAGGACTGCCTCCACCGCAGTACGCCATCATCGTCCTTGCCTATGCGCTCCTCTACGCGGGAGGGCCGATCGCACTCGGTCTCCTCACGCGCACACGAGTTGAACTGACCGCCAGACTCGCCGACCTGAACGCCTCACGCGAGATCGAACAACGGCGGCTGACCACGGAGATCCTTCGCGAAGAACGTGTGCACATTGCGCGCGAGATGCACGACGTCGTCTCCCACCAAGTGAGCCTCATCGCAGTCCAAGCCGGCGCGCTACAAGTCAGCACACCCGACGAAGCCACCCGGCACGCGCTGAAAAACATCAGACTGCTCGCTGTCCGAACCCTCGACGAGCTCCGCGCCATGGTCAGCTTGCTCCGAGCCGAGGACTCCTCACAGCCCGTAACACCCCAACCCACCACCGCGGACCTGTACGATCTCATCGCGAACAGCGGGACGCCAGTAGAGATGGTGATGGACCTGCAAGACGACCTCCCACAACCGATTCAACGAGCCGTCTACCGCACCATCCAGGAAGGTCTCACAAACGTCCGCAAACACGCCCCGGGCGCCATTGCACACATCCGCGCAGACGCCACCAAAAACGTGGTTTCAGTAAGCATTCAAAACCAACTCACGCTTCCCGTTCATACCGATGCAAGCCTTCCTGGAGGGCACGGGCTCATGGGTCTTCAAGAACGAGCTGAGCTTCTGGGAGGCACACTGGCGGTGGTTACGGACACCGAAACGTTCACACTCGCCCTCCGTTTGCCCCGCTGATTCAAGGACGGCGACAGCGGCCACAACTGCCTGATATTGACCTGTTCTCAGTGGCACGCATGGAGCTACTGGCGGTTCTGGGCCCCTGGATCGAAATTTCTACGAGCCCGCTGGCGGCGCATGTACTGCACCAAGAACGTGATTCCGACCATGACCGCCACTGCGACCGCCGCGTACATGATGAGGATGCCGATCGCGACTTCGTTACCAAACATGCTTCGAGGGCACCTTCCGTGATGTGATCGAAACAGTCCACGGGACCGACCGGGCAAGATCCGAGCCGGGCCCGTGCGCTGATGGAATCAGTAGGCAGACACTGACGTTCCTGTGACGCGGATGCCGATTGAGCCATATGCATCGGTCAAGGCCCTCGCGTCGGCACTAGCCGCGGAGACTCCGACCAATGAGGACCCGACCACAACTGCCGCGAATGTGACTGTCGCGACTTTGCCTGCAATGAACTTCTGCACAGAACCCCCGGAGTGGCCCGTCAGTAAGCCATCCGCGCGCATCGTCGCCAGGAGCTCGTTGCCGTCGGTGTCGGCGTCGGCGAGCAGCAGAAGGTCGGCGTCCAACACGGTTCGGGCGGTAACGGCAGCTGCTACCAGCATTGCCCTGAATTCGCGTCTCGCTTCTGTTTCCGGGGCGGTACAGCAGTCGCGGATCGCATTGACACCCGCCAGTTAGGGGGCCAGATGCAACCGACCGGCGGATGCGGGGCTGTCCCATGTGCGCCACTGTGGCCGAGGAGGACGTTGTTCTCTCCGATGGCAGCGCTCGCAAAGATCTGAATATCTTCAGCCAGGTTGTTGAACAACGACGGCATGGGGGCATCCGAGCAACGCGGGCGGCGATCGGAGTACCGCATTGGAACAGAACGAACACGGGGGATCAATTGAAGAAACGCACGGCATACATTTTGTCCACAACGCTACTCATCGCGCTGTCGACTGCAGGGTCAGGAGTCGCGCATGCTGATGAGTCCGCATCGGCGGTACTGGACGCTCTTGCGGACGTCACGAGCTCGACAGAATCGACAGTGCTCGAGTCAACCGATGTTCTCGAGAACGTCGCAGCAGTGGAGACCGTTAACTCAGATCCTCTTGCCATCGACGCGGTGGTGAATGACACCTCCGTACAGATTCCTGCGCGTGCTGATCAAGGTATCTCACTGTCTGTCGAATCGCTCGGGATCGATATCGGGGTGGGTCTGCCATTCGCAGACGTAGCGGCTCCAGCCGTCGCCGAAACCAGCGGTGTCGTCTCCTACGACAACGGCAATGGGTCCTCGACCGTTCCAGTGGTCAAGGAGGACGGCTCGGTCCAGATCACGACGGTCATCGAGAGCGCCAATGCGCCTACCGCGTACTCCTACGCGATCAAACTCCCGGAAGGCGGATATCTGGAGGAGCTCGAAGCAGGGATGGTCATCATCCGAGACGCCGCTGGACAATACCGCGGCGGCATCCTCCCAGCTTGGGCCAAGGACGCGAACGGCCAGGACGTCCCGACGAGCTACAGCATTGACGGGTCGACGCTCACGCAGACCGTCGATCACACGGCCTCGACAGCCTTCCCGGTGGTTGCGGACCCCGCAGTCAGCGGCAAACTGCTAGCGGGCTACTGGAAGAACCGGCCCGGCGGCTACGCCTACAAGAATGGCAGCCAGTGGTCTACGCATCTGTCGCCTCAGGGTGCTGCGGTCTACACTCAGGGCGTCATTGGAATCGAAATCATCAAAAACCAGGGTTGGGCTGAGTGGCGGAGCTTCCCGACCACGCCTGAATCCGCAACTATCGAACAGCAGTACAAGTGCCACGCCCAGTTTGGGTACGCCATTTGGAAGGCTGGCATCTGGTGGGACTTCGAGACCGCGCGCGGCTCAAATCCCAACTGGCTGCCAGGCATTCTCCAGCACCAGTGCAACTGGGCATAGAAGCGTGTGCTGAGCGGGGGTCCCCCCAAGGACCCCCGCTCGATCCGCTCGAAAGGACACAACGTGACGAATAAATTGTCGCTCACAGCAGGGACGGTCCTGCTCGTGCTCGCCATGTGTGGCTGCTCCAACTTGTTCGACAGCCGCCGATCAATGGATATCTCGGAAGTGCTCGGCCCCGATGTGTACCTCGCCGAGTCGAAGCAGGACCTCGCTGACTCAACGAAGCCGGTTTGCGATGGGGTGGATCACTGCGTCCAGGCGGTCGAGTCAAAGCGGGTGCGAATCGTGCGCTTTGACGAGCAGTCGGCAGCGGCCGAGTACGTGAGCGCCAGTGGTGGAGACGCGTATCAGTCGGACTGGTTCGCTATTGTCTTCCTCGCGCCCGAATCCACCTCAAAGACCGAGCGATCCTACGTGACGAGCGCAGTCGACGGCACCTGGTCAGATTCGCCCGACTGAACGTCGCCAGAGCAACTTGGCTGTCCTGCCCTGCACAGAAGGTACTTAGTTCCTCAGAGAGAGTTGAGGCTGTCAGACCACAACGCACCTCGTTACTGGCTCGCCTGCCCAGCGAGCTGAAGCGGTTCGTTGGATCAGCGCGTTCAGTATCGACAGGCATCAGCAGTACGTCGCCTTATCGACCTCCTGCAACGTGGCGTGCCGATCGAACAATCGCTACGGCGTCGCCATCGTGAAAACAGCGGATTACGATGAGCCGGCTGCAGTTGCGCGAGTGCCAGCGCATCGCGTCTTGCGCCGATGATCAAGGCCGATCCAGCGGAGAGCTTGGACGAACACCACCCGACCACCGACCAGAACCTGATGAGATGCCGCCGCGGGAGGGCGCTCATCCTGCCCCCCCCCCCCCCGCCCCCCAGACCGCAGGAGATTGCCCGATGCGGCGTCCAGGGCGACAGAATGGATCCATGGAAACGTTCGTGGCTCTATATGGCGCGGCGCTGGCAACGATTCTTGCGATCGCACAAGGGATCAGCTTCCTCCGACGAAGAGCTCGGATCGGCGTCACCACCGGGTTGCGCTACGAGGGTATGGAGGAGAGCGAGCGTGACACATCTCATGGAACACCAGTACTCACGCGCCGCGGTCGCGATGTCGAGTTGCAGGAGGTCCTTGTCCAAATGACCATCAGAAACGAGGGCGGGGTGCCAGTTCAGGTGGTCGCAGTCGTCATCGAGTCTCTCACGCCTTCCGGCGACCTGACCATAAGCCAATTTTCTCCGGAACCGCTCCCCCACGTCCTCGAGCCGGGCACGCGCATCGAGATAATGATGCAAAAAGAACCGCTCGACATGCTCGACAACGTCACGTTCTTCGGAGTCTCGGACGCTCTCGGACGTCGTTATGCATCGAACTCAGACGACGTCCGGGACGTCGTTCTGCAGAGCTGGAACTTGCCCACCAGGGTGGCTAAGTTTGTCCGTCGGGATGACATATCAGCTCCACCGGTACTCGCCTACCAAAGTCGGGAGGAGAGCGCGCTCGTAGAAACTACACGAGTCAGAAAGGGGGTTCGCCCCCTGGTGCACCGCGCGCCCCTGTTGGACGCGCCTCCACCATCAGCCCAGCATTGAGGCGATCACATCGCCGAGGGTCAACCTGCCCGGCCGTCACGTTCATGCCGAAATAGGCAGGAATGCAGGCTGGTCTATGACGGTGCCCGTCACAAGCGCTCGTTTACCTCACCTCGCGAGGCGAGCCACATCGTGTGTTCACGGCTGATCGCTTCCTCAGCGTCTGCCACCGCCTCGGGCCAGTTCTCCTCCGATGTTCGACCCAAGGCACCGACCTGCTCACCAAGCTCAATCGCCGTTAGAGCGTAAGCGGCTCGAAGCGTGGAGTGCTGCTTGAAACTGAGCCAGGCCGCCCCCGCGCCAATCATCGCTGCGAGAACACCCCCAGCATCGATTTCCCAGCCGGCGAATGCAACGCATCCAGCCAGGATAACTGCCACGACCTCAGCGGCGATGAGAAGCGTCCGCCATACTCGGGCGTATTTCTCATTCTCGTCAGCTTTCTTCACGTACCAATCGCGCTGCTTGCCGGTTCGCTCGGCCAAGTAAACTCGTTTTCGATCGACAAATGGGAGAGCGCGTAAAGCAAGCATCTCAGCGGTCGGAGCACTAGCATCTCCGGCAGGAGTTGCAACAGATGCCGAGATCTGCCTAGCGACGTCAGATATGCGGGAGCGAAATAGATCAACCACGTCGTCGTGAGCGAGGTGAATGAAGAATGGGTCAGCGCCAACCGCAAAACGCCAGGACAAGGTCTTGAATGACTCCGCACCGGCGCGCGCCTGATACCAACGCTTCTCCGGGGCACTCTTCGCAAGATACAACTCGGCCATGAGCGCTACAGCGAACGCAAGAAACGCCGCTAGTGCACACCAGTCCATCGAACCAATGATCACGGTGGTCGCTCCAGCTAGCGCAGCCACCACTGCGGAAACTAGTCGTGCACGAACCGCGAACACAGCACTACGCTGCCCCTTAGCCGACGACTTATCGGAAGCAACAAAAAACTTCACAAGAGCATTGTCTGGCAACATATCAGTCATTCCGGATCCTCAGTGCTCTAACCTTGTGTGCGAGAACCGTACCACCACGATCTAGCGCTTTGACACCAGACGTTTTAATACGGGAGGGGCTTCACGGTCGAACGCGCGTCTTTGAGGCAATCGCTGACCCTCGCTTAGCGAACGCCTTCTCGATGTACACTTCCGGCGTTTCGACAAAGTCAGCCCAACGAACCAGGACACAGTAACGGTCATCTTCGGAGTGCGAGCACTTCGAATTTGGAATGTAGTAGTTGTATCCAAACTCCCGGACTACACGGCTGTCGTCAACTCTGACAACGTTGTGCACGCCTCCACATTGCTGACAAGTGTACGTGCCACCATAAATCGAATCATCCATAGAGGGCAAAACAACCCCCAGGATGCCGCTTTTACCGCTAAGCGACGAGGTGGCCAGCGACGCCTGGAGCTCACGCTTGATGAAACGCTGCTCGACTTCCCCCAGGACCTCAGCGCTATGCGTTCCGATCAAAAAAATGGTCACTGTCGAGTCATGTAAATACTGCTCGCGAATAACCCGCATGATGTAGTCATCATCGCTTGAAGCTATTGGCTCGTTGAGCGACTTGTCAACATAATCCAACCCGGGCATCGCTTGAATGGCCTGTTTGAACTCTATATCTTCTGTCTTGAACGAGATGTATACCTTGCGGCCCATAGGTCCCCCTGGTCTTGGTATCTCCCACTGTAGAGACTCTCGACGGGCGGCGTTGACACCCATTGCGGGGTATAGTGCGCTCCTGAGCAGAACCACGACCGCTGAGCTGTTTCGACCGCTTCGGGGTGAATCGTTCCTCGACGCCATGCCTGCCAACACTTCTTTCCGTACGACGGTGTAGCGGCGGGCAAGAGTCACAGCACCAAAACCGTCAGGCCCAGCACCCACGCTAAGCGGGTCCCGTCACGACGTTCTGAAGAATCTGGACGCGACCTCCTCCTCAACGACCAGGTCGCGGACGGAGCCGCACGCCCTCCGCGATCAGCACCCGATGGACCGCACCAAAACTCGAGCCAAGCCGGTCAGCGACAGGCTTGATCGCCAGGCCAGATGTGTAGAGATCAACCGCCTCGGTCCGCTGCTTCGGCGTGAGCGGTTGCCGGCGCATCTGCACCCCCTGCGCGTGAAGCAGACTGAGCATGCTCGGTTTCGAGATGCCATAGTCCAGGCACAGTTGCGGAGTTCCCCGCCCCAGCGCGGTACTTCGACACGATCTCGGAGCCGAGCTCATCGTTGAGCCGTCGACGCACCAGCCAGGACTTCCCGGCTGCCGCCATATCCACTTGTTCCGGTGCTTCGCGGGCCAGATCTGCCAGCTTTTGCAGCTGCTCCAGGGCAGTTGACCCCTGTAGGACTTATTCGAGTACGAGTCACCATGGCCCTGCCTACCCCGACGTCGGACGCTCTCGTTTTGGTGCTGAGGGATGAATGATGGTCGACTGGCTTCTGTGAACGACACCCATCGCGGATCCGGCCGCCCTGTCCTGACGGCTCCTCGATCCCGGGGATGGCGGATGCTCGCCCTCGCGGTCGCGGGGGCGATCGCCTGCGGTGCCGCACCGGCCGCCGGATCGGCACTGGCGGTGGAACCGGCCGAGGCGACGCCTCAGAGTGCGGCGGCGTCCTTGACCTCGCAGGACACGAACGCGTGGCTCGACGGGATGCTGCCCGCCGCCCTCGAACGCGAGGGGATCGCCGGTGCCGTGGTGTCGGTGGTGAGCGGCGGTGAGATCCTGGCTGAGCGCGGCTACGGCGTGTCGAAGGCCGCCACCGGGACGGCCGAGCCCACGACGGTCGACGTCGACCGGACGCTGTTCAGGATCGGCTCCGTGTCGAAGCTGATCACGGCGACCGCGGTCATGCAGCAGGTCGAAGCGGGTGCCGTCGATCTGGACGAACCCGTCCAGTCCTACCTCGACTTCACCCTGCCGGTGACGTTCGACACCCCCGTCACCCTCCGTCACCTCCTGACGCACACCGCCGGCTTCGAGGACCAGCTGGGCGGCCTCATCGCCTCGGCGCCCGCCGTGCCGAAGCCCCTCCGCGACACGGTGTCCATCGATCCACCCGTGCAGCTGTTCGAGCCGGGCACCACGCCGTCCTACTCCAACTACTCCAACGGGCTCGCCGCCTACGTGGTCGAACGCGTCACCGGACGACCGTTCGAGGAGTACGCCACCGAGCACATCCTCGAGGCAGCCGACATGGACGGCGCGACGTACGAACAGCCGCTTTCACCCGAACGGCAGCAGGACATGTCGGCCGGGTACCGGTTCGCCGGATCACCGGAGGTGCCCTTCGAAGTGGTTAGTCCGTCGCCGGCGGGTGCCGTCACCGGAACCGCCGGAGACCTGGCGAACTTCATGAACGCACAGCTCGGTCACCCCGCCGCCGACGGGCGCACCCTCCTCGCCCCTGAGACGCTCGACGAGATGCATGCCCCGGCGCTCGGCGAGGAACAGTTGGGGAACCTGGCGAACGGTCCACAGATGACCCTCGGTTTCTTCGAGCGGGACCGCAACGGACACCGCGTCCTCAGCCACGCCGGCGACCTGACCGCCTTCCACGCTCAGCTCGAGATTTACCCCGACGACGACGCCGGGATCTTCATCTCCCTCAACAGCACCGGTGTCAACGGTGACTCGACGACGGCGATCCGCGATGCGATCACGACCGGGTTCGCCGATCGGTACTTCCCCGAGGATCGCCCGACCTCCGGGGCCGTCGAGACGGCGGCGGACCACGGCGCCGCACTGGCCGGTACGTATCAGCTGTCGCGACGTGGCGAGTCGACGTTCGTGCGCCTGTTCTACATCCTCTCGAGCGTGGAGGTCACCGCCGAGCAGGACGGGGTGGTCATGATCTCCGCGATCACCGACAGCGCCGGGACGCCGCTCCGCTTCACCGAGGTCGAGCCGTGGGTCTGGCAGGAGATCGGCGGTCAGCGCCGGGTCGCCGTTGCGACGGACGGGGACGTCGTCACGGCAGTCGGGTTCGATCCGGCGTTCACGATGCAGCCCATGCCGACCGAGCGCGCGCTGGTCCCGACCGTCGCCGCCCTGTCGCTGATCATCCTCGTCCTCGCCCTGATCGCGTGGCCGCTCGGAGCCCTGCGTCGCGCGGGCCGCGATCAGCCCATATCCTCCGATCGACGTGGACGCGTGCTCACCTGGTGGACGCGGGGATCGATCCTCGCTCTGATCGCCGCGGCACCGTTCTGGGCCGTCGTCGCGCAGGCGCTCATCTCTGACGGACCGGCGCCGTCGGCGATCGTCATCCGGATCGCGCAGATCCTGACCGTCTTCGCGGTGCTCGGGTGTGTTCCGAGCGCTTGGCGGGCGATCCGGGCGGCGCGCGGCGTCGGGTCGCTCGAGGACCGTCGTCACCGTCGGACGTCGACGCTGCTCCGCGTGATCGGCGCGACGCTCGTCTCGCTCGCCTTCATTGGCCTCGGCTTCGTCGCGATCGTCGGAGGGCTCCTCCTCCCCGACCTCAGCTACTGACCACGGCACTCACCAACGAGGTTGGCCTGCCACTCGATGATCCTGAACCATCGGACGTCTGGACAACCGCCGCTGGTCACCGCTCCGTCCCAGTGATGTGAGGCTTCGTCGACAGCTGAATGAAACCCGTTGCGCGACGGTTGGGAGCGAGTCACCCGGAACGACCGTGCGCGGGGTCGACTGGAGCCTGCGCTCGCTCGACGGGCCAGGGTCTCTTGAACCTCTACGAAACGGCGCTCGGGACACCGGCCTGATCTCTCGTTCATCCGAATGCGTCAGCCGAGATGGATGGACCCTCGAAGCACTCGGGGTCCATCAGGGTGTCGTGGGTCTCCTGTCCGTCACAGCACTCCCGGCGAACCTGGGGCTGTGCCATGAAGGACCTGGAGATCCCCCGGCATCACCCTCGCTCTCAGATTGTTGGGATCGACTCAGCCATACGATCGTCTAGCTCAGACGATCGTCTAAGCAAGCCGTATGAGATCAGGAGCATCCGCTCCTGGCCATCCGACGATTCATTGCATATCGAACGGAGCCTCATGAGCACCACGCCAATCCACTGGGCCGGCGGCACCCCAACCGAAGCGGTCGAGCTTCTGTCGGGAGCAGGCGGTATCGCGGTCGTCCCAACGAAAGTCGGGTACATCATCATGACGAGCGATCGTCGAGGGCTCGACCGCAAGTTCGACGCCAAGGAGCGCCACCGGAACAAGCCGGGCGTCGTCCTGGTGAGCTCACTCGACATGCTTCGCGAACTCGCCCAGCTCACCCCGGAGATCGACTCCCTCTACGAGCGGTGCTGGAACGAGGACGTGCTGCTCGGCTGCATTCTCCCGTGGAGCGACGCCGGGAAGAAGGCCATTCCGTCCGATGGGTCCCACCAGCTCATGATGGACGCCCGCGGCACGTCCTGCTTCGTCATCAAGTTCGGTGTTCCCGCCGAGAACGTGGCCCGCCAACTCTACGAAGACCACGGCAAGATCGCATTCGCCAGCTCCGCGAACCCGTCTGGCCAAGGGAACCGCGGGCTCGTCGAAGGAATCGGTGATCGCATCACGGAAGCTGCCGACGTGATCATCGAAGCCGACGACTACGTCGCCTCGATCCAACCGGACACGAGCGTGGACACTCGCTATGAGCAAGGCGTCATGGTGTCCATGGTCGACCCGTCGGGCGCCCTTGTACCCGAACAGAACGGCCAGCGATCGATCGCTCCCTGCCCGACGCTCATTCGCAAAGGACTCGCCGTCGACCGCATCATGATGCTTCTGGCCGACAGCTTCACCAGCTGGGACTATCGCCAAGGCGAGTACTACTAGGCCTGGAACAACGCGGGCCCTTCCGCTCCAGACGACTTACCCATGCGCAGCACATCCGACCATCCTGAGGAGTTCCATGCGACGCTGCAGCCTGCGATCACGAACCGCCGGGATCACCCCGTTCCGGTGGATGGCATGACCGAACCTCAGGTGCCCTCGGGGCCGAGGCTGTCTCGGGAGGACGCCTCCAGCCGGATCACGGCCTACGTCTACGGCAACATCGTGATCCTCGCCACGATCGCACCCCTCACGGCGGTGAACGCCGAGAACGGCGGCAGCTTCTGGTACGTGCTCGCTACGGCGTTCACCACCTTCCTGGCGCACACGTTCGCCGAATCGATCGGGCGACGCGCCAGGAGCGACGAGCGGTTGACGCCTGCGATCATCCGCGCTGAGCTGCGCGACTCCCTCCCGGTGCTGACGTCGGCCTTCTTCCCGGCGGCGGTGTTGGGCCTGGCCTGGGTGAGCAACGTCTCCGGCTTCGTGGCGGAGGTCACCGCCCTGGCTTACCTGATCGTGCGGCTTGCGCTGATCGGCCCGGTCGTCGCTCGGATCCGGCAGGAGCGCCCGTCGTTCCGCACCTTCGCTGCCGGGATCCTGCTCGCCATGGTGGGTGCCGCGGTGGCGCTCGTCAAGGTCGTTCTCGGGTCCTGACCATCGGCTCCCCGATCACGAGCAAGGTTGGATGCCTCGGTATCGCATGTGGTCATGGACCGGCATCGCCGAAAGGGGGTCGCTGTGAGCCTCGGTGACCATCTGAGACGAACGCCGCGGCGCCCCCAGGGCATATACTGACCCGTTCGGACTGAGAACGCACCTCGGCGGGTCAGTGTCCTGACTCTGCGGCACTCGCGCTGCAGTCAGCGCTCGGATCGGCGCGGACGGAGGCAGCGGGCCCAGTCCGCTTTGTGATCCGCCCGGCCAGGAATCGGAACTGCTGCCGGCGATGCCGTCGGTGCATGAGGTTCCGGCAACCTGCCGGAACCGCTGGCGCGCAGCCGCGCGAAGGGCCGGGCGGAACGGCATTCGGTCGAGCAGTCGACTCGATTTAGGCAGCTTCCCCGGAGAAATCGTCTTCGGAGTGGAAGTGGCGTCTGAACGCTCACTAGCTGACGCAATCCGCTGAAGTCCGCCGCTTCGTTCGCTAGGCAGCAAGAGCAGCCAAAGGGCATCCACTCGGCAGCCCAATGACTGATCGGATCATGATGCCAATCGACAAGCTCTTGCTCACCGCCGAAGAAGCAGCGGAATCGCTCGGAGTGGGACGATCCACCGTCTACGACCTCATGAGGTTGGGTCACCTTTCCAGCGTCAAGATCGGTCGCGCCAGACGCATCCCCGTCGCAGCGCTGCACCGCTTTGCCCAGCACCTCGCAGGTGAAGACCAGGCGTGAGTCAGCGGGCAAACGGCGAGGGGTCGATCTACAAGCGCACCGATGGGAGATGGACAGGTGCCACCTATGTGTTGGCGCCGGACGGATCACAGAAGCGCCGACAGGTCTACGGTCGCACCAAGGCAGAGGTCGCGGCCAAGGTCCGTGACCTCATCACGCAGACAGACAGCGGTGTGCCGACGGCAGTGTCGGGCTGGACGATGCAGACGTACGCGGCGCACTGGATGCAGCACGTCGCTCCGACCGCGCTCCGCCCGACGACACGCGCCAACTACGAATGGATCCTTGGGAAGCACATACTGCCCGCGCTCGGGACAAAGAAGCTCGAGCAGATCACGCCAGCGCACGTGCGCGAGATGCACACCGCCATCGCCCGCACCGGCGTATCAGCGCACACCGTGCGACTCGCCCACGCAGTGCTGAGAAGCATCCTCGCCGAGGCAGCCAGAGAACAACACATTGCTCGGAACGTCGCCTCGCTTGTCCGAGCACCGAAACTCGATGACTCAGAGGTTGAGCCCTGGACTGCCGAGGATGCCTCGACCTTCCTCGAGTCCAGTCGTGAGTCGCAGTTCGCCGAGATCTATACCCTGGCGCTCACCCTCGGTCTGAGGCGAGGCGAGCTCTTGGGCCTGCGCTGGATTGACATCAACGCCGAACGAACAGAGCTCCGGGTTCGTCAGACGGCACATCGCGCCGGCGTCGGCCAGGGCATGAGCATCGGCCCCACCAAGACCAAGCGCTCCCGACGAACACTCCCCCTGCCCGAACGTGCCGCCGATGCACTGAGACGGCGGCACGCGATCCAAGACGGCGACCGCCGAGCCGCAGGACCAGCGTGGGACGACACGGGGCTGGTCTTCACGACGAAGATCGGCACACCGATCGAGCCCAGCAACCTGCGTCGAACCTTCGACAAGGACATCGCGGCCGCGGGCGTCCGCCGCATCCGTTTTCACGACATGCGCCACACCTGCGCATCCCTGCTCCTCTCGCAGGGCGTGCAGATGCGAGTCGTCATGGAGATCCTTGGACACTCGAACATGGCGATCACCTCCGACATCTACTCGCATGTTGCCCCGGCGACACTGAAGAGCGCTTCTGCGGCGATGAACTCCGCGCTCACCGACCGAGGCCCGAGCCTCGACTGACCACTGTCGTGCGCCGCGGTTCGTCGGCGTCCGTGGGCGTTGCTGTCAGCCGTTGCTGTCAGCGTTGCTGTCAATCGGGCCCAAAACCACACCTGCCCGCCAGAATTGCGAGGCGATCGTGGATAGATCGAGGCAAGAAAAAAGCCGCTGACCTGGGTTTTCCAGGACAACGGCCGGGTGATGCTAGTGGAGCCGCCCAAGGGAATCGAACCCTTGACCTTCTCATTACGAGTGAGATGCTCTGCCGACTGAGCTAGGGCGGCGCGTGCGATGGTCGCCCGGCGCACGAGTATCCATGTTAGCGCAGCTTTTGGACCGTCGTGTACAGCTCGGCGAAAGAACGACGGATCCGCTCGGCGAGCGACCCGGGGGTCGGCGCATCGGCCCAGCAGCGCCAGGCATGACGCAGGCCTGCGAACCCCACCATCGTCACCATCCAGCAGCGGTCGAACAGCGCCTCGGCGTCCTCCGCGAGCGTCGGGTCGTCGTTCAGCACCCGACGCTCGACGACCTTGTAGAGGCCCTCCTCGAAGCCGCGCATGCTCGCGATCCGCGCACCCAGGAGGTGCGGGTGGTCGCGCAGTACGTCCTTGCGGAGATGGTGGATCTCGACGTCCTCGTCGGCGTCACCGACGGTCCTGGCCAGAAGCTCCCCCAGATCGGTGAGCACGTCGGTGGCGGGGCCGGCGGTGAGGAAGGCGTGCAGGGCGTCGCCGTCGGGGATCAGCGGGATGTCGCCGATCAGCGCCTCCTCCTTCGTCCCGAAGTAGTTGAAGAAGGTCCGCGGCGAGACCTCCGCCCGACGGCTCACCTCCTCGACGGTCACGTTCTCGAGCCCCTGCTCACTCGCGAGCGTCAGCACCGCGTGCTGGATCGCCCGACGCGTCGCGAGCCGCTTCCGCTCGCGGAGCCCGAGTTCAGCCGGCGCCGTCATGGTCATCAGGATCCCGCCGTCAACTGCACATCGGGTCCTTCGACGGCACCGTGCCGTCGATGAGGTACTGGTCGACCGCCTGGTTCACGCAGTCGCTGCCCTTGTTGTAGCCGGTGTGGCCCTCACCCTTGTAGGTGATCAGCTGACCCTTGTCGAGCTGCTCCGCGAGGTTCTGCGCCCAGACGTACGGCGTGGCCGGATCGTTCGTCGTCCCGACGACGAGGATCGGCGCTGCACCCTTCGCGTGGATCTCCCCACGCTCGGTCCGCGTCTGGTACGGCCAGTTGGCGCAGAACGTGTCGCCGTAGGCCATGTACTCGCCGATCACGGGAGCCGCCTCCTCCAGCTGCTTCGCCTCGTCAGCCATCTTCGTCGTGTCGTCGTCGTAGCTGTAGTCGAGGCAGTTGATCGCGTTGAATGCCTCGGTCTGGTTGTCGGCGTACTTGCCGGACTCGTTGCGACCGTTGTAGCCGTCGGCGAACTGGAACGCGATGTCGGTCCCGCCCTGCATGACCTCGGCGAACATCTTGCTGAGGTACGGCCACGCATCGGCCTGGTACAGCGGGTAGATGATCGCCGTCAGCAGGGTGTTGCCGCCCAGCTCACGGCCGTCGTCGCCGGGGATCGGGTTCGCGTCGACCTCGTCGAGGAGCGTCTTGATCTCGGTCATCGCGCTGTCCACCGAACCACTGAACGGGCAGTCCTTGCCCGTCATGCAGTCCTCGAGGTAGGCACGCAGAGCACTCTCGAAGCCCTTGGCCTGCTCCTTGACGACCTCGAAGTTCGACGTCGACGGGTCGATCGCACCGTCGAGCACGAGGCGCCCGACGTTCTTCGGGAAGAGCTCCGCGTACGTCGCGCCGAGGAACGTGCCGTACGAGTAGCCGAGGTAGTAGAGCTGCTTGTCGCCGACGGCAGCGCGCAGCATGTCGAGGTCCTTCGCAGCGCTCTGCGTGTCGACGAACTCGAGCATCTTGCCCGTCTCCTCCGCACACGCGTCGCCGAAGTCCTTGGCGGCCTTCTCGTTCGCGGCGATCCACTCGTCGGAGCCGCGCTTGCCCGGCGTCACGTCGTACAGGTACGCGTCCATCTCCGAGTCGGTCAGGCAGGTCACCGGCGTCGACTTGCCGACACCGCGGGGGTCGAAGCCGACGACGTCGAAGTTCTCCTGGAGGTCCTTGTCGACCGCGAAGTCGAGGCTGTCGGCGACGAGACTGTAACCGGAACCGCCCGGGCCGCCGGGGTTCATGAAGAGCGAACCGATCGGCTTGCCGTTCGTCGCCTGGTGACGCACGAGCGCCAGGGAGAGTTCGCCGTCCGACGGGTTGTCCCAGTCGATGGGCGCCTTCGCCGTGGCGCACTCGAAGCCGTCGGCACAGCCGCTGGTCTTCCAGTCGAGCTTCTGCTCGTAGAAGGGCTTCAGCTCGGCGGCGACGTCGCTCGTCGCGGGCGACGAGGACGACGTCGTCGGCTCGGCGGCCTTCGGCGGCAGGAAGGCCGTCACGCACCCGCTCAGGGTGAGCGCCGCGACCGCGAGACCGGCCACCAGGGCGACCCGCGCCGTACGGCGCGCACCGGGACCCCTGCGACGGGGCGCACCGGTCGATCCCGTCGAGTCCGACGGCTGCTGCCTGGGCGAAGTCACAGAGGCTCCCTACCGGACCGCCGACACGAGCATGGCCTCCAAGGCCAGCGCCGGGGCGACGTTCCCTTCGATTCGTGTGCGGGCGACGGAGATCGCCTCCAAGGTTTCGATCGTAACCGCAGGCGTCGTCCGGCGAGCGGCTTCCTCGAGTTCCGGACGCAATTCACGGTTGATGATCGTGGCGTCGTGCCCCAGTTGCAGGAGCACGATGTCGCGGTACAGCGAGAGCAGGTCGACCATGATGCGGTCGAGCCCGTCACGCAGGCTGCGGGTGGCGCGCCGCTTCTGGTCCTCCTCCATCGCCCGGACCTGCGAGCGGAGGGCCGGCGGGACCGACTGACCGGGCTCGACGCCGAGTGAGCGCAGCGTGCTCTCCCGCTCGGCCTCGTCGCGGAGCGAGGTGTACGCCTTCGCGTCGTCGCCCGCCAGCTCCAGGAGGCGGCCAGCGGTGACGACAGCCTGCCCCGCGCTCCTGATGTCGAGCACGGCACGGAGCGTGGACTCACGGCGCTGCCGAGCGCCGGGGTCGGTCGCGAGACGGTGGGCCATGCCGACGTGGCTCTGCGCCTCGCGAGCGGCGCGTTCGGCGAGTTCGGGCGCCACGCCGTCGCGCCGTTCCAGCAGCTCGGCGACGTCGTCGATGGTGGGGACGCCGAGGCGGACCGAGCGGACGCGCGACCGGATGGTGGGCAACAGGTCGGCCTCGCTCGGTGCGCACAGCACCCAGATCGTGCTGCTCGGCGGTTCCTCGAGCGACTTCAGCAGCAGGTTGGAGGTGCGCTCGGTCATGCGGTCGGCGTCCTCGACGACCATGACGCGGAAGCGACCGACGGACGGCGCGCGGTAGGCGTTCCGGACGAGGTCGCGGACCTCGTCGATCGTGATGATGACGCGATCGGTGCTCAGCGCGGAGAGGTCGGGGTGGGTTCGTGCCTCCACCTGACGACGGGTGACGTCGTCGCCCCCGGGCTCGCGGCTGAGCAGCGCGGCGGCGAACGCGTAGGCGAGGGTCGACCGGCCGGAACCGGGCGGCCCGGTGATGAGCCAGGCGTGGGTGAGGCCCTTGGGCGTGACCGGGTCCGACGCCGACTGGAGGAGCTCGATCGCGTCGCGTTGACCCGTCAAGTCGGTCCAGGAAGCCATGCCTCTACGATACCGGGCGGTACCGACCTGAGCCGGCGGGGTGCCCTTCGACAGGCTCAGGGACCGGGAGGATGTGGGCTCAGGGGCCGGAACGGTGTGGGCTCAGGGACCGGAAGGGTGTGCCCTTCGACAGGCTCAGGAACCGGAGTGGGGTGCGCTCAGAGGAGAGGTGCGATGCGGGCCCGGATGTCGGCGGCCAGTTGCTCGGGCGGCAGCGCGGCGTCGACGACGAGGAACCGCTCGGGCTCCGCTGCCGCGAGGGCGAGGAACGACTCCCGCACCCGGGTGTGGAAGTCCTTCGCCTCGGCCTCGAGCCGGTCGAACCGCTTGTTGGCGTTGTCGAGGCGACCACGGGCGACCGCGACGTCCAGGTCGAGGAGCACCGTCACGTCGGGCAGGAGGTCCTCGGCGGCCCAGAGCGAGATGCCGCGGATCTGCTCGGCGTCGAGCACACGGCCGCTCCCCTGATAGGCGACCGACGAGTCGAGGTACCGGTCTTGCAGGACCACCTCGCCCCTCGCGAGGGCAGGGCGCACCACGGTGGCAATGTGGTGAGCGCGGTCCGCCGCGTAGAGCAAGGCCTCGGCACGCGGGCTGATGTCGCCTCGGTGATGCAACACGATCTCGCGGATCTCGACACCGAGCTCGCTGCCGCCCGGCTCACGGGTTCGGACGACCGTCCGCCCCTGCTGCTCGAACCAGTCGCTCAGGAGTCGCGCCTGCGTCGACTTCCCGACACCGTCGCCGCCCTCGAGGGTGATGAACAGGCCCCGGGGGAGTCCTCCCTCGCTCACGTGACGGCGTCGGCCTTCGCCGCAGCCGCCTTGTTCGCGGCGCGGGTCGCGGCAGCCTTCTTCGCCGCTTCCGAACGGGCGGTCGACGTGGCCGTCGCGGACTTCGTGGCCGCCGTCTTGGCGGTCCCCGTCTTCGCCGCGGCGGTCTTCTTGGCCGGAGCCTTCTTCGCAGGGGCCTTCTTCGCGGGAGCCTTACGACCAGCCTTCGGCTTCGCCGGGCCCTTCGCGCGCTTGTCCGCGAGGAGCTGGACCGCTCGCTCGAAGTCGACGTCGTCGACCTCCTCGCCACGAGGGATCGTCGCATTGGTCACGCCGTCCGTCACGTACGCGCCGAAGCGGCCGTCCTTGATCTTGATCGGCTTCCCGCTCTCGGGATCGGCCTCGAACTCTTTGAGGGCGCTCGACGCCTTCCGGGCTCCGTACTTGGGCTGTGCGAACAGCTCGACGGCACCGGCGAGGTCGACCGCGAAGATGTCGTCCTCGGAGGTGAGCGACCGGGTGTCGGTGCCCTTCTTCAGGTACGGACCGTAGCGACCGTTCTGCGCGAGGATCTCTTCGCCGGACTCAGGATCGGCACCGACGACGCGAGGCAGGTCGAGGAGCTTGAGCGCGGTCTCGAGGTCGATGGTCGCGAGGTCCATCGACTTGAAGAGCGACGCGGTGCGGGGCTTCTCCGCCGCCGCCTTCTTCTTGGCGGGGGCCTTCTTCTTGGCACCCGCAGCAGGCTCGGTCACCTCGCCGGTCGCCGTGTCGACGGAGAGCTCAGCCTCGGGCTCAGGGTCGACCTCGGTGATGTACGGGCCGAAGCGTCCGTCCTTCGCAACGATCTCCTTGCCGGTCGTCGGGTTCACACCGATGACGCGATCGCCGACGACGGGTGCGTCGATGAGCTCGTGCGCCTTCGCGGGCGTCAGTTCGTCGGGCGCGAGATCCTCAGGCAGGTTGACCCGACGCGGCGTCGGGGCTTCCTCACCCTCGGCCGGCGGCGGACCGTCGGGCGTGACCTCGAGGTACGGGCCGTACTTGCCGATGCGGAGCGTGACCCCGTCGTCGATGACGATCGAGTTGATGCGGCGGGCGTCGATGTCACCGAGGTTGTCGATGACCTGACGCAGGCCGCGACCCGAGTCGTCACCGAAGTAGAAGCCCTTGAGCCAGTCGACGCGGTCCACCGAGCCGCCGGCGATCCGGTCGAGGTCGTTCTCCATCTCCGCGGTGAAGTCGTACTCGACGAGTTCCTCGAAGTACTCCTCCAGGAGACGGACGACGCTGAACGCCACCCAGCTGGGGATGAGCGCCTGGCCGCGCTGCGTCACGTAGCCGCGATCGATGATCGTGGAGATGATCGATGCGAACGTGGACGGTCGGCCGATGCCGAGCTCCTCGAGCCGCTTCACCAGGCTGGCTTCGGTGTAGCGCGGCGGCGGCGAGGTTTCGTGCCCCTTCGCCTCCGGGTCCTCGATGCCGAGCTGCTGGCCTTCGGTGAGCGGGGGCAGCTTCGCCTCGGACGCGTCGTCCTGGGAGTTGCGGTCCTCGTCCTGGCCCTCTTCGTAGGCGGCGAGGAAGCCGCGGAAGGTGATGACGGTGCCGGACGCGGTGAACTCGGCGCGGCCGACGTCGGTCTTCGACTCGAGCGTGATCGTCGCGGTGGAGCCCTTCGCATCGGCCATCTGGCTGGCGACGGTGCGCTTCCAGATCAGGTCGTACAGCTTGAAGTCGTTGCCGCGGAGCGTCGAGGCGAGCGAGGACGGCGTGCGGAACGTGTCGCCAGAGGGACGGATCGCCTCGTGCGCCTCCTGCGCGTTCTTGCTCTTGCCGCTGTAGAGGCGCGGCTTGTCGGGCACCGTCTCGGCACCGTAGAGGGCAGCAGCCTGCTTCCGGGCCGCGTCGATCGCCTGCTTGCTCAGCGACGGCGAGTCGGTACGCATGTACGTGATGTAACCGTTCTCGTACAGTGACTGCGCGACACTCATCGTCTGGCGAGCGGAGAACCGGAGCTTGCGCCCGGCCTCCTGCTGGAGCGTGGAGGTCGTGAAGGGAGCCGCCGGCCGGCGGGAGTACGGCTTGGACTCGACGGAGAGGACGGTCGCCTTGGACTGCTCGAGTGCTGCGGCGAGCGCCGTGGCCCGCTGCTCGTCAAGCGGGACGGCGCTGCCCTTGAGCTGTCCGAGGTCGTCGAAGTCGCGGCCGGTGGCGACGCGGTCGCCGTCGAGCCGGACGAGACGTGCGGTGAAGGGTGCTCCGGTGGCGTCTGCTTCGGGGAGGAAGCGGGCGATGACGTCCCAGTAGGAGGCGGCGCGGAAGGCGAGGCGCTCGCGCTCCCGGTCGACGACGAGTCGGGTGGCGGCGGACTGCACGCGTCCGGCGCTCAGCCCGGGGCCGACCTTGCGCCAGAGCACGGGCGAGATCTCGTACCCGTAGAGGCGGTCGAGGATGCGGCGGGTCTCCTGGGCGTCGACGAGGTCGGTGTCGAGGGGCCGCGTCTTGTCCTTCGCGGCGAGGATGGCGTCCTTGGTGATCTCGTGGAAGACCATGCGACTGACGGGGACCTTGGGCTGCAGGACCTGCAGGAGGTGCCACGCGATGGCCTCGCCTTCGCGGTCCTCATCAGTCGCGAGGAGGAGTTCGTCGGCGTTCTTGAGTGCGCGCTTGAGGTCCGCGACGGTCTTCTTCTTCGCGTCGGAGACGACGTAGTACGGCTCGAAGCCGTTGTCGACGTCGACCGAGAACTTGCCGAGCGAGCCCTTCTTGAGCTCGGCGGGAAGGTTCTTCGGCTCGATGAGGTCGCGGATGTGACCGACCGAGGACAGCACCTCGTAGTCGTCACCGAGATATCCGGCGATCGACTTCATCTTGGTCGGTGACTCTACGATCACGAGTTTCTTGCCTGCCACGAGGCTCCTTCCATCAGGCACACCATACACACGTGCACAGCAGGCTTGTCCAATCGTGGGGCGGCCACGCGCGTGTCCATCCCCTTGCGTTCTGCGGCGTTCGGAGCAGAATGTCTGCCATGAGTACCCAGACGAACTACACCGTGAAGTTGACCGACGGTCCACTGGAGGGCAAGACAATCAGCGCCCGACTCAGCGACCACGGATCACCGACGCCCACCGTCGACGTGCCGAGCGGCACCGCCGGCAAGGTCTACCGGTACGCCCGGACGACCGGCGAGGAGTACGACGACTCCGGTGCCCCGAGCGCCGTCGACTACCGCTTCCTGGAGGCGGTCTTCACGACCGACTCCGGTCAGGGCTGACCGATCGCACCGCTACCTCTTAATAGGTGGCGGTCGCGGGCACCCCGACGACGGCGCCGGACGCCTCCGGAGGAGGTCCGGCTCTCGCGGCGACCGTGATGGCGCCGAAGGCCGTGTCGACAGTGGCGTCGACGAGGACGGTGACGCCCTCCACACTGCAGGTGCCGAGCGACGCCGCATTGCGCGCCGCGACCATGCGAGCAGTTTCGCAGGGGAAGCCTGGGAGACGACCGGACGCGGTGTCGGCTGCCGCCAACGCGGCTGCGTCGGCCGCGTTGGCCGCTCGCTGATGAGCGGCGAACAGCGTCACCACGGGCAGCGTCGCCAGGAGGACGGCGACCAGCGCCCCGAGGATGCCTGCCGCCAGGACCGACCCGGCTCCGGTCTCGTCGCGCAGGGATCTCACCGCGCTGAGTGCGGCGCGGGACGGTTGCACGCTCATCGGCCGCCGCCCATGGCGCACGAGGATGCCGACACCGGGACGACGCCGGCCAGGCCGGATCCGCCCACCGCGTCGACCCGTACGCAGACGAGGTCCCGCTCCACGCCACTCGTCATGGTGGCCCCCGGCAGGACGCGCGCGACCCGACCCGCCGCGGTCCCGACGTCGTCGCCTCGCCCCAGGCTCCGTGCTGCGTCCGCCGCGGCGTCGGTCGCACGGAGCTGGGTCAGCCCGACCTGCACCGCGGAGAGCCCCATCGCCAGCACGAGGACGACGGCCGGGACGACGACCGCGAACTCCGCCGTCACCGCGCCGTCCTCCGAACGGCACGTCGTTACCTTCAGCCGCACGGTTCAACCGTTCGCCGTCAGTGCTCGTCGGATGAGGTCGGTGAGGATGCCCCGCACCTCGTCTCCGCGAAGGATGGCGACGAGCAGTCCGGCGAACCCGACGGCCGCCATCGTGGCCACCGCGTACTCCGCCGTGGCGGACCCCCGTTCGTCCTGCAGGACGCGCCGCACCTCGCGCGTGACACGCTGCTCGACTCGACGACCGATCGTGATCATGATGTTCCTTCCCCGCACCGGAGTGCTGCGCTCGTGGCACGAACACCTCCATGTTCGGCGACCGCGTCCAACGACGCGCGGGCGGATCCGACGTCGGCGACGGGCCGGGTCGACAGGCCGGTTGTGGAGCGAACTCGCCTTGCACCCAGCGGCTATTCATGCTTGAGTAATAGTCATGGATGAACAGCTGGCGGCGCGCGAATCGCAACTCCTCCGGGGCGTGTTGCCGATGCTCATCCTGTCCACCATGCACCGCGGCGAGACCTACGGGTACGAGCTCGTCGAACGCCTCCGAGCCCTCGGTCTGGTCGATCTGGCGACCGGAGTCGTCTACCCGGTCCTCAGCCGGTTCGAACGCGACGGACTGGTGACCGCGCGTCGGGTCGCCTCCTCGGGCGGCCCAGCACGGAAGTACTACGCGATCACCGAACGTGGAGACGCGGCGAGGCTCGACGCCATCGCCCGCTGGAGGGCGATGACCGACATCGCCGAACGAGGAATCGACCCTGAAGGAGCATCAGCATGATCGACCAGAAGCACCCCGCCCCGGACGATCTGCTCGCCGAGCGCGCTGCACGCGGACTGAGCGTCGCGGACCGCTGGCGACGCGACTCGTACCTGCAGCGCCTCGACTGGCACCTCGAGGCCGTGGTCACGGGGCGGGAACGCCGTTCGATCATCCGTTCACTCCGGGACGAGCTCTCGGTCGATCAGCGACCGATGACGATCGCCGTGGCCGACCTCGGCTCACCACGCGCTCTGGCCGCCCGCTACGCCGACGACCCGGCCCGCTTGCGACCGACCTGGTCGATCGGGGTCATCTGGGGCGGTGTCGCGATCCTCGCCTACTGGTTCTCGTTCGCCCTGTTCACCCTCGGGATGCTCTCGGTGGTCGAGCAGTCGACACTCGATGAAGCGCACGCACGGTTCTTCTTCGTCGACGTGCTCGCCTTCGCCAACGAAGACGGCATCGGCGTCGGCTGGTCCGGCGACGTCGCGTGGATCCTCGTGCCGATCGTGATCATCGCCGTCGCCGTGCTCGTCGGTGCACGCTGCTGGCGCGCACTGCCACGCTCGCGCGACTGAAGCAGCAACGCCACTGCAGCAAGGCGGGTCTGCGGCGAACAGTTCGTCAGAAGCCGAGCGTCGTCGACGTGACGACGCTGAGGAGGAGCGGAGCCACACCGACGAGGAGGAAGGCCGGCAGGATGCATACCCCGAGCGGGATCATGAGGCGGGTCGCGAGGATCGCGGCTGCCCGCTCACCGTCGGACCGCGCCTGATCACGCTGCTGCTCCGCCTCGCTGCGCAGCAGCTCACCGGCGGGGATGCCCGCCCTGGCCGACAGGGCGAGGACGCTCGTGATCGTGGCACCGTCGTAGGGGACGGCGAACCGCTCGCACGCCTCCTCGACGATCGACCGGGCCGCCGGCGCCGCTCCCCCACCCGCCATCGCCACCGCGACGAGGTCGAGCGACAACCCCGGTGCCGGGTCGCGCCTGGCCGCCCGTGCACTGAGCGCCGAACTCCAGCGCGCACCGACGACGAGGAACGCCACGCCCGCCGCGAGACAGCAGAGCCCAGGAGGCGTCGCGAAGAGCGTCCGCAGTGTGTCGAAGCCGAGGGCCATCCCGAGGAGGACGGCGACGAGCGGCAACCAGAGCACCAGCCTCGCCGTCGCGGACGGTCCGGCGAGCGCTGTGCCGACGTCGCGACCGATGCGGTCCAACTCGCGCAGCGACCCGGCGAGGTCCCGCAGACAGACACCGAGTGGTGCGCCGCTGATCGCAGCGACCTGCCAAGCGGCTGCCAGGCCCGCCCAGGCTGTGCGCGCGCCAGCACCCGTCTCCTGATCAGCGATGGCGGCGATCGCCGCCGGCAGGTCGCCGCCGTGCGCTGCAGCATCGGCCACCGCTGACAGCACCGCCGCGTCGGTCCGATGATCGCTCGTCGGGCCGCCTTCGTCGTCCGGTTCATCCGTCGCGAGGCCGACGGACACCGTGGCTGATCGGGTCCGCGCATCGGCGTCGGCTTCCAGGGCGAGATGCCTCCAGGCGCTGCCGGGTGCGACACCGGCACCCAGCAGCACGGCCAGACGACGAGTGGTGCGCGCCACGCGGGCGGGACCGTCGTCATCGGGCGGCGCCGCGCCGGGAAGCGCCGCGAGCACCCGCCGCAGGACCCGTAGCCGGGTCACGGCAACTCCTCGACGGAGAGGCGGTCGTGTTCGTCGATCAGGAGGCGGCCGACCGCCACCACCTGCCGGCCGACCGGGAGCCGTGCCAGATGCACGACGAGTCCGATCGCGCTCGTCGCCTGACGGGCGACGGCCTCCTGACTCATGCCGGCGAGCGCACCGAGCGCTTCCAAACGGGCGGGCACGTCGGTCACGGAGTTCGCGTGGAGGGTGCCTGCACCGCCGTCGTGCCCGGTGTTGAGCGCCGACAGCAGCTCGCGCACCTCGGGCCCGCGGCATTCGCCGAGGACGAGCCGGTCGGGACGCATGCGGAGCGCCTCGCGCAACAGGCGTTCGAGGTCGATGCCGCCGGCCCCCTCCAGGTTGGCCTGGCGCGACTGGAGGGCGACGACATGTGGGTGGAGGATCCGCAGCTCCGCGACGTCCTCGATCACGACGAGCCGCTCGGCGGGCGAGGCGAGGCCGAGCAGGGCGCCGAGGAGCGTCGTCTTCCCGGAGCCCCCCGCGCCGGTGATGAGGATGTTCGTCCGTGCCGCGACGGCGTCGCGCAGCAGCTCGGCGACCGCCGCCGGGAACATCCCAGCGGCCTGCAGCGCATCGAACCCGAGCGCTTCGTCCCGCGGCACCCGGATGGACAGCAACGTCCCCCGGGTCGACACCGGCGGGAGGACCACATGGACCCGCACCCCGTCCTGCAGACGCACGTCGACGCAGGGGGTCGCCTCGTCGACGTGCCTCCCACCCCTCGCCACCAGGCGCACCGCGAGCGCTCGGATGGTCGCCTCATCGGAGCGCCACCCCGCCTCGCGGACGAGCCCGGCACCGTGGTCGAGCCAGAGGCCGGACGAACCGTTCACGAAGAGATCGGTGACCCCCGGATCGGCGAGGTAGGGAGCAAGAGCCCCGAAGTCGGCGAGCGCCGTGACCCCGCGCGACTCGGCCGCACCAGCGGGTTCGGCGTCGACCGTCGCTTCCGGAGAATCAGGAGGGGCGGCATCGGGCGGGACGGAGACGACGAAGCGATCGGACATGCGGCGAGCGTAGGCGCGCCCTTACGAGCACCGCAGTGTGGAGGCGCGGACCACACGACGTCACGCGAACGGTCGCGGTTGTGGAGCGGGGTCAGGCGGACGTCGCCCCGCCTCAGCGACCGATCGTCGAGGCGCGGATGACGAGGTCCGCAGCGATCACCGGGGCGGGTGCCACCGTCCGGCCCTCGATCCGGGCGAGGAGTTGCTCGGCGCCCGCGCGACCGAGCGCCTCACCGGGCAACCGCACACTCGTCAACGGCGGATCGCTCACCACCGACGACGCCAGGTCGTCGAACCCGACCACCGCGAGCTCCCCCGGCACCGGCATGCCCATCGCCCGCGCCGACTGCAGCACCCCGTACGCGTGCGTGTCGGTTGCGCAGACCAGCGCGGTCACCCCGGAGTCGCGCCACCGCGGCCAGCTGTCGACGAATGCCGCGGCCGCCGCTTCGAGGTCGATGATGCTCTCCGCGCGATCGTCGGCGTGCACCCGCATCCCGCGCACGGCAGCCTCGCGCTCGAGCAGCAGCCGACGCAGGAGGAACGTGTCCGTCGCCGTCCGCCCACCGAGGTACCCGAGCTGCCGGTGGCCCAGGACGTGGAGGTGGTCGAGGAGCGCTCGGACACCGCCGAGGAGGTCGAAGTCGACGGAGACGGCGCGTCGGTCGGTGACGACGGCACCGGACGCTGCCGCCGCCGTCGTCGTCGGGAGGCGGGGTGCGTCGAGCAACACGAGCGCGGTGTCGAGCCGGAGCTCGTCCAGGAAGGCCTCGCTCGGCGCGTCGACCACGACCCCGGCCGGTCGGAGGGCCGCGAGTCGGCCGAGCGCCGCCGCCGTCGGCACGTCGCCCTCCCCGGTCACCGACACGAGCAACTGGTACGCGTCGCCGAGGCCGGCCCGGAGCCCGCGGATCACCGCACCGAAATAGGGGTTCGACGCATCCGGCGTCACGAAGACGACCAGGTTGCTGGACCCGCTCGCGAGCGCCCGCGCGGCGTGGTCGGCGACGTAGCCGAGCTCCGCGATCGCCTGGCGCACCCGTTGGGCGTTCTGTGCCGAGACGTGCCCGGCATCCTTGCCGTTGGCGACGAGCGACACGGTCGCGACCGACGTCCCGGCTCGCTCCGCGACCATCGCCGCCGTGACGCGACGGGCGGCGCGCGGCTGGCGATCGTTCGGTTCGAGGGGCACCCGTCGATCGTATCGGGGCCGCGGAACCCTGGGCCGAACAACCCGGTTTGGCGAACCTAAAGCGCTTGACGTAGGCTGCTCCCGGCGGACCTGAAGCGCTTTACGTGCCGTGTCGCCCGCTTCCCCCAGCACCCCAACGATGTGGAGAACCATGCCCCGCAAGATCATCCTCGACTGCGACCCAGGCCACGACGACGCGATCGCGATCCTCCTGGCACACGGCAACCCCGAGATCGAGCTGCTCGCCGTCACGACCGTCGTCGGCAACCAGACGCTCCCGAAGGTCACCCGGAACGCCCTCGCCGTCGCCCGCATCGCCGGGATCACCGACGTGCCGTTCGCCGCCGGTGCCGACCGCCCGCTCGTGCGCCCCCTCGAGAACGCGCCGGACATCCACGGCGAATCGGGCATGGACGGCCCCGTCCTCCCCGAACCCGCGATCACCCTCGACGACCGTCACGCGATCGACCTCATCATCGACCTCGTCATGTCGCACGAGCCGGGCGAGATCACCCTCGTCCCGACCGGCGGCCTGACGAACATCGCCCTCGCAGCCCGCAAGGAGCCGCGCATCGTGGAGCGCGTCAAGGAGGTCGTCCTCATGGGCGGCGGCTACCACGTCGGCAACTGGTCGGCGGTGGCCGAGTTCAACATCAAGATCGACCCCGAGGCCGCGCACATCGTCTTCAACGAGAGCTGGCCCGTCGTCATGGTCGGCCTCGACCTCACGCACCAGGCCCTCGCCACCCCGGAGGTCGTCGAGCGGATCGCCGCGATCGGCACCGGCCCGGCGCGCTTCGTCGAGGAGCTGCTCGAGTTCTTCGGCACCACCTACAAGGACGCGCAGGGCTTCGACAGCCCGCCCGTGCACGACCCGTGCGCGGTCGCCTACGTGATCGACCCGACGATCGTGCGGACCGTCAAGGTGCCGATCGACATCGAACTCACGGGCACACTCACCCTCGGCATGACGGTCGCCGACTTCCGCAGCCCGGCTCCGGACGACTGCAGCACCTGGGCCGCGACCGAGCTCGACCACGCACGCTTCTGGGGCCTCGTCACCGACGCCCTCGAGAACATCGGGGAGATCGAGCTGTGAGCGACCTCCTGAGCTCCACGAAGCCCGCCGTCCGCATCGGCGCCCTCATGACGGCGTTGCTCGCCGCCTGCGTCGCGTTCCAGTTGAACGCCAGCATGCTGAGCCCCGCGCTCGTCAGCATGGCGCGCGAGCTGCAGACCGACGACGCCACCATCGGCCTGTCGCAGACGATGTTCTTCACCACGGCGGCGCTGTTCTCCGTCTTCCTCCCGCGCCTCAGCGACATCATCGGACGGAAGCGTGTCCTGACGGGCATGCTCGTCATCATGCTCGTCGGCACCGTCGTCGCAGCCCTCGCCGTGAACGTCGAGATGCTGTTCGTCGGCCGCATCATCCAGGGCGTGTCCGGGCCGGTCGTGCCCATCACCCTGCTCATGCTGCGCGCCGAGGTCACCGACCCGAAGCGGTACGGCGCCATGATGGGCCTCATCACCGCGGTCAACGGCGGCATCGCCGGGATCGACGCCCTCGCCGGCGGCTGGCTCGTCACGAACCACGGCTTCCGGTCCGTCTTCTGGACCATGGCCGTCGTCGCAGCCGTCGCGATCGTCTTCGTCGTCCTGTGGGCCGCGAACTCGCAGCCTTCGAAGGGCACGAGGATGGACTGGTGGGGCGTGCTCCCGCTCGTCGTGTCGATCGCCGCGTTGCTCACCGCGTTCAACGAGGCCGGCAAGCTCGCAGCGGCGAACTGGTTGCTCGTCGGCGGGTTCATCGTCCTCGCCCTCGTCGCGTTCGCGATCTTCTGGACCGTCGAGAACCGCGTCGCCGAACCGTTGGTCGCCACGAAGTACCTCCGCCAGCGCAGCACCTGGGCACTCCTGCTCACGACGCTGCTCACGATGACCGGTGTCTTCGCCGTCGCCAACGGCCTCGTCACCTCGATCGCCCAGAACGCCGACGCGGGATTCAGCATGGAGGCCGACCTCGCCTCCCTCGCGTTCCTGACGCCGTACGCCCTCGTCGGCTGGCTCGTCGGCCCGTTCGCCGGTCGTCTCGCGCCCACGCTCGGCTACCTGAACGTGCTCCGCATCGGCCTCATCGGCAGCATCGTCTCGATCGTCATCATGGCGCTCGTCGGTGTGCACTCGCTCCCCGTGCTCATCGCGACGACCGTCCTCATCGGTGCGACCTACGCGGGCATCGGCAACATCATGCTCAACGGGCTGGGCATCGTCCTGTCGCCGAAGGAGAACCCAGGCTTCCTGCCCGGACTGAACGCGGGCGCCTTCAACCTGGGCGCCGGCCTCAGCTTCGTCGTCCTCCCCGCCGTCCAGATCGCCGTCGCACCCGCCGGAGGCACGTCGACGGCCGGGTACACGAGTGCCATGCTGGTCGGCGCGGGCATCACCGCGGTCGCCCTGCTGGTGTCGTTCCTCATCCCGAAGCCCGCGGGCGCCGAGGTCCGTCCGGCCGAGACCGCCTCGGCAGCCTAGGAAGGTCACCATGCAGAGTCCACGCATCGTCGTCGTCGGGTCCTTGAACGCGGACCTCGTCGTCCGCACGGCCCGCTTCCCGCAGCCCGGGGAGACGCTCACGGGATCCGAACTCGCCGTCATCCCCGGCGGCAAGGGCGCCAACCAGGCGGTCGCCGCGGGCAGACTCGGCGGCGACGTCACCATGGTCGGCGCGGTCGGCGACGACGCGCACGGATCCCTCCTGCTCGATTCGCTCTCGAGCTCCGGGGTCGACGTCACCCGGATCGCCCGACGTGACGACGTCGCGACGGGCACCGCGGTCATCACCGTCGACGACGCCGGGGAGAACACGATCATCGTGTCGCCCGGGGCGAACGGCACCCTCACGCCGGATCGGATCGGCGAGGCGTGGACGGCGCTCGACGGTGCCGGTGTCGTCTGCCTGTGCCTCGAGGTACCGATCGACACCGTGCTCGAGACGGCCCGGCGGGGCGCCGCGGCCGGCGCGCTCGTGCTCCTCAACCTCTCCCCCTACGGTCCGGTGCCGGAGGAGCTCCTCCAGGCGACCGGCGTCCTCCTCGTGAACGAGCACGAGGCGGCCGACCTCGCAGGGGTCGACCCGGAGGAGGCCGGGTGGGAGGCGACCGCCACGGCGCTGCGCAGCCACGGCATCCGACGAGCCGTCGTCACGACCGGGGCCGCGGGCAGTGTCGTGATCGACGGCGAGGCCGACCCGACGTCGGTTCCGTCGCCGACGGTGGACGCCGTCGACACCACCGGCTGCGGCGACGCGTTCATGGGTGCCCTCGCGCTGCGACTCGCTGCCGGAGACGAGCTCGTCGACGCGGCTCGATTCGCCTCGACCGTCGGCAGCTACGCGGCGACCGGGGCCGGCGCCCAGGCGTCATACCCCGATGAGGAGCAGCTCGCGGCGTTCCTCGAGCAGCGATGAGACACGGGGTCCCGCGTGAACCGATGCGGGACCCCGTGGCGCCTCACCCGGCCGCGATCACCCAGAGGTAGAGCACCGCAGCAGCGGCGATGGCCCAGCTCGTGAAGCTGCCGACGAGGAACTCCTCAGCCTTGCCGCCGACACCGCGATCCTCGGAGATCTCCGGGAAGCGCACGATCCCCTTGGCCGCGACGAGGGCGGCGATCACCATGCCGGTACCACTCAGCGCGAGGACGACGATGAAGACCCGTTCGAGCGGGCCGATGAGTCGGCCACCGAGCAGCTGCATCGTCGGACGCCGCGGCGTGGCGCCCTGCTCGACGCTCCCCAACTCTCGACCGCGGATCCTGACCGTCCAGGCGGAGGCGGGTGCCGCGGCCGGTTGCGGCTCATCGTCCTCACGTGCGCGGCGCAGCGACGCCCGCACGATGAGGTTGCTGCTCCGCGTGAGGAAGACGAGGGTCGACCCGGCCGCGACGGCGAGGGCCAGGGGCACCTCCTGCAGCACGCCGAGGTCGAAGCCCGCGTAGACCTGCGCTGCGGCGCTGTCGGCCGTCCCGCCCGCCCCGAACACGAGCGTGGAGCCGACGACGAGGAGACCGAGCAGCAGCACGGGCCAGAGTCCGCGTGGTCGCGAGGTGTCCGAGGACGGCATGGTCACGATCCACCCGAGGGCGACGAGGCCGGTCAGCGTCGGCCACCACCAGTCGAGCCCGAGGCCCAGCACGGCGAACAGCCAGACCACCACCAGCCCGATGGCCGGGGACCAGCGCGGGCCACGGATCAGACCACGACAGATGTCGGCGACCCCGATCATGAGCAGCAGGACGGCCGTGATCATCGAATCGGCGCTCCGGCGAGCAGGTCGAGGGCCGAGACGAGCGCGGCGCCGCCCGATCGTTGCAGGTTCTGCGACACCGCGGACTGCGAGATGCCGACCTCGGCCGCCATCGACTCCTGCGATCGGCCGAGGAGCGCACCCGCGGCGAGCTGTCGCTGTCGAGGGTTCCGCATCTGATCGATCGTGTGATCGCGCAGGGTGAGGAGTGCGTTCACGATGGCGTCTCCGTCCTGGGGCGATTCGCCCTCGAACCACGATCGCAGGTACGGCTGACGTTTGTCCTCCCGCCGATGCGCCTCGTCGATGGCGGCTCGGGCCCGCCACCAGGCGGAACCGTCCTGGATGAGCGCGTCCTGCCCGGCGTCGATGTCCGTGACCTCACCCCAGCCGAGGCCGAACCGGCAGTCGACCTCGGCAGGGAACAGGAGTCGCGCGAGGGTGGTGGCACGCAGTGCGGTCGCGACGTCCGCGTAGACGACCTGGAACTCGTCGCCGACCGTGGGACGCAGCGGCTGCTCGGCGGGCCAGGTGGCCTCCACCTGGAGGAAGACGTCCTGGATCGCGCGTTGAGCTCGGGTGCGATCGTCGAGACGGCGGGAACCCACGATGTCGACGACGACGGCCAGGAGGAGATCGGTCATCTCAGAAGCATAGAGCTGATAGTGGCAGAACTATAAGCAATATTCGAATACTCACCACGGGCCGCCTGCAGCCGACGCCGGAGACAGAAGAAGGCGGCACCCATTGGGGGGAATGGGTGCCGCCTCTACAGTGCCGGATTGGGGGGAATCGCTGGCACTGCATGCACGAATGTGTATTCGGCCGGGTCCAAGTGTACGCCAGTGAACGGGGAACACAAGCACTCAGACGACCCCAGATCGAGTGGTTTCCCTACCATGCCCAGATCATTCACAGACTGGCCCCACGAGTTTGTTCGGATGAATGACAAATCCGCAACCGAGAACGCGCTACGCTCGTGCATGGCACGGACTCGACCCGCCTCGGCAGGTCGAGTCAGGAACGCGGATTCGCAAGGGAGCGAGACACACACGATGAGCACTCAGATCGACAGCCTGCTGCACGAAGACCGACGATTCCCACCGTCGGAGGAGTTCGCCGCGCAGGCGATCGCCAGCGCCGAGCTCTACGAGCGGGCGTCGAGTGACCGGCTCGCCTTCTGGGCCGAGCAGTCCCGCGAGCTGCTCACGTGGAGCAAGCCGTTCACGAAGACCCTCGACTGGTCGAACCCACCCTTCGCGACCTGGTTCGACGACGGCGAGCTGAACGTCGCGTACAACTGCCTCGACCGGCACGTCGAGGCCGGCAACGGCGACCGCGTCGCCCTCCACTGGGAGGGCGAGCCCGGCGACACCCGCACGATCACCTACGCCGAGCTCACGGCAGAGGTCAAGCGCGCGGCCAACCTGTTCACCAGCCTCGGCGTCGAAGCCGGCGACCGGGTCGCCATCTACCTGCCGATGATCCCGGAGGCGATCGTCTCGATGCTCGCCGTCGCGCGCATCGGCGCGGTCCACTCGGTCGTCTTCGGCGGGTTCAGCGCGGACAGCCTGCGCTCCCGCATCGACGACGCGGAGGCCAAGCTCGTCATCACCGCCGACGGCGGCTACCGCAAGGGCAAGGTCTCCGCACTCAAGCCCGCCGTCGACGCGGCGCTCGCGAGCCGCGGCGAGCTGCCCGAGCAGGCGACCGTTGACCATGTGCTCGTCGTCCGTCGCGGCGAGAACGAGGTCGACTGGACGGCCGGACGCGACCTCTGGTGGCACGAGGCCATCGCCGACGCCGAACCCGAGCACGACGCGCAGCCGTTCCCCGCCGAGCAGCCGCTCTTCATCCTCTACACCTCCGGCACCACCGGGAAGCCGAAGGGCATCCTGCACACCTCGGGTGGCTACCTGACGCAGACGGCGTTCACCCACAAGAACGTCTTCGACCTGCACCCCGAGACCGACGTGTACTGGTGCACGGCCGACATCGGCTGGATCACCGGTCACAGCTACGTCACCTACGGACCCCTCGCGAACGGCGCGACGCAGGTGCTCTACGAGGGCACGCCGGACGCCCCGCACCCGGGACGCTGGTGGGAGATCATCGAGAAGTACGGCGTGAGCATCTTTTACACGGCTCCGACGGCGATCCGCTCCTTCATGAAGCTCGGGCGGAAGATCCCGAAGCAGTTCGACCTGTCGTCACTCCGCCTGCTCGGCTCGGTGGGTGAGCCCATCAACCCCGAGGCGTGGATGTGGTACCGCAAGATCATCGGCAACAAGGTCGCGCCGATCGTCGACACCTGGTGGCAGACGGAGACCGGGGCGATCATGGTGTCGGCCCTTCCCGGTGTCACGTCGACGAAGCCCGGTAGCGCGCAGGTCCCGATCCCGGGCATCGCCATCGACGTCGTCGACGACGCCGGTGACGCGGTCGGTGCCGGCGGCGGCGGACTCCTCGTCGTGACCGAGCCCTGGCCGTCGATGCTCCGCGGCATCTGGGGCGACCCCGAGCGCTTCAAGGAGACCTACTGGGAGAAGTTCTGGGACGTCGAGGGTGGCCCGTTCTACTTCGCCGGCGACGGCGCCCGACTTGACTCGGACCGCGACGTCTGGCTGCTCGGCCGCGTCGACGACGTCATGAACGTCTCCGGGCACCGACTCTCGACCGCTGAGATCGAGTCGGCACTCGTCGCCAACGAGATGGTGGCCGAGTCCGCCGTGGTCGGTGCGGCCGACGAGACCACCGGGCAGGCGGTCGTCGCGTTCGTCATCATCAAGGAGTCCCACCTCGAGCAGGCGTCCGGACTCGCGGACATCACCGGGGCGCTCCGCAGCTGGGTCGGCGAACAGATCGGTCCGATTGCCCGCCCGCGCGAGGTCTACCTCGTGAACGAACTGCCGAAGACGCGCTCCGGCAAGATCATGCGCCGTCTCCTGCGCGACGTGGCCGAGGGCCGCGAGGTGGGCGACACCACGACGCTCGCCGACACCACGGTCATGCAGATCATCACCGACAAGATGGTGAAGAGCACGTAAGTCCTCGCAGCGTCGCAGCAGGAGATCCGCCCCGCAGCAGGAGAACGTAGTCACGTTGGTCCTGCTGCGGGGCGGATCTCCTGTGCTCCACAGGGCAGACTCGCGGGCGCCTCATCCCCAGCACTCCTGAGTGGGGCATGTGGCCGCGCCCGGCCCGCGAAGCTGAGGTGATGGACCTCACCCCGTGGATCGACCGGCGCGACGGGATCGTGCATCGTCTCGACGCGCTCGATGCCGGAGCGACCAAGCACGGCATCGAACGAGCAAAGCAATCAGGCTCGGTCCGAGTCGTGAGACGTAACTGGCTCGTGACCGCAGCGTGTGATCCTCAACTCCTCTTCGCGGCGACGCGCGGAGGACGATTGACGTGTCTGACGATCGCCGGTCGTCGCGGCTGGTGGAACCTGGCTGACGGGTTCGTCCATCTCTCCGTCCCTTCGACGTCTGCGGCGACGACTGAATCAGGGCTGCGGCTCCATTGGAGCGCGACACCGGCGCCGGTGTCCACCCGCACGCTGGTGCAGCCACCGGTGAATGCGCTCGTCCACCTCGCCGAGTGCCAACCGTTCGAACGCGCGCTCGCGGTCTTCGAATCGGCTGTCCGCGTCGGAGATGCCGACCTCGACCGGCTCAGACTCATGCCGATCCGTTCCCGACGGTTCAGAAGAGTGATCGACCGCGTCAGCCACCTCTCCGACTCAGGCATCGAGTCGATACCGTGCATCCGTCTCGCGCGGATCGGCATCCAGATGCGCCAGCAGGTCGTGGTCGACGGTCACCGGGTCGACGGACTCATCGGCGAACGCCTCATCCTGCAGTTCGATGGACACGCTCCTCATCAGGATGCGTCACAACGGAGCCGCGATCTCGCGCAGGATCGCCGTCTCGCGCTATCCGGCCACACCGTCCTGCGGTTCAGTTACCGGCAGGTCATGCACCAGTGGACACTCGTCGAGCGCGAGATCTCAGACGCGATCGCGCAAGGCAGGCATCAGTGGTGAACGCAGGAGATCCGCTCCGCAGCAGGATGAACGCGGTTACGTTCTCCTGCTTCGGAGCGGATCTCCTGTTGTGGCGCCGCGCGCTAGGCGAACTCGACGATGAGCTCCACCTCGACGGGCGAGTCGAGCGGGAGCACGGCGACGCCGACGGCGGATCTGGCGTGCACGCCGAGGTCGCCGAAGATCTCGCCGAGGACCTCTGACGCACCATTGATGACGCCGGGCTGGCCGGTGAACGCCGGGTCGGAGGCGACGAAGCCGACGACCTTCACGATGCGGGTGACGCGGTCGAGCGAACCGATCTGGCTCTCCACCGCGGCGAGCGCGTTGAGGGCGCACGTCCGGGCGTAGGTCTTGGCGTCCGCGGGCGAGACGAGTCCGTCGCCCTCACCCACCTTGCCGGTGGCGGGGAGCTTGCCGTCGGTCATGGGCAGCTGGCCCGAGGTGAAGACGTGCTCGCCGGAGACCACCGCGGGGATGTAGGCGGCGACGGGCGGGACGACGGTGGGCAGGGTGATACCGAGCTCGGCGAGTCGGTCGGCGATCTGGGACATGGGGGTTCCTCCGGGACGTCGGGTCAGTCGGCGATGGGGCGCTTGAGGTAGGCGACGAGCCCACCCTCCGGACCGGTGACGACCTGGACGAGCTCCCAACCCTCCCCGCCCCAGTTGTTCAGGATGGCAGCCGTGTTGTGGATCATCAACGGCGTGGTGAGGTACTCCCAGCGGGTCATGTCTCTCCTCGATCGGGCGCTCCGCACGGAGAGGCGGAGGCGCAGGGGATGTTCATGGCGAGCCCCAAGTGAAGCTCGCTCACAGTTTCCCCGCTTACCTTCGATCCTATGCCTGAACCACGTACCCCCGCGAAGACGGTCGCGCAGAGCGTCCTCGGCTTCGTCGGCTTGAGCGTCGCCGCCGGTGTGCTCGCTACCGCCGCGGTCACCCCTGCCATCGCGATGACCGGTCTCGCCACCTCCACGGGCATCTCCGTCTTCGACGGCCTCCCCGACTACCTCCAGCTCGACTCGCTCGCCCAGAAGTCGAGCATCTACGCCAAGGACTCCGCAGGCAACCCGGTGCTCCTCGCCTCCTTCTACGACCAGAACCGGATCGAGGACAGCTGGGACCAGATCTCCCAGTTCGCGAAGGACGCCGCGGTCTCGGCTGAGGACCCCCGCTTCTTCGAGCACGGTGGCATCGACCTCGCGGGCACCGTCCGCGCGGTCGTCAACAACGCCGCCGGTGGATCGACGCAGGGTGGTTCGTCGATCACGCAGCAGTACGTGAAGAACGTCCTGGTGCAGAAGGCCGAGGCGATCCCCGACAAGAAGGAGAGCGACGCGGCCTATGAGGAGGCGACCGCGACGACCCCGGAGCGCAAGCTCAAGGAGATGCGACTCGCGATCGGGCTCGAGAAGACCTACGGCAAGGAGGACATCCTCCGCGGGTACCTCAACATCTCCGGCTTCGGCGGACGCGTCTACGGGATCGAGGCCGCGTCCAACTACTACTTCAACACCACGGCGGCGAACCTCACGCTGGAGCAGGCGGCGACGCTGCTCGCGATCGTCAACAACCCCGAGAACCTCAGGATCGACAAGCCCGACAGCGCCGACAACGGCGCGGCCAACGGCTACGCCCTGACGAAGACGCGACGGGACTACGTCCTCGACCAGATGCTCAAGGAGCAGAAAATCTCCCAGGAGCAGCACGACGCCGCGGTGGCGATCCCGATCACGCCGACGATCGTGCCTCCCGTCACCGGCTGTTCCGCGGCCGGGTCGTCCGCCTACTTCTGTGATTACGTGACGAACGTGCTGCAGAACAACGAGATCTTCGGCGCCACACAGGACGAACGGTGGACGAACTTCAAGCGCGGCGGGTACAGCGTCTTCACGACCCTCGACCTCGACCTCCAGAGCGCCTCGCAGGCGGCGATCGACGAGTACGTCCCGAAAACGACCACTGAACTCGACCTCGGTGCCGTTTCAGTGAGCGTGCAGCCGGGGAGCGGGCGGATCCTCGCCATGGCCCAGAACAAGGACTACTCGCAGGATCCCGACGTCCTGGCGACGGGCTCGAACTACAGCGCGATCAACTACAACACCGACCAGGCCTACGGCGGCTCGGCCGGCTTCCAGCCCGGGTCGACGTACAAGATCTTCACCCTCACGGACTGGCTGAAGTCGGGCAAGGGCGTCAACGAGTCGATCAACGCGAACCGCAGATCCGACTGGGGCACCTTCACCAACAGTTGCGTCCCGGGTGGGACGGAGCAGGCGGAGGCCGGCTGGAGTCCGCGGAACGACGAGGGCGAATCGGGGTCCTACACCGTGAGACGCGCCACGCAGCAGTCGATCAACACCGCGTTCATCGCGATGGCGCAGGAGCTGGACCTCTGCGACATCAGCAAGACCGCTGAATCGATGGGCGTGCACCGTGCCGACGGCGCACCACTGAACAACTCCCCCGCCACCGTGCTCGGCACGAACGAGGTCGCCCCGCTGAGCATGGCGACCGCCTTCGCAACGCTCGCCGCGGGCGGCAAGACGTGCGACCCGATTGCGATCGACTCGATCACGAAGCCCGACGGCTCCACCGCCGAGGTCCCCTCCGCGAACTGCCGTCAATCCGTCGATGCGAAGGTGGCGGCCGCGGCCGACGACGTCCTCCAGGGTGTCGTGTCGAGCGGTACCGCGTCCGCCTCGGGCGCCCGCACCGACGGGGTCGGCGAGCTGATCGGCAAGACCGGGACCACGGACAACGCCGAGGCGACCTGGATGAGCGGTGCGAGCACGACGGTCGCGACGGTCGTCGGCACCTTCAACGTCAGCGGACACGTCAACCTCCGCGACACCTACATCGACGGCACCCAGGTGGCCTCCATGCGGCACTACATCTGGCCGGAGGTCATGTCGGCCGCGCTCGCCAAGTACCCGGGCGGCGACTTCCCCGAGGCCGACCGCGCCACGCTGCAGGGCGACGGTTCCGGCAGCAGCGGCGAGGACTCGACACCTGCCCCGACGCCCACGGCCGACCCCACGCAGGCACCGAGCGAGGCGCCGACACCGGCTCCGGGTGATGGCGGGGACACAGATGGGACCGGCGAGGACGGCGGGCCTGCCGCCCCGGGGAACGGCAACGGGAACGGCGGAGGCGCTGGGAACGGGAACGGGAACGGCTCGCCCGGATGATCGGATGCGGCTGCCGGACACTTCGTCGCCGGCAGCCGCAGGTGATCGCGTGGCGGCAACGATCCGGTTTCAACGCGGCGCTGAGCGGGCCTTTTTCAGGATTGTCGCTTAGCATCGATCCATGCCTCAACAACATCGCACGGCCACCGGTGTGCTCGGCGGCTTCCTCGGCTTTCTCGGCCTGAGCGTCGCCGCGGGTGTCCTCGTCACCGCCACGGTCACCCCGGCCCTCGCCGTCACGGGGATGGCGACCAACAGCACGATCAACGTGTTCGACGGTCTGCCCGACTACCTGGCCCTCGACGAGCTGGCGCAGAAGTCGAACATCTACGCAACCGACAGCGCCGGTAACCCACAGCTGCTCGCGTCCTTCTACCAGCAGAACCGCATCGAGGTCGGCTGGGATCAGATCAACCAGTTCGTCAAGGACGCGGCGGTCTCCGCTGAGGACCCGCGCTTCTACGAGCACGGCGGTGTCGACCTCACCGGCACGATCCGAGCCGTCGCGATCAGTGCGACGGGCCGCGACTTGCAGGGTGGTTCGTCCATCACCCAGCAGTACGTGAAGAACGTGCTCGTGCAGAAGGCAGAGGCCATCACCGACGAGGCCAAGATGAAGGCCGCGTATGAAGAGGCGACGAAGGCGACCCCTGAGCGCAAGCTCAAGGAGATGCGCATGGCCATCGGCCTCGAGAAGCGCTACGGCAAGCAGGACATCCTCCGCGGGTACCTCAACATCGCCGGCTTCGGCGGCCGCACCTACGGCATCGAGGCCGCAGCCAACTACTACTTCGCGACCTCCGCTGCGAACCTCAACCTCGAGCAGGCCGCCGCGCTCATGGCGATCGTCAACAACCCGGAGACGCTGCGTCTCGACCGTCCCGAGAGCGAGACGAACGGCGCCGCGAACGGGTACGCGCTCACCCTCGACCGGCGGAACTACGTCCTCGATCAGATGATCAAGGAAGGCAAGATCACCCAGGAGCAGTACGACGTCGCGATCGCGACGGCGATCACGCCCACGATCAACCCGGCGAGCACGGGTTGCCAGACGGCCGTCAACGTCAGCCCCGGCGCGGGGTACTTCTGCGACTACGTCACACGGGTGTTCCAGAACAACCCGATCTTCGGTGCCACCGAGGACGAGCGTTGGGCGGCATTCAACCGTGGTGGGTACAGCGTGTTCACGACGCTCGACCTCGACGTCCAGTACGCCGCGCAGACGGCGATCGACGAGCTCATCCCGCGGGTGAGCGACCAGCTCGACATCGGTGCGGTCTCGGTCACGGTCCAGCCCGGTACGGGCCGCATCCTCGCGATGGCGCAGAACAAGGACTACTCGAACGATCCCGACGTCCTGGCCACCGGTGCCAACTACTCCGCGGTCAACTACAACACCGACGTCGACTACGGCGGATCGACCGGCTTCCAACCCGGATCGACGTACAAGACCTTCACACTCGCCGAATGGCTCAAAGAGGGGCACGGCCTGAACGAGGGCGTCGACGGCCGGAAACGGTCCCCGTGGGGCACGTTCAAGGACTCGTGTGCCGATGGCGGCACGGTCTACGCCGGTTCCGACTGGAACCCCGGTAACGACGAGGGCGGCAACGGTGGCCAGTACACCGCGCTCCAGTCGACGAAGCAGTCCATCAACACCGGCTTCATCGCGATGGCGAAGCAGCTCGACCTCTGCGGTATCCGCAAGACGGCCGAGTCGATGGGTGTGCACCGCGCCGATGGCGGCCCCCTGCTCCAGTCTCCCGCGACCGTCCTCGGCACCAACGAGGTCGCACCGCTCAGCATGGCGACGGCCTTCGCGACCTTCGCCTCCGGCGGTATCACCTGCGACCCGATCGCGATCGACCGCGTCGTGAAGCCCGACGGCACCGAGATCCCTGTCCCTCCGGCGAACTGCCGCCAGGGCCTCGAGGCGAACGTCGCCGCGACAGCGAACGTCGCGCTCCAGGCGACCTTCAACGGCGGTACGACGAGCTCGTCCCGCATCGGCGACGGTGTCCCCCTCATCGGCAAGACGGGCACCACCGACAACAACGAAGCGACCTGGATGAGCGGCGCGAGCACGAAGGCGGCGACCGTCGTCGGCGTCTTCAACGCGACGGGCCACGTCAACCTCCGTCGGACGTACTTCGACGCCGGCCAGGCTGCGACGATCCGTCACAAGATCTGGCCGCGGGTCATGGCGACCGCCAACGCGAAGTTCGGCGGCGACGCGTTCGGCGACCCCGACCCGTCGCTCATCAACGGCCAGTCGGTCCAGGTGCCCGATGTGGCCGGGAAGACGATCGAGGAAGCCCAGAAGCTCCTCGAGGACGCCGGCTTCGGCTTCGAGAACGGTGGCGCCGGCGACTCTGCGCTGCCGGCAGGTCAGGCCGCCAGCACCAACCCGTCGGGCACGGTGCCGAAGGGCTCCATCGTCACGGTCTACACGAGCAACGGACTCTTGGGCGTCATCCCCGATGTCAGCGGAGCCGGCAACTTCGATGCAGCGAAGGCGGCTCTCCAGGGTGCCGGATTCACGAACGTGGGTCAGAAGTGTGCGGTCGATCCCGCT
This sequence comes from Plantibacter sp. CFBP 8798, assembly GCF_014841195.1. Classification (NCBI taxonomy): domain Bacteria; kingdom Bacillati; phylum Actinomycetota; class Actinomycetes; order Micrococcales; family Microbacteriaceae; genus Plantibacter; species Plantibacter sp. CFBP 8798. Next base: position 344,647 of record NZ_JACYTS010000003.1, read on the forward strand.
GCAGCGACACCGAAGGTGACCGGCGTCGATCCGCCTGCAGGAACCGCGGCGCGCAAGGACGGCAAGGTGACGGTGACGGTCTCCAAGACCAGCTGTTAGCGTCCTGACGCCAGCACGGAGGGCCCGATCGGATTCGATCGGGCCCTCCGTCGTCTCCGCGGGGTTCGGCTCCGGGCGTCTTCGGAGGGGGCACCGGGTACGCTCGGGGGACGGTCGAGACCACTCGACGACCGAGGAGGAGACGATCGATGGCGGCACCGATGAGCACCGGCGGCAGACTCGGCACGGCAGCGGCCGTCGTGGCAGGCCTCGGGGCCCTCACCTTCGGGTACGCGTCGGTGATCGAGCGCAACGCCTTCACGCTCCGCAGGGTGACCGCTCCGGTCCTCCCACCCGACGCCGAGCCGATCACCGTGCTGCACCTCTCCGACCTCCACATGGCCCCCTGGCAGCGCCGGAAGCAGGCCTGGCTGCGGTCGCTGGCGGATCTCCGGCCGGACGTCGTGATCAACACGGGCGACAATCTGGGCCATGAGCAGGGCATCGACGGGATCCGCGCTGCACTCTCGGTCTTCGCAGGTGTTCCGGGGGCGTTCGTGCACGGTTCGAACGACTACTACGGCCCGACCGCGAAGAACCCGTTCAAATACTTCACGCAGACCTCGTCGAAGCACGTCTCCCCGACGACACTCGACACGGGCGCGCTCGAGCGGTTCTTCATGGACGAACTCGGCTGGATCGACCTCAACAACGCGGTCGGTGAGATCTCGGTGGGCAGGACCCGCCTCGACCTGTTCGGCGTCGACGACCCGCACAAGCACTTCGACCGCCTGGACACGCTCACGGCACTCATCGACGAACGATTGGACGCAGAGACCTTGGACACCGACGACCCGTCGCTGGCGCATACGGTGACGGTGGGCGTGATGCACGCTCCGTATCGGCGGGTGCTCGACGCGTTCGTGACGCAGGGTGCGCAGTTCATCTTCGCGGGGCACACCCACGGTGGGCAGGTCTGTGTGCCGGGCTACGGCGCGCTCGTGACGAACTGCGACATCCCTCGCAAGCAGGTGAAGGGGCTCAGCGTCTGGCGGCATGCCCTCCGCTCGGCGTACCTGAACGTGTCGGCGGGTGTCGGGACGTCCATCTACGCGCCCGTGCGCTTCGCCTGCCGGCCGGAGGCGTCGCTCGTGACGCTCCTCCCCCGTCGCACGGTGGTCTGACCGGGCCCGACTGCCCTTCGACAGGCTCAGGGACCGAGACTCTCCGGCCCGAGCACCCTCCGCCAGTACCGAGCGCCTGCCGCGGGTCACTGAGCACCCGCCGCGGGTCGCTGAGCACCCTCCGCCGGTCACTGAGCACCCTCCGCCGGTCACTGAGCTTGTCGAAGTGCTGCCCTTCGACAGGCTCAGGGACCGGGACTCTCCCCGGAGAAACAGAGAAGCCCGGTCAGACGATTTCTCGTCGGACCGGGCTTGTACTGTCGGGGTAGCGGGATGTGCAACCCGCCAGCCCAGCGGACCGCCAACCCGGGAAACAGAGAAGCCCGGTCAGACGATTGCTCGTCGGACCGGGCTTGTACTGTCGGGGTAGCGGGATGTGCAACCCGCCAGCCCAGCGGACCGCCAACCCGGGAAACAGAGAAGCCCGGTCAGACGATTTCTCATCTGACCGGGCTTGTACTGTCGGGGTAGCGGGATGTGCAACCCGCCAGCCCAGCGGACCGCCAACCCGGGAAACAGCGAAGCCCGGCGGATACTTACGTATCTGCCGGGCTTGTACTGTCGGGGTAGCGGGATTTGAACCCACGACCTCTTCGTCCCGAACGAAGCGCGCTACCAAACTGCGCCACACCCCGATGGCCCGAAGGCCTTGTCTAGGATAGCCGATTTTTCAGCGGCTGTTCGCCACTTCCTGGAATCGGTGGATCCCGGACCGGATCAGCCGGGCGCCGCCATCGCCGCCCGGCCGATCCGTGATCTCACGCCTGCTGGCGGCGACGCACGACCACGGTACCGAGCGCAGCAGCACCGACGGCGAGGAGCCCTCCGGCCACCCACGGGAGGGCGGTTCCGGCGAACCCGGTGTCGGCGAGGGCGTTGCCCCCGGCAGACGGGTCGGAGGCCGATGCAGCGGCCGCAGCGGCGTCCGCGGGGTCCAGAACGGTGAAGTCGGACGAGTCGGTCACGGCACCCTGGGTCGCGGTCAGCGTGTAGGTGCCTGCGGGGTCAGCAGCCGTGTCGATGGAGACCTGGATGTCGCCGGTCTCGCCCGCGACGGTCGACAGCGTGCGAGCGGAGACACCGGCTGCGGAGGACTCGATGGTGATCGACACCGTCTGGTTCGCCGCCCAGAAGTCCGAGCACGAGTAGGAGACCGCCGCGCCGCGCGCGACGCTCGCCGGCGTGATCGAGTTGCAGCTGCCAGGACCGTAGCTGTCGCCCTCGAGCGCGTTGGCTGCGGTGGGCAGCGCGACGACGGCGAGGAGGACGAGTGCGGCGGCGGAGAGAGTTCGTTTCATATGCGGGCCCCTTGGTGTGCGGATGGCGCATGCGCTGCGTGATGCGACATGCGGACAGGGCCTGGAGCCGAGCGCTGATCACTCGTGGCCTCCATGGCCGTCATCATGCTAGGGCAGCCGCCATCTCGCCAGGGCTGGAAAACCGCGGAATTCCGCGGATGTGACCACCTTTGGGGGTACGACCTGTCCGCCTGACGCCAAGCCGGGCGAGGACCGTGCCACGCCGAAGCCCAGGAGGGTGAGATGCCCTCCGGTCAGGCCGTGGTCCGAGCGGACGACCGCTCGGACCACGGATCCCGACTGACGGATCAGGCCGTCTTGCGGCGACGGATCGTCATCGCACCGACGACGCCGGCACCGACGACGAGGAGGCCTCCGCCGATCCACGGCAGGGCTCCACCGTCGAAGCCGGTCGAGGCGAACTCACGCTCCGAGACCTGGAAGGAGGCGCTCTCGGTGGTCGCGCCCTGGGTCGCCGTGACCATGCAGGTGCCGGAGGCGGTCTTGCTGGTTTCGATCGTCACCGCGAACGCACGGGCGGCGTCGGCGCTGAACGTGCCGGACGTCGGCACGGCGCTCTGCTCGGCGGCCTGCTCGGTCGCGCCGGCGGTGTTCGGCTTCGCAGCGGGAATGCTGCAGCCGGGCCCGGCGACGGTGACCGTCACCGGAGTGCCGGGGTCGAAGGTGCCGTCGCAGCGGAAGACGGTCGACTCCCCCTGGGTCACCGACACCGGCGTGAGGGTCGCACAGCCGGCAGGGCCGTAGGTGGACGAGTCGGTCGCTGCACTCGCGGCGGTCGGGGCCGCGAAGACTGCCAGGAGGCAGAGCGATGCTAGGGCAAGGGTGCGCTTCATGTTGATATCCCCAAGGAACGTCGAATACCCCCTGCGTCCGCCGATTTCGGGTGGGCGTCCGCGCGAGGTTCCTCAGGGTCACGAATTCGGGTGCGTGGCTTCCTGAGGTGTTGTCATGCTATGTCAGGAGCCGCACCGAGGGAAGGCTGAAATGGTCGTTTTGCCCGTGATTCCGGGGGTTGTGACCAGGTTTGGGGGTACGTCGGAGGCCTTCGGAGCGAGCACCGTGAAGACGAGTTCCGTTGTCGCCCCCGGAGTGAGGGTCACGTCGGTCTGGGCGTAGAGACGACCGTTCGGGTCGGTCACGGCCTTGACCGGCAGGTCCTCGCCGTCGCTCGCACCGAGCAGGGTTGCGCCCAGCGGACCGTGGATCACGACGCGCGTCGCGATGTCTCCCGCGGGGGTGCCGAAACGCCCGCCCGCGGTCACGTAGTCCGGCAGGGAGGTCGCGGCATCCGCCGGCGCAGTGGACGTCAGGGTGACGGCGACGACGTACTCGGCGCCGTGCTTCGTGCATCGGGCGTCGCGGATGTCGACGTTCGTCTCCAGGTAGTAGTCCATCTTCGCGCGGGTCAGGTCCTCGAGGTAGACCCCGGTGTAGACCGCCGCGTCGTCGGTCGTCGGCGGGATCCCGGCGAGGCTCGTCTGGGCGATCAACGCCTGTTCGGCGGGGACCGCACTCCAGACGTGGAGACGGTTCTCCGCGCCGGACTCGGACAGGGCCTGGACGAGGGCGCCGGGGTCGGGCGAGCGGGAGATCATGCCCTCGAACACCGCACCCGAGACCGCGGCGAAGAACGCGTCTTGCACGAGCCGGTCCGGGAACCGGGCGTAGACGTCGCTCAGCAGCGTCTTCGCCGCGTTGTCGGCGGTGAGCTCGGTGCCGTCCGGGAGGGCGACGGGCCCGGTCGCCTCCAGCAGGTGCGCGAGGACGTAGGGGTCGACGGCGACCACGGTGTCGATGGGCACGCCGAACACCTGGGTCCCCATGGCTGCGGCGAGCTCCCCGGTGCGACTGAAGTCGACCGTGAGGTTGGTGTCCTGGATGTATCGGCCGAGGTTGTCGGTGTAGACGTTCTGCTCGAACGGGGTGAGCGGCAGCACGGGGGCGGGGAATCCGGAGAAGTCGTCGCTCCCCCGGGTGCCGACGAAGGAGATGACGCCGTTCTCCGCGTGGATGAGGGCCACCGCCCCGGCGATGCCGCCACTCGAGCGCAGCTCCGCGTTGTTCTGGATCATCACCATGATGTTCCGAGGCCCGGCCCCACCCGCCATGTCCGGCAGGAGCGCCGTGGCCCGCGCCGCGGTGTCGAGCATCGTGGACGCACCGGCAATCGTGCGGGTGAGCTTCTCGACGGCGTCGGCGACTACCGGCAGCGCACCGTCCGTGCCGATCGTGTCCACGCGCTCGGCGATGGCGTCAGCCGCTGCAGCCGCGTCGGCCACGGTCGGCGCGACGGTGCGGAGCGGCTCCGTCGCGATCGAGCCGTCCCCGGGGAGCAGGGACGACAGGTTGACCTGATCGGCGATCTCGACGACCTTCGGCACGACATCGACCGCGACGTCGTCGGTCGCAGCGGCAGCCTGTCGCACCGCGGAGAAGTTCACGCCGAGGAACGGGACCGCCTCGGCCGCCCGCCAGACGGGATCACTCGTCAGCGACACCGCCTCGCCGGTGTGCTTCGTGAGGGCACGCTGCGTTGCCTCGGTGCCGCTCGCGTCACCCTTGAGTACGGCCGACTGGAGCGACTTCGCCTCCGACTGGGCGGCTTCGAGCGCGTTCTTCGCCAGCGACGCCCGGACGCCGAGCCAGGCTCCGAGCGCGAGGACGACGAGGAGGACGGCGAGTGCGATCCACCACAGACGCGAACGCCGATGGCCGGGCAGGCGGATGCCGGCCGTCGCCGGGCGTGGGTCAGCCAAGAGTGCTCCTTGTTCGGGTAGGCACAGCCTAACCGCCGGATGACGGCCTCCGAGGGTCCCTGCACGCCCCCTTTCAGGGGTGGACGGCGCACGCGACAACCGGGCTCACGGCCACTCATGGCCTACGATTGCGGGATGCCGTCAGCACGCTCGTCGACCGATCTGGAGCCGCACCGCAGATGACCCGCACGCCGCGCATCGTGATCGGGATCCTGCTGCTGCTCTGCCTGTGCGTCATGCTCGGCATCGCGTTCTGGCCCACGCCCGTCGACGCCGACGGCCGCACGACGCTGCTCGCGATCCTCGACCGATTACAGGCCGCGGGCGCGCCGGACTGGTTCGACTACCGCTTCGTCGAATCGGCCGCGAACGTCGTGCTGTTCATCCCACTCGGCGCCCTGCTCGCCCTGGAGCTGCCCCTGCGGCTCTGGTGGATCGCACCGCTGACGACGACCCTGTTCTCGGTCGCGATCGAACTCGGACAGACCCTGCTCCCCGAGCGCGTAGCGACGATCGCCGACGTCTACGCCAATGCGGCCGGAGGTCTGCTCGGCGCGACGATCGTACTCGTCGTCCGGCTACTCGTCGCCGGTCACGGGCGACCGAGACCGACGTAGCGCCACCCGGCGCCCCGCCAGGCGTCCACGTCGAGGCAGTTGCGTCCGTCCACGATCGTCTTGCCCGCGGTCAACTCGGCGACGGCCGAGGGGTCCAGGGCGCGGAACGCCTTCCACTCGGTCACGACGACGACGATGTCCGCGTCCGTCACGGCCTGCTCGGCCGAGTCTGCGAACGTCAGCTGCGGGTGGAGTCGACGCGCGTTGGGGACCGCTTCCGGATCGAAGGCGAGCACCTCCGCACCCAGGCCGTTGAGTCCGACGGCGACGTCGAGGGCCGGCGAGTCGCGGACGTCGTCGCTGTCGGGCTTGAAGGCGAGCCCGAGCACCGCGACCCGCTTCCGGTAGGCGCTCCCGCCGAGCTCCTCGACGACGAGGTCGATGACGCGCTGACGGCGACGCAGGTTGATCGCGTCGACCTCCTTGAGGAACGCCACCGACTCGCCACGACCGAGCTCCTCGGCACGAGCGGTGAAGGCCCGGATGTCCTTCGGCAGGCATCCGCCGCCGAACCCGACACCGGCGTTGAGGAAGCGGCGGCCGATCCGGGCGTCGTAGCCGATCGCGTCGGCGAGCTCCGTGACGTCGGCGTCCGTGACCTCGGCGATCTCCGCCATCGCGTTGATGAAGGAGATCTTCGTGGCGAGGAACGCGTTCGCCGCGACCTTCACGAGCTCTGCGGTCGAGTAGCCGGTGGCGACGAGCGGCGTGCCGGTCGAGAGCGCCTGGGCGTAGACCTCGTCGAAGGCGGCTCGCGCGACGGCGGCGTCCTCCGGAGCCGGCGGCAGCCCGTACACGAGTCGGTCGGGCGCGATGGTGTCCTGCACGGCGAAGCCTTCCCGCAGGAACTCCGGGTTCCAGGCGAGCACGGCGCCGGTGGGGGCGACGAGTTCCGCAAGGCGCGCAGCGGTGCCGACGGGGACGGTCGACTTGCCGACGACGACGTCACCAGCCGACAGGTGCGGCAGGAGGGCCGTCACCGCAGCGTCCACGTAGCGCAGGTCGGCCGCGTTGGAGCCGGCCTTCTGCGGCGTACCGACTGCGACGAAGTGCATGGTCGCCCCGGCCGCGTCGGCCATGTCCGTGCTGAAGCGCAGGCGGCCCGACTCGACGCCGGCCAGCAGCAGCTCCGGCAGACCTGGCTCGAAGATCGGCGAGCGTCCGGCGGCGAGCGCCTCGATCTTGGCCGGGTCGACGTCGATACCGACGACCTCGTGCCCGATCGACGCCATGGCGGCCGCGTGCACGGCCCCGAGGTAGCCGCAGCCGATGACGGAGAGCTTCATGCGTGTGATCCTTCGCTGATGGGACGAACGGTGGGTGTGCTGGACAGTCGACCGCCGGACTCCTGCAGGTAGCAGACGCCGCAGAGCGATTCGTAGGTGACGGTGGTGCCGTCGATGGCGACCTGGTCGCCGTCGAACACGAAGGTGTCGCCGAACCGGCGGCCGTTGAAGATCGCCTTCCGACCGCACCGGCAGATCGTCTTGAGTTCTTCGAGGCTGTGGGCGACTTCGAGGAGACGCCGGCTCCCGGGGAACGCGACGGTCTGGAAGTCGGTCCGGATGCCGTAGGCGAGCACCGGGATGCCCTCGAGCAGCGCGATGCGGAGGAGGTCGTCGACCTGCTCCCCGTGGAGGAACTGGGCTTCGTCGACGAGGAGGCAGCTGACGTCCTCTCCGGTCTCCTGCACGACGCGGCGACGGTGCTCCGCGAACACCCGGACGGCGTCGTCGTCAGGACCGAGCAGGAAGTCGGCGTCGCGGGTCACGCCGAGGCGACTGACGATGGCGGCGTCGCCCTTCGTGTCGAGGGACGGCTTGGCGAGGAGGACGCGGTGGCCGCGCTCCTCGTAGTTGAACGCCGCCTGGAGCAAGGCGGTGCTCTTGCCGGAGTTCATCGCCCCGTATCGGAAGTACAGTTTCGCCACCAGGCAAGCTTAGGGTTCCAGGGCTGCACCTGTCGCATCCGACGAGGGGCCGGGCGAGCACCCGTGCGGCGGCTACAGCGAGATGTCGAGGGCCTCGGCGGTGCTCTCGAGGACCTTCGCGGCCGTCTCGGGGACGTCGTTCAGCGTCGAGCCGTAGGTCGGGATCATCTCGCGGAGCCTCGGCTCCCACGCGGTCATCCGGTCGGGGAAGCACTTCCGCAGGACGTCGAGCATGATCGGCACGGCCGTCGACGCGCCGGGGGAAGCGCCCAGCAGTCCCGCGATCGTGCCGTCCGCACCCGTGATGACCTCGGTGCCGAACTGCAGGACGCCGCCCTTGGCCTTGTCCTTCTTCATGACCTGGGCGCGCTGCCCGGCCTCGATGAGGTACCAGTCCTCGTCCTTGGCCGTCGGCAGGAACTCGCGGAGGCTGTCCATCTTCTGCTTCCGGGACTGCAGGAGCTGCCCGACGAGGTACGTGATGAGACTCGGGTTGTCCTTGGCGACCGCCAGCATCGGGAGCAGGTTGTGCGGGCGCACCTGGGTGACGAGGTCGAGCATCGATCCGCGCTTGAGGAACTTCGGGCTGAACGTCGCGTACGGGCCGAAGAGGAGGCTCGCCTGACCGTCGACGACGCGGGTGTCGAGGTGCGGGACCGACATCGGCGGGGCACCGACCGAGGCCTGGCTGTACACCTTTGCCTGGTGCTTCGAGACGACCGCGGGGTTGTCGGTGCGGAGGAACTGGCCGCCGATGGGGAAGACGCCGTAGCCCTTGATCTCGGGGATGCCGGACTTCTGCAACAGCTTGAGCGCCCATCCGCCGGCACCGACGAAGACGAAGCGGGCGTTGATCTCCATCGGTGAACGACCGAGGGTCTGGCGGCCACGGATGCGCCATGTGCCGTCCTTCAACCGCTTGAGCGACCGGACCTCGTGGTTGGTGCGGACGTGCGTGTTCGGTGCTGCACCGAAGAGCTTGTGCGTGAGCGAACCGAAGTCGACGTCGGTGCCCGCGGTGATCCGGGTGGCCGCGATGCGTTCGCCGACGGCACGACGGTTGATGAGGAGTGGAGCCCACTCGGCGATGACGGCCGGGTCCTCCGAGAACTCGATGCCGGCGAAGAGCGGCTGATCCTTCAGCGCCTCGTAGCGCTTCCGCAGGTATTCGACGTCCTTCTCGCCGCGCACGAAGGTCATGTGCGGGGTCGGGTTGATGAAGGTGTCGGGTGCGCCGAGCAGGCCCTCCTCGACGAGGTGGGACCAGAACTGGCGGCTGAGCTGGAACTGCTCGTTGATACCGATGGCCTTCGCTGGGTCGACGTGGCCGTGGGCGTCCTGCGGCATGTAGTTGAGCTCGCACAGCGCGGCATGGCCCGTCCCGGCGTTGTTCCAGGGGTTGGAGCTCTCGAGTGCGACGTCGCTCAGGCGCTCGTACACCTCGACCTTCCAGTCAGGCTGCACCTGGTGGATGAGGGCGGCGAGCGTGGCGCTCATGATGCCACCACCAATGAGGGCTACGTCGATGGTTTCGGTCACCAGAGCAGTCTAGTCGCGGCGAGGCCCGAGCTCTCCACCCGCGTGCTGTCGCTGATCGCGTGCCGTGAGATCGCTCGATGTCGAGACACTTCGGGCCGCCTGCGGTGACGCGGACTCAGCGTCCGGGGAGCGCGGGGGTGAGGGCGTCGAGCTCCTCGAGCATGCGCTGCGCGAGGTGCGCATACCCGGCGTCGCTCGGGTGGAGGCCGTCGGCGGAGATCCACGTCGCCGGGTCCTCGTCCAGCCAGTGCGACGCCCCGGAGATGTAGTCGGCCCCGATGGTGTCGGCGGCGTCGTGCACCCACCCGATGATCTGTTCGACGGACGCCGGTCGCTCAGCGGTGTACCACCAGGGCTCCACCACGATGATGCGGGTGCCGGGCAGCCCGTCACGCAGCCGTTGGAACTCCGGCAGGATCGCCTCCTGGATCGCCTGCTCGTTGCCGGTCCACTCAAAGTTGTCGTTGATGCCGAGCGCGACGATGAGGACCTCGGGGTGCTGCGCGATGACGTCGGCCGTGACGTCACCGACCTTGTCGCGCTTGCGGACGAAGCCGAGACCCGGGTAGCCGGCGTTGTACTCCGTCCAGCCTTCAGCCTTCGCGACGAGCGAAGACCAGCGCGCGGCGGGCGACGACGCTGCCGAGCCCTTGGTGTACGAGTCGCCGTAGAACGCGACGAGTGGTCCGACGGCGACCTCGGACCCGGAGGTGTCGGCGCGGGCGACCGTCGTCTGCTGGACGTCGGCACGCAGGCCGCTCACGGTGATCACCGCGGTGACGGCGATGGCCGCCGCGATGAACGCGGCCAACCACCGTCGGCGCAGGCGTGGTCGCTGGCGGGCCATGTCGTCGTCCCCGATCGGGTGGAGGGAGGGCCGGTCAGACCGCGGCGGGCTGTGCGAGCAGCTCGGCGGCGACGATCTCGGCGATCTGCACCGCGTTGAGGGCGGCGCCCTTGCGGAGGTTGTCGTTCGAGATGAACAGGGCGAGACCCTTGCCGGCCGGCGCGCTCTGGTCCGGACGGATGCGCCCCACAAACGACGGGTCTGCACCGGCGGCCTCGAGCGGCGTCGGCACGTCCGACAGCTGGACGCCCGGGGCGTCGCTGAGCAGTTCGATCGCGCGTTCCGGCGACAAGTCGCGCGAGAACTCGGCGTTGATCGACAGCGAGTGGCCCGTGAACACGGGCACGCGCACGCAGGTGCCCGACACGAGCAGCTCGGGGAGCTCGAGGATCTTCCGGCTCTCGTTGCGGAGCTTCTTCTCCTCGTCGGTCTCACCCAGGCCGTCGTCGACGATCGAACCGGCGAGCGGGATGACGTCGAAGGCGATCGGGGCGACGTACTTCTCGGGAGCCGGGAAGTCGATCGCCGAACCGTCGTGGACGAGTCGGGTGAGGTCGCCCTGGGCGACCGCGGCCTCGATCTGGCCGGCGAGTTCAGCCGCGCCGGCGAGCCCGGACCCGGAGACGGCCTGGTAGGTGTTGACGATGAGGCGGGTGAGCCCGGCCTCGGCGTCGAGGACCTTGAGGACCGGCATGGCCGCCATGGTCGTGCAGTTGGGGTTCGCGACGATGCCCTTGACCGCGTCCTTGATGGCGTGCGGGTTCACTTCGCTGACGACGAGCGGGACCTCGGGGTCCATCCGCCACGCGCTCGAGTTGTCGATGACGAGCGCACCCGCAGCGGCGAACCGCGGAGCCTGCGTGCGGGAGCCGGTCGCGCCGGCCGAGAACAGGGCGATGTCGATGCCGCTCGGGTCGGCCGTCTCGACGTCCTCGACCACGATGTCCTGGCCACGGAACGGGAGCGTCGTGCCCGCCGAGCGAGCCGTCGCGAAGAAGCGGATCTCGCTGATCGGGAACTCGCGTTCCTCCAGCAGGCGGCGCATGACCTTGCCGACCTGACCGGTCGCTCCGACGACTCCGACACGTACACCGTTGCTCATGGGGATTCCTCTGGTTTCAGGGGGTTGTTGTGAACCATCTTGCATCAGGATCGGCGGGATCCCGCCCGTCGGTCCGTGGTCGGCTTGGTTCCGGAGCCTGTGGACGAGCCTGCTCAGCGGCCGGTGCCGCCGTGGACGACGGCTTCGTCCTCGCCGTCGAGACCGAACGCGGAGTGGACCACGTTGGCGGCCTTGTTGAGGGTGTCGGCACGCGTCACGACCGAGATGCGGATCTCGCTGGTGGAGATCATCTCGATGTTGATGCCCGCTGCGCTGAGCGCCTCGAAGAGCTTCGCCGAGACGCCGGTGTTCGTGCGCATGCCGGCCCCGACGAGGGCGAGCTTGCCGATCTGGTCGTCGTGCTGGATGGCCGAGAAGCCCACCCGCTCCTGCTCGGCCGCGAGCGCGCGGAGGACCTGCTGCGCTTCGGGCTTCGGCAGGGTGAACGAGATGTCGGTGACGCCGGAGACGGCGGTCGACACGTTCTGGACGATCATGTCGACGTTGCCGCCAGACTTCGCGACGATCGTGAAGATCTCCGCCGCCTTACCCGGCAGGTCGGGGACACCGACGACGGTGATCTTGGCTTCGCTGAGGTCGGTCGCGACTCCGGCGACGATGGGCTGCTCCATGGGTGCCTCACCTGCTCCTGGGTTGTTGCGGCTCGCGTCGTTGAGGACGAGCGTGCCTTCGTTGTTGTTGAAGGACGACCGGACGTGGAGCGTCACGCCGTGGCGGCGTGCGTACTCGACGGCGCGGATGTAGAGGACCTTCGCGCCCGAGGCCGCGAGCTCCAGCATCTCCTCGCTGGAGATGCGGTCGATCTTCCTGGCTTTCGGGACGACGCGGGGGTCGGAGGTGAAGATGCCGTCGACGTCGGTGTAGATCTCGCAGACGTCGGCGTCGAGGGCTGCGGCGAGCGCGACGGCCGTGGTGTCGGAGCCGCCGCGACCGAGCGTGGTGATGTCGCGGGTGTCGCGGTTGAAGCCCTGGAAGCCGGCGACGATGACGATGGCGCCGTCGTCGAGGGCCTCGCGCAGGCGCACGGGGGTGACGTCGACGATGCGCGCGGCGCCGTGCTGGGCGTCGGTGATCATGCCGGCCTGGCTGCCGGTGAAGGAGCGTGCGACGTAGCCCATGCTGCTGATCGCCATCGCGAGGAGCGCCATCGAGATGCGCTCGCCGCTGGACAGCAGCATGTCGAGTTCGCGGGGCGCCGGGATGGGCGTCACCTCGTGGGCGAGGTCGAGCAGTTCGTCGGTCGTGTCGCCCATCGCCGAGACGGCGACGACGACCTCGTTGCCCGCCTTGCGGGTCTCCACGATGCGCTTCGCCACGCGCTTGATGCTCTCGGCGTCCGCGACGGAGGACCCGCCGAACTTCTGCACGATCAATGCCATCGGATCTCCTGGGGAAGTCGGTGCGGGCACGAGCGGCCCAGCGATCATCCTACCCATCCGGGCATTCCGCGCCGTTCATGTGACGAAGGGCACCCTCACCCGCTCCGGGGCAGGAGATCCGCCCCGCAGCAGGACGCTTCGGCCCGTCCGGTCCTGCTGTCGGGCCGATCTCCTGCGGTGGGGAGACGGGCGGGCCTCGGTAGGGTTGGCCTATGCAGCAGGAAGACGCGCGGGTGCTCGCGACGGTGCGACGCCTCTGGCAGGGGCTCGCCTCGCCGACCGCGCGGTTCTCCGCCGGCCGGGTCGCCGTCGTCGTGAACGCCGGCTCGATGGCGTGCCCGCCCGGATGGATCGGCGTCGTCGAGATCGACGGGAGCGCCCTCGCGATCGTGCCCGACGAGGACACCGCCAGGCGGCTCGCCATCGAGGACGAGTCACCGAGGAGCGTCGGAACGGTCGAGTTCCTCCGCTCGCGGGTGCAGGTCGCCGAGGTGCTCGGGCCGGCGACCCTCGACTACCTGCTGCCCGGGCGGTTCCGACCGGCCGAGGAGATCGACGTCGTGGCGAGCAAGGCGAGTGACCCCGCCATCGAGTCGCTGCTGTCGAAGGTGGGCGACGACGAAGCCTCGGAGAGCGGGATCTTCGGCATCACCTCGCCGCTGTTCTCGGTGCGCGAGCACGGGCGGGTCCTCGCCGTCGCCGGCTACCGGTCGTGGCCGTTGGGCGTCGCGCACGTGACCGCGTTGACCGCCCCGGAGGCTCGCGGGACCGGTCTCGCGACCCGTCTGGCCTCGACCGCGGTCGAGCACGCCCTCGCGGCCGGACTCCTCCCCCAGTGGCGGGCCGCCGACACGAACCCCGGCTCACGCGCCGTCGCCCGCAAGCTCGGCTTCTCCGCGATCGGCCGACAGCTGTCGGCCCGGCCGGTGGTCGCCGAGTGGCCGGCGCCCTCAGCCGACGCCTGAGGCGCGCCCGGCTGCCCCAACTCAGGAGTCCCTCGGCACGGCGGAACCCACCAGCCGCGACACACCGGCCGACTCCTGAGAAAGGGACCGACCGGACGCAGACCCCTCGCCCGGCAAGCAGACCCGAGCCTGACGGCGGCACGGCTGCCCCAATTCAGGAGTCCGTCGGCACGGCGGAACCCACCAGCCGCGACACACCGGCCGACTCCTGAGAAAGGACCGATGGCAAAAAAGGGGTGGAGGGGCGGGCGACGAGGCGGGGTGGTCAGCCGCTGACGACGGTGCGACCCTCGAAGGCACGACCGAGGGTGACCTCGTCGGCGTACTCGAGGTCGCCGCCGATGGGGAGGCCGGAGGCGAGGCGAGTGATGCGGATCCCCATCGGGAGGAGCAGCCGACTGAGGTAGGTGGCGGTCGCCTCCCCCTCGAGGTTCGGGTCGGTCGCGATGATGACTTCGGTGACGGTGCCGTCGGCGAGGCGCTGCATGAGACGACGGATGTTCAGGTCGTCGGGACCGACACCGTCGATCGGGCTGATGGCGCCGCCGAGCACGTGGTAGAAGCCGCGGAACTCACGCGTGCGCTCGATGGCGACGACGTCCTTCGGTTCTTCGACAACGCAGATCAGGGCCGGGTTGCGACGCGGGTCGCGGCACACGCTGCAGAGGTTCTGCTCGGAGATGTTGCCGCAGATCTCACAGAACTTGACCTTCTCGCGGACGACGGTGAGCAGCTCGGCGAGCTTCGACACGTCGAACGACTCCGTCTGGAGGATGTGGAACGCGATGCGCTGCGCCGACTTCGGACCGATACCGGGCAGCCGCCCGAACTCGTCGATCAGATCTTGGACGATTCCCTCGTACATGGCCTACCGCCCTCCGGAGCGCGGCTCGTGCGGCTGCTCCTCGATGAATGTGGCGCCGAGAAGCTCGCGGACGACGCTCTCGCCGTACCGGTTGTCGCCCGCGGGGTGGGACGTCGGCACCGGGGGCGCCTGGCGCATCCGGACCGGGGGCTGCGGGCGCTGCTCGGCGACCGGGGCCGCAGGCGGTGCGGCCTGCGGGGAGCCTGCAGGAGCTGCGGATGGCGCGACGGCCGCTGGGGATGGAGCAGGGGCCGACGACTCGAACGGGTCGGGGTAGGGCGGCTCGTCGTCCGGCGGCGGTGCGTCGTCGTCGGACGGGATCGAGACGACGTCCCACGTGACGGTACGCGAGCCGAGCGCGTCGCCGTTGGACGGGCCTCGGGCGGGTGCCTGCTGGCGCGGCGGGGTCGACGGCTGGCGCTGCGCGGGTGAGCCGGCCGGCGTCTCAGGTGCCCCGGATCCGGCGGGTCGCCCGGGCTGCCCTTCGACAGGCTCAGGGACCGGAGACGGCTGAGTGGACGAGGCAGGCTCGGACGCGGACGTAGGCCCATCGACAGGCTCAGGGACCGGAGACGGCTGCGTCGACGAAGCGGGCGCGGGCGATGACGTGGGCCCTTCGACAGGCTCAGGGACCGGGGACGGCTGGGTCGACGAGGCAGTCGCAGCAGACGACCTGGGCCCTTCGACAGGTTCAGGGACCGAGGACGGGCGGGTCGCCGGGGCAGACACCGAAGACGAGTCGGGTCCGCCGACCGGCTCGGGCTCGTCGGCCGGCGGCGCGACCGTCGCCCACGAGGAGGCGGAGACGGAGGTCTGCTCCTCTACCGGGGCGGCGACCGACGACGCGGGTGCCGATGGCGCAACAGCTGACGACTCGGCGTCGGACGGCGCAGCGGAGGTGGGCTCGCCGCCGGCGGGAGTGACGGTGGGCCACGAGGATGGGGATGCCGACCCGCCACTGCTGTCTGACGACGACGGGGCTGCAGGGGCGGGGACGGTCTGCGGCAGGCTCGGGGTCGACCAGGCGGACGACTCCGACGAGGGAGCGCCGGTGGCGGGCGCAGTGGCCCGCGGTGCCTGCGGCTCGTCGGCACCGGCGACCTTGGCGAGGTACTTCACCCGCACGCCGAGGACGTCGAGGACCGCCGTGCGCAAGACCTCCGCGACACCGGTACCGGGCGCATGACGCGCCTTGAAGTCGTTGAGGTCGCTGTTGTTCGCGAAGACGAGCGTGAGGACGTCGTCCTCCGAGTAGCCGCCGACCTGGGTGTTGACGACGATCATCCACGCCTTGCGGTCGGCCTTCTCGACCCGCGCCACGATCTCGGGCCAGGCGTCGCGGATGTGCTGCAGGGTGACCGGGCCGACCCGAGGGGCGGCGGGGGTCGGTGCGGTGGTCTGCGCGTGGTCGGACTCCTGCGCCGGTCGACGGTCGGGGGCCGCGGATGCTGTCGAGGCAGCGGCCGGGGCGGGAGCAGGGGTGGAGCTCGCCGCAGTGCTCGCGGGGACAGCACCGGCAGAGACAGGAGCGCCGGCAGAGGCAGGAGCGCGGTCGGTGACCACGGGCTGCGCCGAGACCGCGGTCTGGCCGCCCTCGGCGACAGCACCCTCGACGCCGATGCGACGCTCGAGCCGCTCCACACGGGCGAGCGCACCACGAGCGGAGTCGTCGGCTGCTGGCACGAGGATGCGCGCCATCATGAGCTCGAGGTGGAGCCTGGGCGACGTGGCGCCCGTCATCTGAGTGAGCGCCTCGTTCACGACGTCGGCCGTGCGGGACAGCTCGGCGATGCCGAACGCCCGCGCCTGGGCGAGCATCTTGTCGAGTTCGTCCTGCGGGAGCCCGCGGAGGACCGCCGCCGCGTTCTCGCCTGTGGCGGCCACGACGATGAGGTCGCGGAGTCGCTCGAGCAGGTCGTCGACGAAGCGGCGTGGGTCTTGGCCGGTCTGGATGACGCGGTCGACGGTGCTGAAGGCGGCACCGGAGTCGCGGGCGGCCAGGGCGTCGACCACTTCGTCGAGCAGGGCCGTGTGGGTGTAGCCGAGCAGGGCGACCGCGCGCTCGTAGTCGACGGAGTCGCCCTCGGAGCCGGCCATCAGCTGGTCGAGCAGGGACAGGGTGTCGCGGGCGGAACCGCCACCGGCCCGGACGACGAGCGGCAGCACGCCGGCCTCGACACCCACGTGCTCGCTCTCGCACAGCTGCTGGACGTAGTCGAGCATCTGCGCCGGCGGGATGAGTCGGAAGGGGTAGTGGTGGGTGCGGGAGCGGATCGTGCCGATCACCTTGTCGGGCTCGGTCGTCGCGAAGATGAACTTCACGTGCTCCGGCGGCTCCTCGACGATCTTCAGCAGGGCGTTGAACCCCTGCGGGGTGACCATGTGCGCCTCGTCGAGGATGAAGATCTTGTAGCGGTCGCGCGCGGGGGCGAAGATCGCGCGCTCGCGGAGGTCGCGGGCGTCGTCGACACCGTTGTGGCTGGCCGCGTCGATCTCGACGACGTCGAGCGAGCCGGAGCCGTCGCGGGAGAGGTCGACGCAGCTCGCGCAGACGCCGCACGGGGTGTCGGTCGGGCCCTCGGCGCAGTTGAGGCAGCGGGCGAGGATGCGAGCGGACGTCGTCTTGCCGCAACCGCGTGGACCGCTGAACAAATACGCGTGGTTGACGCGGTTGGTGCGCAGGGCCGTCATGAGGGGATCGGTCACCTGCGCCTGACCGATCAAGTCGGCGAACGTCTCGGGCCGATACCGGCGATACAGAGCTGTGACCACCCACCAATGGTAGCCGTCGCCCCCGACATCGGAGCCGGCTTCCCGGCAGGACCGGTCGGCCCCGCACGGTGGGGAGTTCTCCCCATCGAGGCCGTCCCCGTCGCTTCCTAGAATGGTCAGCGCCACCAGAGAGGACCAGATGGAACAGTTCACGGTCGACACGGCCCTCATCAGGGACACGACAGCCAACCTCACCGTCATCCAGAGCGAGTTCGACGCCGCGGAGAAGCACACCGCGTCGGCCGCCGACGTGATCCCCCACGAGCTCCTCGCCCGGACCCTCCAGGAGTTCTCGAGCGGCTGGGACACCAGGCGCTCGGAGTTCTCGGAGGCGATCACCACCCTGAACGGGATGGGCACGGCGATCGCCGACCACTTCGAAGGCTGGGAGGCCGACCAGGCCGCAGCCGCCGGCGGAGACGGAGACGAAGGATGAGCCCGATCCCCGGCGACCCCGGTTCCATCCGCACCTGGGCGACCACCTACGGCGGGATCGCCGACACCATCGTCGAGGCCTCCTCGCAGCTGCAGTCGCTGGAACTGGGCGAACAGACGAGCATCGCGGTCATCGAGTACCACGACAACGCGCAGTACCTCGGGGAGAACATCGCGCTCACGGAGCCCCGCTACCGCGCGGTCCACGAGGCGCTCACGTTCTACGCCGACGAGCTCGAGGCAGCCCAGCAGACCGAGCGCGACGCGATCGCCGCCGCGGAGGCCGCGGAGACCGAGCACGCGAGCGCGAACAGCGACTACCTGACGAAGTGGGAGGCCGCGGACACGGCGGCCCACGATCCGGCTGCGACCGACGCCGCGGAGACGAGGACCGCCTCCGACGCCGCCTGGTACCGATTGGAAGAGGCCCGCATCGCGCAGGGGCAGGCCCAGGTGGACCTCGAGAACGCCCAGATCCGCGCCGAGAACGCCGGACGCACCGCCGCCTCGATGATCACCACGGCCGTCGACGGCGACGGCATGAACGACACCTGGTGGGACGACTGGGGGAAGGGCCTCTACGACGTCCTCTCGGTGGTCGGCATGGTCATCGTCGGAGTCGTCGCCGTCGTCGCGATCGTCGGCCTCGTCCTCGCGACGATCGGTACCGCCGGTATCGCGCTTCCGGCCGCCGTCGTCGCCGCCGTCGGGGTCGTCGCCGCTGCCGGTGTGGGCATCGCCGCCCTCATGGGCCTGATGACGGGCGGTGCGATGCTGTCGGGCGAGAAGGGCTTGGAGAACCAGCTCATGTGGGACGCGATCGGGTTGCTGCCCTTCTCGAAGTTCCTCAAGGGCCCGATCGCGAAGGTGCTGCGGAACATGGACCTGCCGGCGACCGGGCCAGGCTCGCTCGCCGGTGCGCCCCGCATCTCCGGCACGACGCCGACCACCAACCGCTTCATCGACGCCGCAGGGCGTGGTGGCGAGACGCAGAAGGCCGCCGTCGAGTTCTACCTCGACAACCAGGTGGACATCTTCGCCTCGGTCGGGCTGGAGGCAGGTCAGAACATCACCGCGGGAACGCCGTCCCTGCTGCCCGACCTCACCCCGAACGACCAGGCGCCGAACGCCCACCAGGAGGGATGGCACCCCGGCGACTCGCAGTACGTGCCGCCGGACGAGTACCGCCTCGACCCGTTGGTGCCCGACTTCGGCACGCCGTCGACCGTGTTCGGTGGTGGCGGCAATGGGACCGGTGTACAGCCGCCGCCGACGGTCAGCCCGTACCCGCTCACCCTGCCGGGCTCCTCGCCGGTCGTCCCCGGCGGTCAGACCTACGGCCCGGCGAACCCGACCGTGCCGGACACCGGCACTGGCACGGGCACGGGCACGGACGGTCAGGGATGAGCGCGCCGACCCCGTCCGTGATCACCGTCCGCCTCGACGGCGTCGACCTCGACCGCTGGATCTGGGTTCCGCACGCCTGGCCCTACGAGGGGTTCACCGACCCGCGGGGCTGGGCGGACGCCGCGGCGAAGCGTGTCGCACGCCGGTCGCGGTTCGCCTTCGTGAAACGAGCCGCGCTCCGCGACGACCTCATCGAGATGTCGAGGAGCCGGGACAGCGTCGGCGCTCATTGGACGGTCGCCTACGCCCCGGACCTCAGCCGCCCGGCGCGCATCGCCCGCATCGAGGTGCACGACAGCCGCGTGGGGACGTACCGGAGTCTCGAGCAGTTCATGCAGCTCGACACCCCGGGTCTCGAGGGCCCACCGGTCGTCGAACCGTTCGTGTCGCCCCACCTCGGCGAGGGCATCACGGCGATCATGCACCAGCGGAACACCGACCGGACGCTCTCCGCAGTGCGCTCGTACGGCTGGACCCTCCCCACCTGCTGGGTGTCGATGTACTACGCCGACTTCGACCTCGGGTTGATGGAGCGCCTGCGGCCCGAGTTCGATGCGCTGGCACGGGCGTTGCAGGTCGACGAGCAGGTCGTCGACTCGTGAGTTCGACGCGACCCTCCCATCCGAGCGGTGCGGGCGTCCGAGCGGTCCCGCGGCGGACACAGCTCGCCCTCGCCGTCCTCGGCCTGACGATCGTCGGCTGGCTCGTCGGCTGCGTCGTGCCGCTCGCGTTCTCCAGCGCGGGGTCCGTCCCCTGGACGCCGTCGCCGGTCTGGTACCTGGTCGTGCCCGTCCTGTTCCTGGTGGCCTCGATCGAGTTGTCCTGGTGGGCTCGACACCGACGCACGGCTCAAGCGTTCGCAAGCGTGATCAGTGGCCTGCAGCTGGCGGCGATCCTCATCTGCCTGCGGGTCGCGGACGCACGCCCGCTCGACGCCGCATGGCCGCACGACCTCAGCACGGCGGTCTGGATCGGCATCGGGTGCATGATCGTCGGCCAGGGGTTCGCGTACCTCGCCGAGCGCTCGGCCGCTCGTCACCGCGGGGTGGTCTCGTGAGCGTTGCTCGTCGCTACCGGTTCGTCCTCCCGGCCGGTTGGGGGTATCTGGCTGCTTCGGAGAGCGTGGAGGCCGCCCTCGCCAGACTGGTTCCGGACGACGGACCCACCGCCGGACGGGCCGCCCTCGCCAAGCTCCGCCCCGTCCTCCGCCAACAGTTGCGATCACTCCGCGGTCGAACTGTCGCGAGCGGCGGCGTCGACATCCTGCTGCCGGTCGCCCCTCGTGCCGGCGCCATCATCCCGGCGAACATCGTGATCGCACGGCCCGGTGCCGAGGAACGGTCGGAGTACGCATCCGGCGGGCTCCCCACCGGATGGGCGTCGGCGGAGGGAGGCGCTGATCGCTCCGAACGCCGCGCCGACCTCATCGGCGAGCTGCCCGTGACCCGCCACCTCCGGGTGCGCCGGGAACAGACCGACGAAGCCGGCACGACCGCCGACCTCATCCGAGTCGACTACTTCATCCCGGTCTCGCCCGAACGCGAGCGCGAGCTCGCGCTCATCGTCAGCGCGACGGTGCTCGGCCGGGTCGGCGACGAACGCCTCCCGCCGTCGACGGTCGAGGTGCTCGTGACGCTCGTCGACGCGATCATCCACACCTTCCAGTGGGAGGAACCGCCCCGCTGAACCGCCCCGTGGCCGGATGGCGGACGTTCGTCCCCTCGCCCGGGCACGGGCGAGGGGACGTGGAGTCAGCGTCGGACGATCATGATCCAGGAGAGCTGCACGTCGGTGCCGCCGCCCGAACCGACCGGATCGAGGGTGATCGACAGGCGGCCGCCCGCGTCCGGCTGCACGGACGACAGCGTCGCCACCGTCGGAGTGCCGGTGATCGGTTGCGCGCTGAGCAGCGTCGCACCGTTCGCCCCGATGTCCGCGCGCCGGTTGTCCGCCCACTGCGACCACGGGTCGTACAGCCCGACGTACACGTCGTAGCTCCCCGCGTCGAGGGAGTCGAACGCGTACTCCAGGGTGCGGTCGGTCGCGGAACTCGCGACGTAGCGGAGCGACTCCGAGAACGGCCCGTCGGTCGTGCCCGTCTCCGCGCCGACGACGCCCCAGTTCGCGCCGGTGGCCGCGTCGGCCCCGAGCGTCCGGTCGGACGTCGAGTTGAGCAGGGTGCCGTCGGCGTCCGCCACCGAGCGGATCGCGTCGTACTCGGGCGACGCCGATCCCCCGGCGTCGACGAGGTAGACGAGGTCCTTCGGGACGGCCGTCACCTGCCGGGTCACCGGGCGGGACACGCCCTCGACCGCGCCGGTGAGCGAGACCGGACCGGGGACGGCGAGCGCAGCGGTGTCCCAGGTGATCGTCCGGGTGGTCGTCGTGCCGCCCTCCGTGACCTGCGCCTCGCTCGGCAGCGTACTCGCATCGCCGAGTCGGACGGTCGTCGGCACGTCGACGTCGACCGCGACTTTGCCCTTCCCCTCGAGGTCCGCGAGCGTCCACTCGTCGTACCACTTCAGGGACAGGGATCCGTCGTCGCCGAACTCGAGCGGGAGCCAGACGGCCGGCGCGTTGCGGAGGTCGGACGGCGTCCAGCGGTCACCCATGTAGATGAACTTGCCGGCGGCCGCGTCGATGGGGATCACGGACGTGCTCTGGCTGCCGTGGGTCGTCGACGCACCGGAGCCGCTCACCGGGTTACCGTGGTCGGTCCACTCCCCCAGCATCGAGTCGGCGGTGGCGTACTTGGCCGGGTTGGGGTTCCAGCCGGTCGCGCCCGAGGTGATGAGGTAGTACGTGCCGTCGTAGACGAACACCGCCGGGGCCTCGCGCTGCCCACCGATGTAGGTGCGGGTGAAGTCCTCGCCCTTCACGGCGCGGTCGACGGGTGCCGACAGGAACATGAAGTTCGACGACAGCTTGGAGATGAAGAGGGTCAGGTTCTCCTCGCTCGCGTAGATGATGTAGCCGGTGCCGTCGACGTCGGTGAAGAGGTTCATGTCGCGGGCCATGCCGGGGCTGTCGGGCTGGTAGTTGGGCTCGCCCTCCGGCGCGACGTTCAGGCGGTAGCTGTCCACGTAGCGGAACGGGCCGGTCGGTGAGTCGGAGACCGCGACGCCGGCGGTCGCCTTCGCGTACTGCGCGTCGGACGTCGCGCTCGGGCCGTCGGTGTGGATCCACATGACCCACTGTTCGGTTGCGGCGTTGTACATGACCTTCGGCCGCTCGAGGATCGCTGCGGGGACGACCGGGTCGCTCGGGACCGTCAGGAGGTCGCGGACGACCGCCGCGCGTTGCCGGGCCGTGTAGTCGGCGTACAGCTCGGCTGCGGCAGGATCGGTCGTGAGCTGGTCGACGGTCGACAGGGCCTGCAACGCCAGACCTTCGTCGGTCCAGTTGTAGAGGTCGCGCGAGGAGTACACGTGCACCCCGCGGCTGCTCGCGTAGCCGTTCCACCGGTCTTCGCCGTACCAGTAGTAGATCGGCTGGCCGTCGGCATCCGTCGACGGCACGACCTGCCCGCCGTGCGCCTGGATCGGGTTGCCCTGATCGTCGACCCAGGCCTGGCCCGGGCGGAACGAATCGTAGGTGACGATCGGCCGGAGTGCGGTGCGTGCGGCACCGAGCACGTCGTAGGCGGCGGTGAGTGCCGCGGTGTCGGTCGACCCGGCGTCCACGAGCGCCTGGGCGTCGGCGATCGCCGCGTCGAGGACGGCGAGCGAGTCGGCGACGTAGCCGGCGCGCTGCCCCTCGTCGAGCGTGACGGCTCGGATCTTCGCCGCGAGCACCTCGGTGGACGCCGTGTGCGGCGCTCGGATGACGAGGTAGTTCACCGCGGGGTCGGTGTAGGTGTTGGTCCGACCCGCCGGGCTGTGGACCTCGAGGTCGAGGGTGCCGTCGTCGACGCTCACCGTGAGCTGCTGCTCGAGGAGCGCACCGGCCGGCGCGGTGACCTGGGCGAGCGTCTCGCCCTCGGCCTTGAGGTCGAGCGGTCGTGCCGCCCAACCGCTCGGCAGGTTGAACCCGAGGGTGACCTCGTACTTGCCGGCCGGGAGGTCGAAGGCGTAGTCGACCGACCGCGTCGGGAGGGAGCTGCCCGCTGGCGGTGCGTCGTACCGGAGGGAGGCGGTCTTCTCTGTCCCGGAGGAGCTGTTCGCCGTCGGGTTGCTGTTCGCGTCGGCGACGAATCCCCAGGACGCGCCGGTGGCGGCGTCGACCCCGTAGGACTGGTCGGTGCGTGACTGGTACAGCCCGATGTGGTCGCCGGCGGAGACCGCGTCGGTCACCGTGCTGCCGGCGTTCGCGAAGTAGAGGACGAAGTCGTTGGCGACGAGTTCGTCGACCGTCGGGCTCGGGTAGCTCGGTGCGGCCTCGGCACGTGGTGCGTCCGCCGTGACGAGGGCGCCGGAGAGCCCGAGCGCGAGGACGACCGCGCCCGCGACGCCACTGCGTCCGACACCGCCGCTGGAGGAAGCGTCTTCGGCGGCGCTCGAGGCCACGACCCGACGACGGCGGAGGATGAGCAGGGCACCCGCGAGCAGGAGCACCGCAGCCACGATCACCGCGGCGGCGATCGAGACACCCGACACGGCGAGCCCACCGGCACCGGCCGCATTCGTGCCCGAGCCCGGCTGACCAAGCCCCGGGTCCGCCCCGGGCTCGCCGCCCGGCCCGGTTCCGGGATCGGTGCCGCCGGGCAGGGAGTCGACGGTGTTGCCCAGGCCCCCGTTCGTGCCACCGGCGACGGGGACCGCACCGGCCGCGGCGACGGCACCCGTCTCGCCGAGCGCGACGCCGGCGGCCAGGAGACCGTCGGGCAGTGCCGCGCGGGCGTCGGCAGCACCCCAGACGGTGACCGATCCGTCGGCGGCGATCGCCCCGGACAGGTACGGACCCGCGAAGACACGGACGACGTCGACCCCGTCGAGGGACGCCGGCACCTCGGTCTGGCCGGAGCCGTCCGCGCCCCAGGCGAGGACGGTGCCGTCGGCGGCGAGGGCGAGTGTGTGGTCGGTGCCGGCGGCGAGCTGCACGACGTCCTCGTCGGCGAGCGCCGTCGGGAGCTCGAGCTGCCCGGCGTCGCTCCGCCCCCAGGGGACGACGTCACCGTCGTCGGTGAGGGCGACGGTGAAGCCGGATCCGATCGCGACGCCGGTCACGCGTGTACCGTCGAGCGCGGTCGGGAGGTCGTTCTGTCCGAACGCGTCGTCACCCCAGAGCGCGAGCGTGCCGTCGGCGCGGACGGCGGCCGAGTTCGGTCCGCCGGCGGCGATGCGGAGGACCCGGTCGAGTCCTGCCGGGACCGTGGCCTGGCCGTCGGCGTCGCGGCCCCAGGCGGTGACGGTGCCGTCGGCGGCGAGCGCGAGCGAGTGGTTCGTGCCTGCCGCGACCTGGGTGATCGTCCCCGTGAGGCTCGGGACGGTCGACTGGCCGAAGCCGTCGGCGCCCCACGCGAGCACGGTGCCGTCCGCGCCGAGCGCCACGGCGTGGCCGAGACCGGCGGCGACACCGGTGACCGGAGTGCCGACGAGCTCCGCGGGAGCCGCCGGGTCGCCCCAGCTGAGCAGGGCCGCCGCGGGCGCCTCGGCAGCGGCCGCGCTCCCCGCCGTCAGAGTGGTGGTGCCGACGATGGCGACCGCCAGGAGCCCGGCGGCGAGACCACCCCGCCGCAGGACGGCGGCACCTCCATCCGGTGTCGATCGGTCGGGTCGTCTCGTCGCTCGTCGCATGCTGCGGCGTCCTTTCACGTCATCGTGGGGTGCTGCGGAGGTGGTGCTCAGGTGCTGCGGCCCTTCGACAAGCTCAGGGACCGGGGTTGAAGTCGGGGACCGGGGTGGAGGTGCTGGCGTTTGGATCGGTCCCTGAGCCTGTCGAAGGGCGGGGAGCGGACCTGTGACCCTTCGACAAGGTCAGGGACCGGGTGGTGCGGTCGGCGCCGCGTCTGTGCGGGCGACGCCGACCGGATCGTGGGCGGCTAGAACTCGGTCGGGCCGAGCGAGGGGCGGGCGAGGAAGGAGAGCGTCGGCGTCGTGAGCGCATGGAACTCGAACACCGTGAAGCGGTTCTCCCCGGCACGGAGCTGGCCGCCGGGGACGTACAGCGTGTGCTGCGGCCCCCGCGACCAGTAGCGGCCGAGCAGGAAGCCGTTCACCCAGACGAGCCCCTTGCCCCAGGCTGCGGTGTCGAGGAACAGGTCGGTGGGCGCGTCGAGCGTGACGGTGGCGGTGAGGAGGACCGGCCCGGCACCGCTGATCGTGGCGCCGGACGTGCGCGTGGCTGCGGCGTCGACGACGGCGTCGAGCCGGTCGAGGGCCACGGGCGCGATGCCCCACGACGTGAGTTCCACGCCGTCGAGCGACACGGGCCCGATGATCCCCTTCGGCTCCCCCAGGCGCTTGCCGTAGTTGACACGGCCCTGGTTCTCGAGGAGGAGTTCGAGCGTCTCACCCGCAGGGATGACGATGGAGCGCTCCTTGAACTCGCGGGTGAGTGCACCGACCGGAACGCCGTCGACGGAGACGACCACGCGGTCGCGCACCTCGGCGAACCGGAGCACCCCGCCGCGTCCACCGAGCGACGCCCGGTAGCGCGCCAGACCGCTGAACGCTCCGAGTTCGTCCATCGTGGGGATCCGGTCGAACGCCTGGAGCGGTGCGATCTCGTCGGCCACGTCCGCGAACGGGACTTCCTGCTCGAAGGACACGGTGAACGCCGGGGCGTCCGTCGCCGCGGGTGGGATCTCCGTCGGCACCTCGGCGTACTTCGCGATCACGTCGCGGAAGGCGAAGAACTTCTCCGTCGGGTGACCCGCCTCGTCGAGGGGCGCGTCGTAGTCGTAGGAGGTGACGTGCGAGCGGTACTGGCCCTTGTCGTTCGCGCCACCGGTGAACCCGAAGTTCGTGCCGCCGTGGAACATGTAGATGTTCACGGACGCGCCGGCAGCGAGGAGGGCGTCGAGGTCCGCCGCCGTCTCGGCGATGGGCGTCGTGTGGTGGTGCTCGCCCCAGTGGTCGAACCAGCCGTCCCAGAACTCGGAGCACATGAGCGGCCCGGTCGGCTGGTGCTCACGCAGGGTCGCGAGGCGTTCGAGCGAGCGGCTGCCGAAGGAGCCGGTCTTGTGGAGTTCGGGGATGCTGCCGTCCTCGAGCATCTGGGCCGTGGGCTGGTCGACGGTCGTCAGCGGCACGGTGATGCCGAGCTCGCGGGTCCAGTCGGTCAGCGTGCGGAGGTAGTCGTGGTCGTCGCCGTAGGCGCCGTACTCGTTCTCGACCTGCACGAGGATGACGGGACCGCCGCGGTCGATCTGCAGCGGGGCGACGATCGGCAGCAGCGCCTCGAAGTACTCGCGGACGGCGGCCAGGTAGCGAGGCTCGCTGCGACGGAGGCCGAGTTCGGGGTCGTGCAGCAGCCAGCCGGGGAGGCCGCCGTTGTCCCACTCGGCGCAGATGTAGGGGCCGGGACGCACGATCGCGTACATGCCGGCGTCGGCGACGAGGCCGAGGAAGCGTTCGAGGTCGTTCACGCCCGTGGTGTCGAACACGCCGCGCTCGGGGCTGTGCTGGTTCCACGCGACGTAGGTCTCGATGGTGTTGAGGCCCATGAGCTTCGCCTTCGCGATGCGGTCCGCCCACTGCTCGGGGTGCACCCGGAAGTAGTGGAGGGCTCCGGAGATGATCCGGAACGGCTGACCGTCGAGCAGGAAGTCGTCGTCGCCGATGGAGAAGGTGGGCATGCTGGGGCTCCGTGATGAAGGGGTGCGGATGGAGCGACCACGGCCGGCCGGAGCGGATCCCGGAGGACCCTCCGACCGGCCGCGGTCGATGGTGCTGGTGCTACAGGTGCCGTTCGGCTACTTCTCGGTGACCGTGAAGCCCTGCGTGTTGCCGTACTCGACGAGCTGCTTCTGCCAGTCGGCGAGACCGTCGTTCAGGTCGGCCTTGTTCGCGTAGGACTGTCCGACGGTGTCGGCGAAGATGCTGTTCGCGTAGACCTGGTACGGCAGGTACTGCCAACCGGTCGACACGTCCTTCGCGCCCTGCACGAGGACCTCGTTGATCTTCTGGCCACCGAAGTACTCGGGAGCTGCGGAGAGGAACTCGTCGGAGTTGAGGTCGGCGGTCGTCGCCGGGAAGCCGCCGTTGTCGAGGAAGACCTTGACGCTGTCCTCGTCGTTGTTCAGCCACTTGAGGAAGCCCGCGGCGAGCGCCGGGTTCTTGCTCTGCTTCAGCACGACCTGGCCACCGCCACCGTTCTCGGCGTTGGCGGGCTTGCCGTCGTAGGTCGGGATCGGTGCGACGCGCCACTGACCGGAGGCCTCGGCGACGGACGACTCGAGCACACCGGGCATCCAGGCGCCCGTGATGAGCGTCGCGATGCTGCCGTTGCCGAGCGACTTGTACCAGTCGTCACTCCATCCCGGGACCTCGGAGAGGAGGTCGCCCTCGACGAGCTGGTTCCAGGTGTCGGCCCACTTCTTGGAGCCCTCGTCGGCGAGGTTGACGCTCACCTTGGTGCCGTCGGCGGTGAACGGACGTCCACCGGCCTGCCAGATCATGCTGGTCGCGAAGCCGGAGTCACCGGAGTCGTTGGTGATGTACTTCGACGGGTCGGCCGTGTGCAGCTGTGCGGCTGCCGCGATGTACTCGTCCCAGGTGGTCGGCACGGCGATGCCGTACTGGTCGAACACCGTCTTGTTGTAGAACATGGCCATGGGGCCGGAGTCCTGCGGGAGGGCGTAGAGGCCGTCGCCGATGTTGACGGAGCTCCACGGGCCGGGGCTGTAGTCGTCCTTCAGGTCGCCGAAGCCGTAGGCGTTGAGGTCGACGAGGGAGTCGCTGAGCGCGAACTGCGGGATGGCGTAGTACTCGACCTGCGCGACGTCGGGGGCACCCTTACCGGCCTTGATCGCGTTCTGCAGCTTCGTGTACTCGGTGGTGTTGGTGCCGGCGTTGACGAGGTTGACCTTGACCTTGGGGTAGGCCTTCTCGAACGCGGCGACCTGCGCCTCGGCGGAGGGCGTCCAGGACCAGTAGGTGATCTCGCCACCGGCTTCGAGGGCGGACTCGATGTCCTTGGCGTCGCCCGAGGCGGTGCTGCCGCCGCCGGACGAGCAGGCGACGAGCGAGGCTCCGATCATCGCGGACGCGACGGCCGCCGTGGCCGCGCGGCGCAGAACCGTGCGAGACGGTGAGATGCGCTTCATGGGTGTTTCCTTTCACTGCGTTGGGAGGAGGAGGTGATGCGGGTGGTGCGGGTTGGGAACGGCGGGGATCAGCCCTTGACGCTGCCGGCACTCAGGCCGGACTGCCAGAAGCGCTGCAGGAAGAGGAACGCGATGACGATCGGGACGATGGTCAGGAGCGATCCGGTGATCACGAGGTTGAAGATCGGCTGCGCGGCGACACCGGTGGCCTGGGCGCTCCACTGGCTGAGGCCGACGGTGAGCGGATACCAGGTGGGTTCGGACAGCATGATCAGCGGCAGGAAGTAGTTGTTCCAGGTCGCGACGATCGCGAAGAGGAGCACCGTGACGATGCCGGGGCCGAGGAGTCGCAGCGAGATCGTGAAGAAGGTGCGGAACTCCCCCGCGCCGTCCATGCGGGCGGCCTCGAGCAGCTCGGTCGGGACCGCGTCCACCGCGTACGTCCAGATGAGGTACAGGCCGAAGGGACTGACGAGCGAGGGCAGGATGACCGCCCACGGCGTGTTCGTGAGGCCGAGTTGGCTGAACATCAGGAAGGTCGGGACGGCGAGGGCCGTGCCCGGCACCGCGATGGAGCCGAGGATGATCGCGAACACGGCGCGCTTGCCGGGGAACCGGAACTTGGCGAGGCCGTAGCCGCCGATCGTCGCGAGGAGCGTCGCCCCACCGGCACCGACCACCACGTAGAGCAGCGTGTTGCCGAACCAGCCGACGAACTGCCCGTCGCGGTAGGTCAGGGTGTCGACGATGTTCTGCCAGAGGTTGAACCCGCCGTCGCCGAACCAGAGGCCGAAGGAGGTGAAGAGGTCGGGCTGGGACTTCGTCGCGTTGATGACGAGCCACAGGATCGGGACGACCGAGTAGATGAGGAAGACGGCCATGACGATCGTGAGGACGATCGAGCGCTTGCGGCGCGGGTCGTGGCGCTTCCGGGTGGGCCGGTCGAAGGCGCGCGGGTTGCGGGCGGTCCGGGTCGACACGGTCTGCGGGCGGACGGTCGGGTTCGAGACGGTGGCCATCAGCTGTTCTCCTGTCGGGAGCCGCGCACCTGCACGACGTAGGCGATGACGGCGGTGATGACGCCCATGATGATCGCGACCGTCGCCGCGAGGTTGAACTGCTGGCCGGCGAAGGACAGGTTGTAGGCGTACATGTTCGGGGTGAAGTTGCTCGTGATCACGTTGGGCGCGAGGTTCTTCAGCAGGTTCGGCTCGTTGAAGAGCTGGAAGGACCCGATGACGGAGAAGATCGTCGCGATGACGAGCGCTCCGCGGAGGGCGGGGATCTTGATGCTGAAGACGGTGCGGAACTGTCCGGCCCCGTCGATCTCGGCAGCCTCGTAGATCTCGCCGGGCACGACGCGGAGGGCGGCGTAGAAGATGAGCATGTTGTAGCCCATGAACTCCCACGTCACGATGTTGCCGATGGACGCGAGGACGGCCTGCGAGCTGAACGGCTCGAGGATCTGGGCACCGACGAGGTCGTTGAAGCTGCCGGCGAGACCGAACTGGTCGCCGTAGATGAAGCCCCAGATGAGCGCCGCGACGACGCCCGGGACGGCGTACGGCAGGAAGAGCGCGATGCGGAAGAAGGCGGCGCCGTGGAGCCTGGCGCTGTCGAGCGCGAGCGCGGCGGTGAGCGACAGGGCGAGCATGATCGGCACCTGCACGACGAAGAACAGTGCGACGCGACCGAACGGCTCCCAGAACTTGGGGTCCTGGAGCACCTGGGCGTAGTTCTCGAAACCGACGAAGGCGTTGCCGCCGATGAGCTTCTCCTGGAAGAAGCTGAGGTAGAGCGCATAGACGAGCGGCGCGATGATCATCAGCGCGAAGACGATCATGAAGGGGGCGATGAACGCCCAGCCCTTCCAATCCCGGCGGTCGCGTCGGTGGACACGGACCGCTGGTGGCCGGCCGGTGCGAGCGGTCGTAGTGGTCATGGGCAGCTTCCTTGCTGGGATTCGGGCGGAACCGTCGTGCGGTGGAGCCGTGCGGGGGTGGGATCGCGGTAGATGTTTACGTCAACATCTGATCGGTACCATAGCATGTTCACGTCAACATGCAAGGATGGATGCGACGATAGGGAGACCATGACGGACACCACCCGGAGAGCGCCTGGCCGCGCCAGGCGAGCGCCGTCGATGGCGGACGTCGCGGCGCACGCCGGCGTCTCCTCCCAGACCGTCTCCCGCGTCGCGAACGGGCTGACCAACGTCGACGACGGCACCCGCGACCGCGTGCTGGAGGCCATGAACGAGCTCGGCTACCGCCCGAACAAGGCCGCGCGGGCGCTGCGATCGGGGCGCACCCGCAGCATCGGGATCACGATGTTCACGCTCTCCTCCTACGGCAACATGCGCACGCTCGACGCGATCACGGTCCAGGCCGCACGGGCCGGCTACTCAGTGACGGTCGTGCCCGTCGAGTACCCGACGCAACGCGACGTCGCGGTCGCACTCGACAGCCTCCGCGAGCAGGACGTCGACGGCCTCATCATCGTCATCGAGTCGCACATCGTCGACGGCGCCGACGTCGAACTCCCCGCAGGTCTCCCGGTCGTCGTCATCGACTCCGCGGCACGCACCGACTACCCGGTCGTCGACAACGACCAGGCGCAGGGCGCGGCGCTCGCCACTCAGCACCTCCTCGACCTCGGGCACCAGGGCGTCTGGCACATCGCCGGCCCCCGCACCTCGTACTCGGCGGCTCGTCGCGAGCAGAGCTGGGCCGACACGCTGCGCGAGGCCGGCATCACGCCGCCGCCCGCGTTCCGTGGCGACTGGTCGACGACCTCGGGGTACGAGATCGGCCTCGAGATCGCCGAGCGCCCGGAGATCACGGCCGTCTTCGCCTCGAACGACCAGATGGCGCTCGGACTCCTCCGCGCCCTGCACGAGCGCGGCCGTGCCGTGCCGGAGTCGATCAGCGTCGTCGGCTTCGACGACACCCCGGAGTCGGACTCGTTCTGGCCGCCGCTCACGACGGTGCACCAGGACTTCGACGAGATCGGACGCCGGGCGATCACGACCCTCCTCCGCGAGATCGAGGAGGGCCCGCAGCTCTCCACTGAGCCCCTCACGCCGACGTCCCTCGTCGTCCGCGCGAGCACGGCTCCCCCGCCCGCGGTCTGAGCCTGCCGGGCTCCTGATCCGATCATTGAGCCTGTCGAAATGCCCACGGTGCGCCGTCCCATCGCTTGACACCCGAGCGAGGGGTCGCCCATACTCGTCGGAAATGTTGACGTGAACACGGTGGTTCGACGCCGCTGAATGTTCACGTGAACATCCCCTGCACCACGGCCTCCAACGAAGGAACCACCGATGACACTGCCGTCACCAGTCCGCCGACGAACGATCGGAGCGACCGTCGCCGTCGCCCTCGGCATCGCCGCGATCGCACCAGCACTCGCCACCGTGGACGCCGCACCTGCGGCCGCCGCGGAGAGCACGCCCCTCACCATCACCCCCAACCCCGCCTACCAGAACGAGGCGTTCGAGGGCTGGGGCACGAGCCTCGTCTGGTTCGCCAACGCGACCGGCGACTACCCGGCGGACGTCCGCCAGGACCTGTTCGACAAGGTGTTCGGCGAGGACGGCCTCAACCTCAACATCGCGCGCTACAACATCGGTGGCGGCAACGCGAGCGACGTCCCGCCATACCTGCGGGCCGGCGGCGCGGTCGACGGCTGGTGGAACCCGGACCTCGCCGCGAGCGACGCCGACGGCCCCATCACCTCCGACTACGCCGACCGCGACCGATACGCCGCCGCCTGGGACGCCGACGACCCGGCCTCCTACGACTTCGACGCCGACGAGACCCAGCGCTGGTGGCTCACGGCGCTCAAGGACAAGATCACCAAGTGGGAGGCGTTCAGCAACTCCCCGCCCTACTTCATGACCGAGAGCGGTTACGCGTCAGGCAACTTCAACGCCGCCGACGAGCAGCTGAAGCCGGAGAGCGTCGACGACTTCGTCGCGTACCTCACCACGGTCGTCGACCACCTCGAGGCCGACACGGGCATCGACTTCGACACCATCGACCCCTTCAACGAGCCGAACACGAACTACTGGGGCACCCAGATCGACGAGGCCACCGGTTGGCCGAAGGGCGGACGCCAGGAGGGTGCGCACATCGGCCCGGCCATGCAGGACACCGTCATCAAGGCCCTCGCCGAGCGCCTCGCCGCCGAGGGCACCTCGACCGAGGCCGTCATCGCGGCCATGGACGAGACCAACCCCGGCATCTTCGCGACGAACTGGAACGGCTGGTCGCAGACCGCCAAGGACCTCGTCACGCAGCTCAACGTCCACAGCTACGGCCAGGGCGGCAGCGTCGTCGCGCGCGACATCGCGAAGACCGCCGGCAAGCCGTTGTGGATGAGCGAGGTCGAGGGCAACTGGGACTCCAGCGGCAAGCACAACCTCACGAACATCGACAACGGCATCGGTATGGCGACGCACCTCATCGACGACCTCCGCAACCTGGAGCCGACCGCGTGGGTGCTCTGGCAGCCCGTCGAGGACCTCTACAACATGGAGAAGGTCGAGAAGCTCAACTGGGGCAGCGTCCTCATCGACTTCGACTGCAACGCCGAGGGCGACTCCGAGCGACGCATCGCCGACGGCGACGCCGACCCGAGCTGCTCCGTGAAGACGAACGCGAAGTACAACACGCTCCGCAACTTCACCCACTACGTGCAGCCCGGTGACCACCTCATCCCGTCCACCGACACGCAGACCACCACGGCGCTCCGTGCCGACGGCACCGGTGCGACCCTCGTGCACGCCAACCCGTCGACCTCGGCTCGGACGATCACCATCGACCTGTCGAAGTTCGCGGACATCGCTCCCGGCGCGACGGTCACGCCGATCGTGACGACGGAGTCCCCCGCGGACGACGTCACCGCAAACGCACTCGTGCAGGGCGACGCCGTGTCGATCGACCCGGTGACCAAGCAGGCGACGCTCACGGTCCCGGCGAAGTCGGTCACCACCTTCCTCGTCGACGGTGCGACCGGTGTCGCAGCCGACGCGGCGCCGTTCCAGGACGGACACGCCTACCAGCTCGTCGGCAAGCAGAGCGCGAAGGCGTTCACCGCCGCAGCCACGACCGGGACCGTCCCGGCCGGCACGATCACCCCGCGTGCCTCCGACGCCACGACCGGTGCCGCACAGGTGTGGACCGCTGAACTCCTCGCCGGCGGCGGCACGAACACCGACCGCTACGCCGTCCGCAGCTCGTCCGGGGCACTCCTCTCCGCGAACTCCGCCGGCACCTCGCTCGTCGCTGCGACGCGGGAACAGGCTGCGGCCGACCCATCGCTGCAGTGGATCCCGACGACGACCAACGGCTCGGACTGGAGCCTCGTGAACGTCGGGACCAGCCAGGCCCTCGAGGTCGGCGGGCAGTCCACCACGACGGGCGCCGCCGTCGGCGTCTACCAGTCGAACAACGGCGCGAACCAGACCTGGAACTTCGTCGACACCGCCCTCACGGGCGTGCAGCCGGTCACGGTGCAGACCGTCGCCGGTGTTCCGGCGGCGCTGCCCGCGACCGTGGTGCCGCTGTACGGCGCGGTCCAGGGCGCGCCGGTGCCGGTCACCTGGGACACCTCGGCCGTGGACTGGAACACGCCGGGCACGATCGTCGTGAACGGTTCCGGCACCGACGGCTGGGGTGCGGCGTTCACCGCGCAGGCCACCGTCGACATCGGTGGCTTCACGACCACCGAGCCGGTCTCCCTGACGGTCGCCGCGGGGTCCCCGGCAAGCGCCGTCATCGCTGCGGCACCGACCACGGTCCCGGCGCAGATCGGTGCGAGTGTCAACCGCTTCGACACGCCCGTCGCCTGGGACTTCAGCACCCTCGACGACGCCGACCTCGCCGACACCGGTGTGGTGCAGGTGCGCGGCACGGCTGCCTCGAACGACCCGGCCGCGGCACCGATCGACGCACTCCTGTCGATCATCGTCACGGCGCCCGGCGAGCGGAACATCGCGCCGGACGCCACGACCGTCGCGAGCGCGACGTCCACCGAGTCCGGCTATCCCGCGAGCAACACGAAGAACGGTGTGCGGAACGACAAGGGCTGGTCGAACTGGCGTTCGTCGAACAAGCCGGCGAGCGACACGCTGAGCTACGAGCTCGGCGGTGAGCACACGATCGAGCACGTCACCTTCTACGCCTACAAGGACGGGAGCACCAACAGCTGGCCGAGTGCACTGACCGTGCAGGTCCGCGACGCCGACGGCGCGTGGATCGACGCTCCGGGTGGGGCGGTCGCCGTGCCGGTCCCGACCGATGGGACGGCTCCGATCGTCGACGTCGACCTCGGTGGCGTCACGACGAGTGCGGTGCGCATCCTGATGACGGCGTACGCGAACACCCACATGGTCGTCTCGGAGGTCGAGATCTACGCGCTCGCACCGTCGGTCGCGACCGAGGCGAGCCTCGCCGCGCTGCGGGTGAACGGCACGCCGGTCGAGGGCTTCGACGCAGGCGTCCTCGAGTACGAGGTGCCGCTCGCCGGGTCCGCCGACCCGGTGGTCGACGCCGTCCCGGCCGACCGCGACGCGACGGTGACGATCGAGCCGCTCGAAGCGGCACCGGCGGCTGACGCTCGCGCTGCGGCTGACGCGACCGACGGTGTCGTCATCACGGTGACGGCGGCTGACGGTGTGACCACACAGTCGACGACCATCACCTTCGTCCGGACGGCGGTCGCGACCGCGACGCTGTCGAGCGTGGCCCGCGAGGGCGTGCCGACGACCGCGGCAGTCGTCGTGGACCCGGAGGACGCGGCCGTCGTCTACGCGTGGCTGCTCGACGACGAGGTCGTGGACGGAGCCGACACGGCGACGTTCACGCCGCCCACCGGCAGTGCTGGTGCAGCGCTCGCGGTGCGGGTCACGGTCTCGGCGGAGGGCTTCGCACCCGTCGAGACGACGTCCACGCCGGTGACGGTGCTCGCCGCCGCGGTGGACCCGGGGACCGATCCCGGCACCGACCCGGGGACGAACCCCGGGACCGGTCCCGGCACGGGCTCCGGCGGCGGCGCGGTCGGCGGTGGTGACGGCACGAGCTCGCCCTCGGGCGGTTCGGCCACCGGCGCCGACTCGCTGTCGCGCACGGGTGTGGACGTGTCGAGCATCGGGCTCGTCGCGCTGCTCCTCGGCCTCGTCGGCTTCGCGTCGGTGCTGCTCGCGCGTCGCCGTCGCACCGCAGAGTAGGTCGCTGCTGATGAACCCCGTCACCCGTCGTCCCGGGTGGCGGGGTTCGTCGCGTGTCGGCAGACGCGCGGTTCCCCGAGGGCACTTCGACAAGCTCAGTGACCGGAACGGTTCCACGCACGACACGAAACGGTTCCCCGGGGGCACTTCGACAAGCTCAGTGACCGGAACGGTTCCACGCTCCCTGAGCCTGTCGAAGGGCTCACGAACAACCACACCCGACACGACACGGTTCCCCGAGGACACTTCGACAAGCTCAGTGACCGGAACGGTTCCACGCTCCCTGAGCCTGTCGACGGGCCCACGAGGAAGCCCCGCCGTCCGAAATGACTCGGGCGGCGGGGCTTCGTGGTGCGGGGTGACTACTCGGCGTCGAGGTCCGTCTCGAGGAGACCGGCGAGCTCGGCGAGCGCCTCATCGGCGCCCTCGCCCTCAGCGCGGAGGGTGACGACGTCGCCGTTGGTGGCGCCGAGGCTCATGATCGTGAGGATGCTCGAGGCGTCGAGCGGGCCCGAGTCGCCCAGCTCGATCGTGACGGGCACCGGCTGGCGCTTGACCGTCTCGATGAAGAGCTTGGCGGGGCGGGCGTGCAGCCCGACGCGGCTGGCGATGGTGGCTTGGCGTTCGGCCATGATGATGCTCCTTCTGCGGTTCGGTTGGTGCCGGCCGGACCAGTGGATCAGGTCAGGCTGTGGATCGGACGGGTACGGATCAGACGGTCGCGGGCTCGGTGGTGACCGCGGGGGCCGCCGTGTCGGCGCCCTCCACCGGACGACGACGGGCGAACCGCTTGAGCAGGATGACCGCGACGGCGGTGATGACCGTGCCGACGGCGACCGACAGGATGAACATCCCGATGTTGCCGATGGCGAAGAACACGAAGATGCCACCGTGCGGTGCCTGCGAGGTGACGCCGGTCGCCATGATGAGCGCACCGGTGGCGGCACCACCGAGGATCGACGCCGGGATGACGCGGAACAGGTCGGCCGCGGCGAACGGGATCGCACCCTCGCTGATGAACGCGGCGCCGAGCAGCCAGGCTGCCTTACCGTTCTCCCGCTCGACCGCGGTGAACGAACGACGGCTGAGGACGGTCGAGGCGAGTGCCATCGCGAGCGGCGGCACCATGCCGGCGGCCATCACGGCGGCCATGATCTGCCACGGTGCCTGGTTGGCGAGCGTTCCCGCACCGAGACCGGCGACGGCGAACGAGTACGCGACCTTGTTGACCGGACCGCCGAGGTCGAACGCCATCATCGTGCCGAGGATGACCCCGAGCAGGATGGCGGAGACGCCGGTGAGACCGGACAGCCACGAGTTGAGGCCGTTCATGAGCGCGGCGATCGGGCCGCCGAGGACGAGGATCATGAGGCCGGAGGCGACGATCGATCCGAGGAGCGGGATGATCACGACGGGCATCAGGCCGCGCAACCAGCGGGGCACGTTGAGTCGGCCGAGGCCGTAGGCGACACCGCCGGCGAGCAGACCACCGACGAGTCCGCCGAGGAAGCCGGCGCTCATGAGGAGGGCGACGGCGCCGGCGACGAACCCGGGCGCGATGCCCGGTCGGTCGGCGATCGCGAAGGCGATGAAGCCCGCGAGGGCCGGGACGAGGAAGCCCATCGACGCGGCACCGATCGAGAACGCGACCGCACCCAGGTAGGTGCCGAGGCCGCCCGCCGGGAGGTTCGCGAGGCTGTTCTCGACGATGATCTTGCCGGCGTTCTCGGTGATGTTGTATCCACCGAGGAGGAAGCCGAGGGCGATGAGCAGACCGCCACCCGCGACGAACGGGATCATGTAGCTGACGCCGGTGAGCAGCCAGCGCTTGATCGACTGACCGACGTTGGCGTCCTTCTTGTCCGACGTCGACGCGGAGGCGTCAC
The DNA here is from genome assembly GCF_014841195.1 of Plantibacter sp. CFBP 8798. Lineage (NCBI taxonomy): Bacteria > Bacillati > Actinomycetota > Actinomycetes > Micrococcales > Microbacteriaceae > Plantibacter > Plantibacter sp. CFBP 8798. Next base: position 382,149 of record NZ_JACYTS010000003.1, read on the forward strand.
CGGCCGCTGCGGCGACCCGCGGGGCGTTCGGGTTCGCGATCGCGGCGACCGCGTCGTTGATGAGCTGTTCCGGGGCGTCGATGCCGCGCTTCACGGGAGCCTTGATGACAGGCTTGCCGGCGAAGCGGGTGACGTCGCGGACGTCCACGTCGACGGCGAAGATGACCGCCTGCGCCTTCGCGACGACGTCGGCGGGCAGCGGGGTCGCACCGGAGGCGCCCTGCGTCTCGACGTGCAGCTCGACACCGAGGCGCTTGGCGGTGGCGGCGAGCGAGTCGGCCGCCATGTAGGTGTGGGCGATGCCCGTTGCACACGAGGTGACCGCGATGAGCACGGGCCGTGCGGCCTGGTCGCCGGCCTCGACGGGAGCCGTCGCGGCACGCTCGGCTGTGGGAGCCGACGCCGGCTTGGGTGCATCGCTGAGTGCACCATCGACGAGGGCGACCACCGCGGCGGCGTCGGGCGCCTCACGCAGCGAGGTCACGAACTCGGGCTTGATGAGCGAGCGGGCGAGCTTCGACAGGAGGGCGAGGTGCGCCTGGTCGGCGCCGTCCGGAGCCGCGATGAAGAAGAGGAGGTCGGCCGGGCCGTCGTCAGAGCCGAAGTCGACGAGCGGCGAGACGCGGGCCATCGCGAGCGTCGGCTCGGTGACGGCGGCCGAACGGCAGTGCGGGATCGCGATGCCGCCGGGGATGCCGGTGTCGGTCTTGCTCTCCCGTGCCCAGGCGTCGGCGAAGAGGGCCTCGGTGTCGGTGGCACGGCCGGCGCGGACGACGAGCTCGGCGAGCGCGCGGATGACACCCGCGCGATCGGAGCCGAGGTCGGCGTCGAGGGCGACGAGCCCTGGGGTGATGAGTGGGGTGGACATCTGGGTTCTCCTTCGAAACGGATGCTGGTGCTTCGGGTGGTCGGGGCGGCCCTTCGACAAGCTCAGGGACCGGGGTGGGCGGTCAGGAACCGGGGGCGGTCAGGGGGCGGAGGGGATCCGCTGCGGGAGCTGGGCGACGTCGATGGCGGCGGCGTCCGTCCCGCTGAGCGCCGGCACGTCGCTGCCCGGGAGTGCCGCGGCTGCGGCTCCGTGGGCGACGGCCTGCGCGAGGCGTGCTGCAGGTGCGTGACCTGCGGTTCGGGCGATCAGGTAGCCGGCGAGGGAGGAGTCCCCCGCACCGACGGTGCTGCGCGCGACGATCTTCGGGGCCCGGGCCGACCAGGCGGTGTCACCCTCCACCAGCACGGCGCCTCGGGAGCCGAGCGTGACGAGGACGGCGGCGACCGGGCCGGGTCGGTCCGTGGTGCCGATGAGCGTGGCGGCGACGGACGCGGCGAGCGCCGGGTCCGCCTCGATCTCGTCGCCGGACGCCGTGCCGGTGAGTTCGGCGAGTTCGGCACCGTTCGGCTTGATGAGGTCGACGCGTTCCCCGGTGACGGCGAAGGCGGCGAGGAGGGCGGCGAGCGGCTCCCCCGAGCTGTCGACGGCGACGAGCGGGCGAGTGCCGTCGGTGAGGGCGCGAGCGGCCCGGACGATCCGTGCGTAGAAGTCGGCCGGCAGCCCGGGTGGCAGCGAACCGGCGATGACGAGCCATTCGGCACTCGCGGCGGCACGGGCGGTCGCGTCGACGAGGCGTGCAGCGTCGTCCTCGGTGAGGAGCGGACCCGGCTCGTTGATCTTGGTCGTGGTGCCGTCGGGCTCGGTCAGCGTGATGTTGCGGCGCACGGGGTGCCCGGTCGGGACGGCGAGGACGTCGATGCCCTGCGCGCGGAGCGACTCGATCATCGGGTCGGTCGATTCGCCGGGGAGGACGGCGATGGTCGCCAACTCGGCGGCGGCGATCGCCCGCGAGACGTTGACGCCCTTGCCGCCCGGCTGCTCCCGGCTGGCGAGTGCGCGGAGGACCTCGCCGCGCTCGACGATGCCGGGGAGCTCCACCGTGTGGTCGAGCGAGGGGTTGGCGGTCAGGGTGATGATCATGCGACGACCACCTCGACACCCGCAGCCTCGAGGGCGTCCCCGAGCGTCGTCGGAACGACCTCGTCGGTGATGACGGTGTCGATCTCGTCGAGGGCGGCGAAGCGGATGAGCGCTTCCTCACCGAGCTTGGCGGCGTCGGCAAGGACGACGGCCCGTCGCGAACCGCGGACGATCGCCGACTTCACGGCGCCCTCGAGTTCGTCGGGCGTGCTGAGGCCGAAGTCGGCGCTGACCCCGTTGGCTCCGACGAAGGCGATGTCGGGACGGAAGCGACCGAGCTCGTCGACGGTCGTGCTGCCGACCGCCGCGCTCGTGATGCCACGGACGCGGCCGCCGAGGAGGTGCAGTTCGACGTGGTCGCAGTGGTGGAGCGTCGCGGCGATCGGCACGGAGTTGGTGATGACCGTGAGCGTCTGGCCGGCGGTGGCCGGGCGCCAGGTGACGAGGAGGTCGGCGAGGTGGGCTGTGGTCGTGCCGGCGTCGATGACGATCGAGCCACTGAACGTGGCCGGGATGAGCCGGAGGGCCGCACGGGCAATCGTGGCCTTCGCGTCGCTCCGCTGGCCCTGGCGATCGGCGAGGCTGGCCTCGGCGACGGAGGCACGTGCTGCGGAGACGGCGCCGCCGTGGACGCGGCGCAGGACGCCGGAGGTTTCGAGCTGGTCGAGGTCGCGACGGATCGTCTCAGCGGTGACGCCCAGCTCGCGGGAGACGTCGGCGACGGAGACCCGTCCGCTCGTCTTCACCCGGCTGGTGATGTGCTCGTGCCGCTCCGTCGCGTACATGCGTCGTCCTTGACCTTCGTTTCCGGTGTTGCAGGCTTGCAGTGCGAAGAAAGTATCACACAAACACAGAGAAACACAGATCCACGTCTTTTCCGGTCCCTGAGCTTGTCGAAGGGCAGCAACCATCCCCGGTCCCTGAGCTTGTCGAAGGGCGCAACCATCCCCGGTCCCTGAGCTTGTCGAAGGGCGCACTTCGACAGGCTCAGTGACCGATCAGGGAGGCCGCTCAGCGACCGATCAGGGAGGTCGCTCAGTGACCGATCAGGGGAGGTCGCTCAGCGACCGGTCAGGTGGGCGGGTCGGCAGCGGGTCAGGGCGCGAGGGACGGGATCGGCAGGCGGAAAGTATGCCGCAGGGCGGATTCCGCCGCCAGGAACCCCGCCATCCCGTGCACGCCCATCCCCGGCGCGGCCGAGCTCGAGCAGAGGTAGACCCCGGCCGCGGGCGTCCGCCACGGTTCGCGACGCACCACCGGGCGCCGCAGCAGCTGACGCAGCGACGGCTCGCCCCCGGAGATGTCGCCACCGATGTCGTTGGGGTTCTCGCGTTCGACGACGACGGTGTCGCGGCCCGCCTGCGCGATGATCGTGTCGCGGAAGCCCGGCGCGAACCGCTCGATCTGGTCGATGATCGCCTCCGACATGCCCGCCCGGGACCCCTTCGGCACGTGGCAGTACGCCCACACCGTGTGCTTCCCCACCGGCGCGCGACTCGCGTCGAACAGCGAGGGCTGCGACAGCAGCACGTACGGTCGATCCGGATGGCGACCCGCGGCCACCGCGTTCTCGGAGGCGGCGATCTCCTCGGCTGTCCCACCGAGGTGCACGGTGGGGGCGTCGAGCAGTGGCCGGTTGGTCCACGGGATCGGCTCCGAGACCGCGAGGTCCAGCTTGAAGACGGCGTTGCCGTAGCGGAACCGATCGAGCGCACGGACGTAGTCGGTGGGGAGCCGGGACCCGACCGCCGCGACCATGTCCCGCGGGCTGGTGTCGAACAAGACCGCTGCGGACAGGGGCAGATCCGAGACGGCGGTGACCCGGTGTCCGGTGACGACGCGGCCGCCGTGCGCCTCGAGGTCGGCCACCATGGCGTCGGCGAGCGACTGCGCTCCGCCGATGGGCAGCGGCCAGCCGTCGGCGTGCGCGTTCGCGGCGAGGACGAGTCCGGCGCCCGCCGCCGGGAGCCCGGGGAGCTTCGTGATCGTGTGCGCCATGACCCCCGTGAGCATGCCGGGCGCGACCGTGCCCTCGAACCGCCGCAACCAGGCCGGGGATCCCTGTTCGAGCACCCGCAGGCCGAACGGGACTACGTCGAACAGCCGCTTCGGGATGGGCAGCAGCGGGTTGAGCGTGAACTCGGTCACGGCCTCCATGCGGTCGACGACGGGCTGCAGCAGCTCCCGCCACGCGATGCCGTCGACGCCGAGCGTGCCCACCGTCCGGTCGAGGTCGCGGTAGGCGATGCCGGCGCGGCCGCGGTCGAGCGGGTGCCCGTAGGAGGCCTCCGGGATCAGGTAGTCGACGCGCTCCGTCGCCTTCCACGCTCGGAAGAACGGTGAGGTCAGGACCATCGGGTGGATCGCCGAGCAGACGTCGTGACGGAAGCCCGGTTCGGTCAGCTCCTGCGTCCGCAGACCGCCGCCGATGGTGTCGGCTGCCTCATGCACCTCGACCTCGAGGCCGGCGCGCGCGAGGGTCACTGCAGCGGCGAGACCATTCGGCCCGCTCCCGACGACGACCGCATCCACCATCGCTCCAGCCTAGGTCGTGGGCGATGGACATGGGATGACGGGTTCCGCGACGCCCGCGCCGGCTGGGATGGAACGGGTGGCGGTCGGCGCAACCGTGGCGCCGACCGCCGGTTCGTCTCGCACCCGAACGCGCGAGACGGCTGTGGTCACGACGGCGAACCGGCCGACGTCGTGACGGGTCTTTCGGTCCTCTGGCGCTCCGGCAGCAGCTGGCGGAGCACTCCCCCGGCGTGCGACGCCCACCGACCGACGGCGACCCAACTGCGGTCGCGGACGAAGAGCAGGTCGAGGGCGATCATCGCGAGCGAGAACGGCCACAGCCCGAGGAAGAGGCCGATGCCGAGGTGCATCAGGATCGTGAAGCCGAGCGCGAGGATCCGCGTCGGCCGCCACAGGATCAGCACCGGGAACAGCAGCTGCACCCAGACCGACAGGAACGTGGCGACCCAGACGAACGGACCGACCTGCCAGGCGAGGTCGCTCAGCGCCGGGAACGGCCGGAACACGTCGAGGACGAGCGAGTAGTAGAACGCCGTGCCCTCCCGCCACTCGGGACCCATGAGCTTGTAGATGCCGGAGTTCACGTAGACGAGCATGATCTGGTACGCGCAGAGGAGGACCGCGGTGTTGTTGGCGGCGTTCGCGAGCCAGGCCGGGATCGCGAACCGACCGCGCAGGATCGGCCGCAGCGCTCGCCCCCGCCGCTTGGTGAGCCACGCGTCGACCGACCAGTGACGCGACAGGTCCGCGAACACCAGGAACAGCAGCGTGATGCGGATGATCGTGTCGCCGCCATTGGTCAGCACCGTGCTGTTGGTCGCGAGCCCCACCCAGAACACGAGCAGGACTGGCGTGACGAACCGGGTCTGCCAGCCGACGAGGAAGAGCAGCCCGAGCACGATGAGCACCCCGTAGGCGAGGTCGAAGACGAAGGCGCTGTCCTTCGTGAAGACGAGCTCGAACAGCGGGAACCACGCGCGACGGTTCGCCTCCGGGTCGACCCACTTCGACGCGACGCCCCAGAGGTAGTGGCGGTCGGCGAGGCTCGTGAACAGGAAGCTGACGATCGCGACACCGTAGAGGATCCGCAGGGCGGAGAGGCTGTAGCCGGCGTGCTTGGCACCCGTGACCCAGCCGGCGAACCGGTCGAACGATGCGCGGACGGCGTTCATCGTGCACCTCCGTAGCGGGTGACGACGTCGCGGTAGACGGCGAGGGTCTCCGGGTCGATGACGTCGTCGACGTGCCGCCAGCCGAAGGTGACGGCGGTGTCGTCGAACTGCTGCTCCTCGGAGAAGCGGTTCTCGAAGTCGTTCGGGCGGGTGCGGTCGATCCGCCACCGGACGCGCTCGACGTCCTGGTCGAAGTACGCCGTGGAGAACGCGGTCGCGTACTCCTTGAGCATGTAGTCGTAGCGGAGGAACCGGACGACGTCGCCCTGCCCCGAGCCCGGCGTCGTGCTGACGGCATCGAGGTCGGCGATGAGCGACTCGGCCGACTGGGCGCGATACCCGCCACCGTCGGCTCGCTGGATGAAGGTGTCGCGGACGATCTCACGCTGCTGGGCATCGAGGGCGAGGTAGCGGGCGTTGTAGGCGAGCATCGCGTTCCACGAGGACTTCTGGATGCGCGACGGCTCGGCGTGGCCGGGGACGGCCTGCTGCTCGAGCTTCGTGACGTTGACCCAGTCGGACTTCACGAGCGTCCCGTCGGCGTCGCGCCACTGGGCCTGGACGGAGAAGGTGATGTTCGTCTTCATGATGCTCGGCGCGAAGACGTTCCACTTCTGCGTGAAGTACGGGCCGGCTGCGGCGACGACGGCACCACGGACGGGTGTGGTCGGTGAGACGATGACGAGGGTGCCCGCGACGTAGACGCCGACGAGGGCGATCGAGACCGCGGCGGCGATGCGCGCGGCCCGCTTCGGCGGGGCGGTTTCGTCCCGAGACGATCCCGCTCCCCGGTCCTGCCGACCGGACGCCGGTGCCTGATCGCCGTCCGGTCCCTCGGCGCCGTCTGGTCCCTGAGCCCCTTCTGGTCCCTGAGCCCCTCCCGGTCCCTGAGCCCCTTCCGGTCCCTGAGCTTGTCGAAGGGTGTCAGAACGGCCCTCCACGGGTGTGCGTGTGATCGGAGTCACGGTTCCTCCTTGGTGCTGGGTGGTGATGAAACCGCGGGGCACCGGTTCGGCGGTGTCTCCGCGGGAGAAGGAGCAGGCCGTGCCGACCCGAATGCGGCACGGCCTGCTCGGCGAGGTCACTCCATACGCGCCCGTCGCGTGGCCACGAAGGCGCCTCCGAGGAGGAGCATCATGGCGCCGAGCCCCCCGAGCCACAGGCCGTCGAAGCCGGTGCTCGGGAGACCGGGGCGTGACCCCGGTGCGGTGGCGGCCACCGCGGTGACCGTGAAGGCGGTGGCCTCACGATCGAGCGGCAGGTCGCCGGTCACGGATCCGGAGAGTTCCACCCGGTGCGCACCCAGCCCGAGCGACGAGTCGATCGGGAAGGTGAACGTGGCGTTCCCGGAGACGTCAGCGATGACGGGCGTCAGTGCGAACGGGGTCGAGAAGACCGTGGCCGAGATGGTCTCGCCGGGCTCGAAGCCGGTGGCGTAGACCTCCTGGATCACACCCGTGTCGCGGACGATCGTCGAGTACTTGACGGTCGCCTGACGCTCGTCGCCGGCGTCGGTGTCGCCATCGGCGTCAGCGGCGGTGTCGGCAGCAGCGTCCACGTCAGCTGCAACATCGGTGTCGGCAGCGGCGTCAGTGTCGGCAGCAGCATCGACGTCAGCCGCAGCATCCACATCGGCCGCAGCGTCAGTGTCAGCGGCGGCATCCGTGTCGGCAGCAGCATCGACGTCAGCCGCAGCATCCGTGTCAGCAGCAGCATCCACGTCAGCCGCAGCATCGGTGTCCACGTCCGCGTCCGCGTCCGCGTCAGCATCCACATCAGCCGCAGCATCGGTGTCGGCAGCGGCGTCCACGTCAGCAGCAGCATCCGTGTCGACATCAGCCGCAGCATCCACGTCAGCCGCAGCATCCGTGTCAGCAGCAGCATCGACGTCAGCAGCAGCATCCGTGTCGGCAGCAGCGTCCACGTCTGCGGCAGCATCCGTGTCAGCCGCAGCATCCACATCAGCAGCAGCATCCGTGTCGGCGGCAGCGTCCACGTCTGCGGCAGCGTCCGTGTCAGCCGCAGCGTCCACATCGGCAGCAGCGTCCACGTCAGCCGCAGCGTCGACGTCAGCGGCAGCGTCGACGTCGACGTCGACGTCAGCGGCAGCATCCACATCAGTCGCAGCATCCGTGTCAGCCGCAGCATCCGTGTCGGCAGCAGCGTCCACATCTGCGGCAGCGTCCGTGTCAGCCGCAGCATCCACATCAGCAGCAGCGTCCACGTCAGCCGCAGCGTCGACGTCAGCGGCAGCATCCACATCAGCAGCAGCATCCACGTCTGCAGCAGCATCCACATCAGCAGCAGCATCCACGTCTGCAGCAGCATCCACATCAGCGGGGGCATCGACGTCCACGTCGGCGTCCACGTCAGCAGCAGCATCCACATCGACCGCAGCTGCGTCGGTGTCGACGTCGACCGCTCCATCCTCGATGGTTACCTCGGACTCGGCCGGCGTCACGGAGACATCGCCCTCGGCGGTCACCGTGACCGGTCCGGGCGTGTAGTCGTCCGGGATCGGCAGGTCCACGGTGAAGGAACCGTCAGGGTTCGTCACCACGGTGACGGACGGTGCGCCCGGGATGGACACCGTGACCGTCTCGCCACCGGCGAAGCCCGTCCCGTCGACCGTGACCGTCTCACCCGGCAGCGCCGAGGACGGGTCGACCGTGATGGCAGTGTCGTACGCGAGGATCTCGATGATCGTCGTCGCCGGTTCGTCCGATGCTGCACCGAGTGCCGTCACCGTGACGTCGCCGAGTGCGTAGCCGTCGGGGACCGGCAGGGTCACCGTGAAGCCGCCGCCGACGTTCGTCACCTGCGTGACGACTGGGGCGCCGGGGATCGACACCGTGACCGTCTCGTTGGCTGCGAAGCCCGATCCGGTGATGACCGTCGTGTTGCCGGCGATCAGCGCGTCCGGGGAGGCGGTGATGACGGGCGAGAACACGATGGCGGTGACCGTGACGGTCGCGGTGGCCGGCGTCTGCGACACCGCTCCCTCCGCCGTGACGACCAGCGGGCCGACGGGCGCGTTCGCCGGGACCGTGATCCCAACCGAGAACTCGCCGGCACCGTTCGTGGTCGCCGGGACGGCCGTGCCACCGGGCACCGTGACCGTGACGGACTCGTTCGGCGCGAAACCGGTGCCCGTGACGAGCGTCGCTCCGCCGGCCGCGACCGTGCTCGGGTCGGCGGTGATCGCCGTCTCGTAGGCCTCGACCGTGAGCTCCGCCTCGGCGGGCGTCGCCGAGGTCTCGCCGACCGCGGTCACCGTGACCGGCCCGGCGGGCGTTCCGGGCGGCACCGGCAGGGTCGCGGTGAAGCCGCCGTCGCCGTCGGCCGTCACCACGACGGGGTCGCCGCCGGGGATCGAGACGCTGACCGACTCGTTCGGCTGGAAGCCGGTACCGGTGACCGTGGTGGTCTGGCCCGGGTTCACCGTGTCCGGTGTGAGGGTGATCGCCGTGTCGTAGACCGTGGCCTCGACCGTGACGGTGGTGGTCGCCTCGGTCGCCGAGACGACGCCGAGTGCGGTGACCGTGACCGGACCGGTCGCGAAGCCCTGCGGGACGGCGAATGTCGTGGTGATCTCGCCGTCGGCGTTCGAGGTGATCGTCACCGGCGCGAGGCCGGGGAAGGTGACCGTGACGCTCTCGGTCGGAGCGAAGCCGCTACCCGAGATCTCCGTCGAGGTGCCGCCGGGGACCGTCGCCGGGTCGGCAGTGATCGTCGGCGTGTAGACCACGTCGACCGTGAGGTTCGTCGTCGCAGGGGTGTCGGACGTCGCACCGAGCGCGGTCACGACGACCGTTCCCTCGGCGTAGTCGGCCGGCACGGGCAGCGACACGGAGATGGTGCCGGTCGCCGTCGCCGTGGTGGTCACCGGGTCGGCGCCGGGGATCGAGACCGTGACGCTCTCGGTCGGCGCGAAACCGGTGCCGGTGACGAGGGTACTGGCACCCGCGACGACGGTGGTCGGGTCGGCGGTGATGGCGGTGACGTAGGTCGTGGCCTCGACGGTGAGCGTCGCCGCGGCGGGGGTCGCCGAGACGGTACCGGTGGCGGTGACCGTGACGTCACCGATCGGGAAGTCCGCGGGGAGCGTGACGCTCACGGAGATCTCGCCGTCGGCGTTCGCCGTGGTCGGGAACGGGTCGACGATGCCCGGGACCGTGACACTCACGCTCTCGTTCGGGGCGAAGCCCGCACCGGTGACGGTCGTGCTGCCACCCGGTGCGATGGTCGCGGGATCGAGGGCGATCGCCGTCTCGTAGGCGAGCACCGTGACGGTGGTCGTCGCGTCGGTCGCCGAGAGGACACCGGTCGCCGTGACGATGAGCTCCCCTGCGGTGGTGCCTGACGGGATCGGCAGGGCGGCGGTGAAGCCGCCGTCGCCGTTCGCCGTCACGACGCCCGGTGTGCCACCGGGGATGGAGACCGAGACGGACTCGTTCGGTGCGAACCCGGTACCGGTGATCGTCGTCGAGGTGCCGGGGAGCAGCGTGTCCGGGTCCGCGGTGATCGCGGTCTCGTAGGGCACCACGGTCACGTCGGCGTCGGCGGGCGTGTTCGACGTGTCACCGGTCGCGGTGATCGTCAGCGGACCCGCGGGTGTTCCCACCGGGATCGTCACGGGCTGCGTGAAGTCGCCGTCGCCGTTCGTCGTCACGGTGACGGGGTCGCCGCCCGGGATCGTGATGGTGACGGTCTCGTTCGGCGCGAAGCCGGTGCCCGTGACGGTGGTGGTTCCACCCGGGTTGGCCGTCGTCGGGTCCACCGTGATCGCCGTGTCGTACACGACCGCTTCGACGAGGACCGAGGTCTGCGCCGGCGTGAGCGACAGGGCGCCCGTGGCCGTGAACGTCACCGTCGAGGGGACGAAGTCCGCCGGGAAGGCGACGACCTGGCTGATCTCGCCGAGCCCGTTGGCGGTGGTCACGACGTCTTCGAAGCCGGGCGCCGAGATGGTCACCGACTCGTTCGCGACGTAGCCGGTGCCGGACAGGATCGTCGAGTCACCGGGGTTCAGCGTCGACGGCGTGGCCGTGAGCGTCGTCTCGAATGCCTCGACGGTGATCGTCGCAGTGGCGGGTGTGTTCGACACGGCTCCGACGGCCGTGACGACGACGGGGCCGGCGGGGGTGCCGGGCAGGATCGGCAGGATGGCGGTGATGTCGCCGTCCGGGCCGGCCTCCACCACGACGGGCGTGCCGCCGGGGATGGAGACGGAGACGGACTCGCCGGGCAGGAAGCCCGTTCCGGTGACGGTGGTGCTGCCGCCGGGGAGGAGCGTGTCGGGGTCCGCGGTGATCGCCGTGTCGTAGACCGTCGCCTCGACCGTGACCGTGGTCGCCGCCTCGGTCGCGGAGACGACGCCGAGGGCCGTGACCGTGACCGGACCGACCGCGAAGTCCTGCGGGACGTCGATGGTGGTCGTGATCTCGCCCGCTGCGTTCGACGTGACGGTGATCGGGTCGAGGCCCGGGAAGGTGACTGTGACGCTCTCGCTCGGCGCGAAGCCGGAGCCTGAGATCTCGGTGCTGGTGCCGCCAGGGACCATGGCCGGGTCGGCGGTGATCGTCGGGGTGTAGACGACGTCGACCGTGAGGTTCGTGGTGGCCGGGGTCTCGGAGACCTCACCGAGCGCGGTCACGACGACCGCGCCCTCCGCGTAGTCCGCCGGAACCGGGAGCGACACGGAGATGGTTCCGGTCGCCGACGCCTGCGTGGTGACCGCGGGCGCACCGGGGATGGAGACCGTGACGGTCTCGTCGGGCTCGAAGCCGGTACCGGTGACGAGCGTGCTCTCCCCCGCGACGACGGTCGTCGGGTCGACGGTGATGGCCGTGACGTAGGTCGTTGCCTCGACGGTGAGCGTCGCCGTGGCAGGGGTGGCCGAGACGGCGCCGGTGGCGGTGACGGTGACGTCGCCGAGCGGGAAGTCCGCGGGGAGCGTGACACTGACCGTGATCTCACCGTCGCCGTTCGCCGTGGTCGTCACGGGCGTGGCGAGGCCGGGGATGGTGATCGTGACGGTCTCCTGAGGAACGAAGCCCGAGCCGGTCACGACCGTGCTGCCGCCAGGGGCGACGGTCTGTGGGTCGAGCGCGATCGCGGTGTCGTACGCCTCGACGGTGATGACCGTCTCGGCCGGCGTGGCGGAGACCGCGCCGGTGGCGGTGACCGTGAGCTGGCCGGCGGGCGTGCCGGAGGGGATCGGCAGGTCCGCCGTGAAGCCGCCATCGCCGTCAGCCGTCACGACGACGGGCGTGCCGTCCGGGTAGGAGACGGAGACCGACTCGTTCGCGGCGAAGCCGGTGCCGGTGATCGTGGTCGAGTTGCCGGGGAGGAGCGAGGCCGGGTCGGCGGTGATGGCCGTGTCGTACGGCAGCACCTCGAGGTCGGCGGTCGCCGGGGTTGCGGAGGTCTCGCCGGTCGCGGTGACGACGAGCGTGCCGGCCGGCGTGCCGTCGGGGACGGGCAGGTCGACGGTGAAGCCGCCGTCGCCGTCCGCCTCGACGGTCACCGGGGTGCCGCCCGGGTAACCGACGGTGACCGTCTCACCGGGCAGGAAGCCGGTGCCGGTCACGGTCGTGGTGTTCCCAGGGATGAGCGACGTCGGGTCGAGCGTGATGGCGGTGTCGTAGACCGTCGCGGTGACGGTGACGACGGTGGTCGCTTCGGTCGCGGACACGGCGCCGAGGGCGGTGACCGTGACGTCACCGACCGCGAAGTTCTGCGGGACCGCGACGGGGGTGCCGATCGCGCCGAGTGCCGTGGCGGTGACGGTGATCGGCTCGAGGCCGGGGAACGTCACGACGACGTCCTCGCCGGGCGCGAAGCCGGCGCCGTTGATGATCGTGGTCGTGCCACCCGCGACCGTGGCCGGGACGGCGACGATCGCGGTCTCGTAGACCACGGTGAGGTTGGTCGTGGCCGGGGTGTCGGACGTCTCGCCGAGCGCGGTCACGACGACCGGGCCTGCGGCGTAGTCCGCCGGGACGTCGAGCTCGACCGAGATCGTGCCGGTTCCGGTGGCCGTCGTGGTGACCGGGTCGACGCCGGGGATCGAGACGGCGACGGTCTCGCCCGAGGCGAAGCCGGTGCCGGTGATCGTCGTGGTCCCACCGGCGACGACACTGGCCGGGTCGGCGGTGATGGCGGTGACGTACTGCGTCGCCTCGACGGTGACCGTCGTGGTCGCGGGGCTGGCCGATGAGGCACCGGTCGCCGTGACCGTCACGGGGCCGAGCGGGAAGTCCGCCGGGAGCGTGAGGCTCGTGGAGATCGTGCCGGTACCCGTCGCGGTGGTGACGATCGGGTCGGTGAGGCCGGGGACGGTGATCGACACCGACTCGCCGGGCAGGAACCCGGTGCCGGTGATCGTGGTGCTGCCGCCCGGAGCGATCGTCGCCGGGTCGGCGGTGATGGCGGTCACGAAGGGCGCGACGATGAGGTCGGTGGTGGCCGGGGTGGCGGAGGTCGCACCGGTGGCGGTGAACGTCAGGGTCGCCGGGGTGAAACCGGCGGGGATCGCGACGCTCTGGCTGATCACACCGGCGGCGTCCGACGTCGTGGTGACCGGGTCGAGCCCGGGCGCGGTGATGGTGACCTGCTCGTTCGCCGCGAAGCCGGTGCCGTCGATCACGGTGGACTGGCCGGGGTTGACCGTCGCGGGCGTGGCGGTGATGGCCGTGTCATAGACGACGAGCGTGCCGCGCACCGAGGACGACGCGAGGTTGACCGTCGCAAGCGAGATCGCCGGGACGAGGGAGATCTGCACGGCTCGGACGGTCGCCGATCCCGCCCCGAGGTCGCCGGTGGCCGGTTGCACGTTGGCGGTCACGTCGGCGACGAGCCGCACGATGTTCAGGATGGGGCCGACGACGTTCGCCGCCAGGCCGCCGGTGATCCCGTTGAGACCGGTGTTGAGCGTGTTCAGACCGGTGAACGCGGTTCCGACGACGCCCTTGACGAGGTTGAGGACGAGGTTGACCACGCCATCCAGCGTGAGTCCGAGGGTCGCGAGGATCGGGTTCAGCACGTTCGGGAGGAGCCCGGCCGAGGTGAAGGCGGCAGTGCCGTTCTGGACGGCGCCGAGCGTCGAGTCGAGCGACAGGGAGATGACCGGGACCTGCGTGACGACGACGTTCGTCGTGACGTTGCCGGTGACCTGGATACGCGTATTGTTCACGGCCGCCTGCAGGCCGGCGGACACGGCCGTGACCTGTGCGGTCACCGCTGAGGTGATGGCTGCGGCGATGGCGGCACCGATCGGGCCGGACAGCAGCGAGGTGTTCGGCGGCAGGTCGTTCAGGTCCGGCAGGTTCGGGTCGTTCGCGAGCAGGGTCGCGAGATCGACGGTCACCGCGCCGGTGAGCAGGTTGACGGAGACACCGGTCGCCGCCGACTGCGACGCCTGGGTGGTGAGGATCGTGTTGACCACGGTCGACAGGTTCGGCGGGGTGACCGTCCCCGTCGCAGCCACTCGGAGCACGCCGATGAGGTTCGCGTTCAGCGCCGTGTTGAGCGCCGACGTCAGCCCGTTGAGCGTCGTCTGCAGCGGCGGGAGGAGGCCCGTCACCTGCGTCCCGACGTTCTGCACGAGCGGGCTCTGGAGCGTGAGCGTCGCACCGGAGATCTGGTAGTCGGGAACAGCCGTGGCGCCGCCCGTCTGCGAGATCGTGGAGGCGAGGGCGCCGAGGCTGAGGGAGAGGTCGCTGAGGATCCCGCCGGTGGGCGTCCCGACCCGGCCGAGCAGACCGGTCAGGTCGAGTTCGGCGTCCGCCGGCGGAGCATCGGGTCCACCGATCGAGACGCCACCCTGGTCGGTGACCGCGCCTGAGCCGGCGATCGCGTCGCCGTTGTCGGCGGCGGACCCGTACTGAGCGACGGCACCGAGCTCGATGACGCCATTGGCACCGAACAGTTGGAGCGAGCTGCCGAGGTCGACGCCGAGGGTGTTGAGCACCTCGGCCGACAGCGGGTTCGCGGCGACGGGGTGGACACCACTCGGGTTCTCGGCGCGGGCACCGGCGACCGCGGCGAGGGCGTCGAGGTTGATCCCGGCCGCCTGTCCACCGAGGAACCGGCCGAAGCCGTCGGAGACATCGGTCGGGGCCGCTGTGGCCGCCGTCGTCGACCCCATGGCGATGACCGTGCCGACCACGGCCATGGCCGCGACCTTCCACGCACGGCCTCGGCCGAGGATGCTTCGCTGCTGTTCCCCCACGGTGGAACCCTTTCTTCGGTGCACGGGCGAACCCGCGACTGGCGTCGATCCCGGCCAATCTATGGGCGGGCTTCCCTGTCCCCCAGAGGAGGGACCCCAACCTCCGTAGTGCCGGATGGAAAACCGGTACTGGCCTCCGCAGTGCGATGCGGCGCCGCGCGACGCCGGGTTTCGATCGGTCCCGGAGACCCTCCGACGCATCATCGGTGGCGGGGCTCCAGTGCAATTGGTTCCATCCGTGCCATGTCATCGATGACGGTTGAGAGATAACCCGCACTGGCCGGGGGTTTACACCCGAATGGGGTGCGTAGTTTCTACTGAGAACGCTCTCTTAGGGCTGCGGGAGCACTCAGGGATTACGGATAATGGGGCATCCGACGGAGTATTCGCAGCGTCCCTAGTGATGCGGATCCCGTCGTCCTGACGGAGCTTGAGGGGGCTGCGATATGGAAGAACCGGTTGCGACGGCAGTGGAGCGAAAGCCACATCCGAGGTCGGCCGAGCAGGTCATCCCATGAACCCGGGTGCGCATCGGTTCAGTGGCGGCGCGCGGTCCGCCGCGTCGCCCACCCGTCGCTCCGGCGAGTTCCGCCAATCCGCCACCCGCGCTCCCGCCCAACCGAGCGGTCGAGCGGCCGCGATCGCCCGGATGACGGCGCTCATCGCGAACCGGACCAGCACGCTCCTCGTCGGACCACACGGCTACGGCAAGACCTTCACCGCGGACGCGATCGGACGTCGGATGCACGAGGACGGACGCCCGGTCATCCACGTGTCGGGTGCGTCACGGGACGCCTCGCACACGCTGAGCGACTGGCGCACGGTACCGAGCGGTGCCGTCTTCATCGTCGACGACGGGGCGAACCTCCACCCGGCGAGCCTCGCCGACATCATCGAACTCTCGCGGTCGCGTGAGCAGGTCGCCCTGGTGACGCTGGAACAGGAGCTCGCCGGACTGCAGGGGCGCGGCGACGAGTCCGCCGATCGGCTCCTCGCCGTCTGGCGGACCGGGTCGCTCACACGGATCGACCTCCCGGCGCTCGACGGGTTCGAAGCCTCGGCGATGGTGGACGAAGCCGCCGACGACGCGGTCCTCGACGACATGGCCAAGGCCGTCATCGTGCGGTTGAGCAACGGCTCGCCACGGCTCGTGCATGAGCTCACGAAGGACGCGCTCGAGACGGGTGGGGAGTTCTACCTGCCGCGCAGCATCCTCTCGCTCGGGGTCGCGGGGGTCTCACCGCGAGTGCACGACCTCACGGAACCCCAGCTCTCCCGGCTCGAGGACGAGGGCCGGTACGCCTTGGTCATGTTGGCGAAGCTCGGCCCGGTCCCCTACTCGCGCGCGATCCGCCTGCTCGGCGAGCACCAGTTGCACGCGCTCCTCCGGCTCGGACTCGCGCGGCACGACGGCTCAGGCCAGGACCGCATCGTCGCCGACGAACTGCACGCGTGGTCGGCACTCGCGGAGTGGCGCCACAGCGGACGACTGCACCGCCACGACCGCGTCCAGCGGACGCTCATCTCGGACCTGCGTGGCGGTGCCCGTCTCACGCCGAACGAGTCCTTCATCCTCGGCCGGTACTGGCTGACGGCTCCGCACACCGAGCTGGACGAGGGGTTCGAGTCCCTCACGATGGCCCGCACCTTCCTCGAGGCGGCGCACGTCGCGAACGTCTCCGGCCTCGCCGAGGACGGTCGTCTGCTCGCCGAACGCGCGTACACCTGGCGCCCGTCCGTGGCAGCGGCGCTCCAGTGGTCACGGTCGCTCGCCATGCTGGGCGACGGTGACGGGGCTCAGCGGGTCCTCGAGGTCGATCCCGCGGCCGATTCCGACGAGGACATGCAGGCGGAGGTCGTGAGTTGGCGGGCGACCCTCGATCGCTGGTCCGAACGCACCTGCGCGCAGGAGCTGACGGAGCAGGAGGAGCACAGCCGCCTGCTGTCCCAGCGCATCCTGATGGTCGAGACCTGGCGCGACCAGGATCGGCAGGAGCCGACCGAAGGCGATGCCGTCTTCTGGAAGGTCCTGCGCGACACCGACGCCGCGCAGTCCTCGCGACTCTATGCCGCCGCTGCGCTCGTGACCAGGCTCGGCCTCAGGCTGCCACCGTCCGAGCTGCGGGAGCTGCTCCAGCTGGGTGACGCCGTCTACCGGTCGGTGCCCTACAGCGCAGCGCGGCCGTTGTCGCACGCCCTGCGCGACGCGAGCGCCATGTACGTCCTGTCGGCCGGCACCATCCGCCTGCTCACCGGACTCTCCTGGGCCGGCTTCGCGCGCTACATCGACGAGTTCGTCGCTCGTGCCGAGCGCGGGACCGGGCGCCTGGCGACGACGGACCAGTGCATCGTCGGGATCCTCGGAGCCCAGTTGGCGTTCTTCGACGGCCGCCCGGACCGAACCGTGGCCGACCTCCGGGTCGTCGAACGGCTCCTCGACTCGACCGTTCCGCCCGAGGTGCACACGCAGACCGCGCTCCTCCTCGTCGGTGCTCTCGCTCAGACCGGCGAGCTCGAGGAGGCGACGGAACGGCGAGCTGCCGAGGACGAACGCCTCATCGCCGCCTCCACGGTCCTCTCCTATCTGGCCGACATCGCCGACTTCGGTCTGCTGATGGCAGGCGGTCGCGTCATGGACGCCCGGGATCACCTGCGTCGGCTCGCGCAGGACATCCGGAAGCCGCTGACCCAGCGGATCTACTCCGCGAGCCTGGCCGCCGCGGCCGGCGCCGACCTGTCCGAGACCCTGTCCTGGGTCGTGGACGCTCGATCGCAGGAGCTCACGCCCCTGCAGGCGTCGCTCATGCTGCTCCTCGAGGCCGGCGCCGCCGGCGACGCGAGCCGCGCCGAGGAGGCCGCCTGTTCGCTCGAGGAGGTCGGAGCGCGGCACCGGGCGATCGGTGCCCATCTGCTCGCAGAACGGCTCCACGAGACCCAGGGGCGACTGCAGCACGCCCGCCGTTGCGCGGAGCGGGCCGCCGAACTCGTGGGTCCCACGCCAGGCGCCGCTGCGGATGCGGAGGCCCGATGGTCCTCGGTCGTGTCTCCGTCGCCCGTGTTCGCCACCTACCGGGCGGAGACGACCGATGAGACGGTGCCGGTCGAGCGCACCGTCCCCGTGGAGCCGCCCTCGACACACGCTCCGCTGGCCTACCTCTCCCGCGGGCAGACGGACACCGGCCAGGAGACCGCCGGGGCCGACTTGAGCGCGCTCACCCGGCGGGAGCTGGAGGTCGCCCTGCTCATCGCGCAAGGACTGAGCAACCAGGAGATCGCGACGCGGCTCTTCCTCAGTGTCCGCACCGTCGAGTCGCACGTGCTCCAAGCGCGGACGAAGCTGGGCGCGGGGAGACGGCGCGACCTCGGCCGCCTCGTCGCGCAGTCCTCGCAGCGTCAGGCCTGACCCCCCCTGAGCGGGCGACGCAGCGCGGTTCAGCAGTTTTCTCGGTAGCGTCCGGCGATCCCAGTACCCCACTACTGGTTACAACCGTCAGCCTGCTGCCTATCGTCCTGAGGGTGTCGTGAGACGCGCGGAGGTCGTCTCCGCACGCCCGACACCTGTGGTGACGCGAGCCGTCACCGGCGGACTCCAGGGGGCTTCCATGACCATCGACACCAGCACCGAGGCCTCAGCGGCCACCGGCACCGACGCGCCCGTCCGCGGCCAGCGCAGCAAGCGGGCGAAGGCGATCCTCGCCGGCGGCCTGGTGCTCGGCGTCGGTGCGGCCATCACGCTCGCTGCCTGGAACGACTCCGAGTTCGCGACCGGGATCTTCGCCGGTGGTGGGTTCGGCATCGAGGGCAGCACGGACGGCACCGCGTTCACCGAGCACCCGACCGAGGCTGCGGCCGCCCCGCTCACCTTCGCGGTGGAGGCGGACAACCTGGCGCCCGAGGAGCCTGTTTACGCCGGCTTCGCCGTCCAGCTGACCGCCGCGTCGACGTACGCCGGCACGGTCGACATCACCGCCACGAGCGGAGCCGCCATCGCCTCCTCGCTCAGCTACTCCGTCGTGGAGACCACCACCTTCGGCTGCGACGCCGCGAGCTTCGCCGCCGGCGACCCGCTCGTGACGGATGCCGCCACGACGTCGAGCACGGCCGCGGACATCTTCACGCTCGGTGCCGTCACCACGCCGGTGTTCCTCTGCTTCGAGGTCACTCCGGCGGCGAGCCTCCCGCAGTCGTCGCCGAGCGGCACCGTCGTCTGGGAGTTCGCGGCCGAGTCCACCACCCCGCTGCCGTAACCCGCGGCGGGACGGCGATCATGGGACGGCACACCCCGGCGGCAGGCAGACACCACCGCACCGACGAACGACGGAGCACGTCGCGTTACACGAAGGCCAGGGCGGCCCTCGCGGCAGCGCTCGTGTTGGGCGTCGGGACTTCGCTCACCCTCGCGGCCTGGAGCGACGACGAGTTCGGGACGGCGACCTTCGCGGCGAGCACCTTCGCCGTGGAGTCGCAGACCTCGTCGTCGACCTGGGCGGCGCACGAGGCGGCGAACCCGGCCACGCTGGTGTTCAACGCCACCGCCATGTCGCCAGGGCTCTCCCAGTTCGCCTACATCGACATCCGCACGACCGCTGCGACGAACATCGGCGGGACGGCGGCGCTGTCTGCAGTCTCGGCGGCGACGGGCACCCTCCTGCCGCAGCTCGAGTACCGTGTCGTCACGACGGCGGCGGGCACGGCGTGCAACGCCGCCGCGTTCACCTCGGCGACCGTCCCCGCGTACACCGCGTCGCTCTCGACGGGCACGGCTCCACCGACCGCGACCGGCGCGCTCACCGCGGCGGGCAACTCCACCGTGCGCTTCTGCTTCGACGTGCGGGTGAAGACCGGCACCGCCTCCAGCTTCCAGGGCGGGACGGCGTCGGCGACGTGGCAGATCACCAGCACCTCCAGTTCCTGATCGGAGCACCGTGACCCGACCCTCCACGGAAGCGATCGACGCCACCGAGCGGCAGCACCCCCGCCGCTCGGTGGCGTCGATCGTCGGCAGCACCCTGCTGAACCTCGCCGCCGTCGGCGGGGTGGTCTGCATCGTGCTCGTCATCCTCGCGACCTGCTTCAACATCACCCTCATCATGTTCAAGACCGGTTCCATGAGCCCGACGATCCCCACCGGCTCACTCGCGCTCGTCCGCGAGATCCCCGCGTCCGACATCACGGTCGGCGATGTTGTGACGGTGGATCGCGCTGGTCAGTTGCCGGTCACCCACCGCGTCACCTCGGTGACCGCCGGTGTCGACACCGCAGGACCACAGCGGACGATCACCATGCAGGGCGATGCGAACCTGTCGGAAGACCCCGAGCCGTACACCGTCTCGACGGTCCGCATCGTGCTCGCCTCGGTGCCCGGGCTCGCGTACCTCGTCGTGTGGCTGTCCAACCCGTGGGTGCTGGCCGGGCTGACGCTCAGCTGTTCGGCCCTCGTCATGTGGGCGTTCTGGCCGCGCTCCGACCGCAAGCGCCCGCCAGGTGGCTCGGGAGGGACCGGCGGAGACGGTCGTGCTGCTTCCCGACACCGATCCTCCACGGCCGGCACCGAAGGCGACCGACCACGACCGGCCCGCCACGCCGCGCTCCGCTGCTCACCGGTCGCCCTCCTCCTCGGAGCCGGCCTCGCGATCGGCGGCGCCGCTCCCGCGCACGCCGAGCCGATGGTCGACGTCATCGCCGGGGAGGCGGTCGTCCTCACCTCGATCGGCGACCCGTCGGCCATGCGGTCCCTCACCCCCGGTCGGTCGACGCCTTGGGAGGTGGGCATCAGCACCAAGCCCGAAGCCACACCGGGCTCCATCGACGTGTCCATGGTCGGCTCCGGCTCGTCGGAGCTCGGGCTCGTCATGGTGGTCGACGCCTGCTCCGTCCGCTGGACCGCGGCCGGCTGCGTCGGCACCGTCACCCACCTGTTCGACGAGATGGCGGTGCCCGTCGACGGCGTGGAGCGTGCGGTCCTCTCGATGCGCAGCTCGGAGGCGTGGTGGCTGAAGTTCGACGTCCGGATGCCGTCCGGTGCAGCCGTGGTGGACGCCTCGGTCGCCCTCACGGTCACGGCCGAGGGCATCGGCGACGACGTATCGGTCTCGCCCGGCCCGATCACCACGCTCCCTCGCACCGGCGCGAGCATCGAGTTCGCCGTGTGGGCGGCTGCGGGCGCGATCCTGATCGGTCTCGTCGGCGCGTGGTTCGGCGCGCTGCGTCAGCACTCGCGCTCCGCGAGGAGCACGACGATCCTGCGGGCCGATGATGCGACAGCGGGGTGAGGACGGCGGCCGTGTCCTCCCGTGGCACCGCCGGACCGCCGCGACGGTCATCGCCGTCGCGATGGGACTCCTCCTCGCGCACCCCGCACCGGCGCCGGTCGACGCGGCATGGGCCGATCCCGAATTCGGGACGGGCAGCTTCACCGCGGCCACCGTGCCGACGCCGACGTTCTCGAGTTGCACCTTCAATCCGAACGCCGTCGGACTGCTCTCCTCCTACACCGTCGTCTACACGATCCCCGCCGGGTACACGATCAACTACGCCTACTCGGCGAACGCATCCTTCACCCCCAACTCGGTCATCACACCGACCTCGACGAGTGGCACCACGACGGTCACCTCGACATTCAGCCTCGGACTGCTCGGAGGTCTCCTCGGCTCCAACGTCTACATCGGAGCCCGACTCACCATGCCGTCCACGAGCTGGTCCTCGCCGTACCGGGTCGTGAGCGGCACCTCGAACGCGCTCGGAACGAACGGCACCTGCGCGGTCGTCCCGTAGCGAGCGCGCCGCGTCACCCGGCCGAGGACTCCCGCACGACGAGTTCGAAGCCCGCGCGCACCCGCCGCCCCGGCCCGACGTGCCCGGCCACGCGTTCGACCAGCATCGCGACGGCCTCGCGGGCGATGGCCTCCTTGTCGGGCGCGACCGTCGTCAGTGACCGCATCGCGTACCGACCATCCTCGATGTCGTCGAAGCCGACCACCGCCAGGTCGCGAGGGATGTCGACACCGCGATCCCACGCGGCACGCATCGCGCCGAGCGCCATGAGGTCGTTGAAGCAGAACACGCCGTCGGGAGGATCGCCGGCGTCGAGCATGCGCCCCATGACCGCCGCTCCGCTCGCGCGATCGTATTCCCCTTCGGCCATATACCGGTTCGGGTCGAGTCCGGCCTCGTGCATCGCCCTCGTGAACCCGTCCACGCGCTGCTTCGCGGTGCCCGTGGAATGGGCCTGCCGACCGATGGCGCCGATGCGCGTGCATCCACGTTCGATCAGGTGCCTGGTCGCCAGGTAGGCCGCTTCGGTCCCGTCGATGGCGACGTGGTCGGCACTTGCGCCGTAGTCGCGCTCGCCGAGCAGGACGATCGGCTGGGTCGCGGCGGCTGCTTCGACGTCGGCGGCCGTGAGGTTGAGTGCGTTGAGCAGCACGCCGTCGAAGGTCGAGGACACCGCTCCCCCGGTGAGCACGGCGCGCTCGCGTTCCGGGTCGCCGTTCGTCTGGTCGACGACGAGGGTGAGCGAGCGCTTCGTGAGTTCGGGGATGAGGCAGCGGGCCAGGTCGGAGAAGTACGGAACGTCGAGCTCGGGGACGACCAGGGCGATGAGTCCGCTGCGGTTGTTCCGGAGACCTCTCGCGTGCGGATTGGGCCGATAGCCGAGCTCGTCGATGACCGCCTGCACGCGCTTGCGGGTCTCGGCACCGACCCGTCCCGGCAGGTTCACGACGTCCGACACCGTGCGCTGGGAGACGCCGGCCGCCTGCGCGACATCCCGTGCGGTCACTGCCATCCGTGCCTCCCCGTCGGTCGCGCGCGCTCCACCGTGCGTCGGTACTGACGCAAGCGTACCGACTCCACGACCGCCGGATACCAACGGAAACCGATTTCCAAATCCGTCTTGTGCTACGTAGCACAAGCGGTTAGCGTGTCTCCCTGTCAGCACGGTCGCAGCGAGTCGAAGGAGATGCGCAGCATGTTCGAGAGCCCACCACCCATCACCCGAGCCGCCACATGAGCGCGCTCAACGAGCTGCGCGCGCTGCGGACGCCGAAGGGGGCGATCAAGCATCGCGACGCCTCCGAGTTCCGGGACAACCGCGCGGCGCTCCTCTTCCTCGGCCCCTGGATCATCGGCTTCCTCGTCATCACGCTCGGGCCGGTCGTCGTCTCGCTCTACCTGTCGTTCACCGACTACAACCTCCTCCAGAACCCGAACTTCACCGGGCTGGAGAATGCGCAGCGGATGGTCGAGGACCCCCGCCTGCACCAGTCCCTCGGGGTGACGATCACCTACGTCCTGGTCTCGGTGCCGTTGCAGCTCATGGTCGCCCTGGCGATCGCGGTCCTCCTGGACCGCGGCCTGCGCGGACTCTCGTTCTACCGGTCGGTGCTGTACCTGCCGTCACTGCTCGGCGGCAGCGTCGCGATCGCCGTCCTCTGGCGCCTCGTCTTCGGTTCGAGCGGCCTCGTCAACGCCCTGCTCGCCGTCTTCGGTATCCAGGGCCCCGGTTGGATCTCGGAGCCCGACACCGCGCTGTCGACGCTGATCATCCTGCACGTGTGGACGTTCGGTGCTCCGATGGTGATCTTCCTCGCCGGGCTCCGCCAGATCCCGCGGCAGTACTACGAGGCTGCGTCGACGGACGGTGCCGGCCGGTGGACGCAGTTCCGGTCGATCACGCTGCCGCTGCTCAGCCCGATCATCTTCTTCAACCTCGTGCTCGGCATCATCGGCGCGTTCCAGTCGTTCACGCAGGCCTACGTGGTGTCGAACGGATCGGGCGGGCCGTCCGACTCGACGCTGTTCATCACGCTCTACCTGTACCAGAAGGGCTTCGGCAGCTTCCAGATGGGGTACGCGTCGGCGATCGCGTGGCTCCTGCTCATCATCATCGCCGCCGCCACGGCCATCAACTTCTGGGCCTCGAAGTATTGGGTGTTCTACGATGACTGACCTCAAGACCCGCCCCTCGTCCGAGGACCGCCTCTCGCCCGATGCGGCAGCCCGTCGCGAGCGGGGCGACGCACAACGCGCCAAGCTCCTGCGCCGTCAGCGGATCTCGAGCATCGGCAAGCACGCGCTGCTGATCCTGCTCGGGCTGCTGATGCTGTACCCCGTGCTGTGGATGGTGGTGTCGTCGCTCCGCCCGAACGGCTACATCTTCGACAACCCGGGCCTCGTGCTCGACACCTTCGAGGCGTCGAACTACACGAACGGCTGGAACGCTCTGGCACAGCCGTTCGGCAGCTACCTGGCGAACTCGGCGATCGTGGTCGTCGGCTCGATCATCGGCAACCTGCTCACCTGCTCGCTCGCCGCGTACGGCTTCGCCCGGCTGCGGTTCCGGTTCAAGCGCTTCGCCTTCGCGGCGATGCTGCTCACGATGATGTTGCCGATCCACGTGCTGATCATCCCGCAGTACGTCATCTTCGCCCAGCTCGACTGGATCAACACCTACCTGCCGCTCATCGTTCCGAAGTTCCTCGCGACGGACGCGTTCTTCATCTTCCTCATGGTGCAGTTCATCCGCGGCATCCCCCGGGAGCTCGACGAAGCGGCGCGCATCGACGGAGCCGGCCACCTGCGGATCTTCGTGCAGATCATGCTCCCGCTCATGACCCCGGCTCTCGCGACGACGGCGATCTTCACCTTCATCTGGACGTGGAACGACTTCTTCGGCCAGCTGATCTTCGTGACCGACCCCGACAAGTACACCTCGTCGGTCGCCTTGCGATCGTTCGTCGACACCCAGTCGCAATCGGACTACGGCGCCCTCTTCGCCATGAGCGTCGTCACCCTGCTGCCGGTGTTCCTCGCCTTCCTGTTCGGTCAGCGCTTCCTCCTGCGAGGCATCGCGACCACCGGAGGCAAGTAGCCCCCGAGCTGCACTTGGTCCCCGAGCCTGTCGAAGGGCCCATCCCCAATCCGTTCCATCCCTCTCGAAGGAGAACCATGCGACGCCACCCACGGTCCCGCTCCCGCATCCTCGGCTTCACGGCCGCCACCGCCGTCTCCGCGCTCGCCCTCACCGGCTGCGCCGTGGGCGGCGGGAACGGCGGCGCGTCCCTCAGCGACGAGGACGTCACCATCTCGTTCGCGTGGTGGGGAGCGGGTGCGCGCGACGAGCGCACTCGGGCCGCGATCGACCTGTTCGAGGAGCAGTACCCGAACATCACCGTGAAGCCGCAATCCACCGAGTGGGGTGGGTATTGGGACAAGCTCGCCACGACCGCCGCCGGCGGCAACGCACCCGACGTGATGCAGTTCGACCAGACGCACCTCTCCTCCTACGCGCAGCGCGGAGCGCTCGCCGACGTCGACGAGTACGCCGACGTCCTCGACACTTCGGAGTTCCCGGAGCCGCTCCTCGATCAGGGCAGGGTCGACGGCAAGCTGCACGGCGTCCCGGCCGGCGTGGGGTCGACGGGCGTCCTGGTGAACACGAGCGTCCTCGCGCAGTACGGCGTCGACCTCCCCGATCCGACGACATGGACGTGGGACGACCTCACGGCGACGGCACTCGCCGTGACGGAGGCATCCGGTGGCGCGGTGCACGGCATCACCCCCTTCGGCGGGGACATGCCGACGCTCACCCTGTGGGCCAGGCAGCACGGCAACGACGTCTACGACACCGAGGGCGAGCTCATCCTGGAGGAGTCGGTCCTCACCGACTACTGGGACTACGCGCTCGCGCAGATCGACAGCGGTGCCGCACCGACGGCATCGCAACTGGCTGAGCAGGCCGGTTCTGCGCTCGACCTGTCCGACATCGCGACGGGGAAGACCGCGTTCACCTTCGCACCGTCGGCCCTCGTCACCGCCTACCAGGCCGCCGCGCCCGACAGCGCCTTCGACCTCGTCCCCATCCCGGCGGATGCGGACGCGACCGACGGCTACATGTACGTCCGCCCGTCCATGTACTGGACGGTCTCGTCGCAGTCCGAGCACCCTGCCGAGGCGGCGCTGCTCATCGACTTCCTGACCTCGGAGCCGGCGGTCGCCAAGCTGTTCGGCACGGAGCGCGGCATGCCGGCCACACCCACCTTCCAGGAGGCGGTCGCGCCGGACCTCACGCCCGGCGATCAGATCGTCGCCGATGCGATCGAGTCCGCGACCGCACTGTCGGGCGACGCACCCGGCATCACGCCGGTCGGTGCCGAGGACGCGGAGTCCATGCTCGCCCGGTACAACCAAGACGTCCAGTTCGGCAGGAAGACCACGGCCGAGGCCGCGAAGGCCTATATCGACGAACTCCGTACGGCGATCAGCGCCGCGAGCTGAGCCCCTCCCAACCGATCCACCCATGCAAAGGAGCATCATGCAACGCCAACCACGATCCCGGTCCCGTCTCCTCGGCTTCGCAGCCGCAACCGCCATCTCGGCGCTCGCCCTCAGCGGCTGCGCCGTCGGCGGTGGGAACGGCGACGCGGCCCTCAGCGACGAGGACGTCACCATCACCTTCAACTGGTGGGGTGCCACGGCCCGCGACGAGCGCACCCGCGCGGCCATCGACCTCTTCGAGAAGAAGTACCCGAACATCACCGTGAAGGGTCAGTCCACCGAGTGGGGCGGCTACTGGGACAAGCTCGCCACCACGGTCGCCGGCGGGGACGCCCCCGACGTCATGCAGTTCGACCAGCTCTACCTCGCCTCGTACGCCCAGCGCGGTGCCCTCGCCGACCTCGGTGCTCTCGACGAGTTCCTCGACACCTCCGACCTCAGCGCCGAGGTGCTCGACCAGGGCAAGGTGAAGGACGAGCTCTACGGCGTGCCGATCGGCGTCGGCACCGTCGGCCTCATGGTCAACCGGTCCATCTTCGAGCAGTACGGGATCCAGCTGCCCGACGCGACGACCTGGACCTGGGACGAGCTCAACGAGGTCGCCCTGCAGGTGACCGAGGCCTCGGGCGGGGCCGTCCACGGCATGTCCCCGTTCGGCGGCGACATGCCGACCCTCACCCTGTGGGCCCGGCAGCACGGCAACGACATCTACGACAAGGACGGCAAGGTCATCCTGAAGCCCGAGGTCGTGGAGAGCTACTGGCAGTACGCGCTCGACCAGATCGAGAGCGGCGCGGCCCCGAGCGCCTCGCAGCTGGCCGAGGGCAACGGTGTGGCGATCGACCTCATGGACATGAGCACGGGCAAGGTCGCGATGACCTTCCAGCCGTCGTCGGTGCTCACCGCCTTCCAGGCCGCTGCGCCCGACCACCAGCTCGACCTGCTGCCGTTCCCGGCGGCGAAGGACTCGTCCGAGGGATTCCAGTACCTGAAGCCGTCGATGTACTGGTCGGTCTCGTCGAAGTCCGAGCACCCTGCTGAGGCGGCGTTGCTGGTGGACTTCCTCACGACGGACACCGAGGTCGCGAAGCTGTTCGGCACCGAGCGCGGCATGCCCGCGAACCCGGACTTCCAGGAGGCGATCGACCCCGACCTGACGCCGACGGACCGCATCGTGGCCGGCGTGGTCGACGCCGCGCGCGAGGAGTCCGGCACCCCGCCGGCGATCACGCCCGTCGGTGGCGGCGACAGCGAGAAGATCCTCGGCCGCTACAACCAGGACGTCCAGTTCGGCAAGACGACGCCCAAGGAGGCCGCTGAAGCCTTCGTCGCCGAGCTGACGAAGGCCGTCGACGACGCCCGGTAGCAACTCCCCCGCCCTTCGACAGGCTCAGCCCCCTCGATCCCTGAGCTCGCTCCCGGTCCCTGAGCCTGTCGAAGGGCCTAACCGCCCTCGGTCTCTGAGCCCCACCCCCGGTCCCTGAGCCTGTCGAAGGGCCGACGACACCTCCACCCATCACGACGCATCGGAACGACACCCATGACGCACCCTCTCCTCTTCCCCGCCCCGCTGCCGAGCGGCCGCGCCGACTCCACGCCGCAGCCGCGCCCGGAGTACCCGCGGCCGCAGCTCGTCCGTGACGGCTGGGTCAACCTCAACGGCCTGTGGGAGTTCGAGATCGATGCTGGCGACAGCGGGCTCGAGCGCGGGCTCCTCGGCCGCGAACTGACCGACCGCATCCTCGTCCCGTTCGCGCCGGAGTCGGCCGCATCAGGCGTGGAGCACACCGACTTCATGGAGGCCGTCTGGTACCGCACGCGGTTCACGGTGCCGGCCGGCTGGCAGGGGAAGCACGGTGTGCTGCACTTCGGTGCCGTCGACCACGACACGACCGTGTGGGTGGACGGGGTCGAGGCGATGCGGCATCGGGGTGGCTTCACGCCGATCCGCGTGCCGCTCGGCGCGGTCGAGCCGGGCCAGGAACTGGAGATCGTGGTTCGCGCCCGCGACACCCGTCACGAGCCGAAGGCCGGTGGGAAGCAGGCGACCTGGTACGGCAACACCGACTGCTACTACACCCGCACGACCGGGATCTGGCAGACGGTCTGGGTGGAGGCCGTCGACGAGCTGCACCTGCGGCGGTTCACCGTGGTCCCCGATGCAGACGCCGCGCGCTTCGACTGCACGCTCATCCCCAGTCGCAACGCAGCCGGTGCGACCGCGACGGTGACCCTGTCCGCCGACGGCGTGGTCGTCGCGAGCGAGATCGCGCAGCTCGGCTCGACGATGTCGCCCTCGGTGCGGCTCGAGGTCCCAGCGGACCACCAGCGACTCTGGAGTCCCGCCGACCCGTTCCTCTATACCCTCGACATCGAGATCCGCGGTGGAGCGGGCGGCGTCACCGACCGCGTCTCGAGCTACGCCGGGCTGCGCAGTGTCGCGATCGACGGCACCGCGGTGCTGATCAACGGCGAGCACGTCTTCCAGCGGCTCGTGCTCGACCAGGGCTACTGGCCGTCCTCACTCATGACCGCGCCGGACGACGACGCACTCGTGGCCGACATCACGCTCGGGATCGACGCCGGGTTCAACGGTGCGCGGCTCCACCAGAAGGTGTTCGAGGAGCGGTACCTCTATCACGCGGACCGGCTCGGGTACCTGGTGTGGGGCGAGTTCGGCGACTGGGGCGTGTCGGGTGCGGGCACGGTCGGTCACAACCAGGGGCCGACGGCGTCGTTCATCACGCAGTGGGTCGAGGCGTTGGAGCGCGACGTCAACCATCCGTCGATCATCGGCTGGTGCCCGTTGAACGAGACGCACCAGACCCTGCACGACCGCGTGACCGTCCTCGACGACGTCACGCGCGGCATGTTCCTCGCGACGAAGCTGATCGACCCGAGTCGCCCGGTGATCGACGCCTCGGGCTACGCGCACCGGGTGCGGGAGACGGACGTGTGGGACGCGCACTCGTACGAGCAGGACCCGGCGGCGTTCGCCGTCGAGCAGGGCGGGATCGCGGACGGTGAGCCGTTCACGAACCTCGAGGACGGACGCACCATCTCCTTGCCGTACGAGGGGCAGCCGTTCTTCGTGTCGGAGTTCGGCGGCATCTGGTGGAACGCGGAGCTCGCCGCCGCAGACACCGGCGGTGGCTCCTGGGGCTATGGTGCGCGGGTGGCGTCGGTCGAGGAGTTCCACAAGCGCTTCACGGGGCTCGTCCGGGTCCTGACCGACGACGAGAACATGTTCGGTTACTGCTACACGCAGCTCACCGACACGTTCCAGGAGCAGAACGGCATCTACGACTTCGATCGCGAGCCGAAGTTCGACCTGGCCCGCGTGCGCGCGGTCCTCGCGGCCGACGCCGCCTACGAGCGCCGCGTCCGCCCTTCCGCGCCCTGACCCCTCGGTCCCCGCCGGTCCCTGAGCCCCCCGCCGGTCCCTGAGCCTCCGCGGCTCCCTGAGCCTGTCGAAGGGCCCACGGGCTCCCCGCTTCGCCCAGGGACCGGCGCCCGGGTTCAGCTGCCGCTGCGTGCCAGCGTCAGCAGCACTGTGAAGGTGTTGAACCACACGTGCGTCCAGATGCCCGGTCCGAGGCGTCGGGTCGTCGCGGCGTAGACACCGTTCACCGTGCCGAGCACGAGGATGGTGAGTCCGAGCGTCACCATGGTGACCGGGCTGCCCCAGCCCTCGTAGAGGTGGACGATGGCGAAGATCAGTGCGCTCGCTCCCACCGAGACGATGGCCGCTGTGCGACGTCGAGCGGTCGACGGCGTCGCCGCACCTCGGCGCACGCCGTTCGCCGTCCGTCCGCGGAGGATCGTGTTCCGGAACCCGCGGAGCAGGAGCCCGCGGAAGAGCGCTTCCTCGCAGAACGGCGCGACGATCGCGGTGACGAACACGGTGTTCACCAGTACCCAGACGAGCTCTGGCGACGGCGGGGCGATGTTCGACTTGGGTGTCTCGCCGGTGAGGGCGATGACGAACTGGCCGATCATGCCGCCGATCAGCTGGATGCCGACGGCGGAACCGAGCCCGATGAACACGTCGAACCAGCGGAAGCGGAGTCCGAAGTCCTTCGCCCAGGACCCGCTTCCCCAGGTGCGGCAGACGATCGCGAGGGCGACCAGGATGCCGCCGTCGAAGATGATCCACATGATCATCGTGCCGACCTCGCCGGACAGGACGCCGAAGGTTCGCGCGAGTTCGACGACGACGAGGAGCGCGATGATCGCGACGAAGGTCACCAGCGCGGTCGGGGTACCCCACCGGGTGTCAGGCGAGGGGGCGTAGAGCAGGCGCGCCTCGGCGCGGCGGGCTTCGGCCCGTTCCTGGCGCGAGCCCGGGCGCGGGGCGGTCTCCGCCGGTGCAGCGGAGTGGTCGCTCATCGCTTGTTCGCGGCGAAGTACTCGCGTGCTGCCGGCACGTACATCTGGACGATCGCGACGACGGTCACGATGACGAAGATGAAGGAGAGCGGGTTGAGGGCGATCAGCCCGGTGATCGAGCCGAGGACGGAGAGGATGCCGACCACGGTGAGAACGATCCGAGCCCAGTTGCGACCGCGGAGCATGAAGAAGGCGAACAGCACGTGCAGGGCGCCGACGATGAACGCGCCGACGGCGGTCGAGATCAGGAGCACGCTCGAGGAGAGCACGCCTCCCGAGGCCGACTGTTCGGCTGCGGCCTCGGCGACGGTTCCGGCCGACATCGCGGCGGTGACACCGGAGATGACGGAGAGGACGGCGGAGACGACCCACAGCCAGAAGGAGATGACGATCGGCGTGGGGGCGGTCTTGGTACCAGCGGTCGTGGCCATGATGCTCGTTTCGGTCGTGGAGGATCCGACGTCCGGACCCTGGTTGCTCGAAGGGTATTGCCGCACCCCTGTCCCCCGGAAGGGAGGTATGTCCCGGCCTATCCGTTTTCCGCAAGATAGTCGGTTCCCTTGGTCCCTGAGCCTATCGAAGTGCCCGGTCCCCTTGGTCCCTGAGCCTGTCGAAGGGCCCGGTCCCCTTGGTCCCTGAGCCTGTCGAAGGGCCCAGAACCGCCGCCCGCGCACCCTGTCAAGCCTGCTCACGCGCGCTCGCGTACCTCTTAACCTGTCCCCATGACGAACGACACGAACAACACCGACCAGAACAGCAGCGAGGGAACGCCGAAGCCGGGCGGCCTGGGCGAGAACCAGACCATCCCCAACAGCGAGGACGGCCTCGCGGTCGGCCACGACCCCGACGCCTCGAACTTCAACCAGGAGGAGGACCCCGACCACCCGAGCGACGACGCGTAGGGTCTCGGACAAACAAGAACGGCCGGTGCAGATGCACCGGCCGTTCTTGTTGACCCGAAGGTCGAGAGACTTGTTACGCTGCGACGCCTGCGCGCTGGCGGCGGATCATCACGAAGACCGCGATGAGCGCTGCGCCGAGGACGACTGCGCCGGCAGCACCCCACACGAGGAAGGCCGGGGTGTTGAAACCGGTGTCGGCGAGCCCGCCGTTGCCGGCGCCGTCACCTGCAGCAGCCGCCTTCACGGTGACCGTGATGGTGCCGATGAGCTGCGAGGAGAGGCCCGTGCCGGTGACCGTGTAGGTGCCAGTCGCGTTGGTCGGAAGCGTGACGGTCAGGACGACAGACCCGGTGGCCGAGGCGGTCTTGACGAGCGTCTTGGTGTCGACGGCTGCGAGCGTCGCACCGGTTGCGTTCTCACCGGTGAGGGCGAGGGACACGTCCTCGTTCGGCTGGAACGCGCCATCCGTGAACGTGACATCGAACGTTCCACCGGGGGCGACGTTACCGGTAACGACGATGTCGGCGCCGGGAACGTAGGAAGCGTTTGCAGCGAGCGGAGCGACGAACAGGCCAGCGAGGGCCAGCGCGAAGACCGCGGTGATTTTCTTGAGCATGTGTGTTCCCCTTGGAGGCTTGTCAGTTAGCGGTGCTGTGCTGGCATAGCTGTAGCTACCGTCACAACCAGCGGCGTCGTGACGAAGAATGTTGCGCCGACTCTGATACCCCCCGAAAACGGCTCAAATCCGACAACACGCATCACTGTACGGCAAATTTGCAGGTAGGCACCAGTTGTTGTGTTTCGGAAAGATGAAGTTTCGGGGTCGAGACGACAAAAGGCTGCTTCGACACGCCGGACGTTGAAACCCCCACATCGATCGTCGTGCTCTCACCTGGAGCCAACTCGAGCCTGAATTGGGACACCGGGAAATCACCGTCGAGCCCCGGTTGCACCGAGAGATCAGCGCCATCACGCTGAACTCCCTCGGTGTACGACCCTGGAGGCGAGTAGACCGCGACCTTGAAGTTGAAGTTGCCCGGCGTGACGCCATAGATGCCGCCACCGGTGATGTAGTCACTCAGCGAGGTTGCGGCGTCGGCCGGAGCCGTGTTCGTAATCTTCAGACGCAAACCCAAGACCTGTCCTCCGGCACCGCACTGTGCTATACCGCTCTGGGTCTCCACATCGAGGTAGTAGCCCATCTTGCTGCCGGTCGTGTCGTTGATGTACACGCCGAAGGCGTCGGTCCGCTGTTCCTCGGTCGGGAGCATGTCGGTCAACGTGGTGCCGGCCAGGAGCGCTTGCTCCGCTTCAGCGGCGTTCCACACCAGAACACGTCGCTCGTCGCCTGACTTGGCGAGTGCCGCCACCAGTTTCGTGGCGTCGAAATTGCCGGTCGAGATGCGGTCGAAGACCGCTGCCGACGCTGCCGCGAAAAAGGCATCCTGCTCGGCCCCGGCGGGGTAACGCTGGTACACCTGGTTCAGCAAGAGATCCGCGGCATTCTCGGTCGTGAGCTGATCACCCGAGGGGAGGTCGATCGGTCCCGTCGCCGCGAGCAGGTATCCCAGGGCGACCGGGTCGATGCTGAGCACGCCATCGACGCGGGTCCCGAACCGTTGGAACCACATCTCCGACGCAAGCTCGGCGGACACATCGAACCGAGGCGTCAGTGTGACGTCCTGGATGAAGCGTCCAGTGATGTTGCCGTAGATGCCGGCGGTCTCCGTCGACAGCGGCAGGACCGGTTCTGGAAACCGCGGGAAATCGCCTGATGTCGCCTGCTGCTGGAGCGAGATGCGGCCCCCGTCCGTGCCGATCAGGGCCAGGGCCCCAGGGTTGCCGCCGCTCGCACGCGGCTCGGCCGGGTTCTGGAACATGATCAGGTAGTTGCGGGGCCCGTCGGCGCCGAGCATCGTCGGCAGCAGGTCGATCGCGCGCCGTGCCGCATCGACCGTGTCGGCGGTCTCGGTGAGGACCGGTCCGAGCTGGTCGACCGCCGACGACACCTGGCTGATGAGGCTGGCCTGGTCGATCCCTCGGACGCGCTTGGCCGCGCCCTCGAGAGCATCGTCGGCCGAGCGGACGTCCTGCTGAGCATCCATCATCGGCTGCAGCGGCACCGCACCGTCAACAGGCTTGAACAGATCGGGGCGAAGCGATCCGGAGAGGTTCACCAGCGGAGCGATCGCTCCGACTGCAACCTCATCGGTCGCACCCGCCAAGTTCCGGACGGCCGCGAGGTTCGGCCCGATCCACGGCACGATCTCGGCGGCGCGCCAGATCGGGTCGCTCGTCAGCGCGGCGGCCTCCCTCGCATGGGATGCGAGCTCACGAGCGGTCTTGCCCGCAGCAGCTGCGTCTCCGCCGAGCACTTGCTCGCGGACCTGCTGGGCCAAAGGCACCGCCGCTTCCAGCTCCCCCTTGGCGAGGAACGCACGGACACCGATCCATGCAACGACCGCCAACAACAGCACGAGCACACCGGAGACGATGAGCGCGGTCCTCCGGCGTCGAGCACGCAGCCGCTCGGGGTCCGCGTTCTCCCGACGTCGAGCTCGGGAGCGCGCGCTCGTGGCTCGCCGGCTTGCGGACCCCCGGGAAGAGGTTCTCGATGAGCCTGAAGAAGGCGAACGACGATTGTCGGATTCGGGTGCCGGCATGGGGGTTATTCAATCACGACGCCGGTGCCGCCGGTTACGGCGGACAGGCCGAGCGCGAGGATCGACCCGTTGAACACGACGTGCGTCACGATCGCGGGGCCCAGCCGACCGGTCAGCACCGCGAGGCTTCCCGCGCCCAGTCCGACGAGGAGGGTCCCGACCCCGACGACGATCGCCTGTGCGACGGTGGTGACGGCGAGGAGGTGCAAGACGGCGAAGAGTAACGCGCCGATCACGACCGCGATCCATCGCCCGCCGCGGAGTATTCCGATGATCGACGGGAGGACGAGTCCACGGAAGAAGGATTCCTCAATGACCGGCGCGATGAGGACCACTGAAAGCAGCGTGACGATGACGTACACCACGTCGTCAGCGGTCGCGAGGGTGACAGCGTTCCCAGCTGTGGCGGGAAGCCCGCCATAGGAAAGGACCTCGAGCGAGCTCACGATGATCCGCAGAAGGAGACCCGCCGCAGCACCCCAGAGGAGGTCGATGGGGCGGACGCTCCACCGCACTGCCATCGGAACCGTCGGGCGCCGGCTCGAAACCAGCAGGACGATGAGGAGCGCGACCACCAGTGGGAGCCACACGAGCAAGTAGCCACCGAGCGGCGAGAACGGTCCAACAATCCGCACACCACCTGGGAACCCCAGCGCGATCACGACGGTCGCGACGAATCCGATCGTCGCGATGACGAGACGCGTTCGCGCCGTTTGTTGATCGTCGCGCGGCGTGGTCTCATCTGGGATCGTCACGAGAGCAAACTACGGCAATCGGCCGCGCACATGACACGGTCGCTCGGGAACAGGCGTCGGTTTATGGCAGCATGGCTCCCGACGCCCTGTTCGGGGCACGCCTTGGCAGCAGGGTGAACCGCTCTCCTCCTGATTGATCGGAAGCCACCGCGTGGAGCTCAGTGACTATCTCCGTATCCTCCGCAAGTACTGGGCGCTCATCCTCGCCCTCGCCCTTACGGGGCTTGCCGCCGCGGCACTGTACTCGCTCACGAAGACTCCGGAGTACAGCTCGTCGTCCAAAGTGTTCGTATCGACCCAGTCGAGTGACAATCTCTCGGAGCTGACCCAGGGCAACACGTACTCGCAGCAGCGCGTCAAGACCTACGTCAACCTGGTGAGCACCCCGATCGTCCTCCAGCCCGTCATCGCTGCGCTTGAACTCAATGTGACTGCGAGCCAACTTGCCGGCCAGGTGTCTGCCTCATCGACCGCCGATACGACGATCATTGAGATCACCGCGACGAACGCAGACCCGGTGCTCGCGGCAGAACTCGCGAACACCACCGCGGAGAGTCTGACGGGAGTGGTCTCGAAGATCGAGACTTCCGAAGACGGCACTTCGAGCCCTGTTCGGCTCACGCGAGTGCAGGAAGCGAACGTCCCGAATAAGCCGGGGAGCCCGAACGTCCCACTCAACCTAACCCTGGGGACGATTCTCGGCCTCGCACTCGGCATCGCCTTCGCCGTACTGCGGACGACGCTCGACACGCGTATCCGCAATGAACGCGACGTCGAATCAGTCAGCGATCTGCCACTCATGGGCGGCATCGCGTTCGACCCCAAGGCGAAGCAGCGCCCCCTGATCGTCCAAGCCGATCCGAAGAGCCCGCGCGCCGAATCCTTCCGCAGCCTGCGAACTAACCTCCAGTTCCTCGATGTGACCGACCAGCCGCGCAGCTACGTCGTCACCTCGTCGATCCAGAGCGAGGGCAAGAGCACGACAGCGGCGAACCTCGCGATCGCCCTGTCGGACGCCGGCCACCGCGTGATCATCATCGACGCCGACCTCCGTCGACCGAAGCTCGCGACCTACTTCGACATTGAAGGGGCCGTCGGCCTCAGCGACGTCCTCATCCGTCGCGCGACCCTCGAGGACACCATGCAGCCGTGGGGTCGCGGTGCGCTCACCGTCCTCCCTGCCGGCGCGATCCCGCCAAACCCGAGCGAGCTCCTCGGCTCGAGCGTCATGCAGAAGCTCATCTCCGGTCTCGAGAAGCAGTTCGACTACGTGCTCATCGACGCGCCGCCGCTCCTGCCCGTCACGGATGGCGCACTGCTGGCTCGCCACACCGGCGGCGCATTGGTTGTCGTCGCTGCCGGTAGGACCCACAAGAACCAGCTGAAGGGTGCGCTCGAGGCGCTCGTCCATGTGAACGCCTCGGTCGCAGGTCTCGTCATGACCATGGTCCCGACGAAGGGCCCAGACGCCTACGGGTACGCGCGCTACGGCTATGGCGCCGGCTACGGCTACACCGAGGACGTGAAGGCGTGACCGACGCCACGACGGCGGTTACACGTCCGTTCTCGGTGCTCTTCGTCTGCACCGGGAACATCTGCCGGTCGGCGCTCGGCGCACAGCTCCTGAAGGCGCGCCTCGATGGTGCTGGCATCACCGCGGGTGGCCACCTCATCCGCGTGTCGAGTGCAGGCACGGGGATGCAAGCTGGGCTGACTATGCCGTCAGAGGTCGTCGAGCAGTCACGACGTTTCGGCGGAGATCCGAGCAACCATGTCGCGCGGCAGCTCGACAGGGACATCGTCGCAGAAGCGGATCTCATCCTCACTGCGACGCGGGAGCACCGGAGCGATGTCGCCCGTCTCCTCCCCCGCGCCTCACGAGTGACGTTCACCGTTCCGCAGTTCGCTCGCTTGGTCGCGGAGACCGAGCCCGCCGCCGATCTCTGGGAGCTCGTCGCCGAGGTGGCCGCGGAACGCGGTCTCGTCCCACCGCCGGCGAACGCCGACGACGACGACATCGAGGATCCCTACCGTCGCAGCGCCGAAACCTACGCACGGGTCGGGGCGCAGATCGACGCGCTCATCGAGGTCATCGTCACGCACCTGGCGCGGTCCGGTGACCGCCGGTGAGCACCAAGCGCGGTCGTTCCACCTATCGGTCGGCACCGGCTCGCCCGCGGTGGCGCGACTCGCTGAGTTCCAGTCAGCGGGTCCTCGTCCTCGTCGGACTCGCGCTCTTCCTCATCGTCGACGTGATCCTCGTCGGGCTCGCTCTCACGGCCAACCGGGCGCCGACGGCCGATCGCACGCCGCGCCCCCTCGTCACCTTCAACTCGACGCCCCAGCCCGCGCCGTCACCTGGGGCTTCGGCCGAGCCGACGGACGCCACGGCGGTCGACGGCAAGCGTTTCATCACGACCATCGATGGCCAGACGCTGTGGCGCGCCACAGCCGGCGCGTGCGCGTCCACGTCGGCCGTCGTCGAGCGGAGTGTCGACGCCGGCGCGACCTGGGCTCCACTGGCGACGAACGCGTTCGACCTTCGTCAGGTGCTCGCCCTCACGACTGGCGAGGACGGGAAGCTCGAGATCATCGGAGCCACCGGCGACGCTTGCGCGGTCGGTGGCTTCTCCTCAGAGGACGCCGGCGACACCTGGGCGCCTGATACCGCGTTGCCGGGCGAGGTCGGCTACCTGACGCCGGACGATAGCGCAGCCGTCGTCTCGGGTCAGGGTATCGGCCTGCCCTGCCCGGCAGTGGACGTGCTCAGCTCGACTTCTACACGGACCGTGGCCGCCTGCGCCGCCGTCCTCGCCGAGTGGAATCCCGCCGCGGGAACGTGGGAGGCGACGCCCTATGCCGGGGTGCATGGCCTCGCCACCGAGGGAGATCGACTGATGTTCATCGCCAGAGGCGTGCCCGGCTGCAACGGCCTTGGAGCACTTGCGACGACGGGTATCCCTGCTCCGTTCGCGAACGCATCACTGGTCGGTTGTGCCGAAGGCGCCGACGTCACAGCGCCCGCCGCACTCGCGATCGCCGGGACTGGAGCCTGGTTGTGGGTCGGCGACACCGTTCTCCGTTCGGGCGACGGCGGCGTCACCTGGGGCTAGGGTTATCCCTACATTTGTCACCAATCCGGGGGTCACCCGCAAAAAGGAGGACAGATGTTGCGCATCTTCACCGATAGTCTCAGCAGCAGTCCCGATACATCCGCGTATCGAACCACCAAGCTCTTCCCTCGTCACCCGTAGTAATTACGTGTTCCACCACGGAGACCGCATGCTGTCGCAGCCTTCCGTGCCGCTGCCAACGACGCCTGCGAGCACTCCACCCGACCCAGCTCGCGCTGTCGCGCGCGATTGGCGCCGGGTCTACGCTCGTCGTCTCGCGGTCACCGATGCGATCGTCCTCATCTGGATCGTCTTCGGCACCCAGCTGTTCTGGTTCGACTTCGATCAGGAGACGACCTCGGTCGGTTTCGACATGACACGCGTTGTCGTGAACTACACCGTCATCTCGATCACCCTCATCGTCGCCTGGCTCGTGACGCTTCGCATCTTCGGCACTCGGGAGTACCGAGTGGTCGGGAGTGGGAACGCGGAGTACCGGCTCATCGCCGACGCGAGTATCCGCCTCTTCGGCATCATCGCGATCATCGCCTTCCTCGTGAAGCTCGATCTCGCACGAGGATACTTCCTGCTGGCCTTCCCCCTGGGAATCCTCGTTCTGCTGCTTTCACGGTGGATGTGGCGCCAGTGGCTGTCCGTGCAGCGCGCCCACGGTCGCTATGCATCGCTGGTGCTGCTCGTGGGATCGGCTGATTCGGCCGAACACATCGCCAAAGAACTCACCCGCAATACGGACGCCGGTTACCGAGTGGTCGGCGCCTGCGTTCCGACGGGCAAGGTCGGCGGAACGCTCGGTGACACGGGCATCCCCGTGTCCGGAACGGTGGACACCGTGCTCGAGGCGATCTCGGTCACTGGCGCTGACACGATCATCATCACGAGCTCCGACGAGCTCACCCCGGTGCGCGTCCGAGAGCTGAGCTGGAGCCTCGAACCAGGACGTCAGCACCTCATCGTCGCCCCGAGCCTGACCGACGTCGGCGGCCCGCGCATTCACACCCGCCCAGTGGCGGGTCTCCCGCTCATCCACGTGGAGACGCCTCGATACGAGGGTCGCAAGCGCTTCTCCAAACGCGCCTTCGACATCCTCGGTTCCGGCCTCATCCTGCTCGTCGCCTCGCCCATCCTGCTGGTGGTCGCCCTCCTCGTGAAGTTCACCAGCCCCGGCCCAGTCCTGTATCGACAGGAGCGCATCGGCTTGAACGGTGGGCCGTTCAACATGCTGAAGTTCCGCTCGATGCGGGTGAACGCCGACGCCGAGCTCGCCGCGCTGCTCGCAGAGCAGGGCACCAGCGACCGCCCGTTGTTCAAGGTGCAGAACGATCCGCGCCTGACCCGTGTCGGCGCCACGCTACGGAAGTTCTCGCTCGATGAGTTCCCCCAGCTCATCAACGTCTTCCGTGGCGATATGAGCCTCGTCGGCCCGCGTCCACAGCGTGAGGGCGAGGTCGCACTCTACGACTCCGCCGCCAAGCGGCGCCTCATCGTGCAGCCCGGCATGACGGGCCTCTGGCAGGTCAGCGGTCGCTCGGCGCTCAGCTGGGAGGACGCGATCCGACTGGACCTGTACTACGTCGAGAACTGGTCGCTGACCGGTGACGTCATCATCCTCTGGCGGACGATCCGGGCCGTCGTGGCTCCGGGCAAGGAAGCTCACTGATGCCGGGGCTGATCATCCACGAGTGGATCGAGCGGCACGGCGGCTCCGAGAACGTCGTCGATGCGATGGCCGCCGCCTATCCCGACGCCGACATCCACTGCCTGTGGAGCAACGCGCCCGACCGCTTCCCCGGCCACACCGTGAGCGAATCCTGGATCGCCCGAACGCCCCTGCGGAAGAGCAAAGCGGCCGCGCTGCCGTTCATGCCGACCACGTGGGCGAGGACCGACGTCTCCGACGCCGACTTCGTCCTCATCAGCTCGCACGCGTTCGCGCATCACGCCGGCGGGCGACAGCCTGCCGACGGACCGCATCGGTTCGTGTACGTCCACACGCCTGCCCGATACCTCTGGGCCCCCGAGCTGGACGTCCGTGGCGGTAACGTCGCTGCCCGCGCACTCGCGCCCGCACTCCGTCGAGTCGACCGCAAGCGCGCGCAGGACGGCGCGACGTTCGCCGCCAACAGCGACTACATCCGCCAGCGGATGGAACGTTCGTGGGGCGTCGAAGCCGAGGTCATCCATCCGCCGGTCCGCGTCGAGTACCTCCAGAGCGTGCCGTCCTGGGCTGACCGGCTAAGCGCCGAGGACGCCTACCTGTTCTCGACGCTGCCGTCCGAGTACATCCTCGGCGCCTCCCGCTTCGTCGACTACAAACGACTCGACGTCGCCATCCGCGCCGGCGAACTCGCCGGTCTGCCGGTCGTGCTCGCGGGCGCTGGACCGCAGCATGCCGAACTGCAAGCACTGGCAGACGCCGCGACGGTGCCGGTCATCATCATGACGAGGCCGAGCGACGAGCTGCTCTTCGCGCTCTACCAGGCGGCATCGCTCCTGGTGTTCGCAGCCGTGGAGGACTTCGGCATCATGCCCGTCGAGGCGATGGCCCTCGGCACGCCCGCGCTCGTGTTGTCCGAAGGTGGCGCGTCCGAGAGCGTGCTCGCCATCGACGGCGGTGTCGTCGTCGATGCGCTCGACGACGCGACGCTGCGTGAGGCGGTCGAGCGCGCCCTCCTCGTCGACATGGCACCGGCTCAGGAGCGCGTCAATGCACTGTTCGGCTCCGCTGCCTTCGCCACCAAGCTCACCGGCTGGGTCGGTCATTCCGCCCGCACTGACGGAACCGATCGGACCCTCGCCTCATGATCCTTGCCGACACCAGGTGGAGCGGCGTCCACGGCATCGGTCGTTATGCGTCCGAAGTACTCCCGCGGTTGAGCCTCGAATGGTCGCCGCTCGAGGTGGGCGGCAAGCCGTCCGATCCGCAGGACTTCCTTCGCGTGCGCCGGACACCCGGCGGCGAGACGATCTACTCCCCCGGCTACAACGGATTCCTCGCACGCTCACCACAGGTGGTGACCGTCCACGATCTGATCCATCTGCATCCGACGACCAATCGTCGTGCCGTGTACCTCGCGCACTATTCGGCTGTCCTGCGCCCGATCATCCGCAGGAACAGACTGGTGCTGACCGTGTCGGAGACGTCGAAGCGCGCGATCGAGGAGTGGGTCGACGACGATCGCGTCCGAGTGGTCAACGCCGGCAACGGACTGTCGGAGGCGTTCCACCCGGACGGTTCATCAGCTGCTCAAGACTCCGCTCCCTACTTCCTCTATGTCGGCAACCTGCGGGCGCACAAGAACGTCGATGTGGTGTTCCGCGCCTTGGCTCGTGTTCCCGAAGCGAAGCTCATCGTCGTCATGAACGACCGTGAGGGCGCCGAGCGTCGTGCAGCGGAACTCGGTGTCGCCGATCGCGTCGAGGTGCGAAGCGGGCTGACGGATCCGGAGCTCGCCGACCTCTACCGGGGCGCGGTCGCTACGGTTTTCCCGTCGTTGGTCGAAGGGTTCGGCCTTCCTGCGGTCGAGAGTATTGCCTGCGGAACCCCGGTGATCTTCTGGGAGGGCTGCGAGTCGATCGCCGAGATCTCGAGCGGGCAGGGATTCCCGGTCGGTGACGCGCACGACGACCTTGGCTGGGCCGAAGCCCTGCGCGCAGCCCTTACTGAGCGCCCCCGTGCCACCGCTTCGGTGACGAGCTACAGCTGGGACCGGACGGCCGAGATCGTCTCACAGACACTGCGGGAGCACTGATGGCCGAGCCGCGACCGCTGACGATCGTGTTCGTCAGCCACACCGACGCGTTCGGGACGTTCCGCGTGGGCAGCCACCATCTTGCGCGCGAGTTCGCTCGGTTGGGCCACCGGGTGCTTCACATCTCGACGCCAGTATCGCTCGTGCACCGCGTCTTGCGGCGCGGCGAGGCGTCGCGCGAAGAAGCATCGCGTCTAGGCGTCATCGTGGACGCGGACGGCGTATCGCACCTCGTTCCGAGAACCGTCCTGCCCGCGGGCGCCGGCGGATTGCCGTTCGCCCGGATCTTCGAGCGTGTCTTCGGTGAACGATGCGTCGACCTGGTGCTGGTCGATCAGCCGACACTCTGGACGAGCGGTCTGAGACACCTCGTGAGGACGATGGTCTACCGGCCGACGGACCTGTACGAAGACGGCGCGAAAGCCCGGTTCCAGCGGAACGCGTTGCGCACCGCGGATGCCGTGGTCGCTACGTCGACCGCCGTCTTGGACGCCCTACCGATCCCCACCGGTGTTCCGTCGATGTCGCTGCCGAACGGGGTTGAGCTCGATCGTTTCGCGCACGCGGACGTCGCGCCGCGCAACGACCGTGCGGTGTATGTCGGCGCCCTAGACGACCGGTTCGATTGGGATGCCGTCCGTTCCATGGCGGCATCGGCGCCCGCGTGGTCGTTCGACGTGTATGGACCGGGTCGTCCACCTGCCGAGCCGCTCCCCAGGAACGTCGCGCTGAGGGGCACGATCTCCTACGACGATGTGCCGGCTGTGCTCAGATCGGCTCGAATCGGTGTGCTGCCGCTCTCCAACGCCCCTGTAAACCGCGGACGGAGCCCGATGAAGTTGTACGAATATCTCGCGTCCGGGCTCACCGTCGTCACACGGGAGACCGAGGTGCTCCTAGATCGTCCGCAGCTGGGGGTGTTCGGGTACGGCAACACTCGGGATGCCGGCGAAGCGATGGCAGCCGCTGTCTCCGCCGATTCACCGAACCGGCCCGGCATGGTGGCTGCCGACGAGGAAGGCTGGCCCGGCAAGGCCCGACGCCTTCTCGACTTCGCTTTGGAAGGGCGACGATGACGGCCATGATCGACCGACCGGCGTCGTCCCACCGCGCTCGCGTTGCTGCACTAGCGTTGGATACGGCTGTGCCGTCCGTCGTGGGGAAGGAGACCGGCGTGTTGAGACGTCTCCTGACGAACCCGCTGTTCTATCTGCTGGCGCCGGTGATCGTCAGTGCGCTGATCTGGTCAGTTCCCGGCACGTCGGACCAGCTTCGCGGGTTCACTCAGCGGGCGGAGGGCACCTTCGAGGGTTGGGTCCTGATCGTCTGCTTCTACCTCGTCGCCGCGTTCGCCGTCTGGCTGGGCTTCCGGCTCGGCGTTCTTGCCGGTCCGAGCGAGCGCCTCATCCAAGCGACGAGTACCGAGCGGTTTGACCGCCGGTTCTCACTCACACTCACCGTGTTCGCCACGATCGGCGTGCTGTACTCCCTCTTCCTCGTGCAGCAGCAAACCAACATCCTCGAGGTGCTGGGAGCCTCCCAGGGGAATCAGCTCAAAGAGTCGATCGGAGGCTCCGCCGGAATTGCTACGTTGAGGTACACAGCGGCCATCTCGGCACCTGTCGCTCTATACGTCTGGCGCTTCCGGTCAGGTCGATTTAGCCTCGCCATCTGGAACGTGCTCCTCCTCATCATGAGCGCCCTGTTCTCGAGCCGACTCTCTTTCATCATGGCAGTCGTCGTGCTCATCTTCATCGTGATCAACCTGAGGAGCGGGATACGGTTCAAAACGGTTACCGTTGCGATCGCGGGGGCGGTGATCTTCGGTGCGCTCGTCGCTTTCAACTACTTCCGGAACGCCGGTTTCTACGAGAACCTCGGCATCACGGACCCGGTATCGATGAATTTCTATCAGGTCGCCGCCTACCTGGGTTCGCCCTTCCAGGCGTCGCTGGGCGTCGCGGACGGCATCGCTAACGGTGGATACCGCCAATCTGTCGATGTGGTCTCGGCCGCGGCTATCGTGGTTCCGACGTTCCTCCGTCCGGAGAAGTTTG
This sequence comes from Plantibacter sp. CFBP 8798, assembly GCF_014841195.1. Lineage (NCBI taxonomy): Bacteria > Bacillati > Actinomycetota > Actinomycetes > Micrococcales > Microbacteriaceae > Plantibacter > Plantibacter sp. CFBP 8798. The sequence goes on from NZ_JACYTS010000003.1 coordinate 425,986, forward strand.
GCTCGTACGGTTCCTTCGATAGCTTCGTCCAGGTCGCGTCCAACCTCACGACGAACTCCGCGTTCGCCGACACCTACGCGGACTACGGCTGGTGGGGTCTGGTCTACGTGATCCTGACGCTGTTCCTCGCGAGCATGTTGGCCGGCTACGCATCGCGGTTCCGTTCCCTGGTGATCGTGGCCGGTGCAGTAGTCGCGTACGGCCTCGCCGAGATGTGGCGGATCTTCCTCTTCGCGCAGGGTTTGGTGCTGTACCTGCTGATCGCCGTCTTCGCGGCGACGGTCTTTGGGCTGTTCGGAAGCTCGACTCGCCAGGAATCGCGCGTAATCATGAGAGGACCCGACCGCAATGGCAAATGACCAGGGCGGCAGACCGCCCCGGGGGAGGTACCGTTCGGCAGTGCGACCGATCAGGGTGCTACTCTCCGTGCGAGAGTCCGCGACCAAGATCAACCCCTTCGTGACCCTGCTCGTCGACGCCCTCCGGCAGGACGGCAGGGTTGAGGTCGAGTTCTTCTCGTGGCCTGCAGCCTTCTCCGGCCGGTACGACGTGTTCCACATCCACTGGCCCGAAGCGATCACCCGTGGTCCCAGTCGTTTCCAGCGCGCCGCTTCACTCGTCCTGAGCTCTCTTTTGCTGCTCCGCCTGCGCCTCACCAGGACCGGGATCGTCCGGACCGCGCACAACCTGAACCCGCACGAATCCGGTTGGCCGGGAGAGCGGCAGATCCTCCACGCATACGACCGGGCGACCGCCGAGTGGATCACAATGAACCGGCATACTCCGGTCCCCGCGCACGGACGTCGCTCCGTGATCCCGCACGGGCACTACCGCGATCGGTATCACGTGTCCTCGCCCGCCTCGGGTTCCAGTCGCACACTCCTTTACTTTGGGCTGGTGCGCTCGTACAAGGGCGTCGACACGCTCGCTACAGCTTTCTCCGATGCCGTGGACCTCGACGAGTACCGACTGCGCATCCTCGGCAAACCCGACCCGTCCGGGATCTCGCCTGAACTGCGGCGACTCATCGAGGACGATCCGCGCATCGAACCCGATTTCCGATACATCCCGGACGACATCCTCGCGACCGCGATCGTCGACTCCCGGCTCGTCGTGCTGCCCTACCGAGCGATGCACAACAGCGGCGCCGTACTCCTTGCGCTGTCCCTCCACACTCCGGTCCTCGTGCCGGACAACCCGATCACGCGGGACCTCCGGGAAGAGTTCGGCAGCGAAGTCGTGAAACTGTTCCCCGATGAACTCACGAGCGACTCGCTCAGTTCCGCGGTGGCCGAGCTCGCGGAGGCCGGCTTCGCGCCGATCAACATGGATTCGCGCGATTGGAACACGATCGCGGATTCCCACGTCGATGTCTACCGAAGGGCCAATTCATGGTGACCGAGGATCTCCTCAGCCAATACCCAATCTCCACCGAGGGCTAGGACGACCACCTTGCACGCTCTCATCGCCATCGCAAGCTTCCGTCGACCGGACGATCTGCGAGTGCTGCTCGACTCCTTGCTCGTATCGGCTGCCGAATCTCAACACACGATGGACATCCTCGTCGTCGATAACGACCCGTCAGGCTCGGCTGAGCCCACCGTCCGCGCGTTCGGTGATGACGTCCGGTACGTCCTCGAGCCGCAACCCGGCATCGCCGAGGCACGCAACCGGTCCCTCGATGACTTCGCGGGTGATGCAGGCTACGACGCCATAGTCTTCGTCGATGATGACGAGTACGTCAGCGCGAGCTGGTGGGATGTCCTAGCGACCGCGGCGGTGAACACCACGGCCGGCGTGGTGACCGGCCCGGTCACGTCGATCTTCCCGGACGCCACTCCGGACTGGATCCGCCGCGGTGAGTTCATGCAGCGGGCGGGACACCGGGATCGCGAACGGTTGACCGCCGCAGCGACGAACAACACGCTGTTGAAGCGGTCGGATTGGGAGCGAGCAGGCTCGCCGCGCTTCGACAGATCGTTCTCGTCGACGGGAGGGAGCGACGCGCGACTGTTCGCGGACCTCCTCGCCGCCGGTGTCACCATCGAGTTCTGTCTGGCCGCGGAGGTCTTCGAACCTGTGCCCCGCGACCGGATGACCCAGCGTTGGGTGGCGCGCCGCGCGTTCCGCAACGGTGTCGTGTTGGCGCGGATCGGCGTGACCAAGCGCAGTGCACTGCTCACCTTCGCGCACGGCGGGTTCCTCGCCGTCACCGGGTTTGCGCTCGCTCTCGTCGACCTCGTCCGCGTCCGTGGGTTGCACGCGCAGTCGTTCAACCGGACCCTCCACGGCCTCGGGGTCATGTCGTCGTTCTTCGGCGCACGAGTGCACGAGTACAAACGAGGATAGGCCGGATGATGCCCGACCGAATTAAGCCACGCCAGATCGAGGAAACACATATGAATCACGACAATAATCCGCGGCCCAGGCGCCGCAGCGACCCCGCCGACTGGTCGATAGGCTCGACTGCCGCCGATCAACCGCACCGTGAACACCCAAGCGATTGGTAGGGACCGCCGATGAATCTGTTGTCCCATCTCAAGCGTCGCCTGGTCGCCAGTCGCGCCTTCTTCGCGGCTGAGCGACGGCTGTCTGACCTGCTCGTCAGACGATGGAATGCCGCTGGCCCCAGGGTTACCCATCCGACGACCCACCTGCTGTTGGCCGCTCCGGGAAGCGGAAGCGTCGGCGACCAAGCGATGTTCGAAGCGTTCGTCGCCGGTGTGACTGGCAAGGTCGTCGTGATCGTTCGGTCCTCTGACACGCTCCTCCGCATTCGGCCCGAGTTCGAGGCCCGCATCTCCGTACTCGTCCTGCCGGAACTTTTGTATGGGTCTACCCGCGCCTACTTCGGCGACCTCCGAGTCTTGGTCGACCGCTTCGCGAGCGCCATCTCGTTCTCGGTGATCGGAGCGGACATCATGGACGGCGCGTACAACGCACGCGCGTCGAGCCGTCGTTTCTGGCTGGCCGCTTTCGCCGCACGAGCCGGGCTCTCCAGTCGAGTGCTCGGGTTCAGCTGGAACACGCATCCCGCGCCGAGCACTCGCGATGCCGCGCGGTGGGCCTCGCGTTCGGTGGACCTCCTGGCTAGGGATCCGCGGTCGGGTGAACGGCTGCGGGCCCTCGGAGCACGGAATGTACGCGACGTCGCCGACCTGGCGTTCCTGGTTCCGACTTCAGCGACCGTGCCGGAGCATATCGCAACGTGGTTGAGCATGCAGCGCGACCTCGGCCGGAACGTTGTCGTCGTGAACGCCAACTACCTGCTCGAGAAGGAGATCGATCAGGTGGGGATCATGTCGACGCTTATCAGCTCGCACCTCTCGCAGAGCACCTCGTTCGTCCTCCTCCCCCACGACTCTCGCAAGACACCGAGCGACGAGACCTTGGCCGCCGCCATCTCGGCGGCGACGGGTCTCTCTGACCATCTGCTGCTCGTCGATCGCGTGCTGATGCCCGACGAGGTCGTTGAGCTGACATCGAGAGTCGATTTCGTGATCACGGGGCGGATGCACCTCGCGATCCTCTCGGCGATCGCAGGGACCCCCGCCATCGCCATTTCCTACCAGGGCAAGATCGAGGGTTTATATCGGAACCTCGATCTGGACTGTTTCCTCACCACCGAGGGCGACTTCGCCCGAGCCCTCGAGGTCCAGTACCAGACGGTGTCTGCCGATATCACATCGGTTCGGGCGCGGATGATCGAGCGGGTGCCGGCCATGAAGGCGCTGGCGGCGGAGAATTTCTCTGGTCTGCGTGGGCAGGATTGAGTACGCCGGAACTCCCGCCGGCAACGGAGCCGCCGGCGCGCTCGCTCGGCTCGATCGCGGCGCGCGGCGCGGTCACGACGATCACCGGCCAGGTCGCCCGGATCGGGATCCAGCTCGGTGGGCTACTCATCCTCACCAGGCTTTTGTCGATCGAAGATTACGGAGTCTTTGCCATGGTCACCGTGGTGATCGGGATCGGCGAAGTGTTCCGCGACTTCGGACTCTCGACTGCGGCCGTGCAGGCGTCAACCTTGTCGCGCTTCGAGCGTGCCAATCTGTTCTGGCTGAATTCAGCCCTCGGGCTAGCGCTGGCACTCGTCGGGTTTCTCCTGGCACCGTTGGTCGCCTTCCTGTACGGCGATGACCGGCTGCTCGTGGTCATGCAGATCCTCGCGTCAACGTTCCTCCTCAACGGTCTCTCCGCGCAGTACCGGGCCGACTTGAACCGATCGATGCGGTTCGCCGCGCTCGCAACAGTAGATGTCACGGCCGCCGCTCTCGGACTCGGTACAGCGATCGCTCTGGCGCTGCTGGGCTTCGGATACTGGTCGCTCGTCGCCCAGCAGGTCGTCTACGCGCTGCTCGCACTCATCCTCGTCGCGATCCTGGCCGGTTGGTTCCCAGGGTGGGTGAACCGGAAGACGTCCATCCGACCGCTGGTCACCTACGGCTCACACCTCGTCGTGTCGCAGCTGATCACCTATGTCGGGCGGAACGCCGACACCGTCATCCTCGGCGCCCGCCTCGGCGCAGCGCCCCTGGGTCTGTACAACCGCGCCTTCCAGTTCATCCTGCTTCCGCTTAACCAGATCAACGCTCCGGCGACGAAGGTCGCGGTCCCCGTCCTCTCTAAGCTCAGACACGACAAGGAGCGCTTTGACACCTTCATCCTGCACGGCCAGACGGTGCTTCTCCACGTGCTGGTCGCTGCCTTTGCCTTCGCAGCAGCGGTCGCCGAACCGCTCATCGTGCTGGTCCTGACCGAGAAGTGGGCTCCACTAGTCCCAATCTTCCAGGTGCTCACCGTAGTCGGAGTCGCTAGGGCAGCCAGCTACCCCACCTACTGGGTCGCACTGTCTCAGGGCCTGACGAAGGTGAGTATGCGGCTGTCCATCATCTCGGCTCCGCTGCTCGTGCTCGCCGCGTTCATCGGGTCGTTCTGGGGTGTGATGGCCGTTGCCGTCTCGGTCGCCGTCGTTACGCTCGCGCTGTGGCCTCTCGGGCTATGGATCTACGGCCGCCACTCCGACGCGCCCGTCAAGCGCCTCTTCGTCAACGGATGCGTCGCCATCGTCGGCTACGGCGTCTGTGCACTCGGGGCGTTCCTCGTCATGCTGCCGTTCGGGCAGCTCATCGAGATCGCCCGGTTGGGTATCGGTCTCGGCGGGTACACGACCACGTTCGCGCTCGTCCTCCTCATCTGGCCCGCCTTCCGGAAGTCGGTCATCTCTGTCGTCAGGAGCCGGTCGTTGCTCCGCTGATGCGGAAACGCCGTGTACCCCGCAACTACAACCGCCCTGAGTAGGCATGGCCGTGCGCTCGTCTCACAACACCGAGCGAACTCCCGTGACGACCGGCGTACCGGTGCGCTTTTTCAGACGGAGCGCAGGAGCCTCCACGAGGAAGTAGGTGGCTGACGCGAGTGCCAGGCTCACCAGGAACACGATCACGGAGTTTCCTAGGAGACCGATTGGCGTGTCCGGGAGGATTAGGCCACGGTCGTTGAGCAACCAGATGACCGGCACGTGCCACAAGTAGAAGCTGTAGGAGACGAGCCCGGTGTACCGAAGCGGCGCCGACTCCAGCGCTCGCGAGACGGCCGAATGCGTGCCGCGTCCGTTGGGCAGGACGACGACGAGCAAGAGGGCGCCGCAGGCGATACCGACGAGCGAATCGGTCAGGAAGCGCCCGAACCCGCTGAACCCGACCAGCGCGAACGAGATCGACACCCCGATCGAGACCCGAACGATGAGTCGGATGGTCTCAGGGCGGATCTTCTGACTCTGCGCCAGGACGACGATGACGGCTGCCGCCATCCCGTAGGCGAACAGGTCGGCATGGACAAGAATGCTGCGGTTGAAGACCGATACCCAGTTGTCGCCCCACTCGAGCGCGAAGTGCAGACGCTCGGGATATGACTTTGCGATGATTGTGGAAACGAACTTCCCACAGACGCCGAGCCCGAAAAGGAGCAGCGGAGCGCTCGCCACCGCGATGAGTGGACGGTTTGATCGCTTGAGGATCGACCCGGCCAGCATGGCGAGCAGCGGCAGGAGGATGTAGAAGGTGAGCTCGACACTCAACGACCACGCGACCCCGATTCCAAGCCGGTTCGTGGCTGGGAACATAGTCTGCACCATGAAGAGGCTGGCGATGAATCCGGCCGGGTCATGAAGGAATCCGATACTGGCGTCCGTGCGACCGAATCCGTCGTCGCCCCACGTGGGCGCCCGGGTGTTGGCTGCGCCAATCACGAAGCTCACGAGCACGAGGATGACGATGTAGCCGGGGTAAATCCTCAACAGCCGGTTGACGGCGTACTTCCCGGTCGCCGGTCTCGCGGTTCCGTTAATCAACGCTGCGGCGAATGGTCTGAAGAGCAGAAAGCCCGACAGGGCGAAGAACAACGTCAAACCGTGATTGGTGAAATCGAACACCTTCTCCCAAGGACCGCTGACCGCTGCCTGGCCCAGCTTTCGCTGCACGTGAGTCACCATGACCGCAACTGCAGCGAACGCGCGCAGTCCCTCGATCCCGAGCAGGCGTCGCCCCCAAGACGGAGGTGAGGCACGCTTCCAGAGTCGGGTCATGTTTCGACAGTAGCGTTAGGGCGCATCGGACATCGGTCAATGAGCACACCTGCGGGCAAGCTGAGCTCGGTTCCGTCTTCGGCACGGCCTCGAGCTACTGGAGGCCGGCGACGGGTCGCCCTCACGCGGCCGTCTCAAGCATCCGCGACAGCCATCCGCCCAGCAGCGGCACGAGCGACTCGCTGTACTCGACCGTCAGGTGGGTACGGTCGCGTCGCACGATCGTGCCGTCGACGACTGCAGGACACACACCATCGAGCGTGCAGAACCAGGCTGCTGTGTCGATGACTGTGGCATCGAACGGTTGCGCTGCAGCCGACGTGGTCGACAAATTGGCCAACCAATCGGTCGAGACGCCGGTGCCGCAGTCGGCGGGTCCGTTGAACCGGTTCGCGCAGACCGCCGTCTCGGGTCCGTCGACGGGCGGGGTCAGGATGGCCACCGGCCCGACCGAAGAGACGCGCTCCAGCGTCTTCGTCCACCCCTGCGCCAGGGCCTCTTGCGGCTTGAGGTCCGAACCAGGTGCGAGGTTGAAGTCGCGCGCGGAGGCCATGAGGATGAGGTCGGGTTGCAGGCGCTGCACTTCGTCGAGCGCCTGGCTACGGAAGTCGTCGCACTGTGAATAGACGGAGCCGTCCGTGGACAGCACGGTCATTTCAGCGGCAGGGCACCCGGGTTTTGCGAAGATGCGGAGGGTGAAGTCCATCTCCGTCGCGAGTTTCCGAAGCGCCGAGGAATACGTCATCGCGATCGAGTCGCCCAGGAGGACGACGGACCGGGTAGCACGGGGGTCGCCGAGCTCGCACGAAGCGAGTTCTCCGACCCTCGGCGTCCAGCAGTCCAGCATCGCATCGGGCACGATCGGGCCGAGCGCGTCGATTGCAGGGCTGACGTCGTTCCAGGTGGCTGTTTTTTCGGAGTCACCTATCTTGACCTGTAACGCATCGACTCGAGCAGCCACGGCCGCGGGCTCGTCAGCCGATCTTTCGAAGGCCTCGGTAGGGGTCTGGGCGGCCACACGTGTCACGATCGAGGCACCACCAACAAGCGCGGCCGAGGAGACGACGCCTATCACGAGCATCGCGCTACCACGCCGGATCCACGGATGCTTCGTCGTGTCTCGGGTCTCTCGCTGGAGCCATGAGGACCGCAACACCGCCTGTTCGACGAAGCGGTAGGACAGGACAGACAATCCGAGCGTCACTACGAGCGCAACGGCCACAGCGGCCGCCTTCGATGGGATGGTGCTCCGCGCGATGACGATCACCGGCCAATGCCAGAGATACAGCGAGTAGGAGATACCGCCGAGATAGCTCACAGGTCGGCTCGTCAGCAGAGGGATCCGGAGTCCGCCGATTCTACCCGTACCGGCCGCGATCACAAGGAGGGTGCCGACCACGGGAAGGATCGCCGCCGGGCCGGGGAAACCCGACCCCGGGTCGACCATCCAGACGGACAGGACGAGCCCGACAAGGCCGAAGCCCGCCATCACGAGCCGAGCTCCTTGCGGGAGACGGGCCAGGGAGGCTGCACCGATCGCCAGGACAGCACCGGCGGCAAACTCGAACGCCCTCGACGACGTCGAAAAATATGCCGCCGTCGGAGCGACGTTCGTCTCAAAGCACGCCCACCCGAACGACAGCAACCCCACCGCGGCTGCGGTCAAACCGATCACCAGACGTGGTCTGCGCACCTTAGCTGCGAGCACTCCTCCTAGCAGGATCACGAACGGCCAGACGATGTAAAACTGCTCCTCCACAGAAAGCGACCAGAAGTGCTGGAAGATCGACGGCGCGGACGACGCGAAGTAGTCCGTGCCGCTGATCGCGAACGCGATGTTGGAGATGAACAGCAATGACCAGACACCGTCCAGCGCATACTGATTCGCTTGCGACGTCCAGAAGAGCACATACGAGATCAACATGACGACGACGACGACGACGACCGCCATCGGGAGGATTCTGCGGGCTCGCCGCTCGTAGAATTTTCGGAACGATATCTTGCCGGTGGTTAGCCGCTCGTTGACAAGATGTGACGTAATCAAGAAGCCGGATATCACGAAGAAGATGTCCACCCCGATGAATCCGCCTCGCGGGCTCCCAGGTAAGCGCTGCAATAGAGCGGCATGGTCCAGGATTACGAGGCCCACGGCGATCACCCGCAGCATTTGGACGTCAGCTCGGAAGTTTGCGCGCGCCATGAGTGTTCTCCTTGTCGGCCGCAACAGCGACGATCGCGACATCAGCAGGTCGGAAGTGCGGGAACGCTGGTCCAGCGCGACAGTGAACTGGAGCGGAGCACGCGGCTGTGACCACGGCCGGCCCGCCATGTCGTGACGAAATCCGGATCGTGTTCAGTTCTGCATTGGCCTGGACGTGCTTCGCTGCCACTATTCAAACACGTGCAGCTCAGATGCGGCGAGAGTATGCGGTGGCGCGCGGCGCTTCCGGCCGAATGAGTGTGCGGCACATTCACGGAAAGTAGGCCGTCCCAACGAGTGGGGTCCGGTACACAGCACCTGTTCTGACAGCTCGTCGCGCGAGCCCCGTACGCTAGGTCCACGCACGGGCGCCGCTCTCAGCTCGAGTTTGGCGCCGCTTCGGAACTCGGGAGGCGGAGATGTCCAGGAACGACGACTACGACGTCGACCACGGCTCGCACCAGACCGATAACACTCTCCACCCCAAACGCCCAACCTCGCGCCGCGACTTCTTCCGCGCCGCAGGCTTCGGCGTCGCCGGTCTCGCTGCCGGGGGTGCCGTTGCCGGGGGCATCGCAGCCGCCACCGCGTCCAACCCGCAGGAGGACTACGGCTTCACGCCGCTCCCCAAGCGCAGCGAACCGGGCTTCGACCACGTCGTCGTCGTGATGTTCGAGAACCGCTCGTTCGACCACATGCTCGGATGGCTGTACCCAGCCGGAGGCGAACCGGCCGGCCAGACCTTCGACGGCCTCGCCCAGGGCGACTACAGCAACCCCGGCGAGTCCGGCGAACCCGTCCCCGCCCACGTCTACACAGGTCCCACCGACCAGATCATGGCCCAGCCCGACCCGGACCCCGGCGAGTTCTACCCGCACGTCAACACGCAGCTCTTCGGCACCATCGACCCCGAGAGCAACGGCGACCTCCGCAATCCGCTGCAACCACCGTGGAACCTCCCGGCCGACATCTCCTCGCCCAAGAACGACGGCTTCGTCAAGGACTACATCGTCAACTCGACGCTCGCCCGCGGCCGCAAGCCGACGCCCGAGGAGTACTCCACCGTGATGGGTGGCTTCTCCCCCGAGATGCTGCCGGTGCTGTCCACGCTCGCCAAGAACTTCGGCGTCTACGACCACTGGTACGCGGCGGTCCCCTCCCAGACCTTCTGCAACCGCTCCTTCTTCCACGCGAGCACCTCCCACGGCTACGTCACCAACATCGAGGGCGACGGCATCGGCAAATGGCTGAGCGCACCAGCCGTCCCCACCGTGTTCAACCGGCTCGAGGAGGCCGGCAAGACCTGGCGCGTCTACTACGACGCCCAACAGGTCGTCTCCCTCACCGGCCTCCTGAGTGCACCGTCGATCGAGCAGTACTGGAAGAGCAACTTCCGCAGCATGGAGCAGTTCCACGAGGACGCGGCGAACGGTGACCTGCCCGACTACGCCTTCGTCGAACCACGCATGGTGTTCGACCACAACGACATGCACCCGCCGGTCGTCCGTCCCGACAACCCGAGCCGGGACGACGTCGACCCGGAGCTCGACTCCGCCTACTCCGACATGCGCGCCGGCGAGCAACTGCTCGGCGAGGTCTACACGGCGATCAAGCACGGGGCGTCGACCACCGGCTCGAACGCGATGAACACGGTCATGCTCGTCACCTTCGACGAACACGGCGGCATCTACGACCACGTCGCACCGCCCAAGGCGACCCCGCCGTCGGGCGAGCCGGAGGCGGGCGAGATGGGCTTCACCTTCGACCGCCTCGGCCTGCGGGTGCCGACCATCGTCATCTCCGCGTACACGAAGGCCGGCAGCGTCATCAACGAGGAGATGCATCACGGCTCACTCATGAAGACCCTCGCCGAACTGCACGGGCTCGACCCGCTGACCGAACGCGACCGCACCGCCACGAGCATCTTCAACGCCGTGAACCTCACCTCACCGAGGCAGCCGGTGCTGTGGCCGACGGTGACGCCCGCCTACGTGCCGCCGAACCCCGAGGCGAACGCGCGGGCTGACACGGACAAGGACCGCAAGCGACCACTCACGCCGCCGGCCCTCGGACTCATCGGGATCCTCCTCGCGAAGTACGAACCGGGAGCCCCGCTACCGGACAACTACGCCGACGCGTACGAGGTGCTGACGAAGCACGGCGAAGGGCTGTTCGGCACGCGGGACTGAGCGGGCGGTGGTGCCCTTCGACAAGCTCAGGGACCGGACCGGATCGTGACGGCTGCGAACGCTCCGGTCCTCTCCGCACCGCTCCCGTCCCCGAGCGCCTCCCCGGTCCCCGAGCACCCCTCCCGATCCCTGCGCACCCCACCCAGTCCCGGCGCACCCTTCCCGGTCCCCGAGCGCCCCACCCGATCCCTGCGCACCCACCCAGTCCCGGCGCACCCTTCCCGGTCCCCGAGCACCCCACTCGGTCTCTGAGTACCTTTCCCGGTCCCTGAGCTTGTCGAGGGGCGGCGACCCCCGCCGAGGTGCGACCTCAGAACTCGACGTCTGCCACCAGCGGGAACTCCGTGATCGGCTCATCGCCCCACGGGGCGAGTTCCAGGTACGTCGGACGGTCACCCTCGATGAAGAGAAGCAGGCTTGCGGTCGAGGTACTCGCTTCGAGGACGGTCTGTCGCGCCGCGGAGGGCCGGTCGTCGCTCTCAGGGACAAGGTCGATCGAGGGACAGCTGCCGCAACCGCACGTCCCGTGCACCGCGATGTCTGCGAGTTGTCCCGCCCACCGTTCCCGATCGGAGGCGGCGATCACCCGATCAACACCGTCCTCCGTACCACGGGCGACCATGGCGACCAGGAGGTCGCGCTCGCGCACGGAGAGGGGGCGCATATGGCGAGTGTACGCGGGCCATGCGAGAAGTCGCTCACCGCTCGCAGGGCCTGGAGAGGCACTCGCGCGCAACAGATGTTGGCTAAATATCCCAGATCAGCGGGAGAATCGGTCTCGGTTCGAATGTCAGTGGCTCATGTTTGGATGGTCCCATGTCCAGCAGCCCACGCGTTCCCCTCGGTCAGGTCTCCACCGACCCCTTGGGCACGCTGAGCAAAACGGTCTCCGAGCTCCTCCGCACGTGGTCGGGCGCGCTCGACCCGATCCGGCCAGGCGACGACGCCATCGAGCAGCTCGCCGGCATGAACAACGCGGGCGTGGTCCGCGTCCTCGACCAGCTGGGTGCCGTGCAGCACGTGGTCGAGGTCCTGGCAGCACGCGTCATGGGTTCGGTGTCGGAGCGCTCCCGCAGCGGCATCGTCGGCCACGACCCGTTGGCCCGCAGCCACGGGTACGCGACGCCAGCCGTCATGCTCTCGGAGCGGTGGCGCATCCCGCGCGGACGCGCCGCCACGATCACCTCGGTCGCCCAGGCGATCACCCCCAAGCGCGCCCTCACCGGCGACGTCATCGAATGCGACCGCCCCGAGATCGCCGCCGCCATCGAACCCCGGCCCTCGGTCGATGCTCCCTGCCTGCCGCTGTCTGAAGGTGACAACCCGACGTGCACGGTCGACCACGACGAGGCGACCACCCCATCCGGCTTCGTCCGGTCCGCGCTCAGCGTCGAGGGCGCGGGCATCCTGCTGCGCGAGCTGCGACTGGTGGGCTCCGGTGTCGACGACGAACGCGTCCACCGTGCCGTCAGCGCCGGCATCGAGCACTGCGACGGTGCGCCGCTCGCCGAGGTCAGCAGCCTCGCCAAGCTCGTCCGCACCAGCCTCGACCAAGACGGCCCCGTGCCACGGGAGATCGCGCTCCGGAAGCAGCAGCGCTGCACCCTCCGCGAACTCCCCGACGGCATGACCGAGCTCCGCGCCTTCCTCGCACCCGAGGCGGCGGGATGGGTCCGCGCGACGATGGACGCCGTCGTCGGCAAGCAGCTGCGGCAGGTCCGGTTCATCGATCCCTCCGATGAAACGGCCGCGGCGGCAGCAACCAGCAGTGAGCTGCCCTCAGCCGATCCCCTCGACGACGCCTACGTTCCGGCCGCAGAGATGCCCGACACTCGCACGATGGACGAACGCCGGGTGGAAGCCCTCGTCGGAGTCTTCCGTCACGCCGCAGGTTGCGAATCGGCGGTCATGGAACTCGCGCCCGTCTCCCTCATCATCCGCATGGACGAACCCGATCTGGCCGACGATGGCCACTGGTCCGACGGCAAGGCCTACATCGACGGCGTCTCCGAACCGATCTCCGCCGGCACCGCACGGTGCATGGCGGCCGATGGCCGGATCATCCCGATGGTGCTCGGCGGGCCGTCGCAGGTGCTCGACCTCGGAGTTGGCACACGATTGTTCACCAAGGGGCAGAAGATTGCCCTCGCCGAACGCGACGGCGGCTGCGCCTGGACCGGCTGTACCCATCCACCGTCGTATACCGAGGCCCATCACCTCGTCTGGTGGTCACGAGGCGGACCGACCGACCTGTCCAACGGCATCCTGTTGTGCAGCTTCCATCACCATCGCATCCACAACGACGGATGGGAGGTCATCGTGCGCGACCACGTGCCCTGGTTCATTCCGCCCGCGCATATCGATCCGCATCGCATTCCACGCCGCGGCGGCAAGCCGAGGTTGCGCGCCGCCTGGCAACACCATCGCAGTCCTGGGGCCGACCCGGGCGTCGATTCCGACCCAAACCGGTCTGCGGGGTGCTCCGAAGTATGGGTTCCGGTCATTTTCGTTACCCGAACGCGCAAATGGCCGGCGCGCATGGCCTGGGCCGAGCGGTCCCGGCACATGCGATCGGGCGGAGTGCAGCAATGGAGCTGCCGCTCCGCCTTCCTCCCCCGCGGGCACGAACCGGGTTCGACAGGCTCAGGGGCCGGAGACCCGGTCATTGAGCCTGTCGAAATGCACACGAGAAACCTTTCCCTTCGACAAGCTCAGGGAACGGGGTCTATCGGTCACTGAGCCTGTCGACGTGGCAGCACCCCGGCGGCAGCACGAAGCCCCGCCCTCGACCGGAGTCGAGGACGGGGCTTCGAAGGTTGAGACTAGGCCGTGACCTGCGCGCCCTTGCGGCGAGCTGCTGCGAACAGCATGCCGGCAGCACCGAGGAGCAGCAGCGCGGCAGCGCCACCGACGAGGACACCCGAGTCCGAGCCGGTGTCAGCCAGCGTCGGGACGGCCGGGGCGCCAGCGGCGACCGGGTCGGCGATGACGGCGATGGAGTCAGCGCGGGCGTTGCCAGCGGTGTCGGTCACGGTGAACGTGTAGGTGCCGACCTGGATGCCTTCGCCCTGCAGGGTGAGGCCCGAAGCTGCGAAGCCACCGGTCTCGTCGGCGATGACCGTGTTGGCGCCATCGGCGGAACCGAAGATCTCACCGTTCGGGTCGGTCACTGCGAACGACAGGGTGTCGCCCGGGGTGAAGCCCGTGACGGTCACGCTGAAGCCGGCGCCGCCGGGGCGGACGTCGGAGAAGTAGATCGTGTCGGGGTCGACGGAGACCGCCGGGTTGAAGACCGGAGCGACGACCGGAGCGGCGAAGTTGTACGTGTCAGCACCGAAGGTCACCGACTGCAGCGTGTCGACCGTGCCGGCGTTGGCGAAGACACCGAACGCGAGCAGGTTGAAGTCGCCGAGCGCTTCGCTGAGCTCTGCAGGCGTGTAGGTCGCGTCGGTCGCGAGACCCGGAACGTCCTGGCTGACGACCCAGTCGCCACCGAGGTTCTCGACGCCCGGCGCCACAGGACGCAGCGTTGTGAAGGTGTCGGAAGTGCCGTCGGCGAAAACGGGGATCTGGAAGTACAGGTCGTCTTCGACAGACGCGTAGCTGATGCTCGCCGCTGCCTCGAGGAAGCCGCCAGCAGCGACCGGGACACCGCCGTCGTTGTTGAAGCCGTAGATGATCTGCGAGTCACCGGTCATGGTGAGACCGGCGTCGCTCAGGACGGCCGGGGCACCAGGCGTGGCGACACCCTCGTGCCAGCCGGCGTAGTTCGTCTCATCCGGAGCGATCTGGTCTGCGGTGACCTGGATCTCCGCAGCGGACGCGGGTCCGGCGATGAGGAGGGTGGATCCGGCGACAACTGCGAGGCCGGTGGCGAGAGCCGCAGTGCGGCGTGACGTCTTCAAATTCACTGAGGTGAGTACTTTCGTCTAGGGGTCCGACAGGCGCGGCGTACCTGTTGGTTTTCTGAGACTAAGCGGATTCTCAGGGAAAGTTAATAGGGGGAACCACTCATTCTTTTGTCCTCCGCAGAGGGGACATGGGAGCCCTTCGACAAGCTCAGGGACCGGAAGAGGTGCTCGCGGACCGGAGAGGCACTCAGGCATGCCCTTCGGTCACTGAGCTTGTCGAAGTGCGCTCAGGGACCGGAGCGCCGGGACTACGCCAGGGCGGCGACCGTCTGACGGGCGATCTCGAGTTCCTCGTTCGTCGGGACGACGAGGACGGTCACCGGGGAGTCGTCCGTCGAGATCACCCGGATGCCACGCGCACGCTCGGCGTTACGATCCTCGTCGAGGATGATGCCGAGCCCCTCGAGCCCCTGCACCGCAGCCGCACGGATGAGCGGCGCGTTCTCGCCGACGCCCGCCGTGAACACGACCACGTCGAGACCGCCGAGGACCGCGAGGTACGCCCCGAGGTAGTGCCGCAGGCGGTGGACGGTCACGTCGAGCGCGAGCTGCGCCGCTTCGTCGCCCTTCGACGCGGACTCGGTGACGTCGCGCATGTCTCCGGTACCCGACAGCCCCAGCAGACCACTGCGGCGGTTGAGCAACGTGTCGAGCTCGTCGAACCCGAGCCCCGCCTTGCGATGCAGGTGGAACAGCACCGCGGGGTCGAGGTCGCCGGAGCGCGTGCCCATGACGAGTCCTTCGAGGGGCGTCATACCCATCGAGGTGTCGACCGAGCGGCCGCCGTCGATCGCGCACGCCGACGCCCCGTTGCCGAGGTGGAAGACGATCTGCTTCAGCTCACCGAGCGGGCGGTCGAGGAAGGCCGCAGCCGCCTCCGACACGAACTTGTGCGAGGTGCCGTGGAAGCCGTACCGACGGACGCGGTGCTTCGCGGCGAGCTCCGCGTCGATCGCATACGTGTACGCCGCGGCCGGGATGGTCTGGTGGAACGCCGTGTCGAACACCGCCACGTGCGGCACGTCGGGGAACGCGACCTGCGCCGCATTGATGCCCTGCAGGTTCGCCGGGTTGTGCAGCGGCGCGAGCTCG
Source organism: Plantibacter sp. CFBP 8798 (assembly GCF_014841195.1). Taxonomy (NCBI): domain Bacteria; kingdom Bacillati; phylum Actinomycetota; class Actinomycetes; order Micrococcales; family Microbacteriaceae; genus Plantibacter; species Plantibacter sp. CFBP 8798. The sequence goes on from NZ_JACYTS010000003.1 coordinate 441,961, forward strand.
GAGATGTCCTCGATGTTGATCTTCACGAGGTCCGTGACCACGGTCGGCTCGAAGAAGCGCTTCCCACCGTGCACCACCCGGTGGCCGACCGCGATCGGCGCGTGCTCGTCGAGTGACGGCCCGTGCTCGGCGAACGCATCGAGCATGACCCGGAACCCGGCCGTGTGGTCGGGGATCTCACGCTCGATGACCCAGCGCTCCTCGATGGGCGGCGTCGTCGCACCCGCGGCGTCCGGGAGGTAGGACCGGTGCTCGGCGGCACCCGTCGCGTCGCCGATGCGTTCGACGAGTCCGCTGGCGAGCGTCCGCTCCGTCTCGACATCGATGAGCTGGTACTTGAACGACGAGGAACCGGAGTTCACCACGAGGACGGTGGGCATGTGTGTCTGGACCTATTCCTGTTCCTGCGCCTGGATGGCGGTGATCGCGACGGTGTTGACGATGTCCTGCACGAGCGCGCCGCGCGACAGGTCGTTGATCGGCTTGTTGAGCCCCTGCAGCACCGGACCGATCGCGACGGCGCCAGCGGAACGCTGCACCGCCTTGTACGTGTTGTTGCCGGTGTTGAGGTCGGGGAAGATGAACACCGTCGCGCGGCCGGCGACCTGCGAGTCGGGCATCTTCGTCGCAGCGACCGCGGCATCGGCAGCGGCGTCGTACTGGATCGGCCCCTCGACGAGGAGGTCGGGCCGACGCTCGCGCACCTGCCGGGTCGCTGAGCGGACCTTCTCGACGTCGGCGCCCGCGCCAGAGTCACCGGTGGAGTACGACAGCATCGCGATGCGCTGCTCGATCCCGAACTGCTCCGCCGTCTCGGCCGAGGAGATCGCGATGTCGGCGAGCTGGGCGTCGGTCGGGTCGGGGTTCACCGCGCAGTCGCCGTAGACGAGCACGCGGTCGGCGAGCGCCATGAGGAACACGCTCGACACCACGGAGACACCGGGCTTCGTCTTGATGATCTCGAACGACGGCCGGATGGTGTGCGCCGTCGTGTGGGCGGCGCCCGAGACCATGCCGTCGGCGAGCCCGAGGTGCACCATCATCGTGCCGAAGTAGGAGACGTCGGTGACGGCGTCGCTCGCCATGTCGATCGTGACGCCCTTGTGGGCCCGCAACCTGGCGTACTCCTCGGCGAACTTGAGGCGCAGCACCGCGTCGAAGGGGCTGACGATGGTCGCCTTGCTGAGGTCGATGCCGAGCTCGATGGCCCGCGAGCGCACCTCGATCTCCTCACCGAGGATGGTGAGGTCGGCGACCTCGCGAGCGAGGAGGGTGCCGGCCGCGCGGAGGATGCGGTCGTCGTCGCCCTCCGGCAGCACGATGTGCTTGCGGTTCGACCGCGCGCGCTCCAGCAGGCCGTACTCGAACATGAGCGGCGTGACGACGTCGGCGCGCGCCACGTTGAGCAACTCGAGCAGGAGCGGTGCGTCGACGTTCTGCTCGAACAGCGCGAGCGCGGTGTCGTACTTGCGCTGCGAGTCGGCGGCCAGACGGCCACGGGTGTTCATGACGCGGACCGCGGTGTCGTAGGTGCCGAGGTCGGTGCTGACGATCGGCGGGATCTCACCGAGACCGGAGATGAGCTCCTCCACGACCTCGGGCAGCGGGAACCCACCGTTGAGCACGATGCCCGCGATCGACGGGAACGTGCCGGAGGCGTTGGCCATGAGCGCGGCGAGCAGCACCTCCGTGCGGTCTGCCGGGATCACGATGACGGATCCTTCGGTGATGCGCGGGAGCACGTTCACCATGGACATGCCCGCCACGACGACGCCGAGCGCCTCGCGCGTGAGCAGTTCCTCGCTGCCCTTCACGAGGGTGCCGTCGACGGCCTCGAGGATGCTGTCCATGGTCGGGGCGATGAGGAAGGTGTCTTCAGGGATGGCCCAGACGGGGACCATCGCGGCACCGGCGGCGTGGCCGGCCGGGGCGACGACGGAACCGTTCGCGGAACCGTTCGGGTGGATGGCGTCGCTGATCGCAGCGGTGATCTCGAGGAGCTTGTCGGGATCGGCGCGGTTCGCGACCACGGCGAGCAACTGGGCGTGGGCGTCGGCGAGCTCGCCCAGGGCGAGTTCGGCGATGTTGCGCATGTCGTCGGGTGTGCGGGCGACGGACTGGCCGAGTTGCTCCCCCGCACCCTGACCGGCGCGACCGCCGAGCACGAGCAGGACGGGCGCGCCGAGGTTGGTGGCGATCCGGGCGTTGTAGCCGAGCTCCGTCGGGCTGCCGACGTCGGTGTAGTCGGAACCGAGGATGACGACAGCGTCGCACTGCGCCTCGATGTGCTTGTACCGCTGAACGATGCGCGAGAGCGCCGCCTCGGGATCGGTGTGCACGTCGTCGTAGCTGACGCCGATGCAGTCCTCGTAGGCGAGGTCGACGCCGTCGTGCTCGAGCAGCAGCTGAAGCACGTAGTCGGGTTTCGTCGTGGACCGTGCGATGGGGCGGAACACCCCGATTCGCTCGATCTGATGGCTCAGGGTGTCGAGGACCCCGAGGGCCACCGTCGACTTCCCGGAGTGTCCTTCGGCAGAGATGATGTAAATGCTTCGCGCCACGGTTTCCAGCCTACGGGGGCGGGCTCTGCGGGGGCTGGGTAAGCGCACAATGTCGTGGTCGCCACGGCCGATGCGTGCTCGTGCGGAGCCGCACATCGGGACGATCGCGAATCCGTGTCAGAAGAGCAGGGAAAGCCCCCATACGCACTCTCAGGAAACTGATAGCTTTTGTCCAACAGCTGTCATACACGTCCTGCTTCGGCCTCCGCGCCGCGGCGGGACTTTCTCTGGGGGGAACACCTTGCCACGCACCACGTCCTGGCGGAAAGCGCTCTCGCTGCCCGTCGTCATCTCGCTCGCCCTCGGTGGCGCACTGCTCACCGCCGGGCCCGCGTCCGCTGCGACCGAGCCGGTCCCGTCGGTCTCCGAGACCGCCACGCCGACCGAGTCGCCAGCACCCGCCGAGTCTCCTGCGCCGTCCGAGTCTCCTGCGCCGTCCGAGTCGCCCGCGCCGACTCCCTCCGAAGTACCCGCGGATGAAGCGCCGTCCGACGACGCGTCCGCCCGCGCCGCCGCACCGAAGTTCGACATGCTCACGCCCACGGCGGGCGAGGTCCTCACGAGCCAGACCGTCACGTTCTCGGGTGTCGGCGAGTCCGGCACGGTCGTCGACATCGCCGCAGACCAGGGCGACGGATTCCTGACGGTGTACGCCGACGACGTCCCGGTCGTCGATGAGGCCTGGACCACGACCATCACGATCCCCATGGTCGATTCCGTCACGATCGTCGCGATGTCCACCCAGCAGGTCGACGGCTCCAACGAGTCGATCGAGCGACAGGTCGTCTTCCCGAGCCAAGCCGAGGTGTGGAACTTCGAGATCCTGTCGCCGACCGCCGGCCAGGTATTCACCGATCGCACCGTCACCTTCTCGGGAACCGGGCAGGACGGGCTGAACGTCTACCTCAACATCTCCGAGGGCGGACGACTCGAGACGACCGTGGTCGACGGGACCTGGAGCATCACCGCGACCTACGGCGAGGGGACGCGCGCTCTCGTGAGCCAGCCCATCGTCGCGACGGATGGTCGTCGGGTCGCTTTCGACAGCGTCTTCTTCACCCTTCCGGCGCCCCCGCTGCTGCCGGCACCGGTGATCGAGACGCCGACGCAGGGCCAGGCCCTCACGGGTGATGTCGTGACCTTCTCGGGAACCGCGACACCGGGCACCTACCTCGGTGTCGCCCTCCTGCCGACCGCGTTCTACAACGCACTCCAGGAGGAACTCGAAGACCTCGCGAACGGTGCCGACGCGAACGCCCGTGTGGCCCTGCCCGAGGGCCAGGACGCCGCTCCGGCCGACCCGCGCGCCCCGATCCTCGTCGACGACAACGGCCGCTGGTCGGTCACCGTGGCCGTCGCGCCCGGTGACTACACCGCCGTGGCGACGCTGATCGCCGACCCGAGCGAGGCCGTTCCGACGCCCACCTCGGCTCCGTCGGCACCGGTGCAGTTCACGCTCGCCGCTGCAGCACCCGCGACGTCCGGCCAGGGCCCGACCCTCGCGGAGACCGGCGCCGACACCACTGCACCGCTCGGCTTCGCCGCGATGCTGCTCCTCGGCGGCCTCTCGCTGGTCGCCGTCCGGAAGCGTCGCGCCCAGCTCAGCTGATCTGACGTGCTCGCAAGCCCCGGAGTCCTGCCACCGCAGGGCTCCGGGGCTTCGTCGTCGGCGGGCGACGGGAGACCGGCGCGGGATCAGGAGATCCGCGCGAGAGCAGGAGGAACCGGCGCCGGATGTCCTGCTGTGGGGCGGATGTCCTGCTGCGGCGCGGGCGGGGTCGATCGTGCAGGGCCGGAGACAGGCACCGCGGGCACGAAAAGACTCCCCGCGCACCCGCCAGAGCCCGGTTACCCTTGCTGCGTTTCCGCCCTGGGGGAGTTGGCCTGGATGGCGCCACGCGGGGAGCCGTCACCTAGTGTACCCGAGCCGCGACCGGGTTGCGTACGCCCCGGTTGAGGCGTTGACTGGCGGATCTGGGACCACTGGATCCAGACCACCGATCGACCACCGTCCCCACGAACGGACGGCGCACCGATCGGGACCGCATCGAACGAGAGGACTCACATGACCGACGTCGTCATCGCCGGAGGACACGGACAGATCGCCCTGCACCTGCAGCGACTGCTCGCCGAAGCAGGACACTCCCCCGCCGGCATCATCCGCAACCCCGAACAGGTCGGCGAACTCCAGGGCATCGGCTCCCGCGCCATCGTCCTCGACCTCGAGCACTCCTCGGCAGCCGAACTCGCCGACGAACTCACCGGAGCCGATGTCGTCGTGTTCGCGGCGGGAGCCGGCCCGAACAGCGGCGCCGACCGCAAGCTGACCCTCGACCGCGACGGCGCCATCCTGCTCGCCGAGGCGGCCGAGCTCGCCAAGGTCCCCCGCTACCTCATGGTGTCGGCGATGAGCACCGACGACTTCGACCCGGAGTCGGACGACGTGTTCCAGGTCTACCTGCGGGCGAAGTCCGAAGCCGACGCCGACCTCCGCGGGCGCGACCTCGACTGGACGATCGTCCGTCCGGGCGGCCTGACGGACGACGCACCGACCGGCACGATCACCGCCGCGACGACCACCGACCGCGGCTCGATCCCACGCGCCGACGTCGCGGCCGTGCTGTTCGCACTCATCGAGTCGGGCGCGGCGTCCCGCACGCAGTTCGAGGTCATCGGCGGCGAGACCCCGATCCGCGAGGCGCTCGCGGCACTGTAAGTCAGTCCGGTCCCTGAGCGGGGACGGGCAACCAACACCGGTCACTGAGCCTGTCGAAGTGCACACGGGACACCCCACCCTTCGACAAGCTCAGGGACCGTGGAGGGCTTGAAGGACCGGAACAGGGACGGGCAACGAACACCGGTCACTGAGCCTGTCGAAGTGCACACGGGACACCCCACCCTTCGACAAGCTCAGGGACCGGAGAGGGCCTCAGGGACCGGAGAGGGTTTCGGGGACCGGAAGACGTCTCACTGACCGGGTACGTGCTCAGTGCTCGGGTCCTCACAACCGATGGGCACGACGGCTCCGAAGAGTTCCCTGACCCGCACCGGCACCGTGTGTGTGAAACCTGGCGCACATATGGAGTTCCTGTGGGCGACACGTCCAGGGGTGTTACCTGTTCGTTATCAGTCCTAGGATCGGGCAACGGGTTCCGGCCCGGACGATGAACGCAGCGCGACGGAGGCCGATGATGGACCAACGCTACGACCCCGCGTTCCAGCGCGGACACACCGACGAGCGCACGCGCCCGAACGCCTCCGACACCGGCCGCCGCAGCCACCTCGCCTCGCTCGAGGAGATCGCCCCGCAGCTCATCCAGCCGCCCACCGACGGTCGCCCCGTCCGCCCGCCGACCGACGACCGGTTCGACGACGGCCCGCGCGCCCAGCCGTCCCGCGGCATGCACTCACAGACCGATCGTCGCATCCACCCGTTCGAAGCCCGGACCGGCGATACCGCCGCGGCCGCCGATCAGCCTGGGGTGGCGGGTCCCGACGCGCAGCAGACCCAGCTCGACCAGGAGCGGTACGACGAGTACCTCGACGCCGCCGAGGCCCACCGGGTCCGCGCCGTCGTCTGGGAACGGGTCCTCTGGATCGTCGGTGTCGTCCTCACGCTCGGCGGCGGTGTGGGACTGTGGCAGTCGTTCACCCTGCTCTACCGCGGGTTCGTCGGCGACAGCGGCCCGACCGACAACTACCTCTGGATGCAGTTCCTCGGAGCGCTCGCCCCGACCCTCATCACGATCGGCCTCGCCACCATCGTCGCGCTGCTGTTCAAGCGCATGCTCGACCACGACCGCAGGAGCCGACCATGACCGAGCAGAGCAACACCAGCCGCGCCCCGCGGGACACCGTCGCCGAGCTGAAGCCAGCGCTGAACGCCGAGGAGTTCCAGGTACTGGCCGAGCGCATCCTCGACAACGTCGAGCGCGTCCTCGACGGCAAGCCGTTCGCTGCCCGCATGGCCCTCATCGTGATGCTCGCCGAGGGTCACCTGCTCATCGAGGACGTCCCCGGCGTCGGCAAGACGGTCCTCGCGAAGGCCCTCGCCGCTTCCGTCGGCAGTACCGTCCGCCGCATCCAGTTCACGCCCGATCTGCTCCCGTCGGACGTCACCGGCGTCTCGATCTTCAACCAGGTCGACCGCGAGTTCGAGTTCAAGCCCGGAGCGGTGTTCGCGAACATCGTCATCGCCGACGAGATCAACCGCTCCTCGCCGAAGACCCAGTCGGCGCTGCTCGAATCGATGGAGGAGCGTCAGGTCACGGTCGACGGCGAGACGCACGCCCTCCCGTCGCCGTTCACGGTCGTCGCCACGCAGAACCCGCTCGAGATGGAGGGCACCTACGCCCTGCCGGAGGCCCAACGCGACCGGTTCATGGCGCGTATCTCGATGGGATACCCCGACGCGTCAGCGGAACTCGCGATGCTCCGCCAGCGTGACACGGTCAACCCGCTCGACACCATCGGACCGGTCGCCTCACGCGGCGACGTCGAGCGCCTCATCGCCTGGGCCCGCGGTGTCTTCGTGTCGCCGATCGTCGAGCAGTACTGCGTCTCGCTCGTGCAGGCGACCCGCGTGCACCCCGAACTCCGACTCGGCGCGAGCCCGCGCGCCACCCTGCAGCTCGTCCGCGCGGCCAAGGTGCTCGCAGCGCTCGACGGCCGCGAGTTCGTCCTGCCCGACGACATCGACCAGCTGCTCGCTCCGGTCCTCGCCCACCGGCTCATCCCCACCCGCCGCGCGGTGAGCGCCCACGACCGATCGGGCGTCCAGGCGGTCTCCGAGGTGCTCGTCGAGCTGCTGGAGCGGACACCCGTGCCGCACTCCGGTCGCACCGAGCTGAGGTCCTGATCCGATGGCCCCGCACCGCGACCGCCGGATCGCCGTGATCCGGCACCGGAGGTCCTGAGCCCATGAAGCGTCGCGTGCCGTTGACGAGACGCGCGGTCGGCGTGCTCATCGCGGCCGGCGTGTGCCTGATCTTCGCGCGCGGGATCGGCTCGCCGGAGTTGCTCGCAGCGGCCGGCCTGCTCGTCGCGCTCGTCGCCGCCAGTTTCGGCGCGGTCTACCTCGAGCGGCCGTCGCTCCGGGTCGACCGCACCACCCGGCCCGACCTCGTCGCGGTCGGCGGCCGGATCTCCGTCGAGGTCACGATCGCCGAGACGAGCGCGCTCCCCCACGTCCACACGGAGTGGAAGGACCGCGTGCCGGCCGGGCTCGCCGGCAGCGCCGAGGGGACCCTGCCGAGTACCGGCGTCGCGGGCATCGGATCGCGCCGTCGGACGGCCGAGTACACCGTGACGGCGCTGCGTCGAGGACAACACGACCTCGGCCCGCTCGGGCTGACCGTGAGCGACCCGTTCGGACTCGTCGTCCGTCGTCGCGACGTGGGCGGGACGCATGCGGTCGTCGTCCTGCCGGAGGTCGTGGTCCTGCCGGAGATCCCCGCACTCACGGCCAGCCGCGACGGTTCCACGCGCCCGTCGTCGCTGCATGTCGGCGCCGGCGAGGACGACATCATCGCCCGTCCCTACCTGCCGGGGGACGCGATCCGCCGACTGCACTGGCGGGCGAGCGCGCACCACGGTGAGCTGATGGTGCGGCAGGAGGAGCAGCGCAACGACCCCGAGGCGACCGTCCTCCTCGACACCGCCGCAGCCCACTGGGCCTGGCCCGACGACGATCCGTCGTACCTGCCGGCGTTCGAGCAGGCCGTGTCGCTGGCGGCCTCGATCACCGCCCACCTCGTCGACGCCGACTACCGCGTCAATCTGGTCGGTGCCGGCACCGAGGGGCTCTCACGCGAGATCAGTGCGAGATCCGCGGCTGGTGGACTGCGGTCCAGTCCGGTGGGCGACATGGGCGACGCACTCGCCCGCGGCGGACAGCACCTCGAGGAGGACGACCTCGACGCCGCCCTGCTCGACCTGGCCCTCCTGCGTCCATCGGTCCGGCCCGATCGGTTCCTCGACCTCTCACCCGTCATCGCCGCGCGCCGGTCGCAACCGGTCATCGCGATCCTCGGCGACGTCGAGGAGGGCGACCTCGGCGAGCTGACCGCGGTCGCGCACCTGTCACCACTCCCCGTCGCACTCCTCCCGGCTGGCGCGCGGCGTCGGTCCATCGAGCTCCTGGAGTCCGCGGGCTGGCGCTGCCACGTCGGCGAGCGCGGCGCATCGTTCCAGGCGCTGTGGTCCGGTACGAGCGGTCCGGCGACCACCACGCTGGCTCCGCAGTCGGCCGGCCGTGGTGGTCGGGGCGGCCAGGGCGGTCGTCGGGGTGCCGGAGGTGCGTATGTCCGTCGCTGAGGAACGCCGTGCGGCAGCGGCCGCCCGTGGCCGTGTGCCGTCTCGCGGAGGGGTGCCCTCGGGCGTCCGTCCTGGTGCCGGCTCGTCGAACCCCCGACGCCCGTCCCGTGGCGGAACCAGCGGCGGGTCGTGGTCGGGAAGCGCCGGCGGGCGCCGGGACGACCCACGCGACACCGCGAACGTCGGCGACCTGCGTCTGGGCCTCGCCGCCTTCCTCCTCCTCGCGACGGGTGGCCTCGGATTCGGGCGGGTGCTCGACGCGCTCGACTGGTGGTTCGTCACGAACCTCGTCATCGCGATCGTCCTCGCCACGGCGATCCTCCTCCGGCGCACGAGACTGCCGGCGGTGTTCGTGTGGCTCGGCGCCGGCATCGCATGGCTGCTGACGATCACGCTGTTCTTCGCCAGTGAGACGGCGATCATCGGCATCGTCCCGACCCCGACGACGCTTGGCGCCTTCGAACGGTTGCGTGACGCCGGGTTCCAGACCTTCCACGACGGCTCGGCCCCGCTCGACACCGACGCTGGCGTGGTCTTCGTCATGGCCGCCGGCGGCGGCCTCGTCGCGCTGGCGGTCGCCTGGCTCGTGCTCGGCCGCCACGCACCGGTGCTCGCGGCCGTCCTGGTCTTCGCCGTGTACGCCGGGCCGACCGTCGCCGTGTCGTTCCCCCTCGATCCGTGGGTGTTCGCGTTCGTCGCACTCTCCTTCCTCTGGCTGCTCCGTGAGGACGTCCGGCGCCGCGAGTTGCTGCGAGCCCTCGCCTCGGCCAGGGCCGCCGGCGATGGACGCGGCGCCGGCCCGTCGGCGATGACCGGTGCCGGTCGCTTCGGAGGCCTCGGCCCGGCCGTCCTGGTCAGTGCCGTGGCCGTGGTCGTCGCCCTCCTCACACCGGCCGTGCTCCCCGACCTCGCCGTCCGAGATGTCACCGCCGGCGCCCGTGGCAGCGGTCCGTTCGTGAACGGCATCAACCCGCTCATCTCGCTCGGCCAGAGTCTGCGGCGCCCCGCGAACACGACCGCCCTCGAGTACACGACCACCGCCGACGACGCCCCCTACCTCAAGGTCACCGACCTCAGCGACTTCACGGGTACGGTCTGGGGACCGGACAATTCGGGCTACAACGACGGCAACACGCTCGACGCCTTCCCCGCGCCTGCCGGGCTCAGCGAGGCGATCCCGGTGGAGACCTTCGAGACGACGGTCACGGTGGACTCGCTGTCGAGCCCGTGGCTCCCGCTGCCGTACCCGACGCAGAAGGTCGACGGGCTCCGCGGCGACTGGCGGTTCGAGGCCGCCGGGCTGACGGCGATGGCGGAGCGTGGATCCACCCGCGGGCAGACGTACACGGCGACGAGCACCGCGATCCTGCCGACCGCACAGCAGATGCGCGACGTCCCGCCGGTCGCCGACCCGGCGTCAGCCGCCCCGTACCTCGAGCTGCCCGACGACCTGCCGCAGATCATCCGTGACACCGCTGCGGACGTCACGGCGACCGCCTCCACCGACTACGACCGCGCGATCGCCCTGCAGCGCTACTTCCGCAGCACCTTCGAGTACTCGGAGTCGGCGCCCGTCGAGGAGGGCTTCGACGGCAGCGGAGCCGAGGTCATCGCGACATTCCTGGAGCGCAAGGCCGGCTACTGCATCCACTTCTCGTCCGCGATGGCCGTGATGTCGCGCGTCCTCGGCATCCCCGCGCGCATCGCCATCGGGTACCTGCCGGGCACGACGATCGACAACACCCCGGCGAACCGCGACACCTACATCGTCACCTCGGACCAGTTGCACGCGTGGCCGGAGCTGTACTTCGAGGGTGTGGGCTGGGTGCCGTTCGAGCCGACGGCCAGCCGTGGGGTCGTGACCCAGTTCAGCGACGCGAGCACGGCGACGCCCGGCAGCGGATCGGTGAGTCCCGACAGCCGTCCGGCTCCGACCGCGGCGTCGACGCCCACGCCCACCGCGGACGCGCTCGGCGGACCGACCTCGACCCGGTCCGGCGGGGCGTTCACCGCGGCCCTCGTCCCGCTCGCGATCCTGCTCGGCGCGCTGATGCTGCTCGCCACCCCGTCGATCGCCCGGGGTCTCCGGCGTGCGGTCGGGCGTCGGCGTGCACTCGCCGAGGGGACCTCGGCGGGCTGGGCCTGGGCGGAGTTCCTCGACACCGCCCGCGACCTCGGATTCCCCGTGACGTCGGCGGAGTCACCACGCGGGTTCGCATCGCGGCTGCGCGGACAGTTCCGGATCGAGTCGCCGGCCGTCGACCGACTCGTGGCGGCGGTCGAGCGGGAGAGCTATGCGCCGAGCGCTGGTGGTGCGGCGAGCGCCGGTTCGGTCGACGCAGCGTTGGCTGAGGCGAAGGCGGCCCTGCGGTCGGCGAGTCAGCCGCTCGAACGCGTCCTCGCGGCAGTCCTCCCGCGGTCGCTCGTGCTGCGGCGTGATCAACGGGTGGACTGGCGGCCGCCTGCTGCGAGCTGACGCGAGTGGCGCCTCGAGCCGATGTCCGACCGCGGGCGTTCGTACTCGGCCGGGCTCGGAGCGCGGCGGCGGGGCCGGGTGGCGCGCGGCGGTCCGGGAACCAGGTATGCTGCTATCTGGCCGTTTTTCACAAACAGCCATGGAGAATTCGCCTAGTGGCCTATGGCGCACGCTTGGAAAGCGTGTTGGGTTAACGCCCTCGGGGGTTCGAATCCCCCATTCTCCGCCAGCTTCACCACGAACGCCCCTCGCCCGCCGCGAGGGGCGTTCTGCGTTTCCAGGGGCAACCCAAGTGACGTATTCCCGTAGTGCCAGCGCGGTGCGCTGACGTGAGCGCGGGTCACACGCGTGAGCGCGGGTCTCCAGAGGGGCGCGCTCAGGGCTACGACCCGCGCCCACGCCGAACTGGTCGGTTTCGTGCCAGCGCACCGCGCTGGCACCGAGTCCGCACATCTGACGTCGGCGCGGTGCTCTCCGCGCTCTAATCATTCGATGGTTGACAGTTAGAACTCAAAGCGTTAGTGTTCTAACCATGGACGACGAGACACCCACCCTCAGCAGCACACTCGAACTGGTCCGCTGGATCGGGTGGGCACAGCGCAAGGCCGGCGAGGACTGGATCCGAGCCCGCGAGCTCAGTCACGAACAGGCCTTCGTCCTCGGCCACCTCGTCCGGCATCCAGGATCGAGCCAACGCGACATCGCCGAGGTGAGCCGGACGAGCGCAGCCAGCGTCTCGAGCCTCCTGCAGGGACTCGAACGTCGGGACCTCGTCGAACGCCGCACGGAGGACGGCAACGCACGCACCAAGCGCGTCTACGCCACCCCGCTCGGTACCGACCTCATCGCCGGGTTCGAGACCGCGATGGCCGAGGCCGACGACGTCATCCTCACCCCGTTGGACCGGAGCGAACGCGACACCCTGCACGCTCTGCTCACGAAGCTCACGGCGCACCTGCCACAGCCGACCCGCTGATCACGGCTCGGGGAACCCGAGCTCACTGACCACGCGCCGAGCCCCCTCGCCGCGTCCTCCACCGACCGCCGAACACGATGGCGACCGCGAACGCCACGACGGCGCTGTCCGTCGCGCCCGGACGCCTGCTGAGCCCGTCCGCCCAGCCCGCGCCGGACGCCCCTCATCACCGAACCTTCGCCGCGCCGGCGCTCATCGTCGCGCCCGGAACCTGCCCGAAACGGAGCCTGCCATGCACCCCGAAGACCACATCGATCCCACCACCGGAACGCCCGTCCCCAGCGGCACCGCACCATCGACAGCCAACGCGCCATCGACCGACACCCCACCCCCGACCGCCGCGGACACGATCGGCAGCAACCGCTGGTACCTGTCGACCGCCCCGATCATCCGGGCACTGATCCACCTGTGCATCCCGATGGCAGCGGCCCTCGTCGTCAGCGCCGTCTACAACCTCATCAACGCGGGCGTCGTCGGCTCACTGCACGACACCACCCTGCTCGCCGCGATCACGCTCGGAGCCCCGATCCTCGGACTGATCATGGCCATCGGCGACCTGTTCGGCGTCGGCGGCGGCGCGCTCATCTCCAGACTCCTGGGCGCCTCCGAACACGACCCGGCACAGGCCGGGGACATCAAACGGGCCGCTTCCTTCTCCGTCTGGGGCGCGTTCCTGACGGGCGCCGTCCTGGGCGGGATCGGCCTCGTGTTCCTCAGCCCACTCGTGTCACTGCTCGGGGCGGACGCGGTCACCGCCCCGGCGACCTCGGCGTTCATCGGTGTCATGCTCGCGTTCGTCCCCGTCATGGCGACCGCGTTCTGTCTGGAACAGCTCGTGCGGGCCGAGGGTGCCGCCCGTCAGGTGATGATCGCCCTCATCGCGTCGGCGGTGGCGAACCTCGTCCTCGATCTCGTCTTCATCCTCGGGTTCGGCTGGGGCGTCGCCGGCGCAGCGCTCGCGATGGGTCTGGCGAACCTCGGTGTCCTCGTCTACTTCGTGGCGTGGTTGCAGCGCAACAGCGAGCACGTCAGCCTGGCACCGCGCTGGTTCACGCTGTCGCCGACCATCCTCAAGCCGGTCCTCGGTGTCGGCGTGAGCACGCTCCTGCAGTCGGGGTTCCTCATCGTCACCGCGCTCGTGTTGAACACGTTGGCCGCGGCCTACGGAGACGCCCCACTCGCGGCCATGGGCGTCGCGGTCCGGATCGCCCAGGTGCCCGAGTTCCTGGTCATGGGCGTCACCTTCGGCGTGCTCCCGCTGCTCGCCTACGCGTTCGGCAAGGGCGACGGCGCACGCCTCCGGTCCGCTCTCCGCGCCTCGGCGCTCACGGTCGGTGGGATCTCGGTCCTCTTCGCCGGCGTCGTCTTCGTCCTGCGTGAGCCGATCGTCTCCGCGTTCATCGCCGATCCCGCCGTCCTCGGTCTCGGCGTCACGATCCTCGTCGCCCAGCTCACCGCGATGATCGCCAACGGGTTCACCGGGCTCATCACCTCGCTCTTCCAAGCGACCGGTCGAGCACTCCCCGCGGCGGTCATGGCGGTCACCCAGGGCGTGCTGTTCGTCCCGATCGTCCTCCTCGGCAACCTGTGGTTCGGACTCAGTGGCATCGTCTGGTCGCTCACCGTGACGGAGGTCATCGTCTTCCTGGTCGGTGTCCTGCTCTGGCTCGGCTCGCGACGTGCCATCGACCGTGGCCTCGCAGCCGGTTCCCCGGAGCGTGCCGACGCCCAACTCGCCGACGCCTGACGGACTGCCAGCGCGGTGCGCTGACGTGAGCGCGGGTCACACGCGTGAGCGCGGGTCTCCAGAGGGCCGCGCCCACGTCCATGACCCGCGCTCACGCCGATTGCAGCGACCTCACGTCGGCGCACCGCGCCGGCACCCACACCACCGCGCTCGGGTCGGCGCACCGCGCTGGCGACACCTCGCCTGGTGCGCAGACCGTCCCGGGAGCATCACCCCGCAGGGGCGTCCAGGGGTATCCGCATCACTGCGTTCTCGATGAGCACCCCGCGACGCTCGACCCGCTGCTCGCGGACCACGACGAAGCCGTGGCGCGCGAACACCGGCTGCGCCGTCCGACTCGCCTGCACGGTCACCTCCCGGAGCCCCACCGCTCGGGCTTCGTCGAGCACGTGACGGATGAGCGCGGACCCGACGCCGCGTCGTCCCGCGTCCGGATCAACGAACAGCATGTCGAGGTAGCCGATCTTGACGTCCAGGTCGGTGAATCCGACCACCGAGTCGTCGAGCTCGGCCACCCACGTCGTGACCGCGGCACGTCGGGCGGCCCAGTCGTCCAGCACGGTGTCTGCCCGGTCCTCCGGCACCCAGGCCGCGAGCTGCTCGGCCGTGTAGTCGGCGGCAGCCGTCACCCGCACCGCGCGTTCGAAGATCGACCTGGTAGCCCGCGCATCGGTGTCGCGGTAGCGGCGGATCCGGGCGTCGTCGAGCACGCGCGTCAGCCTAGCCGGAGCGCCGGGACGTCGCGGGCAAGCGACCTCAGCCCTCGAGCGCCGGGATCTCCGAGAGGTCGGTGTACACGGGGATCCCGCGCTCACGGGCGATCGCGACGTCGGTGTCGGCACCGGACGACTCCCCCGGCAACCGGAGCACGGCGTCGCAGTGCTGGAGCAACCGCCTCGCCGTCTCGTACATGACGTCGCCGTCGCCCGACGCGGTGTCGATCCCACGCAGGATCGGCAGCGCGACCCACTCCCCGATCATCGGGACGTGACCGAGCGCGTAGATGGGCGCCGCTGCGGCTTCGAGTCGTTCCAGGTTGCGGGCGATGGCGTCGGGATCACCGCCGGTCCCGGAGCGGTAGGGGCCGGCGATGAGGATGAGGAGTGGCGTTGTCATGTCCAGCACTGTAGCGTTAACCGTGCACAATCGTGCAAGATGATGAAGGAGCACGCATGCTGAGCGCACAACGACGATCGCACCTGCTCGACCTCCTCGACCGCGACGGGCGGATCGTCGCGAAGGACGCCGCCGCGGCGCTCGGACTCTCCGAGGACTCGATCCGCCGAGACCTCCGCGAGCTGGCGGAAGCCGGACTCTGCGTCCGCGTCTACGGCGGCGCGCTCCCGGTCCCCGCAGCCGATCGCCCGTTCCGGGATCGACTGTCCCTCGGGACGGAGAGCAAAGAGCGCGTCGCCCGCATCGCCGCCGAGCGGATCAGAGCAGGCAGCACCATCATCATCGACGCCGGCACCACCGCGCTCGCGCTCGCGCGACTCCTCCCGGACGATCCGACCCTCACCGTCATCACCCCGAGCCCGGCGGTCGCCCTCGCAGTCGCGGAGCACTCGCCGGCACGCGTCATCATGATCGGCGGCGAACTCGGACGTCACTCCATGGTCGCGGGCGGCGCCCTCGCCGCAGAGGCCATCCGTCACCTGAGCGCCGACGCCTGCTTCCTCGGCGTCACAGGCTTCCATCCCGAACACGGCCTCACCACCGGCGACCTCGACGACGCCGCGACGAAGCGCGCCCTCGCCGAGCGCAGCACCGACGTCTACGTGCTCGCGAGCGAGGAGAAGGTCGGGGCCGTCTCCCGGTACCCGGTGCTCGATGTCGACGAGGTCACCGAGGTCATCGTCGACCCGCAGTCGGACGGACCTGATCCGTCGACGCGGGCCGGGGGTTCAGACGCGCGGGATCGTCAGGATCGCGGGTAGGTCTCGGCGAGGAACGCGGCGTAGCCACCCGGGGTCCGGCCACGTCGCCGACCCGAGGTCTCGACGGGCGCATCCGGCGTCGGCACGACCCGGAGACCCGCCGCCCGGGCACGCTCGACGAGGTCGACGTCCTCATGCTCGGCCAGGTCACGGAAGCCGCCGAGTTCGTCGAGCCGATCGGCCCGGACACCCAGATTGGCCCCGTGCACGTTGCCCGGCAGATGTCCGGGCGGGTGGGTCTCCATCCAGCGCTCGATGTCGCGCTCGGAGAAGTCCGTGAAGTCGGGACGGACGGTCCCCAGGAGGACGTCGACACCGTCCTCGAAGGCATCGGCGTGCACGGAGAACCATTCCTCCGGAACGCGCGAGTCGGCGTCGGTGTTGGCGATCCACCGTTCTGAGACGTCGGCAGCGCCTGATCCCGCAGCACCTGATCCCACAGTGGCCGCGACACCGGCCCGACGGGCCGCTCCGACGCTGCGCTCGTCGATGACGACGGAGACCGCCTCCTCAGGACCGAAGCCCGCCAACCGCTCCCGGACGATCCGCGCCGTGTCGTCGCGACAGTCGTCGAGCACCACGACGATCCCCACCTGCAGCTCGGGACGGAGACGCAGCACGGCGGCACGCGCGACGAGGAGGGCATCGAGGCATGCCCCGATCAGCTCCTCCTCGTCGTGCGCGGGCACGACGGCATCGATCCGTCGCAGCATCAGCCCGTCAGACCGTCCACTGCGGCGACGCTCGCCTCATCGGCGGGCACGAGGACGTCGAGCAGGAAGTCGTCCTCGACGTGCTGGATCGACCGACGGCCGGGCCAGCGTTCGAGCAACCGGTGATGGACGAACTCGGCCGAGGTCGTGGAGTGGTCATCGGGGTGCCGCCAGTGACACGCGACGATGCTCCCGCCGGGCGTGAGTGTGCCGAGGAGGTGGTCGATGACCCGATCGAGGTCGGTCGCCGACAGGTAGTAGCCGACCTCCGACATCACCACGAGGTCGAAGGAGCCGCTCGGCCAGTCGTCCGGAAGCGTGCCCCGTTCGAACCGGGCAGCGGGCACCCGTCGACGGGCGATCTCGAGGGGCGCCTCGGCGATGTCGACCCCGAGCACGTCGTCGCTGCGGTCCGCGAGCCGCTCGGTGAGCACACCCGTCGCGCAGCCGAGTTCGAGCACCGAACCGTAGCGCTGGCGCGGCAGAGCGGCGAGGAGGACCCGACGTTTGCGCTCCTCGTACCAGGACCCGAAGTCCCAGCCGTCGGGGTGGTCGCGGTAGTGGTCCTCGAAGGACTCCTTCGACCGTGACGCAGCGTCGGCCGTCGCGGTGTCGTTGGCGGTGTCGGTGTCCGCCGCACGAGCATCCGCGTCGGTACCCGGCGCGAGGTCCAGCGCACGTCCGTTCGGGAACAGGACCTCGAACCGCCGCGCGTAGTGCTGCAGGTGGTGGTGGTCGACGATCGCCTCGTCGCCCGGCGCATCCGAGAGGGGCTCCGTCTGCGAGGGGTAGGCGTCCATCGCGGCGATCTTCGCCCCGTGCGCCGCCGCGTCGAGCGGGACGATCCGCGCCTCGGCCCATGGCAGGGTCGCGTCGTCGGTGTCGGCCCAGTGCCAGAGCCAGATCGGGAACTCCACGAGTGCGAGGTCGAGCTCGGTCGCGAGGGCCGTGGCGAGTTCGCCCGCGATCCGGTGGTCGCGGTGCCCGTCGCCGCGCCAGGGGGCGACGATGAGCGGTCGCGGTCCGGCGGTGGCGACGGCTGCACGCAGTCGCTCCGCGATGCCCGCGCGTTCGGCGTCGAGGCCGCCGTCCGGGATGTGCAGGACGTCGTACCCGACCGTCGGGTGGAGACGACCGACCGCGTCGACGAACTCCGTTTCCCGGCGCGGGGCGAGTTCCTCGGGCGTGGTGGTCGGTGAGTCGGGGTGCGATCCCTCGCCGAGGGTCACGAGGAGGACCTCGACCGGGATCCCGGCGGCTGCGGCAGCCGCGATCAGCCCGCCGGCTCCGAGCGACTCGTCGTCGGGGTGCGGTGACAGGACGACGACGCCGGTGGCGTGCCGCCAGCTGTCCCAGGCGGGCAGGTCGAGCTCGTGCAAGCGGGTCGCCCAGGCGGCTGCCGACGTGCCGGGGTCGCGGTGGTCGAAGGCGGGCATCAGTCGGCCTCCACCAGCATGCGGCCGTAGCGCGCGAGGTCGCGGTCGCCGTGGTCCTGCTGGATGTAGAGCTCGAGGTCGGACATCCGCGCGAGGTAGGCGGGCTCGGAGGTGAGCGGGCCGGGGCCGAGTGCTCCGAGCACCCCGGCACGGATAGCGTCGACCCGACCGCGGACCGTGGAACGCACGCGCTGGGCGAGGCGCGGGCCGGCCGTGTCGTCGGCGTGACCGTGCTCGATGGCCTGGGCCGCGTCGGCGATCGCCTGCTCGGCGATCGAGAGGTCGATGGCCGCGGCGCCGAGCGTGCGGAGGAGGAGGTCGGCGTCGGGTCGCGTGCGTGCCGCGGCGAGCAGGCGGTCGACGAGCGTGATCGCGCCGCCCCACCAGCAGGCGGCGACGCCGATCCCGCCCCAGGAGAAGCCGGGGCGTCGCAGATACCACCCGTCGTCGCCGACCGGGGAGGCGGGGACCCCGTCGAAGCCGACCGGGCCACTCGGCACGAGCGGAAGTCCGCGGGCGAGCCACGCACTGTCGTCCGTCGTGACCCCGGGGTCGGTGAGTGCGACGGCGAACAGCCGCCGCTCCCCCGGCGCGGTGTGGGCGGTGACGAGGGCGTCGCTCAGGTGGGAGGCGAGGGAGCACCACGGCTTGGTGCCGGTCAACTGCCAGGCGTCGTCGACCAGGGTGGCGTCGAGACGCAGCCCGGGTGCTTCGGCCGCGAAGACGCCCCAGGTGGAGACGGCCGGCGGTTCGAGGTCGGCCTGATGCAGGATGGCGAGAGCGTCGAGGTGCGGTTCGACGACACGTGCGAGCGTGACGTCGACCGCGGCGATCGCGCCGAGTCCCGCGAAGACCCGCCCGGCGGTGTGCTGTTCGAGCGGGCCGACGAGTCGCACGGCTGTGGAGGTGAAGGCCAGGCGCGACTCGATGCTCGCCAACGATCCGGTCGCCGCATCGTGCAGAGCGTCGAGGTCGAGGGAGCTACCGCTGGTTGGCCAGGCGGTCGACTGCAGACGGATCATGCGATCCGCGTCTGGTGTGGGGGTTCCATCGGTGCGCGCATGCGACCTCCTCGCGTCGTGGAGGTCCAAGTCTCGCACCGCCACGCGCCGCCGCCCGCCCCTGGACCGCGACCATCGACCCTGGTAGTGCGTCAGCGCGGTGCGCTGACGCGAGCGCGGGCCATGGACGTGGGCGCGGGTCTCCGGAGGGGCGCGCTCGGTCGCCTGACCCGCGCTCACGCCGGTTCCCTCGGGTTCGCGTCAGCGCACCGCGCTGACGCCAGGTTTCGGCGACTCAGCCCAGCGCACCGCGCCGGCACCCCGCTCGGGCGAGGCGCCGGGCACCGGCTCAGTCGCGGAAGAGGGCGCTGTAGGCATTGATCGCCGGCTGCCCACCGAGGTGCGCGTAGAGGACATTGCTGGACTCCGGGATGTCACCGCTCGTCACGAGGTCGATGAGCCCCGCCATCGACTTCCCCTCGTAGACCGGGTCGATGATGACGCCCTCGAGCCGACCGGTCAGGCGGATCGCCTCCATCGTCGACTCGACCGGGATCCCGTAGAGGTCGCCGGCCCAACCCTCCAGCACCGTGATCTCGTCGTCGCGGAGCTCGCGTTCGAGCCCGATGAGCTCCGCCGTGTTGCGGGCGATGCGTGCGAC
Organism: Plantibacter sp. CFBP 8798; assembly: GCF_014841195.1. Classification (NCBI taxonomy): domain Bacteria; kingdom Bacillati; phylum Actinomycetota; class Actinomycetes; order Micrococcales; family Microbacteriaceae; genus Plantibacter; species Plantibacter sp. CFBP 8798. The sequence goes on from NZ_JACYTS010000003.1 coordinate 461,784, forward strand.
CTGGTCGCGGGTCTCCTGGATCTTCGCCGACGCGTCGATGCCGATCACCCGGCGCGGTCGGTCCTGCCCGGCGAACCCGGCGATCATGCCGGCGTGCGTGGACCCGGTGACGCTGCAGACGACGATCGTGTCGAAGAACACCCCGAGTTCACGCTCCTGCTGCTCGACCTCGGCGGCCCAGTTCGCGAATCCGAGACCACCGAGGCGGTGGTCCGACGCCCCGGCCGGGATCGCGTACGGGGTGCCGCCGCGTTCGCGCACGTCGTCGAGGGCGCGCTCCCAGCTCGACTTGAAGCCGATGCCGAAGCCCGCTGGGTCGAGACGGACCTCGGCGCCCATGATCCGCGACAGCATGATGTTGCCGACCCGGTCGTTCACGGAGTCGGGCCAGTCCACCCAGTTCTCCTGCACGAGGACGGCCTGCATCCCGAGCTTCGCCGCGACCGCCGCGACCTGACGCGTGTGGTTGGACTGGTAGCCGCCGATCGACACGAGCGTGTCGGCACCCTGCGCGATCGCGTCGGGGATGAGGTACTCCAGCTTGCGGGTCTTGTTGCCGCCGTAGGCGAGACCGCTGTTGACGTCCTCGCGCTTGGCCCAGATCGTCGCGCCACCGAGGTGGGCGGTGAGGCGGTTGAGTTCATGGACGGGACTCGGCCCGAAGGTGAGCGGGTATCGGGAGAAGTCGCTGAGGGACATGTGGTGGCTCCTGGGTCTCGGTGGTGCGGCGGAATGTCGGGGAACGGGGCGGGTGGTGGGCGCTGCTCAGTCCTCGTCGAGGTGGGCGAGGACGAGGTCGGCGAGGGTCGTCCAGTTGCCTCGGACGAGCGCGGCCGCCGCATCGACGTCCCCCGCCGCACAGCGCTCGATGACGGCGTCGTGCTGCGCGATCGACCCGCGCGCGGCGACGGAGGAGAACCGCAACCGTTCGATCCGCCGCAGCAACGGGGTGACCGCCTCCAGCGCGTCCCGGATGAACGGATTCCCGGCGACGTCCACGGCCACGGCATGGAAGGCGTCGTCCGCTGCGAGCGCCGCGTCGGCGTCGTCACGTTGCAGCGCGGCTGCGAAGTCACGGTTCGCCGCGCGCATGCGGTCGAGGTCGGCCGCACTCAGGTGCGGCACCGCCTCACGGACGGCGAGTTCGTGCATGGCGGCGGCGACCGCCTGCGCCTGCAGCGTCGCCCGGCTGTCGAGCGGGGCGACGACGGTCGACCGTCCGGGTTTCGCAATGACGAGCCCACTCCGGGCGAGACGCAGGACGGCCTCGCGGATGGGCGTGCGGCTCACGCCGAGCCAGCGTTCGAGTTCGGTGTCGACGAGTTTCTCGCCCGGGGTGAACGTCCCGTCGACGATCGCGTTGCGGAGCGACTGATAGACGTCGTCGCGGAGGAGCGCTCGGCGCTGCGGGTTGGCTTGAGCGGGAGCGGGCATGCAATATATTGCACATCGCAACGCCGAGAAGTCAAGCGTATCGGCGCAACCGGTCGGACCGGCTCGAAGAGTGGGGTATTCGTCCTACTTGTCCCCCAGATGGCGGATTGTCCACCCACTGAAAGCAGGCCACGATGATCTGCGGGGGTGAGTGCGTGGTGCGACGGGGTGATGAGCCGGTGACGGTCAGACCGCATCCGCGCGTGCTCTGGAGAGCCGTCCTGAGCGCCGCAATCGTCGTCCTCCCCGTGTGGGGCGTCTCACTCTGGCTCGTCGGCCCGACCCCGAGTGTCGAACGCACGTGGGTCATCACGCTCGGTGTCATCGGCATGGTCGTCCTGCTCGGCGTCGCCGTCCTCTCCCGTCGCCAACGCATCGTCGTGCGGCATGACGGGTTCGTCGAGCAGCCCATCGTCGGGCGGCAGCGGTTCGTTCCACGGGAGGCGATCGGCCGCAGTCTGCTCTTCGAGTTCCGGGGTCGAGGTCTGCATGCGAGCTCGCAGTTCTTCGTCTGCGACGCCGAGAACCGCCCACTCCTCCGCATGCGCAGCAACCGGTGGAGCACGGACAGCATCGCGGCCGTCGTCGCGGCGTACGACGGCCCGGTGGAGCGACCTCGCCAGCCGGTCTCGCTCGACGACCTCCGCGAGGACCACCCCGACCTGCTCACCCCGCTCGAGCGTCTGCGCTGGGCGCGCGCCGAACTGCTCTAGCCGAACTGCTCTCGCTGAGTCGGCCTGCCCCGGCTACCGCGACGGAGCGCGAGGGCGTCGTCGCACCCCGCGGGATCCGGCTCGAGGCGGATACCGCCCGGGTCAGAGCGCCTTCGCGTACCAGTGGGCGCCGGGATCGCCGTCGACCCGCGTGAAGCCCGTCCGCTGGTAGAACTGCTGGGCCCCGGTGTTCGCGACACCGACGCCGAGGTGCACGCCCGGGACGCCGCGCTCCGCGAGGAGCTCGCAGAACGCGTCGATGAGCCGTCTGCCGAGGCCCATCCCCTGCGTCTCCGGCAGCAGGTCGATGTGCAGGTGCGCCGGATACTGCGCGAGGAGCTCCGGGGCCAGTCCGCCACGGTCGGTCGCGGATCGGATGATGCCGCGTTCGCCCTCCGAAGCGGCTCCGGAGGCCGCGGCCGCCGTGTACTTCGCCTCGACGGTCGGCCACCAGCGCTCGACGAACCAGCGGTCGAAGGCGGTCGTGTCCGCCGTGCCCAGGATGTACCCGATCGGGCCGGTGCCGGCGTCGACGAGCAGCGCCAACTCGGGCTCGTGCTCGACGTAGGGCAAGGCATAGATGTCGGGCAGGAGGTCGTCCGTGCTGAACTGCCCGGTCGCGTCCGCCCCCGAGTCGCCCGTTCGGGTGCAGATCGCCGCCACGGCGTCGCGGTCGGACGGTCGGTACGCGCGGATGTCGGTCACCGCGCCAGCCTAACCGGCGTTCCCCGGTCCCAGAGCCCCATCCTCGCCGGTCCCTGAAGCCCACCCTCCCGGTCCCTGAGCCCCGCCCTCCCCGGTCCCTGAGCCCCACCCTCCCGGTCCCTGAGCCCCACCCTCCCGGTCCCTGAGCCCCACCCTCCCGGTCCCTGAGCCTGTCGAAGGGCGGCGTTCCTTCGTCTGCCCTTCCACCACCCTCCGGTCCCTGAGCTTGTCGAAGGGCGATGTTCGCCCGTGTGCCCTTCGACAAGCTCAGGAACCGACCGAGGTGCGGCCCGGGGGGCGACCAAGGGTCCGATCGAGGCGGCGATCGAGGCGCGACCCAAGGACAGAGGCGCGATCACGAGACCGCCCGAGGCGCGACCCAGGCACCGGTCCGACCGGGGTGCCTAGGCTGAGTCCCGTGACATGGCGACCAGGAGGCATCGACGCGGCCGTCGAGCAGTGGCGGCTCGTGCCCGACGGCGAGCTCATCGTGACGCCGTCGAGCCGGCTGCTCCCCGTGACGCACCACGGTCGACCGGCGATGCTCAAGGTGCCGCTCGTCCACGAGGAGGCGCTCGGCGGTCAGCTGCTCGCGGCGTGGGACGGCGCCGGGTGTGCAGCGGTGTTCGCGGGCGATGACCACACGATCGTCCTGGAACGCGCGACGGGCGGCCGTGATCTCGCCTCACTGACCCGCGCAGGTGACGACCTCGGAGCCGTCGCGATCCTGTGCTCCGTGCTCGCCACCCTGCACGCGGCGATCCCCACCCCGGCGCCGACCGATGCCGGTGATGTCATCGCCGAAGTCCCCACGCTCCGCCGGTGGTTCCGCGAGCTGCTCGCCGACGACGCATCCGCCCTCGGCACCCTCCTCGGCGATCCAGCGAGCGCCGCGTTCCTCGAGCGTGGGCGGGAGCTCGCCGGTCGGCTGCTCGACACCACGACGCCCGCCGACGTCGTCGTGCTGCACGGCGACCTCCACCACATGAACGTGCTCGAGTTCGCACCCGCCGACTGGCGGGCGATCGATCCCAAGGGCATCGTCGGTCACCGCGCCTTCGACGCCACAGCGCTGTTCAGCAACCCCGATCCCGCGACGGCGCGGAACCCGCAGCTGTTCGCCGAGCGGGTGGGGCTGGTGAGTCGATCGCTCGGCCTGTCGCGAACCGCGCTCCTCGAGTGGGTGGTCGCGCGCTCCGCGCTGTCCGCCGTGTGGTCGCTGCAGGACGGGTTGCTCGACGACGCCCTCGCCACCGTCGAGCTCGGTCGCCTCGCCGAGGACGGCCTCCGGTAGGTTCGCGCCCTTCGACAAGCTCAGGGACCGGGAAACCGCTCAAGGGACCGGGAGCCGCTCAGGGACCGGGAAACCGCTCGGAGGAACGGGGAACCGCTCAGGGGAACGGGACACCGCTCAGGGAACGGGAAACCGCTCAGGGGACGGGACACCGCTTGAAGACCGGCGCGGCAGCTCAGCGGCGGCGACGCGTCCCGAAGATGCCCTCGACGACGCCGGTGAGGATCGACCGTGTCGCCTTCGACCCGAGGATCTCCTCGAGCGGACTCTTCGACGACGTCGACGACGACCTCGTCGACGTCCGGCGGGTCGTGCCGGCGGTCTTCCGGAGCAACCGTTCGTACTCGGCGTCGGCCTGCTTCTGTGCCGCGGCCTGGGCCTTGTCGGCGGCGGCCTGCTGCTTCGCGAGTTCCGCCGCGATGCGCTGCCGCTCGAGTTCGGCCTCGGCGGCGAGCGCGGCCTGGTTGGCCTCCTCGAGCTTCGCCGTCAGGATCTCCCTCGCCGACTCACGGTCGACGGGCGTTCCGTACCGCGCGAGCAACGGTGACGCCGCGATCGCCGCGTCGATCGCGGTGTCGGCACTGGGCGACATGAGTCCCTGCGGCGCCCGCAGTCTCGTCCACGCGACCGGCGACGGCGCCCCTTTCTCGTTCATCACGGTGACGACCGCTTCACCGGTGCCGAGGGAGGTGAGGACCTCGCCGAGCTCGTAGCCGGAGGTCGGGTAGGTCGATACCGTCGCTTTGAGCGCCTTCGCGTCGTCCGGGGTGAAGGCGCGGAGGGCGTGCTGGACGCGCGAACCGAGCTGCGCGAGCACCTCGCCCGGGACGTCCTTCGGCGTCTGCGTGACGAAGAAGATGCCGACACCCTTCGACCGGATGAGCCGGACCGTCTGCGTGATCTGCGCGAGGAAGTCCTTCGACGCGTCGCGGAACAGCAGGTGCGCCTCGTCGAAGAAGAACACGAGCTTCGGCTTCTCGGGGTCGCCCACCTCGGGGAGGGTGTTGAAGAGGTCGGCGAGCAACCACATGAGGAACGTCGAGTAGAGGGCCGGCTGGTTCTGGACGCCCGGCACCTCGAGCAGACTGACGATGCCCTTCCCGCTCGGGTCGAGGCGGATGAAGTCGGCGGTGTCGATCTCGGGTTCGCCGAAGAAGACGTCGGCGCCCTGGTCGGCGAAGGTGATGAGCTCCCGCAGGATCACCCCGACGGTGGCGCCCGACAGCCCGCCGAGCTCCTGCAGCTCACCCTTGCCGTCGTCGCTCGCGAGGTAGGTGAGGACCGCGCGCAGGTCGCTCAGGTCGAGGAGCGGCAGGCCCGCCTTGTCGGCGTAGTGGAAGACGAGACCGAGGCTGGACTCCTGCGTGGCGTTGAGGCCGAGGACCTTGCTCAGCAGCAGCGGGCCGAAGGCGGCGATGGTGGCGCGGATCGGGACGCCCTTGCCGACGCCGCCGAGCGCGAAGTACTCCGTCGGGGTGGCGGCCGGCGTCCAGTCCTGACCGATGCCGCGGGTGCGGTCGAGGAGCTTCTCGTTCGACTCCCCGGGGGTCGCGATGCCCGAGAGGTCACCCTTGATGTCCGCGGCGAACACGGGGACGCCGGCGGCCGAGAGCTGCTCGACGAGGCCCTGGAGCGTGCGGGTCTTCCCGGTTCCGGTGGCGCCGGCGACGAGTCCGTGCCGGTTCATGACACTGAGCGGGATGCGGACCTGCACCCCCGGCAGCGGTTCCCCGTTGACCAGGGCGCCCATCTCGAGCGCCGGGCCGTGCACGAGGTAACCGTCGCGGATCTTCAGCACGTCGTCGAGGCCGAGCGGGCCCGGACCGATGGTGTCGGCGCTGAGCTCGTCGGAGCTGCTGGTGTCGGCAGTGCCAGTGCCGGCGGTGCTGGTGTCGGCACCGACTGCGTCGTCGGTTGGGACGTCTGCTGGGGCCTCGGCGGCCGGCGCATCACTCGCGGAACCGGGGTCCACCGGCTCGACCGGTGACGCTGCTCCGGTGGCCCCGCCCGACGCCGTGATCCCGGCCCCGGCAAGCGCCGCTGCCGCCTCGGCCGCCTTCACTTTGGCTGCGGCGAGTGCCGCCTGCGCCTGGGCGGCTTCGAGCTCGGCCTGGGCTTGGGCGGCGGCAGCCTGGAGTGCGGCGATCTGCGGGTCGGATGCTGCATCACTGGGCGTCATGTGCCGAGCCTAGCGACGCGTTCCCCACCGGTCGAGGGGTCGCGCGAGGGCTGGACGACTGCTCCGATCACCACTGTTCGCGGGTGTGCTCCTGGTCGACGACGGCGCGCAGGTCGGACAGTCGGCGCATCCCGGCCAGCGGTTGCGCCATACGGGTGTTGTGCCGGATGCGCGGTTCCACGCGGTCGAGGAAGGCCCAGTATCCGGCGGTGAACGGGCAGGCGTCCTCACCCAGCCGCACCTTGGGATTGAAGACGCACCCACCGCAGTAGTCGGACATCTTGTCGATGTACGCGCCACCCGAGGCATAGGGCTTCGTCGCGACGATGCCGCCGTCCGCGTGCTGCGACATGCCGATGACGTTCGCGGGCATCACCCAGGGGGTGCCGTCGACGAACATGTCGATGAACCAGTCGTTGAGTGCGACCGGGTCGTACCCGTGCTGCAGGGCCCAGTTGCCGAGCACCATGAGCCGCTGGATGTGATGCGCCCAACCGTGGCGACGCATCCCGTCAATCGTCTCGCGGAGACAGTTGGACTGGATGACGGTGGCGTCGAGTTCGCGGAACTGGCGCGGGAGCGGCTCGTGTGCTCCGAGGGCGTTGTGACTCGTCCGGTACGGCTCGCCGAGGTGCCAGTAGAGATGCCAGACGTAGTCGCGCCAGCCGATGATCTGGCGGGTGAAGCCCTCGACACTCGACAGCGGTGCGCGACCGGCGTGATACTCGGCGACCACGGTCTCGACGGCGTCGCGCGGGTCGAGCAGGCCGAGGTTGAGCGGCGCGCTCAGCAGGGAGTGCGCCATCGTCCAGTCACCGCCGAGCATGGCGTCCTCGAACGGGCCGAAGTCGCCGAGCCTCGTCTCGATGAAGTCCGCGAGCGCCGCCTCCGCCTCGGCCGCCGTGGCCGCGAAGCGTCGGGGCCCGTCATCACCGACAAGCTGGACCAGTCCGTCGCGCTGCCACCGGTCGAGGTCCTCCCGGACCTCCGCGTCGATGTCGTCCTCCTCGGGCCAGAGCGGCTCGGGCAGACCGAGCCGGGCGGCACCCTTCGGCGGCGGGTTCCGGTTGTCGTGGTCGTAGTTCCAGCGGCCACCCTCCGGCTGGTCGCCGCGCATGAGAATCCCGGTCCGCTCCCGCACCGTGCGGTAGAAGTCCTCCAGGAGGAGCCGCTTGCCGTCCCGCGTCGACGCCCAGGCTGCGAAGTCCGGTTCCGACGTCACGAAGCCGCGGCTCGGGAGCACCCGGAGGCCACGCTCGCGGACGAAGCGCCGAGCCGTCCACGAGGGTGGGTCGATCACCTCCAGGTCGGCGCCGACCTCGACGACCTCCTCGTAGCGGTCGACCTGGTGGAACTCCGCCCGGTCGCCGAGTTCCGCCGCTCGATGTCGGATGGCCGAGAGGAAGAGGTGTGCCTTCGCCCGGTGCATCGGTCGCTTCGTGAAGGTGGACTTCGATTCGATGAGCAGGATCGGTCCGCCGTCGTCGAACGCCGGGCCGAGCTGGCCGGTGAGGATCCACCGTCGGCGAGGAGTCGCTTCATCGGGGTGCTCGGCGGCGCTCCGGCCGGTGGTGTCCATCGCCTCAGCGTACGTGGGGCGACGGACACCACCGGGGGCTTGCTCAGCCTGCTCCGATGCTGCTCGGTTCTGTTCGGCGGTGCCCCGTTCGGTTCACAACGCTCAGAGCGTCGCGGCGAACGGGTCCCAGTCCTCGGCGACGAGCGGGACCGGCGCGACCCGGCTCGCCACGTCGACGGTCTGGCGGGACACCACGGACTCGTCGATCGAGACGAGCGTGTCGAGCACGTGGTAGCCGAGGGCACCGGAGGCGAGCGGCGTGCCGCCGGAACGGATCGCCCGCGCGAGGTCGAGGACCCCGGTCCCGCGGCCGGCGAGGACACCCTCGGTCGGCACGACCTCCCACTCCGGGTCCTGCTGCATCCGCTCGATGGGAGCGGCGCGGGTGATCCGCACCTCGCCCGTGAACATGTTCGGGTCGGGGATCACGAGCGTCCCCTCGGTGCCGGTGATCTCGACGACGCCCATCTTCGCGAGCGGCGACTCGAAGCTGAAGACGCTCTGGCTCACGCCGCCGTCCACGAAGCGGGCGATGGCGCTGACGTGCGTCGGCACCTCGACGGCGAACTCGGTGCCGACGCGGTCGCCCTGCTGGATCGTCCGCGTCGCACGCCCACGGGAGCCGGCCGCCGACACCGAGGCGACCGAACCGAACACCTGCACGAGCGTCGTCAGGTAGTACGGCCCCATGTCGAACAGCGGCCCGCCACCCTTCGCGAACAGGAACTCCGGGTTCGGGTGGAAGATGTCCGGGCCGGCGTACTGCATGACGGTCTGGGCGGTGAGCGGCTGACCGATGTCTCCGCGGGCGATGGCGCGACGCGCGGACTGGACGCCCGGGCCGAGCACCGTGTCCGGCGCGATGCCCACGAGGAGTCCTGCGGCGTCGGCCTGCTCGAGGAGCGCGAGCCCGCTCGCACGGTCGACGCTGATCGGCTTCTCCGTCCACACGTGCTTCCCGGCGGCGAGCACCTGCGAGGCGACCTGCGCGTGGACGGCGGGGATCGTGAGGTTCACGACGAGCTCGACGTCCGGGTGCGCGAGGACGTCGTCGGCGGTCCCCCACTCGCCGACGCCCCACTTCTCGGCCTGGGCCTTCGCGCGGTCGACGTCGAGGTCGCCGAGGATCACGACGCGGACGTCGGGGAACGAGGTGAGGTGCTCGAGGTAGGTGTCGCTGATCATGCCGGTGCCGATGAACCCGACGCCGACCGGGCCGCTGCCCTGCGGTGCGCGTGCCGTCGTGCCGTGCACTGCCGCGGCCATCAGCGGACCGCCGCTTCGGTCGAGACGAGCTGTTCGGCGACGAGCGCGTCGACGCTCGCCTGGATGCCGTCGAAGATGTCGCCGGCGCCGTAGTGGTCGAACTCGATGATCGCGAACCGCGCCGAGGGCGCTGCGGCGAGGGACTCACGCAGCGGGACCTCGCCCTGCCCGAACGGTCGCTGGTCGAGACTCGTCGGCACGAAGGGGGCGGCGCCCGGTGCGAACGGGTCGGCGGGCAGCAGGCCGTCCTTGACGTGGAGCGCCTGGACGCGGTCGCCGAGGCGGCCGAGCAGCGCGGGGACGTCCTGGCCGGCGGTCGCCGCCCAGAACAGGTCGATCTCGAGGGCGACGTCGTCACGCAGCTGGTCGGCGAAGACCTCGAACGCGCTGCGTCCGCCGAACGATGCGACGAACTCCTGGGAGTGGTTGTGGTAGCCGACGCGGAGACCGTGGTCGGCGGCGCGCTCCGCTGCGGCGTTCAGGCGGGACGCCGTGTCGGCGACGGCGGCTTCGTCGAGCCAGCGGTCGGGGCTCACGAACGCGTCGATGACGATCTCGAGGCCGAGCGTCTTCGCTGCCGCGAACACCTCCTCCGGTGGGGCGACCGGCATGACCTGGTCGCCGAAGCGGATCTCGTCGGAGAGGAGGGTCGCGTGCCCGGTGCGGGCGGCGAGACCGTGGCGGTCGAAGGCCTCGCGGAGCTCGGGCGCGCGGGAGACGAAGTCGAAGGCTTCGACCTCGCGCAGGCCCATGCCGGCGAGCCAGGCGAGGGCGTCGTCGAGTCCCTGGTCGAGGTGCTCCTTGATGCTGTAGAGCTGCACGGAGAGCGCTGGTGCGGTCATGGTGTTGCCGTCCGTTCTGACGCCGTCCTTGGCGTCGCTGGGTGATGGAGTGGAGCTGGTGATCGGGGTGCGGGAGGCGTGACCAGGGTCACCCACGGGTCGCGATCGATCCGGTGATGGTCCCGTCGGCGTTCCGGGTCATGCGGTGTCGGACCGGCAGGATCGTCAGGGCGCCGAGCACGGCGATCACCCCGGCGCCCCAGAACAGGGCCGTGTAGTTGTTGCCGACCGCGCCGAGTCCGAGGAGGAACGCACCCACCGCGCCGGCGAGCGACTGCGGCAGGGCGTTCGCGATGTTGAGGACACCGAGGTCCTTCGCCGCGTCGTCGGGGTTCGGCAGGACGTCCACGACGAGGGCGGTGTCGACCGCGACGTACACGCCGTACGCCGCCCCCATGATCGCCTCGACGACGTAGAACATGGGCACCGTCGTGGTGTGGGCGAGCAGGATGAGTCCGACGGCGAAGACAGCCGTCGACCCGATGACGAACACCTTGCGGTTGAGCATCCGGTCCGACAGCCAACCGCCGAGCTTCGCGGTGATGACGAGCGCGATCGTGTAGATCAGCACACCCATGGTCAGGGTGTCGACGGCGCCCTGCTGCGACAGCCCGACCTCCTCCTGCAGGAAGAACAGACGGAACGCGACGAAGAGGAACGACGCGAGCGTCAGGAGGAACCGTGAGAGCCAGACCCAGCCGAAGTCCGGGTGCTTGAGCGGGTTCACCCAGAAGGTGAAGAGCAGACCCTTCCATCCGCCGACGTCCGGACGGGTGGTGATCGCGCGGTCGGGCAGGACGAAGCAGTACAGCCACACGGTGATGAGTGCGAAGACGGCCGGAGCGACGAAGAGCAGCAGCATGTCGGTGACGAACCAGCTGGCCACGAAGGCCGCCGCGAGGATGCCGACGTTCTGCATCACGCCGACGTTCGCGGAGACGCTCCCGCGCTGCTCGGGCGGGACCTGGTCGGCGATGGTCGCGAGCAGCGGGCCGAGGATGGCGTTGCCGGTGAGTTGTGCGAGGCACCAGCCGGCGATGAGGACCGGGACGTTCGGAGCGAGGGCGACGATCGTGAGCGAGGCGACGAAGCCGATGGCGCCGAGGAACATCCACGGGCGGCGGCGACCGAAGCGCGAGAGCGTGATGTCGGACAGGCGGCCGATCACCGGGTTCGCGACGAGGGCGAACAGGGCGGCGATGGAGAGGACGTTGCCGTTGACGACCGCCGCCTGGTCACCGGGGACGAGCTGCTGCGTCTTGAGGGCCAGGCTCACGGTGACCGGGGCGAGCAGGGCCACGAACAGACCGAACTGGGCGAGCGCCATGGTGGTGACGACCCGCTTCGACGCCCGTTCCGTCGGTCCCGACGGGCCGGTGACGAGGCTGACGTAGGGGCCGCTCGAGGCACGCTGGCCGGTGGGTTTGGGCTGGCGGGGTGGGCTGGACATCCGAGTTCCTCTCAACGCTGAGCTGCGGACCGGCTCTGGCCCGCGGGTGGTGCTGTCCCGGCAGGATCGGGAAACCGATCACTGCACGGCTTTGAGTATAGGCGCGAAACCCGAGTGGTCAATAGGTTTTCACGAAACCTGTCGGTGTGGCTGCTGCCAGCGCGGTGCGCTGACGCGAGCGCACCCCAGCCGCGTGAGCGCGGGTCTCCAGAGGGTCGCGCTCACGCGCCCGGGGCGCACCCACGCCGATTCCCCAGCGCTCGCGTCACCGCACCGCGCCGGGCCCCACAGACCCGCGCTCGGGTCAGCGCACCGCGCCGGCGTCGCCGACGAGGAGAGCCCAGGCGCGCTCGAGGTCACCGGCCATGTCGACGGAGGGGTCGAGCGTCCACTGCACCTGCAGCCCGTCGGCGAGGGCGACCATGACGCGCGCCACGTGCTCGGGATCGATGCCCGCGGCGACCCGCCCGGAAGCCTGGCGATCACGGACGACGTCGGCGATGCTCCGGCGCACCGCCGTGACGTGATCGACGAAGAACCCTCGCACCGGGTGTTCCGCGTCACCGGAGGCGGCCGCCATCGTCAGGTACAACTCGACGAGGCCAGGGACATCGCTGTTGTGGCGCATGACGGCGACCAGACCCTCGATCGCGTCCTGGGAGCCGGCCGCGGCGAACTCCTCGTAGTCGACGGCGTCGCGCTCCCGCAGGATCGCCGCGAACAGGTGCTCCTTGGATTCGAAGTAGTGCATGAGCCCCGGCAGGCTGACGCCGACCTCACGCGCGACCTCACGGAGCGACGTGCCGCGGTACCCCTCGCGCGCGAACACCGCGAGCGCGACGCGCAGGATCTCCTCGCGGCGCGCAACACCTTTCGCGTAGGAGCCCCGTGCCGTCATGTGCCGATTGTAGGGCCGCGCGATGTCGGCGGTGGGTGGGATTCCTCCACCCGCCGCCGACGCCGATACGTGCATCACTCAGGACGGGTCCGGCACGCCGTCCCGCGATCGCCGCGAGCGCGGCAGACCCGCCGCGATCGTCCTGAATGATGAACGTCGAGACCCCTGACCCGCAGCCCGCTCCCGCTTCCCGACTCAGGCGCCGAGTGCGACCGCCGTCCACGACACGGGCGGGAGCGTGATCGTGAGGGTGCCGTCGGCGAGCGACGCGCTCTCGTTCGCGATGAGGCCGACGCGCTCGCGGTCGTCGATCGTGTTCTTCGCGTAGACGTCCTCGTCGTGGATGCCGTTCGCCTCGACGATCGAACCCACGCCGAGCGCCGAGACGTCGACGGTCACCGTGATCGCCTCGTCCTGGTGACGGTTCACGAGGAACACGGCCGCGGTCCCGGCCTCGGCGTCGTACGTCGCGACCGAGTCGACGAGCGGTGCGTCACCGTGGACCTTCGTGGTGTAGCTGCCGACCTCGATGCGCGGCGCGAGCACGACACCCGACGCGAGCCGGCTGGTGACCGAGAACGGGAAGAACGTCGTCTGCCGCCAGGCTCCGCCACCCGGCTCGGTCATGATCGGGGCGATGACGTTCACGAGCTGCGCGAGGCTCGCGGAACCGACGCGGTCGCTGTGCTTGAGGAGCGTCATGAGGAGGTTGCCGAACACGACCGCGTCGGCGACCGAGTAGACGTCCTCGATGAGACGAGGCGCGTAGGCCCACTCCTCGATCGTGCCCTCGATCGCGTTCCACTCGTCGAGGTACCAGACGTTCCACTCGTCGAACGAGAGCTGGATCTGCTTGTCGGAGTGACGCTTGTGCTGCACGTGGTCGGCGGCCGCGACGACCGTCCGGATGAAGTACTCCATGTTGAGCGACGAGGCGAGGAACGACCCGAGGTCGCCGTCGCGCTCCTGGTAGTACGCGTGGCAGGAGATGTAGTCCACCGAGTCGAAGCTGTGCTCGAGGACGGTGCGCTCCCAGTCGCCGAAGGTCGGCATCGAGGAACTCGACGATCCGCAGACGACGAGTTCAAGCTTCGGGTCGACCATCTTCATCGCCGACGCGGTCCGGGCGGCCAGCTTGCCGTAGTCGTCGGCGGACATGGCGCCGACCTGCCACGGCCCGTCCATCTCGTTGCCGAGACACCACATGCTGATGCCGTAGGGCTCGGGTGCGCCGTTCGCGATCCGCTGGTCGGACAGCGCCGTTCCGCTCGGGTGGTTCGTGTACTCGAGGAGGTCGAGCGCTTCGAGCACCCCGCGCGTTCCGAGGTTGACGGCCATCATCATCTCGCTGCCGGTGAGCTTGCACCACTTGGCGAACTCGTCGACGCCGACCTGATTGGTCTCGAGCGAGTGCCAGGCCAGGTCGCGGCGCACGGGGCGGTGCTCGCGCGGCCCGACGCCGTCCTCCCAGCGGTAGCCGGAGACGAAGTTGCCGCCGGGGTAGCGGATGGTGCTCGTGCCGAGCTCCGTGACGAGGTCCACCACATCGCCTCGGAAGCCGTCGGCGTCGGCGGTGGGGTGGCCGGGCTCGTAGATGCCGTCGTAGACGCAGCGGCCCAGGTGCTCCACGAACGAGCCGAAGATCCGGCGGTTGACGGGTGCGACCGTGACGTTCGGGTCGATGGCGATGCGTGCGGTGGTCATTGGGTCCTCTCGGGGACGTCGTCATCCAGGTTTCTACAACGTTGAAGGTAAACGTTGTAGAAGCAGTCTCGTGCGCCGATCGGCGGCTGTCAAGACACGTCTGGAGATGGGGAATCGGCGCCGACAGGCGAGGACGCGGTCGACTCACGTCGCACCAGTTCGAAGTCCGCGTAGACGCGACGGGGTGGCACGTCATCGACTCCCCCGGCGATCCGCTCGACGAGCAGCGACACGGCGGTCCGGGCGATCTGCTCCCGCCCCGGCGCGATCGTCGACAGCGACGGCAGGGAGTACCGACCCTCGTCGATGTCGTCGAAGCCGATGACCGCGACCTCATCGGGCATGGCGACGCCTCGTTCGCTCAGGACGCGCATGGCTCCGAGCGCCAGGGCGTCGTTGAACGCGACGATGCCGTCGAACGCGACACCCTCATCGAGCATCGCGCGCATCGCGACCGCTCCGTCGAAGCGACCCCAGACCGGGACCTCGCGGACGAGCGCCGGATCGAACACCATGCCGGCAGCCTCCAGCGCGGCTCGATACCCGGCGAGACGCAGACTGGCCGAACCGACGATGTCGGCGCGGTGCGCTCCGAAGGCGGCGATCCGCGTCCGACCGAGCGCGATCAGATGCTCCGTCGCGGCACGCGCTCCCTCGGTGTTGCGCATCGTCACGTGGTCGTTCGGGGCGTTGAACATGCGCTCACCGAGGAGCACCATCGGGATGGTGACCTCCTCCACGACGGCGAGGTCCTCGTCGCCGAGGTGGAGCGCGCTGTAGAGGACACCGTCGACCGCACGGAGTCGTGCGCCGCGCAACAGCTCGGCCTCGCGTGCCCGGTCGCCGCCGCTCAGCTCGATCAGCACCGACAGGCCGAGCTGGTCGGCGGCGTGCATGACGGCGTCGGCGAGTTCGGCGAAGTAGGAGTTCCGGAGGTCGGGGATGATCAGGCTGATGACGCCGGAACGACCGGAGCGGAGCCCGCGTGCGGAGAGGTTCGGGCGGTACCCGAGCTCGGCGATCGCCGCGAGCACCCGCTCCTTGGTCGCCTGCTTGATGTGCGGGTAGTCGTTGACGACGTTCGAGACGGTCTTGGCGGACACCCCGGCGAGCTTCGCCACGTCGTGCAGGGTGGTCGCCATGATCCTCCTCGGCGGCGGCATACCCGGCCGCCCTGTACGCACTCTACAACGTTGAAGGAGCGGCCCTGGATCCGGGCGTTTGGGCGATCACGGAGCCAGTGGACTCCCTCGGGACGACGCGGAAGCCGCTGACGATCGCGCGCGGTGCCTCCGGCTGCCCGGGTGCGGCGATCCGCTCGATCAGGAGCTCGACGGCGCGCTCGGCGATCTCCTCCCGGCCGATGTCGACCGTGGACAGGGTCGGGAGGGCGTAGCGCGTCTCGTCCAGGTCGTCGAAGCCGATGATCGCGACGTCGTCGGGGATGCTGAGCCCGGCGTCTTGGAGGACGCGCATGGCACCGAGGGCCATCGCATCGTTGAAGGCGACGACGCCGTCGAACGGCAGGCCCGCGGCGATGACCTCGCGCATCGCGTTCGCCCCGTCGCTGCGGTGCCAACTGACGACGGTGCTGACGTAGGCGGGATCGGCCGGGATGCCGGCGGCTTCGAGCGCCTCGCGATACCCCTGGAGGCGGAGGGCGGCCGGCCCCAGGGTGTCGTGCGGGTCGGTGCCGAGTGCGACGATGCGGCGCCTGCCCTGCGCGAGCAGGTGTTCGGTCGCCGCGCGGGCGCCGTCGACGTTGGCCATCGTCACGTGGTCGCGGTCGCCGTCGAACAATTGCTCACCGAGGATCACCATGGGCCCGTCCGGGAGGAGCGCGCTGTCGTCGCGGTCGAGGCTGAGCGGACTGTAGAGGATGCCGTCGACGAGCTGCATGCGCGGCCCACGGAGGATCTCGAGCTCGACGTCGCGACCGCCGGCCACCTGCTCGATGAGCACCGAGAGCCCGCGCGCACGAGCCTGACGCATGACCGCGTCCGCGAGCTCCGCGAAGTAGGCGTTGCGGAGGTCGGGGATGATGAGGCTGATCACGCCGGACCGGCCGGAGCGGAGGCTCCGGGCCGAGAGGTTGGGGCGGTAGCCGAGCTCGGCGATCGCGCGCTCGACCTTGGAGCGGGTCGCGTCGCTCACGTGCGGGTAGTCGTTGACGACGTTCGAGACGGTCTTGATCGAGACGCCCGCGCGTGCGGCGACGTCGTGCATCGTGATCGACACGCGTCTCCTCCCCCGGCCGGCTCCCGGCTGTCAGCAGACTACCGCTCCGCCGGCACAGGGTGTCGTGGCCGCCAGCGCGGTGCGCTGGCGCGAGCGCGGGTCTGTGGCGTGAGCGCGGGCCTCCGGAGGGGCGCGCTCACGCGGTGGACCCGCGCTCACGCCGATCCGGGCGGTCTGGGATCAGCGCACCGCGCTGGCGTCAGGACGGAACACGAACGACGAGCGGTAGACGACAGGCGACGGGCGTCCGCTCGATCAGCCGTCGGTGAGCGGGACCCGTTTCTTCGGTTCGGTCGACATCCGGTGCAGCAACGGCACCGCGATGATGAGCGCGACACCGGCACCGAGCAGCAGCCCACCGATCGTGTCGCTCACCCAGTGGGCGCCGAGATAGGTCCGCGACAGCATCATCAGCAGCGTGTAGGCGACACCGATCAGCCACACCCAGACCCGCGGGAAGATGATCCCGAACGCGACGGCGATGGTCGCCGCGTTCGCACTGTGCCCCGAGGGGAAGGAACCGAAGTCCGCGTGGACCAGGATGTCCTCGGGCCGCGATCGACCGACGATGTTCTTGATGATCTGCACCGCTCCGGCGCTCAGGGCGGAGACGATCGCGAAATACAGGGCCGCCCACGGTCGGCGAAGCAGCAGGAGGACGGCGATCCCGAGCAGCGGCACGACGAAGATCGCGACGACCCCGCCGCCGAGCCAGTTCATGACGAGCGCAGCCTGGACGAGCCACGGCGACCGCTCCTCGAGGACCTCCTGCATCCACTCCTCGTCGAAGCCGAACGGGGCGTTCGGGCCGCGCTGGAAGAGCAGCACGCCGAGCAGGAGGACGAGGACCACGGCGATCGCGCCGCTGATCAACGGCCACCGCCGGGAGACCTTCGCAGCGAGCTTCGGATCGGGCCGGATCGACGCCGGGTCCGGATCCATCGCGAGCGCACCCGACTCGTCGAGAGCTGGCGAGACCGCCTCGTGCACCTCGGGAGCCGGTGCAGCTGCTGGGTCGTCGTGGTCGTCGGGTGCCGTCATCGTCCCATCATGCCGTGTCGGGTATGCCTCACGCGTGGGCTTGCGCCAGGAGGATGACGCGTTGATCGCCGCGCCGATACGCCGCCGGATATGCGCTGGCGACCGACGGCCGACGAGCACGAGCTGCGGGCCTGGCGGGCGATACTGGAGCAGTGACCCACGACGCCCGCACCGCTCCCCTCGCCGACGACGCGCGGTGCCCCTGCCTGTCCGGTGAGACCTACGGCGCCTGCTGCGGGCGCCTGCACCGAGGTGAGTCGTCGGCGGCGACCGCGGAGGCGCTCATGCGGTCGCGGTTCTCGGCCTTCGCGGTCGGTGACGCGGAGTACCTGCTGCGCACCTGGCATCCGTCGACCAGGCCGGCGTCGCTCGAGTTGGACGACTCCCTCCGCTGGTACCGGCTCGACATCGTCGCGACCTCCCGCGGTGGGCTGCTCGACACCGAGGGGATGGTCGAGTTCGTCGCGCACCACAAGGTTCCCGGCGTGCGGGGCTCGGCGGGGAGCCAGCACGAACGGAGTCGGTTCTCGAAGGACACCGGCGCGTGGACGTACCTCGACGGCGTGGACCGGTGACCTGACGGCGCGAGCCACCAGGTCAGCCGGCGAGGGCCGGGACCTTCTTCGGCTGCACGATGAACCAGAGCGCACACACCGACACGACCGAGGTCGCGGCCATCACGGCACCCATGGGGATCGCGGTACCGATCCCGAGCACACCGACGATGGGCGAGATGAGTCCCGCAAGCCCGAAGTTGAGCGCCCCGAGGAGCGACGCCGCCGTCCCGGCCTCGTGCCCGTGGTTCGCCAGGGCGAGCACCTGCACCGCCGGGAAGCCGAAGCCGCACGACAGGATGAAGAAGAACAGCGGCACCAGCACACCGAACAGCCCGACGTCGGCCATCGTCAGCGCGACGATCGTCACTGCGGAGATGAGCTGCACGATGGTCGTGCACGCGAGGATCCACTGCGGCCCGTACCAGCGCATGAGGCGCGACGAGATCTGCACCCCGGCGACGATGCCGAGCGAGTTCACCGCGAACAGGAGACCGTACTCCTGTGCGTCGAAGTCGTAGACCTCCTGGAAGAGGAACGACGAGCTCGAGAGGTAGGCGAACAGGCCCGAGAAGCTCATGCCACCGATGAGGGCGACACCGACGAACACGCGGTCGCTGAACACCGAGCGGTAGCGGTCGCGGACGGTGCTGTGCCCGGCGTCGCGACGCCGCGCGGGCGGCAGGGTCTCGACGATCCAGAGCGACACCGCGATGACGACGAACAGCCCGTAGGCGGCGAGGAACACGAAGAGTCCGCGCCAGTCGAGGACGAGGAGGAGCTGCGACCCGATGACGGGAGCGGCGATCGGCGCGAGCCCGTTCACGAGCGCGAGTCGCGACAGCATCCGCACGAGCGGCTTCCCGCCGAAGAGGTCGCGGACCATCGCCATCGCGACGACACCACCGGCCGCCGCACCGGCACCCTGCAGCACGCGGAACACCATGAGCCACCCGATGTCGGGCGCGAACGCGGCGCCGACCGAGGCCAGGATGTGGATGCTCGTCGCGAGGATGAGCGGGAGACGCCTGCCGACCTTGTCGCTCCAGGGCCCCATGAAGAGCTGACCCACCGCGAAGCCGATCGTGGTCCCGGTGAGGGTGAGCTGGATGAGGCTGACCGGGACGTCGAGGTCCTGTTCGAGGATCGGGAACGCCGGCAGGTAGAGGTCGATGGTGAACGGCCCGAGCGCGGTGAGCGCGCCGAGCACGAGGATGTAGACGAGGCGCTGCCTGCCCGAGAGCGAGTCCCCGGGGTGGACGACGGTGATTCCTGCGGTGTGCACTGGTGAACGGATTCCTAGCGAGGTGCGGGGGGTGGGAGGAGTGGTCCAAATCGATGTCGAATCGATTCGAGAAGCGGCGTTAACGCTAGCAGCCGGGGACGCGTTTTCGCGACACCCCCGGACGACCGATCGGCGTCGACCTCGCTCCACAGCCCATGGGGAGCAGCGTCGCCTCGACGACCCTCAGGCGACCGCCCAGCATCCGTTTCACGACGTTCGCTAGGCTGATCCGGCTGCAGGCGAACCGGTCGCGGGCCGCCTGTCCGGAGCCCGATCCACCCTGCATGCACCCCCGATGCAGGCCCCGTAGCCGCCGACGGAAGAGAGCCATGCCAGACCACTCCCGAGCCCCGCTGCCGTTCCAGGTCGATCTCCGCGGAGTCGTCGACCTGCTCAGCCGCCACATCTACTCGGGACCGCGCGTCTACCTCCGCGAGCTCCTGCAGAACGGACGCGACGCCGTCGCAGCCCGTCGCGCCGACGACCCGACGGCGCCTCCCGGCAGACTCCTCATCACCCCGCACGTGCCACCGTCCGGCTCGGAGGCGGGTACGCCGTTCCGATTCCGCGACGACGGTGTCGGGCTCACCCGCGACGAAGCCGCCGAGCTGCTGGCGACGGTCGGCCGCAGCTCCAAGCGCGGCGACCTCGACGAACTCCAGCGCGGCGACTACCTCGGCCGGTTCGGCATCGGGCTGCTGAGCTGCTTCATGGTCGCCGACACCATCACCGTCCGCAGCCGCTCGGCTCGTGGCGGTCCGGCCATCGAGTGGATCGGCGACGCCGACGGCACGTTCACGATCCGCGAACTCGACGACGCCACGACCGCCGCCATGCCGATCGGCTCGGAGGTCGTACTCGACCCGCGCATCGACGGCCCACTGCACGACGGCAGTCTGCTCGGGCACGGCACGGTGCTCGGCCTCGCCACCACCTTCGGACGGTTCCTCGACCTCGACGTCGAGGTGGTCGACCCCTCCGCACCCGACCACCCGGTGCGCATCAACGTCGACCCGGTGTTCCGGACGGCTGAGGCGACCACTCGCGAGGCGCTCCTGGCGTTCGGGGAGGACCTCCTCGGGACGCGCCCGTTCGACGCCGTCGAGATCGTGGTGCCAGGCACCGGCACCCGCGGCACCGCCTTCGTCCTCCCCTCACCGCCTCCGCCGGGCGCCCGGCAGGCGAGCCGGGTCTACCTCGGCGGCATGCTGCTGAGCGAACAGATCGACGACCTGCTGCCCGAGTGGGCGTTCTTCGTCCGCTGCATCGTCGACACGACGGGGCTCCGACCGACGGCGTCGCGCGAGCAGCTCGTGCAGGACGACGCATTGGAGTTCACCCGCGAGGCCATCGGAGCAACCCTGCGACGGTGGATCCTCGACCTCGCCCGCCAACGGCCGCACCGACTCCAGGAGTTCATCGGCGTCCACCAGCTCGGCATCAAGGCGATCGCCGCGCACGACGACGACCTCGCGAGCGCCGTCGTCCGGTGGCTCCCGATCGAGACCTCCGCCGGCACGATGACCATCGACGAACACCTGTCGCAGACCGGCGTCATCCGGTACACGGCATCCCGTGACGAGTTCCGTCAGATCGCCGCGGTCGTCGATCCGGCCTCACCGATCGTCAACGGCGGGTACGTGTACGACCAGGAGATCCTGGAGCGACTACCCCACCTGATCGACGGCGTGCGGGTCGAACGGGTGACGGTCGCCGACGAGCTCGACAACCTCGAGCCGCCGCACCTGGACGACCTCGCCGTGACGACGGCACTCGAGGACCGCGCCAGCCGCGTGCTCGCCGAGGTCGAGTGCCGGGTCTCGGTGCGCCGGTACCGGCCGGACGACCTCGCCGCGCTGTACGTCGCCGACCCGTCCGTGCTCCGACGGCTCGAGCGGCACCGGGCCGCCTCGGTCGCGCCGGGTATCTGGTCGCAGGTCGTCGGGGCCGTCGACTCCCTCCTCGCCGACGCCGGCCCGGGAGGCATTGAGGCCGACACTGCAGCCCGGCTCTGCCTCAACTGGAACGCGGCGCTCGTCCGCCGCTTGGCGACCCTCGACGACGACCTCGTGTTCGAGCGCAGCATCCAACTGCTCTACGTCCAGGCGCTCCTCGCCGGGCACCGCCCCCTCGAAGCACGCGACCGCCGCATGCTCGACGCAGCCATGACCGACCTGATCGGCCTCAGTGTCGGTCTCGACGACAAGGAACTCCGATGACCGACACCACCGCCACCCCTGTGAACGACATCGACCCCGACGCGAGCGTCCAGGACCTCCTCGAGGAGGCCGACACCCTGCCATGTGGTCCCGCCGAGCGCGCCCTGCTCGACGAGGCACTCTGGCGGGCTGAGGCCGCCGGCGACGAGGAGGCCGCGTACGCGACCCGCATGCGGTTGACCCAGTCGGCACACATGACGGGCGACACCGACGCCATGTTCAGCTCCTTCGGCTGGTGCGTCGGCAAGCACGACGCGGACCCGGAGCGCTTCCCGATCACGGTCGACGGCTGCGACCTGCTGTTCCAGTACAAGTGGATGGCCGGCCGGCTGTCGACGAACCCGACGTTCTCGCTCGCGCAGATCGACGCGATGCACGAGGACATGCGGGCGAGGTACGCGGCAGCGGGCGCCACGATGAGCGGCGTGGTGCAGTCGCAGTTCCACATCGCGACGGTGACCGGTCGCCTCGACGAGGCCGCCGCGTTCCTGGAACGCCGCTCGACCATCGAGGACGACCGCTACAGCCACTGCGAAGCGTGCGTGCGCAATGAGGACGCCTGGTTCCACCAGCTCCGCGGGCACGACGACGACGCGATCCGGATCTACGACGAGATGTTCGAGAACCGCATGAGCTGTGGCGAGGAGCCGGAGACGAGCGAGGCACAGGCGCTCCTCCCCTACCTCCGCGCCGGCCGATTCGACGATGCCAAGGCGGCGCACCAGCGCAGCTACCGGGTCGCCCGTTCCAACGCCGACGGGTTCGGCATCATCGCCGACCACCTCGTGTTCTGCGCCGTCACGGGCAACGAGGCGCGCGGCCTGGCGATGCTCGAACGCCACCTGCCGGCCCTCGTCAACGACCCCATCAACCTGTCCGGGCACGCCGACGGGCTCATCGCGGTCGGCGTCCTGCTGGATGCCGTCGCCCGAGCCGGTCACGGTGATCTGCCCGTCCGCGGTGCCGACGCCCCGGACCTTGCCCGGTACCTCGGCACCGAGTCGACCGACGCCGCCGACTGGACCGTCAGCGCGGTCGCGGCGCGCGCCTGGGCAGCAGCCGAGCACCTGACCCGTGCCTTCGACGAACGCAACGGCAACGGCTTCCGCACCGAGCGGCTCGAGGCCGCGCGGGCACTCGCGACGGAGCACTGGGACCTCCCGCTGTCGGTCGAGGGGTTCGCAGCCCCGGTCGCCGAGCCGGAACCGGCGACCACGGCCGCCGAGTGGCGCGAACGGACCTCCGCGCTCCTGCAGAGCGCCGACCCACGCGGTGCGATCGTCGCCGCCGAGCAGGGCCTCGCGCTCCTCGCGGACGACGCGGATCCCGACGAGAACCTCCGCGCCGGGCTCCTCGGCGCGATCGCGCAGGCAGCGGTCATCGAGGGTGACGACGACCGCGCGAGCGGGGCCTGGGCCGACCGCGACACCGCGCTCCGTGCGGCAGGACGCATCGCGGTCGCCGACGTCGAGGCACGCTTCGGTGTGGCCCTCCTCGGAACGGCGACCGAGGACCGACTCACCCTCCTGCTCGCCGAGCTCGACGACGCCCGTCTCGTCCCCGTCGACGCGGACCGGCTCATCCACACGCTCGTCGTCACCGCACGCCATGCGTTCGAGCTGGCGGGAGCGCAGACCGAGCAGGAGTCCGCGGAACGGTTCATGGGGATCGCCGACCGGCTCGCCGGTGAGGCCGTGCTCGCCGCCGCGGTCGACGACCCGGGCGAGGCAGGCCCGCCGGCCCGTCTCCTGCACGCGCACCTCTTCGCCGTGACCGGCCGGATCGAGGAGGCGGCAGAGCTTCTCGACCCACTCCTCGAGCCCGGGCAGCGGGCGTCGGTCCGCCTCCCCGCGCTGACGCTCCGCACCCGGATGCTCGGCGGGGCCGGGGCCTTCGCCGAAGGGGTCGCGCTCGCCGACGAACTCGTCGCCCTCCAGACACTCCTCGGCAACCGGCTCGGCATCATCCAGGCGTGCTCCCTCTCGGCGGCCCTCCTGAGCGACGCCGACCGTGACCGCGAGGCCGCGGCCCGCATGCAGCTGGCGATCACCCACGCGAAGCGGGCGGAGTACGACGACCTCGACTCGCTCACCCTCCAACTCGCGCGGTACCTCCAGTTCGCGGGCGACGCCGCCACGGCGCTCGAGCACTACGACGAGGTCTACCAGGCGAAGCGCGAGCACGCCGCGCCGGGTGAGCTCGCGGACCTGCTCGCCAACATGGGCGAGGCCGCGCGCATGATCGGCGAACACGGCATGGCGTACGGCGTGTGGCGCGCAGCGATCGACGACGCCGCGTCCGTCGGGAACGACCAGGTGGTCATCCGCACCGGCTTCGGGTTGAGCACGCTCCTCGTCCAGTTCGAGGACGACGACGCGATCGAGGTCATCGACCAGGCCCTCGCCGCCGCTCGCCGGCTGGGCGACCCGCAGCTCCTCGTCCAGGCACTCCAGCGTGCGGCGAGCGCACGGGCGGCCTTCGGCGACGACACCGGGCTGCCGCTCTACTCGGAGGCTCGTGACATCGCCTCGGCGCACGAGGCCGCGTGGCTCGTGGCCGACATCAGCGATTCGGAGGCCCGCTCGCTCGGTGCGCTCGGACGCGCCGACGACGCGACGGCGACGGCTCGGCTCGCCGCTGCGGGGTTCGTGGCCGCCGGCGACGAGAACGGCGCGGCGGTGGCCGAGGTGTTCGCGGCGAGGTCGCGGGTCGCCGTCGACGACCACGCCGGTGCCGTCGACCTGTTCCGTTCGGCTCGCGGACGCCTCCCTGCCGGCTCGCCCGACTGGACGACGGTCACGGCCGAGCTCGCGGACGCATACGAGCGCTTGGAGCAGCACACCGATGCGGCACTGCTGCGGGCCGAGATCGAGGAGTGATCGGAACCGTCCTCAGCGCGCCGACGGCACCGCGAGGACGGTCTTCCGACCGCGCCTAGGGCAGTCGCGCGAAGGCGCGGACGGGGAAGGTCGCGAAGTCCTCGACGAGCGGCGGCGTCGCGGTGAAGGCGGCGCCGCTCGCGGGGAGCTGCTCGAGGCCGGTGAGGTGCTCGACCACCTGGATCCCGGCTTCGAGGAGCAGCGAGTGGGCCGGACGCGCGCCACCGGATCCCGGCTCGGTGTCGTCGATGTTGATGGAGTCGATGCCGACCAGCACCACGCCCTGCTCGACGAGGTACCGCACCCCGTCCTCGGCGAGGTAGGGAGCGTCCTTCGTGTAGGCCTCGGTCGCGAAGTGGCGGTCCCAACAGGTGTGCAAAAGGACGGCGGTCCCGCGCAGCTCGCGCTCGAGGAAGACGTTCGCGCCGATGCCGCGTTCGGTGGAGTCCTGGAGGTGGAACACCTCGGCCGGGAGGTCGACCAGCTGCTCGAGCGTCAGGCTCGCGAGGTCGCCGCCGCCGGCGTAGCGGTGGTACGGGCTGTCGAGGTAGGTGCCGGTGTTGCCCACCATCTCGATGATGTCCATCGCGAACTCGGTGCCCTCGGCGTACTTCGGGCGCGAGTCCTCACGCGTGAGGAACGGACGGATCACCGGCTCCGGCAGCCCCGGGTAGGTGCGGAGGCCGGCACGGATCGGGTGGCTGAGTTCGACGAGCGCGCCCTCCGGACGGGGGCGCACGGTGTCCGCATGCGCTGCGGCGTCCGGGATCTCGAGTCCGGCTGCCGCTGCCGCCGCCAGGATCCCGCGGGAGCCCTTGTGCTGCTCGCGCACGATCTCGAGCTTGGTGATC
This sequence comes from Plantibacter sp. CFBP 8798, assembly GCF_014841195.1. Taxonomy (NCBI): domain Bacteria; kingdom Bacillati; phylum Actinomycetota; class Actinomycetes; order Micrococcales; family Microbacteriaceae; genus Plantibacter; species Plantibacter sp. CFBP 8798. The sequence goes on from NZ_JACYTS010000003.1 coordinate 486,915, forward strand.
CGGATCTCGCCGACCATCGCGAGACCGAGGTGCGTGACGAGCAGCCGACCGACCTCCTGCTGCTGCGCCTTCCCCTTCGCCTGCGCGATGGCGGGCGGCAGGTCGAGACGGAAGTCCTCGACGGCGAGACCGCCGCCGTTCAGGAAGCTGACGGTGGCATCGAGGACGGCGCGTTGTTCGGTCATGCCCTCATTCTGACGGGTGCTGCGAACCCTGCCGAAGGATTCCCGGCCATGGGCCACCGATATCCGGCCATGACCATGGGGCTCCGTCGACTGGACGGCTGAGTGCACTCCACAAGCAGCCCTCATGAGGCTTTTGTACACAGGGCTTGCATATCACATACCTCATGCTTATCCTCGATATGCAAGGACGGTTGACGAACCCGTCCGCGGACGAGGAGAGCCCCCATGAAGCACCAACGAACCCTGTCGATCGCCGCTGCAGCCGCCACGCTGGCCGTGCTCTCCGCGTGCACGAGCGACGCCGGGGGCGAGCGTGTCGGTCGCTGCGCGATCGCAGACGAGTTCGCCGCTGGCACGCCGGTCGACGCGACGCCGTCCGGCGAGATCACCTTCCAGACCACCGCGCTGAAGGCCTCGTTCTCCGAGTACTTCACCGAACTCATCGAGGACTTCGAGGCCGCCTACCCCGGCACGACCGTCACCTGGGAGGACGACCCTGGCGACGGCAGCTTCGCCACCCGGCTCGTCGCGGACGCGCAGGCGTGCTCGCTGGCAGACGTCGTGAACATGCCGCTCGCCACCGCCGGCGGGCTCCGCGAACAGGGCTTCCTCGCCGACCTCGACGCCGCGTCACCGGGCATCGGCGACGACTTCATCCCGAGCCTGTGGGACAGCCTGGTCCTCCCCGGCGACGACCACCACTACGTGCTCCCCTGGTACTGGGGCCTCATCGGCCTCCAGACGTACAACACCGAGCTCATGCAGCGCGCCGGGCTCGACCCGGAGCAGCCGCCGACCACCTTCGAGGAACTCTTCGACGCGGCCGATCAGGTCGCCGAACGGTCGAACGGCGAGTTCAGTGCCTTCTCCGCGAGTCTCGGTCTGCGACTCCCGCTCGAGTGGCAGCTGCAGGAGGCCGAGGTCATCGCCGACGACGGTTCGGCGTTCGTCTTCGCCGACGATCCGGCCGTGCAGGAGTGGACCGAGCGCATGACGCGACTCGCGCTGGCCGGCGGCATCCCGAAGGACTCGATCGCGTCCGACGACGAGCCCACCGCCCTGTTCACCCAGGGCGCGACCGTCTGGGGCTCACCGAACGCCTCGTCGCTCCGGTACGTGCAGGAGGGCAACCCGGGCGTGTACGAGCACGTGGGCGTCTCGTCCCTCCTCGACCGCCGCGGCACCGCGATCGCCGAGGTGCAGACCATCGGTGTCCCGAGCACGAGCACCAACCCGGCCACCGCCATCGCTTTCGCGCGGTTCCTCCTCGCCGCCGAGCAACAGAGCCGCTTCATCAGCGACCCACGCATCCAGAACTTCCCGAGCACCACCGAGTCGCTCGGCATCCCGAAGCTCACGGACATCACCGGTACCGCACCCATCGACGAGGCGAACCGTCTCGCCGTCGACCTCGCCGACGAAGCGGAGATCGTCACCATCGTGCAGTGGAGCGACGCGGTCGCGAACGCGGTCAACGCCGAGCTCCAGCTGGCGCTCACCGGGAAGAAGGCGCCGCGTGAGGCACTCCAGGCCGCCCAGGACGCGGCCAACCGGGTCATCGGAGCCGATGCTCGATGACGACCGCGATCCACCTCAACGGGGCGGCCCGCTATCGACCGCCCTGGGTGCCGCTGCTGTGGTGCGCACCCGCGCTGCTCATGATCACGATCTGGAGCGTCGGGCCCTTCGTCGGGACCATCGCGCTGTCGTTCACCGACACCTCCCCGCTCGGCATGGGTGGAGCGTTCGTCGGCCTCGACAACTACCGCTCGATCCTGCAGGACCCCGCGTTCTGGTCCGCGACCGGCAACAGTGTGCTGTACGCGATCATCGCCGTCCCGTTGCTGGTCGTCCTCCCACTGCTGCTCGCGCAGCTCGTTCACACCCGGCTCCCCGGGATGGGGTTCTTCCGCTCCGCGTACGCGGCTCCGATCGTCGCCTCCGTCGTCGCGGTCGGACTGGTCTGGCAGAACCTCCTCGGTGAGCAGGGGCCCGTCAACACGGTGCTCCAGCGGGTCGGTCTCGTCCAGCAGGCGGTGCCGTTCCTCTCCGAGGGGTCACTCATCCTGCTCAGCGCCATCGCCCTCACGGTGTGGCGCGGGCTCGGGTGGTACCTGATCTTCTACCTGGCGGCGCTCTCGAACATCCCCCGTGAGCTCTACGAGGCGGCCGAGCTCGACGGCGCCGGCCCGACGCGACGGTTCCTCACCATCACGGTGCCGGGCACCCGCCTCACGATGCTCCTCGTCGGGCTCCTCGCCGGCATCGGGTCGCTCCGCGTGTTCAGCGAGGTCTACCTGCTCGGCGGCGCCACCGGTGGTCCCGGAGGCGAGGCACGGACACTCCCCTTCTTCATCCGCGACGCAGCGCTCGACCCGATCACCGGGAACGCGGGCTACGGTGCAGCCGCGAGCGTGGCACTCTTCGCCCTCACCGCGGTGTTCGCCGTGCTGGCGCAGCGCTTCGGCGGGGAGAAGGACGCATGAGCGCGCGCATCGAGCAGTCGCCCGCACGACCGCTCCTGCGGTGTCGGCGTCGGCGATGGTCGAGGACGACACCGGTGCGGTACGCGCTCCTGCTCCTCGTCCTCGTCATCTCCGTCGGCCCGCTGCTGTGGCAGTTCCTGTCGTCGCTCAAGGGCTCCGGCGAAGCACTCTTCGGGCGCGACGCCACCCTGTTCCCACAGCTGCCGACGTTCGACGCCTACGTCACGATCTTCCGGCAGATCCCGATCGACGCCTACCTGACGAACAGCGCGATCGTCTGCGCGCTCACCATCGCCTCCCAGGTGGTGCTGCCGACCGCAGCCGGGTACATGCTCTCCCGACGCGGCTGGCGCGGGCGGCGGGTCACCTTCACCGTGCTGATCGTGTCGATGGTCGTGCCGTTCGAGTCGATCATGGTGTCGCTCTTCCTCATGACCCAGGAGCTCGGTCTGCTCGACACCCTCGTCGGCGCGTGGCTCCCCGGTGCGGTCTCCGCGATGAACGTCCTCATCATGCGGGCCTCATTCACGGCGGTGCCCGACGAGATCGAAGACGCCGCGTTCCTCGACGGAGCCTCGGAGTGGCAGCGGTTCACCGCCCTGTTCCTGCCGTCGTCCATCGGCGCGATGCTGGTCGTCGTCGTCAACTCGTTCATCACCGCGTGGGACGACTTCCTCTGGCCGCTCCTCGTCCTGCGGAGCGAGTCGTCGTTCACCGTCTCGCTCGGACTCGCACGACTTTCGGCGTCGTCGTTCGGGTTCGACCCCAGGGTCGTGATGGCCGGATCCATCATCGCCGTCGTCCCCGTCCTCGTGGTGTTCATCGTGCTGCAACGATGGTTCCACCGAGGCGTCGCAGCAGGAGGAGTCAAGTGAGTCGACAGCCGCACCACCACGAGCATCGTCCCGTCCCGACCGAGGGCCAGTTGCGTTGGCAACAGGACGGCTTCGGCGTGTTCTTCCACTTCGGGGTCAACACCTTCGCCGGCAAGGAATGGAGCGACGGCACCCTGCCCGCCTCGAGCTTCGATCCGAGCGACCTCGATGTGCGGCAGTGGGTGCGCGTCGCGGCCTCGATCGGCGCCGGATACGTCATCCTCACCGCGAAGCATCACGACGGGTTCTGTCTCTGGCCGACCACGACGACCGACTACAGCGTCGCATCCTCACCGTGGCGGGACGGCCACGGCGACCTCGTGGCCGAGCTCGCAGCAGCCTGTCGCGAAGCGGGTCTCGGACTGGGACTGTACCTCTCGCCGTGGGATCGCCACGCTCCCGAGTACGCCGACGAGGCGCGCTACGCCGAGGTGTACGCCCGGCAGCTCACCGAACTGTGCACGAACTACGGCGAGCTCGTCGAGCTGTGGTTCGACGGCGCCGGGTCCGAGGGGTACACCTACGACTGGCCCGGCATCACCGCCATCATCGAACGACTCCAGCCGCAGTCGATGGTGTTCAACATGGGCGCCCCGACGATCCGCTGGGTGGGTAACGAGAACGGTCTCGCCGAAGACCCGGTGCGGTACGTCGTCGACCACACCGACTTCAGCAACTACACCGTCGTCACCAGCCGGTTCGAGGAGGCCCTGTACCTGCCGCCGGAGTGCGACGTCTCGATCCGCCGCGGCTGGTTCTGGCACCCGGACGACGAGCCGAAGACGATGGAGCATCTGCTCGCGATCTTCTACCGGTCCGTCGGACTCGGCGCGAACCTGCTCCTCAACCTCCCACCCGACACCCGCGGGCTCCTCCCCGACGCCGATGTGGAACGCGTGACCGCCTGGGCCGCGGAGCGCGACCGCCGCTTCGCGCGGCCGATCCCGGGAACCCTGACCGCCGACGGGTCGACGGTCACCGTCACGTTCGCGGAGCCGGTCACCATCGATCACCTCCGGCTGCACGAGGACCTCACCGCCGGGCAGCTGATCGACCGCCACGAGGTCCGGACACCGGACGGCCGCACGCTCGTCGAAGCCGGTTCCGTCGGCGTCTCGAGGGTGCACGTGTTCGAACCGGTCACGACCGATCGGCTGACGATCGGGCTCGTCCCCGACGTCGTCGATGAGGCGGGCCGCTCTGCGGAAGCGCCGACACCGATGCTCCTCGCGGTCACCGCGTTCCACACTGGCTCGAGCACCGTCCCCGAGCTGCCGGTCGGGTACGAGGCTCCGACGGAGGCCCCCGACTGAGCCGGCCGCGCCTCGACGCGGAACTAGGCTGGAGGGCGTGCAGGCGCTTCCCGAACCACTCGACATGAGTGCGCTCACCCGGCCGCTTCCCCGACACGAGGTTCACGAGCAGTGGCGAGCCTTCGTCAGGGAGGACCCCGGCGCCCGCGATCGCATCGGGCGAGTCCGACGGCTCACCACCACCCTCGGCGCGATCGGCGGACTGTTCGGCATCTTCTTCTTCGGCCTGGTCGGCCTGCTCGCCTACGCTCAAGGCGGCAGGAACGCGGGAGGGATCGCCTTCGGCATGGGCACGCTCGTGGTGGTCATGATCCTCCTCGCCGTGATCCTCGTCCGCATGACGATCCGGGTCTGGTCGCGTAGGACCCTGCGGCGCACACACCTCCGCCTCGCCAGCTTCGCCGAGGCCAACGGGTTCGACTACCGCGTCGGTCCGATCGCCCTCCAGCGCGACATGCCCTGGCGGAGCCGCGGGTCGGTGAACCTCCACCGAGTCCTCCGGAGCCGGGAGCCGCGCGGCATCGAGATCGCCGACTACGAGGTCATCGGCAACCGCAAGAACCTCGCGGCCCCCTTCGGTGGCTACTGCGCACTCCGGATGCCCGTCGCCCTCCCCCACATCCTGCTCCGCGCCCAGGACGGCCGCCGCCGAGGGATGACTGGCGCCGGCGCCCCGGCCGATGCGCAGCGGCTCAGCCTCGAGGGCGGGTTCGACCGCCACTTCCAGCTGTACTGCCCGGTCGGCTACGAGGCCGATGCCCTCTATCTGTTCACGCCCGACGTGATGGCGCGACTGCTCGACCACGTGCGCGGCTTCGACGTGGAGATCGTCGACGACTGGCTCCTGCTCGTGACCAGCGACGATCTCGTCACGACGAAGGTCGACGATTGGCAGGACATCGCCGCCGCTGTCGACGCCGTGGACGACCGCGTCGAACGCTGGGCACGGTGGCGGGAGACCCGAGGTGACCGGCGAAGCGCCAAGACGGACCAGTCGGCCTCGACCGCGGCGGCCGGCCGCGTCAGCACCCGTGGTCGGCGCCTCAGCGTCCGGATGAGCGTCGACGACATCCTCATGTGGAGCGCGCTCGGGCTGTTCGTCGTCGGCACGATCATCGGGCTCCGGTAGCGCGCTCGAACGCTCCCGAACCGATCCTGGTCAGTCGCCGTACTCGTCGAGGAAGGTGTCCGACTCGGCATCGAGCGCACATCCCTCGGCGGCGGCCTCCGCCGGGGTGCGGTCGCCGACGTCGACGATGCGGCTCGACTGCTCCTCGATGCACCGTTCCATCGCCCGCTCGGCGGCCGCTGGGTCGGCGGCGGTGAACCCGCCGGTCGCTGCGACGATCGCGAGGACCGCTCCGACGCCGGCGACGAGGACGGTCCCACCGATCGCGAGCTTCCACCCGAGCCTCGTCGGCTCGGCCGTCCCCTCATCGCCCGGCTCGTGCTGCTCCGTCTGCGTGAACACATCCGTCATCGGTCGACCCCCGTCGCTCAGCGCACCACCCCCGGCACGTCGCCCCAGGCTAGCAAGCGCCGTCGTCGCACCGCACGATCGACGACACCACGNCTAGAACCCCTGGGCGAGTCGGTAGTACGCGTTGTTCCAGCGCACCTCGCGCTGGAAGTCGCGCGTCGTGGTCGACTCGTCGATCACGAGGAGCTCGGTCTTGGCGATCTCCGCGAAGTCGGCGAACACCTCGACCCCCACGGCGGTCGACATGACGGTGTGGTGCGCGGCGCCGGCGGTCAGCCAAGCGGCGGCAGACGTCGCGAAGTCCGGAGCCGGCTTCCACACGGCGCGCCCGACGGGCAGCTTCGGCAGGGCCTCGATGGGCTGGACGACCTCGACGACGTTCGCCGTCAGCCGGAAGCGGTCGCGCATGTCACTCATCGCGACGACCACGGCGGGGCCGGAGTCGGCCGTGAAGACCAGGCGCACCGGGTCCTCCTTGCCGCCGATGCCGAGCGGGTGCACCTCGAGGGTGGCACGAGCCGAAGAGAGCGTCGGGCTGACCTCGAGCATGTGCGCCCCGAGGATGAGCTCGTTGCCGGGCTCCATGTGGTACGTGTAGTCCTCCATGAGCGACGCGCCACCGGGGAGGCCGGCACCCATGACGGACGCGGCGCGCACGAGGACGGCGGTCTTCCAGTCGCCCTCCGCACCGAAGCCGTAGCCGTCGGCCATGAGGCGCTGGACGGCGAGGCCCGGCAGCTGACGCAGCTCACCGAGGTCTTCGAAGCTCGTCGTGAACGCGGCGAAGTCGCCGGCCTCGAGGAAGGAGCGCAGGCCCAGTTCGATCGCGGCACCGTAGCGGAGCGACTCGTGCCGCTCGCCACCCTTGCGCAGCTCGGGGACGACGTCGTACAGCTCCTCGTACTCGGCGACGAGCGCGTCGATGTCGGCGTCCGTCGACGCGTGCACGGCCTCGGCCAGCTCGTTGACGCTCCACGTGTTGACCTGCACGCCGAAGCGCAGCTCGGCCTCGGTTTTGTCGCCCTCGGTGACGGCGACGTAGCGCATGTTGTCGCCGAAACGCGCGAGCTTGAGCTCGTGCGTGGCCGCCCAACCCGCAGCGGCGCGCTGCCAGGTGCCGACCTCACGCTGAACGCGCGGGTCGGAGACGTGGCCGACGACCGTCTTGCGGGCGACGCCCAGACGCGTCTGGATGTACCCGAACTCGCGGTCGCCGTGCGCGGCCTGGTTGAGGTTCATGAAGTCGAAGTCGATCTCCGACCACGGCAGCTCGACGTTCGCCTGCGTGTGGAGGTGGAGCAGCGGCTTCTGCAGCGCGTCGAGCCCGGCGATCCACATCTTGGCCGGGCTGAAGGTGTGCATCCAGGTGACGAGACCGATGACACTGTCGTCGGCGTTCGCGTCGAGCATCGCGCGACGGATCGACTCGGAGTCCTTGAGGACGGGCTTCCACTCGATCCGCACGGGGACGTCGGCGGCGGCGCCGAGCTCGGCGGCGATGGCCTGGGACTGCTCGGCGACCTGACGGAGGGTCTCCTCGCCGTAGAGGTTCTGGCTGCCGGTGAGGAACCAGACGGTGTAGTGGTCGAGCGTGGTGGTGGGCTTCGGCATGGGTGGGTTCTTTCTTGAGGTCGTTTCGGTCCCTGAGCCTGTCGAAGGGCGGGACCGTGGTGGGGTGGCCCTGCGACAAGCGCAGGGACCGGGATCGGACCGGAGGTCAGTCGGGTTAGAGCGCGCCCTGCGGCGCCTGGCCGTAGACGTTCTGGTAGCGGTCGAAGAGGGCGTCGATCGCCTCGGTCGGCATGGGCTTCGGCTCGCCGAGCTGACGCGAGATGTGCACGGTGCGGGCGACGTCCTCGACCATGACCGCGGCCTTCACGGCGTCGCGGGCGTCCTTCCCGATCGTGAACGGGCCGTGGTTCTGCATGAGCACCGCGCGCGACCGGTGACCGGTGAGCGTCTCGACGATGCCGCGTCCGATCGAGTCGTCGCCGATGATCGAGAACGGACCGATCGGGACCTCCCCGCCGAACTCGTCGGCCATCGCCGTGATGACGCACGGTATGGGCTCGGCGCGTGCCGCCCAGGCCACCGCGTAGGTGGAGTGGGTGTGCACGACGCCGCCGACCTCGGGCATATGCCGGTAGACGTATGCATGTGCCGCGGTGTCGCTCGACGGCGACCGCTCAGCACCGGGCGTGCCCGGGATGACGTTGCCGTCGAGGTCGCAGAGGATCATGTTCTCGGGCGCGAGGTCGTCGTAGTCGACGCCGGAGGGCTTGATGACGAAGAGGTCGGCTCCCGGCACCCGCCCGGAGACGTTGCCGCCGGTCCAGATGACGAGCCCGTACCGGACGAGCTCCCCGTGCAGCTTGGCGACGTCGGACCGGATGCGCGCGATCGCGACCTCGATCTCGGGCGAGTAGGTGTTCACGCGGTTGCTCCTTCGAGGGCGGTGGTCTCGGTGTCGGTCGGCAGGCTGTCGACGCCGCCACCGAGGGCGGCTCGGCGGATGCGCTTCAGGCGCTTCATGACGTCGTTGGCGCCACGACCGAAGTAGTCGTGGAGCGTCGCGTACTCCGCGTAGAGCAGGTCGTACGCGTCGGCCGCGGCCTCGTTCGGCGTGTAGACGGCGCGGTTCACCTTGCCCATCGCGGCACTGGCGGCCGGGACGTCCGGGTAGGCACCCGCGGCGACGGCGGCGTGGATGGCCGAGCCGAGCGCCGGCCCCTGGTCGCTCGCGGTGATCGAGATCGGCAGGCGCAGGATGTCGGAGTACGTCTGCATGAGGAAGGGGTTCCGCTGCAGACCGCCAGCGACGATGAACTCGGTGACGGGGACGCCCGAGGCGTTGAACGTCTCGACGATCTTCCGGGTGCCGAACGCGGTCGCTTCGAACAATGCGCGGTAGACCTCCTCGGTGCGGGTCGTGAGTGTCAGGCCGAGGACCGTGCCGGAGAGCTCGTGGTCGACGAGGACCGAGCGGTTGCCCGAGTGCCAGTCGAGGGCGACGAGCCCGTGCGCGCCGACGGGCTGGTCCTGGATGAGCGAGGTGAGGTACTCGTGGATGCTGACACCACGCGCCGCGGCCTCCTCGGTGTATCGGGCGGGGACCTGGTTCGCGACGTACCAGGCGAAGATGTCGCCGACGCCCGACTGCCCGGCCTCGTAGCCGTAGAGCCCGGCGATGATGCCGCCGTCGACGACACCGCACATGCCCGGGACCTCGCGGAGGACGTCGCCGTTCATGACGTGGCAGGTGGAGGTGCCCATGATCGCGACCATCTGGCCGGGCGAGACGGCCTGCGCCGCGGGTGCTGCGACGTGCGCGTCGACGTTCCCGACCGCGACCGCGATGCCCTCGCGAAGACCGGTCCACGCAGCGGCTTCGGCCGACAGGGTGCCGGCGGCGGCGCCCAGTTCACCGATCTCGTGGGCGACCTTGTCGTCGGCGAACCGCTCGAACGCGGGGTTGAGAGCCGCGAGGAACTCGTGGCTCGGGTAGTCACCGTCCTGGTAGATGCCCTTGTAGCCGGCGGTGCAGGCGTTCCGCACGTAGGTGCCGGTGAGCTGCCAGATGATCCAGTCGGCCGCCTCGACCCAGTGGTCCATGCGCTCGTAGAGTTCGGGGTCCTCCTCGAGGAGCTGGAGTCCCTTGGCGAACTCCCACTCGCTCGAGATGAGGCCGCCGTACCGCGGCAGCCAGGACTCGCCCCGCTCGGCGGCGAGCTCGTTGATGCGGTCCGCCTGCGGCTGCGCGGAGTGGTGCTTCCACAGCTTCACGTAGGCGTGCGGGCGGTCGGCGTACTCGGGCAGCTCGTTGAGCGGCGTCCCGTCGGCGATGACGGGGACCATGGTGCAGGCGGTGAAGTCGGTGCCGATGCCGATGACGGCGGCGGGGTCGATCCCGGCGGCCTCGACGGCGCGCGGCACAGCGGATTGCATGACGGCGACGTAGTCGGCCGGCACCTGCAGCGCCCAGTCGGGCGGCAGCGCGGCGCCGGTCGAGGCGAGCTCACGGTCCATGACGGCGTGCGGGTAGTCGAGCACCGCCGACCCGAGTTCGGCACCGTCGGACACACGCACGACGACGGCTCGGCCGGACAGCGTGCCGAAGTCGACACCGATCGTGTAGGTCTCTGCGTGCGTGGCTGTCGCCTGCTCGGGGGCGCTGGCGGCCGGGTTCTGCTCGGTGTTCACCGGTGGGACTCCTTCGTCGATCTGGTGCTCGGTTGATTCGCGATGCTGTGGTGCAAGCGGGTGGGGGCGGATGCTCGGCCGGGTGGATCAGGGCTGGGCCGCGCTCCAGTGTACAACGTTGTATATTGCCGTGGCCATGGACAGGGCGATGCGATTTCGACTCATGCGAGACCGCCCATCGCCTCGATGACGGCGCGGGTGTCGAGCGGCTCGGAATCCGGCGCCTCAGCAGCGCCCACGGTCCCCACGATCCGGCCCGCGCGGACGGCGACGACCCGGTCGCAGACGGCCGCGAGCGCCGCAGGGTCCTCGCTCGAGACGACGACCGCCCGGCCGGACGCCGCGAGCGATCGGATCAGGGCGTACCGCTCAGCCCGCCGACGTCCGTCCTCGGAGCCGGGGGCGCCCGCCCGACCGAACGGTTCGGCGAGCAGCACGGCGCGCGCCCCCGTGTCCGCGATGATCCGGAGCGACTCCGTGAACTGGTCGGCGTCCGGTCCGCGGTGCACGCCGGGGAGCGCGGCGACCAGGCCGCTCGGCACGGTGGTCGCCCGGTAGTCGCGGCGCGGGTCGGCCACACCGAGCCTGACCATCCTCGTGAGGGCGTCCGGGGAAACGCTCGACGGCACCCCGCCGAGGAAGGAGAGGTCGAAGCGGATCGGATGCTCGGTCGTGTAGAGGACCCCCGCGGCGCGCGCCAGATCCGTCGTCGAGACGTCGACCACCGCACCGTCGAGCGCCACCGAACCACGGGTCCGTGCGCCGTACGACCGCCCGAAGACGCTCAACAGCACCTCCCCCGCACCGGAGTCGGGCGGACCGAACAGCCCGAGCACCTCCCCCGGCGCGCAGTCGAAGGACAGGTCGTCGACGACGATCCGCTCGGGGTCCGCCGGGTGGCTCGCGGTCCAGTGTTCGACGGTGAGGCCGGCAGCCGTCACCGACGATGCGATCACCGAAGCACCGTCGAACGTCGATGATCCGCCGGCGACCGGACGGAACACTTCGACGCCGCCCACCCCGGCGGCCAAGGCGTCGAGCACCTCGCGTTCACCGTCCACGGCCGACAGGCCGATCGAGGGCGACAGGACACCCCCGACGGCGAGCACGGTCGCCGTCGACGCGACGACGCCGAGCCCGGTCACGGCCCCGGTCGCGAGCAGGACACCGGGTGCGGGGTCGGCGGTTCGAGGAGCTCGGGCCACCTCGACCATCGCTTGCCGCCAACGCTCGACCTCGTCCGCTCGGAGTGCGGGGCCACTGTCGTCGATCACGATGAGCGACGCCTCCGCGGCGACCGCCCTGGCGAGCTCCACGAGCCGACGCTCCAGGACCGACAGGGCACCGGCGGAGTCCGTGGGTGACCGGTCGAGCCCGACGACGCCCAGGGCGCGGTGGATCCGCTCGGCATCGCTCTGCCCCACAGACGTCCGGTCGGCGAGCGGCCCTCGGAGGAGCCGCATGACCGCCTCCCGCAGTCCCACCCCACGCTCGGACCCGAGCAGCACGTTCTCACCGATGGTCTGCGACCAGCTGATGGCCTGCCCGGCCGTCACGACGGCCACCCCGGAGGCACTCGACGCGGCCCGGGACGACAACCGCGCCGGCCTGCCGTCGACGAGCACCGTCTCGGAACCGGACACCCTGGCCGCGCCGCGCGGTCCGGTGGACGTCCCGGACAACTGCGCGATCAGGTGCCGGAGGAGCGGCACCGGTCCGAGCACGGCGTGCACCGTACCGAAGGGCACCTGGAGCAACGGCCGGCCGTCCCGCAGGATCGCGAGCGCCGCCGGCGGGACCCGCGAGGAGTCGGGCTCAGCGGTCGCTTCGCCACCACGCACGGAGGCGAGGGCACCGGCCAGGTCGCCGGTGCTCTCGCCTCCGTGGTGGATGTCCATGCGTCGGATCGATCCGGGTTCCGCGGTCGCGGACCTCGGGATCAGCGTCCGCCGCTGCGGCGCTTGTTGTAGACGTCGAACGCGACGGCCAGCAGCAGCACGAGGCCCTTGACGGCCTGCTGCCACTCGATGCCGAGGCCGATGATCGACATACCGTTGTTCAGCACACCGATGATGAGACCACCGATGATCGCGCCGCCGATGGTACCGACGCCACCCTGCACCGCGGCTCCACCGATGAAGGCCGCGGAGATCGCCTCGAGTTCGAAGCCGTCACCGGCCTTCGGACCGGCGAGGTTCAGGCGGGCCGTGAAGATGAGGCCGGCGAGCGCCGCGAGGAAGCCCATGTTGACGAACAGGAAGAAGTCGACCTTACGGGTCTTGATGCCGGACAGCTCCGCGGCGTGACGGTTGCCACCGATCGCGTAGATGTGACGGCCGAAGACCGAGCGGTTCATGACGATGCCGTAGACGAGCACGAGGACGGCCAGCACGATGAGCGTGACCGGGATGCCCTTGTACGCGGCGAGGGCGTACACGAAGAAGCCGATGCCCGCGATGATGAGGACGAGCTTGGCGACGAACCACGGGAACGGCTCGGTGTCCTGGCCGTACTTCTGTCGGCCGAGACGCGTGCGGACCTGCTGCACGACGAGGCCGACCACGGCGATGACGCCGATACCGAGCGTCAGCGGGTCGATCGGGAAGTCACCGAACACGTCGTTCAGGAAGCCGTTGCCGAGCGCGCGGTACTCCGCCGGGAAGGAACCGATGTTGGCGTTGCCGAGCACCACGAGCGCGAGGCCGCGGAAGATGAGCATGCCGGCCAGCGTCACGATGAACGCCGGGATCCCGACGTAGGCGATCCAGAAGCCCTGCCAGACACCGACGAGCGCGCCGATGGCGAGCGACAGGATGATCGCGATCCACCACGGCATCTGCATCTGCACGGCGAACACACCGGAGACCGCACCGACGAAGGCCGCGACGGAACCGACCGACAGGTCGATGTGGCCGGCGATGATGACCATCACCATGCCGATCGCGAGGACGAGGATGTACCCGTTCTGCACGATCAGGTTGGAGATGTTCTGCGGCCGCAGCAGGATGCCGTCGGTGATGACGGCGAAGAACACGACGACGAGCAGGAGGGCGATGAAGATGCCGTTCTTGCCGAGGTCGCTGAGGATGTGGGTCAGCCAGCTCGTGAAGCGGTTGGTGGCCGGGTTGACGAGGCCGCCGGCGGCGGTGCCGTCGCCTGCCGGGACGGTGGGTTTGGTGTCCAGATCGGACATTGCGGTTCTCCTTCGATCCGTCCGCGCCCGCGTCAGCGGGGCTTCTCCATGGTCATGAGTTTGAGGAGCGCTTCGGGGTTCGCTTCCTCGATCGGCAGTTCGCCGGTGATGCGGCCCTCGCTGAGGGCGTAGATGCGGTCGCAGATGCCGATGAGCTCGGGGAGCTCGGAGGAGATGACGATGACGCCCTTCCCCTCGGCGGCGAGGCGGTTGATGATCGTGTAGATCTCGTACTTCGCACCGACGTCGATGCCACGAGTGGGCTCATCGAGGATGAGGACGTCGGGGTCGGAGTAGATCCACTTCGAGAGGACGACCTTCTGCTGGTTGCCGCCCGAGAGCTTCCCGGTCTTCGCGAGCACGTTCGGAGCCTTGATGTTCATGCTCTTCCGGTACTCCTCGGCGACCTTGTACTCCTCATTGTCGTTGACGAGTCCGCCGCGTTCGAGCTTCTTCAGCGAGGCCATCGAGATGTTCCGCTTGATGTCCTCGATGAGGTTGAGGCCGTAGTACTTGCGGTCCTCCGTGGCGTACGCGAGGCCGTTGTCGATCGCCTCCGACACCGTGCGGGTGCGGATCTCGGTGCCGTTCTTGAAGACTTTGCCGCTGATGCGGCTACCGTACGACTGACCGAACAGGCTCATCGCGAACTCAGTGCGTCCGGCGCCCATGAGGCCGGCGATGCCGACGATCTCACCGGCGCGGACGTTGAGGTTGACGGCGTCCACCATCACGCGGGTCGGGTCCTGCGGGTGGTGGGCGGTCCAGTCCTCGACGCGCAGGATCTCCTCGCCGATGTTCGGCGTGTGGTCCGGGTAGCGGTGCTCGAGGTCGCGGCCGACCATGTCCTTGATGATGCGCTCTTCGGTGACGTCGTTCTTCACGATCGTCTCGATGGTCTTGCCGTCGCGGATGACGGTGACGGTGTCGGCGACCTTCTTGATCTCGTTGAGCTTGTGGCTGATGATGATCGACGTGATCCCCTGCTCCTTGAGGTGCAGGATCAGGTCGAGCAGGTGGTCGGAGTCCTCGTCGTTCAGTGCGGCCGTCGGCTCGTCGAGGATGAGGAGCTTCACGCGCTTCGAGAGGGCCTTCGCGATCTCGACGAGCTGCTGCTTGCCGACGCCGATCTCGAGGATCTTGGTCGTCGGGTTCTCCCGCAGACCGACCCGGGCGAGCAGTGCTGCCGCCTCCTGGTTGGTGCGGTTCCAGTCGATGAGGCCGAGCGGCCCCTTCAGCTCGTTGTTGAGGAAGATGTTCTCCGCGATGGAGAGGTAGGGGCTGAGGGCCAGCTCCTGGTGGATGATGACGATGCCCTTGGACTCCGAGTCACGGATGTCCTTGAACTCCATCGTCTCGCCCTCGAAGACGATGTCGCCCTCGTAGGTGCCGAACGGGTAGACGCCGGACAACACCTTCATGAGCGTCGACTTGCCGGCGCCGTTCTCACCGCAGATGGCGTGCACGGTACCGCGCTGCACATCGAGCGTGACGTTCGAGAGGGCCTTGACGCCGGGGAAGGTCTTGATGATGTTGCGCATCTCGAGGATGCTCGTGGTCTCGCCTGACACCGTGTCTCCTTACAGGTGATCGTCGTTGAACCGGGCCCTCCGACAGGCTCAGGGATCGGAAGTGATTCCGTTCCCTGAGCCTGTCGAAAGGGGTGTTGCAGGACTGACTAGCCCTTGATCTCGTCTTCGGTCCAGTAACCGGAGTCCACGAGGACCTCCTGGATGTTGTCCTTGACGACGATCTGCGACTCGAGGAGGAAGGACGGGACGACCTTCTTGCCGTTGTCGTAGTCCTCGGTGTTGTTGACCTCGGGCTTCTCACCGTTCAGCACGGCGACGGCCATCTTGACGGCTTCGCTCGCCAGCTGGCGGGTGTCCTTGAAGATGGTCGCGTACTGCTCGCCGGACTCGATGGCCTTGACCGAGTCGAGCTCGGCGTCCTGGCCGGAGATGACGGGCCAGCCGTCGCCCACCGAGTAGCCGGCGTCGGTCAGCGCCGAGATGATGCCTCGCGAGATGCCGTCGTAGGGCGACAGGACCGCGTTGACCTTGCTGCCGTCGGAGTAGGTCGACGTGAGGATGTTCTCCATGCGCTTCTGCGCGGTCTCACCGTCCCAACGGAGCGTTGCAGCCTGCTCGAAGGAGGTCTGGCCGCTGGCGACCTTGAGGGTGCCCGCGTCGATGAACGGCTTCAGGGTGTCCTGAGCGCCGTCCCAGAAGAACGTGGCGTTGTTGTCGTCGGGCGAGCCGGCGAACATCTCGATGTTGAACGGACCGGCGGGTGCGCCCTCGGTGGGCTTGCCCTCGAGGTCGACGAGGCCGAGGCCGTTGAGGACCGAGTTGGCCTGCTGCACGCCGACCTTGTAGTTGTCGAACGACGCGTAGTAGTCGACGTTCTCGCTGTCGCGGATCAGGCGGTCGTAGGCGATGACGGGGATGTCGCCGTCCTTGGCCTCCTGGAGCACGCTCGTGAGCGTGGTGCCGTCGATCGAGGCGATGATCAGGACGGAGGCGCCCTTGGTGATCATGTTCTCGATCTGCGAGACCTGGGTGGGGATGTCGTCCTCGGCGTACTGCAGGTCGACCTTGAAGCCCTCCTTCTCCAGCTGCTCCTTGACGGCGTTGCCGTCCTGGATCCAGCGCTCGGAGCTCTTGGTGGGCATCGCGACGCCGACGAGCTTGCCGTCGCCTTCGCCGCCGCCCGATCCGCCGCTTGCGCCGCCGGAGCAGCCGGCGAGCGACACGACCATCGTGCCTGCGGCCAGCGTGGCGAGGAGCATTCTCTTCTTCACTGTGTGGTTCCTTCCCTAGGGAGTTGCTTGGACGTCATTGTCATGCGCAGGTCTGTCGGCTTCGATGTGTCCAGCTCATCGAGGCCGCTCGTCGGTTACGTGGCGTTCGCGGGTGCGGGTGCGGACGCCTCGTCGTGGTGCCGGCGAGGGTGCAGGGAGAGGTGGCCGGCGGAGAGCCGGGCCGAGAGGGAGCTGTGGTCGGATCGATCGGTGCCGTGGATCGGGAGGCGGCTCATCGCCGACCTGCTCGCTCCATTGCGCTTCGTTCCCACGTCGACTTCCTCGTCACTCCGAATGTGACCGTTCACATTGTGTGTCACACGATAGCCCCAGACCTCCACCTGATGTCAAGTCGGGATGGGTCTCATTTTCATAACCGGCGACTGTCGGGGCATGGTCGCGCTCTCAGTGAGCCCGTGCGGGCACGTGCCGGGGGCGCAGGTACGCCCCGATCGGCGTGGCCGGAACCCGGGGATGTGCCCCGGCGATCCCAGTAGGGGCCTAGAGCTCGGCGTCGATCGCGCGGATGACGTCCCACGCGCCGTCCTCGGAGTTCGACAGCACGACGACGTCGATGGCGTCCGCGGCCGTCGGGCCGAAGTAGGTGCGCACGATGCCGCTCACGCCGGGGTTGACACCGTCGAGGTACATCGATCGCACCTGGCCGTCCTCGTCGACGTCGAACTCGAAGCCGAAGCCGTAGGAGATCTCCTCGTCGACCTCGATCTGCGGGGAGGTGAACTCCTCGGTCAGTTCGGCGGTGAGGATCTTCGCGTCGCGGGCCGCGCGCAAGAAGGTGATGAGGTCGGCCGCAGTGGACTGTGCACCGGCGTCCGGGCCGCCGAGCGGCGGGAAGGCGTCGGCGTTCGAGTGCCAGACGCCGTCGTCGTCGACGTCGCCGCCCTCGGCCAGGCCGGGCTCGCCCGTCCGGCGGTCGACGAAGCCCGAGTGGTCCATGCCGAGCAGCGCGAACACCTGCTGCTCGATGAGCTGGCGGTAGGGCAACCCCGTCACGCCCTCGAGCGCGAGCCCGAGCAGCACGTAGCCCGCGTTGACGTAGTTCGCCTCTTCGCCGGGGGCCGCGAGCGGCTCCTTGTCGGCGAAGAGCGGTAGGAGGTCGGCTGTCTCGCGGATCGACGAGGCCGGGCGCTCGGCCCAGAGGTCGTCGTAGCTCTCGCCGGCGGTCTCGTCGGCGTCGTCGGCGATGCCGGAGGTGTGGGTGAGCAGGTGGAGCAGCTGGACGTCGCGGCGGATGGTGGTGCCGTCGAGGTCGACGTACTCGTGGATCGACTCGTCGAGGTCGATGTGTCCGGCGTCGACCTGCTGGAGCACGGCGGCGGCGGTGAAGAGCTTCGTGATGGACGCCGTGTCGAAGCGGGTGTCGAGCGTGATGGGCTCGTCGCGCTCCCGCGAGGCGAGGCCTCGGGCGGCCTCGAAGAGCGTCTCGTCACCGCGCTTGACGAGCACGACGCCCGAGAAGTCGGTGGCTTCGATGACGCGGGCGACGCTTTCGGTATCCATCCCCCAACGGTACCGTCGCGGACCCCTCCGTGGCTCCACGCACCCTGGGGGACCCGATCCGTCGGGGGCCTGAGGCGTGTGCATAATGGGTGCAGCACGAAATGTGACCGTGCACATCGAGGTCCGAGGAATCCGTGAGCGACGACGCCGAACGGGGGCGAGCCCCCAATATCCGTGATGTCGCGCGCCTTGCCGGGGTCTCCCACCAGACGGTCTCACGAGTGCTCAACAACCACCCGAGCATCCGCGACTCCACCCGCGACCGGGTCCTCGCTGTCATGGACGAGGTCAACTACCGTCCGAACCGCGCGGCCAGGGCGCTCGTGACGAGTCGGTCACGGACCATCGGCGTGCTCGCGAGCCAGCGGTCGCAGTACGGCCCGGCGAGCATGATCCAGGCGATCGAGAACGCGAGCAAGGACGCCGGATACCTCGTCAGCACGGCGAACCTGCCCGACGTCTCCGACGCGTCGATCGTCGCCGCCGTCGAGCATCTGCTCGCGCAGTCGGTCGACGGCATCGTGGTCATCGCGCCGCAGGTCCGGGTGTTCCGGGCGATCGAGGAGCTGCAGGTGCGGGTGCCGTTCATCGCGGTGCAGTCCGGCGGCGACCTCGACGACCACTCGATCGGCGTCGACCAGGTCGCCGGTGGACGATTGGCGACGCGGCACCTCATCGAGCTCGGGCATCGGAACATCTACCACCTCGCCGGCCCGCAGGACTGGATCGAGGCGGAGGCGCGCATGCACGGGTTCCTCGCCGAGATGAGCGCGCAGGACGTGCCGACGACCGCGCCGATCCTCGGTGACTGGACCGCCGACTTCGGGTATCGCGCCGGGATCGAACTCATGCGGGTGCGCGACTTCACGGCGATCTTCTCGTCGAACGACCAGATGGCGCTCGGCCTCATCCACGCGATCCGCGACGAGGGGTACGACGTGCCCCGGGACGTGTCGATCGTGGGGTTCGACGACATCCCGGAAGCACCGCACTTCTGGCCGCCGCTCACGACGGTGCGGCAGGACTTCGACGAGCTGGGGCGTCGTTGTGTCGCGCGATTGCTCGGCAACCTCGAGGTCGACGCCGTCGGGTACCGCGGAACGATCGAGCCGGAGCTGATCGTGCGGAAGTCGACGGGTCGCCCGGCCTTCTGACCCCTCGTGGTCGTGTGTGGTGGTGGCGCCAGCGCGGTGCGCTGACGTGAGCGCGGGTCACACGCGTGAGCGCTACCCTCCGGAGACCCGCGCCGACGTCCATGCCCCGCACCCACGCCGATTCGGGCGATCTCGCGTCAGCGCACCGCGCCGACGCCGGGTGACCACGTCTCACGCCAGCGCACCGCGCTGGCCACCAGGCCGACAGCACCCAGGGCGACGATCACCAGGCGGCGGGGTCCGCGATGAGTCGATCGAAGGCGAGTTCCGCGGCACCGATGAGCAGGAGGTCCTGGCCGAGCGCCGCACGCACGATCGCGACGTCCTCGAACGGCGGGACGAGCGCCCGCTCACGGACCGCGTCGTGCAACTCCTCCGATGCCAGTTCGAGCACGATCCCGAGATGTCCACCGAGGACGACGAGTTCGGGGTCGAGGATGTTCACCGTCCCGGCGAGCGCCCGCCCGAGCGTCCTGGCCTGCCGGACGACCTCCTCCCGCATCGCCCCAACCGGATCGGCAGCGATGCCCTCGGCAAGCGCCGCTTCGAGGACCGCGTCGTCCCCGGCGGTGAGGCCGGCGACGTGCAGCAGCTCACTGCGCCGGACGGCGTCTTCGAGCGCGTTGCCGGCGGCCGTCGCCGAGGTGTGACCGAACTCCCCCGCGTACCCGCGCGCACCACCGACGGGTCGACCACCGGCGATGATGCCACCACCGATACCGCTCGCGCCACCGTTCAGGTAGACGAGGTCGTCGATGCCGCGGCCCGCCCCGAAGGTCCGCTCCGCCCGAGCGCCGAGACTCGCGTCGTTGGCAGCGAACACCGCACGACCGGTCGCGGCACGCAGCCGTTCGACCAAGGGCTCGTCCACCCACCCGAGGTGCGGTGCGAGCCGGACGACGCCGTCGGCGTCCCGGACGAGACCGGGGATCGCGAGCCCGATCCCGCCGCCACCGCGCGCTTCGTCGGGCAGTCGATCGGCGAGTTCCTCGACCAACTCCGCGATGATCGCCGTCGCCTCGGCCGCCGTCGGTGTCGTGTCGACCTCGCGACGCACGCGCTCGAGGACCTCGCCGCCGAGTCGCACGGCCGCCACCGTGATCGCGTCGAGTTCCGGGTTCGCCGCGAAGGCGACGGCTCGCGGGCCGGCTGAAACGAGTGGCGACGGCCTGCCGACACCCTGTCCGCCGACCGGGACCGACTCCTCGACGATGCCGATCGAGGCGAGTTCCGTGACGAGCGCGGCGACCGTGGACCGGTTGAGGCCGGTCGTCCTCGTGAGCGCCGACCGCGACTGCACCCCTCCCTGGTGCACGAGCTCGACGATCCGCCCGAGGTTGCGACGGCGCACCGAGTCGAGTCCGCTCCCCATGCCGGATCCGCCCGCCGGACCCGCCCCGACCGCTGTCGACTCGCTCACACGCACACCCTCTGCTCGATCCCTCCAGTGTTCCCTATCCGGGCACGCGCAGGTTCACCCGCCGTCAGCCGTGGATGGTTGACTGGACGGATGCCCGCCGCCTGGACACTCCGCCCCGCCACCATCGACGACTCGACCTGGATGGCCGAGTTGCGCGCCGTCGTCATGCGGCCCGACCTCGAGCGCCTCGGTCGCTACGACGAGACCCGCGTGCGCCAGCGCTTCCTCGACGGATATCGCCCGGAGCACACCTCGGTGATCGAGGTCGACGGCGTCACGGCCGGGCTGGTCGCCCTCCGTCCGGAAGCCGGCGAGCGGTGGGTGGAGCACTTCTATCTGGCGCCCGAGCACCAGGGCGCTGGCCTCGGCACCGCGGTGCTCTCGCGGCTCCTGTCCGATGACGGCGATCCGCGCCCGTTCCGTCTCAACGTCCTGCAGGGCAGCCCGGCCCGCCGCCTCTACGAGCGCCACGGCTTCACGCTCGAACGCGAGGACGAGGTCGACGTCTGGATGGTCCGCCGAGCCTGAACACCCAGCGGCACGGCAGCAGGAGATCGGCACGGCAGCAGGACGCCCGGCTGAGGAACGTCCTGCCACCGAGCGGATCTCCTCCTGCCACGACGCCGGCACCGGCTAGCGGGTGAGCCGCGCGACCCCGGAGCCGCTCACACCGGCTGGCGGACCGTGGTGACGATGTCGACGAGGTGCGGGTCGGCCGGCGCGGAGCCGAAGCCGAAGCGCACGGGCGGGTCGAGTCGGGCGAGGGTGCCGAGGTCCGCACCGGACCAGCTCGCGGTGGCGGCGGTGATGCGGCGAGCGCCGGTCACGCCGTAGTACTCGCGTCGACCGTTGCCGGCGGAGCCCGCCGTCCGGGCGCCGGGTTGGAGCACGCGGGCGAGGGGGTCGATGGTCTGCAACCAGACGGGGTTCACGGCCACCGGTTTGGGGACGACCCGGAGCGCACGACCGAGCGGCGAGCTCCCACCGATGCGGAGGGTCGTGTCGAGCGGACCGCCCACGAAGCGGAGCCCCGTCGGCAGGCGCGTCCAGCCGACGGTGCCGATCTCGACGTCGTCGAAGGTGTACGTGGTGGAGATGAAGTCGGCGATCTCCTGCGTCGGCGCGAGCAGCAGGCGTTTGCCGCGGGAGTCCTCGATCATCGCGTCGGCGAAGGAGCCGAACGGGGACGTCGACCAGAGCCCGAGGACGATGCGGACGCCGCCCGTGGTGCCGTAGCCGGCGATCCTCCCGGAGAAACGAAGGTCGGTTGCGGGCATGGGATCACCCTAGTCGCCCACTCTGCGGGAGTGTCCGTGAACGGCGGTCCGCGGCCCGCTCCCCGAGCCTGGTCCTGTCCCTGGGCCCGGTCCGGTCCGGTCCGGTCCCTGAGCCTGTCGAAAGGCGCCGCTCGACAAGCGCCGGTCCCGAGCGGGTCGACGGGCGCGGGAGCACCAGCCGGTTGACGGCGTCGGCGCGATCCGCTTCCGTGGGAACATGCCGACCTCGCTGCTCCTCCTCGCCGACACCCACCTGCCGAAGCGGGCGAAGGTCCTGCCGGACGCGGTCTGGGCCGCCGTCGACGCAGCGGACGTCGTCGTCCACGCGGGTGACTGGGTCGACGAGGCGACCCTCGACGCCCTCGATGCGCGCGCCGCCCGCCTCGTCGGCGTCTTCGGCAACAACGACGGCCCCGGCCTCCGCGCGCGTCTTCCCGAGGTCGCGCGCTTCGAGCTCGACGGGCTGCGGTTCGCCGTCGTCCACGAGACGGGGGCGGCGACCGGGCGCGAGCGACGTGCCGACGAGGCCTTCCCCGACACCGACGTCCTGGTCTTCGGGCACAGCCACATCCCGTGGGACTCGGTCTCCCCCGCCGGTCTGCGTCTGCTCAACCCCGGGTCGCCGACGGACCGCCGTCGTCAACCGGAGTGCACGATGATGACCGCTCGGGTGGAGGACGGCGCGCTCAGGGACGTCCGGGTCGTCCCGGTCGCCCGCTGAGGCGGATCAGCCGCAGTACTCGCTGTCGATCTTGGCTTCGTCGCGGACGACGATGCCGTCGACGAGGTCGTCGGTCACGGAGAAGTTGATCCAGTGTCCGGCGTCGTCGGTGACGGCGTAGAAGACGGCGTACTTGCCCTGCTGCTCGGTGAGCGCCGGGTAGGCGGCCCGGAGTTCCTCGAGGGTCGATCCGACGCCCACGCCCTCAGCGGTCGTCGGCGAGGAGGCGACCGCCGCAGACGCGGGCCCGCCCCACGCCTGCAGGACGATCTGGTTCACGACCCCGGTGCTCTGCGGATCGGGGAGCCAGACCGAGGGCAGCCCGTCGGCGGCGTAGGCGGTCACCCACGGGCAGGCCTCCTGCGTCGCCACGGTGAAGGCGGTCATGAACGACGCCGTGCCTTCGATCGGCGCGCCGACCTCGATGGGGCCGAGCCCGGTGAACGACACGATCCAGGACGCGGGATCGGCGAGGTCGGGACCGGTGGGCGTCGGCGACGGTGTCGGCGTGGCCGTCGTGGTCGCGGTCTCGGTCTCGGTCGTTACGGGCGTCGATGCCCCAGCGCCGCCCGAGCATCCGGCCAACGCCAGTGCTCCTGCGATCGCCAGGGCGGTGACGACCGGACGTCGGTGTGCTCGTGTGAACGACATCATTCCCCCAAATGTGTCCTCGGATCAGGCCATCCTCGCACACCGACCGGTCCCACCCTTGCCCGCGAACTGTCACTTCGGCACAGTTCCAGCCGCCCGGACCAGCGCCGAGTGACAGTTCGCGGGCAGGGGAGGAACTCAGGCGACGGTCGCGGGCTGCAGCACCGGTGCGGGGCGGGGGACGGTACTGGTCAGTTCCACGACGCGGTGCTCACGACCGGCGACGATGATCGCCTCCATGATCTCCAACACGTGGAACGCGAGGTCGCCCGAGGCCCGATGCGGTCGGTCCTGCTCGATCGCCTCGGCCAGGTCGGACAGGCCCACGCCGCGGCCGGCGTCGACGAAGCCGGCGCTGTCGGGGACGGCACGCCAGGTGCGGTCGTCGGCCGTCGCGATCTCCACCGGGTCCGAGAACCGGTTCGGGTCGGGCACGGCGACCGTCCCGCCCGTCCCGTAGACCTCGAAGAGCGGCACGCGGCTCGCCCACACCTCGAACGAGACCGTCACGGTCGAGACCACCCCGTTCGCGTGCTCGAGGATCGCAGTGACGTGCGTGTCGACCTCCTCGTGCACCGGGATCGGCGTCCCGGCCAGCGCCCCCGTCGCCACCGACCGCTCGCGATCCGACCGTGCGACCGCCCCCGACACCCGCACGACGGGACCGAAGAACGACACGAGGCTCGTCAGGTAGTACGGCCCCATGTCGAGGAGCGGCCCGCCACCCGGCTGGTAGTAGAACGCGGGAGCCGGGTGCCACAGCTCGTGTCCCGGGGCGCTCCAGGCGACCGCCGCGGCGATCGGCCGACCGATGGCGCCGCTGTCGAGCACGGCGAGCGCCGTCTGGACGCCCGACCCGAGGACGGTGTCCGGCGCGCTGCCGACGCGGAGGCCCTTCGCCGCCGCGAGCTCGAGCACCGGTCGCGCCTCGGCAGTCGACAGCGCGAGCGGCTTCTCCCCGTAGACGTGCTTGCCGGCCTCGAGGGCTCGGAGCGCGACCTCGGCGTGCGCGGCCGGGATGGTGAGGTTCAGGACGACGTCGACCTCGGGGTCGGCGAGCAGCTCGTCGACGCTCGACGACCGCACGCCCTGTTCGGCGGCGACCTCAGCGGCGCGGGCGAGGTCGAGGTCCGCGACGACGATGAGCTCGAGGTTCGGCAGCTTCGGGAACTCGGCGAAGTACTGCTTCGAGATGTTGCCGACGCCGATGACGCCGACCCGGAGGACGGATCCCCCGGCGGTCTCGGACACTCCGTTCAGCGTGCTGCCCACAGCAGCCCCCTTTCGATCATGGCGCGGCCGGCGTTCTGGCACCGGTCTTCGACGATCCCGTTCAGCGTGCTGCCCACAGCAGGCCCCTTTCGATGATGGTGCGGACGTTCGGGTCCTCGACGATCTCGATGCGGTGGCCGGGAGCGGACACGAAGATCCGACCCTTCCCCCACTGCCGCGTCCAGATGGCGGGCGCCGTGACGGGACGGTTCCATGCGTCCCAGGGCCGTACCTCCTGCGTCGTCGTCGCGAGGACGTCGTTGTACTCGTCGCTCAGCACCCAGTACTGCTCGGTGACGAGGTCGAAGTCCTCGATGCCCTCGGTGATGGGGTGCGTCCGGCCGTACTCGGTGATGTGGACGGTGTAGGGGATGTAGTTGTCGGACTGCTCCCCCGTCCGCTCGGCCGGGTCCTTGCCGGCGTGGTGCGCGAACTGGCCGCCGATCATGTGGAGGTAGTCGGCGTTGTTGCGGTAGGAGTCCGCGATCCCGCCGTGCCAACCGGCCATGCCCGTCCCGTTCAGGACGGCGCGTTGCAGGCCGGCGAACTCCTCCGGCTCGATCGTGTTCATCGTGTTGATCTGCACGATGAGGTCGACCGTGTCGAGGTAGTCGGTGTCCGTGTAGACGGTGGTCCCGTCCTCGACGCGGACGGTGAACCCGTTCGCCTCCAGGAAGGGGATGAAGGCCGCGGTCGTCTCGACGGGCATGTGTCCGTCCCAGCCGCCTCGCACCACGAGCGCCTGCTTGTCAGTCATGTGTTCCTCTCAAGGGATGGTCGGGTGTCCGGTCGGGTCGCGACCGGCACTACTTGCTGAAGCCGGCGGTCATGCCGCTGATCAGCTGGCGTCTACCGAACAGGTACAGGATGAAGATCGGCAGGGTCGACAGCACCACGGCGGCGAGCACCGCCGGCACGTTCACGCTGAACGAGCCCTGGAACGTCCACAGCGACAACGGCAGCACCCGGTTGCTCGGCGACTGCGTGAGCACGAGTGGGAACAGGAAGCCGTTCCACACGTTGAGCGCGTTGTAGAGCGCGACGGTGACGATCGCCGGCCGGGCGAGCGGGAGGACGAGGGAGACGAGGGTCCGCCAGCTCGACGCCCCGTCCACGGTCATCGACTCGAACAGCTCCTTGGGGATGTCGCGGATGAAGTTCGACAGGATGAGCACGGTGACGGGCACCGCGAAGCCGATCGACGGCAGGATCAGCGCCAGGAGGGTGTCGTAGAGCCCCGCCTTGCTGAGCATGTAGAACAGCGGGATGATCGTCGCCTGCAGCGGGATCGCGAGGCCGAGCAGGAAGAACGAGAACGCTCCCCGCGTGAACCGGGAGTTGGTGCGCACGATCGCGTACGACGCCATCAGGCAGACGAACACGGTGACGGCGACGCTCGCGACGGTGATGATGACGCTGTTGCCGAGGTACAGGAAGAAGTCGCTCTGCAGCACGAGGGCGTAACCGTCGAGGGTCGGGTCGGTGGGCGGGATGAGCTGGTTGCTCGAGAAGAACCCGGCCTGCGGGCGCACGCTCGTAATGACGATGTAGTAGATCGGCAGCACGATGATGAGCAGCCAGATCCAGGCGCCGATCCCGCCGAGGATGTTCGGTTTGCGGCGGGCACCCCCGGGGCGCTTGCCTCGCGTCTCGTGCTCGCCGGGGCGTCCTCGCTTGGACCCGGCGGTCGAGACGCTGACCGTGTCGAGGCTGCCCGTCGGGAGCGCGCCGGGCTTTGTGAGTGGGTTCGTCGCTGACATCAGAGGCCCTCCTGCTGACTGTCCATCTTGGCGAAGCCGCTCAGCTTGGTGAGCAGCAGGGCGATGGCGAGACCGATGACGGCCAGGATGATCGCCATGACGCTCGCCTGCCCGAACTGACTCGCGGAGAAGCCCGTCACGTACATGAGGATCGGGAGGATGCGGGTGCCGGCGCTCGGAACGCCGCCGGTGAGCACGAAGATCACGTCGAAGTAGGTGAGCGAACCGATGATCATGAGCGTGGACGACGTCACGAGCGTGTACCGCAGCTGCGGGAGCGTGATGTGGAAGAACTGCTTGACCGTCCCGGCCCCGTCGATCTCGGCCGCCTCGTAGAGGGACGCCGGGATCTGTCGCACGCCACCCTGGAACAGGAGCGTGTGGAAGGGCACGAACTGCCACGCGATGATGAAGATCACGACGAAGAGCACGAGCTGCTGGTTGCCGAGCCAGTCCTGCTTGAGGAACGGGATGCCGAGCGACGCCGACAGGCCGAAGTTCGGGTCCAGGATCGCCTTGAACGCGATGGCGGTTGCCGCCGACGACAGCAGCAGCGGCAGGAAGAAGATCGCGCCGAGGACGGCCCGGTTGCGCTGCTTGCCGGCGGTCCAGGTCCCGAGCAGCAGGCTGATCGGGGTCTGGACGATCCAGGAGATCACGATGACCTTGAGGGTCAGGACGAGGGCGTCGATCGCGACCGGGTCGACGAGGACGGATGCCCAGTTGTCGAGGCCGACCCACGCGGGGTCGGTGATCGCGTCCCAGCGGGTGAAGCTCAGGTACAGGGCGACGATGAGCGGGATGATCGCGAAGACGAGGAAGAAGCCCAGCGCCGGCGCGACCATCCAGCCGCTGGGGCCGGTGCGGCGGCGCATCGCTGCCGCACCGGCCCCTCGGGCCCCGTTCAATGGACGGGTGACGGTCATCGGGAGATCACTGTCCGATCGTCTTGTTCATGTTGTCGGAGAACTCCTGCGGGGTGATCTGCAGGTTGAACAGCTGGTCGAGGTTCGTCAGCAGCGCGGTCGCCTGTGCGGGCGGGAGCGCCTGGTCCCACGACATCTGGAAGTTCTTCGCGTTCTTCGTCAGGTCGTAGACGGTCGTGCCGAAGTCGCCGCCGGCGTCCGCGATCTGGTCGTCGATACCCGTGATCGGCGGCACCTGACCGGCCTCGACCATGCGGTCGATGTAGCCCTTGTCGAACACACCCTCGGTGAGGTACTTGAGGGCGCTGGCCTTCTGCTCCTTCGTCGCCGAGGCGGAGATGGAGAAGTACCCGGACGGGTTGCCGACGATGTTCGACGGGTCGCCCTTGCCACCGGTGACGGCGGGGAAGGTCGTGTAGCCGAGCCCCTTCTCGGCGAACTCGGCCGCCTGCTGCTTGAAGGTCGTCATGACCCAGGCGCCCTGGAGCATCATCGCGGCCTTGCCCGTGTAGAGCAGGGCGACGTCGGCGTTGCTGTCGGCCGTGACCGAGGCGTAGCCGTCAACGAACGCGCCGGCCTTCACGAGCTCCTGGATCTTCTCGTTCGCCTCGATGATGCCGGGGTCGCTCCACGCGTCGGCTTCACCGGCCATGATCTTGTTGAAGGCCTCGGGGCCGGCGACGCGGTCGACGAGGTACTCCTCCCACATGAGCGACGGCCACTTGGACGCACCGGCGAGCGAGAACGGGGCCACGCCTGCGGCCTTGAGCTTGGGGATGGCGTCGACGATCTCATCGAAGTTCGTCGGGACCTCGACGCCGGCGGCCTTCAGGACGTCCTTGTTGTAGTAGAACATGATCGGCGTGGTGGCGTTCATCGGCACCGCGTAGACCTTGTCGTCGATGACGCCCTGGTTCCAGACGGACTCGAGGAACTTGCCCTTGGCGTCCGCGGTCTCCGAGGTGATGTCGGCGACCTTGCCGGCGTCCACATAGGAGTTCAGGGTGCCGCCCGCCCAGCTGTAGATGATGGTCGGAGCGCTGCCTGCGCCGACTGCGGTGCGGATCTTGGTCTTGTAGGCGTCGTTCTGGAAGTAGGTCGCGGCGATCTGGCCATCGGCGTTGGCGCCGTTCCACTCCTTGAGCGACGGGCCGAGGACGGTGTCCTCGTCGGTGCCGGTGAGGCCCCAGAGGGTGGCACTGCCACTCGGGGCGCCGCCGCCGCTGGAGCAGGCGGTCGCGCCGAGCATGAGGGCCGAGACGCCGAGGGCGACTGCGGCCAGTCGGGTCCGACGGCGGGATGAAGTACGAAGCGTCATTGCGTTCTCTCCTTGGTGGGTGCTGCTGCTGATGGTGCGATGGGGACGGATCAGTCGGTGGGTGTCCAGGCGCTGCCGTTCGCGGCGCTCGACTCGACGGCGCGCAGGACCCGCTGGACCTGCAGCCCGTCGGCGAAGGACGGCTCGGGATCGGTGCCGCCGGTGATGGCCTGGACGAGGTCGCGCACCTGGTGCGAGAACGGGTGCTCGTAGCCGATACCGTGGCCGGTCGGCCACCAGGCGGCCATGTACGGGTGCTCCGGCTCGGTGACGACGATGCGCGTGAAGCCCTGCTTGCCGGCGGGAGCGGTGGCGTCGTAGACCTCGAGCTCGTTCATCCGCTCGAGGTCGAAGGCGATGGCTCCGCGGGAGCCGCTCAGCTCGATGCGGAGCGCGTTCTTCCGTCCGGTCGCATAGCGGGTGGCTTCGAAGGCGCCGATGGCGCCGTCCGCGAGCCCGCCCGTGAGTTTCGCGGTGAACCAGGCGGCGTCGTCGACGGTGACCGCGGCGCGTTCCTCCGAGGCGGTCCCGCTCAGGCCGACGGTCTCGCCGAGGAGTGGTCGCTCGGTGACGAAGGTGGCGAGCGTCCCGCTGACGGCGTCGAGTCGGGCACCGGTCAGGTGCTGCACGAGGTCGATGGCGTGCGCGCCGATGTCGCCGAGCGAGCCGGAGCCGGCCTGGTCCTTGTCGAGGCGCCAGGTCATCGGCCCCCCGGCGTCACTCAGCCAGTCCTGGAGGTAGAGCGCGCGGATCTGGCGGACGTCGCCGAGCGCGCCCTCCGCGATGAGCTGGCGGGCGTAGCCGATGGCGGGCACACGACGGTAGCTGAAGCCGACCATGGAGCGGACGCCGCGGGCCCTCGCCGCCTCGGCCGCGGCGACCATCAGCTCCGCCTCCTCGACACTGTTGGCGAGCGGCTTCTCGCAGAGGACGTGCTTGCCGGCTTCGAGGGCGGCGATCGCGATCTCGACGTGCGAGGACCCGGGCGTGCAGACGTCGACGATGTCGATGGACGGGTCGGCGATGACGCTCCGCCAGTCCGTCGAGGCCGACTCCCAGCCGAACTTCACGCGGGCCGCCTCGAGTGCCTCGGCGTTGCGGCCGACGATCGTCGCCATGACCGGTTCCGCGTCGAGGTCGAAGAAGCGCGGTGCGGTGCGCCAGGCCTGCGAGTGTGCGGCTCCCATGAAGCCGTATCCGATCATCGCGACCCGGAGTTCCGGCCGTCCGCTTCCCGCCATGTGCAATGCTCCCGAGATGCTCGCGCAGCTGCGGCCCCGGGGTTCCGGATCGCTTCGCTGCGGTGCCCTGAAGCTAGCCCCGCCGCCTGTCTCCCCGCAACTTCCCTCTCCCGCATTGGAAACTTTTCGCACGCGCCCGCACCCCCCACCCCTGCCCGCGAACTGTCACTCCGACACAGTCCCGCTCGCCGGGACTAGCGGCGAGTGACAGTTCGCGGGCTACGGGGTGGGCGGGGCTGCGGTCGAACCCCGGACGACGAGGGAGGTGGCGAGGTCGAGGCGGATGTTGTCGACCGTCTCGGACCGGAGCTTCAGCACCAGGCGGGTCGCCTCCTCGGCCATCTCGATGAGCGGCTGCCGGATGGTCGTGAGGGCCGGACCGACCCACTTGGCCGGCGGGACGTCGTCGTACCCGACGACCGACAGCTGCTCCGGGATCGAGATCCCGAGCGAGCGCGCCGCCTCGTAGACGCCGAACGCCTGCATGTCGTTGCCGGCGAAGATCGCAGTCGGTCGGTCCTCGAGCTGCAGCAGTTCGAGCGCCAGGACGCGTCCGGCCTCCGGGATGAACTCCCCGCGGCGCAGGATCGTCTCGTCGAGCGGGATCCCGGCCTCCTCGAGCGCGGACCGGTAGCCCGAGACCCGCGCCCGCGAACACATGAGGTCCTGCGGACCCGAGATCAGCCCGATCCTGCGGTGTCCGAGCTCGATGAGGTGGCGCGTCGCGGCCATCCCGCCGGACCAGTTCGTGGAGCCGATGGCGGCGACCTCCGGGCCAGGGTCCCCCGCCGGGTCGACCACGACGACCGGGATGTTGCGCGTGTGGAGCTGGCGCCGGTACGCCGGGTCGATGTCCGAGAACACGAGGATGACCCCGACCGGCTTCCGCGAGATGATGCTCTCGACCCAACCCTCGCCGGTCGAACGCCGGGCGCCCGTCTCGGTGAGGGTGACGCTCATGCCGTGCTGACGCGCGACCTTCTCGACACCGCGGATGATCTCGAGCGACCAGGAGCTGTCGATGTACTCGAAGACGAGCTCGATGAGCGAACCTTGCGCGAGCTCGGCACCGCGGCGACTGTAGCCGTGGCGGTCCAGAAGTCGCTCGACGATCTCCCGGGTGTCCGGCGACACCCCCGGTCGCCCGTTGAGCACCTTCGAGGCGGTCGACACCGACACGGAGGCCTCCCTGGCGATGCGCGACAGGGTCGCGCGCCCGCCACCGGCACCGGGTCCAGCGGTCTGCGCCGCGGGGTCGTCGCTCATCCGAGTCCTCCGATCCCGCTCCGTCGGGCCGGACGGCCGTCTCTGCAGCGAGAAGTTCTGCCCATGCTAACGAAATATTTCGCGACACTCGACCGGTGACGCGCGGCCGACGATCTGCTAGTCTCGACTATAAGTTGTGGTTAACAACAAATCATCCGCTCACCAACGACGTTGAAGGACTGCACGCATGAGCCTCACCCCCACCAAAGCCGATCGGTTCTCCTTCGGCCTCTGGACGATCGGCTACAACGGGACCGACCCGTTCGGTGGCCCCACCCGCCCCGACCTCGACGTGGTCGAGGCCGTCACCCGCCTGAACGAGCTCGGCGCCTACGGCCTCACCTTCCACGACGACGACCTCTTCGCTTTCGGTTCGACCGACGCCGAACGCCAGAAGCAGATCGACCGTCTCAAGCAGGCGCTCGCCGACACCGGCGTCATCGTGCCGATGGTGACCACCAACCTGTTCAGCGCGCCCGTCTTCAAGGACGGCGGTTTCACCTCGAACGACCGCGCCGTCCGCCGCTTCGCCCTCCGCAAGGTGCTCCGCAACCTCGACCTCGCCGCCGAACTCGGCGCCAAGACCTTCGTCATGTGGGGCGGCCGCGAGGGCGCCGAGTACGACTCCGCGAAGGACGTGCAGGCGGCCCTCGAGCGTTACCGCGAGGCCGTCAACCTCCTCGGTGATTACGTGACCGACAAGGGTTACGACATCCGCTTCGCGATCGAGCCGAAGCCCAACGAGCCCCGCGGCGACATCCTGCTCCCGACCCTCGGCCACGCGATGGCGTTCATCGAGACCCTCGAGCGCCCGGAGCTCGTCGGCATCAACCCCGAGGTCGGCCACGAGCAGATGGCGGGCCTCAACTTCACCGCCGGCATCGCCCAGGCGCTCTACCAGGGCAAGCTCTACCACATCGACCTCAACGGCCAGCGGGGCATCAAGTACGACCAGGACCTCGTCTTCGGTCACGGCGACCTGCAGAACGCGTTCTCGCTCGTCGACCTCCTCGAGCACGGTGGCGTGAACGGCGGCCCCGCGTACGACGGCCCCCGTCACTTCGACTACAAGCCGAGCCGCACCGAGGACATCACCGGTGTGTGGGACTCCGCAGCCGCCAACATGCGCATGTACCTGCTGCTCAAGGAGCGCGCCGAGGCGTTCCGCGCCGACCCCGAGGTGCAGGAGGCGCTGGCCGCCGCCCGCGTGCCCGAGCTGCGCGAGCCGACGCTCAACCCCGGCGAGACCGTCGACCAGCTGCTCGCCGACCGCTCGTCGTACGAGGACTTCGACGCCGACGCCTACTTCGGCGGCAAGGGCTTCGGGTTCGTCCGCCTGCAGCAGCTGGCCGTCGACCACCTCATGGGCGCGCGCTAACCGACACCCGCGAACCTGGCGTTCCGTCTCCTGATCCGAGAGGATCGGGGGCGGAACGCCGTTCCGCGTTCCACCCCACAGCAGACCCGGCGGTCACCCGACCGCCCACCACCGAGAACAGGGAGAGCGATGACGCTCGTCGCCGGCATCGATTCGTCCACCCAGAGCTGCAAGGTCGTCATCCGCGACGCCGAGAGCGGGGCGCTCGTCCGCGAAGGACGCGCGGCGCACCCGGCCGGCACCGAGGTCGACCCGGCCGCGTGGTGGCAGGCGCTGCAGGAGGCGGCCGCCGCCGCCGGCGGGTTGGCGGATGTCGCCGCGGTGTCGGTCGCGGCCCAGCAGCACGGCATGGTCGCGCTCGACGTCGACGGACGCGTCATCCGTCCGGCGCTCCTCTGGAACGACACCCGGAGCGCGCAGGCCGCGACGGACCTCATCACGGAGTTCGGCGCTGCGGAACTCGCCCAGCGGACCGGGTGCGTCCCCGTCGCCTCCTTCACGATCACGAAGCTGCGCTGGCTGCGCGACGCCGAACCCGGGAACGCCGCCGAGGTCGCCGCCGTCGCACTCCCCCACGACTGGCTGACGTGGCGTCTGCGCGGCTTCGGTCCGGCCGACGAGAGCCCGCTCGGCGCGGACCTCGCCGAGCTGACGACCGACCGCTCCGACGCCTCCGGCACCGGGTACTGGTCCCCCACCGACGGCGAGTACGACCGCGAGCTGCTCGTCGCAGCGCTCGGCCACGATGCGATCCTGCCGCGCGTGCTCGCGCCGGAGCAGTCGGCCGGGACCGGTGTCGACGGTGGCCTCATCGGGCCGGACACGGTCATCGGGGCGGGTGCCGGAGACAACGCGGGAGCCGCCCTCGGGCTCGGGGCGACGGCCGGCGATGTCGTCGTGTCGATCGGCACGAGCGGGACGGTGTTCGCCGTGACGCCGGCCGTGGTCCGTGACAGCTCGGGCACCGTCGCCGGGTTCGCCTCGGCCGACGGCGCGTTCCTGCCGCTCATCGCGACACTCAACGCCGCCCGGATCCTCGACGCGGTGGCCGCGCTGCTCGGCGTCGACCACACGGAACTCGGTCGACTCGCGCTCGAGGCCCCGGCCGGGGCACGGGGACTCGTGCTCCAGCCCTACTTCGAGGGTGAGCGCACCCCGAACCGTCCGGACGCGACGGCGACCCTCTTCGGCATGACCCTGGAGTCGACGACGCGCGAGGGCCTCGCTCGAGCGGCGATCGAGGGGCTGCTCTGCGGACTCGCCGACGGCCTCGACGCGGTGCTCGCGCAGGGCGTCACGGCGGAGCGCGTGCTCCTCATCGGTGGTGCGGCGCAGAACCCGGCGGTGCAGGCGATCGCTCGCGAGGTCTTCGGCGTGCCGGTCGTCGTGCCGGCACCCGGGGAGTATGTGGCGGACGGCGCAGCCGTCCAGGCGGCCTGGGCGCTGAGTGGCACACGCCCGGCGTGGGCTGCAGTGGGGGCCGGCGTCCGCACCGACCAGGCGGACGCGGTCGCTGCGGACGCGTCCGGCATCGCACGGGAGCAGTACGCCGCCCGAGCCTGAGGCGGTCTCGGGCGCCGGTCACTGAGCCTGCCGAAGTGCCACACACCGGAGCCTCCCGACCTACAACGCTCCCCGGGGGCCCTTCGACAAGCTCAGGGAACGGGCATCCCTTCCCCCGTCACCGAGCACCACCCGGTCACTGAGCGAACATCCTCCGGTCACTGAGCCTGTCGAAGTGCCACACGCAGAAGCCTCCCGGGACGCAACGTCACCCCGGGGGCCCTTCGACAAGCTCAGGGAACGGGTATCCCCTCCCCGGTCGGTGGGCCGAACCCTCCCGGTCACTGAGCGAACCCCTCCCGGTCACTGAGCCTGTCGAAGTGCCACCGCGGAATCTTCCGCGCGGCGGAGACGTTGGCCCCGGTATGCGATCGATCGTCTACTCCACCAACGGTGACCCGTCCGTCCTCCACCTCGTCGAGCGCGAGGTCCCCGAGCCCGGCCCCGGCGAGGTCCGCATCAAGCTCGCGTTCTCGGGCGTCAACCCGACCGACTGGAAAACCAGGCGCGGCGGCGGCCCCTCGGGTGGCATGCCCTTCCCCGAGGTCGTTCCGAACCTCGACGGCGCCGGCGTGATCGACGCGGTCGGCCCGGCCGCCGGCGACGCGGCGACCACGACCACCTTCGCCGTCGGCGACCGCGTCTGGGTGTACCTCGCGGCGCACGAGAGCCCGCTGGGCACGGCCCAGGAGTTCACGGTGCAGCCCGTCTCCCGTGTGGTCCCCCTGCCCGACGCCGCGTCATTCGAACTCGGTGCCAGCCTCGGTGTCCCCGCGATGACCGCGCACCGCGCCCTCACCGTCGCGCAGGACGGCCCGGCCCGGCTCTCCCCCGGTGCCCTCGACGGCCGGACGGTCCTCGTCCAGGGTGGTGCCGGCGCCGTCGGCAACGCCGCGATCCAGCTCGCCCGCTGGGCCGGCGCGACGGTCATCACCACCATCAGCAGCGACGAGAAGGCCCGCCTCGCGACCGCCGCGGGAGCACACCACGTCGTGAACTACCGCGAGGGCGACACCGCCGCGGCGATCCGCGAGGTGGCACCCGACGGCGTCGACCTCGTCGTGGAGGTCGCGATCGCGCAGAACCTCCCCCTCGACCAGGCGGTCCTCGCCCCGCGCGGCACGGTCGTCAGCTACGCCAACAACGGCGGTGACCAGGTCACGCTCGACATCCGTCCGCACATGGGGCTCAACACGCGGCTCCAGTTCATGCTGCTCTACACGGTCGGCGACGCCGCGCTCCACGCCGCCGCTGAGGACATCACCGCCGCGATCGAGGACGGCGCGCTCGCCGTCGGCGAAGACCACGGTCTGGCGCTGACGGTGTTCCCGCTCGCTGAGACGGCTGCGGCCCACGCCGCCGTCGAGGACGACACGGTCGGGAAGGTCCTCATCGACGTCACGGCATGACCGCCGGCGCGTCGACGTGAGGTGATCAGGGGCGGTACTGGGTGGCCAGTGCCGCCCCTGCCGCACGCAGGTGGACGAGCGGTTCGGCCATCGCCGCCTCGACACCGCCGGCCAGCGCCGTGAGCGATGCCGCCGCGAGGAAGATCCCCTCAGTGGGCGCCTGGATCGCCCCGGCGACGAGCATGGTCCGGTCCGCCGCGAGCCCGGCGACCCAGGAGGCGACCTTGCCGTCGGCCGTCTGGTCGTCGAAGCGGCCCTCGCCCGTGATCACGATCGACGCCGTCGCGGCCGCTTCCGGGAGGGCGATCGCCTCGCCGACACCGCGCGCGCCCGAAGTGGCGGTGGCGCCCCACAGCAGGAGGCCGTAGCCCGCACCGCCCGCGGCACCGGCACCGGGTTCGGCCGCGGCGCGTTCCGCACGGTCCGTCCCGAAAACCTCCGCAGCGCGGCTCACGAACCGGGCCAGGTTGGTGTCGAGGACCGCGACGTCCGCGGTGGTCGCGCCCTTCTGCGGGCCGAAGACC
This sequence comes from Plantibacter sp. CFBP 8798, assembly GCF_014841195.1. Taxonomy (NCBI): domain Bacteria; kingdom Bacillati; phylum Actinomycetota; class Actinomycetes; order Micrococcales; family Microbacteriaceae; genus Plantibacter; species Plantibacter sp. CFBP 8798. Next base: position 522,851 of record NZ_JACYTS010000003.1, read on the forward strand.
GCAGCGGCACCGCGGTCGCCGAGCAGCGGGTTGGTGACGTCGCTGAGGATGACCGCGCCGTCCGGCGGCAGCGCGCGGAGTCCGGCGGTGTCGATATCGCGGAGCGTCGCGAGTCCGGCGTTGCCGGGCGCCACCGGTCCACCGTCGGCGTCCACCAGCCGCGCTCCGAGCGCGGTGAGCAGCCCGGCTCCACCGTCCGTGCTGGAGCTTCCGCCGATCGCGAGCAGGATGCGTCGCGCACCGTGGTCCAGGGCGGCCGCGATGGCCTCACCGAAGCCGACGGTGTGCGCCGCGAACGGCTGCAGGGGGTCGAGCAGGGTCAGCCCGCTCGTCTGGGCGAGCTCCACGACCGCCGAACCGTCGGGCAGCTCGAGCCACTCGGCGTCCACCGGGTCGCCGACCGGGCCGGTGACCGTGATCAGGTGCCGACGCGCCCCGGGCACGGCGGCCGCGAAGGCGTCGAGCGTGCCCTCGCCGCCGTCGGCCATGGGGAGCGAGTGCAGGAGATCGTCGGGCCGGACGGTCCGCCACCCGTCGGCGATCGCCTCGGCGACCTCAGCGGCGGTCGCCGTGCCCTTGAACGAGTCCGGTGCGATCACGATGTGCCGGGTCATGTCTTCAGCCTCCCACGGTGGACGGGGTCGGGTGGGTCGAGGCCGTGCTCGTCGTCAGCACCTCGACACCGTCCGGCGTGACCACGACGGTGTCCTCGACCTTCACGCCGGGGGCGGTCGGGTTCCAGGCGAAGGCTTGCCAGAGCTGGACGACGTCGGTCGCCTCAGGCGTGGCGCGCGGATCGCGTCCCGCGTAGCCGGCCGCACCGCCCTGATGGTGCCTCGTCCACTCGTCGGCGTCGAAGCCCTGCTCGGCGTACGCCGCACTCCCCGTGCGGAGGATGTCGGCGAGCGAAGCACCTGGCACGGTGGCGTCGAGATAGGCGCGTTCGACGGCGCGGATGCGCTGCATGTCCGTGGCGAACGGCTCCGCCGGGGTGCCGCCCTCGTCGAACCACCGCGTGAGGTTCACGATGAGCCCGTCGCGGCGGCCGCAGGCGACGAGCATCGCCCGGGAACCGAGTCGCCCCTCGGTCGGCAGCGGGTGCCGGTGGGCGAGTCTGCCCTCCCCGGCGACGAGGAGGACGAGCGGGTCGATACCGGCTGCGACGAGGCGCCCGGCGAGGTCCGCAGCGACCGCGCGTTCCGTCCGGGCGGGGTCGAGCTCGTCGACGAGCGTCTCGAGCGCCGACGTCGTCTCCCGCCCGAGCGAACGGAAGCGCGCGAGTTCGGCCGGGAGGAGCGACGCACGTGCGGCGCGCAGCTCGGCGGCGATGTCGGCCTCCTGCAGCACCCCGTCCCCACTCGGCAGCAGCGCGTCGATCGGCGTGTGCCACGGCACCGTCCGAACGCGGATGTCGGGCAGCTCCTCGGCCTGCAGCCGGTCCACCTCGTTGGAGGTCGCGACGAGCCACGCGTCGCCCGGCGAGACCACGACCGCGACGATCGGGTCGGCCGCGAGGCTCACGTGGACGCGCGAGCCGTCGAGGTACCAGCTGACCGCTGCGGCGGACCGCAGCACGATCGTGCCTGCTCCGCGGGCCTCCAGGAGCGACGCGAGTCGGGCGTGTTTGCGACGGCGGTCGTCCTCGTCCGGACCGGGCCGCTCGTGGTTCATCGCCGGGCCCAATCGGTCCCGAGCTCGGCGAAGGTGCTGCCGGAGGCGGCCGCTTCCGCGACGAGCTCCTCGATCCTCGGAATGACGGGGCGGCGCTCGTCGCCCGCCCCGAGCCACTCGACGAGATCAGCGGGGATGCGGTGTGGCGCTGGGGCCGACCGGACCGCGTCGAGGACGGCGGTGAAGGCGGACGCGTCGGCCAGGGAGCTGACGAGTGCGGCATCCTCACCAGCCCGGACCGCCTCGCGCGCGCGGAGGAGGTCGGGGAGCAGGTCGGTCCGGCCCGTCGTCCAGCGTCGCAGGGTGACGCCGTCGACGACCAGCTCGACCTCGTCGCGTGTGTAGTGGAACCGGATCGAGCCGAGCTCTCCGTGGACCGTGACCACCGGGTCGGTCGTCTCCTGTGCGCACAGGGTGAGCGCCGCGGTCATGATCGGACCGCGCTGTGGGGTGATGCGGACGACCGAGGTGTCATCGGCCTCGATGTCGTTCGCCCGGTACTGGTCGAGGTCGATGGTGGCGATCCCCGCGCGGTCGGTCGTGCCGCCGAGTCGGAGCATGGTCTGGACCGCGTGCGCGAAGGGGTTGGTGACGACGCCGTCCACGACGGGTGTGCCGTCGAGCGTGCGCCTGCCCGACCACGCGGCACGCGTCCAGTAGCCGACGGTGCGGACCCAGGTGCCTCTCGCCTCGAGTGCTGTCACGGCCCCGATCTCCCCGCCGGCGACGACGTCCGCGATCTCGCCGATCGCGTGCGATCCGAGGCTCTGGAACCCGACCTGCACGAGCCCGCCGGTCCGGGCGGCGGTGGCCTGCAGCCGGTCGAGTTCGTCGTTCGAGGTCACCGGGGGCTTCTCGAGCAGGACGTCGGCGCCGTGCTCGAGGGCGGCGACGGCGAGGTCCAGGTGCGTGTGGATCGGGGTCGAGAGGATGACCACGTCCACCCGCCCGGCGGCGAAGCACTCCTCCAGCGAGTCGCGGAGCGGCGCATCCCCGGCAGCGCGGTCCTCCTCGGTGAAGGTCCGATCGACGAGTCCGACGAGGCGGATCGCGCCGGTCGCGGCGAGCGCCCTGGCTGCCGCCACGTGACTGGCGCCATGGCCGTGGATCCCGACGACCACGACGGTCGGGGCGGTGGTGGCGGTGGCGTGGTCGGTGCTGGTCATGCGTCACTCCCTGTGCTGCGCGGTTCAATGCTGCGCGGTTCGGTGCTGCGTTCCTCGGCGGTGAGGAGCGCACGGTGGATGGCGTCCGCCTGCTGCGCGTCCAGAGCGCCGTCGACGACGACCGCCTCCAGACCGGTGACGAGCGGGGTGTCGGCGGTGATGGTGGTGCGGCTGGTGGCGGCGAGCGAGACGCCGATACCCGGGTACTCGGCCGCACGGACGAACCAGGGGAAGGCGTTCGCTGCGGGCTGTCGGAACAGGACCGTGGTGGGGCGTCGAGGCGGCGTCGGGGCGGGCTCGGTGGTGTCGCCCGTCTGTGTGTCAGCGCTCCCGTCGGCGTCGAGGACGAAGGCGACCCAGGCCGCACGCGAGCCGTGCGCGGTCGACTCCCCCGGTCCGTCAGCGCTGAGGACGGACCGGTGGGCGTCCGCGGGCAACCGCCAGAACCATCCGCCGTACCCGGCACCTTCGCGGCCGTTGGTGGCCGGCGATCCGATCGTCACCGTCGATCCCGTCGTCCGGAAGACACTGGAGACGGCGACGCGGAGCGCCGACCTCCCGCTCCCGACGCCAGGCACGGCGAACTCCTCGACGACCGTGCGGCGCGACTCCCTCAGCTGCGTCGTCCCGTCGCGTCCGATCCAGTCGAGCCACTGACGCAGCACACCGGCGTCCACCACGGTCTCGGTGACGCGCTGGACACCGTGGTTGTCGAGCATCGTCGACCCCTGTCCGGCGACGTAGGTGCGACCGCCCCAGTAGGAGACACCGTCGACGTCGGCGACGGCCATCGAGAGACCGACATGGTGGGGGTGGTCGTCGGGAGCGGATTCCGTGACGACGGTCCCGCCGAGCGAGGTGACGGGGTGCGCGAACGGTCGCGGGGCGTCGGTCGGTTCGAGGCCGCTGCCGTCGTGAAGGACGAGGACCTCGCGGTCGCCGAGCCGGGCGGTCAGCTCAGGTGAGGTGGGGTGCTGCTCGGTTCCGTGCCAGACCGGTGGACTCGCGGCCGGGCGGGCGGCGGTGCTCTCCCGGGCGACGAACCGCGGTCGGAAGACGAGCGGGTGTCCACCCTCTGCGCCGCCGATGGTGTCGCGCAGTCTGGTCCACGCCTCGGCGCCGAGCTCGCGTCGTGGGACGGACACCGTGCTGAGCGCCGGCACCGCGAACGCCGCGAACGGGATGTCGTCGAAGCCGACCACACTGAGCGCCGAGGGGACGGACACACCGGCACCGCGGAGCGCCGAGACGAGCCCGAGGGCGACGAGGTCGTTGAAGGCGACCACGGCGGTCGCGTCGTGCTGCACCACCGTCTCGACGACCGCGGCGCCGTCCACCAGCGCTGACCCGGCCGGCACGATGTCGACGGAGAGGTCGTCGTGGTCCGAGCGTGCGCGGGCGATGCCGACCCGTCGGAGGCGATCGCCCTGACTCGCGGCGGGCCCCGCGAGGTACAGGATGTGCCGGTGCCCGAGTGCGTGCAGCTCGGCGAGCACCTGCTCCATGCCGCTGGCGTAGTCGATGGACACCGACGGCACGGGCGAGTCGGCGAGCTCGCGGTTGACGAGCACGACCGGGTGCAGCTGGGCGAGCAGCGCTCGAAGCTCCGGTTCGGCCAGACGGGGTGAGCAGAGGACGATCGCGTCGCAGCGACGACGGGCTTCGCGGGCCGCCGCCGCCTCGTCGGCCGGGTCCTCCTCGGTGTCGGTCACGAGGACGCGGTAGCCGTCGGCCGCCGCGGCCCGGGTGACCCCGCGCAGGATCTCCTGGAACATCGGGTTCTCGAGGTCGGGCACGACGACCCCGATGGTGTTCGTGCGGCCGAGCGACAGGCTTCGGGCGAGCATGCTCGGGCGGTAGCCGAGGGCGTCCACCGCGGCGAGCACGCGGTCGGCGATCGCCGCGTCGACGGTCGCCTTGCCGTTGAGGACGCGCGACACGGTGGCCTTCGAGACGCCTGCCTGCTCGGCGACGTCGGAGATCGTCGGTGTCTGTCCAGCGCTGGGGAACCGGTTGCTCATACGTCCTCGTTCGACTCGTCACAGGTGGTGCCGTCATCAATCATCCTATAGGCTCGCATCAAGAAACCGGTTTCTCGGTTTTCGTGGTCGGCCTCGTCGACCCGGACGTGGTCAGAGAGGACACCGATGCGCATCATCGTCACCGGCGGCGCAGGACGACTCGGGCGGAGCGTCGCGAGCGCCCTCGCCCAAGCAGGCCACGAGGTCGTCTCCGTCGATCGGGCCGACCCCGGACTCCCCGGTGTCGAGGGCCGGACCGCAGACCTCCTCGACCACGATGCGACCCACGAGCTCTTCGCCACCCTGCGGCCCGACGCCGTCGTGCACCTGGCGGCGATCGCGGTGCCGTTCAGCGCGCCGGAGCACGTCATCCTGGCGACCAACCAGGCGCTCGCCTTCACCGCCCTCACCGCCGGGATCGCCGCCGGGGCGACCAGGCTGCTGGCCGCGAGCAGCCCGACCGTCATCGGCTACGGCGCCCCGCACGGGTGGACGCCCGAGGCGCTCCCCATCACCGAGGAGCACCGGGTCGCCCCGTGGAACGCCTACGCACTGTCGAAGGTCGCGATCGAGTCGACGGTCGCGATGCTGGCCCGAGCCCACAGTGACGCCGTCATCACCGGTGCGTTTCGGCCGTGCTTCGTCGTCTCCCCGGAGGAGTGGGAGGGCGCGCCGACGCAGCAGGGGCACACCATCGTCGACCGGCTCGCCGATCCCGCACTCGCGGCCGTCTCCCTCTACAACTACGTGGATGCGCGTGACGCCGGCCGGTTCGTCGCCGCCTGGATCGATCGTGCCGAAGCCCGACACTCCGGCGAGGTGTACTTCGTCGGCGCCGACGACGCCCTGGCGCTCGCACCCCTGTCCACCCTGCTGCCCGCGCAGGTCCCGAGCACCGCCGGGTTCGCCGACGGACTCGTCGACCGAGCCGCCGCCTTCAGCAGCGCGAAGGCCACCGCCCACCTCGGGTGGCGCCCGGAGCACGACTGGCGATCCGCACTCAGCCCTGCCGAGGCGGCCCGCCTCACCGACCTGCTCGCCGCCGACACCGGCCGGCCGGCCACCACTCCTGTTCCAGCCCCAGCCCCACGATGACGAGGACCTCCACCATGCCAGCACCGCTCGCCTTCGACGGCGTCCTGTACTTCCCGATCACCCCCTTCGACGCCGCGGGCGAGGTCGACCTGGGGCTCCTCGGCACCCACCTCGAGTCGCGACTCGAACACCGCCCGGGAGGGGTGTTCCCCGCCTGCGGCACCGGCGAGCTGCACGCGATGTCGCCGTCGGAGGCCGCCCGCGTCGTCCAGCGGACCGTCGAGGTCGTCGACGGCGCCGTCCCGGTCATCGGTGGCGCCGGAGGAGGCGTGGCGACCGCCAAGGAGCTCGCCGTGGCGGCCGAAGAGGCGGGCGCCGACGCGATCCTGCTCATGCCGCCGTACCTCGTCTCCGGGCCGGCGGCCGGGCTGCAGGCGTACGTCGAGGACGTCCTCTCGGCGACGAGCCTCCCGGCGATCGTCTACCACCGGAACAACGCCCGGTACACGACGGCGACGATGCGTCACCTCGCCCGCAACCCGCAGGTCGTCGGCTTCAAGGACGGCGTCGGCGACGTCGCGGCCGCCCAGGACATCGTGCTGGCGGTGCACGAGGAGGGACGCGACGATTTCGCCTTCTTCAACGGCCTCCTCACCGCCGAGCTCACGCAGGCCGCCTACCGCGGCATCGGCATCCCGCTCTACTCCTCTGCCGTCTTCGCCATGCTGCCGGAACTCGCGACGCTGTTCTACCGCGCGTACACCGAGCACGACGAGCCGCTGCGCGAGCGCCTGCTCCGCGAGTTCTACCGGCCGCTGGTCGCCCTCCGCGACGAGACCCCCGGCTTCGCCGTGTCGCTCATCAAGGCCGGCGTCCGGCTCGGCGGCCTGCCGGTCGGTTCCGTGCGGTCGCCCTTCGTCGACCCGACCCCCGAGCAGACCGACCGCCTGGAGGCGCTGCTCGCGACCGGTGCCGACCTCGTCGCCGAGCACGCGACGCTGGCCGCAGGGCGCTGACGATGCCCGGGATCGCCTCCATCACCACCTCGCTCGGCCGGTTCACCATGCCGCGCCCCTGGGTGCCCGAGGCACCGTGGCTGCATCTCATCCGTGTGGACGTCGTCGACGACGAGGGGGCGACCGGGTCGGGCTTCACGTGGACGCCGACCATCGGGGCCACGGCCGTCCGGGCGTTGCTCGACGACGACATCACCGCCGCCGCCCTCGGATCGACGACCGACCCCGAAACGCTCTGGCCGCGGCTGTGGACGCATCTGCACGAGGCCGGTGGCGGCGGTATCACGACGATCGCGCTCGCCGGGCTCGACACCGCACTCTGGGACCTCCGTGGACGACGGGCCGGTCTCGGGCTCGCCGACCTCCTCGGCCGTCGACGCGACACGGTCCAGGCGTACGGGAGTGGCGTGAACCTCCACCTCGACGCCGCCTCGCTCGCCGCGCAGGTCGAGCGGTGGATCGCGGCGGGCTACGACGCCGTCAAGATCAAGGTCGGCAAGCCCGACCTCGCCGAGGACGTCGACCGGGTGACGATGGTGCGCGAACTGCTCGGACCGGACCGCCGGCTCATGATCGACGCGAATCAGCGCTGGGACGTCGACCAAGCGGTCTCGTCCCTGGACCGGCTCGGCGTCGTCGACCCGGCCTGGATCGAGGAGCCGCTGCGCTCCGACGACACCGCGGGATACGAACGGCTGCGTCAGGCGACCGACATCCCGATCGCTCTGGGCGAGAACGTGCACACGATCCACCGGTTCCGCGACCTCGTCGACCGTGGCGTCGCCGACGTCCTGCAACCGAACGTAGTCCGCGTCGGTGGCATCACCCCCTTCCTCGCGATCGCCGCGCTCGTCGACGACGCCGGGCTGACGCTCGCGCCGCACCTGCTCCCCGACCTCTCCGGACAGCTCGCCCTCGCCCTCCCGCAGCGCACCGAGGTCGAGGACGTCGAGGACGCGGGCTTCGTCGCGATCGGCGCCATCGACCCGCCCGGGCCGGTCACCATCGCCGAGGGCCGGGTGCAGGTCGAGCAGCGACCCGGCCTCGGCTTCGTGATCCGAGACCGGGCCGCGGAGACCACTGCCGTCGCGCACTGACCCCGTCCGCCCGGCCGTCCGCCGGCCGGCCACACGCCCCGATCATCACCAGCCGTACCCGCATCCCCGAGGAGTCATCACCATGCACGACACCGACCACAGCACCGGCACGATCGACCACACCACCCCCGCCAGGGCGCGCACCGACGACCCGAACGGCGTCGGCGGCCGTATCGACGACAACGACGGCAACGACGGCAACGACGGCAACGACGGCAACGACGGCAACGACGGCAACGACAACGGTACCGACGGCCGCGGCAACGGCAACGGAAGCAGCAGCAGCAGCAGCAGCGTGGGCCCCGGCGGCGGCACCGTCACGCCCGCAGGTCACGCTGGCGACGCCGCGTCCGACACGGGCCGTGCCGCCGTTCCGGCCGTCGACGAGGTCGCCGCGGCAGCAGCCGCGGCCTCCTCCGAGCTCGCATCCACGGTGCCCTCGACCCGGGCCGCCTGGCTCGAGGCCGTCGCCGACGCCCTCGACGCCCGGGTCGACGAGCTCGTCGCACTCGCCGACGAGGAGTCCCACCTCGGAACCACGCGCCTCACTGGCGAGGTCGCGCGGACGACAGGCCAGCTGCGACTGTTCGCCGCCGTCCTCCGCGACGGGGCCTTCCTCGAGGTCGTCATCGACCACGCCGACGCCTCCGCCACCCCGCCCAAGCCGGAGCTGCGACGGATGCTCCGGCCGACGGGACCGGTGGCGGTCTTCAGCGCGTCGAACTTCCCGTACGCGTTCTCGGTCGCCGGCGGCGATACGGCGTCGGCGCTGGCGGCCGGATGTCCGGTCATCGTGAAGGCGCACTCCGCCCACCCGCGACTCTCCCGGCTGACCGCGGCGATCGTGGTCGAGGCGTTGCGCTCGGCCGGCGCCCCGGACGGCACGTTCGCGCTCGTCGAGGGTCGTGAGCAGGGCACCGCCCTCGTGCAGCACCCGGCGATCACGGCAGTCGGGTTCACCGGCTCACTCGTCGGCGGGCGCGCACTGTTCGACCTGGCGTCGCAGCGGCCGGCCCCGATCCCGTTCTACGGCGAGCTCGGCAGCACGAACCCGGTCGTCATCACCGCGGCCGCGCTGCAGGGCGAGGCGGCGGCGGACCTCGCGCGTGGGCTGGCGGCGTCGTTCACCCTCGGCGTGGGGCAGTTCTGCACGAACCCCGGTCTCGTCCTCGTACCGAGCGGCAGCGGGTTCGCCGAGCTCGTCGCGCAGGCCGCGGCGGACACCGTCGCCGGGCGCATGCTGACGCCGGGCATCGCCGAGGCGTATGCCGCGGGCACCGCTCGCGCCGCCGGCCATCCCGGGGTGCGGACGCTCCTCGGCGGCGAGACGGCGGCTGCGGATTCCGGCGTTCCGACCGTCCTCGCGACCACCGCCGCGACGGTGCTCGACGCGCCAGAAGTCCTGCTCGAGGAGATCTTCGGGCCGGCGACGCTTGTCATCGAGGTCGCGGACGACACCGAGCTGCACGCGGTCCTGGCCGAGGTCGGTGGCGCGCTCACGGCGACCGTGCACGCGGCGCCCGGTGAGGACGTCACCGGTCTCGTGTCACGGCTCGAGCCGATCGCCGGCCGGGTGCTCTTCGGTGGCTGGCCGACGGGCGTCGCGGTCGGCTGGGCGCAGCACCACGGCGGACCGTGGCCGGCGACGACCTCGCTCCACACCTCGGTGGGTGCGTCGGCGGTGCGCCGCTTCCAGCGTCCGATCGTCTACCAGGACGCGCCCGAGCGCGTGCTCCCCGAGGCCCTGCACGAGGCGAACCCGCTCCGTCTCCCCCGCCGAGTCGACGGCGTCCTCGAGCTCCCCGCCGCAGCCCGCGCCTGACCACCGTCCGGTCCGTCCCCAACTCAGGACTCCCCCGGCGTGCCACCGCAACCCAGCCCCGACACACCCGAGGTCTCCTGAGTTGGGGACACCCCGACCAACCACACCCACCCCTGTTCACAACTCAGGACGCACCCGGCGCGCCACCCACCCAGCCCGGTCCCACACCCCAACACGCCGCAACCATCCTGAATTGCGAACACCGCAACCACCGTCCCTAACTCAGGACTCCCCCGGCGTGCCGCTCCAGCCCGGGCACGACACACCCGAGGTCTCCTGAGTTGGGGACACCCCGACCAACCACACCCACCCCTGTTCACAACTCAGGACGCACCCGGCGCGCCGTGCGCCACAGCACCCGCACCGGGCCCAACACGCCGCACCTGTCCTGAATTACGAACACCGCAACCACCGCCCCCCAACTCAGGACTCCCGCGGCGCGCCGCGCCAGCCCGGGCACGACACACCGGACATCTCCTGAGTTGGGGACACCCCGACCAACCACACCCACCCACGTTCACAACTCAGGACGCACCCGGCGCGCCGTGCGCCACAGCACCCGCCCCGGTCCCAACACGCCGCAACCGTCCTGAGTTGCGAACACCGTGACCACAGTCCCCAACTCAGGACTTCCCGGCATGCCGCCCCAGCCCAGCCCCGACACACCGGACATCTCCTGAGTTGGGGACACTCCACCGCCTACGTTCACAGCTCAGGACGCACCCGGCGCGCCGTGCGCCACAGCACCCGCCCCGGGCCCAACACGCCGCAACCGTCCTGAATTGCGAACACCGTGACCACCGTCCCCAACTCAGGACTCCCCCCGGCATGCCGCCGCAACCCAGCCCCGACACACCGGACATCTCCTGAGTTGGGGACGAATACCAGGGCGAGTCAGGCGAGGGCGGCGGCGAGCCAGGCGCGCAGCCCGGCCTGCATCGGTGCCGACCAACTGTGCGGTTCGTCGTGGAACGTGCCCGTGTAGGCCGAGTGCTCGGCGCCGACCCGGTACCGCTCCGTGAGGATCGCGTGCGCTTCACGCATGCCCGCCGGCTCGAAGAGCTCGTCGCGCTCGGCGTACTGGACGAGCAGCGGCAAGCGGGGGCGCAGGGATGCGAGCTCCGGCCAGTCACCGACCCGCGACAGCCCCGGTGAGAGGAACGACCACGAGTGCTGATCGGCGTGCCCGTCGAGCACACCGTCGAACGTCGACATCATCGCGACCACGCCGGCAGCACGGATCCGGTCGTCCATGGCTGCGAGCAGAACGGCCCGGGCACCGCCACCGGAGAGACCGAAGCACGCGACGGCTCCGGAACGGACCCCGGGCGCGGCCGCCAGCTGGTCGAGCGCGATGAGGTCGTCGCGGAGGATGAGACCGGCGAGCGAGGTGCCCAGGACGCCCAGTTCCTTCGCGAGCTGCGGCTCGTTCGCCGCCGCGAGGAGCTCGGACCGCTGCCCAGGCGACACCGCTGCGGCCTCCTTCCCGCGCTGTACCGATGCGGCCCGACGACCGGCGCGCTGCAGGTCGACGGTCCGATGGAAACGTTCGGCGACGGCCTCGTCCGGGATCCGACGGGAGCCCCACCCGAACGCATCGTGGACGAGCACGGCGAACCCGTCGCGCGCGAGGTCGGACGCGACGGCGCGGCCTCCGTAGTAACGGTCGCGGAACGCCTGCAGCTCCTCGCGCGTGACGGTCGAGGTGGCAGGGACACCGTCGGGTCCGTCCGCGAGTTTCTCCCGCCCGACGCGCGTGAACCCACCGTGGTCGTGCAGGGCCAGCGCACCCGGGAGCACGCCGGTCTCGCCGGCCGGCCGCAGGAGCCACGCCGACGTCGGCGCGCCGAACCCGGTCGACCAGCGGAGTTCGACCCCGTCGACGCCGTCGCGGGTCCAGCTGCCGAGATCTTCGGGCGGCTCGGGCTGCGCCGGTCGCGGGAGGACACCGAGGACCTCGGCGAGGCGCGTGCGCGTGGCGCCGAGCGACCGGTCGCCCGGGTTGCTCTGGTACGGGGATGCGCGGAACCGAGCGGCGAGCGAACGCAGACCTGGGTCGCGCGCAGGTGGCGGTGTGACCGGTCGGGACCGCACTTCGACGGGCTCGGCGACCGGGACATGGTCCACGACCGGGACGTGGCTAGCGACCGGGACGCCGACCGGTACGGGACCGTCCCGCAAGGCAGCATCCGGGACCGGGACCGACCCTGTCCGGGACCGGACCTCGACAGGCTCAGCGACCGGGACGGGCTCGGCGACGGGAACAGGCTCAGTGACCGGAACAGTCTCACCGGCCGGGACGGACCCGGTGATCGGGGCGGGCTCGGTCACCGGCTCAGCGGCCGGGGTCGACCCGACGTCCGCGTCAGCGCCGGTGCCGGCCTCCGGGCCGGAGCTCACGGCGCGATCGTCGCGACCGGACGCCCGGTCAGCAGCGACTCGTTCCCGGCGATGCCCACCGAGATCGCGCGCACGCCGTCGTCGTAGCCAGCGGGCCGTCCCAGTTCGTCCTCGGTGACGCGGTCGAAGAGGTGCCGCAGCAGGAATGCGTCGCCGCCGCCGTGTCCGCCGACGCCCTGGGGGATCTCGATCTCCCGGGCCTCCTCCCAGTGGCGTTGCAGCACGAGGCGTTCCCCGCGCGAGCGCACCGGCGCGACGGACGCGGCGCCGTCCGCGGTCTCGCCGTCGCCGCTCAGGCTCGGGTCGAGGACGACGCGCCCGTCGGCCCCCACGAGCACGGCGGCGCGCTCCACGACCTCGAGCTCGACCCTGCCCTCCGTCCCGTTGATGGCGACGCGATACCCCTCCCACGGTGCGTGGGCGTTCAGGGAGTAGCTGAGCGAGGCGCCACCGTCGTACTCGACGAGGACGGACAGGTTGTCCTCGATGTCGATCCCGGGCGAGAAGACGTCGCGGTCGCGCAGGTACCCGTCGTGCTGCTCGGCCCGCAGGTAGAGCGACTCGAGCCGCGGGTCGTCACGCAGGTCGAGGGCGAACGGGTCGTTCGAGCGCCCGCGAGCCGCCGCCTCGGCGTCGTCCGGCACCGATCCACGCCCCGGACGCGCCGCGAGCCCGCGCTCGGCCGCGTTGGCGTCACCGTAGAAGCGGAGTCCTCCGGTGGCGTAGACGGAGGCCGGCCGAGCCCCGATCCACCAGTTGACGAGGTCGAAGTGATGCGACGCCTTGTGGATGAGGAGCCCGCCGGAGTGCTCCTTCTCGCGGTGCCAGCGACGGAAGTAGTCGGCGCCGTGCACGGTGTCGAGCACCCACTCGAAGTGCACGCTCGTCACCCGTCCGATCCCACCGTCCTGCACGATGCGGCGCAGCTCCGAGTTCCGCGGGCTGTAGCGGTAGTTGAAGGTCGTCACGACGTTCCGGCCGCTCTCGGCGACGGCCGCTGCAATGCGCTCGACCCCCTCACGGTCGATGGTGAGCGGCTTCTCGACGACGACGTCGGCACCGGCGAGGAGCGCGCGCGAGACGATCTCGGCGTGCGTGAAGTCGGGGGTCGTCACGATCACCCGGTCGACGCGTTGCTCGGCGATGAGCCGCTCGACGTCGTCAGGGCCGTATCGAGCCGGCAGCGGGACGCCCTGCTCGGCGAGGACCCCCTCATAGTGGTCGAGGCGGCCGGGGTTGCTGTCGCTCCAGGCGACGAGCTCGGCGACGTCTGCGTGCGGGCCGACGATGGCGTCGAGGTACATCTGCGAGCGGTGTCCGGTGCCGATGAGGGCGTAGCGTTCGCGGGTCGTGGTCATGCGTGTGGGTCCTTCCGGGTCGGTGCGGCGGGCGCTGTGGTCGGCGCGCTGTCGTGGTGATCGGTACGGCCAGAACGCGACCGTTCGAGCGTGTCTCGACCGGATGCGGCGAGCGCAGCTGCCCGGCCGTCACCGGCTGCACCGTCGGCGACGACGACGGCGTATCGGAACGCGAGGGTCTCGTCGGCGCCGAAGGGCAGTTCCTCGCTGAAGAACGGAGCCGGGCAGAGGCCGGCGAACTCCTCGGTGCGCGCGAACCACTGCGGCGGGTGCGCGGGGTTCCGCACGTCGTCGACGATGACGACGCTCGACGCCGCGGCCGTTCCGTCGTGGAGGCCGGTGAACCCCATCCACGCGTGGCGGGTGCCGCGGAGCTCCTCGCCGCCGCTCCCGGCGGGGGTGTGCAGGGTGCCTCCGGTGAAGGATCGTGGGCCGCGCCAGAAGAGCCCGCCGTAGCCGGCGTTCTCCCGGCCCTTCGTCGTGGGCGACCCGATGGACAGGTCCCGGCCGGAGACGTTGCGCATCCGGGTCTCGAAGGTCAGCGTCCAGTCGCCGGCGGCCGGTCGCACCGTGAGCGCACGCTCCTCGTCGACGACGTGCCGACCGTCCTCCGTGATCCAGGCGAGCGTGTGCGCGAACCGCACCTCGTCCGGGTCGGCACGGACGTCCGTGATCGCGACGTGCTCGGAGCGGCCGTTGTTCGCGAGTTGTTCGTAGGCGGTCCCGGTGAAGGTCGGGCCGCCCCAGAAGTTGTCGTCGCCGACGTGCGGCAGGGCCCAGGCGATCCCGGTGTGCCAGACGTGGTCGTGCGGTCTGGCCAGCGTCACGAGTGCTCCGCCGGCGGTCCGCACCGGGTGGAGATACGGCTTCGGCGATTCGCGCTGGACCGTGTCCGGTCGGTAGGTGTACCGCAGGATGTCGATCCCGTCGAGGTGCACGGTGATGGCCGAACCGACCTCGTGCGTCAGCGCGAGACCGGTCGGACGGGGGCGGTGGTCGGTGGTCACGGGATCCCCTCGAATGAAGCGGTGGTAGAGCTGCCGATCGACCGGCCCGGGGAACGGACGTCGTTCCCTGAGCCGGTCGAGGGGCTGTGGCTGGGTCAGCCGGCTGCGACCGCGGCCTTGAGGTCCTTGATGAACCCCTCGGCGGCCTGGTCGGGCGTGTTCTTCCCGAAGAGGACCTGCTCGGTGTACTGCTTCACGAGCGCCTCGATCGCGCTGCCACCGGCGGGCGTGACGGTCGGCGGCTCACCGATGTCGTCGGCGAGACCGTCGAGGAACTCGACGACCGCCTGGTCGGTCTCGGCCAGCTTCGGCGTGATGTACTCGCGGATCTTCGTGTTGGCCGGGACGCCGCGCTCGGTGAGGAGCGAGTCGGCCGCGGTCTCGCTGTTGGCGAGGAAGTCGATGAACAGCGCAGCCTCGGCGGGGTGCTCGGTCCGGGCGGACGCCGACCAGTACATCGACGGCTTGTAGTACGCGGAACCATCGGCGCCGCCGTCCACCGTCGGCACCCGCAGGAGCTCGAGCGGCGACCCGCTCGCCTCGGTCAGGGCCGTCAGCTGGCTGTTCCACCAGGGGGCGAACGCAGCCGAGTTGGTCGCGGTGAAGGACTCGGCGAGCCCACCGGCCTGCTTCTCGATGATCGCGGAGGGCGACGGCGTCGCTCCCGCGTTCACGAGGTCGAGGAGGTAGGTCCACCAGGAGGACAGGGTCTCCGGCTTGATGGACACCTCGCCCTTGTCGTTGTACAGCTCGTCGCCGTGCTGACGGGCCCAGTTGTTGAGGCCGCCGTCCTCGAAGCCGAAGGGCTGGAAGCCGTAGATCGATCCGCCACCGGCTGCCGAGACCTGCTCGCTCAGCTCGGTGAAGTCGTCCCACGTCCAGGTCTCGTCGTCGGGCATCTCGATGCCGGCCGAGGCGAGGAGGTCGGGGTTCACGACGAAGGAGTAGCTCGTGATGCCCGAGGGGACGCCGTAGAGCGAGTCGTTGACCGTGCCGGACGTCAGCGTCTCCTTGGGGAAGTCGCCGAGGTCGAGCTGGTCGGTGACCGTGTTCAGGTCGAGGAGCGCGCCCCGGTCGCCGTAGGTGGCGATGTACTTCTCGTCCATCTGGATGATGTCGGGGGTGTCGTTCGCCGCCGTCTCGGTGGCGAGCTTGTCCCAGTAGCCGGCCCAGTCCGTGAACTGCGGCTCGATGGTGATGTTCGGATACTCCTTCTCGAAGGCCGCGATGACCTCCTGGGTGGCCGCCGTGCGGGCGTCGTTGCCCCACCAGGTGAAGCGGAGGGTGACGGGCTCGTCGGACAGTTCGGTGGCGGCGTCGCCCCCGGCGCTGCAGCCGGCGAGGAGGAGGGCTGCGACGGCTCCCGTCGCGATGAAGCCGGCGGCTCTGCCGTGCTTGCTGATGCTCATGCTGTTCCCTTTCGAATCGATCGATCCGGATCCGGAGCTGCTGGATCCGGTGGTGCTGGGTCTGGTGCTGGTGGTCTGGTGCGGGTGCTGCGGTGGTGCTGGTCGGTGGGTCGGGCCTCACTTGCCGCCGGTCGTCGCGATGCCCTTCAACAGGAACCGCTGACCGAACAGGAAGACGAGGAAGATCGGCAGGAGCGAGACGACACTCATGGCGAACATCGGCCCCCACGAGGTGGAGGATTGCGCGTCCATGAACGCCCGGAGGGCGAGCGGCACCGTGTACATCTCCGGTTTCGTCAGGTACAGGAGCTGACTGAAGAAGTCGTTCCAGGTCCAGATGAAGGTGAAGATGGCGGTCGTCGCGAGCGCCGGCACCATGAGCGGCAGGATGATGACCCCGAAGATGCGGGCGTGACCGCAGCCGTCGATGCGTGCCGCCTCGTCGAGTTCCTTCGGGATGCCGCGGATGAACTGCACCATGAGGAACACGAAGAACGCGTCGGTGGCGAGGATCTTCGGCAGGATCAGCGGCAGGTACGTGTTCACGAAGCCGAGCTGGGAGAACATGATGTACTGCGGCACGATGATGACGTGGATCGGCAGCATGAGCGTCATGAGCATCGCCGCGAACCACCAGCGCTTGCCGCTGAACTTCAGACGGGCGAAGGCGTAGGCGGCCATCGAGCAGGACACGAGGTTGCCGACGATGCACCCGAGGACGATGAGCACGGAGTTCAGCAGGAACACGTGGAACGGCTCGGAGAGGGTGTTCCAGCCCTCGCTGTAGTTGCTCACCTCGAAGCTGTCGAGGACGATGCCGGGGTTCCGGAAGATCTCCTCCGTCGGGCGGAGCGAGGAGACGACGAGCCAGATCACCGGGTAGAGCATGATGAAGCCGACGAGGATCAGGCCGATGTGCTTCAGGACCGACTTCCAGGGCGACCACCCACGAGCCCGGCGGTACTGGCGTTCGGCCTCCTTGGCCTCGCGACTGCGGTTCTTGCTGTCCGTCGTGATGGACCGTGTGGTCAGCGTGTCAGTCATCGTAGTTCACCCAATATTTCGAGGCCCAGAAGTTGATCGCGGTGAAGACTCCGATGATGAGGAGCAGGAACCAGGCCATGGCCGAGGCGTAGCCCATGTCGAAGTTCGAGAAGCCGCGGTTGTAGAGGTACAGCGTGTAGAACAGCGTCGAGTCGGCCGGGCCGCCCGTTCCGCCCGACACGATGAAGGCCTGCGTGAAGGCCTGGAACGCGTGGATGATCTGCAGCACGAGGTTGAAGAAGATGATCGGGGTGAGCAGCGGCAGGGTGATCTTGGTGAAGCGCTGCCACTTCGTCGCGCCGTCCATCTGCGCCGCCTCGTGGTACATGACGGGGATCTGGCGGAGACCGGCGAGGAAGATCACCATCGGTGCACCGAAGGTCCACACGTTGAGCGTGATGAGCGTGGAGAGGGCGGTCGACGGGTCGGCGATCCAGCTGCGTCCCTCGATCCCGAAGATCGCGATGAACTGGTTCACGAGGCCTTCGCCGCCGAACACCTGCTTCCACAGCACCGCGATGGCGACGGAGGAGCCGAGGAGCGACGGCAGGTAGTACACGGACCGGTAGATCGCGAGGCCACGGAGACCGCGGTCGAGCAGGGCGGCCAGGGCCAGTGCCGCGGCGAGCTGGAGCGGCACCGACACGAAGACGTACACGAACGTGACACCGAGCGAGTTGTGGAGCCGCTCATCGCCCATCATGCGGATGAAGTTGTCGAGGCCGATGAACTTCGGCGCCTGCAGCAGGTTGTACTTCGTGAAGGACAGCGCGAGCGAGGCGACCATCGGACCGACGGTGATGACGGCGAGTCCGATGAGCCACGGGAGGAGGAACAGGTAGGCGGCCTTGTTATCGCGGCGGTTGTCCTTCTTGATGAAGGCCTTCTCGGCCGCCGTCTGCGGGCGTTTGCCGGCGCTGAGCTTGCGGAGCTCGCCGAGCGCGCTCACCGAACACCCCTCGCGAGTGTCGTCCTGGGCGCCCCTGGAGTTGCACGGACCACGTCGGACCTCCTTGTCGATCGTCGTTGATGACTTCCCGGAAAGCGTTTCCCGGCTGAGCTGCATCAAGTTCTATCACGGCCCCGTCGGACGATGCAACGATTCAATCCGCATCCGTGTCCGATCTGTGATCACTTGCGACCGAATCGGTTCGAACGCTTGCCTTGACCGCGCGCGCCGTTCTACAGTGACCCGGTAAACGCTTTCCGGATGGCCCGCGGCCGCCGGGACCGGAACACGAACCAGAGGAAGAGCCACCGTGTCAGAGCAGACCATCGGGATCATCGTCAACGGCGCCACCGGGCGCATGGGCTACCGGCAGCACCTCGTGCGCTCGCTGCTGGCCATCCAGGAGCAGGGCGGTGTGCAGCTGTCCGACGGCACCCGACGCCAGATCGAGTTGATCCTCGTCGGCCGCAACCAGGCGACCCTCGACGAGCTCGCCACGCGTCATGGCATCGAGCACACCTCGACCGACCTCGACGCGGTCCTCGCCGACCCCCGCTGGGACATCTACGCCGACTTCCTCGTCACGAAGGCCCGCGCCACCGCGCTGCGCAAGGCGATCGCGGCCGGCAAGACCATCTACACCGAGAAGCCGACGGCGGAGACCTTCGAGGAGGCGCTGGAACTCGCACGCCTCGCCGCCGAGGCGGGCGTGAAGAACGGCGTCGTGCACGACAAGCTCTACCTGCCGGGGCTGCGCAAGCTCAAGCGCCTCATCGACTCGGGCTTCTTCGGTCGGATCCTCTCCGTCCGTGGCGAGTTCGGCTACTGGGTGTTCGAGGGCGACTGGCAGCCGGCGCAGCGCCCGAGCTGGAACTACCGGGCCGAGGACGGCGGCGGCATCGTCGTCGACATGTTCCCGCACTGGAGCTACGTGCTCGAGAACCTCTTCGGTCGGGTCGAGTCGGTGTATGCGAAGGCGACGACGCACATCCCCGAGCGCTTCGACGAGCGGGGCGAGGCCTATGCGGCCACCGCCGACGACGCCGCCTACGGGGTCTTCGAGCTCGAGGGCGGCGTGATCGCCCAGCTCAACTCCAGCTGGACGGTGCGCGTCGACCGCGACGAGCTCGTGCAGTTCCAGGTGGACGGCACGCATGGCTCCGCCGTCGCCGGTCTCTTCGGTTGCAAGGTGCAGCCGCGGAACGTCACCCCGAAGCCGGTGTGGAACCCCGACCTCGCCGACGACCACGACTACGCGGGCGACTGGCAGGACGTGCCGACGAACGACGTGTTCGAGAACGGGTTCAAGACGCAGTGGGAGGAGTTCCTCCGCCACGTCGTCGAGGACGGCCCCTACGAGTACGACCTGCTCGCCGGCGCGCGCGGCGTCCTGCTCGCGGAGCTCGGCCTCGAGAGCTCGCGCACCGGCCGCCGCCTCGACCTGCCCGAGGTGACGCTCGGAAGCGCGGGCGACACCGCCGGCGCGGACGAGGAGCTGGCGTCGCTCGAGGCCTCGGTCGCACGATGACGTCCGTCCCGCTGCTCTCGACCGACGGCACGGTCACCGCGCTGGAGCTCCGCGAGCCCGTCGTGGCCGAGCGGCCGACCACTCCCCTGACGAGCCGCACCGCCTACGCCGCGGCGCACGTCGTCCCGACGGCCTGGGGCGACAACGTGCCGGGCGCGCCCGCCGAGCTCGACTGGGACGCGACGCTCGCCTACCGCCACCACGCGTGGTCGTACGGCCTCGGCGTCGCGGACGCGATGGACACCGCCCAGCGGAACATGGGGCTCGACACCGCCGCCACGCGCGAGCTGATCACCCGGAGCGCCGCCGAGGCCGCCTCCGTCGGCGGCGCGCTCGTCGTCGGCGTCAACACCGACCACCTCGCCGACGAGACCGTCTCGCTCGACGCGGTCGCCGACGCTTACCTCGAACAACTCGCGTTCGCCGAGGACGCGGGCGCCGGTACCGTGCTCATGGCCAGCCGACACCTGGCGAGGGCCGCGCAGTCCGCCGACGACTACCGTCGCGTCTACGACCGGGTCCTGTCGGCCGCGCAGTCGCCGGTGGTCCTGCACTGGCTCGGCACGGCGTTCGACCCGAGCCTGGAGGGCTACTTCGGCTCCAGTGACGTCGCCGAGGCCTCGGACACGCTGCTGCGCATCATGACCGACCACGTCGACCACGTCGCCGGGGTCAAGATGAGCCTCCTCGACGCCGACGCGGAGATCGCCGTCCGACGTCGCCTCCCGACCGGCACGACGATGTTCACCGGGGACGACTTCAACTACGTCGACCTCATCGCCGGAGACACGGTCGGACACTCCGACGCCCTGCTCGGCGCGTTCACCGCGATCGCTCCGGCCGCGTCCGCCGCGATCCAGGCGCTCGACGCCGGCGACCCGGCCGCCTACGAGCGGATCCTCCGACCGACCGAGGCCCTGTCTCGGCAGATCTTCGCCGCGCCGACCTACTACTACAAGACGGGCATCGCCTTCCTCAGCTGGTTGAACGACCACCAGCCGGCGTTCTCGATGGTCGGCGGCTTGCACGCTGCCCGGAGCCTGCCGCACCTGTCGGAGATCGTGCGCCTCGCCGACGCGGCCGGCGCACTCGAGCACCCGGAGCTCGCCGCCGAACGCTGGACGGGCCTGCTGCGCACGGCCGGTGTCGTCGGCACGCTGACCACTGCGGGAGGAACCCGATGAGCACCACCGCCCTTCGACAGGCTCAGGGACCGGCGGGACAAGGTCAGGGACCGGCGGGACAAGCCGAGGGACCGGCGGGACAAGGTCAGGGACCGGCGGGACAAGCCGAGGGACCGGCGGGACAAGCTCAGGGACCGGTGAGCGGCCACCTCACCCCGCACCCGCGACTCTCGGTCAACCAGGCCACGATCAAGTACGCCACCCTCCCGGAGGCGGTCGCAGCCGTCACGGCGGCCGGTGTCACGAGCTTCGGCGCCTGGCGCGAGCCCGTGCAGGAGTGCGGCGTCGCCGCCTCGGCGAGCCTCCTCACGGACAGCGGCCTGCGTGTCTCGAGCCTGTGCCGTGGTGGCTTCTTCACCATGCCCGAGGGGCCGGCTCGCCGGACGTCGATCGACGACAACCGGACCGCGATCGACGAGGCCGCCGCCCTCGGCGCACCGGCCCTCGTCCTCGTGGTGGGCGGCCTCCCGGCCGGATCCCGTGACCTCATCGGCGCCCGCGAACTCGTCCGAGACGCGATCGGTGAGCTCACCGACCACGCGCTCGAGTCCGGCGTGCAGCTCGCCATCGAGCCGTTGCATCCCATGTACGCCTCGGACCGCGCGGTCGTCTCGACGCTCGGTCAGGCCCTCGACATCGCCGAGCAGTTCGCTCCGGAGGCCGTCGGAGTGGTCGTCGACACCTTCCACATCTGGTGGGACCCGCAGGTGCTCGAGCAGATCGCCCGCGCGGGCGCGACCGGTCGGATCTCCAGCTACCAGGCGTGCGACTGGTCGACGCCGCTCGCCGCGGACGTCCTGCTCTCCCGGCACTATCCAGGTGACGGCGTCGTCGACTTCGGATCGCTCACCCGTGCCGTCGAGGCGGCGGGGTACACCGGCGACATCGAGGTCGAGCTCTTCAACCAGGACATCTGGGACAGCCCGTTCCAGCAGGTGGTGGATCGCACCGTCGACGCGTTCCAGGCGACGGTCGTCCCGCACCTCGACCACGACGACGCGATCCACCACCCCTGATCGCCGCGGCCGCCCTGTGGCAGAGTGTGTCTCAGCAGCCGCCAGTACGAAGGAGCGCCATGTCGGTCGACGAGCACCGGGCGACGCCGGTCCCACCGACGCTGCACGACGTCGCCCGTGAGGCGGGGGTCTCCCTCGCCACCGCGTCGCGCGCGCTCAACGGGAGCACCCGGACGGTCAACGAGACGTTCCGTCGGCGGGTCCTCGACGCCGCGCTCCGGCTGAACTACACGCCGAACCTGTCGGCCCAGGCAGTCGCGAAGGGGCTGTCGTCGACGATCTCGTTGCTCGTCAGCGACATCGCCGACCCGTACTTCTCGTCCATCGCGGCCGGGGCCATCCGCGCGGCCGACGAGCAGCGCATCGCCACGACCATGGCCGTCACGCACCGCGACCACGAGCGCGAACTCGAACTCGTGCGGGTGCTCCGCGGGCAACGGCCACGCGCCATCATCCTGACGGGCAGTCGCTGGGACGGGGTGGCATCGGAGCACCGGCTGTCGGATGAGCTCGCGGCCTACGAGTCGACGGGCGGACGCGTCGTCCTCGTCTCGCAGCGGACGCTCCCGTTCGCCACGGTGCAGCTCGGTAACGCGACCGGTGCCCGCGAGCTGGCCCGGGAGCTCGTCGGTGCCGGGTACCGCCGCTTCGCCGTCATCGCCGGAGACGACCGCCTGCTCACCTCCCGCGAGCGGGTGAGCGGGTTCGCGGAGGGTTTGGCCGAGCACGGCATCGCGATCCATCCGTCGAGGATCGTCCGGGCCGAGTTCACCCGCGACGGCGGGCGCCAGGGTGCCGCCGAACTCCTGCAGCTGGGACTCGACGACGTCGACCTGGTCTTCGCGGTCAACGACGTGATGGCGATCGGCGCGATGTCGGCGTTCCGCGCGGCCGGACTCCGCCTTCCCGAGGACCTCGCGGTCGCCGGCTACGACGACATCGCGACCTCCCGCGACGTCACCCCGGCTCTCACCACGGTCGCCGTGCCGCTCGAGGCGGTCGGTGAGCACGCCGTGCGGCTGGCGCTTGACCCGGCGACGGACAGCACGACGACGGAGCCCGTCGGCGCGACGGTCCTCCTCCGCGAGAGCACGCCGCCGCGCGCCTGACTCGCCAGCCGGTCTCCTCCCCCGGGGCGTTCACCGGGGCACAACTCCTGCAGCTCGCCCCGATCGGGGTGTGCAGCGTCCGACTCAGTGGCCCTGGGGCCATGCAGCAGGAGTTGCGGACAGCAGCACGCCCTGAGCCTGGTGTCCTCGGAAGGGGACGCGTTCGCCTCCGCACAGCCGAGGTGCGCACTCGTTCCCGCGCACAACTCCTGCTGAGGGCGGCAGGGCGGCCTGACACGGCGCCGGCAGCCGGGTTCCGGTGCCGTCCAGCAGGAGTTGTGAACGCGAGACAGCTGCTAGTCGGCGACGTGCTCCTGGAACCACGGCGTGTAGGCGGCGACCTTGGTGCGGTGGCCGGCGCCGGCGACGAGTCGCTTGACGTGCTCACGGACATTGACCGTCGCGACACCGATCACGGTGACGCGGTCGAACGGCACGGCGTCGGCGACGAGCACCTCCGCGCGTCGGAGGGCCGCGGGGTCCTCGTCGGTCGCGAAGCGCTGCACCATGCGGTCGGCGGTCATCGCGTTCGCGCCGATGCTCGTGAGCACGTGGGAGGCGTCACCGTCGGCGACCACGACCCGCGCGCGGGAGGGCCGGCCGGTGTCGGCGTCGAACTCGCCCGGGTGCACGGCTGCGCCGTCGATCGTGGTGACGAGCACGACGTAGTCGTTGACCGATGACGCGAACGCCTCGGCGGACAGGCGGACGTCGTGCTCGCCCGCGCGGATGCCCGCCCAGAGGTCGGCGTCCGGGGTCAGGAAGAACGGGACGAAGTCGGCGGGCGTGAGGTCGTCGGTGCCGGCGAGCACCATCGTGCGTCGCGCCTCGCGGTGGCTCGCGGCGGCGATGTCGACGACCGGCCCGTCGGGGAGCGCCGGGGAGGCCACCGGCAGGATGCTGCCGGTCTCGAGGATGCGCTCGAGATTGCGGATGTGGGTGACGTGGTACAGCCGCTGCTCACCGACGCGCACCACGGGCAGCGCTGCCGCCGCCTTCGTCACCGTCTTCGTGGTGGCCGCGGTCCGCACGCGGGTCGGGGCCGGCTCGCGGAGCGAGGGAGCGACCGTCGACCGACGGACCTTGGGAGCGGGTGGTTCAGCGACCGGCACCTCGCGGGGCGGCGGCGGGAAGCAGGTCGCGCAGAGGCCGTTGTCGAAACCGTGTTTGCATTCGTCGCTCAAGAGAGTCCTTCTGCAGTCCGGCTCCGAGACACGAGGAGCGGGTCACTGGGGGGACGAGCCGAGACGTACGCATCAAGGGTACGCGGCTTCCGCACCCCTCGTGCACGCGGGCACCCTCAGGCCAGCCCGCGCTGCGCCCGGAACACCCGGACGCACGACACGGCGAGTGATCCGAAGAACGCCGCCATCAGCACCGGGAGCAGCCAGGGCGCCATCCACGCGGGCACGCCGAGCCAGGTGGTGAGTGCGACGACGGAGATGAGCGCGGCGGTCGCGATCGTCAGATTGCCCAGCAGTCGCCCGGTGGCGTCCAGCGTGGCAGCCGTCACCTCCGGACGAGGCGACAGTTGCGTGGACCACGTCGATGCAGTGGTCGGTGGGTGGGGGTCGACATCCGATCGGGTCGTGCCGGCGAGCGGCAGGCAGGCGGCGACGATCCAGAAGATCGCCACGACCGCGGCCCCGATGATGACCGGGAGCAGGAACCCGCCGAGACGCTTGTCCGACCAGGCGTCCGGCTGGAGTGCGGCGTCGAAGTGCACCGGCATCGGATCAGGAGCAGACGGATACACCACCAGGCCGACGACCAGCGTCGCAGCGACGATGACGAGTGCGACGAGATGCGGCCAGACCGGCGGTCGGCGAGGGGGCCACTCCGGGCGAGTGGTCGTCGGGTCCTGCATCCCACTCCTCATCTGCGCGAGCACCCTGGCGCGCACCCCAGGAATATCTGCATCAATCATACCCGATGCCCTGGTTCTCCACCTCGGGCCCGCCGCCTGGACACTGCAGCGATGCGTGGGCGACGCTACCCCCCACGCACCGCAGCACTATCCAGGCGGCGTCGTCTCGGCTCACCCGGTCGCGGCTGGCTCCGCTGGTCGACTCACCCGACGCGCGACGACCACCGCCACGACACCGGCGACCAGCGCGATGGCGAAGCATCCGGCGAACGCGATCCCGCCGGGAGCGACCCAGGCCAGCCCTGCGAACGCCCCGGAGCCGTCGAGTGCCGTGAACGCCAGCCCGGTCGCCGCGAGCGCGAGGGCACCGCCGATCGCGTCGCCGATCGACATCGCCGCACTGTTGAACCCCTGCGAGCGCTCGTCGGAGTAGGCGAGCGTCATGACGCTGAGGCGCGGGAACATGAGGCCCATGCCGCCGCCGCTCACCACCCAGGCGACGATCGGCACCACCGGCGGCAGGCCGACGAGGGCGGCGGACAGGGCGATCGCGACGGCGACCGTGACGAGTGACGACCCGATCTGCACGGCGTTCGCATTCGACAGCCGGTCCCCGAGGCGCCCCTGCAACCAGGACGACAGCGACCACGCGATCGCCCCACCGGTGAGCGCGAGTCCGGCGAGCGCCGGCGTGAGCCCGTGCTCGCGGGTCAGCAGGTACGGCACGTACACTTCGGCACCGAAGAACGCGGCGGAGGTCAGTCCGCGCACCAGGATGACCGTCGGGAGCCCGCGGCGTGCGGTGAGCGTGCCGAGCGGAATCAGGGGGCGGAGGGCGAGGATCGCGACCACGGCACCGACGACCGGGAGCGCCCAGGCGGTCCATCCCGAGAACTCCGTCGAGAGGTTGACCGCGAGGACCGCCGCCGCGACGAGCACCGCCCACCCGAGTCGACGCAGCTCCGCGCCCGTGCGCGCGACGGTGGCCACCTCGCCGCTCTCCTTCGCCGACTGCTGCTCGGCGGCCTGCCGCTCCGCGCGTTCGGTGGCGGAGGCGCGCAGCATCCGGAGGGCCGGCAGGAGGAGGAGCGTCGCCACGACCACGAGGCCGACGACCCCGAGGAAGACCCAGTGCCAGCTGAACCGCTCGGCGACCACCCCGGCGAGGAACGGCCCGATCAGGGAGGGGACCACCCAGGCGGCTGCGAACCCGGCGAAGATCCGCGGGTGCAGGGCCGGTGGGTAGATGCGGGCGACGAGGACGTACAGGGCGACGGTCATCGCTCCCGAACCGAGGCTCTGGACGAGGCGCCCGGCGACGACGGCCCACATGGTGGTCGCGGTTCCGGCCAGGAGGAGACCGACGAGGAACAGGACGACTGACGCGAGCAGCGGCTGGACCGGACCGATGCGGTCGGCGACCGAGCCCGCCGCGACCATGCCGATGACACTGACCGCGAGCGGGCCGGCGAAGGCGAGCGCGTAGAGCTGCTCGCCGTCGAGTTCCCCGCTCACGAGCGGCATGATCGTCGTGACGGCGAGGGACTCGAAGGCGCCGAGGAACACGAGCGCGCACGCACCGATGGTGACGAGGACGAACCGGCGGCTGAAGATCCCGCGGTCGCGGGGCATCGGGTCGGCTCCGGTCGTGGGCTCGGGGGTCGTCGCTGTGGTCACGATTCCGAGCCTAGAACCTCAACGTGACTTGAGGTCAAGCGCTGACGAACCCCTGCCCGTTCACCATTCAGGACGTGCCCGGCGCGCCGTCGCCGATCGACGGGTTCGGGCGCAGGGCGCGCCGCAGCCTTCCTGAATTGCGAACGAGCCGGGACCGCCCGCTAGTGCTTGGCGCTCGCCTTCAGGACCTTCGCGAGCGCGCGGTCGAGGTCGGCGATGAGGTCGGCGACGTCCTCGATGCCGACCGACAGCCGGACGACGTTCTCGGGGACCGCCAGCTCCGTGCCCTTCACCGAGGCGTGCGTCATCTGCGCCGGCAGGCCGATGAGCGACTCGACGCCACCGAGCGACTCGGCGAGCGCGAAGAGCTTCGTCTTCTCGACGAGGCGCGTGGCTGCAGCCGGGCCACCGACGAGCGCGAGCGACAGCATGCCGCCGAACCCGGACATCTGGCGGGCGGCGAGCTCGTGACCGGGGTGGCTCTCGAGGCCCGGGTAGTAGACGCGCTCGACGGCGGCGTGGCCGTCGAGGAACTCCGCGATCGCCTGCGCGTTCGCGCTGTGCTGGCGCATGCGCACCGCGAGGGTCTTGATGCCGCGGGTCGTGAGCCACGCGTCGAGCGGGGCCGAGACCGCGCCGGCGGCGAACTGCACGAAGCCGAGCTGCTCGGCGAGCTCGTCGTCGTTCATGATGATGGCGCCACCGAGGACGTCGGAGTGACCGCCGAGGTACTTGGTCGTCGAGTGCACGACGATGTCGGCCCCGAGCGAGAGCGGCTGCTGCAGCGCCGGCGAGGCGAAGGTGTTGTCCACGACGGAGAGCACCTCGTGGCGGTGCGCGAGGGCCGCGAGTGCCGCGATGTCGCTGATCTTCATGAGCGGGTTGCTCGGCGTCTCGACCCACAGCAGCTTCGTGCGGCCCGGGATGATCGCCGCTTCGACGGCCGCGAGGTCGCCGAGGTCCACGACCGTGTGCTCGATGCCCCAGGCGCCGTGCACCCGGTTGATCAGCCGGTAAGTACCGCCGTAGACGTCGTTGCCGATGACGATGTGGTCGCCGGGGCGGAGGGCCGTGCGGATGAGCGCGTCCTCGGCGGCGAGGCCGGAGGCGAAGGAGAAGCCGTGCTTCGCACCCTCGAGCGCGGCGAGCTGCGTCTCGAGCGCCGTGCGGGTCGGGTTGGCGGAGCGGCTGTACTCGTAGCCGCCGCGGAGCCCGCCGACGCCGTCCTGGACGAAGGTCGACGTCTGGTAGATCGGCGGGATGATCGCCCCGGTGGTGGGGTCGAACTCCTGTCCGGCGTGGATGCTGCGGGTGGCGAAGCCGTGGTCGTGCTTGCTCATGGGTGACTCTTTCGGTTCAGGATTCGGGGAGGTGTCGGGGTGGGCGACCGGTCGGACTGGCCCGGTCACCGGGGTCGGGCGTGGTCGGGACATCGCCCGGACTCCGCCCACACGACCTGCATGCCGCCCACGCTCAACCCGCCAGGTAGGTGAGGAGGTCGTGCCGCGTGATGACGCCGATCGGCTTGCCACCGTCGGTGACGAGGAACGCCGGGGCGGAACCGAGTGCCGCGCGCGCCGCCGGGATGGACTCACCGAGACCGATGAGCGGCAGCGGGTCGCCGACGAACGCGCTCGCGGCGTCGTTCATCTTGGCCGCGCCGCTGAAGACGGCGTCCATGAGGCTGGCCTCGTCGATCGCACCGACGACCTCGCCCATCACCACGGGCGGCTCGGCGCTCAGCACCGGGAGCTGCGAGACGCCGTACTCGGTCATGATGTCGACGACGTCGCGGACGGTGTCGCTCGGGTGCACGTGCACGAGGTCCGGCATCTCCGAGCCCTTGCCACGGAGGATGTCGCCCACCGTGCGGTCGTCGGCGACCTCGCTGAAGCCGTAGGACTGCAGCCAGGAGTCGTTGAAGATCTTGCCGAGGTAGCCGCGCCCGCCGTCGGGCAGGAGGACGACGACCACGGCCGACGCCGGGAGGTCGCGCGCCGCGACGAGAGCGGCCTGGACCGCCATGCCGCTGGAGCCGCCCACGAGCAGTCCCTCCTCACGGGCGAGGCGACGCGTCATCGCGAACGACTCGGCGTCGGTGACGGCGATGATCTCGTCGGGGATGGAGGGGTCGTACGCGGTCGGCCAGAAGTCCTCGCCGACACCCTCGACGAGGTATGGACGCCCGGTGCCGCCCGAGTAGACGGAGCCCTCCGGGTCTGCGCCGATGATGCGCAAGCCGCCCTCGGAGACCTCCTTGAGGTACTTGCCTGTCCCGGAGATGGTGCCTCCGGTGCCGACGCCCGCGACGAAGTGGGTGATCTCGCCCTCGGTGTCGCGCCAGATCTCGGGACCGGTCGACTCGTAGTGGCTGCGCGGCCCGTTCGGGTTCGCGTACTGGTTGGGCTTGAACGCGCCCGGGATCTCGGCGGTGAGGCGGTCGGACACGCTGTAGTACGAGTCGGGGCTGTCGGGAGCGACAGAGGTGGGCGTGACGACGATCTCCGCACCGTAGGCGGTGAGCACGTTCCGCTTGTCCTCGCCGACCTTGTCGGGCAGGACGAACACGCAGCGGTACCCGCGCTGCTGGGCGACGAGGGCGAGGCCGACGCCGGTGTTGCCGGAGGTGGGCTCGACGATCGTGCCGCCCGGCTTGAGGTCGCCCGACGCCTCGGCGGCGTCGATGATGCGCGTCGCGATGCGGTCCTTCGAGGAGCCGCCCGGGTTGAGGTACTCGACCTTGACGAGCACGGTGGCCGCGATGCCCTCGGTGACCCGGTTGAGCTTGACGAGGGGCGTGTTCCCGATGAGATCGAGGACGGAGTCTGCGTAGTTCATGTCTGCAATCTGTTCCTGTGGTGCGTCACCGCACGACTCTCGCGTGCGTCACCGGATGGCTGGGGCGGCTGAGGCGGCATCCCGGGCAGGGACGGCTCAGCGGGGACAGCAGGAACACGACAGGCGGAGACGCATGCTGACCACCCTACCCGGCGAGTGCAGGGAACGCAGCCGGATGACGGGGCCGATCCGACGTCAGTGGATCGCGACGAGTCGCTGCCGCGGACCGAGTGCCGAGACAGCCGAGGACACCAGCCGGACGGCGAGGGTCAGCACCATGAGGACACCGATCGCCGTGAGCACGACCGCGGCGAGCAGCAGCACCGCGACGAGCGCCGGGAGCCGGCGCAACGCGAGCTCGACCGGGCGACGACGGGGTGCCCCGTCCGCCCCGGGCGCGTACAGGTGGCCTTCGCCCGCCATGGCCGCTGCAACGAGTTCGAGCGTGGCGCGCGCGCCGGATCCGAGCTGTGCGGTCGAGGTGCGCAGCGCCTGGGACATCACGTGGCCCTTCTCGTCGGATGGATCGGTGTTCGCGGGTGCGAGGACTCGACCGTAGCAGTCGGGTGCCCCGTTCGGGGGTGCCGATGCCCATTCTGCCAGGCGGGCGTGAACGCGCGGTGGCCTGCCGGCGGCCGCATGATGGACGCGCACCGCGCTCCCTAGACTGGAGGCATGACCGTCTCCGGCCTCTCCGCCGTCTCCCAGGACTACCTCAAGACGATCTGGACGACCTCCGAGTGGGCCGACGAGTCGGCCACCGTCAAGCTGCTCGCGGATCGCATGGGTGTCCGTCCCGCGACCGCCTCCGACGCCGTGAAGCGACTCGCGGCCCAGGGACTCGTCGTGCACGAACCCTACGGCAGCATCGAGCTCACCCCCGCCGGGCAGGCGCACGCGGTCGCGATGGTCCGGCGACACCGGCTCATCGAGACCTTCCTCGTCGAGATGCTCGGCTACGGCTGGGACGAGGTCCACGACGAGGCGGAGATCCTCGAGCACGCGGCGAGCGACACGATGATCGAGCGCATCGACGCCGCCCTCGGCCACCCGATCCGCGATCCGCACGGCGACCCGATCCCCTCTGCCGACGGCACCCCGCACCGCCCGGACGCGGTCCGGTTGAACGAGGCGCCGTCGGACAGCCCGCTGACGGTGTGCCGCATCTCGGACGCCGACCCGGAGACCCTCCGCCATCTGAGCACCCTCGGCATCGTCCTCGACACCGAACTCAGCGTGGACGACCACCGGGCGTTCGCGGGCGAACTGGAACTCCGGCTCACCGCCACCGGCACCCGCCTCACGCTCGGTCGCCTCGCCGCCGACGCCGTCTGGGTGACGGTCGTCGCCTGATCGCCGGCATCTCCGTTCGCCGATGTTCCGGCGAGCGAACCGCCGGGCTGATCACCCGAAGAACGTCAGCACGATGAGCGCGACGTTCAGCGTGACGATGAGCGCGACCACGATCCAGGCGAACACGCGGGTGGCGAGCTGGTCGACGTGGACACCCATGATCCGCCGGTCGCCCGTGTAGCGCACGAGCGGGATGAGCGCGAAGGGGATGCCGAGGCTGAGGAACACCTGGCTGAGCACGAGCGCGGTGGTCGGGTCGATGCCCGCAGCCAGGATGACGAGTGCCGGGATGAGGGTGATCACGCGTCGGGCGAGCAACGGGATGCGCACCTTGAGGAGCCCGCCCATGATCGCCGCTCCCGCGTAGGCGCCCACCGAGGTCGAGGCGAGCCCCGATGCGAGCAGGCCGATGGCGAAGATCACGCCGATGACCGGCCCGAGCGCAGCGGTGATCGCCGCGTGCGCCCCCTCGATCGAGTCCGTCCCCTCGACACCGCCGAGCGACGCGGCCGCGAGCAGGAGCATCGCGATGTTCACCGCTCCGGCGAGGACGAGTGCCGCCGCGACGTCCCAGCGGGTCGCCACGATGAGCCGACGGATGGCACCGTCGCTCGTCTGGACGCCGTGCCGGTCCCGACTCAGCGAGGAGTGGAGGTAAATCGCGTGCGGCATGACCGTCGCGCCGAGCATGCTCGCGGCGAGCAGGACCGTCGCCGTGCCCTCGAACCGCGGCACCAGCCCACCGGCCGCGGCACCCCAGTCGACGGGACTGACAAACAGACCGGCGAGGAAGCCGACGGCGATGACGGCGAGGAGCGTCAGGATCGCGAACTCGAAGTGCCGCTGGCCGTACCAGTTCTGCACGGCGAGGAGCACGATCGAGAAGACCCCGACGATGACGCCGCCGAGCACGAGCGGGATCCCGAACAGCAGGTACAGCGCCACGGCGCCGCCGATCACTTCGGCGAGGTCGGTCGCGGCGGCGACGAGCTCCGCCTGCACCCAGTAGAGCCGACGCGGCCCGGTGCGCAGTCGCGAGCCGAGCAGCTCGGGCAGGCTCTGCCCGGTGACGAGGCCGAGCTTGGCGGAGAGGTACTGGACGAGCACGGCCATCGCGTTCGCGGCGACGAGCACCCAGACGAGCAGGTAGCCGTACTGGGCTCCCGCCGTGAGGTTGGCCGCGACGTTCCCGGGATCGACGTAGGCGATCGCCGCCACGAAGGCGGGCCCGAGGAGGAACAGGAGTCGTGGTCCGCGCGGCGCGCGGGTCGTCGGAGCGGCGAGGTCACTGGTCACGTCGGCCATGTTAGCAAGACCGAGCTACATTTGTTAGACGAGTCTAACTCTTGGATTCACCGGCTGTCTGCTTGGATGAGCCTGAGAATCGACTGCGCATCGTCAGGCGCCGGAACGGCACCCGTAAGCCGATCTGGTTCGATAGTTACGCATACAACTTTTCGAGAGGCCCCCGTGACCCCTGCAGCAGATCGCCCCAAGAACACCCCCGTCCCGCCCGCCGTCAAGCAGCAGAGCGTGAAGCAGGAGCGCGAAGCCCAGCGTCAGGCCAAGGTAGCCGCCTTCAAGCAGGCCCAGAAGCGGAAGAACCGCAACCGCCGCATCGGGATCTGGGCCGGTGTCGTGGGCGGTGTGGCCGTCATCGCGGTCCTCATCACGAGCGTCGTCCTCACCCTGCCGAAGAACGCCAGCTACCCCGGCGGTGGCACCGGCACCGGCCAGGACATCGCGGGCGTGGAGCTGTTCCAGAACACCTCGGAACACGTCGAGGGCACGGTCGACTACCCGCAGAATCCGCCGGCCGGTGGCCCGCACAACCAGTACTGGCTGAACTGCGGCATCTACACCGAGGAGCAGACCAACGAGAACGCGGTCCACTCCCTCGAGCACGGCGCGATCTGGGTCACCTACGACCCGTCTCTCAGCGACGCGGAGCTCACGAAGCTCAAGGAGCTGCTCCCCACCACGTACGTCGTCCTGTCGCCGAAGTCCGACCTCCCCTCGCCGATCGTGCTGAGCGGCTGGAACTCCCAGCTGCAGGTCAACAACGCGAGTGACGCGCGCATCGCCGACTTCTTCGAGGAGTTCTGGAAGAGCAACAACGTCCCGGAACCCGGCGCGGCCTGCACCGGCGCGATCGACGGTCCCGGCAAGGTCTGATCCGTTGACCCCGGCGAGCACACCCGACGCACCGGCGACCGGTGAACCGGCCGACGGCGGCGTGACCGACGAGGAACTCGCCGCCTGGGAGGCGCAAGGCTCCCCCGACGGCTCCAGCCGGACGCGCATCGTCATCGCCGCGATGGCCGTCATCGCGATCATGGTCGCCGCGGCGATCGGCTTCTCGGTCGGTCGACTCAGCACGCTCGCCGACCCGACACCCACCACGACGAGCGCCGAGGCAGGCTTCTCGCGCGACATGCAGGTGCACCACAACCAGGGCGTGGAGCTCGCCATGATCATCCGCGACCGGACGGACGCGGTCGACGTGCGCACCCTCGCGTACGACATCGCGACCACCCAGGCGCAGCAGTCGGGCCAGCTGTACGACTGGCTCGTCCAGTGGAGCCTGCCGCAGGGTTCACGGCAGCCGGACATGACGTGGATGACGCTCCCCACGCTCACGGGCGCGAGCGGCCATGCGCACGGCGGTGACACGGCGACCCCGGGATCCACCCACACCCCGGGCGACCCGATGCCGGGCCTCGCCACCCCCGCCCAGATCGACCAGCTGACGGCAGCGTCCGGTCTCCAAGCCGAGCGGGTCTTCCTCACGCTGATGATCGCCCACCACCAGGGCGCGGTCGAGATGGCCGAGGCGCTGCAGCCGCGGACCACGAACGCGACCGCGCTGGCCTTCACGCGCGCGGTCATCGCGAGCCAGCAGGCGGAGATCGAGCTCATGACCAGCATGCTCGACGACCGGGGCGGACCGGTCGACCTCGCCGGCTGACGCCTCCCGTCGACCGCCCGGGCGAGCTGCGGGCTCCGACAAGGGGCTAGCCAGAACACCGGCTGACGGCGAAGAATGATCCCGACGCCCGAACGGGCCCGATGAACAGGAGCGACGAATGGCACTCGACGACATCACCAAGAAGGCTCAGGAATTCCTGAAGGACAACAAGGTCAAGGACGCGCTGAAGAGCGAACAGGCCGAGGACATCAGCGACAAGCTCCTCGGCAGCGTGGCCGACGCGGCCAAGAAGGTCACCGGCGGCAAGTTCGACGAGCAGATCGACGGCGCCCGCGACGCGGCGGACAAGGCCGTCGGCAACGAGTAGTCCCCGGCTCGAAACGCGAGACGGCCGGGTCCCGATGGGCGCCCGGCCGTTCACGTCTGTGCCGGTCAGCGCTCGATCGTCATTCCGGGTCGATCAGTGCCCGTCGACGCCGGCGTCGACGGGGTTGCTCCGGAACCGGTCGAGCGCGATGGCCACGAGTTCGGGAGCGGACAGGTGCGTGTCCTGCATGAGGTCCGAGAGGACTTCTGACGCGCGTCCGCTGAGCGTCAGTTGCACGGACGCGGAGCGGTCTTCATCGACACCGCTCAGCGCACGACGACGTTCACCCAGGCTGAGGATGGCCGACCGCAGATAGGTGCGGCTCGCGACGGTGTCGATCTCCCAGCGGCCGGCGCGACGGTTCGCGACGACATTGCCACGACGGATGTTGGTCATGAGGGACGCTCGGCTCACATGGAGCCGCGCGGCGAGTTCCGCCGTCCGGACCGGACGCGGGAGGTCGTCGATGAAGTCCTCGACGAGCGCCTCCCGGAGGAGTTCCCAGGCGACGTCCGGAGGGAGCGGCGCATCGGGCATGCTGCCGCCGTCCTGCAGCGGACCCACCCACGCGGTCGTGGGGGCGTCGCGTTCGGTCATCGTCATCGCCCCTCCAAGGTTCCGGCGCTCGAACCTCAAGCATGCTCGGTGCCCGTGGAAAGCGCGTCCCCCAATGCGGGTTGCCCGCGTTCGCGGGGTGCCGGCCCGAAACGACGCACCCCGTCCACCAGGGCGGACGGGGTGCGGGCGACGCTCGGACGACTCAGCTGCGGTTCGCGACCGGTCGGGAACCCACCGGGCGGGTCCCCTCGAACAGGATCCGGTAGCTGAATCCGGCGATCAGCGCGCCGATGATCGGGAACACGATGAACACCCAGACCTGCGCGAGCCAGTCGGCCCCGCCGAAGATGGCGGTCGCGATGGAGCGCGCCGGGTTGAGCGAGCCGTTGTCGATCGGGATCGCGATCAACAGGAACAGCGTGAGCGTGCCGCCGATGGCGATCGGCGCGAAGCCCGCGGCGGCCCGCGTGTGCGTGACGCCGAGGATGACGTAGAGGAAGAGTGCGGTGATGACGACCTCGATCACGATCGCCGAGACGAGTCCGAATCCGCCGGGCGAGAGCTCACCGAACCCGTTCGAGACGAAGCCGCTCGCGACGGCCTTGTCGAGGAATCCTGCCGGTCCGCCGGCCGCGAGGCCGAACACCGCGAGTGCGCCGAGGAACGCTCCGACGAGCTGCGCGAGGATGAACGTCCACGTCGCACGCCAGGGGAACCGGCCGGCGGCGGCGAGCCCGAGCGTCACCGCCGGGTTGAAGTGCCCGCCGGAGATAGGGCCGAACGCGTAGGCGGCGATGGTCACCGAGAGGCCGAGGGCGATCGCCACCCCGAGGAAACCGACGCCCAGGGGGTTGGAGGTCTCCTCGCCGAAGAATGCGGAGAAGGTCGCCGTCCCGACGAGACCGAAGACCAGCAGGAAGGTGCCGGCCAGCTCTGCGAGGAGTTGCGACGCGGTGGTCGGTTCGACGGAGGGTGGGACTTCCGGGGAGGACATCTGGGCTCTTCTCGCTCGAGGTGACGACGTGGACGCGGAGCTCTGGCGAGCACCGCGCCATCAGCAGACTATTGCCCCGCGTCCCACCGGCGACAGCCCCGAGGGCAGCATGTCGCCGTCGCTCAGTGCACCTCCAGGTCGTGGAGCGGGACCTGGAGCCGGAAGACGTGCTCGATCGCGAGCTCCGCGCCGACGGCGTCGCCCGAGGCGATCGCGGAGCGGAGGTGCGGGTACCCGACGCGCAGATCCGACCAGTCCACCGTCTCGGCCGACCGCGTCGCCGCGACGCGGTAGATCAGGGCGCCGATCACGTCCTTCGTCGCCGTGACGAGGACCGGGTTCTCGCAGTGCTTCAGGAACCGGTCCACGAGCCCCCAGACGCAGCGGCCGTGCGCATCCGCGTCCTCCGCCGTCACCGTCGTCATCGTGTGCTCGACGAACGCCAGGAGCTCCGCCCGTTGCCCAGCGGTCAACGTCGGGACGGTGACCCGGACGACGCCGCTGACGAGCGCTCCGAGGGTCTGCAGGACGGCTGTCCGGTCCTCGGCCCGTGGCTGCGCGACCCGGGTGTGCCGCTGCGGTGCCGTCTCGACTAGTCCGACGCGCTCGAGTTCCCGGAGTGCTGCGGCGACTTCCTTACTCGGAGCGTCGAGCCACTCCCGGAGCTCCTCCTCGATGAGCAGCTCGCCCGAGGGGAGCGTCCCGTCGTAGATCGCGTTGCGGATCCGCTCGGTCGCGGAATCGCCGACAGGCGACGGCCGCGACCCGGACGGTCCATCGGGGTTCGGCATCGGTTCCTCGCTCGGCTGGGGACGGCTGCTGGCTACCGGCCGATCGTACCGCGGACGATCCCCGCCTCGGCGAGCGCCGCCTGTGCCTGCCGGTGCTTGTTGTCGATCGAGGCACCGATCTCCTGGGCCAGGCGGGGCTTACTGCGAACGAGCTGGTCGATGGTGGACAGCGGCATCCGCAGGACCAGGGTCGTGCCGTCGGCGATCGCGGCGGCCATGGCGACCTCCCTCGTCAGCGCCGTCTGGCCGATGAAGTCGCCGACGCCGAGTCGTTGGAAGGTGATGAGCCCGTCCGTCGTCGGCACGGCGAGATGGACGCCACCCTCGACGAGGAACCGCATCGCGCCGGGGATCGTGCCCGCCTGCTGGATGGTCTCCCCCGGCCCGTACCGCTCGAGTGTGCACGTCCGGGCGAGCTCGTCGTAGTCCTCCTCCCGCGCGTGGAGGGTCGGCGCCAATTCGGCGATGGCACTCCGCAAGCGCTCCGGCGTCGCGACCGGGTCGGAGCCGTCGCCGTCGAGCGCGAGACCGCGGCGCCGCGAGGCGTACCAGAGCCAGGCGCGGAACAGGGCGACGGCGGCGTCGGCGGTGGAGGGCCCGGACACGGGCAGGGTGACGGCGAACCGCGCTGCGCCGAGGTAGGACGCGGACACCACGTCCCCCGGCTCGAGCATCGGCAGTCCCGATCCGACCTCGCGGAGCAGCCGGAGCACATCGTCCGGCGGGTCGTCGGTCGAGAAGGTCACCTCGACGCTCGCGGTGTACGCACCCACCGGTTGGCTGAGGTTCGTGAACGACGCCCCCGCGAGCGAGGAGTTCGGCACGATCTGGATGCCGTTGCCGGTGTCGAGGTGGACCGCACGCCAGTTCACCTCGACCACGCGACCGCGGACGCTTCCCGTGTCGAGCCAGTCGCCGAGACGGAACGGCTGCTCGAACAGCAGCAGCAGTCCCGAGATGACCCCGCCGACCGCGTTCTGCAGGGCGAGGCCGATCACGATCGACGTCACGCCGAGCGCGGTGACGAGGCCACCGATGTCGGCTCCCCACACCCAGGAGAACAGGATCGCGAGGCTGATGAGGATGAGGGCCAGCCGCGCGAGATCGACGAAGATCGACGGGATCCGGTCACGCCACGACCCCTCCTCGGCGTTCGCGAACAGGGCGACGTTGAAGGCGGAGAGGATGAGCAGGATCACGAGGAACCCGAGGAGGGTGCCGACGATCCGCACCCAGGTGCTGTCGTCCGCCCGCGCCGTGGCGAACACGAGGAGCGCGAACACCGCGCCGACCGGCACCACGTAGTTGCGCAGCAGACGGATCGGTTTCGCCGCAGCGTGCTTCCGGCGGTTGAGCGCACCGAGCACCTCGGTCAGGACGATGAGCAGCACGGGGACGCCGACGGCCAGCGCCACAGCCCAGGGGAACCACGCCTCCTGCCACACCTGCGTCATGACTTCGGCCCCGAGACGACCTGCCAGACGGCCTGCGGACCGCCGCGCGTCTCCACGGTGCCGGCGGCCTCGAAGGCGACAGTGTCCTGCATGCGGTCGCGGACCCGCTGACTGACGAAGATGCCGGCCGTCCCGGAGACCGACTGCACCTGGTTGGCGAGACTGACCGCGTCACCCCACATGTCGTAGGCGAGGCTCGTCCGGCCGACGAGGCCGCTCGTCACGACACCGGCGTCCACGCCGACCCGCAGGGTGAGGTTCGCCTGGTGCTGCGCATTGAAGCGTTCGACGATCGTGCGCATCTCGAGCGCGAAGTCGAGGGTCCGACGCACGTTGTCGACACGTGGGACGATCAGCCCGCAGCTCGCGAGATACCCCTCCCGCAGCGTCCGCACCTGCTCGATCCCGAGCCGCTCGGCCGCCTCGTCGAAGCTGCGGACCAGCGCGTTGAGCATCGACAGCTCCCGCTCCGGATCGAGGCCGCGGGTCAGGTCGTCGAACCCGACGAGGTCGGCGAAGATGACGGACACGTCCTGGTGGACCTCGGAGATCGTCTCCTCACCGTCCTTGTAGCGCTTGGCGACCGACGCCGGCATGAGGGTGAGCAGCAGCTTCTCGTTCTCCGCTCGCTGCTCCTCGATGAGCTCCTGCTTGAGTCTCAGGCTGCGGCTCATGTCGTTGAAGGCCGTGCCCAGGTCACCGAACTCGTCGCGTCGGGTGTTCGGCACCTCGACGCTGTAGTCGCCACCGGCCACCCGCCGCACCGCGCCGACGAGTGCCCGCACCGGCCGGGCGAACACCTGCGCCAGGAGCAGGGAGAGCAACGACACCACGACCACGATGGCGAGCACCGAGATGACGAGGTTGCGGGTGAAGTCGGTCACCGGTGCGAAGGCCTCGGCGGCGTCGACCCGGGCGACGAGCACCCACTGGAGCCCGTCGATGTCGACCGGGGTGTACGCCGTGAGGTTCTCCTCACCGAGGTAGCCGCGCCCGATGGTGGTGCCGGTCTCGCCCGCGAGCGCACGCTCGACCGAGACGGTGCGGGTCGGTTGGATCTGGATCGTCCCCGCGACGGCAACGGCACGCGCGGCCGTCTCCGGCGGTGTGCCGGCGGCGACCGCGGCCCGCTCGTACGCCTTCGGATCCTCGATCAGCAGACGGGAGGTCGAGCGCATGAGTTGATCGGGCCCGGCGAGGTACGTCTCGCCGGTCTCCCCCAGGCCGTCCTGCTCCCACTGGCCGGAGCCGGTCATGATGTCGTTGATCGCCTCGATCGGGACCTGCAGCGCCATCACCCCGTCGACCCGACCGTTCTCGCCGACCGGTGAGAAGATCCACTGCGTCGGGACGTTGAGCGACGGCTGGTAGCGCTCGAAGTCGGTGATGCCCACGTAGTCGATCGCGTTCGACCGGAGCGCCGCGGTGAAGCCGTCCTCGAGCACGCCGCCCTTGTAGGGGCCGGTGAGGACGTTCGTACCGAGGTCCGGACCCTTGTAGGCGCTGTAGACGACGTCGCCCTCGTCATCGATGAGCAGGGCGTCCTCGTACCCGAAACGGTCGATGATCTCGCGGAAGTAGTCGTGGTACTGCGCGTGCACGGACGACCAGGCGCTCCCGTCACCGGCATCGTCGACGGTGATGGCGGTGTCGTAGTCGAGGTCGCCCGGCGTGTACACCGACTGCAGGTAGGTCTCGGCCGGGTTCGTCGGGATGAACGCAGCCGGGTCCGCCTCGTCACCGGTGCGTTCGGCGAGCTCCGGAGCGAACGTGTCCTCGTAGAACGACGTCACCGTCGACGCGCGCGCCGGGTCCACCGGCTGCTCCTCCAACTCGTGGAAGGCGTCGTGGAAGCCGTTCATCGCGTCGACCACGGTGGTGCCGCGGGTGTAGACGACGAGCGAGTCGCGCGTCTGGTCGTAGTAGTTCGTGATCTCACGGGCGCGGGACTCCCGGACCTCGGTCAGCCGCTCGAACGACGCCTGGCGCAGCGAGTCACTGCCGGACAGGTACCCGACGATCCCGGTCACGATCGACGCTCCCACGCTGACGAGCAGCAGCATGACGAGCAGCTTCGACTGGATGCTGAAGCCGGGGCGACCGAACCGTCCGCGACCGAACCGGCGGGACCTGGCGGCCGAAGAGGGTGCCGGCGGAATCAGTGGGACTGTCGGGCCCGTCGGCGCGGCGCCGTCTGGCGAGGATCCGGATGGTGCGTCCACAGCTGCGGTCATCGACGAGTCCCCTACTCGATCCGGCGGTGCGCGGTCACCCCCTCCTTCGGGGGTCACGATGGCGCTCACTCTAGCCACCCGTGCCGCGCGCCCACAATGGCTGGGCCGCGATTCTTCGCCGGCCGGACTGCGCCGTCAGGCCTACACACGTCAGCGCGTCGTCGACGTGCCCGACCCGACGCGACGTCCTGCTCAGACGGTGACGGCCTGCTGGGCGTAGAGGGTCGCGTACACGCCGCCGGCGGCGAGCAGGTCCTGGTGGGTGCCGCGCTCCACGATGCGCCCGCGGTCGAGCACGAAGATGACGTCGGCGTGCACGATGGTCGACAGGCGGTGCGCGATCGACACCGTGGTGCGTCCGCGGGTCGCGTCATCGAGGGCGACCTGGACGACCCGTTCGGAGATCGTGTCGAGGGCGCTCGTCGCCTCGTCGAGGATGAGCACCTCCGGGTCCTTCAACAGCACGCGCGCGATGGCGATGCGCTGCTTCTCGCCGCCGGACAAGCGGTAGCCGCGCTCCCCGACGAGCGTGTCGTAGCCGTCCTCGAAGCGAGCGATCGTCTCGTGGATGTTCGCCGCGCGGCAGGCGGTCTCGAGCTCCTCGAGGGTCGCGTCGGGCTTCGCGTAGCGGAGGTTCTCGGCGATCGTCGCGTGGAAGAGGTAGGTCTCCTGACTGACGATGCCGATGCGGGAGACCAAGGACTCCTGCGTGACGTCGCGGACGTCTGCGCCCGCCACCATGACCCGTCCGCCCGACACCTCCTGGAAGCGCGGGATGAGGTAGGAGATGGTCGTCTTGCCGGCACCCGACGGTCCGACGAACGCGGCGAACTGTCCGGGTTCGATCGTGAAGGAGACGCCGTCGAGGGTGGGTGTCGAGTCGTCCTGGGCGTCGGCGTAGCGGAAGGTGACGTCGTCGAAGCGGATCTGCGGTGCGACGCTCGAAAGCGGTGCGGCGCCGGGGCGGTCGGCGATCGCGGGCTTGAGGTCGAGGTACTCGAAGATCCGCGCGAAGAGGGCGCCGGAGGTCTGCAGGTCGAGAGCGACGCGCATGACGCCCATGAGCGGGAACAGCAGGCGGGCCTGGATGGTGGTGAAGGCCACGATCGAGCCGGCGGTGACGTCCACCGCCCCACCGGTGATGAGCCAGCCGGCCACCAGGTAGACGATCGCGGGGATGGACGACAGGAAGATGTTGACCATCGCGAAGAACCATTGGCCGCTCATCGCCTGGCTGACCTGGAGGCGGATCTGGGTGCGGTTCTCGGCGCTGTAGCGCTCGACCTCGGTGTCCTGGCGGTTGAAGCTCTTCGCGAGGAGCACGCCGGAGACGCTCAGGGCCTCCTGGGTGATCGCGGTCATCTCCGACAGCGACTCCTGCGTCTTCGTCGCGATCCGTGCCCGGACCTGACCGACGCGGCGCTGCGCGATCACGAGGATCGGCATGAGGATGAGGGCGACGATCGTCAGTTGCCAGTTGAGGATGAGCATCGCGACGAGCGCCGAGATGACCGTCACGGTGTTGCCGAGCACGCTCGAGACGGTGTTGGTGAGGACGTTCGCGACGCCGCCGACGTCGTTCTGGAGGCGCGACTGGATGATGCCCGTCTTCGTGCGGGTGAAGAAGCTCAGTTCCATCGCCTGCAATTGCGAGAACAGCTTGATGCGCAGGGCACCCATGACACTGTTGCCGACGGTCGCCGTGAGGTAGGTCTGCCAGACGCCGAGCAGGGCGGCGATGATGAACAGCGCCACCATCACGCCGACGATCTCCGCGAGGGCGACGAGGTTCGGGCTGCCACCGTCGGTCGGGAACAGGCCGACGTCGAACGCCTGCTTGACCAGCAGCGGAGGGAGCACCGCGAGGGCGGCACCGATGACGACGAGCACCATCGTGAGGATGATCTTCGCGCGGAACGGCACGAACAGTGCGACGATGCGCTTGCCGAGGTTCGGGATCCTCGGTGCCTCGGCGTTGAGCGCCTTCTGCGCCGCCATGTCGCCACCGCTGACGCGGCTGCCCGCTCGAGGCCCGCCGCCCCCGGGTGCACCGCCGCGTGGCCCGCCCCGTCCGCCGTGCATGCTCATCCCGCCACCCTATCCCCGCCCACCGTCCTCCCCGCCCTTGTCCCCGTCCCCGTATGCTTCCCGCTCCGTGTCCTTTCTCAGGAGTCCGCTGGCGCGTCGCCTCGCCCGCTCCCCGACCCGCCACAACTGTCCTGAGAAAGGGTCACCGCCGCGAGTCCGCTCCCCAGGTCCACTGCGGGGCGGATCATCCCCAAATCAGCAGCGTGGCTCGGCGGTCCGGCGACACCGGGTGGACGATCGACCGATGACCGGAGGAACCGACGCCTTACGCCCGGCGTACGGTATCGCCACGGTGCATCAGCTTCGGGCTCGCGGCCACTCCAAACGGTCGCTCCGACTCGCGGTCGAGATGGCCGAGCTGATCAGGGTGAAACGAGGCTGGTACGCGGACCACGGTGCACCCCCGGAGATCGTCCAAGCCGTTCGGGTCGGCGGGAGACTCGCGTGCATCTCGGCGGCCGCCTGGTTCGGCTGGGCCACACCGGAAGACCGGCGCATACACGTTGCCGTCCCGTCGAACGCGGGACGCCTCCGCGATGTGAGCGACCGCCGATGTCATCCGCCCGCGCAGGACCGGGACGACACTGTCCTGCACTGGGACGACGATCAACCGGTGGTCCCTCGGGGCGGTTCGATCGCGCCGCTCCTCGTGGTGAGCCGTGAGTCGGCAGTTCGTCAGATCGTCACCTGCCAGCACCCTGACGTCGCCGGCGCGATCTTGGACTCGGTGCTGCACCGAGAACCCCACCGCGGGCGGGCGCTCCGCGCGTGGCTGGACGAACTCCCGCACGCGCGCAGGCGCAGACTCCCTCGGCTGGAGTCGGGATGCGAGAGTTTTCTCGAGAGCATTGGTCGCATCCGGCTCGAACGCGCTGGGATCGTCGGTCGACATCAGGTCGAGATTCCGGGCGTCGGACG
The DNA here is from genome assembly GCF_014841195.1 of Plantibacter sp. CFBP 8798. NCBI lineage: Bacteria > Bacillati > Actinomycetota > Actinomycetes > Micrococcales > Microbacteriaceae > Plantibacter > Plantibacter sp. CFBP 8798. The sequence goes on from NZ_JACYTS010000003.1 coordinate 565,751, forward strand.
CGTCGACGAGCTGATCGACGATTGGTTGGTGGTGGAGTGGGATGGACGTGCGTTCCACGACACCCCGGACGCCCATGAACAGGATCGCTGGCGCGACGCCCAGTTGGCGATCCTCGGCTATCGCTCTCTCCGCTTCACGTATCGCATGGTGATGGACGACTGGTACGCGGTCATCGGAGCGGTCCGCGCAGCGCTCGCGCGGGGCCGTCCGAGGCCCCGCTGAGCGGATCCGATCACCCTCGCACCTGCCAGCCTGCACTCCGTCCCTTTCTCAGGACTCCCCCGGCGCGCCGGGCGCACGCCGACACGACGCACCGCAACTCTCTGAGAAAGGGACATCGGGACCAGGAGAACGAACGACCGGCAGACGCACGGACGCCCCGGGAGCGTGAGCTCCCGGGGCGTTCGCGCACCGACGACGCTGTCGATCGGAGGATCGAACCGCGGCGTCGGGTCAGCCCTTCGTCGAACCGGCCAGGAGCCCGCGGACGAAGTACCGCTGCAGCGCGAAGAACACGACGAGCGGGACGAGGATCGAGATGAACGCGCCGGCGGTGAGCAGGTGCCACTCATTGCCACGCGTTCCGGTGATCTCCGCCAGCAGCTTCGTGATCGGTGCGACCTCGCCGTCCGCGAAGATGAGCGCGACCAGCAGGTCGTTCCACACCCACAGGAACTGGAAGATCGCGAACGACGCGATGGCGGGCATGGTCAGCGGCAGCACGATCCGGAAGAAGATCTGACCGTGACCGGCGCCGTCCACGCGTGCCGCTTCGATGACCTCACCGGGGATCTCCGCGACGAAGTTGTGCAGCAGGAAGATCGCCAGCGGCAGCGCGAACATGGTGTGGGCGATCCACACCTGGGCGAAGGTGCCGCTCGCGTCCAGTCCCTCGCCGACCTGTAGACCGAAGATGTTCAGGCCACGGGAGAAGGTCGACAGCAGCGGGACGAGCGCCATCTGGATCGGCACCACCTGCAGCGCGAACACGAGGATGAACAGGAAGTTCTTGCCGCGGAAGTCGATCCACGCGAACGCGTACGCCGCGAGGCTCGCCACCACCAGCGGGATCAGGGTCGCCGGGACCGCGATGGCGATCGAGTTGACCCACGAGCCCGCGAGGTTCAGCGTCGAGTTGCCGGCCTGCAGCACCTGCACGTAGTTGTCGATGGTGACCTGGAAGTCGGAGAAGATCGTCCACCAACCGGTGGTCTTCACCTGCTGCTCAGGCCGGAACGAGGAGACGAAGAGACCGAAGGTCGGGATCGTCCACAGCACAGCGATGACGACGGCCGCGATGGTCGCGCCTCGGCTCGTGAGCCGCTTCTTCGTCCGTCGGCTCGCAGCCTCGATGCCGCGTTCACCCTTCGCGAGCTGGTCCTTCGTGGACTCGTCGATCGGTAGTTCGATCGGCTGCACAGCACTCATCGGATCTCCCTCTGCTTCTTGATCTGCCGTGCGTTGTAGATGACGATCGGCAGCACGAGGATGAACAGGATCACGGCGAACGCCGCACTCCGGCCGTTCTCGAAGTTCTTGAACTGGGTGTACATCTCGTTCGCGATGACCGAGGTGCCGTTGTTGCCGGCGGTCATGGTGCGGACGATGTCGAAGACCTTCAGCGACGCGATCGAGATCGTCGTGACGACGACGACCAGCGAGGAGCGGATGCCGGGGACGATGACGTTGGTGAAGCGCTGCCAGCCGTTCGTGCCGTCGAGCTCGGCGGCCTCGATCTGCTCGGTGGGGACACCCTTGATCGCGGCGGACAGGACGACCATCGCGAACCCGGTCTGCACCCAGATGAGCACGACGATGAGGAACAGCGTGTTCCACGGCTCGTTCTGCAACCACTGCACCGGGGTGCCGCCGAACCACACGACGATCTGGTTGAGCAGACCGATCTGGGTCGCGCCGGCCTCACGGTAGGCGTAGATGAAGCGCCAGATGATGGATGCGCCGACGAAAGAGATCGCCATCGGCATGAAGACGAGGATCTTGAAGTACTTCTCGCCGCGGGACTTGTCGATGAACACCGCATAGGCGAGGCCGAAGGCCGTCGACAGCGCCGGGACGAGGAGCACCCAGATGATCGTGTTGATCACGGTGCGGATCGCGCTCGGCTGCGTGAACAGCCAGATGAAGTTGTTCAGCCCGACGAAGTTCTTGCCGGACGCCGACATGAACGCGGCGATCGTCGTGTTGATCGACGGCAGGATCAGGCCGATCAGCAGCAGCAGGAAGGCCGGTGCGAGGAAGCCGACGAGCTGGACGAGGTACCCGACGCCCTTCTTGGACCGGTAGTCGAGGAGGAAGAGCACGCCACCCAGGACGGCTGCGACAGCCGCGGCCCACAGGAACGAGCCGAAGAAGAGGACGACGATGACGGGCACCAGGACGCAGAACGCCAGACGGATGACCGTGTAGAGGGTGCCCTTGCGTGGCGCGATGTCCACGAAGAAGAGGAGGAGGGCCACCACCGCGCCGAAGGCGATGACGACGATCGGGATCTGGGCGAGCGGTGGCAGTCCGCCCAACCAGTTGAGGAAACCTGACATAGCTGGCCTTTCGAGTACGGCGTTGGACCCTGAGTGAACCCTAGGGGGTTCCACTGCCGAGGCGGAAGCGCCGGAGGGTGATCACCCTCCGGCGCTTCCGCTCATGAGCAGCAGTTCCGGATATCGATTACTCGCTGGAGGGCCAGCCGGCTTCGATGTCCTTGAGGACCTGGTCGGTCTCGTCGCCGTTGATCCAGTTCACGAGGCCCTTCCAGAAGGTTCCGGCACCGACGGCACCGGGCATCAGGTCGGAGGCGTCGAAGCGGAACGTGGTCTTCTCGTCCTGCAGGATCTCGATCGCCTGGCTGAGGATCGGGGTCGAGGCGTTCGCCGGGTCGAGGCCGTTGTTGGCCGAGATGACGCCGCCGAGCTTGACCCGCTTGTTCGCCCACTCAGGGCTCGAGAGGTACTCCTGGACCTTGACGGTGCTCTCGTCGTCGCTGAAGGCGCCGACGATCTCGCCACCACCGGTGACAGCGGTCTCGCCCTCCTTGATGCCGGGGGTCACGAAGGCCCACACGTCACCGTCGGGAGCGACGGTCGCGCCGGCGTCCTCGAGGAAGCCGGAGAAGAACGATGCCTGGTGGTGCAGTGCGCAGGCGCCGGAGGCGAGCGCCGGAGCGACGTCACCGAACTCGGTCGAGTTGATCGAGGACACGTCGCCGAAGCTCGCGTTCACGTACTCCGGGTTCTTGAGGATCTCGCCGACCGAGTCGAACGCTTCCTTGATCTTCGGGTCGGTGAACTTGACCTTGTTGGCCACCCAGTCGTCGTAGACGTCCGGACCCTGCTGGCGCAGGACGAGGTCTTCGATCCAGTCGGTGCCGGGCCAGCCCGAGGCGTCGCCGGAGCCGAAGCCGGCGCACCAGGGTGCGGAACCCGTCTTCTCCTGGATGGTCTTGGTCAGCGTGAGCAGCTCGTCCCAGGTCTTCGGGACCTCGACGCCCCACTCCTTGAACTTGGCCGGCTGGTACCAGACGAGGCCCTTGACGCTCGCCATGAGCGGCGCGCCGTAGACGGTGTCGTTGACGGTGCCGTAGGCGGCCCAGTCCGTCGACCAGTACTTCTCGATGTTCGCCTTGACGCTGTCGGGCGCGGGCTTCAGGTAGTCGCGCGTGGCGAGGTCGGCCAGGAGGCCGGGCTGCGGGAAGATCGCGAGGTCGGGCGGGTTACCGCCCTGGGCGCGGATACCGATCTGCGACTCGAACTCCTTGGAGGACTCGTACTTGATCGTGATGCCGCTGTCCTTCTCGAAGTCGGCCCAGCTCTCCTCGAGCAGCTTCGCCTCGGTGTCGGCGATCGTCCCGTAGATGGTGACGGTCTTGTCGTCGTCGCCACCGCCGCTGCTGCCCGATCCGCCTGAACAAGCGGTGAGCGCGACGCCCGCGACGGCCAGGACGGCCAGCGGCAGGGCCGTCCGGCGGGTCCGAATGAAACTCATCTGTGTCCTCCTCATTGAGTGCTGCAGGTTCGAACGTCTCCAGGGTCGAGCCGTTCCGATGATGCACTGGTGCGGAATCGGTCCGGATGCGGAACCGTTTCCATGCGTCAAAGTACTTCACCCGGCGACAGGATGCAAGCACGAGAACATAACGAAATAGACAGTGAGAGCGCTCCCACCGAAATCATGCGGCCGGGGGGACCATTCGTGTTCCAGATGTTATGGATCAGTTCCAGTCGGCAGTTCCAGGTCTGTTCCAGATTCGCTATGGTGGTGCTACCCAACGGAGGGAGTCGGCATGAGTGGTGCCATCAGTGATGTCGCGGCCCTCGCCGGCGTCTCGAAAGCGACGGCCTCGCGAGCGCTCACCGGGCGCGGATACGTGTCGGCCGAGACCCGGGAACGGGTCGTGCAGGCCGCGGCCACGATCGGGTACGTCGCCTCGCCCATCGCCGCGAGTCTGTCCACCGGACGCACGCTGGCCATCGGCGTCCTCACCTCGTTCCTCAACCGCTGGTACTTCGGCGAGGTCCTGGAAGGCGCCGAGGGAGCCCTCCGTGCGCGGGGCTACGACCTGACGCTCCACCATCTGCCGCCCGACTCCCCGGAACGCGATCGGATCTTCGACGCCTACCTCACGAACAAGCGCTTCGACGGCATGATCTCGATCGGGATCGAGGCCTCGCAGGACGAGATCGCGCGCCTGCTCGCCAACCCCCGTCCACTGGTGTCGATCGGCGGCAACATCCGCGGGGCCCACTCCATCAACATCGACGACCAGGCACTCGGGCGCGAGGCGACGGAACACCTCATGACACTCGGGCACACGCGCATCGCCCACATCACCGGTCACGACGCCGAACTGCAGACGGACACCGTGCACGGCAGGCGCCTGGCCGGCTACCTCGCAGCGATGGAGGACGCAGGGCTCACTTCGGCCGTGCACGTCCTGCCCGCCGTCCACTCGCTTCCGGGCGGGTACGAGGCCGCGGCTCAGTTGCTGCGGGACGCGAGGATCCGCCCGACGGCGGTGTTCGCCTCGACGGACGAGGTGGCGATCGGCATCATCATCGCCGCACGACGCCTCGGGATCACTGTTCCCGCGGAGCTGTCGGTCATCGGGATCGACGGGCACTCCTACGCGGAGATGTTCGCGCTCACCACCTTCGAGCAGGAGCCCCGCGCGCAGGGGCGGCATGCCGTCGAGATCCTCCTCCAAGACCTGGAGGACGAGCAACGCGCGCAGGCCCCGGACTCCGGGGAGCCGGGCAGCACCGTCTCCGAGGTGCGCTGGCCGACCCGTCTGGTGATCCGACAGACCACGACGCGCCCCGAGTCCGCCGAGTAGACACCCCCGGCTGCACTCCCAGCGCGGCGCGCTGACGCGAGCGCGCCCCACTGACGTGAGCGCAGGCCCCCGGAGGGGAGCGCTCGCGTCAGTGGGGCGCGGTGACCGGTCGGATCAGCTCGCGTCGGCTGCGGTGATCGCGATGGCCTCGTCGAGCTCGCTCTCCACCGGGCCGTCGACCCGGGCGAGGTGCTTGCGTCCGAGGACCACGATGAGGACCGCGACGATGAGCGAGCCCGCGGCCACGTAGTAGGGCGCGGCAGGCGAGATGAGCTTCGCGATCTCCGCGGCGGCCGGCGGCGCGATGGCCCCACCGAGGAACCGTACGGACGAGTACGCCGAGGATGCGACGTTGCTCGGCAGGTCCGTCGCCTCCATGACCGACTCGGTCAGCACCGTGTTCATGACGCCGAGCAGCAGCCCGCCGACGACGATGCAGACGATGAGGCCGGTGGTGGACTGGACGAGGAGTCCGGCCGCGACGAGGTCCAGTGCCAGCAACGGCAGGACCAGCTTGATCACGGAGGTGCGACGCATCCGAGCCGTGAGCAACGGTGCGACGAACACGCTCGTGACCGCCAGCGCGACCCCCCAGCCGAAGAAGGTGAACCCGAGACCCATCGCATCGAGGCCGAGCGGGAACGGCGAGTAGGCGAGCAGGGTGAAGAAGCCGATGTTGTAGAACAGGGCGGCTGCCGCGAGGATGCCGAGCGACGGGATCGCCAGCGCCTTGAACGGCGCGGACAGCTTGAGCGGCTCAGGCTTCGGCCCCTCGGTCTTCAGCAGGGTGACGATCGCGATGAACCCGACGGCCATGAGCGTCGCGGTGCCGAAGAACGGCCACTTCCAGCCGATGCCGCCGAGGAGACCACCGAGGAGTGGACCGATCGCGATGCCGAGCCCGAGTGCCGCTTCGTACAGGATGATCGCGTTGGCGCGGCCGCCCGCTGCAGCACCGACGATGGTGGCGAGTGCCGTCGAGATGAAGAGCGCGTTGCCGAGGCCCCAGCCGGCCCGGAAGCCGATGACGGCTCCGACGGAGTCGGACAGGCCCGCGAGGAGGGCGAACAGGACGACGAGTGCGAGTCCGATGAGGAGCGTGCGTTTGGCACCGATCCGGCTCGACAGCCAGCTCGTGAAGAGCATGGCCACGCCGGTGACGAGCAGGTAGCTCGTGAAGAGCATCTCGGCCTGGGTCGGCGTCGCCTGGAGGTCTTCGGCGATCGCGGGGAGGATCGGGTCGACGAGGCCGATGCCCATGAAGGCGATGACGCTCGCGAAGGCGACCGCCCAGACGGCCTTCGGCTGGTGCAGGATGCCGCCGAGGTCTGCACTGTGGCCGGCGCCGTGGCCGTGGCTCGACGCCGTGGGCGTGGGCACGGAGGACGTGCGTGCGCTGGTGTCGGCGCTCATGCCGTCAGCTCCGAGGCGACCTCGACGGCCACGCGGGCCTGGATGATCTCGACCGTCCTGGCGATCGCAGCGAGGTCGTCGTCCTCGAGGTCGGTGAAGGCCGGCTCCAGGGCGTTGGTGAGCTCGTCCAGCCAGGCGAGGAGGGCGGCCGTCCCCTTGGGGGCGATGGCGATGAGCCACGCGCGGTGGTCGTCGACGTCGGCGATCCGTTTGATCCAGTCGCGCTCGTCGAGGCTCTGCACGAGCTTCGTCATCGTGGGTTGGGACACCCGGCTCTGGCGGGCCAGTTCGCCGACCCGGACGGGGCCGACCGTGGTGAGCACGGAGAGCGTGCGCCAGACGGCGGGCGATTCGGAGGATCCGGTGGCCTGGGCGGCAAGGCGGGTGAGCCGGTGCGATGCCGTGATGAGGTCGCCGAGGATGGTGTGCAGGGGTGAATGCGTACGGTTCTCGGTCATGATCCATCCAGTATACATAGCTAAGCTATGCACTTGCACCCTCAGTCCGGTGATCACCATTCAGGAGGCTCCCGGCGCGTCGGCACCGGGAGCCTCCCGCAGGGCGGGACTCGCCCAGGCGGACCTGAATTGTGAACCGGTCAGCGCATCCAGGTGGTGAAGGACTGGCTGACCCGCGGATCGGGCGGATGGGCGTCGCTCGCCCGTTCCGACTCGGTGAAGGCGGATGCGAGCTGGGCTCGGATCCAGGTGATGGTTGCACGCCAGCGTGCGTGGGTGTTCATGGTGGTGGGTTCTCCCGATTCGGGCACCGCACCGACGGCCCGCGCTCACACGGAGCGGGACGACGACGCGGATACCTGCGTGAACCGTCGACGAACGTCGTCGACGGGTGCAGAGCATCCGCGTCCGTGTGGAGTGAAGCGACGAATCGCAGGCCCTCCGATTAACTGACGGAGGGCACCGCTCCCGAACGAATCGGGGGCGATGCCCTCCGATCACGGATGTCTCTGCCGAGTGCGTGCAGCACTCGTCTCAAGAAGATCCGCGATCGTCAGCGGCGACCGACCGGAGTCGGTCGCCAGCCCAGTGGTTGTCCCCCGCAGGGGACCGACTACTTGAGCGTGACGGTGGCGCCGGCAGCCTCGAGGGCTTCCTTCGCCTTGTCAGCGGCTTCCTTGTTGGCACCTTCGAGGACGGCAGCCGGAGCGCCGTCGACGAGAGCCTTGGCCTCGCCGAGGCCGAGCGAGGTGAGCTCGCGGACCGTCTTGATGACCTGGATCTTCTTGTCGCCAGCAGCCTCGAGGATGACGTCGAAGTCGGTCTTCTCTTCGACCTCTTCGACAGCAGCGCCAGCAGCAGCCGGGCCGGCGACGGCGACGGGAGCAGCAGCGGTGACCTCGAAGGTCTCCTCGAACAGCTTGACGAACTCGCTGAGCTCGATGAGCGTGAGCTCCTTGAACGCGTTGATCAGTTCTTCGTTTGACAGCTTTGCCATGATTGTTCTCCTTGTTTCATGCCCTGCAACCGCATCACGCGGCGGACAGGTACGGGGTTGATTGTTCGCGGAACCGAATTACTCGGCCGCGGACTCCTGCTTCTCGCGCAGCGCCTCGACCGTGCGAACGGCCTTCGAGAGCGGTGCGTTGAAGAGGTAGGCAGCTCCGAACAGCGAGGCCTTGACGGCGCCGGCAAGCTTTGCCAGCAGCACTTCACGGGACTCGAGGTCGGCGAGCTTGCCGACTTCTTCAGCGGTCAGCGGGTTACCGTCGAAGTAACCGCCCTTGACCACGAGGAGAGGGTTTGCCTTGGCGAAGTCACGAAGAGCCTTCGCGACGGTGACCGGGTCACCGTGCACGAATGCGATCGCGGACGGACCGGCGAGCTCGTCGTCGAACGACGAGATGCCGGCGTTGTTCGCCGCGATCTTGGTCAGCGTGTTCTTCACCACGGCGTAGGTTGCGTCCGCACTGATGCTCTTGCGCAGGTTCTTGAGCTGAGCAACAGTGAGGCCGCGGTACTCGGTCAGCAGAACGGCAGTCGAGCTCTGGAACTTCTCCGTGAGTTCGGCAACCGAGGCTTCCTTGTTCGCCATGGCCACTCCTTTTCGAATCTTGAATGCATGCAGCGGAGGCCGCACACTCCAACCGCCGGGCCGGCGAAGGGTTCGGGCATGAAAAAAGCTCCGGCGCAAGCGCACGGAGCTGGGGAGAGGCGAGCCTCGATCAGATCTTCATACACCTGCGCTGGACGTCTCGTCATGAGAACCTTCGACTGTCTCGTTTGCACGCGACAGTGACCGGCGGTCTTTGGTTTCGACAACCATAACACACCCCCGGCCCCGTTCCGACAGGCGTGCACCGGGCGCTCACGACCGCCCGTCCGGATGTCCGAGGCGACCGGCACCATGGAGCCATGATCCAGACGCTCGCCATCTCCGGCTACCGGTCCATCCGAGACACCGTGCTGCCGCTGCACGGCCTCGACGTCGTGACCGGAGCGAACGGCACCGGCAAGTCCAACCTCTACCGGGCACTCCGACTCCTCGCGAGTGCGGGCGACGGCGATGTCGTCGGATCCCTCGCCCGCGACGGCGGGCTCTCCTCGACACTATGGGCCGGCCCCGAGCACGTGAGTCGCGCCATGGTCGACGGCTCCGTCCCGGTCCAGGGCACGCGCCGTTCGGGTCCGATCAGCCTGCGACTCGGGTTCGCGACGGACACGCTGGGGTATCTCATCGACCTCGGGATCCCGCAGCCGTCCACGACGCTGTTCGGTCGCGACCCCGAGATCAAGCGGGAGCAGATCTTCGCCGGTGCACTGGCCAAACCGAGCAGCCTGCTCGTCGACCGGCACGGTCCGGCGGTCCGGGTCCGCGACGGGTCGTGGCGTCCGATCGGTCGAACGCTCGGCACCTCGGAGAGCATCCTCACCGAGTTCTCGGACGCCGACGCGACGCCCGAGGTCCTCCGCGTGCGCGGCCAGGTGCGCGGCTGGCGGTTCTACGACCAGTTCCGGACCGACCGCGACGCCCCGGCACGTGCGCCGCAGGTCGGGACGAGGACGCCTGTGCTCGGACACGACGGCGCGGACCTCGCCGCCGCGGTGCAGACGATCATCGAGTCCGGCGGACGGGATCGCCTCGACGCAGCCGTCGACGACGCCTTCCCCGGCAGCGTGCTGCGCGTGCGCGCCGACGACGGGGTGTTCCGGCTGGAGCTCGAACAGCCCGGGATGCTCCGTCCGCTCTCGGCCGGCGAGCTGTCCGACGGCACGCTCCGCTACCTGCTGCTCGTCGCGGCGCTCCTCACTCCGCGCCCGCCCGAGCTCATGGTGTTGAACGAGCCCGAGACGAGCCTGCACGGCGACCTCCTCCCCCAGCTCGCTCGGCTCATCACCGCGGCGAGCGCCGACACACAGCTCGTGGTCGTCTCCCACGCCCGCCCACTCATCGAGGCCATGCTCGAGGCCGGCGAGGTGCACGAACACCGGCTGGTGAAGCGACTCGGCGAGACGACCGTCGAGGATCAGGGCCTGCTGTCGACGCCGCCGTGGGCCTGGCCGTCCCGGTGAGCGTCCGGCCCAGGTGACCGCCGGCTAGGCGCGGTCGGCCTGCTTGCCCAGGTAGCGGTCCGAACCGTAGCTGAGGATGAAGAACCCGATCAGCTGGAACAGGACGAGTCCGAAGATCCGGAACACCGTGCTCTTGTCGAACTGCTTGCCGATGTGCCATCCGACGATCCACCCGAACACGATGTTCACGAGCGGGATGAAGTAGAGGATGGTCGCCGCACCCGTGAAGCCGGCGAGCTTCACGACGACGTACCAGTTGTAGATCGGGATGATCGCGGTCCAGCCGGAGCGGCCAGACTTCTCGAACATCCCCCAGACGGATGCGACGAACAGCGCGTAGCCGATGATGCCGCCGAAGACGTTGGCGGGGGCGTTCATGAACTCGATGGCGGCACGACCGTTGTCGTCAGCGGCGAGCAGGATGGTGTCGATCACGGTGGTGGCGCTCCTTGTCGTCATCGCGGTCGACCGACCGCCTCATCCGACGAATGTAGCGCGCGGGTCGCACCCCGGACCAGCGGGTGTCCCGCAGACGCTCAGACGGCCCGGGCGGTGCGGGCGGCGTGCACGAACGAGCGGATGAGCTCCGGCGACTTCACCCCGCGCGAGGACTCGACCCCGCTGGACACGTCGACCCCCCAGGGCCGGAGTTCCGCGATGAGGCCCTGGACGTTCTCCGGCGTGAGACCGCCGGCGAGGATCCACGTGCGGGTGGGTGGGTTCGCCACCAGAGCGATCGTGTCGAAGGTCTTCCCGGCTCCCGGGTCAGGTGCATCGAGGAGCAACAGCTCCTCGGCGTAGGCGGCGCGCTCGGCGGCGTTCTCGGAGGCGTAGTGCACCGCCGAGGTCGCCCGGAGCGTCCGCCATCCCATCGCCTGCAGCTCCTGGAACGCCTCGGGTGGTTCGTCACCGTGGAGCTGGACGGCCTGCACCCCGGCAGCACCGGCGATCCGCGAGACCTCCTCGACCGACTGGCGCCGGAAGACGCCGACCGTCAGCACCGACTCGGGGACGTCGGCGAGCAGCGAGGCGACGCGTTCGGGCTCGATGGTCCGGGGCGACCCCGGCGCGAAGACGAATCCGATCGCGTCGACTCCGGCGTCCACCGCCGCAGCGACGTCGGACGCCTCGGACAGACCGCACACCTTGACCCACATGGGGACCACGCTACCCGGCCGCACGGATCACTCCGCCGTCGGGACGAGGACGTCCGGGGTGGCGACGGCCGGTAGCTCCACGCGGAACACCGTCCGTCCTGGTGTGCTCTCGCACCTGACCGTGCCGTGGTGCGCAGCCACGACGGCGTGCACGATCGCGAGCCCGAGGCCGGTGCTCCCGGTGGCCCGGGAGCGGGAGTCGTCACCGCGGACGAAGCGCTCGAAGAGGTTGGGCTGCAGCGCAGGGTCGATGCCGGGGCCGTCGTCCGACACGGTCAGCACGGCGATCTCGCCCGCAGGACCGCTCTCGACCGCCAGCCCCGTCCGCACGGTCGTCCCGGCGGGCGTGTGGGTCCGCGCGTTGGCGAGTAGGTTGACGATCACCTGTTGCAGTCGGGACGCATCACCCGTGACGAGGACGGGCTCCTCGGGGAAGTCCAGTTCGAACACGTGGTCCGGCCCGGCGACATGGGCGTCGCCGACGGTGTGGATGACGAGTTCGGTGAGGTCGACGGGGCGCTTGGCGAGTTCGCGTCCCTCGTCCAACCGCGCCAGCAGCAGCAGGTCCTCGACGATCGTGGTCATGCGACCGGCCTCGGAGCGGATCCGGCCGAGGGAGTGGGTGACGTCCTCCGGCAGCGCGTCCGACTTCCGGGCGGCGAGTTCCGAGTATCCGGCGATGGACGCCAGCGGGGTCCGGAGCTCGTGGCTCGCGTCCGAGACGAACCGGCGCACCTTGTTCTCGCTCGCCTGCCGGGCGTTCAGCGCGGACGAGACGTGCCCGAGCATGCGGTTGATCGCCGATCCGACGCGTCCGACCTCGGTGCGCGGGTCGGTGTCCGACTCCGGTACCCGGACGGCGAGCGCCACCTCACCGCGGTCGAGGGGCAGTTCGGCGACGACCGCGGCCGTCGCGACGACCCGGTCGAGCGGGCGGAGCGAGTACCGCACGATCGCGAACGCGGCCAGCCCGGCGAGCAGCAGGACCACGACGCTCATGATCGCGATGAGGGTGACGAGCTGCATGACCGTCGACGCGACCTCGGCGAGCGGCAGCCCGATGATCCTCGTCGCGCCGCTCGCGTCGGTGACCGCGACGACGCGGTAGTCGCCGAGATGCTCCCCGAGGTTGATGGTCGACGGTCGGTCACCGGCCGACACCGTGAGGATCATGGCGTCCTGACTCTCGGTGCACGGGACCGTGCTGCCGTCGGCGTTGAGGTATCCGGCGCTGACGATGGTGCCGTCGACGACGATCGCCCCGAGTGCGCCGGGCCCGAGGCCCGGAGCGCCGATGAAGGCGGGCGGCTCGCGCGTGCCCGAACCACCGCCGTAGCCGTCGGGGATGCCGGAGTCCGGCAGGGATTCCGGTGCGGGGAGCTGGCCGTTGCGACCGTAGTCGACGATCCGCTCGGCGGCCTTCGTGAGCTGGTTGTCGACGCCCTCGGTGAGGAGGCCGCTCACCGCTACCGCGCTCGCGACACCGACGACGGCGCTGCCGAGGGCGAGGAGCCCGACGACGACGACCATGAGGCGTCGACGGAGCGTCCACGGAGCGCGCTTGGGGTGGGTGGAGTCGGTGGTCGTCGCTGCCGGGTCGGTGACGGGGGCGCTCGTGGTCACGAACCGACCGTCGGGATCTTCAACATGTAGCCGGCGCCGCGCACGGTGTGGATCATGGGCTCGCGCCCGGCGTCGATCTTCTTCCGCAGGTAGGAGATGTAGATCTCGACGACGCTCGCACGACCGCCGAAGTCGTAGCTCCACACCCGGTCGAGGATCTGGGCCTTGCTCAGTACCCGGCGCGGGTTCCGCATGAGGAACCGCAGCAACTCGAACTCGGTCGCGGTGAGTTCGATGGGCTCGCCGTCGCGCGTCACCTCGTGGCTGTCCTCGTTCAGCACGAGGTCGCCGACCACGATGTCCGGGCCGGACTCGTCGGCGGCCAGCAGGGTCGAGCGGCGGATGAGCCCGCGCAGCCGGGCGACGACCTCCTCGAGGCTGAAGGGCTTGGTCACGTAGTCGTCGCCGCCGGCGGTGAGGCCCGCGATGCGGTCGTCGAGCGAGTCCTTGGCGGTGAGGAACAGGACGGGGACGTCGCTCCCCGAGGTCCGCAGGCGGTTCAGCACCTGCAGGCCGTCCAGGTCGGGCAGCATGATGTCGAGCACGATGGCGTCCGGGCGGAAGTCGCGGGCGGTCGTGAGGGCCTCGCGGCCGTCGGCGGCGGTCCGGATCTCCCAGCCTTCGTAGCGCAGGGCCATCTGCAGGAGGTCCGTGAGCGTCGCCTCGTCGTCGACGACGAGCACACGGACGGCGGTGCCGTCGGCCCGTTTGAGTGCGCTTCGCGCGGCACCGGGCGCCTGGGTCGGGATGTTCACGCGTTCAGTATTCGCCTCCGCCCTATGAGCTGTCTATGAACCGACCAGACGGATGCTGTGCCCTCCCCGAGCCGGCGAGGCGCCCACATCGACCTGGGCCGATTCATAGCCTCGCCGAGGCGCAGGCCAAGCGGGCCTCCGTAGCGTCCGGTCCAAGTCATCCGCGACGTGCGGATCGTCGGCGTCGCGCAACGGGGACGCCGGCACGTGCACCAGAGCAGAAGGAAACACAGACATGTTCGGAACGTATCTCCGGCGGGAACTCGTCGGTCGTCGGAAACAGACGATCATCATCGCCATCGGGATGGCGCTCGCCATCGCCCTCGTGATCATCGTCAACTCGGTCGCAGCCGGTGTGAAGACGGCGCAGGCGTCGGTGCTGGAATCCGTCTACGGGGTCGGAACGGACATCACCGTCAGTCAGGCCGCCGAGGCGCCGACGGAGGGCGGCGGCCCCGGCCAGAACTTCGACTTCGGCTCGGGCGACGGGTCGACGAGCGACGGCACGACGACCGTCAACCAGTCGCGACTCGAGGCGGCTCGAGGCACGTCGACCTTCGACGCGACGGCGCTCGGGACGATCACCGACGTCGCCAACGTCGAGGCCGCCGCAGCCACCCTGTCGCTCACGAACACGACCTTCACGGGCGAGCTGCCCGACTTCTCGCAGGCGCAGGGATCCGACGGGTCGGCAGGCGTGCCCGGCGGTGACGCGTCCGGTGCGACCCCGCCGCAGGGCGGTCCGGACGGCGCAGGCGGGAGTTCCTTCGGCGTCGACTCCTTCACGGTCCTCGGTCTCGACCCCTCGGGCGACGCCGTCGGTCCGCTCTCGGCCGTCACCCTCAGCGACGGTCGCTCGCTCGCAGTCGACGACACGGGCACGGACGTCGCCGTCCTCGACGCCTCCTACGCGACCGAGGCGGGGATCGCCACCGGCGACACGATCGACATCGCGGGCACCACGTTCAGCGTGGTCGGCACGGTGACCGCCTCCGGAGCCGACGCCACGACCGCCTCGAACGTCTACATCCCCCTCGACGTCGCGCAGACGCTCGCCGGACTCGACGGCCAGGTCAGCGACGTGTACGTGCAGGCCGCCTCGTCGACCGACATCACGCAGGTGCAGACGGACATCGAGGCGGCACTGCCCGACGCGACCGTGAGCACCCAGGAGGACCTCGCGTCCACCGTGTCCGGCTCGCTCGCCTCGGCGTCGACGCTCGTGTCCAACCTCGGCACCTGGCTGTCGCTCATCGTGCTCGCCGCCGCGTTCCTCATCGCGATCCTGTTCACGATCTCCGGCGTCACGCGCCGCACTCGCGAGTTCGGCACGCTCAAGGCGATCGGCTGGAGTGACCGGCGCATCGTCGGCCAGGTCGCCGGTGAGTCCGTCGTGCAGTCGCTCATCGGCGGCGCCGTCGGTGTCGCGGTCGGCCTCGTCGGCATCCTCGTCGTGAACCTCGTCGCTCCGACGCTCAGCGCGGCGGCGACGACCTCGGCCGGCGGCGGACTCGGCGGCCCCGGCGGTGCCGCGGGCATGCCGTCGGATGCGGCGGCGGGAGCGGCCGGTGGGTTCGGCGGTGCCCCGGGCGCTGCGGCCGCGACCACCACCGACATCGTCCTCCAGGCCCCCGTGACCGCGTGGATCATCGTCATCGCCGTCGGGATCGCCATCCTCGGCGGGCTGCTCGCGGGTGCCATCGGCGGGTGGCGCGCCTCACGGCTGCGTCCGGCCGAGGCGCTCCGCTCCGTCGCCTAGGCGACGCACCAGACGCCGCCGGGTGGTCGTCTCCCCCGCGACCACCCGGCGGTTTCACTTCTCACTCCGACCAGCAGAACGAAGGACCCCATGTACACGATCACCGGCCTCACCAAGCAGTACCGCCAGGCGAAGCGCTCCGTCACGGCGCTCGACGGCGTCGACCTCGACATCCCCGACGGACAGCTCGTCGCCATCCAAGGTCCGACCGGCGGCGGCAAGTCGACGCTCCTCCAGATGCTCGGCGCGCTGGACCGACCGACCGCCGGCAGCATCTCCCTCGCCGGTGACGACCTCTCGACGCTCAGCGAGACGAAGCTCGGCAGGATCCGCGCCACGGAGATCGGCTTCGTGTTCCAGGGGTTCAACCTCATCCCGACGCTGACGGCACAGGAGAACGTCGAGATGGCCCTGGTCCCGATCGGGACCCCTCGGGCCGAACGCGAGACCAGGGCTCGGGCGGCGCTCGCGTCCGTCGGACTCGCGGAGCGGGGTTCGCACCTCCCCGCCGAGTTGTCCGGCGGGCAGCAGCAGCGGGTGGCGATCGCCCGTGCGCTCGTCAAGGAGCCCGAGGTGCTGCTCGCCGACGAACCGACCGGCAACCTCGACGAGGAGACCCGCGACGAGATCATGGACCTCCTCGAGGGCCTGTGGCGCGACCGCGGGCTCACGGTCATCGTGGTGACGCACGACACCGCGGTCGCCAAGCGCGCCGAGCGTCGTCTCCACATCGCGAACGGGAAGCTCAAGGACGTCACGACTCGGCGCTGATCGGCCACTCGGCAGGCTCGGGGAGCGGCTCACATCCGCTCCCCGAGCCACCTATACCCTGTCGAAGGGCCACGGGAATACCCCGTCGTCGTGATTGGTTGACACTGATCAACTACTTCTCATATAGTTGACGCATATCAACTAGCTGACGTCATCACGATCGCGGAGCCCATGTCACACACCACCTCAACACCCGCCACGCCCGCTCGCGCGGACAACGGCATGACGCATCGCCAGGTGCTCGAGGCCCTCTCCGGCCTCCTCCTCGGCATGTTCGTGTCGATCCTCGCCGGAACCGTCGTCTCGACCTCCCTCCCCCGGATCATTTCCGACCTGAACGGCGACCAGACGGCGTTCACCTGGGTCGTCACGGCCACGTTGCTCGCCACCACCGTCTCGACGCCCATCTGGGGCAAGTTCGCCGACCTCTTCAACCGCAAGCTGCTCATCCAGCTGGCGCTCGGGATCTTCGTCCTCGGCTCGGCGCTCGCGGGCTTCTCCCAGGACACCGGCACGCTCATCGGCTTCCGCGTCCTACAGGGCCTCGGCGCCGGTGGTCTCACGGCACTCAGCCAGATCATCATGGCCGACATCATCAGCCCGCGTGAGCGTGGCCGGTACATGGGCCTCTTCGGTGCGGTCATGGCGGTCGGCACGGTCGGCGGCCCGCTCTTCGGCGGACTCCTCACCGACTCGCTCGGCTGGCGCTGGAACTTCTTCGTCGGCGTCCCCTTCGCGATCGCAGCGATCTTCCTCCTGCAGCGCACGCTCCACCTCCCGAAGCGGAACGTCGGCAAGGTCAAGATCGACTACTTGGGCGCAGCCCTGATCGCCGGCGGCGTCTCGCTGCTGCTCATCTGGGTCACCCTGGCCGGGACGCAGTTCGAGTGGGCGAGCTTCACGACGCTCGTCATGGTGGGCATCTCCGTCCTCCTGCTCGCCGCAGCGGTCATCGTCGAGATCAAGGTCGACGAGCCGATCATCCCGATGTCGCTGTTCAAGAACCGCACCTTCACCCTCGCGGTCGTCGCGAGCATCTCGGTGGGTGTGGCGATGTTCGGCACCTCGGTGTTCCTCAGCCAGTACATGCAGCTGGCGCGTGGAGCGACGCCGACCGAGTCGGGTCTACTGACGCTCCCGATGATCGGCGGCCTCCTGATCGCCTCCATCGTGGTCGGGCAGTTCATCTCCCGCTTCGGGCACTGGAAGCCGTACCTCATCGTGGGTTCGATCCTCCTCACCGTCGGCCTGTTCCTCATGAGCACGATCCACTACGACTCGAACTACCTGCTCGTCTCCGTGTACATGTTCATCCTCGGCGCCGGTGTCGGCATGGTCATGCAGAACCTCGTGCTCGTGGTCCAGAACGACGTCCTGCCGCAGCAGCTGGGCACGGCGAGCGCGGGTGTCGCGTTCTTCCGCAGCCTCGGCGGCACGATCGGCGTCTCGGTCATGGGCTCGGTGCTCGCGACGAAGGTCACCGACATGCTCTCCGACCGACAGGACGACCTGCAGGCGGCAATCGTCGCCCTCGGTGCTCCCGGCGCCAAGATCGCCGAGACGCTCTCGAGCGGCACGATCCCGAAGGTGAGCACGCTGCCCGAGTCGGTGCGGACCATCATCGAATCCGTCTACGGTGACGCGGTCGCCGACATCTTCCTCGTCGCCGCACCACTCGCGATCCTGACGATCATCGCCGTGATCTTCCTGCCGAACAAGAAGCTCGGTTCGAAGAACGCCGTGCAGCGCATGGCGGAGCAGGGCACCGGAGAGCCGGCCCTCGTCGGCGCGGCCACCGGTTCCGTCACGACGGCCACCGCGTCCACGTCGACCCAGTCGTTCGCGACCGGTGCGCTGGACGTGGCCGAGGCCATGATCGGTGGCGAGGCGGACACCCGACTCGAGCGAGGACGGGACGAGACCGCCGACGCCGACAGCGGCTCGGAGGCCGAGGCACACAGCCCCCGCCACGGCCGCTAGTCCGTACAATGCGAACGATGTCCATCGATCACGACGCCCAGGCCGGGCCGGCCGCTGCCGACGACGCAGCGGCCGGTACCGCGCACGACCTCGCGATCGGTGCCGTGGAGGAGCAGTTCGCGCTGCTCATCAACCGCATCCGCAACGGCATCCGCGACCGCGCCGAGCGGATCTCCCCCGGACTCCAGCCGGCCGGCTACAAGCTGCTCAGCATGGTCTCGCGCTCCGGAGCGATCCGCGCCGGTGCCCTGGCCGAGATGCTCGCGACGGACAAGAGCGCGGTGAGCCGCCTCATCCACCAGCTGGAGACGCTCGGCCTCGTGACGAGGACACCGGACCCCGAGGACGGCCGCGCGAGCCTCGTCGTCGCGACCGCCGAGGGCGAGCGCCGGATGGAGTCGACACGGGCCAACGACCAGGCGATGCTCTACCAGCAGCTCTCGTCCTGGGACGAGGCCGAGGTGCGAAGGCTCGCCGAACTCCTCGCGAAGCTCAACGGCGCCCTCTGAAGTCCCTTTCTCAGGAGTCCCCCGGAGCGCCGGGCTCACGAGCGAGTGACGCGCCGAGGAACTCCTGAGAACGGGTCAGCGCCAGCTGTGCTTCGGGTCGTACCCGAGGACCTCGCGCGCGTGGTCGATCGAGAGCAGCGTCCCGTTGCCGGCGATGTCGCCGTTGACGGGCACGTCCGGGAAGACCTCCGCGACGAGCTCGACGTTGTCGCGCGACATGACCGTGTCGGCCGCAGCGATGATGAACCGGTCGAACCCGGTGGCCTGGTGCTCGAGCGCGAGCCGCACGGCCTGCGCGCCGTCACGGCCGTCGATGTAGCCCCAGAGGTTCCACTTGCGGAGGGTGGCGTCGGCGTCGAACGACGGGAACGCCGCGTAGTCGGCCTCGTCCATCACGTTGGAGAAGCGGAGGGCGATGATCTTGAGCTCGGGGTGCCACCGCGTGAGTTCGATCGCCAGCTGTTCCTCGAGGTGCTTCGAGAGCGAGTACGTCGACTCGGGTCGGGCGGCGTAGGCCTCGTCGACGGGGATGTAGGGCGGCGGGGTGTCGAACGGCAGCCCGAGGACGGTCTCGCTCGACGCCGTGACGATGTTCGTGATGCCGGCCTTGATGGCGGCGTTGAACACGTTGTAGGTGCTGAGGATGTTGTTCTGAAAGGTCGCGGTGTTCGTCGAGAGCCCCGGCGCGGGGATGGCGCTCAGGTGGACGACCGCGTCGAACCCGTCGGGCGCCTGCTCGTCGACACCGGTGAGGGCGTCGAACACCTGGCCCGCGTCACGCAGGTCGACGCGGACGAAACCGTCACCGCGCTCTCCCGCCTGGTCGAGGTTGATCACCAGGTGACCGTGCTCCCGAAGATGGCCGACCACTGTTCGCCCGAGCTTGCCCGAGCCTCCCGTCACTGCGATTCTCATGACGCCCATCCTGGTCCATCAACCCGCGATCGCGTGGACGATTGACAACTCCCCCAGGATCGGGCGACCGAAGCGGAATGGTCGACCGCCGGGTCGCGTTGGACGAGACGTGAAGCTCACCCTGTACACCTCCGCGTTCTGCGCTCCCTGCATGCAGGCTCGCGCCGTCCTGGCCGAGGTCCCGGCGCTCGTGGCCGGTGCCGTCGTCGAGGAGCGCGACGTCGCCTTCCGTGCGGCGGAGGCGGAGGCCGACGGCATCCGCTCCACCCCCACGGTCATCATCACGGCCGACGACGGCACCGAGGTGTTCCGTGCGACCGGCGCGCCCACGCTCAACCAGGTGCTGGTGGCCGCGGCGAAGGGGCTGTAACCGGCGACCGCCCTTCGACAAGCTCAGGGACCGAAGAGGCAGCTCAGGGACCGGAGAAGCAGCTCAGGGACCGAAGAAGCAGTTCAGGGTCCGGGGCTACTGCGTGCTGAACGCCGCGTCGAAGGACTGCTCGGGCAGCTTCCAGAGCAGGTTCCGGATGTATCCGACGGCCTCCTCGGCTCCGTGCAGGCGGTCCATGCCGGCGTCCTCCCACTCGATCGAGATCGGCCCGGCGTAGCCGATGCTCGAGAGGGCACGGAAGGCGTCCTCCCACGGCACGTCGCCGTGACCGGTCGACACGAAGTCCCAGCCGCGTCGCGGGTCGCCCCAGGGCAGGTGCGAGCCGACGATGCCGGCGTGACCGGTGGCCGGCCGGATCCGGGTGTCCTTGCAGTCGACGTGGTAGATCCGGTTCGCGAACTCGACGATGAACCCGACCGGGTCGACACCCTGCCACATCATGTGCGACGGGTCCCAGTTGAAACCGAACGCCGGGCGGTGGTCGATCGCCTCGAGGGTCCGGACACTCGTCCAGTAGTCGTAGGCGATCTCGGACGGGTGCACCTCGTGTGCGAAGCGGACCCCTTCGGCGTCGAAGACGTCGAGGATCGGGTTCCAGCGGGTCGCGAAGTCCTCGTACCCGGCGTCGATGACGGAGGCCGGCACCGGCGGGAACATCGCGGAGTACTGCCAGATCTTCGACCCCGTGAAACCGACGACCGTGTCGACGCCGAGCTTGCGCGCGACCCGTGCGGACCGCTTCATGTCCTCGGCCGCCCGCTGGCGCACCCCCTCCGCGTCGCCGTCGCCCCAGGTGTAGTCGCGCACGATCGCCTGGTGGCGGAAGTCGATCGGGTCGTCGCACACGGCCTGGCCGGTGAGGTGGTTCGAGATCGCGAAGACCTCGAGGCCGTGCCGGTCGAGGATGTCGAGGCGGGACTGCAGGTAGGCGTCGTCCTCATCCGCGCGCTTCAGGTCGAGGTGGTCGCCCGAGGCCGCGATCTCGAGGCCGTCGTAGCCCCAGGAGGCGGCGAGGCGGGCGACCTCTTCGAAGGGGAGATCCGCCCACTGTCCGGTGAACAGGGTCACTGGGAGGCGGCTGGCGTACTGCTTGTCGGTGGTGTCGGTCATGCGGTGATCCTCTGCTCGTCGTCGGTGGAGGTGGCGATCGCTTCCCAGCGGCCGGTTTCGGCCGCGTCGAGGACGGCCTCGGTGATGCGCGCGGTGCGGAGTCCGTCGGCGAAGACGGGCAAGCCGTCCGGCGACTGCCCGGCCATCGCCGCGTAGCTGTCGGCCACGAACGCGTTGAAGGCGTCCTGGTAGCCCATCGGGTGCCCCGAGGGGACGATGGACAGGCGTGCGGCGTCCGGGTGCAGCTGGTCGGCGTCGCGCGGCAACACCTGCGTGCCCGACCGACGGCCGAGCCAGAGCGTCTCCGGCGCTTCCTGGTCGAAACCGATGCTGAGTTCGGTCCCGGCGATCTCGAGGTGCAGCCGGTTCTTCCGACCGGGCGCGACCTGCGAGACGAGCAGCGTGCCGATGGCGCCGCCCTCGAGCCGGATGACGACCGCGGCCGCGTCCTCGGTCGTGACCTCCGGGGTGTTCGCGCGTTCGGCGAAGAAGGTGCGGACCGTCGAACTCAGCTCGGTGATGCGCGCGCCCGTGATGAACTCGAGGAGGTCGACGAGGTGCGAACCGATGTCGGCGAAGGCGCGCGAACGGCCCCCGGCCGCCGAGTCGACCCGCCAGTTGTCGTCGGCTTGCGCGAGCAACCAGTCCTGGAGGTACGACCCGCTGATGGTGAGCAGGGTCCCGAGGTCACCGGCGGCGACGCGCGCCCTGGCTTCCCGGACGAGCGGGTGGAAGCGGTACACGAACGGCACCGTGCCGACGACACCGGCCTCGGCAGCGGCGGCGACGAGACGCTCGGCGGTCGCGCCGTCGGTCGCGAGGGGTTTCTCACAGACGACGTGCTTGCCGGCCGCGATGGCCGCGAGTGCCTGCTCGGCGTGGAGCGCGTTCGGTGTGCAGACGTGCACCACGTCGACCGCGGGGTCGGCCAGCAGCTCGTCGAGCGAGCCGTACCCGCGCTCGAACCCGAGGTTCGCGGCGACCTCCCGCGAGCGCTCGGGCGTCGAGGCGACGACACCGACCAGCCGGGCACCCGCAGCGCGGGCCGCCCGGCTGTGGACGGTGGCCATGAAGCCACCGCCCACCACCGCGATACCGGGACCGGCCACGGTCATGCTCCGAAGGTGCCGTCCGCCGGCGTCCACGACTCCGGCAGCGCGGGAGCGAGCTCCACGGTGCTGACGACGTCGACCGAGGTGCGGCTCAGGCCCGACTCGGCCGTCGAGACCATCACGTCGAGCACGTGGTAGGCGAGCTCACCGGAGGCGCGCTCGGGACGACCGGCGCGGATCGCCTGGGCGAGCTCGACCACCCCGGTTCCGCGACCCTGCGTCGGACCGGTCGACGGGATCGACTCGGGCTCCTCGCCACCGCCGTAGACGAGCAGGTCGCCCTCGAAGGTGTTCGGGTCGGGGACGACGAGCGTGCCGGTCGAGCCGGCGACCTCGAACTGCGTGCGGCCGAGCTTGGAGTCGAAGCTGAAGACGCTCTGCGCGAGCTGGCCGCTCTCGAACTCGAAGAGGGCGCTCACGTGCGTCGGCACCGTCACGTCGAACGACTGACCGGCGCGCGGGCCGGATCCGATCGTCCGCTGCGGGAAGGCCTGCGAAGCCAGCGCGGTGACGCGGGCGATCGGACCGAACAGCTGCACGAGCGCCGTGATGTAGTACGGGCCGATGTCGAAGAGCGGACCGGCGCCGTCCTGGAACAGGAAGTCGGGGTTCGGGTGCCACGACTCCGGGCCGGGACTCTGCATGAGGGTCAGCGCGGTGAGGGGCTGGCCGATGCCACCGGCCTCGACGAGTCGGCGAGCGGATTGGATACCGGCGCCGAGGAAGGTGTCCGGAGCCGTGGCGACGCGGAGCCCCTTCTCCTTCGCGGCGGCCAGCAGGGCCTGCCCGCTCTCACGGTCGAGCGCGAAGGGCTTCTCGCTCCACACGTGCTTACCGGCGCCGAGGATCTGCATGGCGACCTCGACGTGGACCTTCGGGATGGTCAGGTTGACGACGATCTCGATCTCGGGGTCGGCCAGGAGTTCGGCGACCGAGCCGTGGCCGGGCACCCCGTACTTCTCGGCCTGCGTCTTCGCCCGCTCGAGGTCGAGGTCCGCGACGAACCGGACGTCGAGGTCGGGGAAGGTGACCATATTGCTGAGGTACTGGTCGCTGATGACGCCGGCGCCGATGAGGCCGACACCGACCGTTCCGGTGCTGTTGCTCATGCCTGGACTCCGTTCGTGGTGAGGTACGTGAAGCTCTGCTCGAGCCCCTGGAAGATGTCGCCGTCGAACGCGTCGAACTCGACGACGCGGAGGGCCTGCGGTGCCGCGGCGAGGATGTCGAGCACCGGGACGACCCCGGCGCCCGCGGGCAGCTGCTTCAGCGTGTCGCGTGAGGCGTCGCCGTCCTTGACGTGGATGAAGCGCACACGATCGCCGATCGCACCGAGGACGTCGACCGCGCGGCGTCCGCCGACCTCGACCCAGTAGGTGTCGACCTCGAACACGACGGCCGGGTCGGTGAGCGCGGCGAGGTGCTCGAGCGGGCTGGCGCCCGCGACGTCGCCCTCGAGCTCCCACCAGTGGTTGTGGTAGCCCACCTGGACCCCGTGACCGGCGGCGACCGCCGCCGCGGCGTTCAGCTCGTCGGCGATCGAAGCGACCGTCTCCGCCGTGGCGAAGCGCTCTTCGGCGATGGCTGGGTCGATGAGGACCTGCACGCCCTGCTCCGCCGCCGCGCCGAAGGCCGCCGACAGGTCGATGTCGTCGGCGATGACCTTGCCGTGCGCGCTCGGGGTGGCGAGGCCGGCATCGTGGATGTCCTGCAGGCTGACGCCGGGACCGAAGCCGAACGGCTCAGCCTGGCGGAAACCGATCTCGGTCAGGCGCTGCAGCGCTGCGGCACGATCCGCGGTGAGCGGCTCCCGTACCGAGTAGAGCTGGACAGAGAGTTGGGAAGTCGACACGATGCTCCTCAATGATGATGGTGTCAGGCAGCCGCTGCTGCGAGATCCAGGCTAACCACACTTCTGTCGGTGGTCAAACAAAAGTCTCCCACCGGTCGCCGCTCCCCCGGCGACGAATACCGCAGGAGTCGGAAGCGTGGGGGACAATGGAGAGGTGAACTCAGCTCTGCTCTCCCGGATCGTCGCTGACTCCAGCGACCGCATCTCGTGGTTGCGGGCTCGTTCGCGCGGGATCACCGCGACCGACGTCGCCACCCTCTCGACCCCGGCCTCGATCCAGCGGGCGGCCGACGCGAAGCTCGGCGGGACGGGCTTCTCCGGCAACGCCTTCACCGACCACGGTCGCGCCCGCGAGCCGGAGATCGCCCGGTGGGTCGCCGCGACGCACGGGATCAACCCCTCGTCGGCGCTCTTCCGGGCCGAGGTCGAACACCGTCACCTCGCCACCCCCGACGGCATCGCCGTGACCGAGCGCGGGGCCGTCGTGCTCGCGGAGATCAAGACCACGACGAAGTCCTGGCGCTCGATCCCCCGCAACTACCTGCGTCAGGTGTGGTGGCAGCAGTACGTGATCGGCGCGGAGCGGACGCTCGTCGTCTGGGAGGAGCATAAGGACTTCGTCCCCATCGACGACGAACCGCTCTGTCGATGGGTCGAGCGGGATGACGTCGAGATCGCGAAGCTTGTGGGCCTTGCGAACGCACTCATCGACGAGCTGTACCACCGCACCAATCCAGCCGCCCGGCGCCCGGTCCTCCCGGAGCCTGCGCCCGTCACTCGGCAGCTCCGGGAACCACTGCTGAGCGCCGACTTCTGACGACAAGTCGACAGAAGTCGGCCGAGGTGGTTGACTGTCGCCATGACCGAGCCGCTACGCCCCTCCCCCGGAGCACCGGGCGCCGGCGACCTCTTCCAACTCTTCCGCGGCGGTGAGGCACGCACGAAGTCGGAGTTGTGCGCCCTGACCGGCCTGGCCCGCTCCACCGTCTCCCTCCGGATCGACGCCCTCGTGGCCGCAGACCTGCTCCGTCCCGCTGGAGAGGCAGCCTCCTCGGGTGGTCGCCCGCCCGCACGGATCGCATTCAACCCGCTCGCGCGCGTCGTCGTCGCCGTCGACCTGGGGGCGACGCACGGGACGGTGGCCGTCACCGACCTGGCCGGCGCGATCCTCGCGACGAGCCGCGCGGAGCTGCAGATCGCCGCAGGACCCGAGCCCGTCCTCGACTGGGTGGTCGAAGCGGCGTCGGCCCTGCTGGCCGCTCCGCAGACCTGGGCCACACCCCAGCCGGTCGCGCCCCCGGTCATCGGGATCGGGATCGGGCTTCCGGGGCCGGTCGAGCACTCGACCGGACGGCCGACGAACCCGCCGATCATGCCGGGCTGGGACCGTTTCGACGTCCCCGCCTACATCCGTCGGACCATCGACGTCCCGGTCCTCGTCGACAACGACGTCAACGTCCTCGCGCTCGGCGAGCACGCGATCTCCTGGCCGGACACCGACGACCTCGTCTACGTGAAGGTGTCCACGGGTATCGGTGCCGGCATCATCGCGGGTGGCGAGCTGCAGCGCGGGGCACTCGGTGCGGCCGGCGACATCGGGCACGTCCAGGTCCCCGTCGGCCGAGACTCCCCGCGCGCTGCGGACGACGAGCGCGACCTCGAGGCCATCGCGAGCGGGCCTGCGATCGCGACCGAGCTCCGCGCCCGCGGGATCGACGCCGTCAGCAGTCGCGACGTCGCAGCACTCATCCGCGCGGGCGACCGTATGGCCATCGAGACCACGCGGCAGGCCGGCCGGGAGATCGGTGAGGTGCTCAGTGTCGTGGTGAACCTCCTGAACCCCTCGGTGATCGTGCTCGGCGGGACGATGACCCGGGCGGGTGAACATCTCCTCACCGGTGTCCGCGAGGTGGTCTACCGCCGGTCGATGCCGCTCGCCACCGGACACCTCGGCATCGTCACCTCGACGGCCGGCGAGGAGGCCGGGGTGTTGGGAGCGGCGATCATGGTGCTGCGCGACGCCCTGTCCGCACCGGCGATCGACGCGATGACTCAGCCCCGGGCGCTCGAGGCCGCGTCGACCTGACGCGCGTCCTCCAGTGCGGAACCAGGGCGTCCGACGTCGTCCGCCTTCCCGACGGCGAGGACTTCCGCCAGGCCGTACCCGACGAGCCAGAACAGGGCGATGGTCATCGCCGCGAACTCCAGCCAACTGCCGACCTGCTGCCCGACCTCCGCGAGTGAGAGCAGGCCACCGAGCCCCGCGACCACCGCGACGGCGGATCCGGCGAACCAGGACAGCCGCCGGACGGCGCGCAGCCGCGACCCGAGGGCCGACCCGATCATCGCCAGGCAGGCGAGGGCGAAGCCCATCACGGCGAAGGAGATGTGCACCGCGTCCTGGAGCGTGAACAGCGGATTCGACGGGATCGGGCACTCGTAGGTGCAGGTCACCCGGGACGCCACGAAGAAGCACAGGCTCGACAGTCCGACGAGCAGCCAGGGGATGAGCAGCAGTCCAACCCTCGTGCGGCGCTGACCGGGCTCGCGGGACGGGACGGCTCGCTGCAGCGCCACAGCGATGCTGAGACCACCGACCGCGACCATGAGCAGTGCGGCGTTGAAGACCGGAGCCGTCACCTCGCCGGTGGCACCGAGGCCGCTCACGTAGCTGTTCTTGCCGAGGCTGAGTCGTGCGGCCCAGATCATGATCGTGGCGACCACGAGGAGCACGCCACCGATGATCGCGAACCCGAGGGCGACGGATCGGCGCCGACGGACGGCCGACGGGCGAGAGACCCGCTGGTCTGATGTGGCCCCCGTCATCCGCGGATGAGCCTCGTCCGGCTCAACGCGATGACGGCGCAGCCCATCAGGCCGATGAACCCGGCGATGGCGATCATGTAGACGACGACGGCTCCCCACCCGCCGGGCTGAGCCGGGTTGAGGAACGGGTACGGGTACCAGCCGACGATCGATCCGCGGATCATCGTGTAGACGGTCCAGACGAGCGGGAACGCGATGATCGCCCACACCTGACGCCATTCCAGGCGGGACTTGCCGGGCGTCACGATCCAGACGAGCACCAGATAGATCGGTGCGATGAGGTGCAGCACCTCGTTCGACCAACCGAGGGTGTGCCCCTGGTCGAGGGCGATGCCGCGGAGCAGCAGGTTGTAGACGACGCCCGTGGTCGCCATGTAGGTCACGACGCAGCCGAGGACCAGGTTGTACCAGGCCGGATCGCGTCGCAGGCGGAAGCAGAACCCGGCGCCGACCAACAGGACGATCGCACTCAGCGCGTTCGACAGGATCGTGAAGTAGCTGAAGAAGTTGACGAAGAAGTCGTCGGGCGCATCACCGAAGGACAGGGTGTAGACGAACTGGCCGACGATGGCGGCGATGATCACCCCACCCGCGATGATCCTGATGACTCCGAACAGTGCGCGCATTGCGCCACTGTATCGGAAGCACGCGCCCGAGGATCGGGCGACAGTCGGGCCGTCGTGTCCCCCGAAGAGAGGGAATCGTTTCCAGCCAATTGACACCCCCGTAACAGCGCCGACTCATTCGACGGCTTTGATGAGAACAGAGCCGGACCACGCACCGGAGCGAGACTCGTCGCCGAGCCGACCTCCGCCGGGTGGAGCTTTCGGGGGATGAACGACGAAGGAGTACTCGATGCGTCAAGGAGTCGGACACTCCTGGTCTCTGGCGACAACCGCGGACGCGGTGAAGCCGGCACCGGAGACCATGCGAGCCGCGGTGATCGACGCCGTCGGCAGCCCAGAGGTCCTCCGGATGGAGACCGTACCGACACCGCGTCCGGTCATGGCGGAGTTCCTCGTGAAGGTCGTCGCGGCCGGCGTGAACCCGGTCGACGCCAAGACCCGCGCGGGCCGGGGCGTCTCCTCTGCCATCACGGCGATGCCGGCCGTCCTCGGGTACGACTTCAGCGGCATCGTGGTCGAGTCGCCCTTCGCTGCCGCCGGCCTCCTGCCCGGTGACGAGGTCTACGGCATGACGAGCTTCCCGCGGACGGGCGGCAGCTACGCCGAGTACGTCGCGGTGTCCTCCCTGAGCCTGACGCGGAAGCCGACGACACTGTCGCACGTCGAGGCCGCCGGGGTCCCTCTCGCCGCGCTCACCGCGTGGGGCATGGTCGTCGACGTCGCGAAGGCGCACGAGGGGCAGCGCATCCTCATCCACGCCGGGAGCGGCGGTGTCGGGCACTTCGCCGTGCAGTTCGCCACCTATTTCGGCGCGCGGGTGATCGCCACCGGCTCCGGTCGCAACGTCGGTTGGCTGCGCGAACTCGGCGCCCATCAGGCGGTCGACCACGAGTTGCACCGGTTCGAGGACGTCGTCGACCAGGTCGACGTCGTGATCGACCTCGTGGGCAACACCGTGGACGACACGGGGTCGCGTTCCCTGCGGGTCCTCCGCCCTGGCGGGCTCATCATCAACGCGCCGACCGGTTCCTGGCCGACACTCGAGGAGGAGGCCCGGGCCGCGGGCGTCCGCGCGACGCGGTTCACCGTGGCCCCCGACGGCGCCACACTCGACACCATCAGCAGGCTGCTGGAGTCCGGGGACGTCCGGGTGTTCGTCGACCAGGTGTTCGACCTCGACGCCGTCCGGCAGGCCCACGTGCTTCTCGAGGGCGGTCACTCACGCGGCAAGATCGTCCTCAAGGTCGCCGACGGCTGACGACCGAGGCCGTCGGGTGACGACGCCGCTACGGCGCCGCCACCCGACGCTCAGCGGACGAGGATGAAGTCGTAGGGCAGTGTCCTGACCACCGTGCCACCCACGGCTTCCGTCACCGTGCCACCCGAGTACCGAGCAGGCAGGTAGTCCGACGGCCAGGTGATGCTCCAGTCGCCCTGCGGTCCGGCCGTGATGCTCCCGAGGTCCGTGCCCCAGGCCCCGCGGATCTTGATCAGGGCGCCGGGGTTCGCGTGGCCTGAGAACACCGGCCGGGTTCCAGCGATGGTGCCGCCGAGTGCGGGCGACACCACCTCGAGGCGTGGGACGACGACGGTGAAGTCGTAGACGACCGAGTGGGTCTGCTCGCCGTCCACGAACTGCCGGACGGTGCCGCCGACGTACCGTGCGGGCAGCAGGGTCTTGTTCCAGGTGATGGTCCATCGGCCGTCGTCGGCGACGCGGTCGACGGCGCCCAGGAGGTCTCCCGATGCACCGCGGATCTCGATCGCCGCACCCGGCTGCGCGGTGCCCGTGAACACGGGGTTGGTCTCCAAGACGATCGCCCCGACCGACGGGGAGGTCACGACGAGGGGCGCCACCCGCCAGTCGACTCGGAAGTCGTAAGGGACGCTCGTGAACGGCTTGCCGTCGAGGTACTGCCGGACCGAACCGCCCGAGTAGGTCCCGGGGGTCAGCGCCTTGTTCCAGGTGAGTGTCCAGGTGGCGTCCGTTTCCACGCGGGTCTCACCCAGGAGCGAACCCCACGCTCCGTAGACCTGGATCAGTGCACCGGGCTGACCGGTCCCGGAGAACACCGGGGCGCCGGGCTCGAGGACCCCACCGATCGCCGGTGAGAGCAGGACGACCGGGGCGTCGGGAACCGGCGCACCGGCCTCGACCGTCGCGGTCCACACCTGGTCGATCCCTGTGGCGCGCACGGCGCCGTCGAACACGCCGACGGCGGCATCGGCGTTCGCGGTCAGCGCCAGGGTGAACGATCGGTTCGCGGCCGTGATCGTGCCCCGGTAGCTGTTGCTCGCGGGGTACCAGCTGAATCCGGCCGGCGCATCGCCGGTGGGCCTGAGCCCGGCCGGGACGACGATCTCCGCGGATCCGGACACCGATTCGGTGAAGGCGACGGGGACCTCGACGGCGTCCCCCTGTCGTACGGTGACGTTCGGGATGGCGACACCAGGCGCGATGGGTGCCGCGAGGACGTTCGCCGTGAAGTCCGCGAGCTTCACCCGGTTCGTGGACCAGCTGACGCTCCCGCCGGTGGCCAGGCCGAGCCGCGCGTCGGCGTCGGCAGTGAGGGTGAAGGTGACGGCGGTGGTGCCGATCGGCAGGGTGCCCCCGGCACCGGTGCCGTCGAGCGCGAATGCCGGGTTCGCCACGGCGGTGATCCTGGTACCGAGCGGCGGCACGATGTCGATCCGTTGACCACCCGCGTCGGTGTTGAAGGTCGCCCGGACCTGGACCGATTCGCCCTGCCGGAGCGACGGGGTCGGCACGGAGGCCGACGGCGACAGGTCCGGCACCAGCTGGCTCATCACCAGCTTGCTGACGTCTGCGTCGTTGTTCGGCCCGAATCCGAGTTGCATGTCCTTCGTGCCGACCCCGAGGACGTTCAGGCGCCGCCCGGACGGATCGGTGAGGAACCCGTCGGCGGCCAGCGTGAACTGCGTGCTCGCCGAGGAGCAGCTCGCCACGCGCACGAGATCGGTCCTCGTGCCGCCCCGGTCCGTGGTGAGGCACTGGCCGTTGATCTCGATCCGACCGCTGGTGCCGACGGCAGGGAAGGTCGCGGTGGCGGCGGCCGCCAGCGCTGCCTCGTACGACAACCCGTAGGGCCCGCCGGTGCCGATCGACTGCGGGTGGGTGAGCCACTGCGAGGACCCCCGCGGCGCCCATCCGTGGAATCCGGTGGACCACGCCGGATCGGTCACGAACTTGCCGCGCAACCGCGGCTGCGTGGCGGTCACCGACGTCTCCGCGTCTGATCCGGCCTGACCGACGGGCGCGGCCGATGCCGGACCGGACGCCAGTGCTGTGGCGGCGACGGCCGTCAGGACGACCATCGAGAGGGTTGTGTGGGGCTTCATGGAGGGGCGTCCTTTCGTGATCGGGCCTGTCGGCCCGCGCCGCCTCGGCCTCCACCAGGAGGGAGACGTGCTTGGGAGGATCGAGGGCGCAGCTCACCGAGCGCCGCTCATTTCTTCCACAAACATATCAGTCGAACAGCTTGCTCGTCCGCACGCTTACCGAGGCCTGCCAGGGCTAGCCGATCAGGCCCCGTTCCGACATCCGCTCCATCACGAAGTCGTCGTGCCGCTCGGGCCCGACCAGGAACGTCTTCGTCCCCACCACCTCGAAGCCGCTCTTGCCGTAGAACCGGATCGCCCTGGCGTTCTGCTGGTTCACCCCGAGCCACACCGATCGCGCCCCGCGCGACCGGGCGTCTTCGAGCGTCGCCTCCATGAGCATGCGCGCTCCGCCGGCACCGTGGCTCGCGGGGAGCACGTACAGCTTGCTGAGTTCCGCTGTCGGGCGGTGCGTGACTGCGGCGAGCACGTCGGGGTCGATCGGATCACTGAAGACGAGCATCGTGTAGCCGATGGCCGTGCCGTCATCGTCGTCGACGAGGAGCCGGAGCGCGCGTCCGGGATCTGCCAGGTAGCCGGTGAACCGGTCGAGGGTGAAGTGCTCGGCGATGAACGCGTCGATGTGCTCCTGCGCGGTGCCGGGTGGGCAGGCGAGGGCGAAGGTCGCTGCGGCGAGCGTGGCGAGGGTGGCGGCGTCGTCGGCCTGAGCAGTGCGGGTGGAGACCATCCCTGCATCGTACGACGCCACCCCGGAGAACGACGAAGGCCCGGTCGCGTGACGCGACCGGACCTTCGTACTGGTGAGACTAGATGGAGTTGACGTCCAGCGGGATGCCGGGGCCGAACGTGGTCGACACGGCGCCCTTCTGGATGTAACGGCCCTTCGAGGAGGACGGCTTGAGGCGGAGGATCTCCTCGAGCGCGGTGTTGATGTTCTCCTCGAGCTGCGATGCGTCGAACGAGGCCTTGCCGACGACGAAGTGCACGTTGGAGTGCTTGTCGACGCGGAACTCGATCTTGCCGCCCTTGATGTCGGACACGGCCTTGGCCACGTCCGGCGTCACGGTGCCGGTCTTGGGGTTCGGCATGAGGCCACGGGGACCGAGGACCTTACCGAGACGACCGACCTTACCCATGAGCTCCGGGGTGGAGACCGCGGAGTCGAACGAGGTGTAGCCCTCGGCGACCTTCGCGATGAGCTCGTCGCCGCCGACCTCGTCAGCACCGGCCGCGATCGCGGCCTCTGCTGCCGGGCCCGTCGCGAAGACGATGACGCGGGCGGTCTTGCCCGTGCCGTGCGGGAGGATGACCGTGCCGCGGACCATCTGGTCCGCCTTGCGCGGGTCGACACCGAGCTTGAGGGCGACCTCGACGGTGCTGTTGAACTTGGCGGAACCGGTCTCCTTGGCGAGGGCGACGGCCTCGTTCGGGGTGTAGAACTTGTCAGCCTCGATCTTCTCGGCTGCGGCCCGGTAGGCCTTCGACTTCTGTGCCATGTGTGTTCTCCTATGAGAAATGTGGTCATCTGCGCCTGGCCGGCGCTGCCACGAGTGAAAAAGAAAGGTGCGAGGGTGTGGCCTGGACGGCTCACCCCGTGCGGTTCGGAAGGACTAGCCCTCGACCGTGATGCCCATGGAGCGGGCGGTGCCGGCGATGATCTTCGCGGCTGCGTCGATGTCGTTCGAGTTCAGGTCAGGAGCCTTCTGCTCGGCGATCTGACGGACCTGCTCCTTGGTGAGCTTCGCGACCTTGACGGTGTGCGGGGTACCGGAGCCCTTGGCGACGCCGGCGGCCTTCTTGATGAGCTCCGCTGCGGGCGGGGTCTTCAGGATGAAGGTGAACGAACGGTCCTCGTAGACGGTGATCTCGACGGGGATGACGTTGCCGCGCTGCGACTCGGTGGCCGCGTTGTACGCCTTGCAGAATTCCATGATGTTGACGCCGTGCTGACCAAGGGCGGGGCCGATGGGGGGAGCGGGGTTTGCGGCGCCGGCCTGGATCTGCAGCTTGATGAGACCCGTGACCTTCTTCTTCGGTGCCATGTTTCTTCCTTCTTCTGGGGTTCGAACGCCATCGGATGATGTGCGCTCTCCCGCGCGCCCGTCGGGCGGCGGTGGACTGTGGAGCCGTGTGGCTTAGAGCTTGGTGACCTGGTCGAAGCTGAGCTCGACCGGCGTCTCGCGCTCGAAGAGGGAGACGAGCACCGTGAGCTTGCCGCTCTCGGGCTTGATCTCGCTGATGGAGCCGGGGAGGCCCGCGAACGAGCCTTCCTTGATCGTGATGGTCTCGCCGATCTCGAAGTCGACCTCGGCGGGGATGACACGCTGCTGCGTGGCGCTGCCCTTGGTGCCGGAGCCCTTGACGGGCGCGGTCTCCTTGACCTCGACGAGCGACTTCAACATGTTGAAGGACTCTTCGAAGCGGAGCGGCGTGGGGTTGTGCGCGTTGCCGACGAAGCCGGTGACGCCAGGCGTGTGGCGGACGACCGACCAGCTGTCCTCGTTGAGGTCCATGCGGACGAGCACGTAGCCGGGGATGCGGACGCGGGTGACCATCTTGCGCTGGCCGTTCTTGATCTCGACCACGTCTTCCATGGGGACCTCGACCTGGTAGATGTAGTCCGCGACCTCGAGCGTCGACTTGCGCTGCTCGATGTTGGCCTTCACCTTGCGCTCGAAACCGGCGTAGGAGTGGATGACGTACCACTTGCCGGGCAGGAAGCGGAGTTCCTTGCGGAACGCGTCGTAAGGGTCTTCCTCGGACTCCTCGGCGGGCTCGGCGTCGGCGTCGGTGGGGTCTGCCTCTTCTTCGGCGATGGCCTCTGCTGCGGCTTCGACCTCGGCTGCCTCGTCGAGTTCGAGGGCGTCGTCGACGACGGCGTCGGCCTCGGGGTCGACGGCCTCGGCCATCGCGTCGAGCACGGCGTCGAGGTCGACCTCGGTGTCGCCGGTCTCCTCGACGTGGACGGCGTTGTGCTCAGCGGGGTCGACGGAGTGCTCGTCGGCCGAGAGCACGTTGCCCTCCTGGGCCTCGTCGTCCTCCGAGGACTGCTCGGCAGCGGTTGCCCAGTCGACGTCGTTCGAGTTTCGCTCAGACACTGATTTCCATTCCGTTTCTGTTGTGCGGATCGTGGGTGATCCCCGACCGCGGCGCCAGATCCTGGCGCGTGACGACTGCGTCGCCGTCTGTGATTGTGGAACCCGGGTGCCGGACCGGAGCACCGGAACCTGAGCGGAACTAGCTCGCGGTACCGAACACCAGCGTGACGACCCAGGCGAAGACGAAGTCGATGCCGTAGACGAGCGCCATCATGATGCAGACGAAGACGAGCACCACGGCCGTGTAGCTGAGGAGTTCCTTCCGCGTCGGCGTGACGACCTTCTTGAGTTCCGCGAAGACCTGCTTCAGGAACAGGACGATGCCCGAGAAGAAGCCGCGCCGTTCGGCACGGTCCGCCTTCGCCTTGACGACGACGTCCTCGCCGGGCGTGTCGGTACTCTTCGGGGCCACTCGTTACACCTTTCGTGTGCCGGTGCATACGCACCGACTCGCAGGGCGGACAGGACTTGAACCTGCAACCTGCGGTTTTGGAGACCGCTGCTCTACCAATTGAGCCACCGCCCTTCAGTGCTGACGCACCGGAGGGGTCGAAGCTACCCTGAACTCCTGAGCGTTGCCTCACCACACGGGTGAAAACAGGCGCAGAAAATCATGGCAGATTTCAACTACCTCCATCCAGTGTACGGCACGGTCGCCCGGCTGTAAAACCGGCGGGACCCTGCAGCCGACCACGGTCGGTCACGGGCGCCCGGCTGCCGCGTGATCGGCGACTTCCTCGACCGACAGCGCGCGCAGATGAACGCCGACGGCGTCGAGGTCGCCCCCGAACCAGGGCGACGTGGGGGCGTTCGGCCAGCCAGCCGTCACGTTGTCGAAACCGATACGCCAGTAGCCGCGGTAGTTCGTGGAACCGGTGCTCGGGTTCGACGCGACCAACTCGCCGTCGAGGTACAGCTCCATTCCTGACGACTCGGACATGACGGCGACCACGTGATGCCACTCGCCGTCCACCACCGGTTCAGGCGACATGACGACCTCAGGCGAACCGGACTGCACGCCGAACACCAGTCGTCCGTCAGGGCCGATGTACAGGTGCCGATCGGCCTTCCAGGACCCGACCGTCTGTGCCACGCCGAAGCCGATCAGCTTGCCCTGCGGGCGCGTGGTGCGGAACCAGGTCTCGAGCGAGAAGGTCCGCGGCGAAGAGACCTGAGGCATCGTCGTGACCTGGGTCCCGACTCCGTCCAGTCGGGCGAAGGGACCGTCGCCACAGACACCGTCGACGCGCACGGCCTCGTTGCTGATGAAGGCGAACCCGGGGCCGGACCCGGCGTTGACGAGCGCCGTACCGCTCGGCTCGTTGAAGTCGAACCACATCTCCGGAGCACCGAGCGGCTGGCCGAGGCAGGAGAACACCTCGGTTCCGAGGTGGTTGCCCGAGGAGTCCGCGGCGCTCGTCCAGGACGCACCGGCGGTCGGCAAGACTGCCGCGATCGCCAGGACACCGGCCAGAGCGACGCCGCCCACCGGGGCCATGGCCTGCAACCGCCCACGCGAGGTCGTGCGGCCACGCTCGTCGACGAGGAACCGCCGCGTCCACACGATGGCGCAGCCGGTCGCCGCCGCCGAAGGGGCGAGCAGGGCCAGCTCCGCCCACCGACCCTCGTGCGCCCAGACGACGGGGAGACCGATGTACGGGACTCGGAGGACGCCGACGCCACGAACGGCGTCGTCTTGGACGAGCTGTCGATCCGGTTGCCGGTTCGCGTCACCCTTCAGGCGGAGTCCCTCCGCCTCCCGCTCGACGACGCGGTGCAGGAGCAGCGCGTCGTCCTCGCCCGGTCCGTCGACGAGGACCACCTGCCCTGCCGCGGCGTCGGCGCCGTCGATCGGCATCGAGACGACGACGTCGCCGGTCCTGATGCGCGGCTCCATGGAACCTGACGCCACGGTGGTCGGAACCCACCCGACGAGCTTCGGCACAGCGGCCCATGCCAGGAGGCACAGCGCGAGCAACGCGAGGACGCGCGCACCGAGGGCGACGACCACGATGACGGACGACACGATGCGCCGGCGGGCGGATGACGGTTCCATGAGAGCTCCCGGAGGGACGAGGTGGACGGGGACAGGCGGGCCGCGGCGCTCCCGTCAGCGGGACGAGAGCACCGGAATCGCCTAGGAGGTGCGACCCTCCCAGACGAGGTCGACCGCCGCCGTGCCGCCCTGGACGGTGTTCGGCGCATCCGGGGACAGCGTGTACGTGACCTTGAAGACGCGCTCCTCGCCGCCGCCGACGGAGGCCCACGAGCCGAGTCCGGACGCGTGGTCGACCGCAGTGTTCGCGAGGCCGGCGAGGGTGCCGCTGTAGACGGACGCGCCCGAGGTCGCGGGGACGAAGTCCTCGCAGGACCCGTAGCCGCCGCCGGCGCCCTGGACGATGTCGAGCTGCAGGTGCTGGTCGAGGTCCTGCGTCTGCGCCGCGTTGTCCGCATAGAGACGGATGTCGGACGACAGCGAGCCGTCCGAGGTGACGGCGATACAGTTCACGCCGGTCGAGCCGGGCTGCAGGTCGTCCGCGGCGAACATGGCGGCGCCGGAGTCGTCATCGCTCAGCGCGATCGCTCCGGCGCTCCAGGCGTTGCCGGCGTTGTCGGTCGACGAGGTGAAGGCGGCGTAGGAGGCGGTCGAGACGATGACGCCGCTCGCCACGACGGCGACGGGCAGCGCGGCCCAGCGGACGAGGCGGCGGGATCGAGGGGACAGTGCGGTGGTCATGGTGATTCTCCAGGGTCGGGGCCGAAATCGGCACGTGTTGTACAACTAATATTCCATATGTTGCTCTGAAATACAACATGTGATGGCGATGTCGGTAGGGTGGACGCACGAATGCACGACGATTCGACCCAGGGGGACCGATGAGCAGCGCAGACGAACACGCAGTGACCGCGAACGCGGCGGAGACGGACCGCAAGGACGATCGCCGGATCCCGGCCCGGTTCGCGGATGACAGCCCGCTCCCGGGCGCCGGCCCGATCCAGGCGTTCCTCCGCTTCTGGAAGCGGTATCCGATCTTCACCGGGCGGGCCAGCCGGAGCGAGTTCTGGTGGTGGGTGGTCGTCCACGCGGTCATCGTCACCGCGCTCCTGGTGATCGGACGCGGTGTCGACGTCGCGACCGGGGTGACGGCCGGTTTCTGGGAGGGTCAGGTCACCGAAGGACCCGCATGGGGTGTCCAGAGCGTCCTGTCCGGGATCTGGGGCCTCGCGACGATCATCCCGGGGCTGTCACTGAACGCCCGTCGCATGCACGACACGGACCACAGCGGCTGGTGGCAGCTCATCAACCTGGTCCCGATCTTCGGCTGGTTCTTCTTCATCTGGCTCGCGGCGCAGCCGAGCGACCGGGGCGGTGCCCGCTACGACACGGGGCCGCACCGCGAGGGCGCCCAGATCAAGCCTGGTGACGCTCCGCAGTGACCCGCCGGTCCGGGAGGACCGTGTCGGCGATCGCGGCGAGGACGAGCACCAGCGTGCAGAGACACCCGAGGACGAGTTCCCCGAGCTGCGGCACGAGGAACGCGGCGACCGCGCAGCCAGCGAGCATCGCTAGGCCGATGACCGGCGCGAGTGGAACGGCACGGTCGACGACGAACCGGAACAGCGACAGCCCGAGGAGGTAGAGGACCGGGCCGCCGAGGATCACGACGCCCCCGGCGAGTTCGACGGCGTCGGCCGGTCGGTCGAGGATCTCCTTGTCCCCCACCGAGACGAGCACGATCCCGGCGACGATCACGACGTGGGCGTAGCTGTATCCGTCGCGCGCGATGCGTCCGAGACGTCCCGGTCCCCGTCGACCGGGACGACCCTCGTCACCGTCGGCGCGGTCGGCCTCCTCCTCGGCGGCCTCGACCGCTCGGCGTCCCGCCGCCTCCGTGCGGTGGAAGTACAACCACCACAGCGCGACCGCGGAGACGAAGGCACTCAGCATCCCGACGACGGCGGCGACCGACGTCTCGAGCTCGACGAACGCGAACCCGGTGACGAGCAGCGACTCGCCGATCGCGATGATGATGAAGAGCGACGCCCGCTCCGAGAGGTGCGCACCGGAGAGCTCCCAGCTCTCGACCTCCGAGGTCCGCACACCCGGCAACCGGAATCCGAGGGCCCCGCCGCCGTACTCGATGGCGACGGCGCAGATCCAGAACGCCAGTTGCCAGTCGGTCGGCACCAGCGCGCCGGCGATCCAGAAGACCGCGGCGAACGCGGTCCAGACGAGGACGCGTGCGAAGCTCAGGGCCACGTCGCGGTCGTGCCGCCAGGTCGCCACGACCATGAACAGCGTCCGGATGAGCTGGAGCACGACGTAGGCGACGGCGAAC
Source organism: Plantibacter sp. CFBP 8798 (assembly GCF_014841195.1). Taxonomy (NCBI): domain Bacteria; kingdom Bacillati; phylum Actinomycetota; class Actinomycetes; order Micrococcales; family Microbacteriaceae; genus Plantibacter; species Plantibacter sp. CFBP 8798. The sequence goes on from NZ_JACYTS010000003.1 coordinate 604,226, forward strand.
GCCAGCGCGCGGTCGGTGAACGACGCCGACACCGACACCGCCGCGACGAACGCCAACAGGCCGAAGCCGATGAGCGCGAGTCGCACCGCGAGCCGTTCCGGGTCGAGCCAGTTCGTCACCCAGCTCGTGGACACCCAGGACCACCAGAGCGCCAGGATGAGGACGATCGACTCGAGCGCGGCGGTGACGCTCTGGTCGTCGGCGATGAGCTTGCTCAGCTGGGTGAGCGCGAAGACGAAGACGAGGTCGAAGAACAACTCGACGAAGGTGACGCGCTCGGCGCGTTCACCGGACTCCGGGCGACGGAGGTCGGAGACGAGGCCGAATCTGGGGGCGGGCATCTTCGTATCCTGGCAGGGTTCCCGGTGCCGACGCCTCCCCCTCGGATTCGTCGACACCGGGTCGTGCTCGTCGCGAGCTGCGGGGACAGAGCCCGACGACCACACCGTGAGCCTAGCAAGAAGTATTCCAGATACACAAGGTCCAGAAGCATCATCGGAATATCGACGGCCGCAGCCGGGTTGCGTCCGGAGGCCGCGTCCTCCGCGAGCCGCATCCCCCACGAAAGGCATCACCCGTATGGATCTCTTCGCGCCCGTCCGACTCGGCGACCTCGAACTCGCCAACCGCGTCGTCATGGCCCCGCTCACCCGCATGCGGTCCGGAGCCGACGGCGTCCCCGGCGAACTCGTCGCAGAGCACTACAGCCAGCGCGCAGGGCTCGGGCTCATCATCACGGAGGGCACCTACCCGAGCGCCGAGTCGCGCTCCTACCCGGGCCAGCCCGGCATCGTCACCCCCGAGCAGGTCGAGGGTTGGCGTGGCGTCGCGAAGGCCGTGCACGGAGCGGGCGGGCTCATCGTCATGCAGCTCATGAACGGCGGCCGCGTCTCGCACACCGACATCACGGGCACCGACCGCATCGTCGCGCCGAGCGCGATCGCCATCGCCGGCGAGGTCCGGACGCCGGCGGGCGCCCAGCCGTACCCCGTCCCGCACGCGCTGAGCACCGAGGAGCTCGACACGGTCCGCGAGGAGTTCGTCCAGGCCGCCCGCAACGCGATCGAGGCAGGCCTCGACGGCGTCGAACTCCACGCCGCGAACGGCTACCTGCTGCACCAGTTCCTCTCCCCCGTCTCCAACGTGCGCGACGACCGCGCCGGAGGCAGCCCGGAGGCCCGCGCGTCGTACGTCGCCGAGGTCGTCAGCGCCGTCGCCGAGGCGGTCGGTGCAGCGCGCGTCGGCATCCGCATCTCCCCGATGAACGGCGCCGGTGACACGGCGGAGACCGACGAGGCCGACGTCCGCGCGACCTACGAGGCATTGCTCGACGCCCTGGCACCGCTCGGCCTCGCCTACGTCAGCATCCTCCACGAGGACCCGGCCGGCGCGCTCGTCCAGGACCTGCGTGGTCACTTCGGCGGCAAGCTCATCGTCAACAGCGGCTTCGGCACCGTCACGACGCGCGACGAGGCGATCGCCCTCGTCGAGCACGCGCACGCCGACGCCGTCGCCGTCGGGCGTCTCGCCATCGCGAACCCCGACCTCGTCGAGCGTTGGGCGGGCGAGCACGAGGAGAACACCCCGAACCCGGCCACCTTCTACGGCCCGGGCGCCGAGGGCTACACGGACTACCCGCGCCTCGCGAGCTGATCACGCTGAGGTGAGGCACCTCGTCGCTCGACACCTCGTCGGGCGACGAGCTGCCTCACCTCAGTCCGCCCGCGGCGCGTGCGACTCGAGGAACTCGTACACCTCGACGGAGTCGACCCCCGGGAAGGATCCGGTCGGCAGCGCGGCCAGCAGACTCGTCGGCGTCCGCGCCGCCGGCCAGGCCTTCCCCTCCCACCGTTCGGCGAGCGCCGGCGACGCCCGACGACAGCATCGCTCGTCGGGGCAGTTCGAGGTCGACCGATGCGGCGTCTCGCGTCCGCGGAACCACTTCACGTGCGCGAACGGGACGCCGACGCTGACCGAGTACTCGCCCTCCTTGGCCTTCTCGATCCGCGAGGTGCACCAGAAGGTGCCGGTGTCCATGTCGGTGTACTGATACCAGGGGCTGAAGCGGTCCTCGACGTCGAAGACGGTCCTGGCCGTCCAGTTGCGGCAGACGAGCGAGCCCTCCACTGCTCCGAGGACGTCGGACGGGAACGTCACCCCGTCGTTCTCGTACGCCTTGATGATCGTCCCCGACTCGTGCACCTTCATGAAGTGCACCGGCAGCCCGAGGTGCCTCGTCGCGAGGTTGGTGAAGCGGTGCGCGGCGGTCTCGTACGACACAGCGAACGCGTCGCGCAGGTCCTCCATCGAGATGCGCCGGAGCTGTTTCGCCTCACCGAGGACGCGCACGGCGTCACGCTCGGGCAGCAGGATGGCCGCCGTCAGGTAGTTGGTCTCGACGCGCTGGCGCAGAAAGTCCGCGTAGTTTCCCGGCTCCTCGTGTCCGCACAGGTGACTGGCGAACGCCTGGAGGATGGGGGAACGCGAATCACGGGACATCGAGGGTTCGGTCGGCAGGTAGATCCGACCGTTGCGCCGGTCGGTGACCGAGCGCGTCGAGTGCGGCAGGTCGCCGACGTAGTGGAGCGAGAACCCGAGGTGCTGTGCCATCTCCGCGACCGTCTGGTGCGAGACCGGCCCTCCGGTGTAGCCGACGGCGTCGAGCAGTCCTTTCGCGACGGCCTCGAGCTCGGGGAAGTGGTTGTCGGCCGCGCGCATGTCCGCCCGGAGGACGGCGTTGGCCCGGCGCGCCTCCTCGGGTGTCGCCGCTCGCTCCCGATGCAGGCGGGCGACCTCGTCGTGCAGCGCCAGCACGGTGCGCAGCGTCTCGTCCGCTGTCCCTTTCGAGACGCGGATGGGCGCGATCCCGAGGGCGGAGAAGACGGGCCCCCGCTGGGCACGCTCGACGGCGATCTCGAGCGCGGCCCGGTCGCTCGGCGGTTCGTCACGGAGGAGGTCGTCGACGGTGGTGCCGAGGGCCGCGGCGATGACGCGGAGCATCGACAGGCTCGGCTCCCGATGCCCGTTCTCGATCGCCGACGCCTGCGACGGTGCGCGGTCGATCGCCTGTGCGAGTTCGTCGAGGGTGAGGCCCGCACGGGATCGGGCCTCGCGGATCCGGCGACCGAGGACGAGGGCGTCCGCGTGCGGAGCAGGTCCGTCACCAGCGGTGGCGGAGACGGGTGGAGCAGCGGCGGTGCTGGTCATGGTGATCATGCTCACACGCGCCGGTTGTTCCGGCAAACAGAAGGTCGGCCGTTCTTCTGTCCACGGATGACGTCCGTCGGGGTTGCGGCGAGCGCAGGATCGTTCCCACAGCACGACCCGCCCCACCGACCTCGACACCACAGGAGTCATCGTGAGCAACGAAGCCACCCGACCGACCGACCACCGCACGCCCCTCCGCGCCGGCGACCAGACGCAGACGGCCGAGGAACTGCAGCGCGAGTGGGACACCGACCCGCGCTGGGACGGGGTCCGCCGCGACTACACCGCTGAGGACGTCGTCCGCCTGCGCGGCGGTGTCCGGGAGGAGCCGACGCTCGCCCGCCGAGGGGCGGAGCGCTTGTGGAACCTCCTCCACACCGAGGAGTGGGTGCCTGCCCTCGGCGCGCTGACCGGCAACCAGGCCGTGCAGCAGGTCCGGGCTGGCCTGCAGGCGATCTACCTCTCCGGCTGGCAGGTCGCCGCCGACGCGAACCTCTCCGGGCAGACCTACCCCGATCAGAGCCTCTACCCGGCGAACTCGGTTCCGGCGGTCGTCCGGCGGATCAACAACGCGCTGCTCCGGGCCGAACAGATCGACTTCGCCGAGCGAGCTGTCGGGGAGACGCCGGGACCCGAGGCGATCGACTGGCTCGCGCCGATCGTCGCCGACGCCGAAGCCGGCTTCGGTGGACCGCTGAACGCCTACGAACTCATGGCCGGCATGATCCAGGCCGGCGCCGCGGGCGTCCACTGGGAGGACCAGCTCGCGGCTGAGAAGAAGTGCGGCCACATGGGCGGCAAGGTGCTGGTACCGACGAGCCAGCACATCCGGACCCTCAATGCGGCCCGGCTGGCGGCGGACGTCGCCGGTGTCCCGACCATCGTCATCGCCCGCACCGATGCGCTGGCAGCAACGCTCCTCACGAGTGACATCGACGAACGCGATCTGCCGTTCCTGAACGGGAACCGGACCCCGGAGGGCTTCTACGAGGTGGAGAACGGCATCGGTCCGGTGCTCGCACGCGGCCTCGCCTACGCGGAGTACGCCGACCTGCTCTGGGTCGAGTCCGCGGAACCCGACCTCGACCTCGCCCGGCGGTTCGCCGAGGCCGTCCACGAGCGGTTCCCGGGCAAGCTGCTCGCCTACAACTGCTCGCCGTCGTTCAACTGGAAGTCGCTCCTCGACGATGCGCAGATCGCGTCCTTCCAGCGGGAGCTCGCCGCCATGGGATACGCGTTCCAGTTCATCACCCTCGCCGGCTTCCACGCGTTGAACCACTCGATGTTCACCCTGGCGAGCGACTACCGGGAGCGGGCGATGAGCGCCTACGTCGACCTCCAGGAAGCCGAGTTCGCCGCAGAAGCCAGCGGCTACACCGCCACCAAGCACCAGCGGGAGGTCGGTACCGGCTACTTCGACCTGGTCGCGACCGCCCTCAACCCCGGCAGCGCCACCCTCGCCCTCGCCGGATCGACCGAGGAACAACAGTTCCACTGATCCACACCAGCCCCGCCCTTCGACAAGCTCAGGGACCGCTCGAAGGACCCATCCGACGCACGACCATCCGAAACGGAGTCACCCCATGAACACCCTGCTCGCTTCCCCGTCCACACCCACCACCGGGCCGGTGCCCACGCAGCGCACCGGCCCCGCCATCGAGGTCGTCGGTCGTCTCGGTGACCGGTACGAGGAGATCCTCACCCCGGACGCCCTCGCCTTCCTCGCGGACCTGCACCAGCGGTTCGCGGGTGCGCGGCACGACCGCCTCGCCGAGCGCATGCGCCGACGCTTCGAGATCGGGAACGGCCGCGATCCGCGGTTCCGCGACGACACCGCGGCGATCCGGGAGGACCGCTCCTGGCGCGTCGCCGGCGCCGGGCCAGGTCTCGAGGACCGTCGGGTCGAGATCACCGGCCCCACCGATCCGAAGATGACGATCAACGCCCTCAACTCCGGCGCGAACGTCTGGCTCGCCGACCAGGAGGACGCGACGAGCCCGACGTGGGCCAACGTCATCGGTGGTCAGCTCTCGCTGCGCGACGCCGTCCGCGGTGAGCTGACGTTCACGAACGAGGCGGGGAAGGTGTACCGCGTCACCGCGACGGAGACACCGACGATCGTCATGCGACCGCGCGGCTGGCACCTCGTGGAGAAGCACCTGCGGTTCACCGACCGCTCCGGGGCGGCGATGGCGGCCTCGGGGAGCCTCGTCGACTACGGCCTCTACGTCTTCCACAACGCCCGCCCGCTCATCGACGCCGGCCGCGGGCCCTACTTCTACCTCCCGAAGTTGGAGTCGAGCGAGGAGGCGCGGCTCTGGGACGACGTCTTCACGTTCACCGAGGAACGCCTGGGTCTCGACCACGGCACGATCCGCGCCACCGTGCTCATCGAGACGCTGCCGGCGGCGTTCGAGATGGACGAGATCCTGTACGCGCTCCGCGACCACTGCGCTGGCCTCAACGCCGGCCGGTGGGACTACATCTTCTCGATCATCAAGAACTACCGGGGGCGCGGTGCCCGGTTCGTCCTGCCCGACCGCAGCGAGGTGACGATGACGGTGCCGTTCATGCGCGCCTACACCGAGCTCCTCGTGCAGACGTGCCACCGCCGCGGTGCGCACGCGATCGGCGGGATGTCCGCGTTCATCCCGAACCGGCGCGATCCGGAGGCGACGGCGCGCGCGATCGAGAAGGTCTCAGCCGACAAACGCCGCGAGGCGGGCGACGGATTCGACGGGACCTGGGTGGCGCACCCGGACCTCATCGAGACCGCGAGGGCCGAGTTCGACGCGGTCCTCGGCGATCGTCCGAACCAGCTCGACCGCCTGCGGGAGGACGTGTCGGTGACACCGGCGCAGCTCCTCGACGTCCGCATCGGTCGCGCGGTCACGGACGCCGGTCTCCGCGACAACGTGTCGATCGCCGTCCGCTACCTCGACTCCTGGCTGCGCGGGATCGGCGCCGCGGCGATCGACGGACTCATGGAGGACGCGGCGACGGCGGAGATCAGCCGATCGCAGGTGTGGCAGTGGATCCACCAGGACGTCGCGACCGACGACGGCCGTCCGATCACCCGTGAGCGGGTCGAGGGCCTCCTCGACGAGCTCCTCTCCTCACTCCCCCGCGCCGCGGACGACCGCTTCGACGACGCCGCCGAGCTGTTCCGCGAGGTGGCACTCCGCGACGAGTTCCCGACCTTCCTCACCGTCCCGGCGTACACGCGGTACCTCGTCGACCCCGCGTAGGTGCACCACGTCCACAACTCCTGCTCACCATGGACCGTCAACTCCGGCCCGCGCGCCATCCACGCGCGGCGGTCGAGGCCGTCGGTGCTGGAGCAGGAGTTGTGGACCGGCGCACGGCGGTTCCGGCGCCCTTGTCCGGTCCGCTCGGGCCCCCGTAGAGTCGGGCGTATGACCCGGAACGTGCAGGAAGCATCGACCGTCGGGACCATGTCGCCGGGTGGGCCGTCGTCGGCACTCCAGCAGGCGCATCGATGGAACGCCTCGAGCCGCTACGGCGCCTCGCTCGTGGCCATCGTCCTGGGCGGATACCTCGCCATGCGCGCCGGGCTGAACGTCATGTGGCTCCAGTCGGACGCCGACGTCATCGGCGCACTGCTCCTCCAGTTCTTCGTGGGCGGCGCGGTTCTCGTAGCCGGCGCCCTGATCGCCCCGGCCTCCCTGGCGCGCCGCGTGCTCGCCTCGGCCGTCGTCGTGGCCGGGCTCACGGTCCATGCGGTCGGGTCGGCGTCGGTGACCAACGCGACGCCGCCGTTCCTGCTCTACGGATCGATGTCGGTCACGATCGGCGCCTTCACCGCTGCCGCGGTCTGGTTGATCGTCCGTGGTCGATCCCTGCCGACCTTCGTCCTGCTCCTCGGGTTCGCCACCGTGCCACTGCTGACCGAGCGCCTGACCCACACCGGGTGGTCGGGCGTCACCCGAGACGACCTGCTCACGGCAGCCTCAGCCGCCATCGGCGTCGGGGTGGCCTGGGCGGCAGCGGCCGTCGACGGCGCCCGGTCCCGATAGGCTCCGCCCCCGACAAGGTCCGGTCCGCGTCACGCACTGTCCTCGCGACACCGGGTTCGGTACGCTCGGACTCGTGCCTGAATCGACTCCCACGCCCCGCCTGTCCACGAAGATCTCAGCGATCGCCGAGTCCGCCACGCTGAAGGTGGACGCGAAGGCGAAGGCGCTGCAGGCGCAAGGCCGACCCGTGATCTCCTACGCGGCGGGCGAGCCGGACTTCCCGACGCCCGAGCACATCGTCGAAGCGGCGCTCGTCGCCGCCCGCGACCCGAAGGCGCACCGGTACACCCCAGCGGCCGGCCTGCCGGACCTCCGCGCCGCCATCGCGGAGAAGACGCTCCGCGACTCCGGTCTCGAGGTCGACCCGAGCCGGGTCATCGTCACCAACGGCGGCAAGCAGTCGGTGTACGAGGCGTTCCAGGTCCTCCTGAACCCGGGCGACGAGGTCATCGTGCCGACGCCCTTCTGGACCACCTACCCCGAGGCCATCGCGCTTGCCGACGGTGTCGCGGTCGACGTCTTCGCCGACGCCTCGCAGAACTACCAGGTCACCGTCGAGCAGCTCGAGGCGGCGCGCACCCCGCGCACCAAGGTCCTCCTGTTCGTCTCCCCCTCGAACCCGACCGGGTCCGTCTACTCCCCCGAGCAGACGAAGGCGATCGGCGAGTGGGCGCTCGAGCACGGCATCTGGGTCATCACCGACGAGATCTACCAGAACCTCACCTACGACGGTGTCCGCGCGACGTCGATCGTCGAAGCGGTGCCCGAGCTCGCCGAGCAGACGCTCCTCGTCAACGGCGTCGCCAAGACGTACGCGATGACGGGCTGGCGCGTGGGGTGGACCGTCGGCCCGGCGGACGCGATCAAGGCGCTCGGCAACCTCCAGTCGCACCTCTCCGGCAACGTGAACAACATCGCGCAGCGCGCGGCGATCGCGGCCCTCACCGGTCCGCAGGATGCCGCTGAGGCGATGCGTGAGGCGTTCGACCGCCGCCGCAAGCTCATCGTCGGTGAGCTCAACAAGATCGACGGCTTCGAGACGCCGACCCCGCAGGGCGCCTTCTACGTCTACCCCGACGTCACGGCGCTGCTCGGCCGGACGTTCGGCGGGGTGACGCCCAAGACGTCGCTCGAACTCGCCGACCTCATGCTCGACCAGGCCGAGGTCGCGGCAGTGCCCGGCGAGGCGTTCGGGCCGTCCGGCTACCTGCGCTTCAGCTACGCGCTCGGCGACGACCAGCTCCTCGAGGGCGTCCAGCGCCTCCAGCGCCTGTTCGCATCCTGACCCGAGGTCCGCTCGCTCGTCCCCGGGCGAGCGGACCTCGCATCAGCGTCAGATCGTGACGCCGACCACGACGGGCTCGGGCTGCAGGAGGACGCCGAATTCGGCGTGGACGCGCGCCTGCACGAATCGCGCGAGCTCGGCGATCTCGGTGGCGGTCGCCCCGCCACGGTTCGTCAGGGCGAGCGTGTGCTTCGTGGAGACCGCAGCGTGCGATCCGGGGAGTGCGAACCCGCGACGGACGCCGGCCCGCTCGATCAGCCAGGCGGCCGAGAGCTTCGCGAGGCGCTCGGTCGGGGCCGGACGGGGCGGGTTGACGACCTCGCCGAGCGGGAAGACGTACTCGGTGTCGTCGTCGGCCGGCGGGTCGACGGGCCACCAGGGAGCATCGCCGGGGAGCGAGCGGGCGACGTGCTCCGACACGATCGGGTTCGTGAAGAACGACCCGGCGCTGGCGGTGTCGGGGTCGTCGGGATCGAGCACCATACCCTTCGACGTCCGGAGCGCGAGCACCGTCGTGCGCACCTGGGCCAGGCGGACCTGCTCGCCGACCTCCACGCCGAGCGCGAAGGCGAGCTGCTGATAGGCGATCGGTGCGGCCAGGCCGTCGGCGCCGACGTCGTCGAGGTCGAGGATGATCGCCACGACCACGCCGGAGCGCTCGGGCTCTCCGCCACCGTGGCGCTTCAAGACCGACGTCCGGTACCCGAGACCGAGCTCCGTGGCGGGAACGCGCTCGACGGTCTGCGACTCCTCGTCGAGCAGGTCGACGGCGACGAGCGACGACACGATCTCCTGCCCGTAGGCGCCGATGTTCTGGACGGGGGCCGCCCCGCAGGATCCCGGGATGCCGGAGAGCGCCTCGATGCCCGCCCAGCCGTGCTCCACGGTGAAGGCGACGAGCGCGTCCCAGTCCTCACCGGCCTGCACCCGCAGGCGGACACGGCCGGACGGCGCGTCGAGGCGTTCGATGCCGCGGTTGGCCGCCCGGATGACGGTCGCGTCGACGGGCTCGTCGCCGATCAGCAGGTTCGACCCGCCGCCGAGCAACAGCCACGGCTGGTCGGTGTTCCAGACGTCGAGCACGGCCTCGATCAGCGCTGCCTCGCTCGTGCACTCCGCGAAGGCTGCGGCGGGCCCGCCCACCCCGAGGGTGGTGAGCTCGCTCAGACGGATGGCGTCGTTCATGGTCCTCCGGGTCAGGCGAAGCTGACGACGAGCTGCGCCTTGCCGAGCACCGTCTGCTCGGCGTAGGTGACGGTGAGGTCGACGCGCGCGGTGCGGGCTTCCTCGTCGATCTTGCCGACCTTGGCGACGATCTGGAGGTCGGCGCCGGTCTCGGGGTCGACGACGACCGGTCGGGTGAACCGCACCTGGTACTCGAGCAGGCGACCGGGGTCGCCGATCCAGTCGACCACCGGCTGGGCCGCGATCCCCATCGTCAGCATGCCGTGGGCGAGCACGCCCGGCAGTCCAACGGACGCGGCGACGTCGTCGCGGTAGTGGATGGGGTTGAAGTCCCCGGAGGCGCCGGCGTACCGCACGAGGGCGTCGCGCGTCAGGTGGACGGTCCGCTCCGCGACGACGTCTCCGACAGCCGGCATGGTCGGGGTCTGCTGCACGTCGCTCATCCTTCGTCTCCTCGCACCACGAGCGTCGAGGTCGCGGTGACCACGGGCTCGCCGGTGGCATCGGTCATGACCGAGTCGCACGTCACCATCGAGTGGCCACCCAGGGACTTCACCGCGGTGACGGTCAGCTGCGCGGTGAGCTCGTCACCGGCGACGATCGGTCGATGGTGCACGAAACGCTGGTCGCCGTGGACCACCCGGCTGAAGTCGATACCTGCGTCGGGTGCGGCGAGCAGTTGCTGGAGCGTGTGCTCCTGGACGACGACGGCGAAGGTGGGCGGCGCCACGACGTCGGCGTATCCTGCGGCGCGGGCCGCCTCCGGGTCGAGGTTGATCGGGTTCGTCGCGAAGACGGCCCGCGAGAACTCGCGGATCTTCTCGCGTCCGACCAGGTACGGGGCGACGGGCGGGAAGACCCGACCGGCGAGCTCTGGGTTCACTGACACGCCCTCAAGCCTACCCGCTGCCCTGGCTCGCCGACCGGGCACGGACGGACCGGCAGCGGCCCGTCAGGAGCGCTTGATCGCCTGGAACACCATGCGGATGGCGATGACCACGAGGAACGCCGCGAAGAGCAGGTTGCCGACGAACGGCGGGACGACCGACGCGACGATGGCGCCGAGGGCGGTGGTCGTGCAGGCGGCGATGCCGATGATCGCTGCGGCCGTCAGGTCGACGTTGCCTCGCCGGACGTTGCCGATGGTGCCGGAGATCGCGGTCGGCACCATCATGAGCAGCGAGGTGCCTTTGGCGATGAGGTCGCTCGCGCCGAACAGCAGGATGAGCATCGGCACGACGACGACCCCGCCGCCGATGCCGAGCAGCCCCGACAGGACACCGGTCAGGAAGCCGAGCACGATGAGGCCGATGATCGAGCCGACGTGCAGGTCGATCTCGGCCGTGCGAGACGGGACGATGAGGAACAGCGAGACCACCACGACGAGCAGGAAGCCGATGAAGCCCCACTGGAGCGCCTTCTTGGGGAGCTTGGAGAGGAGGTAGCTGCCGAGTTGTGCCCCGCCGATCGCACCGATCGCCAGGAGGATCGCCGCCACCCAGTCGACGGTCCCGTTCACCGCGTAGGAGAGGACGCCGACGAGCGAGGTCGGGACGATCGCCGCGAGTGAGGTCCCCGCGGCGAGCCGCTGGCCGAAGCCGAGCAGGAAGACGACGGCGGGGACGATGAGGATGCCGCCGCCGACGCCGAACAAGCCGGAGAGGAATCCGGCGGTCAGTCCGATGCCGATGAGCCAGGCGATGCCCGACGGGGAGCGGACCGGACGGCCGGTCGAGTCGCTCCCGCTCACTGCGCGCTGGAGCCGGACAGCGCCGTCTCGAGCGAGGGCGTCGTGCGAGCGGTACCGGCGTCCAGGAGTGACCAACCGGTGTCGGTCGCCTCGATGACCGACACGGAGCAGTTCTCCAGCGGAGGGACCGTCGTACCCGAGAGGTGGCTGAGCGTGAGACGGATGAGCGTTCCGTGGCTGACCACGAGCACGTTCTGGCCGGGGAAGTCACGGGCGATGGCGTCGATGCCGCGGACGCCGCGTTCGATCACCGACTCCTCGGACTCGAGGTTCGGGTACTGGTGGTCGGGCCAGTTCTCGAGGACCATCTGCGCCGTCGCGCCCTCGGCGTCGCCGTAGTGCCGCTCGATGACGTCGGGATAGGACGGGCCGAGCTCCAGTCCGAGCGCGTCGGCGATGATCTGCGCGGTCTCGCGTGCGCGCCCCAACGGGGAGCTGACGACGACATCCCAGGTGCCGGTGAGCCGAGGGGCGACCGTCGCCGCCTGCTCCCGCCCGGTGTCGTTCAGGGGGATGTCCGTCGTGCCCTGCAGCCGTCGTTCGAAGTTCCAGGCGGTCTGTCCGTGACGGATGAGGGCGATGGTCATGTCTCAAGCCTAACCGGCGTCGGACCGAGGTCTTCCGGCCTTCACCGCGACACGGAGCTCACTGCTCGTCGACGGCGTCCTTCGCCCATCGGATCCGGATGGGTCCGCGGACCGTCGCGCGGTCGACCGCCTCGTCGCCCTGTGTGATCCGCACCCGGCCTTCGTCGACCAAGAGCCACGCGACCCGGCGGGTGTCGTCCATCAGCGCTCGCCAGTCGTCGCCACCGACCGCTCGTGCGACGTCGGACGGACAGATGGACGAGGTCGCGGCCCGCTTCCCCAGCAGGTCGAGCATCGTCGACTCCAGGAGGTCGTCGTCCACGGCTGCCGCCGGCGTCGGGTCCGGTGCGGCTTCGTCGGTCATGGTCCCAGTATGCGCGCGCCGCTAGGCGAGGCCGGCGTGCCGGGACAGATCCGCATGCTGCGCGACGAACGCCCGGGCCAGGCGCTTCGTGACGCCGAGTTCGGCGACGAGATGCTCGAGGTCCGGTGCCCAACGCGCGATGGCTCGGAACTCGTCGAGGTCGATGAGGTTCGACGCGGCGAAGCGGTCGGCCTGCACCTCGTGCTTCGGTCGGTCGTCCTCGTGGCCGAGCACGCAGTGCGCGATGCCATGGGCGAGGGCGTTCCGCCGATGCACGGACCGGAGCGACTCCTGGATGACGATCGTGTGCGCGGACGGCAGCCAGCGCTCGTGGGACACCCGCAGGGGCCGGAAGATCACCGCGAGACCGAGCTCCTCCGCGTGCGCATACGGGTCGTAGGCGCGTCCACGCTCACGGGGCTTCCGGCTCGGGTTGCTCCAGTTCTCCATCGGTGATTGCCGCCCCACGTTCCCCCTCCAACTGCTCCGTCGTCCACGACGCAGCTTCCCTCTGCCGGCGTCTGCGATCCAGCTCGTCATTCGTAGCAGTGGTGTCCGACACGGGAGCCACACGCTCGTCGTCGCTCGCCTGCAGTTCGGCCTCGATCCGGGTCATCCCCCCGACCGCTTGCAGGGCGTCGGCCAGGAGTCGCACCGGATCGGCACCGGTCGCGGCGCAGAGCGTGACGAAGGTCGGGCCACTGATCTCGCTGCGACCGGCGAGGACACGTTGCAGCGTCGTCGGACTCATCCCCGTCGCCTCAGCCAGGGCGCGCTGATTCATGCGTCGCCGCTTGTAGGCGGCCACGAGTTCGTCCGCCAACGCCTGATTGACCATCGCCTCTGCTGCGTTCACGTTCCGATCGTAGCCAGAAACCCTGTCACGAACGGCAGAAAAGCTGCCTCATGCGCTCTATAGTGTCACCTCCGACCTGAATGATGCCAGATGAGACAACTTCTGGGAACCATCCGGGTCGCATACCACCACCCACGACGCCTGAGGAGGCACCATGACCAAACACCGGACATCACCGGAACCACCACCAACACCACCGACGCCACCGCCCGTCCCGTTTCCGGCACAGCGGATCATCCGCACCGTGATCCAGACGACCGCGGCCGTGATCCTGAGCTCGGTGGCCTGCGTCACGACCGCGAGCATCATCGCGCCACAACTCCTGGAGGCGATCCGAGAACTCCTCCCGGACGACGTCTACGCCTGGGCGGCGGCAGCAGTGGCCACGACGGCGGCGATCGCCGCAGCACTGGCCCGCATCATGGCGATCCCCGGCGTGAACGGCTTCCTGACCAGGCTGAGCGCAGGATCCGCACCTCGCCACGCTCGACTCGATTCAGACGTCGAATCTGCCACTGGAGAAAGAATTTCAGGATGAATCGGCAAGATGAACTGGACAAGTTGACGAGATGGTCGTAAAGTCTCTCTCGAACACACGTTCGAATGTCGGAGGACACTTCCTCCATCAACAGAAAGGAGGGCTCATGGGCCTGAAGTACCAATACCCGTACGACCTCAGTCATTACGACAGCAGCGACGGGTACAACGCTCCACGAGCCGGCGGCTCAAACCATCGGGGTGCCGACTTCAACGGCTTCCCGGAGGGCACGCCGATTCCCGCGGTCGCAGCCGGAACCGTCGTCGAGAACTACCGGAGCGGAGGGCTCGGATGGCTTGTCGTCCTGGCGCACTCTGACGGTGCGTTCTCGGGGTACTGCCACATGTACCAGCAGTCCCCGCTCGCCATCGGCACCGCCGTCACGCGAGGGCAGATCCTCGGAGGAATCGGTGACACCGGCGAGTACTCCGAAGGCGCCCACCTCCACCTCACCATCGGGCTCAACCAGTCCGGCGCGACGGGCGGAGGCTCCCACTGGATCGATCACACCGATCCGATCCAGTTCATCAACGATCGCCTCAACGGCGACGACCCAGGCAACACCGGCGGACCGACCGCCCCGACTCAGGAAGAAATCGACGAAATGGCAGCTACGAAGAACGCATCGATCGTCCGCGACTACCAGAAGGAGAACGCGGGCACCCTCGCGATCGCCCTCGTGTACCCGGACGGCAAGGCCGTGAAGCTCGCGGGCAACATGGACGTGGACGGAGCGATCACCGCTCACGTGCAGGTCTACGGCATCTCGCCCACCAACCCGAACAACACGGCACTGCGCGACAAGTACGCGTCCCAGCTGACCACTGCTCAGTGGAACGCGTTCTGGGCCGTCTACCCGGGCACCAAGATCGGCTTCTGAGCCGAGGAGCCCCACCCGATGCCCCCGAGCAGACCGTAACTGCTCGGGGGCATCCCCATCGGCACCACGAAAGGAGCCTCATGGTTCTCAAGTATCAGCACCCGTTCGCTCAGATCGACCTCGCCGACGGCTGGGGATCGATGGCCGGCGGACGGACCCAACCGCACCGCGGGCTGGACTACCAGCCCGGCGCCGGAGCCGCGATCCCGGCGGTCGCAGCGGGCGTCGTCTCCGCCAACCGGTGGAACGCGGCCCTGGGGAACGTCCTGGTCATCGCCCACCCCGACGGCATGTACTCGGGCTACTCGCACCTGGCGGCCGCCTCACCGCATCAGGTCGGCGCGGCGGTCGTCCGTGGTGAACCCGTCGGCGTCGTCGGGAACACCGGATCCGCCTCCAGCGGAGCCCATCTGCACCTCACCATCACCTTCACCGCGGACGGCACGTGGAACAACGCCGACATCCGCGTCACCACCGATCCGTATCCGTTCATCAACGCTCGCCTGAACGGCGAGGACCCCGTCCAACCACTCAAGGAGTCAGACATGCCCAAGATCATCAGCGTGCCAGGCGGCACCATCGCACTCGTCACCGAGACGTTCGGCACGATGTACACCTCCACCAGCGGCGGGCAGGGGTTCTCCATCGCCGCCAACACGAAGGCGTACGGGCAGGTCACCGGCCTGACCCAGGACCAGGTCACGACGCTCGTCGCCGAGGCGAACGCCCGAGGCCAGCGCATCGCCGACCTCGTCGCGGCCGCGCGGTAACCCAGGCCGGAATGGAGGAAGCCCCCGAGCAGACC
Source organism: Plantibacter sp. CFBP 8798 (assembly GCF_014841195.1). Lineage (NCBI taxonomy): Bacteria > Bacillati > Actinomycetota > Actinomycetes > Micrococcales > Microbacteriaceae > Plantibacter > Plantibacter sp. CFBP 8798. The sequence goes on from NZ_JACYTS010000003.1 coordinate 619,720, forward strand.
GTAACTGCTCGGGGGCTTCCTCCATTCTGCACCGTGCACGTCTCGTGCACAGCGCCCAGGCTCGATGCTCAGGCGAACTGCGCGTAGAACGCGTCAGGGTCGTGGGCGAGCGAGGCCTTGACCATGGCGCTCCAGTCGTCGACGACGACCTCGGAAGCGCCGTCCGCGACGCCGTCGAGGCTCGCCCGCGCGACGTCCGCGGGGTCGACCATGGGGCCGTCGTAGCCGGCCATGATGTCGGTGTCGGCGGCCCCGAGGTGGAGGCCCTGCACCGTGATGCCCTTCGAGGCGAGTTCCAAGCGGACCGCGTTCGTCATGTTCCACTCCGCCGCCTTGGCAGCTGCGTATCCGCCGGAGCCGGGGTGGGCGAACCAGCTCAGGGCGGAGAGCACGTTGACGATCGTCCCTCCGCCGTTCGCCTCGATCACCGGCGCGAACGCACGCACCATGGCGAGGTTGCCCCAGTAGTGCGTGTCCATCTCCCGCCGAGCGTTCGCGAGGTCGTCGGTCAGCATCGAGCCCTGCGTCGCGATCCCGGCGTTGTTGACGAGCAACGTGACGTCGGTCGCGATCTCGGCCGCCGCAGCGACGGACGCCTGATCGGTGATGTCGAGCTGCAGCACCTCCACGCCCGGGATGTCGACGAGGTCCGGGCGCCGCGCGGTCGCGTACACCTTCGAGGCGCCGCGCTCGAGCAGCTGCACGACGAACCTGCGTCCGATGCCCCGGTTCGAGCCGGTGACGAGTGCGACGGATCCTGCAATGTCCATGATTCCCTTCCGCGTGCGGGTCGATCCCGCAGCAGCCTGGTTAGGCTAAGACCTCACATCAATGTCAGGTGCAAGCCAGGAACGGAAGATCGATGCGCATCGGAGATCTCGCGGCTCGGACCGGGGTGAGCGTCCGCTCGCTCCGCTACTACGAGGAGCAGGGGCTGCTTACCGCCATCCGCACGACGAGTGGCCAGCGGACCTATGAACGAGCGGCGGTTGAACGCGTCGAGCTCGTGCAGCAGCTCTTCGCCGCCGGCCTGCCGAGCCGCACGATCGTCCAGCTGCTCCCCTGCGTCGATGCCGGTGTCGCGACGCCGGAGTCGCTCGAGCTGCTCCGGACCGAACGCGACCGCATCACCGCGCAGATGGCCGACCTCGAAGCAGCACGCGCCCGCTTGGAAGCGGTCATCGACATCACCCTCCACCCGACGCCGGAGCACTGCCCCGCCCTGCGGGAGGATCGACTCCCAGACCTTGATGCCGCCTGAGCGCCGCCCGCGCAGCTGATGCGGGCGGCGCTCAGGACCGACGTTCGGGTTCCGTCACGAGGAGTGCGAACGTCCGGGATCGGACTCGGCCCGCGCCTCCGTGATCCCGCACCACTCGGCGATGAACAGCGCGATGGACTTGGTGATGCGGCGGACCGACTCGATGCTCACGCGTTCGTCGTACCCGTGGATTGCCTCCGAGATCGGGCCGTACACCAGCGCGGGGATCCCGGCGTACTGGGTGAAGACCCGGCCGTCCAGGTAGCCGGGGGTCGTGAAGGTGCGCAACTCGTCGCCGAACACCTCGCGGTGCGTGCCCCGGAGGACGTTCTCGGCGTCGCTGCCCTCGTCGAGGACGTACCCCTCGGCGAAGAAGCCGTTGCGGGTGGTCCTGGCGGTGATCGGGTGCCCATGCTCGTCGTCGACGACCGTGGCCAGGTGGTCGGTGATCTCCGTCCACGCGTCTTCGGCGGTCACCCCCGGGTACAGTGCCACGCGCAAGTCGACCTCGCACCAGGCGGGGACACTGGATGCCCAGTCTCCACCGGCGATCTTGCCGAGGTTGAAGTTGATGGGGTGTTCGAGATCCTCGAAGTACCGGTGCGAGTCCTTCTGCGCATTCCACCGGTCCTCGAGCTCCCGCAGCCGACCCACGACGTGGTGAGCGGCGTCGATGGCGTTGAAGCCGGAGGACATCTCGCGAGGGTGGGTGGGTTTGCCAGACACTCGGAGCCGGAACCAGATGACGCCGACGTTGGCGCGGACGAGCATGTCCTCCTCGGGCTCGGGGATGACGACGGCCTCAGCCGTGTACCCGCGCTGCAGTGCGGCCAGCGACCCGTTCCCGGTGCACTCCTCCTCCACGACGGACTGGAAGTGGATGCGCCCGGCTGGGCTGAGCCCCGCCCGACGGATGGCGTCGAAAGCGAACAGGTTGGCGACGAGACCGGCCTTCATATCCCCGCTACCCCGCCCGGTCAGCCAGTCCCCGTCGATCCGCGAGTCCCACGGGGACGTCGCCCATTCGCTCTCCGGACCCGTGGGGACGACGTCGATGTGACCGTTCAGGATGAGGGAGCGGCCGGCTTCCAACGCGGGGTGGTAGGTGCCGACGACGTTGTCCACGTCGTCGTAGGAGACGTCGATGATGCCGGCGCCCTCATGCGACGCGATGTCGTCGACGTCCAGCTCCCAACGGTCCATCTCGAGGCCGCGATCCTGCATCGCCGCGAACATGAGGTCCTGCGCGCTGCTCTCCTCCGTTCGGAGCGAGGGGTGGCGGACGAGTTCCTGCGTGAAGGCGAGCTGTGCGTCGAACCCGGCATCCACCTCGGCGAGGATGCGTTCACGGGTGGCGTTGTCGAGTGTCATGCGGGTGACCTTTCGGTGTCGGCGGTGACGACGGCGTCTCGGATCCGGAGACGCTCTCCGATGAGACCGCCGACCGCGGTGATGAGGGATACGGCGACGAGCAGGAGCGCAGCGGACCAGGACTGGTTGCCGCTGGACGCGAGGAACGCCGTGGCGATGAGCGGCAGGAAACCACTGATGGCGCCGGCGAGGTTGTAGCCCAGCGCGACACCGCTGTACCGGAGGTGCGGCGGGAACAGATCGGTGAGCAAAGCGCCGGTGACGGCGTACGCGAGGGTGATCAGGAGGATACCGATACTCACTGCGGCGATGATCCCGATCGGGTTCTGCGTGTCGATGAGCCAGAAGAGCGGGAAGGCGGCTGCGGCGGTGAGGAGCGCACCGAACAGGGTCATGCGCCCGGGACCGAACCGTTCGGCGAGCCGCCCCGAGAAGATCGTCATCGGGATCTGCAGCACGGCGGCGACGAGCGTCGCATTGACCATCACCCCGCGGTCCACGCCGAGGGTGTTCGAGCCGTAGCTGACGACGAAGGTGGTCATCAGATAGAACCCGCCGACGCCGAGGAGGGCGGCCGCGATGGCGACGAGCAGGCGACCCCAGGCCTTCGTGAACACCTGCAACGCCGGGACCTTGACCCGCTCCTCCTGTTGGACGAGCTGCGTGAAGACCGGCGACTCCTCGACCTTGAACCGGATGTAGAGGGCTACGGCGAGCAACGGGAACGCGCCGAGGAACGGCAGGCGCCATCCCCAGGCGTCGAACGCCTCGGCCGGCAGGAGGAGGACGAGCGCGAAAGCACTGGAGGAGAGCAGGGTTCCCACTGGCGAACCGATCTGCACGAGTGCCGCGTACCGTGCACGCTTCTCGATGGGCGCGTGTTCCACGGCGATGGTGACCGCGCCGCCCCACTCCCCGCCGACGGCCAGACCCTGCACGAGCCGGAGGATCGCGAGCATGACGGGCGCCGCCACTCCGACGGCGAGGTAGTCGGGGAGTACACCGATGAGGCCGGTCGCGACGCCGATCATGACGATCGTCACCAGCAGCGCCGGGCGACGGCCGAACCGGTCGCCGATGATCCCGAACACGAACGCACCGATGGGGCGTGCTGCGAATCCGACGCCGAAGGTGGCGAACGCGGCGAGCGTCGCTGCGGTCGCGTCGAGGTCCGTGAAGAACAGGCGGTTGAAGACGAGGGCTGCTGCAGTGCCGAAGAGGAAGTAGTCGTACCACTCGAGCGCCGTGCCGACGAACGCAGCCCCGGCGATGCGCCGCGCGTCCTTCGAGCTGACGTGGACGGGAGCGGTGGAGCGCGGGGATGAGCGTTGCGTCATGAGTGCCTCCGGAAGTCGGGATGGGGACCTGCGCTTCAATACTCCGAAGGCGCTCGCCCGGTCGCAATGCCACCCTGCATCGTCTTGGGCCCTCTAATGTGTGCATATGCACACCACAGCGCTCCGCGACGTCGCCGACCGATGCCGCGGCCGCCTGTCCAAGATCGCCGAGGAGTACGCGCAAGAGGTGCGCCGACTCCCTGGGTACGCAGTGGCGACGGTGACGGACGACGAGCTCTCCCGCACCGCCCGCGAGGTCCTGGACCTCCTCATGCGGATGCTCGCGGGCGACGACGTCCGCGGCACGCTGAGCGCTGTCTCCGAGCGGGTCGGGAGGCATCGCGCACAACAGGGCCTCGCACTGGACTCGCTCCTGCGGGCAGTCCGGATGGACTTCCGGTTCCTCTGGGAGGTGCTCCGCGACGAGGCGGATGCGGACGAGGTCCTCGCGCTCTCCGAGGAGGTGGCCACGGTCTGGGAGGCGGTCGAGGTCCACACCAGCCACATCCAGGCCGCCTACATCGACGAGCTCGTGTCGATGAACCGGCAGTTGGAGCTCGAACGGGCCTCATTGCTCCGGCGCCTCCTCGTCGGCGAGACGAGCGACCCGACGCAGCTCGCACACCTGGCGTCGGCGCTCGGCCTGCCGGTCCTCGGCCGGTATCGGGTCCTCGTGGCGGCCCCGCGCTTCGCGGACGCCTTCCGACGCTGGGCGAAGGAACACGTGGCAGGTGCCGACCTGCACGTGATCGACGGCACGCAGTTCCTCATCGTCGAGCGATCCGGGCCGCGGACGCCGCCCGAGGCCCGGCTACAATCCGCGCCGGCGGGCCTGTCGCCCACCATCGACGGACTGGCGGGCCTCGGCGTCGGCTGGCAGATCGCCCGCCGTCTGGCCGACGAGGTGACGGAGCCGCAGAACGCCGCGACGCTGCTCACCCACTGGCCGATGCTCGTCGAGGAGGGCCTCGGCGAGGCCTGGCCGATCGCTCGTCGTGAACTCACGAGCCGACTCGACGCACTCTCGGCGGGGAAACGGAGTGCCATCGTCGACACGGTTCGTGCCTACCAGTCTTCCGGATCGATCGGCGACACGGCTTCCCGACTCTTCGTCCATCGCAACACCCTCCTGAAACGCCTGCAGCGGTTCACCGAGCTCACCGGTCTCGACCCCACGGTTCCGTCCGACGCCGCGCTCATCACCCTGATCCTCGCGCGGCCGTAGCGTTCCATCGCGGCTACCATGTCGATGTCGGAGGCCCGGGATGCGAGCCGGGCTCCGTCGTCATGGCAACCGAGCCGGGCCTGTTCGAGCCCGGCTCCCGATCCGGGGGTCAGCGATGAGTGAACCAGCGAAGCAGGGACCAGCGACCGCAACCGAGTCTGTCGCCGCCCAGGCGGTGCGCACCCGGCTCGAGGAGCGCGTGGCGGGCATCGAGTCGATCCTGATCTCGGTCCCGATGCTGCTGCTCGAGATCGCCCTCATCCTCTCGCTGTTCGTCCCCTACGCGAGCCAGACGAAGACGGATGAGGACCCTGAGTCCTTCAACCTGTTCTTCTTCCTTGCGGGATTCGCCGATCGCGACGACGACGGCGACCCGGAGGCCGCCTCGATCCTGTTCGCGAGTGCGTTCCTGATACTCATCGTCGTGATCGTCGGCACGATCTGCACCGCGCCGACCCTCGCGGGCAAGCGGGTCTCGTCGCGAGCGGGAGCGACCGCGGTGACCTTCATCATCGTGCTCATCCTCGGCAACATCGGCGCCTGGATGGTCATGCTGATGGGGGTCTACGCCGACTCGCCCTGGACCATCGGTCCAGCTCTGCCACTGCTCAACCTCGGCACCCTGCTCGCGGCGATGATCGCCTTCATGCCCGGCTACCGTCGCATCTGGGAGCGATGAGGCAGCCCAGTCCCCCGCCGATGCGATCAGCTAGTGCGCCTGGAGGACCGCCCAGGCGATGAGGCTGTCCAGACGACGGACGTCCACGCCCTTCGCGAGTTTGACCTTGATGTGCCCGGCCCGGGTCCAGAGCTCGATCTCGGAGTTCCAGTCGAGCGTTCCGGCGTTCTCCGATGACCACATGTTGATCGAGCTGTACGGCAGGGAGTAGATCTCGACCTTCTTGCCGGAGATGCCCTGCGCATCGCGCACAATCAGGCGCTTGGTCGTGAACACCGCGGAGTCGCGGAACGTCTTGAACGCTGCAACGGCCTGCTCACCCTGCACGAGCAGCTGTGTCACATCGGCGGGGATCGGAATCTCGTTCTGCAGTGTCCAGGCCATGATCGGTGCGCTTTCCATGGCCTGAGTGTGGCAGAGGATGGCGGTGGTGCGGTCGCATCGGGATGGGGACCTCTCCCCATCCGTCATTCACGTCGCAGTCCCGCGCCGTTGACATACTTGCTGCATGCCCGGAACCGACGACACCCGATGAGTGTGCTCGAGGACTATCAGTGGGCCGTGGACGCCGAGCTGCAGAACACCCCATTCACCGTCACCAGCCTCCCCGACGGGTTCCAGGTCGGATACGACCTGGCGGACGCCCGCTGGTGGAACGTCCTCCAGCTGAACGAGGTGTCCGACAGCATCACCTACACCGTGCGGGTCGATGAGCGACGGCGGCGGTTCAGCATCATCGACACGGTCAAGCGGATGAGCTGGTCGGCTGGTGTCTCCGGCTTCGTGCCGCGCCTCTCCTGGTCGTTCTCCTGGCAGTCCGGCCGTGTCCGGTACGGCAGGGTCATCATGCTCGGGACCTCTCCCGGCGGGTTCGAGATCGCGTTCAGCCCCGAGAACGAACGCGCGCGTATCAAGGAGATCGGCGAAGAACTCGGTCTGCGTCCTCGCATGAGCCCCCATGTCAGCATCGGGCTCTGGGCGGCGGCCGGTGGCGTCGCGATCGGCCTGATCGTGCCCGCCATCATCATGCTGAGTCTTTCCCTCACCGGGAACCACTGATGCAGGAGCTTCGAATCGGGACGGTGGCGCACTGGTGATGGCAAGCAAGCGCGCGGCGGGCGACACACGGGGCTTCCTGCACAGCAGGGTGTTCCAGACGGCGGCGATCGTCCTGATGCTGTTGGCCGGTCCGGTGGCCGTGGTCGTCGGCTCCTTCATGATGGCTGCCGACAGCGACCTGTTGCAGAACGGGGAGCGGACGAGTGGGACGGTCACCGAGGTCGACGACGGCCGGAAGGCATCTCACCACCGGTTCAGGACCGACTATCTGGCACCCGACGGTTCGCCACAGCGGGTCTGGTCGGACTGGCCCCTCGACGGCAAACCCGCCGTCGGCGACGTCGTCACGGTGATCTACCGCGCGGACGACCCCGGCACGGCGGTGCTCGAGGGCTATGACGGACCGGGGACATCGGTCGTCGGGATCGGTGTCGTGCTGACCGGCGTGAGTCTCCTGATCGGTACCGCGATGCTCGTCGGGGTCTTGCTTCGAGCAGGCCGGGGGCCAGACCCCGAGGGGATCTCGAAGCCGTGAACGTGCGGTGACCGAGGTCGCCGCGCGTCCGAGCATCTCGTCCACCGGGTCGACTCGCACAGCTCCTCGCTCTTGACGGACCAGGTCTGCATGCGCCAGGGTCGACATCACGATGTGAGCGATCACAATCCGTGACCCTGATCCCGAGACGATGGAGTTTCCAGGTGAGTCCACAACGCCTATCGACCATGCGACCCCGGCACCTGTCCCGTAACTGGACAACCCCGCTGGTGGCCTCACCCAAGCGGGCCGCTGCCTGGGGCGCGATGATCATGGTAGGAGTCATCTCCGCTCTGGGCGCCACGCCGGCGACGGCAGCCGCCGACTCGAGTGCACTGCTGCACTATCGATTCGACACGGCCGCGAACGGTGTGGTGCCGGATGTGAGCGGTAACGGCAACGACGGGACGCTCAGGAACGTGGGCGGCACGGTCGCCGACGGCCTGCTCACCCTGCCCGGCGGCTCGGCCGACTCGGCGCCCTATCTCGACATCCCGACCGACGATCTGGCCGGGGTGCAGACGTTGACCTCGAGCATCTGGCTCGAGTCGCAGTCACCAGCTGGGAACACCGCTGCAGCCTTCATCGGCACCCCGGTCGGCGATGGCCAGTTCTCAGCGGGCTACTGGTTGCTCAATCCGGCGAATCCGAACGGGTACGTCAAGTCCGTCATCACGGATTCGGTGAACCCCGGAGCACCCTGGACGACCGAGGTGGGCGCCGGTTCGACCAACGCGCCCACCAGCGGACTCCGGACCCCGACCGGGATGGCGCTCTACACGACCGTGATCGACGGCCCGGCCGGAACGTTGACGAGCTACGTGAACGGTGAGCGGATCGCGCAGACCGCCATCACGCGCGACGTGGCGTCCTTCGGCTCGGACCTCGTCGCCTACCTCGGCCGCTCCACCTACGCGGACGCCGGGTGGAAGGGCTCCATCGACGAGGTCGTCCTGAGCGATGTCGCGATGACGGCGACGGAGGTCCAGGACGCGTTCATCGAGCAGTCGATCGAGAAGGCGTCGTCCGGGCTGCGCGTACCGACGGAGGCGACGAGCGACTTCCCACTCCCCTCGACCTCCTATGGCACGCGTCTGAGCTGGACCTCGGATGACGCCGCCATCGTCGTGGAGGACGGGCTCGCGCGGGTGGTCCGGCCGACGAATGGCGAGCAGGACGCCACGGTGACCCTCACAGCCACGGTGACCGCCGGAGACCGACAGGAGACGCTGGCATTCCCCGTCCGGGTCGCCGCCGACCGCTCCGACGCTGAGAAGCTCGCCCTCGACCTGGAGGGCATCCGGATCACCAATTCGGATGACATCCGGTCCAACTTCTCCGTCCCAGGCGCGGGCCCGAACGGATCGTCCTTCACCTGGTCCGTCATCGGCGGCACCGAGGCGGCGACGGTCCGCGCGGGAGTCGACGAATCGTCGATGACCACCGACGTCGTACGCCCCGCCACCGGAAGTGCCGTGACCGTGACGCTCCGCGCCACCGCGCGCATCGCCGGATCCGAACTGACGCGGGACATCACCGTGTCCGTCCAGCCGCTGCCGGTGGACCAGCCGGATCCCGAAGCCTATGTGTGGGCGTTCTTCACCGGGGAGGGCAGTGGTGCCGAGCAGGTCAGCCTCGCTGCATCCAAGGGCAACGACGCGTTGAGCTGGAACACGCTGAACGAGGGCAAGCCGATCTTCACGTCGACCCAGGGCACGACCGGCCTGCGCGACCCGTTCATCCTCCGCTCCCCCGATGGCGACCGGTTCTTCATGATCGCCACCGACCTGAAGATCGACGGTCTTCCCGGCGGCTTCGCCACGGCCCAGATCAGTGGGTCGCGGTACATCGAGGTCTGGGAGTCGAACGACCTGGTCACCTGGTCCGAGCAACGACATGTGAAGGTCTCCTCGGACTTCGCCGGGAACACCTGGGCGCCCGAAGCCTACTGGGACGACAAGCTGGACACCTTCGTCGTGTTCTGGGCCTCGAACCTGTACGACACCACGGACGAGAGCCAGCGGACGAACGTGACCTACAACCGGATGATGTACGCGACGACCGACGACTTCATCACCTTCTCCGATCCCGAGCCGTGGATCGACGTCTCGCGTGGGCCCGGTCTCGGCACGATCGACTCCTCGGTCACGAAGTCGGGCGACTACTACTACCGGTTCACGAAGGACGAGGGGACGCTGACCATCCGCGAGGAGCGGTCGACGGATCTCCTCGCCACCGAGACGGGGACCCTGCCCGGTGCGGGAGGACCCGCCGACCAGTGGAGTCTCGTCAAGGACCAGGTCGCCTCCGGATTGCCGAACGGCGAGCCGGGCGGAGTCTACCTGAACGGCGAGGGCCCGAGTGTCTTCCCCGCGAATCCCGGCGACGTGAACGGGCTCGACTGGTACCTGTTCATCGACCAGCCCGACTACCACGGTGGCCCGAACCACTACATCCCGTTCGGGACCGACTCCCTCGACGACGGCGACTCCTGGGAGCCGTTGGGGGCCAAGCTCCGGGAGAACCTCCCTCAGAACGCGGACGGCGGAAAGCCGAGGCACGGCACGGTCATCCCCGTGACCCGTGCTGAGTACGAACGTCTGTTGACCGCCTACGCGCCGGCTGTCGCCGTCCAGGACGTCTCAGTGCCCGAGGTCGTCACCGCGGTGGGTACGGCTCCGAGCCTGCCGTCCGCCATCCTGACGAAGGTGGACGGTTCGATCGAGACGGTCCCCGTGGAATGGGCGGCCGTGCAGGCCGATCAGTATGGTGCGCCCGGCAGCTTCACCGTGTCGGGAACGGCGGCAGACGATGCCCGCACGCCGGTCGACGTCACCGTCACCGTGCGGGCAGGGGGCGTGCTGCCGGGTGAGCCCGAGCCGTCCACCCCGCCAGCGGCGGAACCGGGTTCGTCGTCGGGTGGTGACGCCGTCAGCGGCCCTGGCCCGAGGGACGGCCTGGCGTCCACGGGGGTCGACACGGAGGCCGTCGCGCTCCTGGCGACGGCCGGGACCATCGCCCTCCTCGTCGGCGGGCTGCTCACCCGGCGCCGCACGAGACGCGGGGAGATCTGAGGGCGATCTCGGCGTCGCACAGGCGTGGACAGCTGCTGTCCAGTCAGCGACGCGTGAACTCCACCGAGATCTCGACAGCATCGACGGTGTCGACGTCGAAGAGCTGCGGATGCCCTTGGATGAGGACAAAGGCACGGCGCTGCAGAGGATCATCCGGGCTGATGGCTTGGGTGTCGTCGCATACGCCGGTGACGACCGTGGGAACCTGCCTGCGTTCAGAGTGGCGCTGGCCAGCGGCGGGTATGCACTCGTCGTCGAGGGCCCCGACGCTGCGGAGGAGGTCGCTCGGATGCCCGGAGTCCACTTCTCAGGTCCCGGCGAGTTCCAGCAGTGGCTCCAGCAACTCGACGACGCTCTAAGCTGACCGGATCGCTACTCGCAGTCGTGCGCGATTCAGCGATCGCCGCAGCAAAAGAGAAAAGCACCGAAGAAATCTCCGGTGCTTCTCTCTTGAACAGCTGATCTGGTAGCAGGAGAGAGATTCGAACTCTCGACCTCACGATTATGAGTCGTGCGCTCTCACCAACTGAGCTACCCTGCCACGTCTCTCCGTATGCCGGCGAGAGCAGTGACGGAGAGAACGAGCCCCGAGCGGGACTTGAACCCGCGACCTCTTCCTTACCAAGGAAGTGCTCTACCACTGAGCTATCGGAGCGCGAACCAGACCGCTCACGCGGAAATGGCACCAGTAGAGACTAGCATCCCGCGAGGGGTGCTTCGTACACCGGATCGGGATCAGTTCGCGGCGAAGGTGTCCGCGGCGTGGACGACCTTCTGCAGGTACGACGCGGCCCCGTTGTACGAGCCGATCGCCGCGATCCAATCGGCCTCGATGCGGAGGTCCCGGCCACCGTGGCACAGGTAGTGCGCTGCGGCGAGCGCCGCGTCGTCGATCTGTTGCGGGTCCGCGACACCGTCACCGTTCCCGTCCGCGCCCCACCGCTGCCAGGTCGACGGGATGAACTGCATGGGCCCGACCGCACGATCCCATCTGGCGTCGCCGTCGAAGGCGCCGCGGTCCGTGTCGGTGACGGCGTCGAACTCGGTGCCGGTGAGCGCCGGGCCGACGATGGGTGGAACGGCCCGCCCGGCGTCGTCGAGGGCACCGCCGAAGATCGTGCCGTGGCCGGACTCGACGCTGCCGAGCGCGGCCAGCGTGTTCCAGGCGATCCCGCAGCCCGGCTGCGTCTCCGCGACGGCGAGCGCCGCACCGGCGTAGGCGACCATCGCCCGCTCGGGGATGCCGAGGCGGAGCGCCGTGGCCGTCGCCCAGGCACGGTCCACCCGGTCGGTGACGGCCGCCGGCGCTGTTCCAGCCGAGCCCGCGGCGGGGATGCCCGGTCCCTCGACGGCTGCATGTGGCGCGGTTCCGAGGGTCGAGTCCCGTGCTTCCGCCCGACTGATGAGCTCCGGTCCCCAGACGACCGCTGCCACGATGACGGCGAGACCGACGATCGCGACCGCCCCGCCGGCGACGAGCCATCCCACGCGGATCCCCGCCCGCCGGTTCCGGCGTGTCGGTGCGACGGGGCGCCGGGAGCCGTTGCGCGCGCCGGACGGTCGGGACCGCGGCTTCCGCGTCGAGCGGGTGGCGCTGGTCGTGCGTCGTCCGGGCGCAGCGGTCTTGCGTTGTGGGGGCCGACGCGCACCATTCCCCTTCGCCGATGTCCCCACCGGTCCACCGTACCCGCGCGTCGGTCGGCGCCGGGCGCCGCGGGCTCAGTGCTCCGGGGCAGCCTTCGCAGCCTGCTTGGCCTGACGCTTCGCCCGAAGTTCCTTCGCGATGGCGACGCCCTTCTTGGCTGCGGCGTTCGCCTTCGTGCTGGCCTGCTTCGCACCCTCGAACTCCGAGGCGAGGACGGCGAGCCCGCCGACGGCGATCAATGCTCCCGGTCCGGGAAGCGGGATCAGGGCCACACCGAGGGCCACGGTGCCACCGCCGACGACACCGACGCCCGCCCGGTAGACCCGGTTCGCGGTCGGATTCCGACGGATGATGCCACGCGTCGTCCGGGCCGCTGATCCGGCGATGCCTGCCGCCTGCGAGGCGACGCGCTTCGCCGTGCTGCGGGCCGAGCCGTCCGATTCCGTGGTCATGTCCCCACTCTAAGCAGGGCGGGCGGGTCGGTGGCCGGGAATCCGGTCCGAATCGACAGCCGCGCGCCCGCCCTGGTGACACCGCGCTGGCCAGTCCACGAGCGGCGACGGGCCCCGTGAATGGCCTAGGGTAGCGACATGGACTCCGCCCTCCCGACCACGTCGGCGACCGCAGCTCAGCACGCCTCCCCCGCAGGAGGCTCCACCCCCGGTTCGGAGTGGTGGCGCTCCGCCGTCATCTACCAGATCTACCCGCGATCCTTCGCGGACGCGAACGGCGACGGCCTCGGCGACCTGCCCGGGATCACCTCCCGCCTCGGCGCCCTGCAGGAGCTCGGCGTCGACGCCATCTGGCTGTCCCCCTTCATGACGAGCCCGCAGAAGGACGCCGGCTACGACGTCGCCGATTATTGCGACGTCGACCCCATCTTCGGCACGCTCGCCGACTTCGACGCGATGACCGCTGCCGCGCACGCTGCCGGCATCCGCGTCATCGTCGACCTCGTCCCCAACCACTCCTCGAGCGCCCACCGTTGGTTCCAGGAGGCCCTCGCGGCCGGGCCCGGCTCGGCGGAGCGCGCCCGGTACATGTTCCGCGACGGCAAGGGCGAGCACGGCGAGATCGCCCCCAACAACTGGGAGTCCGTCTTCGGCGGTCCGGCCTGGACGCGGGTCACCGAGGCCGACGGCACGCCTGGCCAGTGGTACCTGCACATCTTCGACTCCTCGCAGCCCGACTTCGACTGGACGAACCCGTGGGTCCGCGAGCAGTTCCGCGACATCCTCCGGTTCTGGCTCGACCGCGGCGTCGACGGGTTCCGCGTCGACGTGGCGCACGGCATGATCAAGGCCGACGGTCTGCCCGACTACACCCCACCGGCCGAGGGCGGCAGCATGGGTGGCGCCTCGGCGGGCGTCGCACTCGAACCCGGCATCAGCACCGGGCCCGCCTCGTGGCCGGAGACCGCACCGTACTGGGGTCAGGACGGCGTGCACGAGATCTACCGCGACTGGCACGAGCTCCTGGAGACGTACGACGGTGACCGCGTGCTGTGCGCCGAGGCCTGGGTCGACCCGCTCGACAAGATGGCCCTGTGGGTGCGCCCCGACGAGATGCAGCAGGCGTTCAACTTCCCGTACCTCGAGACCCCGTGGAACGCCGCAGACCTCAAGGCGGTCATCGGCCAGTCGCTGCGGGCGTTCGCGCAGGTAGGCGCTCCGAGCACGTGGGTGCTGTCCAACCACGACGTCGTCCGGCACGCGTCCCGCCTCGCGCTCACGGAGGAGAACCCCCAGGGCTACGGCGTCGGTCCGAACACCCCCGGCCAGCCGGATCGGGCGCTCGGGTTGCAGCGGGCCAGGGCGGCGACCGCCCTCATGCTGAGCCTGCCCGGTGGGGCGTACCTGTACCAGGGCGAGGAGCTCGGGCTCCCCGAGGTCATCGACCTGCCGGATGACGCCCGACAGGACCCGACGTGGTTCCGCACGAACCACGAGCGGTACGGCCGCGACGGTTGCCGCGTGCCGATCCCGTGGGAGGCCGGCCACCCCGCGTACGGCTTCAACACGACCGGTGCGTCCTGGCTGCCGCAGCCCGACGACTGGAACGACTACTCGCGCGACGCACAGGCCGGTATCCCCGGTTCGACGCTGGAGCTGTACCGCACGCTGCTCCGCCTGCGCCGCGAGCACACGCTGGGACTCGGCTCGATCGCCTGGATCGAAGGGGCTCCCGACACCATCCTCGCGCTGACGAACGGTGCGGTCACGGTCGTCGCGAACACCGGTGCCGACGACATCGCCGTGCCCTCGTCGCTCGCGGACTCGGCCGTGCTCGTCGCGAGCGGACCCTTCGACGGCAGGACCATCCACGGCGACACGACGGTCTGGTTCACGACGCCGTCGACCCTGCCCGTCGGCTGAGACACTCCGCCGGCCGGTGCGCCAGCGCGGTGCGCCGACGTGACCGCGCGCGTTCCGGCGTCGGCGCGGTGCGCTGACGCGAGCGCGCCGGAATCGGCCCCGCCGCGGGGCGTGCGCGTGAGCGCGCCCCACCGGAGGGGCGCGCTCACGCCGTAGACCCGCGCTCGCGTCAGCGCACCGCGCTGACCCGAGGCCCAGGGACTCAGTGGTGCAGGATGGCGACGGAGTGCGCTCCGAGCCGCAGTGACCCCTCCGTCGTGACGACCTCGCCGAAGCTGTCGAGCAGCTCACCGACCCGCTGGGTGAGCTCCACCGGTTCCGTCCCGAAGTTCACCGCGAGCATCGCAGAGCCACGACGCAGGACGAACGAGCCGGTCGCCTCGTCGACGATCGCGGTCGTGTCGGCGAACGCCGGATCGGTGAACGCCGGGACCGTCCGCCGCAGCTCGATCACCCGTCGGTACCAGGTCAGCAGCGTCGCGTGCCGCCCACGGGACCGCTCCGACCAGTCGAGCACCGACCGACGGTAGGTCTCGGGATCCTGGGGATCCGGCACGTCGGCCTCGTTCCAACCCATCCGGGCGAACTCGGCGATCCGGCCCTTCGCCGTCGCCTCACCGAGCTCGGGCTCCGGGTGCGAGGTGAAGAACTGCCAGGGCGTCGAGGCGGCCCACTCCTCCCCCATGAACAGCATCGGGGTGAACGGTCCGAGCAGCGTGACGGCGGCGGCGATGGCGAGCTGCCCGTCGTCGAGCGTCGCGGCCAGCCGGTCGCCCGTCGCGCGGTTCCCGATCTGGTCGTGGTTCTGGTCGGAGACGACAAGCCGCCAGCTCGGCGTCCGTTCGAGGTCGATGCGGCGGCCGTGGTGGCGCTTGCGGAAGCTCGACCAGGTGCCGTTGTGGAAGAACCCCTCCTCCATGACCTTGCCGAGGGCACCGAGCGGCGCGAAGTCGGCGTAATAGCCGGACACCTCGCCGGTGAGCGCCACGTGCAGTGCGTGGTGGAAGTCGTCGCTCCACTGCGCGTCGAGACCGTACCCGCCGGCACCGCCGGGCCCCCGGGGCGTGATGAGCTTCGGGTCGTTCAGATCCGACTCGGCGATGAGCGTGAACGGTCGGTCGAGGTCGGCGCTGAGCGCATCCACCGCGGCGTCGAGTTCCTCGAGGAGGTGGATCGCACGGGTGTCGTGCAGGGCGTGCACGGCGTCGAGGCGAAGGCCGTCCACCCCGTACTCCTCGAACCACAGCAGCGCGCTGTCGATGATGTACCGACGCACCTCGTCGGAGTCCGGCCCGTCGAGGTTGAGGCTGTCGCCCCAGGTGTTGCCGGCGCCGTCCGCGAGGTACGGGCCGAAGCGGGGCAGGACGTTGCCGGAGGGACCGAGGTGGTTGTACACGACGTCCTGGATGACGGCGAGCCCGCGCTCATGGCACGCGGCGACGAAGCGACGGTAGCCGTCCGGTCCGCCGTAGGCCTCGTGGACAGCCGACCAGAAGACGCCGTCGTAGCCCCAGTTCCAGACGCCGTTGAACGCGTTGACCGGCAGGACCTCGACGGCGTCGACGCCCAGCTCGACCAGGTCGTCGAGGCGTTCGATCGCCCCGTCGAAGGTGGCCGCCTCGGTGAAGGTGCCGATGTGGAGTTCGTAGAGCACGGCACCGATGAGGGAGCGACCCCGCCAGCCGGTCCCGTCGCACGGCACGGGGTCGGAAGCGACGACGCGTGACGGGCCGTGGACGCCCTCCGGCTGCCGACGCGAGCGCGGATCGGCGAACGGACCCTCACCGTCGACGAGATAGCGGTAGTCGCTGTCGACGACCGCCGCGCGGTGCTCGGCACCGTCGAGCGCGATCCACCATCCCTCGGCGACGTCGCGGTCCATCGGGTGCTGCTCACCGTCCAGGACGAGGTCGACGCGCTGGGCCTCGGGTGCCCAGACACGGAACCCGTCAGCCGGACTCGTGGTGCTGGTCGTCATCGTGCTCACTCCTCGCTCGCGGCCTCGGCCGCATCGTCGGGTCGCGTCAGGACGGCGACGGGATACTGCTCCAGCAGCGCCGCGAGACGGACCTCGCCGCCCTGCAGCTCACGGCCGGTCAGCACGTCGACGAGCCGGCCCTCCGGCAGGGTGACCGTGGTCGACTTCCATCCACCGTGCTCCGCGAGCCGGAGCGAGAGCCGGGTCGCGACCGTGGTGACGCCACCGCGTGAGAACGCGACGACGTGGTCGGCGGCCGGTCCGTCCGCCCCGATGGGGGTGTACTCGGCGAACCGCGACGGGTGCTCGCGTCGCAGGCGGAGGAGCCGGCTGGTCACGAGGAGCTTCGCGGCTCCGTCGGCGTCGACCGGCGGCAGCCAGCCCTCGTCGAGACGGGCCAGCACCGCGCGACGCTCGGCGTAGTCGACCGGGCGACGGTTGTCGGGGTCCACGAGCGATCGGTCCCAGAGCTCGCTGCCCTGGTACACGTCCGGCACGCCCGGCATCGTGAGCTGGATCGCCTTGGCGACCAGACTGTTCGTCCATCCGGCCGCCTTGACGTCCGCGACGGCGTCGAGCAGCGCGGCGTTCGCACGACGGCTGTCGTACAGTCCGTCGACCGCTGCATGCAGGGCGGCCTCGAACGTCTCGTCCGGTGCGGTCCACGTGGTCGAGTCACCTGCCTCACGGGCGGCCTTCTCAACGTAGGCGTGCAGTCGCTCGCGCTCGATCGGCCACGCACCGACGGCCGCCTGCCAGACCAGCTGCTCGAGCTGCCGGTCGGGGAAGCCGTTCGAGGTGTGGAGGGCGACGGCGTGCTCCGCCCACCGGTCCGCGACCTCGCTCAGGGCGTCGATACGGGCGCGGACGTCTTCGCTGCGCTTCGTGTCGTGCGTGCTGAGCGTCGTCATCGAGGACGGCCACTCCGCCTGCCGCCGTGCCTGGCGGTGGTGGAACTCGGCGACACTGATGTCGGTCTCGGCGGGGTCGCCACCGACCTCGGTCAGCGAGGTGAGCGCCGTGTAGCGGTAGAACGCGGTGTCCTCGACGCCCTTCGCCATCACCATGCCCGAGGTCTGCTGGAACCGCGCGGCGAGCGGATCGGTCGAGCTGCGCAGGCGCGGAGCCAGCGCGGCGAAGGCGTCTGCGAGCTCCGGCCGACGGGCCTCTGCCTCGTCGAGCGCGGCGTCCAGGTACTCGTCGCCGAGCGGCAGGTAGGAGCGGTAGACGGGGAACGCGGTCAGGATCTCGGCGAGGGCGTCCACGGCGTCCGGGACCTCGGGCACGAGCCGTGCAAGGCGTCGCACCTCGGAACCGAGGATCCCGTCGGCGATGCCGCGCTTCGTGGTGTGCACGAGGTCGTCCCAGGCGTCGCGCGTCAGTTCGACGCCGGCGAGCTGGCCGAGCGTCGGCAGCCCGGTCGGGTCGACGAGCACCCGGTCGACGTCGCCCAGGGCGTCGTAGCCGGTGGTGCCGAGCGTGGCCCACTCGGCCGGCAGGTCCTCTTCGCCCTCGAGGATCTTCTCCACCCAGATGGGTGCTCCACCGATGCGCTCGGACAGTCGGTCGAGGTAGGCACCGGGGTCGAGGAGCCCGTCCGGGTGGTCCACGCGGATCCCGTCGGCGAGGCCGTCGTCGAACCAACGACCGATCTCGACGTGCGAGCCGTCGAAGACCGCCGGGTCCTCGACCCGGATCGCTGCGAGCGTGTTGACGGCGAAGAACCGTCGGTAGTTCAACTCGCTGTCGGCGCGGCGCCAGTTCACCAGCTCGTAGTGCTGGCGGTCGTGTACCTCGCGGGCGCTCGCGTCGTCGTCCGCCGTCCCGGGAGCGATGGGCAGTCGGTGGTCGAAGTAGCGCAGTTCGCCGTCCTCGATGCTGAGGTCGTCGAGCGCACTACGTCCGTCCTCGTCGTCGCCCAGGATCGGCACCCGGATCCGACCGTCGCCGGCCTCCCAGTCGACGTCGAACGCGGCCGCGTGCTCTGCGTCCCGACCGTGCTGGAGCAGGTCCCACCACCAGGCGTTCTCCACCGGTGTCGCGACGCCCATGTGGTTCGGGACGGTGTCGATGAGGACGCCGAGGCCGGCCGCGTGGGCTGCTTCGGCGAGCGCCGTGAGCCCGTCGGCACCGCCGCGCTCCGGGTCGACCTCGGTGTGGTCGACGACGTCGTAGCCGTGGGTGGATCCGGGTTCCGCGCGGAGGATCGGCGACAGGTAGACCCAGTCGGCACCGAGGGCCTGGAGGTAGTCGACGAGCGCCGCGGCGTCCTGGAGTCGGAAGTCCGCGGTCAGCTGGAGACGGTAGGTCGAGACGGGCACGGTGGAACGCTGTGGCCCGCCGCCGGACACGGTGGTCATGATGCGACCCCCGATCGCAGGAGGGTGAAGGAGGTCCCCTGCACGATAACCGTCGTCGACCCCTCGGCGAGCATCTGCTCCGGGTCACTCGATTCGACGAGCGCCCATGGCAGGCCGGGAGCCTTCGGCAGGCTGAACTCCACACCGTTCTCGGCCGCGTTGAGCAGCAGGGCGAACGACGCCGATCCGGCGTGACGGAACACGAAGGTGATCGAGCGGGCGTCCGGGTTGTCCCAGTCCTCGTCGGCGAAGGGCTCGTCGTCGGACCGGGTGATGAAGACCCGGTCGTCTGCTTTGGAGCCCGGACCCTGGCGGAACCAGTCGGGTCGCAGGGCCGGCTCGGCGAGGCGCAGGGCGATCAGACGCTTCGTGAAGCCGAGGAGGTCGTGGTCGGCGTGCTCCCAGTCGAACCACGACACCTCGTTGTCCTGGCAGTAGGCGTTGTTGTTGCCGCCCTGGGTGCGGGCGATCTCGTCGCCGCCGAGGATCATCGGGACACCGGCCGACAGCAGGACCGTCGCGAGGAAGTTGCGACGCTGACGGTCGCGGCGCGCGTTCACGGCGGGGTCGTCCGTCGGACCCTCCGCACCGTTGTTGCTGGAGCGGTTGTCGCTCTCGCCGTCGTTGTTGTCCTCGCCGTTTGCCGCGTTGTGCTTCGTCGAGTACGCCGTGAGGTCGGCGAGGGTGAAGCCGTCGTGCGCGGTGACGAAGTTGACGCTGGACAGCGGCGAGCGTCGGGACGCCTCGTAGACGTCGGGGCTACCGAGGACGCGCTGCGACATGGTGCCGAGCACGCTGTCGGCGCCGTTCCAGAAGTCGCGCACGTCGTCGCGGAACTTCCCGTTCCACTCGGACCAGCTCGCGGGGAAGCCACCGACCTGGTAGCCGGCGGTGTCCCACGGCTCTGCGATCATCTTGATCGGGGCGAGCACCGGGTCCTGCTCGATGAGCGAGAGGAACGCACTGTGGATCTCGGCGGAACCGTCCTGGCGGGTCAGCGTCGTCGCGAGGTCGAAGCGGAAGCCGTCGACGTGCATCTCTGTCACCCAGTAGCGCAGGGAGTCCATGATGAGGCCGAGCGCCGCGGGGTGGCCGACGTTGACGCTGTTGCCCGTGCCCGTGGTGTCGAAGTAGTGCTCGCGGTCCTCATCGACGAGACGGTAGTAGGCCGCGTTGTCGATGCCCTTGAACGACAGGGTCGGGCCCATGTGGTTGCCCTCGGCCGTGTGGTTGTAGACGACGTCGAGGATGACCTCGAGGCCGGCGGCGTGCATCGCCTTGACCATGGCCTTGAACTCGTCGACCTGCCCACCGGTATCGCCGGCGGCCGCGTACTCGCCGTGCGGGGCGAAGAAGCCGATGGAGTTGTAGCCCCAGTAGTTGCGGAGCCCCTTCTCCTCGAGGTGGCTGTCCTGCACGAACTGGTGCACCGGGAGGAGTTCGACCGCGGTCACGCCGAGGTCGGTGAGGTAGCGGATGGCCGCCGGGTGGGCGAGGCCGGCGTAGGTGCCGCGGATCTCCTCGGGCACCTCGGCGAGCTGCTTGGTGAAGCCCTTCACGTGGACCTCGTACACGATCGTCTCGGCGAGCGGGATGCGCGGAGCGACGTCCTGGCCGTCGGCGTCCCAGTCGAACGAGGACGGGTCGGTGACCACACCGAGCGCGACGTGGCCTGCGGAGTCGGTGTCGTCCATCGTCTCCGGAGCGTCGAGGCGGTGGCTGAACTGCGCCTGGCCGAGGTCGTAGCGCCCCGTGACCGCCGTCGCGTGCGGGTCGAGCAGCACCTTCGCCGGGTTGTGGCGGAGACCGTTCGCCGGGTCCCAGGGGCCGTCGACGCGGATGCCGTACCGCGTCCCGGGGACGAGGCCCTCCACCAGTCCGTGGAACACGTGTCCGGTGCGCTGTTCGAGGCGCGTCTGCTGCTCCTCCCCACCCTCGGGGAAGATGCACACGGTGACGGCGTCGGCGGTCTCCGAGTAGATGGCGACGTTCGCACCATCGCCCCGAAGGGTGACGCCGAGCGGATAGGGGGTCGAGAGCGTCATGGCGCCCTTTCACTCGAAGGGATCGATCGTTGTTGAGACGGTACACCGGCCGGATGACTTCCCCGGTTCCGGACGAAACGTGGTAATGGGCCGATCAGAACGCGAAGATGCCGACCGCGACGCCGATGGCGAGCCCCGCGGCGGCCGTCGCGGCGGCGAGGAGCAATGCGATCCGGGGGTCGACGCCCTGGTCGACGACGAGACCGAGGCGCGCACGCACCCGGCGGACCCGGCGGACGCGCGACTCGGACCAGATCTCGCGCAGGCTGGCTGCGACCTCGTGCGCGGCGGGTCGGTCCTCCGGCTTGCGGGCGGTCATCGACCGCAGCAGCGGGTGCCAGGCGGCGGGGAGCTCGGGCGGGATCACCGGGTCACGGTGCAGGCGTGCGATGGCGGCCTCGACGAGACCGCCGTCGAACTCCCGGCGACCGGTCACGGCCTCGAGCAGGACGAGGCCGAGCGAGTAGATGTCCGTCTCGGTGCCGACGGTGTCGCCGAGCGCCTGCTCGGGCGAGAGGTAGGACGCCGTGCCGGAGATGGCCTCGGTGTTCGTGAGGCGCGACCCGCCCACGAAGTGCGCGATCCCGAAGTCGGACAGCTTCACGAGGTTCGCATGGCCGAACGCGGCGATGTCGCTGAAGAGCATGTTGTCGGGCTTGATGTCGCGGTGCACGATCGACCGCGTGTGGATGAAGGACAGCGCGTCGGCGACCTGCGCACCGAGGGCGGCTGCGTCACGCGGGAGCATCGGGCCGGCCTGCAGCTTGTCAGTGAGCGTGGCGCCCGGGATGTACTCCATGACGAGGAACCGGTGCTCGACGCCGCGGTGGACGACGGAACCGGAGTCGTAGAGCTCGACGAGGCCCGGGTGGCGGAGTTCCCCGAGCAGACGGATCTCCCGCTCCTGACGCAGCCGGTCGTTCGCGGTCGCGGCCTCGTCGCGGAAGAGCTTCACGGCGACGGGGCGCGAGAGCAGCTCGTCGCGTGCGCGGTAGACGTTGGCGGACCCGCCGGAGCCGAGCTGCTCACCGATGCTGTAACGCCCGTTCGACAGGCTGACGCCGGTGACGACCGTCTCGGTGTGCTCGGTGAACATCGCAGCTGGATCGGTGATCGATCCGGCGTGTGCCGGCGGTCGGTGCAGGGAGTCGCTCACGGCCGCCCCCTTCACGGTGCAGTCGATGTTGGCCGCGCCACCGTGTTCTCGGCAGGCTGTTCCAGCAACCACGTTACAAGGCGTTCGTCGTTCAGGCGGATTCGTGTCGGAGTGTTGAGAACGGCTAGCGCACCTGGTAGGCGTCTGCAAGACCCCGATGCTCCCTTGCGGGCCCCGAACCGCGACGAGGACCATGGAGAGGGCCGGGGAACCCGGGCCGAGTCGTCTGCTGCGAGGAGCACCCATGTCCACTGTCGCTGAAACCGTCGTCGCCACCCTCCAGGCCAGCGGTGTACAACGCGTCTACGGCCTCCCCGGCGACTCCCTGAACGGCTTCACCGATGCTCTCCGCTCCTCCGGCGGCATCGACTGGGTGCACGTGCGCCACGAGGAGGCGGCCGCCTTCGCCGCGGCGGCGGAAGCGGAGCTGACCGGCGAGCTGGCGGTCGTCGCGGCGAGCTGCGGCCCCGGCAACCTGCACCTCATCAACGGCCTCTTCGACGCGAACCGCTCACGGGTACCGGTGCTCGCGATCGCCGCCCACATCCCGAGCTCCGAGATCGGGACCACCTACTTCCAGGAGACCCACCCGCAGGAGCTGTTCCGTGAGTGCAGCGTCTACGTGGAACTCGTCTCCCAGCCGGAGCAACTGCCGCGGGTGCTCGAGATCGCGATGCGCACCGCGGTCGAGCGCCGCGGCGTGGCCGTCGTGGTCGTCCCGGGCGACGTCATGCTCCAGCACGCGGTCTCGGAGCACGTCGCCGCCATCCGGGCGACGCGACCCCGGATCCTGCCGTCGGAGCACGAACTCGACGAGGCCGCTCGCCTGCTCAACGGCGGCAAGCGGGTCACCATCCTTGCCGGAGCCGGCGTCGCCGGAGCGCACGAGCAGCTCATCGCGACCGCGGACGCGCTCGGCGCCCCCATCGTCCACGCCCTGCGCGGCAAGGAGCACGTCGAGTACGACAACCCGTTCGACGTCGGCATGACCGGCCTCCTCGGGTTCGCCAGCGGCTACCACGCCATGCTCTCGTGCGACGTCCTCCTCATGCTGGGCACCGACTTCCCCTATCCGCAGTTCTTCCCCGAGCACGCGACCGTCATCCAGGTCGACATCCGCGGTGAGCAGATCGGCCGGCGTCACCCGGTCGACCTGCCGCTCGTCGGGACCGTCCGGGACACGCTCGAGGCGCTGCTGCCGAAGCTCGAGCGCAAGACGCACCGCAAGCACCTGGAGGAGTCGCTCAAGCACTACCGCGGCTCGCGGAAGGGCCTCGACGACCTCGCGACCGCGGACCACGACGGCCAGGCGATCCACCCGCAGTACCTCGCGAAGGTCGTCGACCAGCTGGCGACGGACGACGCCGTGTTCATCCCCGACGTCGGCTCCCCCGTCGTCTGGGCGTCGCGCTACCTCACCATGAACGGGCGGCGCCGACTCATCGGCTCGTTCAGCCACGGCAGCATGGCGAACGCCGTCTCCCACTGTCTCGGAGCCCAGGCGTCCCACCCCGGCCGCCAGGTCATCGCGCTCGCGGGCGACGGCGGACTCACCATGCTGCTCGGCGAACTCATCTCGCTCACCCAGAACAAGCTGCCCGTGAAGATCATCGTCATCAACAACTCCTCGCTCAACTTCGTGGAGCTGGAGATGAAGGCCGCCGGGTTCGTCAACTTCGGCACCGACCTTGTGAACCCCAACTTCTCGCATGTGGCGGAGGGCATGGGGATCCACGGCGAACGCGTCGAGCGGGCGAGCGAGTTGGAGGGCGCCATCCGTCGGGCCTTCGATCACGACGGTCCGGCGCTCGTCGACGTCGTGACCGCCAGGCAGGAACTGTCGATCCCGCCGACGATCACCGCCGAGCAGATGAAGGGGTTCACCCTGTACGCGCTCCGGACGGTCATGTCGGGCCGCGGCGACGAACTGCTCGACCTCGCGAACACGAACCTGCTGCGCCGCATCCTGCCCGGTCACTGAGCGACGGCCGGATTCCCCCGCGGTATCCAGGGACCGCCGGGTAGACTCGTCTACCGTGTCCAGACTTCTCGTTACCGGCGGCGCCGGATTCATCGGCTCGAACTTCGTCCACTACGTCCTGAACAACACCGATCACTCGGTGACCGTCCTCGACAAGATGACCTACGCGGGCAACCGCGCCTCACTCGACGGCCTCCCGGCCGATCGTTTCGAGCTCGTCGTCGGCGACATCCAGGACGCGACGCTCGTCGACGAGCTCTTCGCCCGTCACGACGCCGTCGTGCACTACGCGGCGGAGTCGCACAACGACAACTCCCTGCATGACCCGCGCCCGTTCCTCGACACGAACATCATCGGCACGTACACGCTGCTCGAGGCGGCTCGCAAGCACGGCACCCGGTTCCACCACATCTCGACCGACGAGGTCTACGGCGACCTCGAGCTCGACGACCCGGAGCGTTTCACCGAGCAGACGCCGTACAACCCGTCGAGCCCGTACTCCTCCACGAAGGCCGGCAGCGACCTCCTCGTCCGCGCGTGGGTGCGGTCCTTCGGCGTCAAGGCGACGATCTCGAACTGCTCCAACAACTACGGTCCGTACCAGCACGTGGAGAAGTTCATCCCGCGCCAGATCACGAACGTGCTCGGCGGCGAGCGCCCGAAGCTGTACGGCACGGGCGAGAACGTGCGCGACTGGATCCACGCGAACGACCACTCGTCCGCCGTCCTCACGATCCTCGACAAGGGGGTCATCGGCGAGACGTACCTCATCGGTGCCGATGGCGAGAAGAACAACAAGGACGTCGTCGAGCTCATCCTCACCCAGCTCGGTCAGCCGGCGGACGCCTACGACCACGTGAACGACCGTCCCGGCCATGACCTCCGCTACGCGATCGACTCGTCGAAGCTGCGCACGGAGCTCGGCTGGACCCCGGCGTTCAGTGACTTCGAGGCCGGCCTCGCCGACACGATCGCCTGGTACCGCGACAACGAGTCGTGGTGGAAGCCGCAGAAGGCCGCCACCGAGGCGAAGTACCAGGAGCAGGGTCAGTAACCCTCAGACACCGTCACGAAGGCCCGTCCGGCATCAGCCGGGCGGGCCTTCGTCGTTCCGTGCCCCGACCCCCGAGCCCCGACACCGGCCCCTGAGCCACAACACCGGTCCCTGAGCCACAACACCGGTCCCTGAGCCTGTCGAAGGGCACCCGCCCTCGGGGTGAAACACGACTGCCCCGCCCGGAGTCGGGCGAGGCAGTCAATTCATTGGGTTCCGTGGCGTCAGTTGACGTTCGCGTAGAGCCACTCGAGCGGGTCGACCCAGGTGACGCCGTCGAGTCGGATCTCGAAGTGGAGGTGCGGGCCGGTGGACATGCCCGTGCTGCCGGTGAGGCCGAGGATGGTGCCGACCTTGATCGCCTGCCCCTCGACGACGCGGACCGAGCCGTGCTGCATGTGCGCGTAGACGCTCGAGACGAGGCGGCCGTTGATGGTGTGGTCGACGATGACGTTGACGCCGAGCGAGCCTTCGCCGTCTTCGACGTGGCGGACGACGCCGTCGGCGATGACTTGGATGGGCGCACCGTTGCCGGGGTTGAAGTCCTGGCCGTGGTGGTCGCTCGAGCAGCCGGCGCAGTCGCGGGCACCGAAGCGGTCACCGATGGTGACACCGACCGCGAACGGCCACTGGATGGTCCCGTTCGGGTTGTTCGTGAAGGTGTTCGCGGGGCGGATGCCCATTGCGGCGGCGGCTTCCTCGACGGTGCTCGTCGTGTAGTCGTCGCGGGTGAAGGTCAGCTCAGCCGATCCCTCGCTGTCGAGCGACTGCGACGCCTGGTTGCTCAGCCCGTTGCCGTCGCCGAGCTCGGCCTGCGAGGCCTCGGCCACCGACGTCGCGACGTCTTCAGCGGTGAGCAGCGCGTTGGCGGGCACCGAGGTGGCCACGGCCATGAGGGCGACGAAGCCCATCGCGGCACCCGCGAAGATCTTGGTGGTGATGCGACGCTTGCGCGCGATGGTCGTCGGGCGGGGCGACGCCGGTGCGGCGGACGGACGGGACGATGCGCGGGGCTTCGAGGCCGGCTTCGGTGCAGCTGCGCGGCGTGCACGGGGAGCGTCGACGGTGGAGGCGTCGACCGTCACCGTGATGGACTCGGTGGCCTGAGCGGTGTCGGAAGCCACGGCCGGTTCGGCGATGAGCGGCTCTGCATCGACCGGCGCGATGTCGGCGACGTCGGTGGTGTGCACGGCGTCGATCGCCTCGGCGATCATCTGGTCGACCGGGTCGATGGCCGCGGCCGCCTCCTCCTGGTCGGCGCTGGCCTCATGCGTCGGCTCCTGCAGAACGGACTCCTGGTGCTCCAGGGCGGCCGCCGCCTGACGCTCACGTTCGCGGAGTTCACGGCGGCTGAGCGGCGGCGTCTGCACGGGTGCAGCGCTGTTCTCGACAGACGTGTTCTGCGGGTCCTGAGGGTCGGGAAGCACAGGGGTGTCCTCAGGGCTTGCATGGCGTGACAAGGGGGCGGGGGCCTTTCAATGGGCTAGCAGGAAGATCTCGACGTCCGTCCGCGCGGGGGAACGCGAAGGTAACGAATGCATAAATGCTAGCAACGGGAGGCTGAAAAAGCCATGGCAGTGATCGGTTTTATCCGATAAAGACCTGGTCAGAGGCCATATGAGAGTTCTCTTATGAACGAGTCGCCACCGGAGCGCTACCGCGAGCGGCGGCGGCGCGCATGGAGTGTCACCCGATCGGCGTCGCGAAGCCCTGCTCGATGAGGAGCCGTTCGAGGACCGCGAGTAGCGGTGCATCGGCGGCCATGATGAGCTGCGTGGTGGCCGGAGCACCGTCGAAACCGGCGACCGTCGCGCCCGCCTCGGCAGCGATGAGCGCGCCCGCGACCTGGTCCCACGGCTTCAGGCCGCTCTCGTAGTAGGCGTCGAGGCGGCCGGAGGCGACGCTGCAGAGGTCGAGTGCTGCGGAGCCGATCCGCCTGACGTCGCGGAAGGTCCCGAGGAGGGCGCCGAGCACGGCTGCCTGCTCCATGCGACGCGAGGCGGTGTAGGAGAAGCCCGTGCCGAGCA
Source organism: Plantibacter sp. CFBP 8798 (assembly GCF_014841195.1). Classification (NCBI taxonomy): domain Bacteria; kingdom Bacillati; phylum Actinomycetota; class Actinomycetes; order Micrococcales; family Microbacteriaceae; genus Plantibacter; species Plantibacter sp. CFBP 8798. Next base: position 646,882 of record NZ_JACYTS010000003.1, read on the forward strand.
GCGCCACGTTCGGTGCCACGCCTCGGTTGACCTCGAGGGCGCGGCCGTTCAGTCGTGCTCCACCGCCGCGGGAGGCGGTGTAGTGCTCACCCAGGACCGGGTTCACCACAGCCCCGGCGAGGGCGGTCCAGGTGGCCGGGTCCGGTTCACCTTCGACGACCCCGATGCTGACGGCGTACGCGGGGATGTCGTAGAGGTAGTTGACGGTGCCGTCGATGGGGTCGACGACCCAGGTCAGGCCGGAGGTCCCCGTCGCGCCGCCTTCCTTGCCGGTCTCCTCGCCGAGGAATCCGTCGTCCGGTCGTGCAGCGAGGAGGCGGTCGCGGATGAACTGCTCGGACTCGCGGTCGGCTCGGGTCACGACGTCCTCGACCGACGACTTGCTCGCCGCGATCTCGACGCCCTCCCGGCGTCGGCGCAGGATCAGTTCGCCGGCCTCTGCGGCGATGTCGGTGGCGATCTGGAGGAGTTCTTCGTGTCCGGTCACCCCACCACCCTATGGCGGCCCCTCCTGCCCTTCGACACGTCGACCGCCTCAGTGCGCTGCAGCTCAGGGCCGGCGACTCCGGGCACCCCTCTCCCGGTCACCGAGCTTGTCGACGTGCCCACGAGGACGCCTCGTCGTTCCGGGCGCACCCCTACCGCTCACTGAGCCTGTCGAAGTGCCCACGAGGACGCCTCATCGTTCCGGGCACACCCTTCCCGGTCACTGAGCTTGTCGAAGTGCCCACGAGGTACCCTTCGACAGACTCAGGGACCGGACCCGTTCAGAACGGTGCGGGGTCCGGTTCCGTTTGATGGTGTTTGCCGTCGGGTGTCGTCCAGTCGAGGGCCCCGCCGGGCCCGTGGTCGAGGTCCCAGCCGGGAAGGTGCTTCAGCCTGTGGTGATGTCGACACAGGCAGGCGAGATTGCCGACATCCGTCGTGCCGCCGTCTTCCCAGGCGACCGAATGGTCGAGGTCACAAGCCCTGGCGCGTCGACCGCAACCGGGCGCCCGACAGGTGCCGTCTCGGAGGCGCACCGCGCGCTGGAGGTCGGCCGGAACGCGGTACTGGCCGCGCCCGACCGACAAGACCGCGCCGGTTTCCGGTTGGACGAGGATCCGGGTGAAGCTGGGCGCGTTCACCGCGATACGTGCGGCGGTCTCCGGGTCGATCGGGCCGTAGCCGTCGAGCGTCGCCGGGGCATCGCTCACACCGGCCATACTGAGCGCCGGAACCGTGATCTGCACCGTCGGCTTGATGTGCTCCTGGACCTCGATCGGGTGCGGGAGCACCGGGCTCGACACGACGTCTTCCGGCGTGACGCCGGTGAGGGCGAGGGCTGCGAGGGCGTCGGCCTGGAGTTGTGCGCAGGTGCGGGTGTCGCCAGCTGCGCGTGACTCGGCCGCGGCGGCTTCAACGCGCTCGATGATGCCCTGCGCGATCGGCGCCGTCGTGAACAGGTGCACCCACGCCATGCCGTCCGCTGCGGGTTCGAACTCCGCCCGGCGGTCCGCCTCCGAGCGAGTTGCGCGCGCGGTGATGGACTCGGGGTGGAGGCGCTCGCGCAGGACGCGGGCACGCCTCCGGAGGTTCGCGTCGGTCAGCTGCTCCGCGGCCGGCAACACCGCCTCCAGGAACGCCGTCCGCCCTGCAGCCGGCACATCACTGAGCTGGTCGATGATCGTCCGCGCGTGCCGCGCCGAGATACGACCCGCCTCGAGCGAGGCAAGCACGGCAGGTGCTTCGTTCACGAGACGCTCGGCGCCGTTCGTCGCCCGCTGAACGGTCCGCTCAGGCGTGCGCGTCGCCATCGCAAGCGCTGCACATGCCGACCGGCGGGAGAGCGCCTGCCGCTCCGCGGGCGGAAAGATCGCCGGGACGGTGGCATCTGCGCGAGGCGCGCGGCGCACTCGTCGCCAGCTCGAACTGCGGAGGCGGCGGTCTCGGTCATGGAACAAGTTCATCATGGACCACTGACATTCCAGATGGTGAGTTGTGTCGGCTGTGGAGGTCTCCTCATGTGCCCTTCGACAAGCTCAGGGACCGGAGGAGGTCGGCCGGATTGGCGGTGTTTTCCGTGTGCCCTTCGAAGCTCAGGGATCGGGAGAGGCGTGCCGGATTCGCGGGGTTCTCCGTGCACCCTTCGACAAGCTCAGGGACCGGAGCGGGTTGCTCAGGGACCGGAGCGGGTTACTGAGGGACCGGAGGAGGCATGTCGGGTTCGTGGGGTTCGCCGTTGGCACGTCGACGCATCGACAGGCTCAGGGCGGCGCAGCTCAGGGACCGGCGGGGGTTCCCGCCAGACGCTCGCCAGCACAACGAAAAATCGCCCCATCCGAGGATGAGGCGATTTGTCCGTGGCGAGTGAGGGATTCGAACCCCCGAAGGCTGAGCCGTCTGATTTACAGTCAGATCCCTTTGGCCGCTAGGGTAACTCGCCAAGCGCGCCCGACCGACTTTCGAACAGCCAACCGAAAGCGCTTGACCAATATAGCCGTCAGACCGCCGGACGCGAAATCAGCATCTGCATCCGTCACCGGGCCGCTCAGCGCTCGTCGGACGGCGCAGCTTCGGCGTACTCGTTCGCCGCGGCGGCGACCCGGCGAAGGTACTCGGGTGACGAGTTGTACGCCCGGATCCCGCTCAGCCAGCCGTCCTCCGTCCGCATGTCGTAGTCGCTCGCCCGGCAGAGGTAGTTCGCGGCCGCCATCGCCGCGTCGTCGAGGTTCTGCGGGTCGAGCACGCCGTCACCGCTCGCGTCGGTCCCCCAGTTCTCCCACGACTGCGGGATGAACTGGAACGGCCCGACGGCACGGTCATGGACCGGGTCGCCGTCGATGACCCCCTGGTCGGTGTCGGTGATCTCCTCGGTCTCGCCACCCTTCAGCGGCACACCGAAGATCGGCGGCGTCACGACACCGTCCTCGCCGAGCTTCGAGCCGTCGTGGCGACCGTGGTCGCTCTCGGCGAACCCGACGGCCGCGATCGTCGTCCAGCCGATACCGCACTCCGGCGTCAGCTCGGCCTTGCGGATGGCGGCACCGGCATAGGAACGCAGGGCGCGCTCGGGGATGCCACTCGCCTCGGCGACCTCGGTGATCCACTGGGAGTCGGCGAGGTCGACGTTCGCGACACCGCCGTCAGGGGCGTCGCTCTTCGGCGGGAGCTCGACGGGGACCGCATACGGGACGGGGTCCGGCTCGGGAGCGCAACCGCTCAACACGAGCACACCGATCGCCAGGGTCGCTCCGGCGAGCGCCCCTCGTCGTCCGACGATGGTCCGCTGGTCCTGCTTCACCGGGCTGCGCATCGCACCCACCCAACCACACCTGCCTGAGCGACACCGGCGCTACCATGGTCCACATGGCAGATTCATCGTTTGACGTCGTGAGCAAGGTCGACAAGATGGAGGCGGACAACGCCCTCAACCAGGCGCACAAGGAGGTCGAGCAGCGGTACGACTTCAAGAACGTCGGTGCCTCGATCGCCTGGAGCGGCGAGAAGATCCTCATGAAGGCCAACACCGAGGAGCGCGTGAAGGCGATCCTCGACGTCTTCGAGTCCAAGCTCATCAAGCGCGGCATCTCGCTCAAGAGCCTTGAGGTCGGCGACCCGTTCGCGAGCGGCAAGGAGTACCGGATCGAGGCGACCCTCAAGGAGGGCATCAGCCAGGAGATCGCGAAGAAGGCCAACAAGCTCATCCGCGACGAGGGCCCGAAGTCGGTCAAGTCGCAGATCCAGGGCGACGAGCTCCGCGTCTCGTCGAAGAGTCGTGACGATCTCCAGGCCACCATGGCGCTGCTCAAGGGTGCCGACCTCGACATCGACCTCCAGTTCGTCAACTACCGCTAGCGGGTCGGACGCGGTCGATCACCTCGATCGCGTCATGATCGGCCCCCGCACCACTCTCTTCACCGGAGCACCCGCACGAGCGGGCTCGATGGTTGGAGTGGAGCAGTGGATCATCAGAGACCCGCGGACGGGTCGCATCTCGAACTCTTCCGGACCTCGCGCGCCGGCCAGGAGGTCGGTGTCCCGTGTTGGTGCGCGATCGGCGCGAATCACAGCTACGCCGACTGGCTCGCCGCCGGCCGACCGGATCCGCGGCGTCCGATGGGCTCGCGACGGCGCCTCCCGCCCGCTGAACGCTAGCGGCCGACGGTCGGCGGCTTCGTGAGGTAGCCACGTCCCCACGCGACGATCTGCTCGAACGCACGCTGTCGGACGGGCTCCTCGGACAGGAAGACGTCGTGCAAGGCGCCGTCGAGGCGCACGATCGTGACGGTCTCGCCGAGATCGAGTGCGCGTTCCGCGACCGCGTCGACGTCGAGCGCCGTGTCACTGCGCATCATCGCGTCGTTCCACCGCGGCAGCAGGACACTCCGCGCCGACAGCAGCGTGAGTGCCGGCACACGCAGCTGCAGGCCCGCGTCGACGAGCCGATGCCCTCGCAGGATCGCGTTCAACCATCCCGGATGCAACGGGAAGCCGTGGAGCGGACGCCAGGCGAAGTCGTAGTCCCAGGCGCCGTCCATCGTGCTCGACACGGAGCGGGTGTAGAACCCGAGGTCGACGACAGGGAGCTGCGCACGTGGGTCGATCCGCGATCCGGCTTGGACGAGCGGGGCGATCGCGAGCCGCCCGAGCTGTCTCGCCTGGAATTCGAGCCACGGACTGTTCAGGACGAGACCGGCGACGCGATCCTGGTTCCTGGCCGTCCAGAGACTCAGGGTGAGCCCGCCGGTCGAGTGGCCGAGGAGGACGAGTCGGCGCCGGTTCCGCCGCCCCGCGGGATGCTCCTCGGAGCCGTGCCCCATCACCGCGAGCGCGGCCTCGATGTCCTCGTCGTAGGTGCGGAGGTCGTCGACGTACCCCGGCGTCTGGTGCGGACGGAGACTCCGGCCGTACTTGCGCAGGTCGAGCGCGTAGAACCGCGCACCGAGCCTGGCCCAGAATCGCGCGAGGTGACGTTGGAAGAAGTAGTCGGACCAGCCGTGGACGTAGAGGACGTCGATACCGTCCGCGACGTCCGGCAGGAGGAACTCGCCCAGCTGTTCGAGGGGCGGCATCCGGTAGCGGACGAGGGTCGCGACGACGTCGCCCTCGTCATCCGGTTCGAGGGTCAGCGTGCGCTGCTGGAAGCCCTCGCCGAGGATGTCGGCGGTCCACCCTCGAGATCCGGCCATACCGTCACGTTACCGCGCCCGGTGATCGGTGGTCGGGCTCGCGCGCCGACCACCCGACCTCCGACTACTGCTGGTACGGGTTGTGCTGCTGCGGAGCCTGCGGCTGCTGTCCGTAGGGCTGCTGCGGCTGACCGTGCTGCTGGTGGGAGCCCTGGTCGTGCTGACCCTGCTGGTGCTGCCCCTGCTGCTCGTGCTGACCCTGCTGGAACTGCTGACCGTGCTGCTGACCACTGTGCTGCTCGCGCGGAGCGTCGGCGAGGCCCTCGGGTGCGACGAACCGCGTCACGAGCACGGCGCCGATCGTGAGGAAGCCGGCGAGGGTGATCCCGTAGAGGATCGGCGAGAGGAAGCCCTGATTGACGAAGAACGCCGGCGTGCCGTACTGCTCGACCACGCCGCGCACGATGGTGACGATGAGCACGATGAGCAGCATGACGCCGGTGCCGACGGCCGCGGCGATGCCCACCGACTGGATCAGGTCTCGGGCGGTGCGGACCCGGGTGAGCGGACGGACCATGATGAGGATGAGAGCTGCTCCCGCACCCCAGAGGGCGATGTTGACGAGGTTCGCGCCGAAGCTCAACAGGACGTCGCCGATGGGGTAGAACTCCGAGATGCTGAAGAACGACCCGATGAGGCTCACCAGGGCGACGGCCGCGGCGATACCCGCTGCGATCCCGACCGACACGAGGGCGAGACGCGTCTCGCGCGCACGGGGGTTCGGCGCCTTCGGAGCCTGCGCGTACTGCTGCGGCTGACCGTACTGGCCCTGCTGCGGCTGACCGTACTGACCCTGGGGGGCTCCGTACTGACCGGTCTGCTGCGGCTGGCCGTACTGGCCGGTGTCCTGGCCGTACTGGCCGGTGTGCTGCGGCTGGCCCGGGTGCTGGGGCTGGCCGTACTGGCCCTGCTGCGGCTGACCCCACTGGCCCGCCTGCTCACCCGTCTGCGGCTGACCCCACTGGCCACCCTGCTGCGGAGCCGGGGTCTGCTGGCTCGTCTGGTCCCACTGCTGCTGCACGGGGTCCGGGTGCATCTCGCCGTAGCGCGGCTGCTGCTGTTGCTGCTGCTGGCCGTCGGCGACGAATGCCGGCGGCTCGGACGGCGGTACGGACGTCGGCTGCTCCGACGGGACGTTCTGGGGCGCGTTGGGGTCGGTCATCCGTCCAGCATAGTGACCGACTCGCGCCGAAACCGGGTTCCGTGAAGCGGCTTGACTCGCGGCGATCGGCCGGATTGCGACCGTCGCCGGTGCGACTCAGGCGGACGGTGTCCCGTCATCCGACGACTGCGCCCGCGAGATCGCCACCATCTCCTCGCGCGGCACCACCTTGATGCGGGCACGACCCTGTGGTTCACCGAGCGCGATCTCGTGCTGGTCGAGGAGGTGCCAGCCCTCGAGGTCCGTGTAGGCGACGCCACGCGACTCGAGCAGCGCGACGACGGCCTCCTCCTCGGGTTCCGCGGGCGCCCACCAGTCCGCCTGATCGTTGATGACGTGACTGATGGTCTCCATCGCGTCCGACTTCGTGTGGCCGATGAGGCCGACCGGACCACGCTTGATCCACCCGGTCGCGTAGACGCCCGGGACGCGCTCGTTGCTCTCGGGGTGGAGGACCTTGCCCTCGTGGTTGGGGATGACGCCGTGCCGCGAGTCGAACGGCACGCCGGGCAGCGGGCTTCCGAAGTACCCCACCGCGCGGTAGAGCGCCTGGATCGGGACCTCGCGGATCTCACCCGTGCCCTCGACCCCGCCCTGACCGTCTGGTCTCGTCCGCTCGTACCGGAAGGCGGCGACCTTGCCGGAACCGTCGTCGACGACTTCGAGCGGCTTCGCGTAGAAGTGCAGGTGCAGTCGGCGCGAGGCCTGGCCGGTCTCGCGCTTGCGCCACTGCTGCAGGACGCGGTCGATGACCATGACCTGCTTGTTGCTCGCCACCGCCGCCTTCGACGCCTCGTCGTAGTCGAAGTCCTCGTCGGCCAGGATCATGTCGACGTCGTTGAGTTCCCCGAGTTCGCGGAGCTCCAGCGGCGTGAACTTCACCTGCGCGGGCCCGCGACGCCCGAAGACGTGCACGTCGGTCACGGGCGACTGCTGCAGCCCCTCGTGGACGTTGGCCGGGATCTCGGTCGGGAGCAGGTCCTCCGGGTGCTTCGCGAGCATACGTGCGACGTCGAGCGCGACGTTGCCGTTGCCGATCACGGCGATCGACTCCGCCTCGAGCGGCCAGGTGCGGGGGACGTCGGGGTGTCCGTCGAACCAGCTCACGAACTCGGCGGCGCCGTACGACCCGTCGAGGTCGATGCCCGGGATGTCGAGCGGGGCGTCCTCGACGGCGCCCGTGGAGAAGATCACGGCGTTGTAGTGGTGCTTGAGGTCGTCGAGCGTGATGTCGACGCCGAAGCGGACGTTGCCGAAGATCCGGATGTCGCCTCGGTCGAGGACGTCGCGGAGCGCGTTGATGATCCCCTTGATACGCGGGTGGTCGGGCGCGACGCCGTAGCGGACCAGGCCGTACGGGGCCGGCAGCTGCTCGAAGAGGTCGATGGAGACGTCGAACTTCCGTTCCGCCTTCAGGAGGATGTCCGCCGCGTAGATGCCTGCGGGTCCTGCGCCGACGATGGCCAGCCTGAGCTTGGTCACGGTGGTTCCTTTCGTGTCCCCGTGCGGGGTTCCGGGTGCGGCCGGTTGAGCGCTCCGGCCGTCATGCATGCGCGTCTGGGATGCCGTGCCGCTCCGGTGGAGCGGCGCCGCCATCAACTCCTTCGGTCGACGATCGCCTTCGCGAAGTGCACGAGCGCCTTCTTGACCGAGCCGTCGGGCAGCGGTGCCAGTGCCGCGATCGCTTCGTCGGCCCACTGCCGCGCCTCGGCGAAGGTCCGCGCGGTCACGGCGTGGTCGCGCAGGGTGGCGACCAGTGCGGCGAACCGGACAGGGTCGTGGTCCGTCTCCGTGACCTCGGCGTCGAGACGGGCGACGAGGGCCGCGGCTTCGGGGTCGGCGACCGCCTCGCGGCGCAGGTAGAGCATGGGGAGGGTGACGACGCCGGCCCGCAGGTCGGTGCCGGGGACCTTGCCGGTCTCCTCGGGTTGCGGCGACAGGTCGATGACGTCGTCGATGAGCTGGAAGGCGATGCCGACCTTCTCGCCGAACTCGACGACCGCGCTCTCGTACACCTCGGGGGCGTTGGAGAAGATGACGCCGCTCCGGGCCGCGGCGGCGATGAGCGAGCCGGTCTTGTCGGCGAGGACCTGGATGTAGTGCTCGACCTCGTCCTGACCCTCGCGAGGGCCGGTGGTCTCGTGCAGCTGCCCCAGCACGAGGCGCTCGAACGTGGCGGCCTGGATCCGGATCGCCCGCTCGCCGAGGTCGGCCATGATCTGGCTGGCGCGCGCGAACAGGAGGTCGCCGGTGAGGATGGCGGTGTTGTTGCCGAACACCTGGTGGGCGCTGGGGACGCCGCGACGCTTGTCGGCGTCGTCCATGACGTCGTCGTGGTACAGCGAGCCGAGGTGGGTGATCTCGATCGCCTCGGCCGCCCGCAGGACGTTGTCGGTGATGCCGTCGCCGAGCTGGGCGATGAGCATGGTGAGCAGCGGGCGGACCCGCTTGCCGCCGGCCTCGAGCAGATAGCGCGCGGTGACGTCGACGAGGTCGTCGGTGAACCCGAGCTGCTCCTCCAGACCGATCTCGAGGCGGGCCACGCCGTCGTCGATGGTCTTGGCGAGCTTCCGGTCTGCACCGGTCGCGAACATGCGTTCGGCAAGCCCGGCCTGGCTGGCCAGGTTGCTGACACGGCGGGTCGCGCTGGGATTCACAGCTCTAGCCTAGCCGGGGCAGCCCGTCACCTGTGCCGGAGGACCGGAATCCACGGGCGCGATCAGGCGATTGGCAGCTGTGGTCGGACCACATGACTCGGTTCAGCGGAGTCGCACGCCCTCGGCGTCGTAGAACGCCAGATGCGGGAACTCGTGCGCGAGGTCGAGCAGCATCGAGTATCCGTCGGTGTTGAGCGGCGGCCAGGTCCAGGCGTCGACACCCTGGGCGGTCGGCAACGCGGCGCGGAAGAGGCCCGCTTCGACGCCGGTCCCGAGGTGTTTCGGCGGCACGACGACGAGGGCGATCCTGGCCGACGGCCCGGACGCCACGAACTGGAGCCGCGCACCGGTCGCGTCGTCTCGCACGATGAACTCACGGGTACCCGGGGTGTCCGGCGGGATCTCGGTGGTGTCGTAGCGCTCGTACGGCTTCGCGAACGCGGACTTCGCCCGCCTGGCGTTCAGGAGGATGACGACGAGCACGAGACCGACGATCGCGACGCCCCAGATCCACGGGCCGCCTGGCAGGGTGTCCAACATCCCACCAGTATGCCCGGCCCGCCTGGACGGCCCCGGGAAATGCGCCCTTCGACAGGCTCAGGGACCGGAAGGGGTGGCTCAGGGACCGGAAGGGGGAGGCTCAGGGGACCGGAAGGGGTGGCTCAGGGACCGGAGTGGAGACTCAGGGACCGGAGTGAGGCTCAGGGACCGGAGGTCAGGCGAGACCGCCGTCGACGGAGCGGCCGTACTCGATCGGCTCGTCGGGCACGAGGACCTCGGTGTCGCGGTTGAGGCTCTCCCCGCGGAAGAAGGGCCGCGAGGACTTCCGGCTGTACCAGAGCAGCATGAGCACGAAACCGAAGGCCAGCGAACCGACGCCGATGACGAACGTGCCGCCGACGCCGAAGAGGACCGTGTAGCCGTAGTCGACGTCGAACATGTCGATGCAGCTCTGCACGAAGGCGAATGTGAGCATGAGCGCCCCAAGGAGCGGGAAGAGGCCCTTGAAGAAGAAGTCCTGCGCGGAGCGGAAGAGCACCTTCCGGAAGTACCAGACGCACGCGTACCCGGTGATGCCGTAGTAGAAGGCGATCGCGAGTCCGAGAGAGAGGATCGAGTCCGCGAGGATGTTCTCGCTCACGAGCGTCATGCCGACGTAGTAGACGATCGCCACGATGCCCATGACGAGCGTCGAGAAGGACGGCGTCTTGAAGGTCGGGTGGACGGTCGCGAACCGTTTCGGCAGCGCCTTGTAGGCAGCCATCGCGAGCGTGCCGCGCGCCGTCGGGAGGATCGTCGTCTGCGTCGACGACACCGCCGAGATGAGCACGGCGACGACCAGGATCCACGCCCACGGTCCGAGCACGAGGTCCTTCAGCGCCAGGAAGATGTCGTTCGCGTTGTCCTCGTTGGCGAGGCCGGTGCCCGTGGTCCCGAGTCCGGCGTAGACCATGGCGGCGACCGTGACGGTGACGTAGGTGACCAGCAGGATGACCGTGGAGATGACCGCCGCGCGGCCCGGGATCTTCTGCGGGTCCTTCGTCTCCTCGTTCAGGGCGAGGCAGGTGTCCCAACCCCAGTAGATGAAGAGTGCGAGCAGCACCGCCTCGATGAAGCCGTGGTAATCGGTGAACGCGAACGGGTTGAACCAGTCGAGCGAGATCGGCGTCGCGTCGGGCGCGGTGCCGTTCGACGCTCCGATGAAGGCGAACACGGCGAACAGCACGAGGGCGAGGTACTGGACCGCGAGGAGGATGTTCTGGATCCGCTCCCCCAGCTCGATGCCGCGGTACGACACCCACGTCATGAGGGCGATGAACACGACACCGGTCGCGGTGACGAGCGGGACGTTCGAGGCGAGGGAGCCGTCACCGATGAGCAACCACAGGTACTGCCCCGCGATCTGTGCGAGGTTCGCGAGCACCACGATGCCGGCGAGCGCGACGCCCCACCCGCCGATCCAGCCCGTGACCGGGCCGAAGGCCTTCGTCGCCCAGGTGAAGGTCGTGCCGCAGTCCGGTACGTCGCGGTTCAGCTCGCGGTAGGCGAACGCGATGAACAGCATCGGGATGAAGGCGACGATGAAGGCGATCGGCGCCTGGGCACCGACGGCGAGCACGACGAACCCGAGCGTCGCGACGAGCGAGTACACCGGCGCGGTCGACGCCAAGCCGATGATCACGGAGCCGAAGAGGCCGAGGGTGCCGGTGGCGAGACCCTTGCCGCCGGTGGGTGATGCCGGCTGCGACCCGCGGGCCGTGTCCTGTGCTGTCATGACGGAACGGTAGGGCCGGGCGCACCCGTGTGTCAATGCTCCCGTTCGGGACCGGGCTACGGAATCAGTCGCGCCGACTCGCGGGAAGTGACGGGATCAACAGGTTCCACCCCTCGAGAATGCCGAGACGAACCCCGACGGTGTCGAGACTCAGGCCGGCCTGAGTCCGCGGTGTAGGGCGACGATTCCGCCGGTGAGGTTGCGGTACGCGACGTGCTCGTAGCCCGCTTCACGCAGCCAGGCGGCCAGCTCCGGCTGGCTCGGCCAGGCGCGGATCGAGTCGTTGAGGTAGGTGTACGCCTCGGCGTTCGACGATGCGACGCCGGCGACGAGCGGCATCACGCGCTCGAGGTAGAGGTTGTAGGCGGCGCGCATCGGGGCGAGGGTCGGCGTGGAGAACTCGCAGATGACGATCCGGCCGCCGGGCTTCGTGACCCGGAGCATCTCGGCGAGGGCGTCCTTCGGGCGGACGACGTTGCGGAGGCCGAAGGAGATCGTCGTCGCGTCGAACTCCTCGTCGGCAAAGGGGAGGTCGGTCGCGTCGGCCTCGACGAACTGGATGTCGGAGCGGTCGGCGTACTTGTCGCGACCCACGGCGATCATGCCGGGCGAGAAGTCGGCAGCCACGACCTGTGCACCGTTGCGTGCCAGCGCCGCGGAGGACGTGCCCGTGCCGGCCGCGAGGTCGAGGATGCGCTCACCGGCGGCCGGACCGACCGCACGAGTGGTCGCGATGCGCCACAGGGCGTCGTTCCCGACGGAGAGGACCGCGTTCATGCGGTCGTACTTCGTCGAGACGTCGTCGAACATGGCCGAGACCTGCTCGGGCTGCTTGGAGAGGTCGGCGCGGTTCACCCGTCCATCCTACGTCCGCGCCGCTGGGAGCCGGCCGTCCGAGCACGGCTCCCAGGCTCGCGCTCAGTAGTCGATGCGTCCGTGCCGGTTGTGGAACTCCCCGGTGGGACCGTCCGGACCGAGCAGGGCGAGCGCGACGGTCGCGTCCGTCCCCTCGGTCACCGTCTGATGGCCACCGTGTCCGTTGAAATCGGTTGCGGTGTAGCCCGGGTCGCTCACGTTCACCCGGAACCCGGGCAGGTTCTTCGCGTACTGCACGGTGAGTGTGATGACGGCCGCCTTCGACGCGGCGTACGGGATCGTCGGTACCGCGAACTCGTCGGCCTCCTCGGAGGTGAGGAAGCGGGGCCATCCCACTCCCGAGGCGACGTTCACGATGACGGGTCGGGACGATCGGCGCAGGAGGGGCAACGCGGCCTGGGTGACGCGGACGACACCGACGACGTTCGTGTCGAGGACGTCCTGCATCGACTCCGGGGTGAGGTCGTCCACGCCGAAGGACGTGCCGAGCACGCCGGCGTTGTTGACGAGCACGTCGAGCTCCGGGAGCGCTGCGAGCGCCGCGTCGACGCTCGCCTGGTCGGTGACGTCGAGCTGGACGGGGTGGGCGCCGAGCGCGGCGACGGCATCGCCGCGACCCAGGTCGCGCATGCCGGCGTAGACGGTGTGGCCGGCGTCGATCAGTCGGCGTGCGGTTTCGAGTCCGAGGCTCTTGTTGGCCCCGGTGATGAGTGTGGTGGTCATGGGTCCATGCTCCGCCCGGCATGGTCGGTCCGCCAGGCCCCGGTCGACAGGGGGACCGGCAGTACCAGGATGCGGACCGCCACCGGGGGCACAATGGCCGGATGGACGAATTCGCCGGCGTGCTCCGGGCCTGGCGCGAACGGGTCTCCCCTGCCGAGGTCGGTCTCCCAGCCGGCCCAGGAAGACGGACGGCCGGCCTGCGCCGCGAGGAGCTGTCCGCCCTCGCCGGCATCAGTGTGGACTACATCGTCAGGCTCGAGCAGGGTCGCGCCCGGAATCCCTCACCGCAGCTGCTGCGGGCCCTCGCGGTCGCACTGCGACTGACGGATCAGGAGCGCGACCACCTCTACCGCGTCGCCGGAGCCGCTCCACCACCGCCCGGGGTCGTCCCGCGGCACATCGGTCCGGGCGTGCAGCGCATCGTCGACCGGCTCGGTGACGTGCCACTGGCGGTCTTCTCCGCCGCCCACGACATCCTGCTCTGGAACCCGCTGTGGGCCGCGGTGAACGGCGATCCCTCCGCCCTCGTCGGCGACGATCGCAACCTGGTGTGGCGGCACTTCACCGCGGGGCACGACGGCACGGACTTCGACGAGCAGCATGAGGAGGAGTTCGCGAGCGACCTCGCCGCAGACCTCCGGGCTGCGGTCGGGCGCTACCCGCGGGACGACGAGCTCGCACGACTCGTGGCCCGGCTGCGATCGGTGTCACCCGAGTTCGAGCGGCGCTGGACGGAGGCCAGGGTCGCGGAGCACCGGGCGAGCCGGAAGACGGTCACACGGACGCCGGTCGGACCGATCACCGTCGACTGCGACGTCCTGTCCACGCCGGGCGGCGACCTGCGCATCGTCGTGTACACGGCGGCACCGGGCACCGAGGACGCGGCGAAACTCGCACTGCTCGGGGTCACCGGGTTGCAGACGATCGGGACGTCCGGCCGGTGAACGCCTCGCCGACGAGGCGGTGACCGACCCTCCACCCGTCGGGCTGCGGCGGGGAGGACCCCCTCCTGCGCGGGCGTAGGGTTGAACGGTGACCATTCCCCTGACCTCGTCACTGGTCGCCCAGACCGTCGCCATCGACGACCCGCGCCAGCTCCTCCCGTTCGCCGACCAGACCTCGCCGCTCCTCTGGGTGCGGAAGGGACACGGGCTGGTCGGACTGGGTGAGGCGCTCCGCCTGGAGTTCTCGGGCCCCGACCGGTTCACGCGTGCCGCGGCGGCCTGGCGGGACGTCTGCGCCGCAGCAGTGGTGACGGACGAGGTGCGTCGGCCCGGGACCGGCCTGGTCGCGTTCGGCACGTTCGCCTTCGACGACGAGTCCTCCGCGACGAGCGTCCTCATCGTGCCGCGCACGATCATCGGCCGGTACCCCGACGCGAGCTTCATCACGCGGGTCTCCCTCGGCGACGGCGCCGAGGACGTCGATCCGGTGACCACGGCCTACGGGCCCGAGTACCGCATCCAGCTGACCCCCGGCGTGCAGAGCCGCGAGGGCTACCTCGACTCGGCCGAGCGCGCCATCGCCCGCATCCAGGCCGGCGGCCTGAGCAAGGTCGTGCTCGCACGCGACCTGGCCGGGCACCTCCCCGCGGAAGCGGACCGCCGCCGAGTGCTCCACGACCTCGCCCTCGGCTACCCCGACTGCTGGACCTACGCGGTCGACGGCTTCATCGGCTCGAGCCCGGAGACGCTCGTCCGAGTGGATCGGGGTGCCGTCTCGGCACGCGTCCTCGCCGGCACGATCTCGCGTGGTCCCGACGCCGAGAGCGACCACGACCAGGCCGTCGCACTCATGACGAGCGCGAAGGACCAGGGTGAGCACCAGTTCGCCGTGCAGTCGGTGCTGACCGCCCTGCAGGCACACAGCCCCCAGTTGCGCCGCAGCGAGGCCCCGTTCACCCTCAAACTGCCGAACCTCTGGCACCTCGCGACCGACATCGACGGTCGGCTCTCGGACGGCTCGTCCTCGCTCGACCTCATGGACGGCCTGCACCCGACGGCCGCCGTCGCCGGGACCCCGACGCGCGACGCCGTCGCCCTCATCCGCGAGCTGGAACCGTTCGACCGCGGTCGCTACGCCGGTCCGGTCGGGTGGGTGGACGCCTCGGGTGACGGCGAGTGGGCGGTGGCCCTCCGCTGTGCGCAGATCGCGCCGGACGGTGACATCACCGCCTACGCCGGCTGTGGCATCGTCGCCGACTCGGACGCTGCGACGGAGCTCGTCGAGACGAAGATGAAGTTCCGTCCGATCGTGGAAGCCTTCGGCTGAGCCGAGGAACCTCGGCTCAGCTCGCCGCGAGTCGTGCCTGCTCGACGGCGATGTCGTAGTCGGCCGCCGGCCACTGCGGATCGATGTCCTCGAGGGCGTCGAGCAGCAACCGTTGGACCGCGATGCGCGCGTACCACTTGCGATCCGCCGGCACGACGAACCAGGGGGCGGCCTCGGTGCTCGTCCGCTCGAACGCCACCTGATAGGCGTCCTGATAGGCCGGCCACAGCTCGCGTTCGTCCACATCGCCCGGGTTGTACTTCCAGTGCTTGTCCGGACGCGCGAGCCGGTCGGCGAGCCGTTCCTTCTGCTCGTCGGCGCTGATCTGCAGCATCACCTTGACGATGCGGGTCCCGCTCGCGACGATGCCCGCCTCGAAGTCGTTGATCGCCCCGTACCGACGCTCGATCTCGTCCGGCTCGGCGAGCTGACGCACCCGACCGATGAGGACGTCCTCGTAGTGCGAACGGTCGAAGACGCCGATCTGACCGGGCTTCGGCAGGTGCGGCTCAACCCGCCAGAGGAAGTCGTGGGAGCGCTCCTCCTCCGTGGGCTTCTTGAAGGCGTGGTGGTGCACGCCCTGCGGGTCGACCGAGCCGACGACGTGCTTGACGATGCCACCCTTGCCCGCCGTGTCCATCGCCTGCAGGACGAGGAGCACCGCTTCCGGGGCTCCCTGCGTGCTCGCCGCGAAGAGTCGCTCCTGCAGCTCGGACAGCGCGGGCACCCCTGTGTCGAGCTCGACCCGGCCCTGCTGCTTGTCACCGTCGAAGCCCGGCGTCGATGAGGGATCGACGTCGGCGAGGCTGAACCCCTCCCCCACGCGCAGCGTGTCTCGGGGTGGTGCCGTCCAGGTCGATGCGTGCTTCGATGCCGTCATCCGCCCATTCTGGCTGCAGGTCGCTTCGGAAGTCGACCCCTGGCAGGACCGGCGGGTCAGGCTCGCGGCAGCGGGACCTCGATGAGGACGGGACCGGTCACCGGCGCGGTGAACGCCTGGTCGAGTTCCGTGCGCGTGCGGGCCGAGCGGTACTCCCACCCGTAGGCGGTCGCGAGCGACTCCAGCCGGACGTGCTGTGGCGTGTACTGGACGCGGTCGAAGAGCGCTCCAGGGGCACTCTGGGCGACCTCGAGCGCGTCGAAGATGGTGCCGCCCCCGTCGTTGCCGACGATCACCTGGAGACGCGGCACGACGCCGTCGTCCAGGAGCATCGCGCCGACGTCGTGGAGGAAGGCGAGGTCGCCGAGGAGCACCCGCGTCACACCTGGGCCTCCGTCGGCCTGGCTCGCCAGCGCGATCCCCGTGGCGGTGGCGATGGTGCCGTCGATACCCGCGAGTCCGCGGTTGGCGTGCACGCTGATCTTGCGGCCGGGGACGAGACCGTCGGCCACGCGGATGAGCCTCGACGCGCCGACGACGAGGCGGTCGTGCGGCCAGGTGGCACGCCAGACCGCGTCGACGAGGACCTCGCGGGTGACCGGGAGGCGGACGGCGTCGAGCTCTGCCCGGACGGAGGCCAGTCGCTCGGCGGGAGTCGTCGAGTGCAGCCCCTCGAGATCGGGGGCTGCAGGCGAGGGGTCCACCACCCGTTCGCGGGATCCGACGACCCAGGCTCCGAGCCAAGCGCGATCCGCGGGCCCCACCTCGACGGAGACGGAGGACACGATCCGGTCGGCCCGTCGTCCGGGGTTGTAGACCTCGGCTCCGGCCGGGGCGACGACGATCGTCTCGACCTGCGGCTGCTGGAGCAGGAGCGGGACCTCGCGACTGAGGGTCGGGTGGCCGAAGACGACGACCCGCTCGACGGCCTCGCGGTAGTCGTCCTCGCGGAGCAGCTCCCGGTAGGCGGCGATGACGTTCCGCCCGAACCGGGATCCGCTCGACACCTCCGCGATCAGCGGCCATCCGCCGTCCGCCGCGAGCTGCTCGGCGGCCGGGCCGGCATGGTGCCCGGCGACGACGAGGGTCCTGGGTCCGCGCTCGAGGACGAGATGCGGTCGCCCCGGGTAGAGCGGTGCTTCCGCGGTGGCGTCTGTCTCGACCGGGACGTCGGGGGTCGCCCCGGCGACGACCGGGTCGAAGCTGCCCGAGAGCGGCTCCCGGAAGGCGAGGTTCAGGTGCACCGGGCCCGGATCGAGGACGTCCGTCGCTGCGAGGTACGCCCGCTGGGCGAGATCGCGGGCGGCGCCCTGCTCACCGTCGGCACCGGTCGGGGCCTCGACGACCACGGCGAGGCGCGCGGCGAACCCGTAGAGGTCGTCCTGCTTCGTCGTCTGGTTCGCCCGGATGCCGTGCGCCTCGGCCGGCCGGTCGGCGGTGAGGACGATGAGCGGCACGCGCGAGTGATGCGCTTCGAGGACCGCCGGATGCAGGTTCGCGGTCGCCGTCCCCGAGGTCGTGATCACGACGGCCGGACGGTCGGTCTCGACGCCGAGGCCCAAGGCGAGGAAGCCGGCGACCCGCTCGTCGATGCGCACATGCAGGGTGATCCGTCCGGAGGCCGCCAGCTCGGCAGCGGCGAGCGCGAGCGCCTGGGACCGGGAACCGGGGCAGACGACGACGTCGGAGACACCCACGGCGACGAGCGCGTCGAGGAGTGCCCACGCGGACGCGCTGGCCGGGCTCGACGAGCGAGCCGAGCCGACGGGCTCGGGAGCAGCGGACGGGTTCACGAGGCGCTCGGGGCGCCAGGCGGTCTGCGGCCGGAACCGTCGTCGGGCGTGTCGGATCCCGGGGTGGGGTCGTCGTGCGTCGTCGCATCCGGGCTGTCGCCCGACTCGTCGTCGAAGCGGTTGAGCTCGTCCTCGAGGTCGCGGATACGCTTCGTCTGCGCTCGGTCGGCGTCGAGCTTCTTGAGGAAGTCGGGGTCGTCGTCCGGCGCTGAGCCGCGGGGCACGGCCTTCGGAGCGCGAACCCGGCCGATGATCCACCAGAGGACTCCGCCGATGACCGGCAGGAGGAGGATGGCGATGATCCACGAGGTCTTGCTGATCCCTCGGACGCGGTCGCGCGGCATCGTGGCGCAGTCAACCACCGAATACACGATGAAGACGACTGCCGCGACGGCGAGGCCGATCCAGAGACGAACCATGTCTCCATCGTAAACGCCAGGTGACGTGATTACCTGGGGTTGCCTTCAGGCGGGACGCCTAGACTTGTCTGGTGAAACGCGTTCCCGCCGCCGTCCGGTACACCATCCTCCGCCTGTTGGCGTTCGTGGTGCCGCTCCTGCTCCTCGTCTTCCTCACGGGTCTGCAGCCCTGGGTCGCCGCGATCATCGCCGCGATCATCGGACTCTGCGTGTCCTACATCTTCCTGCGCACCCCGCGGGAGACCGTCGCGCAGGAGCTCTACGCCCGTCGGCACGGCGACAAGCCGACGCCGCACGACGATGAGGACTCCGAGGACGCGGCGCTCGATGCGAGCGCGGCGGCACCGGAAGCGCCGTCAGCCGGCGATGCCGGGCGTGTAGAAGAACGCCAGACCGAGGATCACCCCGAACGCTAGCTGCACGAGCCCCGTCAGCTTGAGCACCAGGATCTGCTCCCTGGCCGTCGTGGAGAAGAGCACGATCACGCACGCCGGGATGGCGGCGAGCAGCGCGAACATGGTGAACCAGGCGATCGGGTAGAACAGCGCGAGGAACGCGGCGATGCCGAACGGCACGAGCAGCAGGACGCAGTAGAGCACCTTCGACGCGATCCGGCCGATGAACGTCGACAGGGTGCGCTTGCCGACCGCCTTGTCCTGTTCGAGGTCGCGGAGGTTGTTGACGACGAGCGCCGCGCAGGCGATGAGGCCCGCGCCGATCGCGCCGAACCACGCCTCTTGGTTCACCGTCCCGACCTGGACGAAGGTCGTGCCGAGCGTGGCGACGAGGCCGAAGAACACGAAGACGAAGACCTCGCCGAGCGCGAAGTACCCGTAGGGGCGCTTCCCGCCCGTGTAGAACCAGGCGGCGACGATCGCGACCGCCCCGACGAGGAGCAGCCACCAGAACTGGGTGAGGATCGTGAGGACGATGCCGGCCACCGCCGCGATACCGAAGAACGCCAGCGCGACGGTCAGGACCGTCTTTGGCTTCGCCGCGCCGGAACCGGTCAGTCGGCTCGGGCCGACCCGCAGGTCGTCCGTTCCGCGGATGCCGTCGGAGTAGTCGTTGGCGTAGTTGACGCCGATCTGCAGCGCGAGCGCGACGACGAGGCAGAGCAGCGCACGGACCGGGTGGTAGACCCCGGGGCCCGCGATGATCGTCGCGGCACCGGTGCCGATGAGTACGGGGGCGACGGCCATCGGCAGCGTACGGATTCGGGCCGCACCGACCCAGTCGCCGAAGGTCGCCGGCTTCGCGAGCGGGACCTTGCGACCGCCACCGCGCGCGGGGTTGCCGGATCGTCCACCGTTCGCGCCACGACCCGCCGTGCTGCGCGGTGCGGACGTCTTCTGCTGTTTCGGCGCTGCCGGCCGTGCTCCATGTGCCACGACGGCGAGTCTACCCGCGGAGCCTCGGGGCGGACGGCGTCACAGTGCGCCGGCGGCCTGGAGCGTCTGGAGGACCGCCGGAGCGATGTGCTCGGCGAACGCCGGGGTGAGGTGCACGCTGTCGTACTTCGTCGGCGTCGTCCCGGCGAACGCCGGGCAGACGCCATCCGCACAGCTGAACGGGAGCGACGACACGAAGCGCTCTCCGGCCGCTCCCGCCGCCGACTCGGTCGCCGCGGCGAAGTCGTTCCAGGCGGCGTCGACGCCGACGGCGCAGTCCTGTGGACTGGACACCCGCGAGTAGCAGGAACCGAGATCCGCACCGAGCGGCGGCGGCGCGAGGAACACGACGCGGCCCGGGACCTGATACCCCGCCGTCTCGGCGAGCGCCGACGCGACCATCGACGTCGTGTCGAGCGATCGGCCGTCGGTGGTGCGGCCTGCGGCGAACGCGTTCGAGACGATCACGAGGTCGGGCTGGTCCGCGGCGATGCGTTCAGCGATGTCGTGCTTGCGCGTCGGGCAGTCGTCCATGACCCCGGCGCCGCTGTTCTGGATGAGGTCCTGCGTGAAGCGGCACCCGTAGAGACCGATGGTGGTGATCCGCACCGCACCGCCGCTCTGGTCCGCGATCGCACGGAACGCCGGCGCGTAGGCGAGCGCGGTCGAGTCGCCGACGAGGTAGACGTGCTTCGGCGCGGACGCATCGCCCCAGGTGCACGAACCGTCGTCGGGCGTCGAACCCAGGTCGAAACAGGCCCGGGCGGGGTTGGTGCTCGAGGTCGCGCGGATCGCGTCGTCGAGGCTCGGCGAGAGGTTGTCGGGCCACGCAGAGGCCTGGCTCGCAAGTTGCAGCTCGGCGGCGATGCCCTGGAGCGGGTCTCCGGCCGGTGCCGCGACGGCCGCCGGTCCCCCGGTGGTCACCGGCATGCGGAGCGCGGGGCCGATGGCGATCACCGCGAGCCCGGCGACGATCACGAGTCCGACCGCCGAGTAGAGGAACTGGGAGGCGAACCGCTCGCGCCAGGCGGCCCAGGCGGCGTCCCTGGCGTCGCGGTCGCCGTGGAAGGAACCTACGAGTGGTGTGCGGTGCAACGGCTGCTCGATGAGCAGGAAGGAGAGCACCGAGACCCCGAGGATGAGCCCGAGCATCCCCGGGACCGTGCTGAGGGCGGTGTCGGGGACGAGCATCGGTACGAACACGAGGATCGGGAGGTGCCAGAGGTAGAGCGAGTAGGAGATCGCTCCGACGCCACGGCCCAGCGGGTTCGCGAGCGGGAAGATCCAGCGCGAGTACGCCGGGCCGGCTCCGGTCCCGGCGGCGATGAGCAGCATCGCGGCGGCGACGGGCGCGACCGCCCAGGGGCCGGGGAACCCGATCGACCCGGTGATGAGCAGCGCGGACGCGACGATGCCGACGAGCCCCGCCCACCCGGCGACCACCCGGAGCGCCATCGGCAGTCGGCCGAGGAGCGGCGCGAGCACGGCCAGGAGTGCGCCGGCCCCCAGCTCCCACACTCGCGCGCCGGTCGCGAAGTAGGCGGCCTGCGGGGCCGCCCCCGACTGCCACACGGCGACGGCGAACGAGGCCGCGATGAGGACGACGAGGACGCCACCGACGACGAGGCGCGAGCGCAGCACGGGTCTGGCTCCGCGGGCCGCGACGGCGAGCAGGACGACGAGCAGCACCGGCCACACGAGGTAGAACTGCTCCTCGATCGAGAGGGACCAGAAGTGCTGCAGCGGTGACGCGGCGTCCGTCGCGTGGAAGTAGTCGGTGCCCGACGCCTCGAAGCGCCAGTTCGAGACGAGCAGCGCGGCCGACACTGCGTCCCACCAGGTCGCGAGCGCCCGCGGCGCGTTGAAGAGCCACGACGCCAGCGCGACGGTCGCGGCCAGGACGACGAGCGACGCGGGCAGGATCCGCTTGATCCGCCGCCCGAAGAAGGCCGGCAGGGAGATGCGTCCGGAACGCTCGTGCTCGCGCAGGAGCAACCCGGTGATGAGGAAGCCGGAGATCACGAAGAACACGTCCACGCCCACGAAGCCGCCGGCCGGCCAGCCGGTCGCATGGGCGAGGATCACCGCGGTCACGGCGAGCGCCCGCATCCCCTGGATGTCGGCGCGGAACGCCGTGGTCGGCCTCGTGGGCGCAGCGCCCGTGTCGGTCCCCGTTGTCACCTGTCGTCGTCCCCCGGCTGCGGTCGCTCGTCGACACGCATGGGAGAGCATGCCCTATGCGACAACCGCCTGCAAACCGGCGCTCGCGGGCACGCGGAGGACGGGGTCAGCCCAGTCGTGAGCGGAGTGCGACGAGGTCGGGTTTGCCGCTCGCGAGCAGCGGCAGCTCGGTCAGACGGACCAGTCGGGCGGGGCGCGCCGGGCGGCCGAGCGCCTCCGCGACGGCGTCTCGGGCGGTCTGCAGCAGCGCGTCGTCCGGGCGCTGGTCCAAGGGGGTCCCGACCCCCGTCACGATCACGGACGCCTGGCCGAACCGCTCGTCGGGGACGGCGACGACGACGGCCTCGGCCAGCCCCGGCACCGACCGGACGACCGCTTGCACCCGGTCGAGGGAGATGTTCACCCCGCCGCTGATGATCACGTTGTCGGCCCGCCCGGTCACCCGGACGACGCCGTCGACGAGCTCGGCGGTGTCGCCGGTGCGGTACCACCGGCGGCCGCCGTCGTCCGGGAAGGCGGTCGCCGTGCGGTCCGGTTCGCCGAGGTAGCCCTCGGCAAGGACCGGTCCGGCGATGAGGAGCTCCCCGTTCACCAGCCGGGGTTCGACACCGGCGAACGGCACGCCGTCGTACAGACAGCCGCCGGAGGTCTCGCTCGAGCCGTAACTCCGCACGACGCGGATGCCGAGCGCCGCGGACCGCTCGAGCAGCGGAGCGGGGGTGGCCTGTCCCCCGACGAGCAGCCCGGCGAGTCCGGCGAGCGCGTCACGCACGGAGGTGCTCGTCTCGGCGGCGTCGACGAGCATGCGCAGTTGTGCCGGTACGAGGGCAGCGAATCCGGCATCGGCGTCGAGCCGCTCGACGAGTCCGCAGAACGCCCGGGCGTCGAACGACCCTGTCGGTGCCTCGAGCGGCCTGGTCCCGGCGACGATCGACCGGAGTAGCACGTTGACGCCGGCGATGTAGTGCGTCGGGAGCGCCAGGATCCACTGGGACGAACGGCGATGGGCCTCAGGGCCACCCAGAGCCACCGCGGAACCCGCCGCGCTGGCCAGGAGGGCCTCAGCCGAGAGGGCGACCCGCTTCGGCACGCCCGTCGAGCCGGACGTCTCGATCACGAGGGCCACCCGGTCGTCGACCACGGCCGGTGCCGCGGACGATCCGGGTTGCATCGGGAGGACCGCGGGTCCGGAGCCCTCGAGCGCCGTCTCCAGGGCTGCGAGCATCGCCGATGCGGACGCGTCGACGGGGAGCAGCTGACGGGTCATGGATTCAGCGTACGCCGGGTGCGTCGGCGCTCCGCCGACTCCTCGCGGTCAGGCAGCTCAGAACTGCCAGGGGAACGGAGCCCAGTCCGGCTTGCGCTTCTCCAGGAAGGCGTCGCGCCCCTCCACCGCCTCGTCGGTGCCGTAGGCGAGGCGGGTGGCCTCGCCCGCGAAGACCTGCTGGCCGACGAGACCGTCGTCGACGGCGTTGAAGGCGAACTTCAGCATGCGGATGGCGGTCGGTGACTTGCCGAGGATGGTGCGGGCCCAGGCGACGCCCGTCTGCTCGAGCTCGGCGTGCGGGACGACCGCGTTGATCGCGCCCGCCTGCAGCGCGCGCTCCGCGTCGTACTCCTGGGCGAGGAAGAACACCTCGCGGGCGAACTTCTGACCCACCTGCTTGGCGAAGTACGCGCTCCCGTACCCCGCGTCGAAGGAACCGACGTCGGCGTCGGTCTGCTTGAACCGCGCGTGTTCCCGACTCGCGATCGACAGGTCGCACACGACGCCGAGGGAGTGCCCACCGCCCGCGGACCATCCGGGAACGAGGTTGATGACGACCTTCGGCATGAAGCGGATGAGGCGCTGGACCTCGAGGATGTGCAAGCGACCGTTGCGCGCGGCGTCGATGCCGCTCGCCGTCTCGTCGTCCGCGGCGTCGTCACTCGCGTACCGGTAGCCGTCGCGACCACGGATGCGCTGGTCGCCGCCCGAGCAGAACGCCCAGCCGCCGTCCTTCGCGCTCGGACCGTTGCCGGTGAGCAGCACCACTCCGACCGTCGGGCTCTGGCGAGCGTGGTCGAGCGCGCGGTACAGCTCGTCGACGGTGTGCGGGCGGAAGGCGTTGCGCACCTCGGGGCGGTCGAACGCGATGCGCACGAAGCCGCCCTCGCGCGCGACGTGGTACGTCAGATCGGTGAGGTCCTCGAACCCCGGTACGACGTCCCAGATCTCCGGGTCGAACAGTTCGGACACTCGATCGCTCATGCGTCCAGCCTAGGCACTACTTCGGCTTGTCGAGGTCCGCATAGGGCTTGAGCGCCTCCAGGTAGTCGGCGCGGTCCGCCTCCTTCAGGAGCGCATACGAGTCGAGGTGCAGCTCGACACCCTCCGCCGCCATGTCGTAGTAGTCGACGTCGAACTCGCGGTCCTTCGCGACCGTGCCGGCCGAGTCGAGCGTGAGGTCGACGATGCTCGTCCGGAAGTCGCCGGCTCCCGTGATGGCGTTGTAGGTGTGCAGGTCCCACAGTGCCTGAGTGTCGAGGGTCTCACCGCCGTACCGCTCGGTGAGCTCGCCCGGCTCACGCCAGGAGGACGGTGCGTTCTGCATGTCGAGGTTCGCGATGCCGTACCGGAGCAGCACCTGCCGGATCAGCTCGACGACCCGCGACTTCTCCTCGAAGGTGCGCACGGTCGTCGTCGTCTGCCACACCGGTGCCGTGTACTCGAAGAGCATGGAGTCCCCGCCGTACCCGTTCTGATCGACCTCCGTCTCGGCGGGCTGTCGCTCCACCCAGTCGAAGCCGAACTCGGCGGTCAGGGCCGTCCGGATCTCCGCGAGCATCTCGTCGGACGTCCCGACGAAGTCCTCGTAGCTCGGCCCGTCGAGGGTCTCCTTCGCGTCGACGTAGGCGGATCCCGGGTAGGTGTCCCAGATCGGGTCGTGCTCCTCGTCGCCGCTGCCACCGGCGGAGGCACCATTCCCGGCCCGATCCGTGGAGAGACCGCCGACCGCCATCGCCGTGACGGGGTTGACGACGAGGATGAGCACCAGCGCCAGCACACCCCAGCGGCGCCGCACCTTCCGGCGGATGACGATGACACTCCCGATGAGCAGCACGATCTGCACGACGACGACGAGGACGAACGCCACGAGGATGGCCCAGGCACCCTCGCCGGGCCGGTAGCTCACGGCCAGCAGGACGGTGAAGAGGGTGACGGCCACCACCGCGCCGAGCAGGGCGAGCGGCGAGAAGGGAGGCGACGACACCCCGACTCCGCGCGCCGAGCTCGTCCCGCCCGGTCGGGGACGCACCGCCGGCAGGCGGGTGGGCCGCCGGACTCCGCTCGCCGCCGTCGGCCGAGATCGCCGCGGACTCGGGTTGCGAGGCGGCCGCGCGTGCCGCCGCCTTCCGTTGACGGCGCGACGACGGCTTCCGTGATGCGGGCTGCCGTGGCGTCCGTCGTCCTCGGGACCCCGGACGACGGAACCTTGCGGTCTCCGCCTCCAGTTCCTCGGGCGTGCGCTCCGGGGCGGCAGGCGCTGGCGCGCTCGAGGACACGGCTGCCGGCGGCGCTCCGGGGATCGGCGGGGCGTTCGGATCGCGCGGCTCGTCGGAGGATCCGCCGGGCGCTTCCTCGACCACCGGGAGCACCTCGGCCTCGGGGCTCGGCTCGAAGATCGGCTCGGGCACCGAGAAGGCGGCGGGTTCGTCCGCGGGCACGCTTCGCCGATCGCCTGGCGTCGGCTTGCGTCGGGAGAACAGCGGCACGGGATCGATTGTGTCACGGGCGTCCCGCGACGGCTTCCGACGTCCGGGTGCAGGATGGGGTCATGCAAGCGAACCTCGACGACGTCCTCGCCACCGCCCGCGTGGTCTCCATCCCCCTCCGCGTCCGGTTCCGGGGCATCGACACCCGCGAGGCCGTCCTCTTCCGCGGGCCCGCCGGGTGGACGGAGTTCTCCCCCTTCGTCGAGTACGACGACCAGGAGTCTGCCGCGTGGCTGCGGGCCGCCATCGACTTCGGCTGGTCGGACCTCCCACCCCTCCACCGGGATCGCATCCTCGTGAACGCGACGGTCCCGGCCGTGGACGCGGCGGACGTGCCGTCGATCCTCTCCCGCTTCCCGGGCTGCCGGACCGCGAAGGTGAAGGTGGCCGAGCGCGGGCAGGTGCTCGCCGACGACGTCGCGCGCGTCGCCGCCGTCCGTCGGGCCATCGGACCCGAGGGTCGACTCCGCGTGGACGCCAACACCAACTGGAACGTCGACGAGGCCGAACACGCCATCCGCGCTCTCGAACCCTTCGACCTCGAGTACGTCGAGCAACCCTGCGCGACCGTCGCGGAACTCGCCGAGATCCGTGAACGGGTCTCCTCCCTGGACGTCGCCATCGCGGCGGACGAGAGCGTCCGCAAAGCCGAGGACCCCCTCGCCGTGGCTCGCGCCGGCGCCGCCGACCTGCTCGTCGTGAAGGCGCAGCCGCTCGGCGGCGTGCACGCCGCGCTCCGCATCGCGGGCGAGGCCGGCCTGCCGATCGTCGTCTCGAGCGCGCTGGACACCTCCGTCGGCATCTCCATGGGTGCCCACCTCGCGGCGGCCCTGCCGGAACTCGACTACGACTGCGGGCTCGCCACCACCGCGCTCCTCGGCGGCGACGTGACGACCGCACCGCTCGATCCCGTGGACGGCGGCATCGCCGTTCGGCGCGTCGAGGTGGACGTCGATCTCCTCGAGCACTTCACGGCGTCACCGGAGCGGACCGCCTGGTGGCTCGACCGGCTCCGCCGCACGCACGCGTTGCTCGGCTGAGGGCCGGCGCAGGGGCTTACAGGCCGCTGTAGGCGTGCAGACCCTTGAAGAAGACGTTGACCACGACGAAGTTGAACATCACGGCGCTGAAGCCGATGATGGCGAGCGTGGCCGCGCGTGATCCGCGCCAGCCGCGCGTCGCCCTGGCATGGATGTACCCGGCGAAGATCACCCAGATGATGAAGGTCCACACCTCTTTGGTGTCCCAGCCCCAGTACCGACCCCAGGCGCGCTCAGCCCAGATGGCACCGGCCATGAGCGTGAACGTCCAGAAGATGAAGCCGATGATGTTGACGCGGTAGGCGAGGTTCTCGAGGCGCTCCGCGTTCGGGAGGGTGAGCAGGAAGCGGAGACGCCCGGAGCTCTGGGTGGGCTGCACGAGCCCGAGCCGTCGCTCGCGACGCCCCTGCAGGAGCTGCACGACGCTCAACGCGAAGCCGATGGCGAAGAACGCCGTGCCGAGGCTCGCGACGAACACGTGGATGACGAGCCACGCCGACTGCAGCGCCGGCGGCAGCGGGACGACCTCGACGTAGAAGTTCGCGGTCGCGAGGCCGAGGAGCACGGTCACGAGGCCGATCACGAAGCTGCCGAGGAACCGGAGGTCCACGCGCGCGATGACCACGAGGAACACCGCGACGATGAGCAGCGTGCCCGTCATCGCGAACTCGTACATGTTCGCCCACGGGACACGACCGGCGGCGATACCGCGCGTCACGTCCGCGACGAGGTGGAGGAGGAAGGCGATGACGGTGAGCGAGACTCCGACCCGGAGGCTCGGCGACTTGCGCGACGCCTGCTGCTCGGGCTCGTCCGAGGGGCGGCGGGTCTTGCGCGGGACACCGTCGCTCGTGACGATCGGTGCGGCGGTCCGCGCCGCGGCGGAGGCGAGTGCACCGACGCGTTCCTCGGCGGCTGCCGACCGTTCCAGCTCGGCCCGCTCGGCCGCGTCGATCGCCGCGGTGACCTCGGCGCTGCGGCGCGCGAGGTCGAACGTGAAGGCGATGAACGCCAGCGCGTAGACGGCGACGGCCGACCAGAGGCAGAGGTTCGAGATTTCGACGAGGGTCACGGGGTGATTCTACCTTCGGGTTCGGACGGGACAGGCGTTGGACTGTGCGCTTCGGCGATCGCCGCGACGGCCGCTTCGAGGCCGGGGTCCTCACCGCGGGCGAGCCCGGCGTATTCGAGGGAGACGGTGCCGTCGCTCCCGGTCACGGCCTTCACCCAGACGCGGCGTCTGGCGACGAAGAGTGAGGTGATGAGGCCGGACAGGGCGAGGATGGCGAACGCGAGCACCCACAGCTGGGTCGGGTCGTGGTGGACGTCGAACGAGGCGAACCGCTTGACGGAGCCGGCGTAGTTCTCGGTCGACGGGTTGGCGGCGACGTTGTCGAAGGACACCGTGCCGAGTCCGTTCGGCAGGTCGGTGATCTGGCCGGGCGTGAGTTCGATCGACTCGACGCCGGTGTCGCCCCCCGTGAGCTGCTTCATGTCGTCGACGTCGAGCGCGTAGACCGACTTCGGAGCACCGGCGTTGATCCCGAGGTCGCCGGAGTAGACGTTGAGCGTCAGCACCGGGTAGGCGAGGTCGGGGTAGGACGAGAAGAACGGCGGCTTGGACGCGGCCTGCGTCGGGTAGAAGAACCCGATCATGCCGAGCTGCTCCGCCAGGCCGTCCGGGACCTTGACGATGCCGAGCGACGTGAGCTGGGCGTCCTGCGGCAGGAACGGGATGGAGTCGCTGAACACGACCTTGCCCTCGGGATCGCGGACGGTGATCGTCGGCGCGTAACCGTTGCCGAGCAGGTAGACGTCGGTGCCCTCGAACCGGAGCGGATCGTTGACCTTGATCGTCGCGTCCTGCGGCTTCCCGCCGGGCGAGGTCGTCGTGACCTTCGCGCGGTAGTCGATCGCCTGCCCGTACGCGTCGAGGTTCTCGGTCTCGTAGGTGACGCCGAACTCGTCGAGCGTCAACTTGTAGGGGGCCAGCTCCGACTCGTTGAAGAAGCGGCCGGGGTTGAACGAGTCGTAGTCGAGCAGGGTG
The DNA here is from genome assembly GCF_014841195.1 of Plantibacter sp. CFBP 8798. NCBI lineage: Bacteria > Bacillati > Actinomycetota > Actinomycetes > Micrococcales > Microbacteriaceae > Plantibacter > Plantibacter sp. CFBP 8798. The sequence goes on from NZ_JACYTS010000003.1 coordinate 675,524, forward strand.
TTGACGAAGGTCTGACCCTCGACGAGCACGCGCTGACCGGAGAAGCCGAAACCGCCGCCGAAACCGACCGTCACGAGGATGCCGACGAGTGCCGAGTGGAAGACGAGGTTGCCGGTCTCGCGGAGGAAGCCGCGCTCGGCGGACACCGATGCGGACCCCTCGGCGTCGTAGCGTTCGACTCGGTAGCCCTGGCGCTTCAACTGCTTCGTCGCGTCGTCGATGAGCTCGGTGGCGGTCGCGCCGCTGTCGTCGCTGCGACGCTCGAACGCGGAGAGCCGCGACAGGCGCGCGGGCGTCCGCGGCGGGCGGGAGCGCAGGGCGAGCCAGTGGTGCTTCGTCCGCGGGATCACGCAGCCGATGAGCGAGATGAACAGCAGCAGGTAGATCGCGGAGAACCAGGCCGAGCTGTAGACGTCGAACGCCTGCACCTTGTCGAGGATGGGCGCGAGGTCCGGGTTGTCGGTGAAGTACTGGGTGACGCCGTTCGGGTCGCTCGACCGTTGCGGGACGAGCGAACCGGGCACCGCGGCGATGGCGAGGAGCAGCAGCAGGAAGAGCGCCGTGCGCATGCTCGTGAGCTGACGCCAGAAGAAGCGGAGCCAACCGACGAACCCGAGCTTCGGCTGGTTGATGCCGTCGGCCGGAGCCGGTGCGGCGGAATCGATGTGATCAGAGGGGCGTGACAAGGCCGCTCATCACCCCCTGCAACGAGTACATCCAAGCGGACCAGAGACCAGACACCATCAACACACCGATCACGATGAGGAGCACGCCGCCGATGATGTTGATCGTGCGGATGTGCCGTTTGAGGAACGCCAACGACCCCGTGACCCAACCGAGTCCGAGCGCGACGAGCAGGAAGGGGATGCCGAGACCGAGGCAGTAGAACAGCCCGAGGAGGGCCCCGCGCCAGGCGGAGCCGCCCGAGAGGGAGAGCGCGCTGATCGCGGTGAGGGTCGGGCCGAGGCAGGGCGTCCAGCCGATGGCGAAGACGAAGCCGAGCAGTGGCGCGCCGGCGAGGCCGGTGGCGGGTGCCCAGTTGGTGCGCACCGTGCGCTGCAGCCGCGAGAACTGTCCGATGAAGATGAGCCCCATGAGGATGACGACGGCGCCGAGGACGCGGGTGATGACGCCCTCCCACTCGACGAACCAGGCGCCGATCGTTCCGACGAACGCCGCGATCGCCACGAACACGACGGTGAAGCCGAGGATGAAGAGGCTGACGCCGAGCAGCACGCGCCGGCGACCCGCACCGGAGCGCCCCTCCTCGACCGTCGTCATGCCGCCGACGTATCCGAGGTAGCCGGGGACGAGTGGCAGGACGCACGGCGAGAGGAAGGACAGCAGACCGGCCGCGATGGCGATCGGGATCGCCACGAGGAGCTGGCCGCCGTAGACGAGCTCGCCGGGGCTCACTCTGGGGCGCTCTCGGCGATCGTGTCGCGGATGAGGGTGTCGAGGATGGTGCGGTCCTGCAGCTGCCCGAGGATGCGTGCGGCGACCCGACCTTCGGCGTCGAGGACGATGGTGGTCGGCACCGCGTTCGGCGGGACACTGCCCGTGAAGGCGAGCTTCGCCTCCCCGCTGTCGACGTCGAGGATGGAGGGGTAGGTGATGCCGAAGGTTCCGTTGAACGCCTTCGCGGTGTCGGCGGTGTCGCGGACGTTGACGCCGATGAAGGTGGCGCCCTTGTCGGTGTAGGCCTCGTTGAGCGCCTGCAGGTCCTTCGCCTCCGCGCGGCAGGGGGCGCAGGCGGCGTACCAGAAGTTCACGACGAGGACCTGGCCCGCGTGGTCGGCGGAGGAGATCTGCTCGCCGTCCTCGCCGACGCCTGAGAAGCTGATCGACTCACCGCGGTCGTCCAGCGCGACCTCGGTCACGCTGCCGTCGCCCGCGACGTACCCCTTGCTGCTGCCCTCGCGGTACTGCTCGGCGAGCGGGTCGCTCCCGCACGCCGTGAGCAGGAGTGCCCCGACGGCCAACACGGCGGCGACGGCGGACGTCCTCGATCGGCGGGCCATCAGACGGCCCCGACATCGGTCGCGCCGGACGACAGACGGGCGGCCGGATCGACGTAGCCGACCTCGACGAAGCCCTGCTCGGTCCGCTCGAGGGTGGTGATGCTGGACAGGGCGCACCGCCGCTTCCGCGGGTCGTGACGATACGGCGCCCCGACGACGGAGCTGTGCAGCATCCAGATCGGCAGCTGGTGGCTGACGATGACGACGTCGCCCGACGGCGTCGCCCGCCAGGCGTCCTCGACGGCCGCGGTCATGCGGTTGACGATCGACGCGTACGGCTCGCCCCAGCTCGGGCGGGACGGGTTGCGGAGCTTGGGCCAGTTGAGCGGGTTCTTCAGGGCGCGGCTCATGCGCTTGCCCTCGAACTCGTTGAACGGTTCGATCACGCGCGGCTCGGCGACGACGGCGAGCCCGAACGCTGCGGCGACCGGCGCTGCAGACTCCTGGGTGCGCTGCAGCGGGGACGCGTAGAGCGCGCCCACCGTGCGATCACGGCTCACGAGGTCGTCCGCGGCGGCCTGCGCCATGCGCTCGCCGAGCTCCGACAGTCGGAATGCGGGGAGTCGACCGTAGAGCACACGAGAAGGATTGTGCACCTCGCCGTGACGCACGAGATGGATCTGGTCGGCTACCACCCTTCAAGTGTACGTTTCCCCAAGCTGCGGATTCACCGTGACCTCCGTCCAGGTCCGAGCCACGAGCGACGGCTAAGCTGTCGGGGTGAGTGAACGCGTCGTTGTGAAGAACCTGGCCGCCCTGTCCGACGGTCCCGTCACCGTCTCCGGATGGGTCGAGACCGTCCGCGACCAGAAGAAGGTGCAGTTCGTCGTCCTCCGCGACGAGAGCGGCGCCGTCCAGCTGGTGAACCCGGCTGTCCGCGAGGTCGACCCGGAGGTCGAGGGCTCCGCCGAGCGCCTCGCCACCACCGAGGCCATCTCCGCCCTCGCGCACGGCTCCTTCATCACCGTCACCGGCGAGCTCAAGCACGACGAGCGCGTCAAGCTCGGCGGCATCGAGGTGAAGGTCGCCACGCTCGAGGTCGTCACCGCCGCCAACCCCGAGACGCCGATCGCTGCGGACTCCTCGCTCGACAAGCGGCTCGACTGGCGTTTCCTCGACCTGCGCCAGCCGAAGCAGGCCCTGATCTTCCGCATCCAGACGACGTTCGAGCACGCACTGCGTCAGTACTGGATCGACAACGACTTCATCGAGATCCACACCCCGAAGCTCATGGCGAGCGCGAGCGAGTCGCGCGCCGAGCTCTTCGAGGTCGACTACTTCGAGGGCAAGGCGTACCTCGCGCAGTCCCCGCAGTTCTTCAAGCAGATGGCGCAGTCCGCCGGCTTCGGCAAGGTGTTCGAGGTCGGACCCGCATTCCGCGCCGACCCGTCGTTCACCAGCCGACACGCGACCGAGTTCACGAGCGTCGACGCCGAGATCAGCTGGATCGAGTCCCACGAGGACGTCATGCAGCTGCACGAGGAGCTCCTCGTCGCCGGCTTCACGGCGGTCAAGGACAAGCACGGCGAGCAGATCTCCGAGCTCTTCGGCATCGAGCTCGAGGTCCCGTCGCGTCCGTTCCCGCGCATCCCGCTGGCCGAGGCCAAGCGCATCGTCGCCGAGCGCGGCTACGAGATCCCCCGCGCCGACGACGACATGGACCCCGAGGGCGAGCGTCAGATCGCGGCCTACGTCAAGGAGACCTTCGGTCACGACTTCGTCTTCCTGACCGACTACGCGTCGAGCATCCGGCCGTTCTACCACATGCGCAACGCCGAGGACGGCTCGCTCACCAACAGCTACGACCTCATCTACAACGGCGTCGAGATCTCCACGGGCGCGCAGCGCGAGCACCGCGTCGACGTCCTCATCGAGCAGGCCAAGGAGAAGGGCCTGGAGCCCGAGGAACTCGAGTTCTACCTCGACTTCTTCCGCTACGGCGTCCCGGCGCACGGCGGCTTCGGCATGGGCCTCGCCCGCGTGCTCATGCTCATGCTGCACGAGACCTCCATCCGCGAGGTCACCTACCTGTTCCGCGGCCCGACCCGCCTCGCCCCGTAACCCCGCAAGAAGGACGCCATGCAGATCGTCATCCTGTACGGGACCGAATCCGGCAACGCCGAACGCCTCGCCGGCGACATCGGCAAGGCCATCGGCTCTCAGCATCAGTGGCGCGTCGCCGACCTCGGCGACGTCGACCCCGCGGAGTTGTCGACCGACGAGATCCACATCTTCATCACGTCGACGTACGGCGACGGCCTCCTCGGTGAGACCGGCCAGATCTTCTACGAGGCGCTCGAGGAGTCCGACGTCGAGCTCGACGGGCTCCGGTACGCCATCTTCGGGCTGGGCGACAGCAGCTACGAGGACACGTACAACCAGGGCAGCTCGCTGCTCGACGCCATCCTCACCGAGCACGGCGCGACCCGCTTCGGTGAGTTCGGTCTGCACGACGACGGCGGGTTCGAGCGGAAGAAGGACGTCGCGCTCGCCTGGTTGCCCGGCGTGCTCGCCGCAGCAGAACAGCTCTGACCTCCGCCCTGGTGCGTGCCAGGACGCGACGGTAGCGTGACTCGCACCGGCCGTGCGGCGTCCTCGCACGTGAGCGAGGGGTGAGCCAGATGAACGCGACCGCAGGATCCGTGGTCCTGCGCCTTCGTGCGGCGGGGTGCGTCTTCGCCGAGGACGAGGCGGCGCTGCTCCTCGCCGAGTCGGATGATCCGGATCGACTCGAACGGATGGTCGCGGCACGGGTCGCCGGCCGGCCGCTCGAACACGTCCTCGGCTGGGTCGCGTTCCGAGGACGCCGGGTCGTCGTCGAGGACGGGGTCTTCGTGCCGCGGCGACGGACCGAGCTCCTGGTCGACGCCGCCCTCCCGCGCCTCCGGAACGGTTCGGTGGTCGTCGAGCTCTGCTGCGGTGCCGCGGCTGTCGGGAGTGCCCTCCTCACCGAGGCACCCGGCCCCATCGACGTCTGGGCGTCGGACATCGACCTCGCCGCGGTGGAGTGCGCACGGCGCAATCTCGAGCCACTCGGTGGGCATGCCTTGCCCGGAGACCTGTTCGACGGGCTGCCCCGGTCGCTCGCGGGGCGCGTCGACCTCCTGCTCGCGAACGCACCCTACGTCCCGACAGCGTCGATGGCGACGATGCCCCCGGAGGCTCGGGAGCACGAGGCCGTGATCGCGCTCGACGGCGGTGCCGACGGGCTCGACGTGCAGCGTCGGATCATCGCGCAGGCCCCGGACTGGCTCGCGCCGACCGGTTCCCTCCTGATCGAGACGAGCGAACGTCAGGCCCCCGAGACCGCCGCGCTCATGCGGGCGGCGGGCCTCACGGCGTCGATCGTCCGCGACGACGAGCTCGACGGCACCGTCGCCGTCGGCATCATGGCCTGAGCCCTGCGGGTGCCGGGCTCAGTCGAGCTGGAAGTCGACCGCGGAGCGCTCGACCACGAGCTGACGGACGATCTGCACCACGCGGACGTGCTCCGGGTGGACCTGGTACCGTTCCAGGGCTTCGAGGCTCGGGTAGTCGCCGACCAGCACGACGTCCCAGTTGCTCTCGGGGTAGGCGATGTTGCGTCCGACCTGGAGGTGCTCGATGTCGTCCGGCATGAACCCGGCGAGTGCCTCGAGTTCGGACTGCATGGTGGCGAACGCCGCGTCGCGCTCGGCGTCGTCCGTTGCTGCCAGCTTCCAACTGACGATGTGGCGGATGGTCACTGGGCCCCCAAGGGTCGATGTGGATGGATGGACGTGCGGATCAGTCGGCGAGCAACGCGGACCGCAGGCGGTCGGGGTCGATGCGCCAGTAGTTGTGGACCTTGCCGTCGATGAGGACGACGGGGATCTCCTCCCAGTGGCGGTCGTGGAGCGCGGGATCGTCGAGGATCGAGAGCTCCTCGCGTTCGATCGTCGGGCCGCCGGACGGGAGGCCTGCGACCACCTCGTCGATCACGGCACGTGCGTCGTCGCAGAGGTGACAGCCGGGCTTGCCGATGAGCGTGACGTGCAGAGTGGACACCTCCTCAACTGTACGGGGTGCCCGAGGTCGGAGCACGTCCAAGGAACCGACACGTGTGGTGTTTCACCGAGACATCTGACACGATGCCGGAATGATGATGCCGATGAACCCAAGGTTGAGAACCATGTGTGTCGAATTCGCCGTGCTCAGACACTCTGGCATGCGCCGGTCGAGGTCCGTTGTCATTGTGTGATGCCTACACATTCGGAAGCCGCGACAATCCTCGGCGAGCGGCTGCGTGCCGCGCGCAACGAGCGACAGCTGACCCTTGAGGACCTGGGCGTGCTGGCCGGGATGCACTGGACGAACATCGGCAAGATCGAGCGAGGGCAGGTGCACCCGAGCGTGGAGACGCTCGTCCGGCTGAGTACCGCGCTCGACCTCGACCCGGCCCCGTTCATCACGGGCCTCAACGCCGACATGTACCCGGGGCGAGCGCACAAGCTGACGGCACGCGATCTGCTGGCCGCTCGCCGCGACCAGGAGCGCTGACCCGCCCGCCGGAGACCACTCCCCTCCACCCGCCGGCGTCCATCAGAAGGTGACCCGCCAGAGGTACTGGTGGCCACCGGGACGGAACCAGGACACCTGCACGCTGGTCGCGCGGGCCAGCTCGGTGCCCAACACCTCGAATTCCAGGGCGCTCCCCGGCGTCAGGCGACACGGTTCCAGTGGAGCGAGGAGTCCGGGTCCGATCAGGCGCAGCACGACCCAGTGGACGGCTTCGTCACCGACGTTCCGGAGTCGATAGCGAGGTGCGTCGTCTCGTTCGACGACGAACGGCACCCGATACGCGAGCTCGCGTCGGTTGCGGTGGACGGTTGGCGGGAGATCGCGGGTCATGCAACGAACCTACGAAGGACCGCCGACGATCTCGGGGCGACGGACCGCGTGCCGCGACGCGCTGTGGATCAGTCCCGTCCGGCCTCGCCTGTGGAGGAACCTCGACGCCGCTCCACCCGCGGAAACCACACGCTCTGACCGACCAACGAGACGATCACCTCGACAACGCCAGAAAGCGCCGTACCCCAATGGGCAGGCGCTTCCGGTGGACGAAGAGTCGTCAGGCGCTCCGAACGGAGCAGCCGGCTACTTCTTGTTGCGGCGCTGGTGACGGGTCTTGCGAAGCAGCTTGCGGTGCTTCTTCTTCGCCATACGCTTGCGGCGCTTCTTGATAACAGAACCCACGGATTTACCTCACAGAATTGGGGGGCTTGGCCGCAGGGATCGCGACCGAAGAGAACAAGTCTTGTTGCCAGTCTAGCCGATTGCAGCGCGCGTCGTTCACACGCCGTACGCCTGCAGGCTGCTAGGAGCGGGAAACGCCTCAGCCGACGTCGGCGACCGGGCGCTGCCGGACGGCGTCGACGGCGGTCTCCGGCACTCGGAACGACTTCCCGAACCGGATTGCCGGGAGCTCCCCCGAATGCACCAGGCGATACACGGTCATCTTGGACACCCGCATCATCTCGGCGACTTCGGCCACAGTGAGGAAGCGGACGTCAGCAGTGTCCTGCGTCATCGAACCCCTCCTGCGCCTCTGGAAACCCGCTTGAACGGCGCCCCGAGGACCGGAACGCCGCATGGCAACTCTAGAGGGCCCACGCCCGCCCTGTACATCCCCTGTGTGAACGGTATGGGGGCCGGGCTACGGGCGGAGCTTCTTCGTGACCGACTGCACCGCGTGGGTCACGTCCGCAGCGACCTTGCCGACCGATCCGGCGACCGCCTTGGCCTGGTCCGGGAGTGACAGCGCCGCGAAATCGACACCGTCGTCCTGGTAGTCGACGCTGAGGAACGGGATGAGCCAGTCCTCCACGTCCTCGAGCGGCGCCGAGTCCAGGCTGTAGTAGCGGTGCTGGCCCTCCTCGCGCACCTCCACGAGCTCTGCTTCGCGCAGGACCTTGAGGTGCTTGGACACCGTCGGCTGGCTGAGGCCGAGCTGCGCGACGATCTCGGAGACGCTCGTCCCGGTGCCACCGTGCCGTTCGAGCAGCAGCGCGAGGATGTCCCGCCTGGTGGTGTCAGCGATCACGTCGAAAATGTCGGCCATGCTCCAACGATAGTGATGGAGCGCACGGAGTACCATTGCCTCCGGCGCAGTCCTGAGGTGTTGAGGGGTCAGATGAGCGGCAATGCCATGGGGCGTCGTCCCTCGATCACCGTCCGTCACGGACTCGCGAGGGTCAGGGAGGCCGTCAGCGACTTCGCCGCGAAGTCGACCTCCCGGTTCGCCATCCTCGTGTTCAGCTTCCTGATCTTCGTCTTCACGATGCTGTTCTCGCTCCCGATCGCGAGCGCCGACCGCCAGGTGACCCCGATCGCCGACGCGCTCTTCACCGCCGTCTCCGTCATCTGCGTCACCGGGCTCTCGACCGTCGACATGGCCACGCACTGGTCGCTCTTCGGTCATGTGCTCGTCTTCATCGGCGTCCAGATCGGCGCGCTCGGCGTCCTGACCCTGGCATCGATCCTCGGGTTCGTGATCGCCCGACGACTCGGGCTCCGCCAGAAGCTCATGGCGGCGAGCGACACGAACCCCCTGCGGTCGCACCACGGCCCCGTCGCCGAGGGTCAGGCGGTCCGCCTCGGGGAGATCGGCAACCTGCTCGTCACCGTCGCCGTCAGCGCCCTCGTGATCGAGGCGGCCCTGGCGGTCCTGCTCTTCCCGCGCATGCTGCTCGACGGCATCAACCCCTGGGACGCCGCCTGGAACAGCGTCTACTACGCGGCCATGGCCTTCACCAACACCGGCTTCACGCCGAACGCCGAGGGGCTCGCGGCCTTCGAGAACGACTACTGGTTCCTCAGCATCCTCATGCTCGGGGTCTTCCTCGGCAGCATCGGCTTCCCGGTCATCTACGCCCTGAGCCGGAACTTCCGTCGACCGAGCCGTTGGTCGCTGCACGTCAAGCTCACGCTCGTCACGACGATCATCCTGTTCTTCGCCGGGGCGCTCGCCTTCATCCTGCTCGAGTTCAACAACCCCGAGACCTGGAACAAGTGGAACCTCTGGGACACGATCTTCCAGGGGTTCTTCCTGTCGGCCATGACGCGGTCGGGCGGCTTCTCCACCGTGGACATCGGCGACCTCAACGGCTCGACCCTGCTCGTCGCCGACATGCTCATGTTCATCGGCGGTGGCTCCGCCTCGACCGCCGGCGGGATCAAGGTCACGACGCTCGCCGTCCTGTTCCTGGCGGCGTTCGCCGAGGCCCGGGGCCGCGAGGGCGTGGAGGTCTTCCGCCGCCGGATCCCGCAGGACGTGCTCCGCGTCGCGGTGAGCGTCGTCCTCTGGGGTGCGACGATCGTCGCCCTGTCGACGATCGTCATCCTGCAGATGACGAAGGCCCCGCTCGACCACGTGCTGTTCGACGTCATCTCCGCCTTCGCGACGGTCGGGCTGAGCACCGGCCTCGTCGCGGACCTGCCCGACGCCGGGGTGTACGTCCTCGCCGTCACCATGTTCCTGGGCCGCGTTGGTACAGTGACACTCGCTGCAGCCGTGGCCGCGAGTCAGAGCGGCCAGCTGTTCAAACGACCCGAAGAGAGGCCCATCGTTGGTTGACCGCATCAAGCACGACGCCCCGGTCCTCGTCATCGGACTCGGTCGGTTCGGTGCGGCCTGCGCCGGCGAACTCGACCGACTCGACCGCGAGGTGCTCGCGATCGACGACAACTCCGACCTCGTGCAGAAGTGGTCCGACCGGGTCACGCACACCGTGCAGGCCGACGCGAAGAACATCGAGGCGCTCCGGCAGATCGGCGCGCAGGACTTCTCGGTCGCGGTCGTCGCGGTCGGATCCTCCATCGAGGCGAGCGTGCTCATCACCGCCAACCTCGTCGACCTCAAGATCCCGCAGATCTGGGCCAAGGCCGTCTCGCAGTCGCACGGCAAGATCCTCGCCCGGGTGGGGGCGAGCCATGTCATCTACCCCGAGCGCGAGGCCGGCGAACGCGTCGCCCACCTCGTGTCGGGCCGCATGCTCGACTTCATCCAGTTCGACGACGACTTCGCGCTCGTCAAGATGTACCCGCCGAAGCCCATCCGCGGGCTGAACCTGACGGAATCGGGCGTCCGGACGAAGTACCGGATCACGGTCGTCGGGGTGAAGTCACCGGGGAAGCCCTTCACGTACGCGACCGCCGACACCGTCGTGTCGAACCACGACCTCATCATCGTCTCCGGCACGTCGGCCGACATCGAACGCTTCGCCTCACTCGAGGGCTGAAGCCTCCTCAGGTGAGGCTACGCGCGTAGCAGCGCGACTGCGGCTCGTCGACGTACGGCCCGAACGCCTCGATCGGTTGGTACCCCTCGCGCTCGTAGAAGCGCATCGCGTCCGGCTGCTCCGTGCCGGTCTCGAGGAGGAGCTCTGCGAGACCGAGCGACCGCGCTTCGTCCTCCAGTGCCCGCAGGAGCGCGGTGGCGACGCCGGTCCCCCGGGCCTGCTGTACGACGAACATGCGTTTGATCTCAGCCCGGTCCGCGCCGAGCATCCGCAGGCCGCCGCAGCCGAGCGGGGTGTCGTCGACGTCGCTGGCGAGCAGGAAGAGCGTGATGTCGGCTGCGGTCGGCGGTGTCCCGGGTTCGTGATCGTCGCTTCCGTACCGCGCATCGAGTTCGCGGCGTTGGGCGGCCCGCAGCGCGGTTCCCGCCTCGTCGTCCCAGGCCACCCGGCTGATCCTGATCGTCATGCGTGTCCTCCAGTCATTCCGTAACAAGCATTACGGTAACATCGGTTCCGAGGTGATCACGACATGGCAAGAACCAAGGACCCAGCGGCCCAGGCGCGGATCTCGCACGCGGTCTGGGAGGTCCTGGGCGAGCACGGCCCGCACGGGTTGACCCTCCGCGCGGTCGCGGAGCGGGCCGGGTGCACGACGGGCCTCGTCCTGCATCGCTTCCCCGACAAGCGCGCGCTCCTGCTGCACGCTCGCGACCTGCTCCACGAACGGACGGCGGCGCGGACCGAGGCGCTCGAAGCCGCAGCCGAGACCCCGCGTGACGCTTTGCGCGCCGTCCTCCGGCAGGCCCTGTCCCTCACCGACGAGACACGTCAGGAGGCCCGGGTCTGGCTCGGCTACCTCGCGACGGCGCTCGACGACGAGGTGCTGGCCGAACGGCACCGTGCGGGTCATGGCGTGTTCGTCGCGCGCACCCGCCGCCTCGTGGCCGAGATCCGCCCCGAGCTCACCGAGGCCGAGGTCGCCGCGACGGCCACCGTCGTCGTCGGATTCATCGAGGGCGTCAGCACCCTGAGCACGGCCGACGACGACCACTACGACGCCGCGGCCCAGCTCGCCGCGCTGGACCGACTGCTGCTCGTCCTCGGGCTCGACGAGACGAGCCACGCGTGATCGTCGTGGAACGGTGGGCGGATGCTCCGGCTCATCGTCGCGAGCGATTCGCCGAGCTCCTCGAGGAGTACCACCGCCGGACCGAGCATGAGAAACTCCTCGGCCGAGCGCCGGGTTTGGACGAGCCCACTCCGACGATCGCCCTCCCCGACCGCTACCGGGTCGAGATCGCCGACCCGGGCACCGCCTTCGCCTCCGAGGAGATCCTCCTGGCCGTCGAGGACGACCGGGTGCTCGGCTGCGTCGTCCTGACGGACGGCCCGTCGCCGGAGCTCAAGCGACTCTGGGTCGACCCCGACGCTCGTCGCCGGGGCGTGGCCGCAACCCTGCTCGAGGCCGCGACGACCGTCTCGCGACTGCGGGGTGACGACACCGTGCGTCTCTCCGTGTGGCATTGGCGATCCGCCGCGATCGCGCTCTACCGGCGGTCCGGCTTCGTGGCAGTCGCTTCCTGGGACGACAGACCCGGCCTCGACTGCTTCGTGCGGTCCTTCGACTGATCGGGGCGCCGTCGGGTCAGGACGCCGACAGCTCCTCGGCGCGTGCGATGGCGGCTGCCGCGGCGCGGTCGAACGTCTCGCTGAAGCCCGCCTCGGCGAGCACGGCGAGCGCCTGCTCCGTCGTCCCCTTGGGGCTCGTGACGTTGATCCGCAGCTGCTCGGCGCTCTCCCCCGTCGTCGCGAGGAGTTCCGTCGCGCCACGGAAGGTTCCGTTGACCATGACGGACGCCTGCTCGGGGGTGAACCCGAGGCCGATCGCCGTGCGGGTCAGTTCCTCGATGAGGTAGTAGACGTACGCCGGACCGGAACCGGAGATGGCGCTGAGGGCGTCGATCTTCGATTCGGGGATGACGACCACTTCGCCGACGGTCTCGAAGAGCGCGGTGACGACGGCGAGGTCGTCCGCGCTCGACCGGGTACCCGGCGCGAGCCCGGTGACGCCGAGCCCGACGTAGGACGGGGTGTTCGGCATGGAGCGGAGGACCGACACCGACTCCGGCAGGGCGGCCTCGAAGGCCGCACCGCGGATGCCGGCCGCGAGGCTCACGACGATCGTGCCCGGCTGCAACGCGTCGGCGATCTCGGCGAGGAGGTCGGCGACCAGGTAGGGCTTCACGCCGATCAGGACGATCTTCGCCGCGGCTGCCGCCCGACGGTTGCCGTCGGTGTCCTGCTCGAGAGCGATCGAGGTGACGCCTGGCAGCTCGGCGAGAGCCTCCGCCTTGGCGATGGTCCGGTTCGTCACCGTGATGCCACCGTCGACCTCGACACCCGGCTGGACGAGACCGCGGAGGACGGCCCCTCCCATCGAACCGGCGCCGAGGATGGCGATGCTGGGCAGGCTGATCGTTTCACTCACCCTGCGAGTCTAAGCACCTGCATGCTCGGCGGCACGTGCCCGGCCGGGTCAGTCGGCGAGGCAGGCGCCCGACGGGACCGCGGACTGCAGTGACCCGGCGAGCGCGACGACGGGCAGGACCTCGTCCATCGCGAGCGCGTACCCGACCGGCGCGGAGTTCGCGTCGCGGGCGAAGATCACGCCCGCAACCTCACCGGACTCGGTGAGGAGCGGGCCACCGGAGTTGCCCGGCTGCACCGTCCCGGACAGCGTCACGACCTGACGGCTCGTCGGGTTGTTCCCGCTGATGTCGGCGACGAGGCTCGGCCCCACCACGATGACCTGCGCGCCACCGGCCGTGTACGGGCCACCGAACGGATACCCGGCGACGACGGCGTTCGAACCGGGCGCCGGATTCGGTGCGAGCGGCAGCGATCGGGTGCCGAGGTCGTCGACGCGGATGACGGCGAGGTCGTCGACCGGGTCGAAGTAGACGATCCGTCCTTCCCTGGGCATGGCCCCCGGGACCTCGACGACCGGGTTCGTCACGCCGGCGAGGACGTGCGCGTTCGTCATGACCAGGTCGTCGGCGAAGACGAAGCCGCTTCCGGTGAGGCTCCGCGAGCAGGACTCGGCGGTGCCACTGATGCGCACCACGGACGCGGAGGCCGTCTGCAGCGCCGGCGTCGAGGTGTCGAGCTGCGGGGCGGCGGGCACGTCCGCGGTTCCACCGAAGGCCTCGATGACGCGTTGGGCCCCACCGTCGACCACCGTGGAGCGGAGCTGCGCGAGCGTGCTCTTCACCTGCACGGGCGTGACGCGGTCGATCGTGCCGATCACCGCGGACGACCCGACCGCCTGGGCGAGCAGCGGGATGCCGAGGGATCCGACACCGAGTGCCGCGGTCACGAGGACGAGCGCGGTGACGACGAGGTTGAGGGCGGCACCGAGCAGGCGTTCCAGACCGCGCAGGGGGGTCTTGCGGACGACGGAGCCGATGGCCCCACCGATGAACGCACCGATCGTGTAGCCGATGGCGAGGACGACCACCGCCGCCGCGACCGCCGCCCAGCCACGCCACGCCGCGTTCGGCACCCACGAGGCGACGAGCGGGATCGCGAAGAAGGCGCCGACCCCACCGGCCGCCAGCCCGACGAGCCCGCCGAGGCTCCCGAGGAGCCCCGCACGCCACCCGCGGATCAGGAAGCCGATCAGGACGACGACGAGGATGATGTCGAGGATCACGCCGGGTTGCATCCTGCGATCCTGCCATCACCCGCCGACAACGGGCTCCGGAAGTGCTGGGAGCAGCCGCATCCGGTCATCGAGTCTGTCGAGGCGCGGCGACCTCCGGGGCCGTGTGCGCCCTCAGGGGGCTCCGACGCCGCCCGCGCCCCGGAAGAAGTCGGTGAGGAGCGCCGAGCAGCGCTCGGCCTCTACCCCCGCATAGACCTCGACACGGTGCTGCAGGCGCCGGTCACGCAGGACGTCGTAGACGGAACCGACCGCACCGGCCTTCTCGTCCCAGGCCCCGAAGACGACCCGCGGGATCCGGGCGGCGAGGATCGCGCCGGCGCACATGACGCAGGGTTCGAGCGTGACGACGAGCGTCAGCTCCGTGAGGTGCCAGTCGGCCAGCGCGGCCGCTGCGGCGCGGATGGCGACCACCTCGGCGTGGGCGGTCGGATCGGTGTGCAGCTCGCGCTCGTTGCGTCCGACGGAGACCACCGTGCCGTCCGGGGCGACGAGCACCGCGCCCACCGGGACGTCGTCACTGGCCAGTGCCGCCTCGGCCTCGGCGATGGCGAGGTCCATCCACACGGCGAACTCGGCCGGTGCGTGCATCCGTCATCTCCCCGAAATCCTGGTCGCCGCGCGAGCGACTAGATTGATCGTATGCGAGTGCACGTAGCCGACCACCCCCTCATCACCCACAAGCTCACGGTGCTCCGCGACAAGACGACACCGTCACCGGTGTTCCGTGCCCTCACCGAGGAGCTCGTCACGCTGCTCGCCTACGAGGCGACGCGCGGCGTCACGGTCGAGGAGATCACGATCCAGACGCCCGTCACCGAGACGGTCGGCGTCAAGATCAGCGAGCCGCGTCCGCTCGTGGTCCCGATCCTGCGGGCCGGCCTCGGCATGCTCGAGGGCATGGTGAAGCTGCTCCCCACCGCCGAGGTCGGCTTCCTCGGCATGGTGCGCAACGAGGAGACCCTCGAACCCACCACGTACGCGGAGCGTCTCCCCGACGACCTGTCCGACCGCCAGTGCTTCGTGCTCGACCCGATGCTCGCGACCGGTGGCTCGCTCGCGGCGGCCATCGACTTCCTCTTCAAGCGTGGCGCGATGCACGTCACCGCCATCTGCCTGCTCGCCGCCCCCGAGGGTCTCGAGCGCCTCGAGGCCGAGACGGCCGGCAAGGACGTCACCATCGTCCTGGGCGCCCTCGACGAGAAGCTCGACGAGAACGGGTACATCGTCCCCGGGCTCGGCGACGCCGGCGACCGCCTCTACGGCGTCGTCTGACCCCTGCTCCCGCCGACATGAGGCGGATCGTCGTCCATCCCCGCGATGGACGACGATCCGCCTCATCTCAGTCGTGCCGCCAGCTGACAATCCCCGAGTAACAGAACGTCATCTTCCGCTCGCACTTGACAGGATCCGGGGGATTCCTGTTGTATTGCGGACTATGACGACCAACGCGCCCACCCCGACCTCCTTCGAGGCCCCTGGGAACGCCGGCATGATGATGCCCGGCCGCGCTGTCATGTGCTGTCGAATGTGTCGCTGATCCGACTCCTCCAGCACCGGTAGCGATCCACACGGATCCGCTCCACTGCTCCCAGCACCTCCGAGTCCGCCGCTCCCCCACCAGGTGAGCCGACTCCCGGACGTACCCCGTCCGTACCCGGCCGACGCGCCACTTCCCGGATCGCGGGACCGCAACTGCCCACCGGCAGGCGGGATCACCCCGAGCGCACCGCGCACGATCCGTCGTAGCATCATCACTCCCGAGGACCTCGCACTCATGTCTCTTGCAGCCGTTCAGACCACCCGCCCCACCCGCCAGCTCACCGCCGTCGAGGATGCGCCTCGGGCCGCGACCCCGCACGTCCGCGCCGTTCCAGCCGGCCCTGAAGCCCGAGGCTTCGTCCTCTACGTCGGTCTCGACGAGGCGAAGGCGGCGGCGGCCGGCACGAGCCTCGGTGAGATCGTCGAGGCCATCAAGGCCCTGACGGCCCAGTTCGCTCCGGAGGCCGAGACGCACGCGGCCGTCGCCCTTGCCCCTCGCGGTGCCGGCGGACGCGACCTCGACGTCGTCCGGCTCGCCCTCCAGGACCCCTCGGCACTCGCGGCCCACCGCGACGAGGTCGACGAGGAGGAGCAGGACCGCGCGCACGCCGGTGTCGTCGTCGACATCTCCCGGAAGCGCCTCGTCCTCGACAACGAAGCTGCGCCGCTCACGTACAAGGAGTTCGAGCTCCTCCAGTACCTCGTCCTCCGCGAGGGACGCACGATCGAGCGCGCCGAGCTCATCTCATCGCTGTGGCGCGCCGGCGACGACGAAGAGGTCCCGAACGAGCGGACCATCGACGTCCACGTGCGTCGCCTGCGCGCCAAGCTCGGCCGCTACGAGGACATCGTCCGCACCGTGCGCGGTGTCGGCTACCGCTTCGACCGCCACGCGGACGTCTCCATCCGCTACGCCAGCACCCCGTCGCCCGACCTGTTCTAAGCCGGTTCGGCGGCCCCACCGACGAGACGACGGGCCCGGTGAGCGGGTGTTCCACTCGCCGGGCCCGTCGGACGTCCTGCGTCAGATGACGCGCGGTTTCTTCGGCTTCTCGCCCGGTGCCGGGACCGGGCGCATCGCGAGCTTCCACACGCCGAAGACGGCGATCGCGCCGGCGACGACGAAGAGCACGAGCGCGAACCACGGCGCGCTGGCCGCCTCACCGAGCACGACGATGCCGATGCCGACGGCGACGAGTGGGTCGACGACGGTGAGGCCCGCGACCACCAGATCTGGCTGTCCGCTCTGGTGGGCCTTCTGGACGAAGAACCCGCCCACCCCGGCGGCGACGAGCAACGCGATGATGCCGACGACGGTGAGACCCTCGAAGTTCTGCGTGATGACCCGGTTGATGACGACCTTCGCGAGGGTCACGACGAACCCGTACAGGACGCCTGCCGCGACCACGTAGAACACCGTGTGCAGCTTCCGGCGCCACAGCGCGTACGCGCCGGCGAGCGCCAGAGTCACGACCGCGAGCATGATCAGGATGATGATGAGCTGCGGCTGACGGATCGGCTCCTCCACCGCGTAGAGCGCGGCGACGATTACGAAGAGGCCGATGCCGGCGACGCACAGCACCATCGCGCGGGTCTGCTCCTTGGTGATCTTGACCCGGGTGACCCTGGCGTTCAACAGTGCCGTGATCACGAGGGCGATCGCCCCGAGCGGCTGCACGACGATGAGCGGTGCGAAGGCCAGCGCGACGAGCTGGAAGACGATGGCCAGGCCGAGCAGCAGAGTGCCGATGAGCCAGGACGGGCGACCGAGCAGCTGCGGGAGCTGCTTCAGCCCGAACGCCGACGAGGCCGCCTCGACCTTCCCGACGCCCCGGGACTGGAGCTGGGTCCCCACCGCCAGGAAGAAGGCGCCGACGAGGGCGATCGGGATGCCGATCGCCTGGTACGGCGTCACGCTGATCGTCGGGATGTCGAGGTCGACCGCTGCCCGGGCGGACTGCGCGACGACGCCCGCGGTACCCGACAGCAGCAGGGCGCCGGCCGCGAGGACCGGGAACGACGTGGCCGCCATCACTTCGCCGCCGCGCTCGTGCCGACGGCCGCCGTCTCGGCGTCACCGAGTTTGTTCTCCGGTACCACCTTGGAGTCCTGGCTCGGGAAGACGACCTTCTGCACGATGATGATGATCGATGCGGCGACCGGGATCGCGACGAGGGCGCCGAGGATGCCGCCGAGGGCACCGCCACCGAAGGCCGCGATGACGACGAGGGCGCCGGGGACGGCGACCGCCTTGTTCATGATGCGCGGGCTCAGGACGTACGCCTCGATCTGCATGTAGATCAGGTAGTAGATGATCGCGATGAGCGCGGTGACCGGCGAGACGAAGAGGCAGAGCGCGCTGTTCACGATCGAGGCGCTCAGCGTTCCGACGAGTGGGATCATCGACCCGATGAACGCCAGCAGGGCGAGCAGCGGCGGGAAGGGCGCTCCGATGATGCTGAGGAAGATGAAGCTCAGCACACCGTTGACCAGCGCGAGCCCGACCTGCCCGACGACGTATCGTCCGACGGCCTGCGTGATCTCCTCGAGCACCTGCGCGAAGCCCTCGCGGCGGTAGGCGGGGAGGAAGCGGTACGTGACGGCCTTCATCGAGCGCAGCGACGCGAGGAAGTACAGGGTCAGGATGAGGACGATGATCGAGCCGGTGATGCCCGATGCGACGCCCGCACCGACCGCGACGATGCCGCCACCGATGTTCAACAGGTTGTTGGGGTCCTTGAGGAAGGAGAACGCGTCGTTGAGCGCCGAGTCGATGTCGAGGGTGTTCCCGATCGTGTTCTGCACCCATGCGACGAAGTCGCTGTTCAGGAACTGCTGCGAGATCCGGGGGTAATCGCTCACGAAGTTCGAGATCTGCGTCACGAGCAGCGGCACGATGGCGAAGATGATGCCGACGAACGCGCCGATCACGGCGAGGAAGACGACGGCGATGGCGAGGCCGCGCGGCAGCTTCTGCTCGAGCCAGGAGACGAGCGGGTCCAGGCCGAGCGCGATGAACAGTGCGACGCCGACGTAGATCAGGGTGGTGCTGAGCTGGGTGACGATGCTGCCGATCACGAGCGCGACGAGCACGCCGATACCCCCGACGAGGCCGATGCGGAACGCGTTGATGCGCACGCTCGGAGCCGAGGGCTGGAGGGCCGCGACCACGGCGGCCGACGGTGGCGAGGAGGCTGCGGCCTTCGCCGCGCGCTCCTGCTTGGCCTCCTGGTGCTTGACGCGCCTGGCCTCGCGCTCCTCCGGGGTGGAGGAGAACCCGGGCAACCGGAGTTTGGGGGTCTTCATCGTGCGGTCTCCTCGGTGGTGATGCGATCGTGGTGCGATCGTGGTGCTGGGGCGTTCACATGGATCGCCGCTCTGTGCCTACAGTAGTGAGACGGAGCCCGGCTCGCAGATGTCACGGTCGGGTGTGACGAAACCGCCGGAAGTTGTCTCGGCCGGCACAGAGAGGCGGCAGGCGGTGGGTGTCGATCCAGTGCGCACGTCGGGTGGCCTCCTCGAGCAGGCGACCGACCGGACCCTCGTCGAACGGTGCGTCGACGGCGACACCCGGGCGTTCCAGGTGCTCATCACGCGCTACGGCCGGATGATGAAGGCGTACGCCGTGCGACTCACGCGTTCCTCGGCGGACGGCGACGACGTCGTCCAGGAGGCGCTCATCTCGGCCTGGAAGCGGATCGACACGCTCGAGGACGGCGCGATGGTGAAGAGCTGGCTGATGCGCATCGTCAGCCGCCGGGCGATCGACCTCATGCGTCAGCGGAAGGACACCGAATCGACCGACGACGCCATCATCGAGGCCCCGGAGCGCGACGGTCCCGAACGGCGAGCCGAAGCGTCGTCGCAGCTGGGAGCACTGTCAGCAGCACTCGACAGACTGCCGCACGGACAGCACCAGGCTTGGGTGCTCCGCGAGATCGGCGGATACTCGTACGAGGAGATCGCTGAACAGCTGGGGCAAAGCGTCGCCAGCGTCCGAGGGAGTCTCGCACGGGCTCGGGCGACACTGGTCAAGGACATGGAGGGGTGGCGATGAACACCGAGATTCCGGGCTCCGGACCGGGCGGGCCAGGCGGTTGCGCGCACGGCATCGACGCCCTCACGGACTACCTCGAACGCGACATGCTGCCGGCCGACCCGTCGATCGACGACTCGCCCGAATGCCAGCGGATCCTCCGGTCCCTGCGACGGGTCCGCTCGCTCGCCACGCCATTGCGGGAGGCGGACGAGGCGGCGGTCACCGCACTCGACCAGGACTGGATCCGAGGGATCATGGAGAACATCGGCCGTGAGGCGAAGGCCGGACGCGACATCCCGTTCGCCGCGTCCGACGACGCCGCTGCGCTCGTCATCACGGAGGGCACGGTCCGCGGGCTGGTCCGCGGTGCCGGCGACCGCACCCCGGGCGTGCTCGTGGGGCGCTGCGTGCTCGAGGGCGACGTCACCGTGGTCGGTGAACCGATCATGCTCCACGTCACCGTGAGCATCGGTTGGGGGAAGTCAGTCGCCGACACGGTTGCGTTGTTCCGCGAGGAGGTCGCCGCCAGCCTCCGGCAACACACGGACCTCGTCGTGGCAGGTCTCGACATCGTCGTCGACGACCTGCACTTCGAGGCCGATGAGATCGGAGAGGTGGGGGACGATGCATGACCTGACGGAGACGGACGACGACCTCGGAACGCTCGCGAGTTCGCTCGACGACGTGATCCTGACGATACCGGGCGTCGACGGGTTGACCGCCGTCGAGCCCACACTGCTCCGAGCCGCGAAGGAGGGTGTCGGCGCACTGCTCGGCTCGCCCGACCAGCAGGCACGGGTGAGCGTCAAGCGCGTCCGAGGCGTCCTGACCGTCCACGCCAACATCTCCGTGGCAGCTGAGGCAGCCTCCCCTGCCGTCGCGCAGGCGGTCCATCGCGCCATCGCGGAGCGGCTCCCCTCGTCCACCGACGAGGGTGCACCGTCCATCACCGTCCGCGTGATCGACGTCGTCCCGAGCGGCTCCCAGGACTGACACGAGCGCGCACGGTCCCGATCCGGGATCGTGCGCGCTCGATGTGCGGTGGCTCCTCGACTCAGCCGCTCGACTCCTCGGCGCCACTGCGGGCGCGACGCGCACGCACGACGAGGAGTGCCGCCCCGCCGATCACGAGCAGGAGCATCGCGGCGATCATCGCCTGGTCGAGCCAGAGCACGCCGGTCGTGGCCAGCGGACCCTGCGTACCGGACAGACGTTCCGGGGTCGCCTGCGGCGTCCCGGACGGCGTCGGCGTCGGCTCCGAGGGGACGGACGGGTCCGTCGGTTCCTCGGGATCGGTCACCGGCGGGCTCACGGGCAGCTCCACCTCGACGATGCCGCCGTTCCAGGTGAGGTCGACCGCGTCCGCGCCGGTCGGCGACGGGTCGACCACGACGATGTCCTCCATGGTGGACGACTGCGGATCGAGCGCCGAGTTGACGAGGCCGTCGTCACCGACGCGGAAGCCGGTGATCTCCGCGCCCTCAGGCAGGTCGACACTGATGGTGTACGCACCCGACACGAGCCCGCTGAATCGGTATCGGCCGTCGGCGTCCGTCTCGGTCTCCTCGGAGACGGTGGCACCGTGCTTGTCGACGCCGTCCAGCCGGAGTGGCACACCGGCCACGCCGTCGCCGGGCTGTCCGTCGGCACCGTCGTCGTCGAGTCCGTCACCGTCACGGTCCCACCAGAGGCGCTCGCCGATCGACGTGGAGACGACGGTCGTCGCCACGAGCGGCGACCGGGCTCCGAGGGTCTGCGACGCCGAGCGCACCGTGGCGTCGTTCCGGTACTCCGCACCGGACACCGCGCCGTCCGTCGTGAGCTCGACGGCGATCTCGTGACGTTCGAGGGCGTCGAGTTCGGCGACCTCCACGCGGAACGCGGTGACGTCGGCGAGCGATTCGGGACACGCCTCCGCACCGAAGTCGTCGGAGGTGCACCAGTCGAACCCGTCCGGAAGCTCCCGGGAGGTGTCCGTGCCGTCGATGGCGGACGCGGCCTGCACTGCGGCCGGGTCGGCGGCGGTGTAGAGCACCCGGTCGCCGTCGGCGGCCTCGATCTCGTCGGCCAGGACGCCGGCCGCGGATGATCCACGGTTGTCGCCGGCGAACGGGAGCACGTCCACCAGGGCGACGTCCTGCTGAGCACCAGTGGCGTTCATGTTGGCGTAGGCGAGGCGGTAGTCGATCCGGTCGCCGGACTCGATGACGCGCTGTTCGACGCTCTTCTGCACGCGGAGCCCACCGGGCGCACGGAGCGACACGGTCTGGCGCCCGTGGTGCGCGTCCTGCGTCGTGGCGTCCTCGGGGACCTCCTCGAGCGAACCCGGGTCGTCCGGGCTCGCGACGACCACCTGATTGACCAGGTCGCCGATGAGCGTCGCATCCGACGTCGCCCAGTACCGGATGACGGGCTCGGCGCCGCGCTCGACCTGCCCGAGCCTCCAGGTGAGGAGGGTGGTGCCGTCCTCGGCGAGTTCGACCGAGTCGGGCACGTGTGACACCTCCGTCGGGTCGTAGACGAGCCCGGCGGGCAATCGGTCGACGACGACGACGTCGCGTGCGGCGTTCCCCTGGCCGGGCACACTCGTGATCTGCGGCGTGACCTCGAAGCGGACGCGGTCACCCGCGAGCAGTTGGGCCGGCGAACCGGGTTCCACGGCCGGTTCGATCGCCCGCTTCCCGATGCCGATCACGGCGTTGGCGGCGATGAGCCGGTCGCCGCGAGGGTAGTTCGCGTTGTCGTCCTTCGCTGCGTCGTACTTGTTGTGGAACCAGCCGTCCTTCGCGTACCACGTGCTGTAGTCGACGTCGTCGGGGTATTGCTCCGGGCTGTACAGCGAGTAGCTCTCAGCGAGGAAGGTGCCGGCGGGGACACCGTCGTTCATCACGAGTGTGAGCGATGCCATGAGCGAGGCACCGATCGGGATGACGCCGGACGCGCTGCGATAGCGGATCTTGGTGATGTCCTCCACCGCGATCGACGAGGGGTCGGTGGTCCAGTCGTCGTCGGCGTCACCGCACGTGGTGTCGGTCATCTGACGCCACCGGGTGGCGTCGTCAGCGGCCACGTCGACGGTCGATCGTGTGCCGTACTCGATGATCAGCGGCGTCGAGGCGTGCCCTCGAGCGGGAACGCCGTCGGGTCCGACGGCTGCATGCTGCGTCTTCGTGTCGAAGGCCTGGCAGAACACCTGTCCGGTGAACTCCGTGCCGCCTCGGTTGTTGAACATCGAGAGGGCACGGTACTGCTGTCCGGGTACGACGACGCCGTCGCCCGTGCCCGGCAGGAACTGCCCGGGGACCGGGATGAGCGCATTGGTGTCGTCGATGTAGCGTGTGCCATGGCCTCCGTCGGGACGGCGGAGGAGACTCGCGCTCGTCCGGTTGTCGTCGAGCGGCTCGTCCGCGTTTGCGATCTGCTGTCCATCGGCGTCTCGGCCCGTCGCCAGGAGGTCGCGGACCAGGAGGCGGGTGGTGATCGAGCCGTTCGCGGGCACATCGTCTCGAGGCACGAACACGCCGAAGCGGCCGAGCGCGAGGTAGCCGCGGAGCGGGATGGCTGCGCCGTTCGCGGTCTTGGTGGGGATGTGGGCGGCGCTGAGGTCCGCGCCGGAGATGGTCACGTGGATCCGACGCGGGTCGTCCGGGTCGACGCGACACGTCCAGGCGCCGGAGTCGGTCACGGCGTTCTCGCCGCCGCCTCTGGCGCCCGGGAAGACGCGCGCTTCACCGGCGCCCGCCGCACAAGCCGTCTGGTTCGAGAGTCTGGCGTTCGGGCTGACATCATCGAGGTCGATCACGAAGGTGACGTCATCGACCACATTCGACTGCCCGCGTGCACCGAGTCCACCCGCGGCGTTGTACCCGGCGAGGTCGAGGTAGGCGTCGTAGTGGATGCGGAACCCGGGCACATCGTCCTGGGTCACGGCGCTGACGATCGTTGCCGTCCGCACACCGAGGTTCACTCGCGGACCGCTGCTCGCGGTCGTCGCGGGAACCTCCGTCGCATCCTCGGCGAGGGCGCCGGAGGCCACGTCGTTCGCGGCCGCACTGAGCGCTCCCGCCGGGGAGGTGAGCACGGAACCGTTCGGCATGCTGTCTGCCGTGGCGATGAGGTCGTAGGTGGTGACGGAGTTCGGCAGGACGCCGCCGATGGCGCACTCGAGGACGCGTCGGTCGTCGCTGACGGTCGACCCGGCTCCGCAGTAGGCGGGGAGCGCGGTGACGATCGGCCAGCGCAGGCCGTCGGGGAGGGTCTGGCGAACGGTCACGAGGTCGCCGGCTGCGGCTCCGTCGAGCTGGACCTCGACGCGGTAGGTGACCGTGTCGTGCGTGCGGACGACATCGTTCGTCGCGCTGCTGTCGTGGCCGGGGGCGTCGTCCACGTCGAACGGGGCGGTGCCGGTGGCGACGCTGGCGAGCGCGATCTGCAGCGCGAGGTCGGCGTTCGGGGCCTCGGCGTCGGGGGTGGCGGTGGGCTCACTCGGCGGGGTCGTCGGCGACGTGTCGTCGGGGTCGCTGCCCGAGGAGGGCTCGTCCGTGTCGACCGGACTGTCGTCGGTGGGCTCCTCGACGGGCGCGGGGTCCGTCGGTGCCGTTGCCGGGGTGCCGGCCGCTGTCGCGGGCGAAGCGACCGTGCCGGTCAGCAGCGCGGCGAGCGCGACGATGGCGCCCGCGTGGGCGGTGACGATCCGGCGTCGGGGCCGGTGCGGTGTGGACATGGGGGTCTCGTCTCGGTAACGTGTGGTCGGGTGGTATTTCAGATCGTAACATAATAAACACACGTGGGGAAGTGGCACCATCGGCCTCCATGCGCTCGCGCTCCGCCGGCGTAGCGCACTCGGACAACTCCCAGTAAAAATAACGTTCTGATAACTACCGCTCGTTACCGATCCGTTATATGGTTTTGGAACGTTAGTTGTTTTGCTGTGGCAGCTGACGGAATGTGATTGCAGGACACTCTTGGTGCAAGGGAAAGAGAGCCGGTCGTAGCCTCTGCGACCGGCTCTCGTCATGTCCGGAGACGATACGGAGCGCAACCACCCCACCTCGACGCACCGCTCGACGGCCGTGCAGGATAGATTCAGGTGGTGGATCGTCGGACGGCAGCGGGAGCGGGTATGGACGAGAGGCGACTCGCGATCGCCGCGTGGGAGTCACTGTTCCGCGCGCAGGTCGACGTGATGCGCCACATCTCGCACGACTTCCCGAGCCACGGCATCTCGCTCAACGAGTACGACGTCCTGCACACGATGTCGCGGGAGCCCGATCGTCGCATCCGTCTGCGCGACCTCAACTCGAGCGTGCTGCTCTCCCAGCCGAGCATCAGTCGCCTGGTCGATCGACTCGTCGCGCGCGGACTGGTCGGGAAGTGCCCCGACCCCGACGACGGCCGCGGCACCCTCGTCCGCATGACCGACGCGGGCTACGACGTCTACCGCGCGGTCGCCATCGCCCACGGTGCGACGATCGCCGAACGCGTGACCACCTCGCTCAACCCACAAGAGATGGCGACCCTCGCGGCGCTCAGCGACAAGCTCCGCGGAGCGTGAGCCGCGCCGACTGATCCGGCGCGCACGGCCCCCACCGTCGTGTCCGATTTCCGCTCGTCAGACCCGGTGGCGCATGTCAGACTCGGATCATGGACGACACCCGGAGCATGGACTTCGCCGAACGCTACCGCGCGATCCAAGCCCGCGACCAGCGCTTCGACGGGCAGTTCATCACGGCCGTGAGCTCCACGGGGATCTACTGCCGGCCGTCCTGCCCGGCTCGAACCCCGAAGCCGGAGAACGTCACCTTCTACGCGACGAGCGCCGCGGCGCACGAGGCCGGTTTCCGCGCATGCAAGCGGTGCCTGCCTGAAGCGGTCCCGGGCACGCCCGCCTGGAACCTCGGCAACGACGTCGCCGCGCGCAGCATGCGCCTCATCGCCGACGGCGTCGTCGAACGGGAGGGCGTCCCCGGGCTCGCCTCGCGCCTCGGGTACTCGAGCCGGCATCTGACGCGGATCCTCAGCGCCGAGCTGGGCGCGGGTCCACTCGCCCTGGCGCGGGCCCACCGTGCGCAGGGTGCTCGACAGCTGCTGACCGGCACCGACCTCCCCTTCGGTGACATCGCCTTCGCCGCCGGGTTCTCGAGCATCCGGCAGTTCAACGACACGATGCGGGAGGTGTTCGAGCTCACCCCCGGTGAGCTGCGCGCGAAACACCGGACGGTCGGCGAACACGCCTCCGGCTCGATCACCCTGTCCCTGCCGTTCCGCCGCCCGTTCGACGCGGCGGGCGTCTTCGCCTGGCTCGCGCCACGGGCGGTGGACGGCGTCGAGCTCGCGGGGCCCGACCACTACGCCCGGCTCCTCGCCCTCCCCGGCGGCACGGCGTGGTTCGAGGTGCGACAGCTCGGCGACGACCTCCGACTCACCGCCGAGGTGACGGACCTCGCCGACCTGCCGGTGCTCGTCTCGCGGGTCCGTCGGCTCTTCGACCTCGACGCCGACCCGACGTCGGCCGACGCCGTCCTCGCGACGGACCCGCGTCTCGCCGCCTCGGTCGCGGCCACACCCGGCATCCGACTCCCCGGGGCGGTCGATCCGGAGGAGATGCTGGTCCGGGCGATGGTCGGCCAGCAGATCACCGTGGCCGCGGCGCGCACCCAGCTCCGTCGTCTCGCGGACGAGGTGAGCACGACGGTCCCCGAACGACACGGGCTGCACCGGCTCTTCCCGACGGCGACGCAGATCGCGAACGGCGGGGAGGCCGCTCTCGTCGGGCCCCGAGCGCGAATCGACAGCTTGCTCGGCGTCGCGCGGGCACTCGTGTCCGGTGAACTCATGATCGGCTTCGGCGACGACCGCGACGAGCTCCGGACGCGCCTGCTCGCCATGAAGGGGATCGGCCCCTGGACGGCCGACTACGTCAGCATGCGGGTGCTCGGCAACCCCGACGCCTTCCTGCCCGGCGACGTCGCCGTCCGCACGGGTGCGGGCCGACTCGGCTTGCCGTCCGACGCCCGCACCCTCACTGCGGAAGCGGACGCCTTCGCCCCGTGGCGCTCCTACCTCTGCCTCCACCTGTGGAAGGCGGCCTCCACACCGGCGCCGTCCGCCGCACCCTCAGCCCTCGAGAAAGGTCCAGCAGCATGACCACCATCATCTCCAGCACGAGCGCCCGCCGCGGTGACGGCCGGGCGTCCGTCGCGCAGCTCACCGCGACCAGCCAGACCGTCGACACTCCGGACGGCCCCTTCACGATCCTCGCACGGGAGGACGGAGCGGTGCTCTCCTCAGGGTGGTCCGACGACATCGGCGTCATGCTGGAACGGATCCGGCCAGCCGACCGCCCCCGCGACACGATGGCGGGGACGATCGCGGCGATGGACGCCGTCCGGGCGTACTACGACGGCGACCTGGCGGCGATCGACCTCGTACCGGTCGCCCAGTTCGGTGGCCCGTTCCGCACGCACGCCTGGACGGTGCTGCGGACGATCGCCGCAGGTCACCCGGTGACGTACACGGAGTTCGCCGCGGCGAGCGGTCGGCCGTCGGCGGTCCGCGCTGCGGCGAGCGCCTGCGCGACGAACGCGCCCGCCCTGTTCGTCCCGTGCCACCGTGTCCTCCGGACCGACGGGACGCTCGGTGGGTTCGCGTGGGGACTCGACGTCAAGCGGTCGTTGCTCGACCGCGAGGCCGCGCTGAGCTGAGTGGGCACGGGAACGGGGAACACGGTCCCTGAGCACCCATCCACGGTCCCTGAGCAACCATCCACGGTCCCTGAGCCTGTCGAAGGGCGGGGCTTCCCCGTGGGCACTTCGACAAGCTCAGTGACCGAGGATGGCACAGTGACCGGGAGGTGGCACAGTGACCGGAAGATGGCACAGTGACCGGAAGAGGAGACACCGGAGCACGCGGGCACCCATCCACGGACCCTGAGCCTGTCGAAGGGCGGCGCCTCCCCGTGGGCACTTCGACAAGCTCAGTGACCGGAGGATGGCTCAGTGACCGGAGGATGGCTCAGTGACCGGAGGATGGCTCAGTGACCGGAGGATGGCTCAGTGACCGGGACGGCACGATGACCGGAACGGGCGGGTCCGGTCAACCCTGCGGAGCAGACGGATCGTCCGCGTAGGCTGACGGGATGGCTGCTGCCCCGACGATCGTATGGTTCCGCGACGACCTCCGCCTGGCCGACAACCCCGCGCTGCACGCAGCGGTCGAGCTCGACGCGCCGATCCTCTGCCTGTTCGTCCTCGACGACAGCGAAGCGCTGCGACCGCTCGGCGGCGCGTCCCGCTGGTGGTTGCACCACAGCCTCGAGGCGCTCGGCGACGACATCCGCGGTCTCGGCGGCACGCTCCTCCTGCGGTCCGGGAGCGCGGCGACCATCGTGCCCGAACTCGCCCACTCGATCGGCGCCGGCGCCGTCCTGTGGAACCGTCGCTACGGCGCGGCCGAGCGCGAGATCGACGCCGGGATCAAGTCGGAGCTGAAGGAGGCCGGGCTCGACGCTCGCAGCTTCGCCGCGAACCTCCTCGCTGAGCCGTGGGAGATCGTCACCGGACAGGGGCAGCCGTATTCGGTGTTCACCCCGTTCTGGAAGGCCTCGCTGCAGCGGCACGCGGCGAACCCGCCGAGACACCCCCTCCCCGCGCCGACCGCACTGACCGCCATGGCCGAACCGCCCTCGGGCGACGAGCTCGGCTCCTGGAACCTGCTCCCGACGAAGCCGGACTGGGCGGCCGGAATCCGGGAGCAGTGGACGCCCGGTGAGGCCGGCGCCGACGCGCGGCTCGCCGAGTTCCTCGACGACGGCGTCACGGGCTACGCGGAGGACCGAGACTTCCCGGCCCAGCCGTCGACCTCCGGGCTCTCCCCGCACCTCCGGTTCGGCGAGATCAGCTCGCCGCAGATCTGGCACGCCGCCCGCGACGGCCGCCGGCATCTCGGCGACGACGGCGCCACCTTCCTCAAAGAACTCGGCTGGCGCGACTTCGCCTACCATTGCCTCTTCGCCTTCCCCGACCTCGCGACGCGCAACTGGCGTCAGGCCTTCGACCGGTTCCCCTGGCCGGACGTCGACCAGGACGCCTTCGACGCCTGGACCGCCGGGAGGACCGGGATCCCGCTCGTCGACGCCGGCATGCGGGAGCTCTGGGCGACGGGCACCATGCACAACCGGATCCGGATGGTGACGGCATCCTTCCTCACCAAGAACCTGCTCATCCACTGGAAGCTCGGCGAGGACTGGTTCTGGGACACGCTCGTCGACGCCGACCCGGCGTCCAACCCCTTCAACTGGCAGTGGGTGGCCGGCAGCGGCTTCGACGCCTCGCCCTACTTCCGGATCTTCAACCCGGAACGGCAGCGCGAACGCTTCGACGCCGACGACGCGTACATCAAGCGGTGGGTGCCCGAGTTCGGCACGCCCGACTACCCCGAGCCGATCGTCGACCTCGGCGAGACGAGACAGGCTGCGCTCGCGGCGTACGAGCAGGTCAAGGGGGCGTAGCTCCGGGCCGTCGTTCTTCGACACTTCGACAGGCTCAGTGACCGGGTGAACCGGTCCCTGAGCCTGTCGAAGGGCGCTCACCGGGTGCGGAAGAGACCGGCACGCTGGGCCGCGGCGATCGCCGCCGAGCGGTTCGACACGTCGAGCTTCGTGTAGATGTGGGCGAGATGCGACTTCACGGTCGTCTCCCCGACGTGCAGTCGCCCGGCGATCTCCAGGTTGGTGAGCCCCTCGGCCGCCCGCGCGAGTACCTCGATCTCGCGCGCGCTCAGCGCCTGTTGCGGTGCGCTCACCCGAGCGACCAGCCGGGTCGCCACGGCCGGCCCGAGCACCGAGTTCCCGCCGGCCGCCGAGCGGATGCCGTCGATGAGGTCCTCCGGGCCGGCGTCCTTCAACAGATACCCCGCGGCTCCGGCTTCGATCGCGCCGAGGATGTCGGCGTCGGAGTCGTAGTTCGTCAGCACGAGGACCGACGGACCGCCCGGCAGCGACGCGACCTCCCTCGTCGCATCGATCCCCGTCGGACCGTCGCCGAAGCTCAGGTCCATGAGGACGAGGTCGGCGCCGGGTGCGGCGGCGACGGCCTCGGCTGCGGTCGACGCGGTCCCGACCACCTCGATGTCGGCGATCGGCGCGAGCACCGCGAGGAGCCCGGCTCGGACGATCGGGTGGTCGTCCGCCACCACGACCCGGATGACCGGCGGCTCCCCGGCATCCGTCGCATCGTCACGCATGGACGTCCCCCTCCACTCCTGGTGCTGCGAACCGCACGGTGATGGTCGTGCCGGCGCCCGGCGCGCTGCGCACCTCGACCTCGCCACCCAGTTCGGTGATGCGACGGCGCATGGACATCATGCCGAACGAACCGCCCGCAGTGCGCTCGGCGACGCTCGCCGCATCGAACCCCACCCCGTCGTCGTCGATGTCGAGGATGACCTCCTCGTCGAGGTAGGTGAGGGTGACGTCCGCCCGGCTCGCCCCGGCATGCCGGACGACGTTCGCGAGACTGCTCTGCGCGGCCCTGAGGAGCGCGGTCGTCACCGGCGTGCCGAGGACGAATGCATCGCCGGTGACCGTCGTGGAGACCGGCGTGCCGCTTTCGGCGGTCGTCGTCTCGGCGAGCCGACCGAGCGCGTCCGCGATCGTCGCGCCGACCAACGCCGGCGGGCTCAGCTCGTCG
The DNA here is from genome assembly GCF_014841195.1 of Plantibacter sp. CFBP 8798. Taxonomy (NCBI): domain Bacteria; kingdom Bacillati; phylum Actinomycetota; class Actinomycetes; order Micrococcales; family Microbacteriaceae; genus Plantibacter; species Plantibacter sp. CFBP 8798. The sequence goes on from NZ_JACYTS010000003.1 coordinate 705,793, forward strand.
ATGAGGCTGCGCGTCTCGGCGAGGGCCGTCGCCGCGGCGTCCCGCGCCAGACCGATGTGCGAACGCAGCTGCTCGGTGCCGGGCTGCTCGACGGCGGAGCGCTCGGCCGCGTGCAGGAGCAGTTGGATGCTCGACAGGGCCTGGGCGACCGTGTCGTGGAGGTCGGCGGCGAGGCGCTCGCGCTCGGCCAGCTTGCCCGCCTGCCGACCGCGCTCGGCGAGTTCCTCGCGTGCTGCGACGAGCTCGGCGATGAGTCGCTCCCGCTCGGCCGCCTCCCGGGCCAGCGCCTCGTAGCCGAGTCCGATCGCGACGGCCACGGCCGCACCGACGAGCGGGCCGACGACTCCCCCGACGCTGAAGCCGGCGTGCAGACCGATCGCCACGACCGCGGCGATGGTGGCGGTCACGACGGCGGGCACCGCGACGGCCCTGGGGAGGAGGTGCAGATAGAGGAAGAACAACGGGAAGACCAGGTAGGCGGCATCCGGGCTGAGGAGCACGAGGACCACCCACTCGACGCTGAGCAGCACCAGCCAGACGAGGACGGACACCCGGCCTCGACGCACGCCGACGGGAGCAGCGTCGCGATCGGTGGTGCCGCTGACGGCCACCGCACGGCGGACCCGACCGCCGAGGATCGCGCCAGCGGCGTAGGTGAGCAGCATGACGACCGCGAGGACGATCGCCGCGAGGGCCGCTTGGCCACCGACCGAGACGGATCGCGCGATCACGAGCACGATGAGTGCCGTGACGAGGCCGTGGAGGCCGAGCTGCAGGCCGGTGAACACGGGGCTGAGTGCCGAGTGCTTCATCCGCCCAGCGTACGGCGGGGATCGTCCTCGCGAATCATCAGAAAGGTGGAACGTCGCCTCCACCTGACCGCGCCGGAGGACCGTCCCGTCCGACGATGCCCGGAGTCGGCGACGCGACGAGGCTGGAATCCTGCCGCACCACGGAGACGCCGTCGGGCGGCTGACAAGGAGTCCCCATGTTCGTCGCCTGGCGCGACATGCGCTTCGCCACCGGTCGCTTCGTGCTGATCGGGGCGGTCGTCGCCCTCATCACCCTGCTCGTCGGATTCCTCAGCGGCCTCACCGCAGGGCTGGCGAACCAGAACATCTCGGCGATCACCGGACTGGGTGCGTCGAGCATCGTCCTCGCGGCCCCGGCCGACGGCGAGCAGGCGACGTTCGCCGACTCCGCGATCGACGCGGACGCGGCCACCACGTGGGCTGCGGTCCCCGGGGTGGACGGTGTCCAGGAGCTCGGCATCAGCCAGACGCGGATGACCACGGACGATGCGCGCACCTCCGTGGCACTGTTCGGGATCAGCGGTGACGCCGTCCCGGGTCGCGCCGCCGAGGTGCCCGCCGACGGGACCGCCAGCCTGAGTCGGACGGCCGCGGAAGCCCTCCACGTCTCCCGAGGCGACACCGTCTCGATCGGTGGCAGCGAACTCGCGGTCGGTTCGGTCGTCGACGACCAGTGGTACAGCCACACGCCGGTCGTCTGGACGAGCCTGTCGGAGTGGCGGTCGATACAGGCCGCGCAAGGGTCCCCCGGCGACGGAGCGACCGCGCTCGCCATCACCGGGAACCCGAGCGCCGATGCGGTGACGGGAGCGGAGCAGGCCACCGGCACGGTATCGAAGGACGTCCTGTCGTCCCTGCTCGCGATCGGATCGTTCCGCTCCGAGATCGGATCGCTCCTCCTCATGGTCGCCATGCTGTTCGGGATCTCCGCGCTCGTCATCGGAGCCTTCTTCACGGTGTGGACCATGCAGCGCGCGGGCGACGTCGCGATCCTCAAAGCGTTGGGCGCGACGACCCGTCGGCTCTCGCTGGATGCGCTCGGCCAGGCGCTCGTCCTCCTCGTCCTCGGCGTCGGGCTCGGCATCGGCACCACCGCCGCACTCGGTTCCGCGGCTGGCACGGCGCTGCCCTTCGTGCTCAGCCCACTGACGACGCTCGTGCCCGGGATGATCATGATCGCCCTCGGCCTGATCGGCGCGGCGTTCGCCCTGCGGTCCATCCTCTCGGCCGACCCGTTGACCGCGCTCGGCGGCAACCGGTGAACGCGCCCACCCTCCCTGCGTCCTTCCTCGCACCTACCCTCGTCACCATCGGAGTCACCGCATGATCTCGCTCACCGACGTCACCCTCACCTTCCCCGACGGCGACCACCGCGTCACCGCCGTCGACCGCGCGACCCTCGCCGTCCCGGCCGGAACCGTCACCGCGCTCACCGGGCCCTCGGGCTCCGGGAAGTCGAGCGTGCTCGCCGTCGCGGCCGGCCTGATCCGGCCTGACAGCGGCCTCGTGGAAGTGGCTGGGGTCGACGTCACCTCCCTCGACCGCCGTGCGGCCACCGACTTCCGCCGCACGAGGCTCGGCATCGTGTTCCAGCAGGCCAACCTGCTGCCGTCGCTCACGGCCCTCGAGCAGTTGTGCGTCCTCGGGACGCTCGGCGGCCGCGCGTCGCGGGCCGACCGGACGCGCATCCGCGGGCGGGCCGCGATGCTGCTCGCCGCCGTCGGGCTCGCCGACCAGGCGGGCAAGCGGCCGCATCAGCTCTCCGGCGGTCAGCGGCAGCGGGTCAACATCGCGCGCGCCCTCATGAACGAGCCCGACGCCCTCGTCGTGGATGAGCCGACCAGTGCGCTCGACCACGAGCGCGGGTCCGCGATCATCGAGCTCATCCTCGAACTCACCGCGACCTCTGGCGCCGCGACGCTGCTGGTCACCCACGATCGGAGCCACCTCGACCGCATGGACCAGGTGCTCGTCATGGAGGACGGTCGGCTCAGCGCCGCCGCCGACGCGCTGGCCCTGCGGTCCTGAGGTCCACCGTCGCCCGGCGGTAGGGTGAGGTCACGTCGAGAGAGGACCGCCATGCGCCGTGCGACCCGTGGGCTGACCGTGATCGCGATCGTCGGCGCCGTGCTCGGCACGAGTGCCTGCACCGGCGGCGCGGACTCGCCCTCCGGTCAGAGCTCCGCGAGCGAGGCCGGCGTGATCGCACCCGTCATCGTGCAGCTCGTCGATCAGGACGGCCGCACCATCACCGTCGGCCTCGACAACGTGGTGGACCTCGTCGCCGTCGATCCGACCGTCTGGTCCGCGAAGGTCGAGGATCCGTCGATCGCGGAGTACGTACCGGGCGGATCCCGCGGCGGCGCGTCGTTCAACCCCGGTCTGCAGCCGCTCGAGGTCGGGAGCACGACGGTGACGCTGACGAACAGCTCAGACGATTCGACCGTCGTCCTCACACTCGAGGTCGTCGACCGGTCCTGAGCCGGGACGCTCGGACGAACCGAACCGGTCCCTGAGCCGGTCGACGGGCGCACCCCGACCGGTCCCTGAGCCGGTCGACACTTCGACAAGCTCAGTGACCAACGTTCAGATGTTGAGGTAGCGGCAGAGGTACGCGGTGGTGACCTCGACCTCGACCTGGAAGCTGCTGCTCCCCGGGACACTGAACTGCGCGTCGGGCCCGAAGTCCTGCCAGGCACTCGTGTTCGGCAGCAGCACGCGGAGCTTGCCGGAGATCACCGACATCTCCTCGGCCTTGCCCGTGGTGAAGGTGTACTCCCCCGGCTCCATCACTCCGACGCTGGCCGACTCCGCACCGGGCTCGTTCGTGGTGAAGCCGATCGACTTCACGTTGCCGTCGAAGTACTCGTTGCTCGTCAGCATCAGGGGCCTCTCGTCGTGGTCCGGGACCGCGGCGGCGGATCCGGCCTTCATCGTATCGGCTCGGCGAAGAACGCCTCCTCGTGCGCGGCCGAGGCCAGGAACGCCCGTCGCATCGTCTCCCGGCCGGCCTCGTCCGCACGAGCTGCCGCCCCGGCGACGATCTCGATCGCCCGGGCGTTGGCCGTCGCGAAGGCGGGGTCGGCGTACGTGTCGAGCCACGCCGCGAAGGGGTGCTCCGCGTGCGATGCGCCGACGAGCCGTTCACCGAGATCCTGATAGATCCAGTAGCAGGGCAACACGGCGGCGACCACCCGCCCGTAGTCGCCGTCGACCGTCGCCGCGTGCAGGTGGTCGAGGTACGCCGCGGTCGTCGCCGACGGTTCCACGTCCATACCGCTGACGGCATACGTGCTGAGCCAGGTGCGGTGCAGCTCCATCTCGGCCTCGATGGAGCCCGCCGCACCGGTCGCCCAGAACACCTGCTCCTCGGCCGTCGGTGCCAGTGCACTCGCTCGCGCGAGGACCCGCGAGTAGGCCCGCAGGTAGATCGCGTCCTGCTGCAGGTACCAGGCGAACCGGGCCGGATCGAGGGTGCCGTTCGCGAGCGTCGTCACGAACGGCAGGTGGTCGATCCGGTCCCGCAGCTGGGCGATGTCCTCCCACCAGCCCGTGAGGATGCCGGCGCCGTCCTGCCGACCCGAGGTCATCCCGGCCGACGCCCACAGCTCGGCGAAGTGGTTGATCGGGCCGTTGCCCGAGCCGACCTCGAGCGAATCCCCGTGCCGGAGGCTCGACGTGAGCCACGCCTTCGCCTCGCCGAGGGCCTCGGTCCAGGATCCCGAACGGGCGACGAGGGTGGCCATCGCGCTCGACAGGGAGCACCCGGTTCCGTGGGTGTTCCGCGTGTCGACTCGAAGACCGTCGAACTCGACGAGTGATCGGTCGTCGCCCAGACCACCGGTGGCGTCGACGAGCGCATCCGGGCACGCGGTCGTCCCCGTCAGGTGCCCGCCCTTCACGAGCACGATCACGCCCGCCTGCGCCGAGACCCGTTCCGCCTGGGCGAGTGCGTCGGCCCAGCTCGTCGCCACCGGCTCGTCCGCGAGGACGGCGAGCTCCGGCAGGTTCGGGGTCAGGAGGTCGACGTGTGGCAGGAGCGCGCGCATGGCCGCTTCGGCGTCGCGGTGGAGGAGGCGGTCCCCGCTCGTCGCGACCATCACCGGGTCGAGGACGACGGGTCCGGTCACGGTCTCCTGCAGCCAGGTCGACACGGTGTCGATGATCGCGACGTCGCCCAGCATCCCGATCTTGACCGCGTCGATCACCACGTCGTCCGCGACCGCGTCCAACTGCTCGCGGAGGAACCCGACGGGCGGGGTGTGCACGGATCGGACGCCCCGGGTGTTCTGCGCGACGAGCGCGGTGACGACCGCCATGCCGTATCCGCCGTTCGCGGCGATGCTCTTGAGGTCGGCCTGGATCCCGGCACCGCCGGTCGGGTCGGTCCCGGCGATGCTGAGCACCCGCGGTGTGTCCCGGACCGCGACAGGTCGTCGACCGCGCACCCGGTCCGAGCTCGACGACTCCGGCGTCGTCGTCTGCTCCGCGGCACTCATGCCGAGACCTCGGTCCAGGCGCTGCGGAACGCCCGGGCGGCGGCCGCCGGATCGTCGGCGGCGCAGATGGCGGAGACGACGGCGAGACCAGCGGCACCGGCAGCGTGGAGCTCGACCGTGTCCTCCAGTGACACCCCACCGATCGCGACGCACGGGAGCGGGGTCGCGGCGGCGATCGCGGCGAACCCCTCCATGCCCAGCGGCTCCGGGTGGTCCGGCTTGGTCGTCGTCGGGCGGATGACGCCGACACCGAGGTAGTCGACGGCCCCGGGAGGCAGCGCTGCGACCGCGTCGAGGTGCGCCGGGGTGTTCGCCGTCAGCCCCACGACGGCGGCCTGCCCCACGATGCGGCGCACGGCGTCGACCGGGAGATCGCTCTGACCCACGTGGACGCCGTGGACGACGGCACCGGCGGAACGGGCGGCGAGGAACACGTCCACCCGGTCGTCGACGAGGAGCAGCGCCCGCCCGGCGACGACCTCCGCCGCACGCACGGTCAGGTCGAACAGCTCTCGCGCCGATGCGGTCTTCTCCCGCAGCTGAACTGCGGTCACCCCGCCGTCGACAGCTCGGCGTACGACGTCGAGGACACCGCGATCCCCGCTGGCCGGAGCATCCGTGACGAGGTAGGTGGCGATACCGCGGCGCACGAGCTCGGCGTGCGAACGGGCCGCGAGGACCAGGTCCGCGGTGGTCGAGGCGCTCACGCGATCACCGCCAGGCTGCGGACGGTGTCGGCATCGAGGAGGTGGAGGCGGTCGAGGAAGGCGGGAGCGAAGGAGCCGGGTCCACGGCTCTCCGCGGCCGCCAGCTGCGCGGCGACCGTGTACGCGGTGGTCGCCGCGAGCGTCGTCAGCAGCCGGTCCTCGTCGAGTGACGCGAAGGCGGCGAGTACGGCACCGAGGGCACAGCCACCGCCCGTCACGAGGGTGAGCCAGGCATGTCCGTTCGAGCAGCGGACGATGCGCTCACCGTCGGTGATGACGTCTGTCGGCCCGGAGATCGCGACGACGGCACCCGAGGAGCGGGCGATCGCGGTGGCCGCCTCGATCGCGCTGTCGACCGAGTCGGTGCTGTCGACGCCGCGACCGCCGGCGCCCAGTCCGGCGAGCGCGATGATCTCGCTGGCGTTGCCGCGCACGATCGTCGGCCGGAGGGCGAGGAGTTCGGTGGCGAGCGCCGTGCGCACCGGCAGGAAGCCGACGGCGACGGGGTCGAGCACCCATGGAGTGCCGGCCTCGTTCGCGGCGGTGGCGGCCTCGACCATGGCCTCGCGCTGCTCAGCCTGCGGCGTCCCGAGGTTGAGGAGCACGCCGGAGGCGATGCGGGCGAACGGTCCGGCCTCGGTGGGGAGGTCGGTCATCGCCGGGGCGGCGCCGATGGCGAGCAGGACGTTCGCGGTGAAGTTCGTCACCACGGCGTTCGTGATCGATTGGACGAGCGGCGTGCGCTCGCGCAGGCGGTCGAGGAGGTCCCCGGACGCGCTCGCGAACTCGCCGACGGACGAGTCGTCGGTGGACGGGTGGGCAGACTGCTGCGGTGTGCGAATGCTCATTCGCGACATCCCTTCGCTCGGACTAACGAGATCAGGTTCGACGGGTGTGTTCTCAGCCGATCGTCGTGGGATCGGCACCCCGTGTCACTCGCGACCACCCTAGCGGGTCGGCCCGGCTTCCGGTCCAGCGGGCGGGCGAGGATGATGGAGGGATGGACTTCTTCGAGCTGGTTACCATCGTCTTCGAGGTCGCCGGTGTCGGGGCGATGGTCGTGGGCTTCGTGATCGCCGTCAGCCTCTCGGCCCGCCTGTGGTGGAGCACGCGCGACGGCGCACGGGCCTTCCGGATGCTGCGGGAGACGATCGGTTCGGTCATCCTGCTCGGGCTGGAGATCCTCGTGGCCGCCGACCTCGTGAAGACGGTCACGTCGACGCCCTCGCTGACCGACGCACTCGTCCTCGCGATCATCGTCGTCATCCGCACCCTGCTGAGCTTCTCGCTACAGATCGAGATCGAGGGCACCCTCCCCTGGAAGCGCCTGGCGACGACCGGCCCGCAGCTGTTCGACCGTGCCGTCAAGCGCGGCGGCGAACGCACCCGACGTCGCGCCGAGGAGCAGGACGCCTCGGCCCAGGACCTCGAGCCGTCCGACGCGGCACCGGCGCCGACCGTCACGACGCAGGCCGTCCCCGACGATGAGGACGGCTTCCCCGAGCTCCGCAGTCGCAGCTAGTGCTGTGCGGCTAGCGTGCCGCGGAGGTCGCCCAGGTGTCGCGGATGAGGTCGGGCAGCAGGCGCATGTCGTCGAAGACGTGGGTGCCGTCGCCGACGAGCCGCTCGGCGGGCGTCATGCCACCGGCGTAGGCGTACACCGTCATGCCGGCCGCGCGGGCAGCCAGGACGCCGACGACGCTGTCCTCGATGACCGCGCATCGCTCGGGGGCCGTGTCGAAGTCGGCGGCGGCGTGCAGGAAGAGGTCGGGTGCGGGCTTGCCGACGGCGACGTCGGTCGCGCTGAAGATGCGCCCGTCGAAGCGGTCGTGGATGCCCACCTGCCCGAGGTTGCGGACGACGTCGTGCAGCATCCCGTTCGAGGCGACGCACAGCGGCACCCCGGTCGCAGCGATACCGTCGAGCGCGTCGACGACCCCGTCGACCGCCTCGAGCTCACGTTCGCAGATGCCGCGGAACATATCACTCCAGCGCTGGATCCAGTCGGCCTCGAGCGGCTTCCCGAGCCGCTGCTCGACGAGCGTCGCGTAGGTCTCGAGCGAGGCGCCGACGAAGAGCTCCCGCACCTCGGCCTCGGTGTAGTCGCCGCCGACCTCGTTGAGCAGCTGGAGGTTCACCCGGACGGAGATGCGTTCCGTGTCGACGAGCGTCCCGTCGCAGTCGAAGATGACGAGGTCCGGATAGTCGACTGGCATGCTCCGAGCCTAAACGACACCGCCTGCGCCGTGGCCGTGTGCCCTCCGGCGGCGACCTCCGACGACGGTCGGCGTCATGGTCAGCGGGCCGCGCGGACGCCCTGTCGCTGCCAGGTGACGACCATGCGTCGCGCATACTGGGTCGCCGCGACGAAGTGGCCGAGGAGTCCGAGGAGGATCGCGACGAAGCCGACCCCGCCGAAGACCCGGTAGAGCGCCGACGCAGGATCCCCGCCGCCGAGCGCGAGGCCGATGAGCAGCGCGAAGAAGCCGACGAAGAGGAACACCGTCCGGATCTTGCCGGCGATGCTCACCGGCACCTCCGGCGTCCCGCGGAACGCGACGACGGCGACGAACGCGAGCAGGAGGTCGGGGACGATCATGACCACGAACACCTGCCACGGGATGATCTGCGCGATGGCGAACGATGCGGCGACCACGACCACGGTCAGGCGGTCGGCGACCCCGTCGAGCCAGGTGCCGAGCGCTGAGACCGTGCCCATGCGGCGCGCGATCTGTCCGTCGGCGACGTCGCTCAGGAACACCACCGCACCGACGACGAGCGCAGCCCAGTAGGAGCCGGTGATCACGAGGGCGGCGAACACCGGGAGCAGGACGATACGTCCCGCCGTGATCGCGTTCGGCAGGTTCTTCCAGTCGTCGTCGGAGAACAGCTGCGTCCGGAGGCGCGCGAGCGGCGTCTTCTCGTGCAGGGTCACCGGGATCATCGCCTCGTCGCCGGGGATCGCGGCACCGCGGCGGAATCGGGCGATCGCGACCACCGTGACCACCACGACGAGCGCGAACAGCAGCACCCAGCCGGTGGCGCCGAGGTACTGGCGGACCGTGTCGAGCGTGGCGCGGACGAGGGAGCCGACCCCGACGTAGACGGCGGACCAGAGGAGGGAGCCCAGCAGCGATGCCGCGAGGAACGGCCGGTAGGGCACGCGGGCGACCCCGGCGGCGGTCGGTGTCAGGCATCGGAGCACGGGGACGAGCCTCGTGAGGAAGACGGCCTGGGCCCCGCGCCGCTCGAGCGCCTCGACCGCGCGGTCCCAGCCGTCGACGCCGAGACGCCGGACGATGGCCGAGTCACGGAGGCGACCACCGGAACGACGACCGACGAGGTAGCCGAGCTGGTCCCCGAGCGACCCGCCGAGGGCGACCGCGAGGAACAGCACGAGGGCACCGGGGGCGGAGTCGAGCATGGCCGCGAGGAGGAGCACCACCGGTTCACCGGGGACGACGAGGCCGAGCCACAGACCGGACTCGGCGGTCGTGAACAGGAGCCCGAGGAGCCAGATCAGCGGATCGGGCAGCGCCGTCGCGGCGTCGTTCACCCACCCGATGATGTCCACGGATCCCCGTTCAGCAGTGCGATCCGCACTCCTGGGTGGGGCGCGGCTCGCCCAAGTCTACGGACGAGCCGCGCCCTCCCATCCCCGAGGGGTCGTTCAAATGGTCATTCGCCGGACAGCTCGTCCCGATTCGCGCGTCGACGACGCAGGACGGCCGCGGTGACGACACCGGCGGCACCGAGCACGAAGAGCGCTCCGGCAGCGACGATCCACGGCATCGCGTCCGCGCCGGTCGAGGGCAGACGACCCGCGTTGCTGGGAACGGCGGGGTTGCTCGGAACGGCGGGGTCGCTCGGCGTCGCCGTTGGGACGGGCGGCACCGGAGCGACCTCATCGGCGACGAGCACGAAGGTGGGCACCGTCTGGACCGCGCCGTCCGTACCGACCACGACGGTGGCCGTCGTGGCACCACCCGCGGGCACCGAATACCCGGCCGGAACGGTCAGCGTGACCTCGTAGCTGCCCGGCGCCAGGTCGGCGAGCCCGTAGGAGCCCTCGGCCGTCGTGGTCAGGGCGACCGGGCCGCCCGGCGTCGTCACCGTGACCGTCGCTGCGGGCACCGGGGCGTCGGTGTCCGTCCGGACGTCGCCGATGACGGTCCCGAGGCGGGCGAGCTCGAAGTCGACCGCGTCGAGATCGGTTCCGGCGAGCTCCTCCTCCCGGGTGGCCGCTCCGGAGACGACGTACCCCTCCGGGGCGACGATCGAGACCTCGTAGGCACCCGCGGGCAGGAGCGGGAAGCGGTAGGAACCGTCGGCGGCCGTGACGGCGCTCTCGACACCGTTCGGACCGTCCACGCTCACGGTGACGCCTGCCACACCGACCCCACCGGACGTGATCACCCCGCCGAGACTGGGATTCGCGACGAGCACGAAGTCCTGCTCGGTGATGGGTGTCTCGCTCCCGACCGGGACGGTGAACGGTGCCGGGGCGGTCTGCACCGCGTAGCCCGCGGGCGGCGTGATGACGACCGTGTGGTCGCCGACCGGCACGGTGTCGAAGAGGTAGTTCCCGTCGGTGTCGGTGGTGACGCTGCCCGCTCCGTCGATCGTGACCGTGGCTCCGACGATCGGCACACCGTCCGTGTCGAGCGCGGTGCCGGACACGGCGACGGGCACGATGTCACGGACGGTGAAGTCCGCGACGGCGGCGGCGTCGGTGAGGTCCGCGGCGGCTCGTGCGGGACCGACGGCGATCTTGCCGGCCGGCGGGACGAGCTGCACGGTGTAGCCGTCGGTCGCGAAGTAGCCGGCGAAGGTGTAGGCCCCGCCACCGGCGGTCGTGGTCGACGCCACCACCCGACCGTTGCGGTCGATGATGCGGACGCCGACGCCGTCCAGCGGGCCGGTGGTCTGGTCCGTCACGGTGCCGGTCACGTCACGCGCGATCGACGCGAACCACGCCTGGTAGACGGGCGCGCCCGACCGCTGCCGGAACGAGAAGGTGAGGCTGGAGATCGGGGCGGAGGGCTCGAACCAGCCCGCCGCGCCGGCGGTGTCCGCTGCGGCGTCGTTGCCGCGGAGCACCTGCGTCGCCGGGTCCCAGGTGGGGACGTCCGTGGCGGAACCGGTGCAGGACGGCTTGCCGGCCAGACCGGGAGCGCAGTAGTTGAAGCCACCGTTGAACCCGAGCTCGTCAGGGGTGAGCGCCTCGCCGTCGGGGCCGATCGCCGTCACGGTGACCTGGTCGGCGTCGATGTCGCCGAGGACGAACGTCCAGCCGGACGGCGGTGTCGGCGTCGCGAAGGAGTAGGTCGTGGTCGAGGGCGACGCCGCATTGTTCGCCTTCGGCCGGAGGTTCAGGTAGGGCTGATCGCGGCTGCTGCCGTACTTGGCGCCGACCGGGGTCGACGCCGCCAGCCAGGTCGAGGCGCCCGAGATGACGCCGACGCCACCGCCGCCGACCGAGTCGCTCGTCAACGCCGCCGTGAGGGCGGGCTGACCGGCCAGGGTCATCGTGCCCTGGTACGACCCCGATGCACCGGAGAACGTGGGCCACGTCGCCCAACTCGAGGTGGTCGCGGCGGAGGCCGCCGGGACGGCTGCGGTGAGGGCGAGCGCAGAGGCTCCGAGCAGGGCGAGCACAGCGGCTCCGATGCGGCGGGTCATGGGCGCCAGGGTAAACGCACATCTATTGCCTGCGAAACCCCTCTGTCCCGAATACGGGGGCCGGCATGGCCCGTGGTAACAACGGCCGCGGCACCGCAGACCCATGGGCGCGACACGCAGGATCATCCCGCAGGCGGATTGGAGATCGGGCGCACGGGCGACTCGCAACGGCGGTGATCCGAGGAGGCTGGAACCATCAACCGATCAGCTCCGCACACTGCGGAGAGAGCTCCGCACCTCGCGGAGGAAGGAACCCCCACCTCATGTCCGCCTCAGCCACCACCGAGTCCACCACGATCTCGCCCGCCGAGGACGTGACCCTGGCAGACGCCCCGACCGAAGCGTTCGGCCCCGAGCCCCTCACCCAGGCCACGCCCGTGCAGGAGGTCGCGCCGACTCAGCCGACGACCCCGCTGCCCCTCGCACCCCTTCCTGCTGCGACGGCCGCCGACCGCGAGAGCTCGACCCAGACGCTGTCGATCATCGCGTTCGCCCTGTCGATCGCCGCGGTCGTCGCCCCGTCGTTCGTGCTCCTGCCGATCGCCTCGCTCGTGCTCGGCATCATCGCGCTCGCCCGCAAGCCGAAGTCCAAGGGCTTCGCCCTCACCGCCGTCATCATCTCCGGCACCATGCTGGCGCTCGCCCTGATCGTCGCAGCCGGTGCAGCCCTGCTGCTCGGGGTGTCGGTGATCAGCAGCGGCTACGCCGGCTGACCCGATCTCCCACCCGACGCCCGTCCGCTCATCGAGCGGGCGGGCGTCGTGGCGTTGATTGTTACACAATCTTGCAGCATGCTGTCCCCATGACCCGTTCGCCGACCGAAACCCAGACGACCGGCAGCAGCACTGCCGCGGGGCGCCTGCCCGTCGCCGCCGCGGTCCTCGCCGCCGTGTGCTTCGGGACGACGGGCACGGCTCACGCGCTCCTGCCGATCGAGGTGGGATCGGTCGCGTTCGGCGCTGCACGCATCGTCTTCGGCGGAGCGCTCCTCGTCCTCGTGTGGGCGGCCTTCGCCCACCGCTCGAGGTCCACGCCACCTCGGACCCGCGCAGCGGAACTCGCAAGGCCCGCTCTGGTCGTCGCCGTCGTCGTCGGCACGATCGGTGTCACCGCGTACCAGCCGTTCTTCTTCCTCGGAGTGGAGCGCAACGGTGTCGCGATCGGGACCCTCACGGCACTCGGCTCCGCACCCGCGATCACCGGCCTCCTCGAATGGGCGATCCACCGTCGGCGCCCGAGCGGCCGCTGGTTCCTGGCCACGATCGTCGCCGCAGCCGGTGTCGCCGTCCTGTCCGGGGTGACGGGCGGCGGGATCGGGACCGTCTCGGTGGGCGGGTTGCTCGCGTCCGTCGGAGCCGGAGCCTCCTACGCCCTGTACACGCTCTGCAGCAAGGCGCTCATCGAGCACGGGTGGACGCCGCTCGGCACCATGGCGGCGCTCTTCGGCGGAGCGGCGCTCGTCTCCGTGCCGATCCTCCTCGCCACCGAGACCGCTTGGATCCTCACCGTGCCCGGCGCACTCGCGGTCGCGTGGCTCGCGCTCGTGAACACGGTGGCGGGGTACCTGCTGTTCGGCTACGCACTCGGCGGGTTGCCCGCGTCTCGGGTCGCAACGCTCACGCTCTTCGAACCATTGACGGCGACGCTCCTCGGCATCCTGCTCCTCGGAGAGTCCTTCGGGCCGTCCACCGTCATCGGTGCCGCGCTGCTCGTGATCGGACTCGCGATCCTCGTCGTACCGAAGCGCATCGACCGTCGCGAGGTCGCCCGATGACCGCGGTCGACGCCGTCGCGGACGCGCTGCGGGAGGACATCCTCGACGGACGGCTCGGCGCGGACGAGCCGTTGCGGGAGACCGCACTCACCGCCCGGTTCGGCGTCAACCGGCACACCGTCCGAGCGGCGCTCCAGGCGCTCGCGGCGGAGCGCCTGGTCACGTTCGAGGCCTACCGCGGCGCCCGGGTGCGGTCGTTCAGCGATGCGGACGTCCTCGCGCTCATGGAGTACCGGACGGCGATCGAGGCCGAGGCGGTCCGGCTGCTGCGAACGCGTGCGGAACCGTCGTCGCGCCCAGCGGCCTCGATCATCGCGGCGAACGACAGCCTCCGACGCATCTGCATCGAACGACCCGGCGATCACCGTGCCATCGAGGTCGCGCACGCCGAGCTGCACCACGCGATCGTCGCCGCGGCCCGGAGCCCTCGACTGAGCGAGGCGCACGCTGGCCTGCTCGCCGAGCTCGGCCTGTTCATGGTGCAGCTCCGGAGCGTCCTCCCGCCCGAGGAACTCATCGACCAGCACGACCGACTCGTCGACGCCCTCATCGGCGACCACGGCGAGGCGGAGCTCCGCGCACACCTCGCGCACTCGGCGGAGCAGCTCATCGCCCTCCGCCGACCGTCCCCCTGAGGCGTCCGTCCGCATCCTGAGCCATCCCGTCCGGTCCCTGAGCAATCCCGTCCGGTCCCTGAGCTTGTCGAAGGGCACCTCGACAAGCTCGGTGACCGGATGGCGCTCAGCGACCGGGTGGCGCTCGGCGACCAGGTGCGGCTCGACGACAGGACGGGCGATCAGCCTCGCGTCGAGGTGACCGCCTCCGGCCGTGTCCCGGTGGCGTCGGCCGCCGGCCGGACCGCGGGGTGCTCCTCGGACGGGCCCGACCACGGCAGCGTCACCGTGAATGTCGTGCCGGCCGAGGATGAGGCGACCTCGATCGAGCCCTCGTGGCCCTCGGCGATCGACAGCGCGATCGCCAGCCCGAGGCCCGTGCTGCCGGCGGCACGCGAGCGCGACGAGTCGGCCCGGGCGAAGCGGTCAAAGAGTTCGGGGAGGAAGGCCTCGTCGATGCCGGGTCCGTCGTCGGCGATCGTCAGCGAGGCGCACTGCGGCTCGTCGGGACTCTTCGGTGCGCTGATGCGGGTGACCACGGAGGTACCGGCCGGGGTGTGCACGGCGGCGTTCGACAGCAGGTTCACGACGAGCTGGTGGAGACGCTCGCGGTCGCCGCGCACGATGATCGCGCGCTCCGGCACGTCGACCGACCAGTGGTGCGCCGGTGCCGAGACGGCCGCGTCGCTCACGGCGGCGGCGACGAGGTCGCTCAGGTCCACGTCGTCGAGGTGCAGGTCCTGGCCCTCGTCGAGACGCGCCAACAGGAGCAACTCACTGACGAGCGAACTCATCCGGGTCGCCTCCGACTCGATGCGGGCGAGCGCGTGCTCCGTCATGGGCGGGAGGTTCTCGCTGTCCTGGCGGGTGAGCTCGGCGTAGCCCTGGATCGCAGCGAGCGGCGTCCGGAGTTCGTGGCTCGCGTCGGTGACGAACCGGCGCATGCGCTTGTCGGTCGCGGCTCGGACGGCGAGTGCGCGGTCGACGTGGTCGATGAGGCCGTTGAGCGCCTCGCCCACCTTGCCGATCTCCGTCCGGGGATCGGTGTCGGCCTGATCGACCCGCACGTCGATCCCGGTGTCGCCACGCTCGAGTTGCAGGGTGGACACCTCCTCGGCGGCGGCGGCCACGCGGGACAACGGTCGGAGCCCGAGGCGGACCACGATGATCGCCCCGACGATGGTGACCGCGAGCGCGAGCACGGCGAGGATCGCGATGACGATCGCCTCCTGCTGCACGGCCGCTCGCGGGGTGGCGAGCGAGACGCCGGCCACGAGGGTCTCGCCGTCGCCGTGGTCGAGGAACTCGAGCCGGTACCCGCCGAGCGACCCCAGCTCGATGTTCTGTCGCTCGGAGCTGTCGACCGCGACGGCCTCCTCGATGAGCGCCTTCGTCCGCACGTCGAGCGCCGTCGCGTTGGACTGGGTGAAACGCGCGGAGTCGACGACCCCACCGTCCGCGACGAGCGCGATGAGCGTGCCGGGCCCGTGGCCGACGTAGTCCACGAACGGCTTGACGTAGCCGGGCTCACCGCGCGTGGCATCGGGGTCCACCACCGCTCCGGCACCGGCCTGCTGATCGTGGAACTTCACCACGGAGTGCTCGAAGGCCTCCATCGACCCGGTGAGCTGGGTGTCGACGACGGCGGTGACCGACCCTTCGACCGTGACGATCGTCAGGATGCCCGACACCGCGAGGACCGCTGCGATGACCGCCGCGATGCCCGTCACCAACCGTCGCTGAAGCGTCCACGGGTGCCGCCGGTCCGCCCGAGGCGTCGGCACGCCCGCAGTCGGAACCGATGCGGTGCTCATTCGACCGGCCGCAGCACGTATCCGACACCGCGGACGGTGTGGATCATCGGCGCACGGTCGGCGTCGATCTTCTTGCGGAGGTAGGAGACGTAGAGGTCGACGATGCTGGCTTTGCCGGCGAAGTCGTAGTTCCACACGCGGTCGAGGATCTGGGCACGACTCAGCACGCGCTTCGGATTGCGCATGAAGTAGCGCAGCAGTTCGAACTCGGTCGTGGTGAGCGCCACCGGCTCGCCGTCACGGCTGACCTCGTAGCTGCGCTCGTCGAGGAAGAGCCCGCCGATCGTGATGCGGGAGTCGTCGTCGGACACGACGTGCGCGGTGCGGCGGAGGAGACCGCGGAGACGGGCCACGAGCTCCTCCAGCGAGAACGGCTTCGTCATGTAGTCGTCGCCGCCGGCGGTGAGTCCCATGATGCGGTCGTCCACCGAGTCGCGAGCGGTGAGGAACAGCGTCGGGGTGCCCGATTCCGGCTCCCCCTGAGAGAAGCTGCGGAGCTGGCGCAGGACGCTCAACCCGTCCATGTCGGGCAGCATGATGTCGAGGACCACGACGTCCGGACGTTCCGTGCGGTAGCGCTGGACGGCCTCGCGACCATTGGTGGCGACGTCCACGACCCACCCCTCGTAGCCGAGGGCCAGGCTCACGAGGTCGGTCAGGACCGCTTCGTCGTCGACGAGGAGGACGCGGATGGGTGAACCGTCGGCCCGGTACATCCGCGGTAGCTTGGCGAGGACCGCCCGGCGGCGCCCCGAGTCGACGATCTGCGTTGGCAGGTCGGAGGGCATGGGTCGATTATCCGTCGTCGAGCTGCGAGGCGCGGGGAGCGACGGGCGATTCATAGAGGCCTCATATCTTTTCAGGCCGAGCCCATGGGTGCGGTGCCTACCGTGGAGGGCATGACCCGAGCAGAGCCCCTGGGCACGTCGTTCGCCCCCCGCCGTCGTCGGACGGCCGGAGCGACGGCCGAGCCTGCGGACCGGATCCGGAGCGGCCTCGCCGCCGCGGCCCGTGCTCTGCGTCCCCTGTTCCCGGCAGGTGTCTCACGTCCTCGATTCCTCCGCGGGCCGCGGATCGAGGCTCCCGTCGACGCGCACCCGATCAGCACCGACCGTCTCGTCCTGCGTCGCCACCGGTTGGAGGACGCCGAGGCCTGGTACCGCATCCAGTCCACACCGGCGGTCGTCGAGCACCTGCCGTGGCCGGTCCGCGACCGCGAGGCGTCCCGTGAGCACCTGCGGCACCGCGTCGGGCACCACCGCCTCTGGCAGTCGGGCGACTTCCTCGCCCTGGCCGTGGAGCACGACGGGCGGCTCGTCGGCGATGTCTCCCTGCATCTCCGGGAGGTCCACCCCGCCGAGCGCTCGGTCGAGATCGGATGGGTCCTCGACCCCGCCGTCGGCGGACGCGGTCTCGCGAGCGAGGCCTCCGAGGCGATGATCGACCTGGCCTTCCGCGAGCTCGGGGCGAAGACCGTGACAGCCGTCATCGAGCCGGAGAACACCAGGTCCATCGCCCTCGCCGAGCGGCTCGGCTTCCTGCGGGCGACCGCGCCGCGCCGGTCGTCGAGCATCACCTTCGCGATCACGCCCTCGCTCCTCGCCGCGCGTCGTGCAGAACGCGTCGAAGCCACGCACACGGGGTCCACCGTCACGCGCCCCTGATGGCCGGCGTCCCGATCGCCGAACCTGCCGGGGCTGAG
The DNA here is from genome assembly GCF_014841195.1 of Plantibacter sp. CFBP 8798. NCBI lineage: Bacteria > Bacillati > Actinomycetota > Actinomycetes > Micrococcales > Microbacteriaceae > Plantibacter > Plantibacter sp. CFBP 8798. The sequence goes on from NZ_JACYTS010000003.1 coordinate 723,397, forward strand.
TCTCCCCCACTCCAGCCTCGGCAGGTTCAGCCGTCGGGACGCCGGCGACGTGCGTCGCTCGTGTCACACGTCCACAACTCAGGTGCCCCCGGCGCGTCGCCTCCGGCTGCCGCCCGAGGGCGCCGACCCGCCCGTAGCGTCCTGAGTTGTGAGCAGTCCAGGGTTCCGGTCGGTTCCAATATCCTATAGGATTATTGCGATGTGCCGGCTTGCGCCGGATCGACGGACTCGATGACGAGGAGATGCAGATGACCAGGCTCTGGAACCGACCGGCCGACTTCGCGGACGAGATGGTGGACGGCTTCGTCCGCGCCAACGGACGCTGGGTACGCAAGGTCTCCGGCGGGGTGTCGCGCTCCACCAGGTCCGCGGAACCGGAGGTCGCCCTCGTGATCGGTGGCGGCTCCGGGCACTACCCCGCCTTCGCCGGCCTCGTCGGACCGGGACTCGCCCACGGTGCGGCCATGGGCAACCTCTTCGCGTCGCCGTCCGCACACCAGGTGGAGAGCGTCGTCCGCGCGAGCGAGCAGGGACGGGGCGTCCTCCTCAGCTACGGCAATTACGCCGGTGACGTCCTGCACTTCACCGCGGCGCAGGACGCCGTGAAGGCCGACGGCATCGACTGCCGCACGGTCACCGTGACCGACGACATCTTCAGCGCCCCGCCCACCGAACTCGAGAAGCGGCGCGGGATCGCGGGCGACCTCACTGTCTTCAAGGTCGCTGGCGGTGCGGCATCGGGTGGGTACTCCATCGACGACGTCGAGCGCGTGGCGATCCTCGCCAACGCCCGGACCCGTTCGATGGGCGTCGCGTTCTCCGGGTGCACGCTGCCCGGTGCCGACGAGCCGTTGTTCTCCGTGCCGGAGGGGCGGATGGCCGTCGGGCTCGGCATCCACGGCGAGCCCGGTATCGACGAGACCGACATCCCCTCCGCCGACGGGTTGGCGGAGTTGTTCGTGCACCACCTCCTGAATGAGGCCGAGATCCCGGACGGCGTCACGCCGAACGGCGCACGCGTCGTCCCGATCCTCAACGGCCTCGGCTCCGTGAAGTCGGAGGAGTTGTTCGTCGTCTACGACCGCGTCGCCTCCCTACTGGAGGAGGCCGGGATCACCCTCGTCGATCCGCAGGTCGGTGAGTTCTGCACGAGCTTCGACATGGCCGGCGTTTCACTCACCCTGCTCTGGGTGGACGAGGAGCTGGAGCGACTGTGGAGTGCCGCTGCGGACACGCCCGCGTTCCGCACGGGCGCCGTCGACTCCGGTGCACTCGAGACCGTCGCCGCCGACGACACCGAGGACGTCGCCTTCGTCGTGCCGGACGCCTCGCCCGAGTCGCAGGAGTCGGCAGCCGTCGTGGCCGACGCGATCTCCGCGATCCAGGAGCTCCTCGCGGAGCACGCTGACGAGCTGGGACGCCTCGACGCCATCGTCGGCGACGGCGACCACGGCATCGGCATGGACCGCGGGGCGACCGCTGCCGCCGCCGAGGCCGAGCGCCTGCGTGAGGCCGGTGCCGGCGTCGCGACGCTGCTCGACCGCTCGGGCGACGCCTGGTCCGACCGCGCCGGTGGCACCTCGGGCGCTCTGTGGGGCGTCATGCTCCGCACCCTCGGCGAGCGCCTCGGCGACGCCGAGCGCCCGACCGCCACCGCCGTGAGCGAGGGTGTGACCGCAGCGAAGGACGCCGTCATGCGCTACGGCAAGGCCTCCGTCGGCGACAAGACGCTCGTCGACGCCCTGGTCCCGTTCGCCGACACCCTCGCAGAACGCGTCGCCGCCGGCGAGGACCTCTCCACCGCGTGGACCACGGCGGCGGCAGCGGCCACCACCGCGGCACACGACACGGCCGGTCTCATGCCCGGCATGGGTCGCGCCCGCTCGCACGGCTCGAAGGCCGTCGGCGTCGAGGACCCGGGAGCCGTCTCCCTCGCCCTCATCGTCGAGCGTGTCGGTACCCTGCTCGCCGAGCGCTGACGCCCGATCCCCCGAAGCGACACCCCGGTCCCTGAGCTTGTCGAAGGGCCACCCGCTCCAGCAACGAAAGGCACACCATGACCCGCACCTGGCGAATCGTCATCGGCTCCGATGACGCCGGTTACGACTACAAGGAGATCCTCAAGCGCGACCTCGAGGCGAGCGACCTGGTCGTCTCCGTGGTCGATGTCGGGGTCGACGCCGACGGCCACACCAACTACCCGACCGTCGCGGTGACCGCGGCCGAGATCGTCGCCCGCGGCGAGGCCGACCGCGCGCTGCTCATCTGCGGCACGGGCCTCGGCGTCGCGATCGCGGCCAACAAGGTCCAGGGCATCCGAGCCGTCACCGCGCACGACGGCTTCTCCGTCGAACGCGGGGTGCTCTCGAACGACGCCCAAGTGCTCTGCATGGGCCAGCGGGTCGTCGGCATCGAACTCGCCCGCCGCAACGTGCGCGAGTGGCTCACCTACGAGTTCGACGCCTCGAGCGCGTCGAACGACAAGGTGCAGGAGATCAGCGCGTACGAAGCGTCCTGATGTCAGGACGTCCCAGACTCGTCGGCGTGAGCCTGAAGATGTACTTCGGGCACGCGCAGACGCTCGACTGGTGCTCGGTCGTCGCGGGGGTGTCGGCCGAGCACCACGCACTCCGATCCGGCGCGGCGGAGCTGTTCGTCATCCCCGGATACCTCTCGGTGATCGGCGCGGTCGAGCGGCTCCGCGGCGTCGCGTCCGTGGGCGCTCAGGACCTCGCGACCGAGGACACCGGGCCCTTCACCGGCGAGGTGAGCGGCGCCGAGCTCCACGAGGTCGGCTGCGAGGTCGTCGAGGTCGGGCACGCGGAGCGGCGCCGACTGTTCGGTGAGACGCCCGATGTCGTCCGCGCGAAGACGACCGCCGCGCTCCGCAACGGTCTCGCGCCGGTGCTGTGCATCGGCGAGGCGGAGCACGGAGACGCCGAGGTGGCGGCCGCGGAGTGCGTCGCACAGCTCGACGACGCCCTGGCAGGGGCGGTCGCCGCCGGGATCGTGGGCCGCGTCATCGTCGCCTACGAACCACACTGGGCCATCGGCGCCACCGAGGCCGCGAGTCCAGCCCACATCCGCACGGTGTGCCTCCGGCTGCGCGGCCACCTCGACGCGCTCGCCGCGGCCGGGCACATCGACACCTCCTCGGCCGTCATCTACGGCGGGAGCGCCGGACCCGGCCTGCTGACCACGATCGGCGACGCGGTCGACGGGGTCTTCCTCGGCCGCTTCGCCCACGATCCGGCAGCCCTCTCGCTGGTGCTCGACGAGGTGGCCGACCTCGACCGCGCGGGCTCCGACCTGCCGCGATGACGCCTGGAGGCCCCGTAAACTGGTCCTCGACGATCATCGCGGCCGCTCGACCGGAGGTTCCCCTCCGTGACGACGCCTCGAGCACACCCTTCGGAGGCTGCCGTGGTTGATGCCGTCTTCCCGCTCGGCGCCTCCTCCTCGCTCGAACGCCGCGGTCTGCGCGACCGCGTCTACGAGCTGGTGCTCGACATGCTCCTGAGCTCCGGTATCGAACCGGGTGCCCGCCTGTCGATCGACGCGATCGCCCGCGACCTCGACGTCTCGCCGACGCCGGTCCGCGAGGCACTCGTCCAGCTGGAGCGCACCGGGCTCGTCACCCGGGTCACCCACAAGGGCTACCGGGTGGCACCGCCGCTCGCCGACGACCAGCTCGAGTCGCTGTTCGACGCCCGCATCGTGCTCGAGAGCGGCGCCACCGCGCTGGCCGCCGCCCACGCCGACGAGCTCGTCCCGGCCCTCGAGGTCGCCCTCGCTCAGCACGTCGAGATGACCGCCAGGGTGCGCGCCGCGGCGTCGGCCGGCGAGATCCCCGTGGCACTCCTCCGCGAGTACTTCGCGGTCGACTGGAACTTCCACCACCTCATCTTCGAGGGCACCCGCAACCCGTTCCTCCTCGACATGTCCGAGGGCATCTCCACCCGCGTGCACCGCATGCGCCAGACGGTCGAGACGGGCGTCACCGACGCCGACCAGGCGGTCGTCGAACACCGAGCCATCCTCGACGCGTTCTCCGACGGCCCCGAGACCGCCGCGGCAGCCATGCGCTCGCACATCGAGCTCGTGCGCACCCGCGCCCGCAGCGACGCCGAGCACTGAGCCGCCCTTCGACAGACTCAGGGACCGAGTCCGCCGGTCCCCGAGCCCCCTCCTCCGGTCCCTGAGCCGCCCCAAACCGGTCCCTGAGCCTGTCGAAGGGCAGAACGGGGCCGACCGCCTGAGCGATCGACCCCGTCCGGGTGTTGCGGTGAGATTAGTGCGCCGTGCGGTTCGCCGTCGTCTCGAGCAGCTCGTCCGCCTTCGCCCCACGGAAGAACCGGGTGCAGTAGAGCATGGCGGCCGCGAGGAAGGCGAACACCCCGAGCGAGACCACGCCCCACACGCCGCTGTCGGTCGGCACGCTCTCGTTGATCCCGGTGCGCATGATCGGTGCCACGAAGCCGCCGAGGTTACCGAGCGAGTTGATGAGGCCGATGCCCGCCGCTGCAGCCGTTCCGGTGAGGAACGCCGTCGGGTAGGCCCACGTGATCGGCCCGACCGAGAGGAAGCTCGCCACGGCGATCGTGATGAACAGGATGCCGAGGATGGGCTGGTTGTTCGCGCCCGCCCAGGCCGAGGCCAGGATGAAGACGCCGGTCGAGATGTAGAACCACGTGCCCCAGGTGCGCCGACGGACGACGGTGTTCGCGTTCCGTCCCACGTAGTAGCAGGCGAAGAGGCCGACGAGCCACGGGATGGCCGCCACGAGGCCGACCTGCCAGCCGACGTCCTGACCGATGAGGTTCGAGACCTGCTGCGGCAGGTAGAACGTCGTGCCGTACACCGCGATCTGGAGGCAGAAGTAGATGATGGTGAAGTACCACACCTTCCAACTCGTCATCGCCTTCGCGATACCGGTCGGGCCGTCCGACTGCCGCACAGTGTCCTCGCGTTCCATCGCGGCCGTCAGCGAGTCCTTCTCCTGTTGGTCCAGCCATTTCGCCTGTTGTGGCGAGTTGGTGAGGAAGTAGAGCGCTGCGAAGCCGGCTAGGACCGCGAGCATGCCCTCGGCGAAGAACATCACCTGCCAGCCGTGCCACGGGGTCAGGGCGTCGCCGAAGCTGATGAGGCCACCACTCAGCGGGGCGCCGAGCATCTGTGAGAACGGCTGCGCCAGGTAGAAGATCGAGAACATCTGGACACGGACCTTGTTCGGGAACCACTCCGACAGGAACATGATGACGCCGGGGAAGAGCCCGGCCTCGGTCACGCCGAGCAGGAACCGCAGGACGATGAACATCGTGTCGTTCGTCGTGAAGGCGAACAGGGCGGCGACGATGCCCCAGGTCACCGCGATGCGGGCGAGCCAGAACCGGGCGCCGAACTTCTTCAGCAGCAGGTTGCTCGGGATCTCGAAGATCGCGTAGCCGATGAAGAAGATGCCGGCGCCGAGGGCGAAGGCACCGTTCGAGATGCCGCGGTCGACGCTGAGCGCCTCCTCGGCGAAGCCGACGTTCGTGCGGTCGAGGAACGCGACGAAGTACAGGATGACGAGCATCGGCATCAGGTGCTTCGACGCCTTGCGGATCGCCGACTTCAGCGCCGGATCGTTGGTCGATCCGATCGCCGGCGGATTGGGTGTGGACAAGACACTCTCCTTTGAGATGACTGGTGCGGGTGGGTGCTGCTGGTGCTACTGCTGCTGCTGGCGGTGGTCAGGAGACCATCGAGGGGATGATCATCCAGAGGCCGATGCCGACGAAGACGACGCCGAGACCGAGGAAGATCAACCGGGATTTGGTCCACTGACCGTTGAGGTGCTGCATGGTGCTGCTCCGTTCGCTCGTGGTGCGTGTGGTGGATCAGTGCATGTAGAGGCCGCCGTCGACGTTCAGCGTCTGACCGGTGACGAAGCCGGCGTCCTCACTGATGAGGTAGGCGATGGCGGCGGCGATGTCGCGTGGGGTGCCGATGCGGGGCAGGACGCCGTCGGCGGCCATGGCCGTCTTGCGCTCCTCGGTGAGGGTGCCGCCCATGATGTCGGTGTCGATCGGTCCGGGCGAGATGGCGTTGACCGTGATGCCGTCGTGGCCGAGCTCACGGGCGACGCTGCGGGTGAAGCCGATCACGCCGGCCTTCGCCGCCGAGTAGGCCGTCTTGCTGAAGGTGCCGCCGCCGCGCTGGGCGGAGACGGATGACAGGCTGACGACCCGACCGACACCGTTCGCGACCATCGACTCCACCGCACGGCGGGTCGTGTAGTGGACGCCGTTGAGGTTGATGTCGATGACGCGCTTCCACTCGTCGGCGCTCACCTCGAGGTAGGGCACCGGTGAGGCGACGCCCGCGAGGTTCACGAGGGCGACGAGCTGTGGGAGGGCGGTCTCGAGTGCGTCGAACGCGGCACGCACCTGCGCCTCGTCGGCGACGTTCGCGCCGGCGCCGGCCGCCTGCACCCCGTGCTGCTCCGCGATCTCGGCGGCGACCGCCTGCGCCGCAGCCTCGTCGAGGTCGATGATCCCGATGTTCCAGCCGAGTTCGGCGAGGTGGTGGGCGGAGGCGCGACCGATGCCGCGCGGGGAGGCTGCACCGGTGAGGACGACGGTCTTGGATTCGGGGAAGCTGGTGGCGGTCATGGCCGGCCTTTCTGCGTGGGAGTGGTGAAGTCGGTGTCCGATCGAGCCGGACGGTGCGCTCGGTCGGCGCCGCGCTCAGTTGATGGGCGCGGGGCCGAGCTCGTCCATGAGCTGCTTGATCGCGACGTAGGCCTTGTTGCGGTAGGCGATCAGCTCGGGCGTGCGGTCGGCCGGGACGTCGAGGTAGCCGGCACCCGACTTGGTGCCGAACTTGCCGGCGTCGACGAGCTCCTTGAGGGAGTCCGGCGTGGCGAACCGCTCGGGCCACCGGGTCTGGAGCGAGGCGTAGCAGAACGAGTACACGTCGAGTCCGGCCATGTCGGCGATCGCGAAGGGACCGAAGACGGGGAGCCGGAAGCCGAAGGTGGTGCGGACGATCGTGTCGATGTCCTCGGGCGTCGCGACGCCCTCCTCGACGAGCTGCGTCGCCTCGTGGAACAGCGCGTACTGCAGGCGGTTGAGCACGAAGCCCGTCGCGTCCTTGACGCGGGCGGTCTCCTTGCCGGTCGCTGCGACGATCTCCTCGACGGTGGCGATCGCCGCATCGGCGGTGGTCTCGTGCGGGATGAGTTCGACGCCGGGGATGAACGGGGCCGGGTTCGAGAAGTGGACGCCGAGGAACCGCTCCGGGTTGGTGACGGCCTCGGCGAGCGAACCGATGAGGATGGTCGAGGTGTTCGAGCCGATGATGGCGTCGGGCGAGGCGGCGGCACTGATGCGACGGAGGGTCTCGTGCTTGATCTCGATCTTCTCGGGGACGGCCTCCTCGATGAAGTCGGCTCCGGTGACGGCCTCCTCGATGGACGCGGCGGGCGCGACGTTGGCGCGGATCCGCTCCACGGCGTCGGCGGGGAAGAGTCCGTCGGCGACGAACTGCTCGGCCTCGGCGATGAGGCGGTCGTAGTTCTTGCGCGCGATCTCCTCGGAGATGTCGGCGATGCGGACGGTGGCGCCGGACAGCGCGAGCACTTGGGCGATGCCGCCGCCCATGTACCCCGATCCGACGACGGCGATGGTGTGTGTGGTCATGATGAAGCTCTCCTGTGGTCGTCTGGATCAGGCCTGCGGCAGCAGGGTCCTGATGTACTTCTGGTTGGTGGAGCACATGCCGAGGCTGTCGCCGCCGTAGTGCTCGGCCAGGATGATGCCGTTGAAGCCGAGCTCGACGGCGTCGCGGAAGACCTGGCGGTAGTTGATGAGCCCGGCCTCCATGGTGGAGGGTACGGACGTCGCCCAGCTGCCGTCGGCCGCCTCGTCGCGGGTGTAGTTCTTCACGTGCATGTAGTTGGCGTACGGCAGGGTCTTGGCGAACAGCTCGCGCCAGTCCTCCACCGGGCGGTGCAGGCGGATGAGGTTCGCGACGTCGGGGTTCAGACCGACGTTGTCGAGCCCGACCTCCTCCACGAACCGCACCGCGCTGTCGGCGGTGCCGAGGTAGGTGTCCTCGTAGAGTTCGAGGGCGAGTGGCAGCCCGACGTCGGCCGCGTGCTTGCCGAGCTCGCGGATGCGGCTGACGGCGGCGTTCCAGACCTCGGGGTCGTCGGGGTCCTTCGGGCCCTGGGCGGTCCAGAACCAGAGCGCCTTGCGCTGGGCCTCGCTGAAGGGCTGGTGCAGGCCGGTGGAGAAGACCTGCATCCCCCACTCGGCGGCGGCGTCGATCGTGCGGTGCGCGTACTCGAGGTTGCGCTCCTCGTGGCCCGGCATGATCACGCTCTGGCGCTGCAGGTGGACGGACGGGACGCCGACGCCGTGCGACTTCGCGATGGCGAGGAACTCGTCGCGACGGGACGGTTCGAGGTCGGCGGGCCGGACGTGGCTGTCGGGCAGTTCGGCGAGGGTGAACCCGACGCCGGCGACCTGCGCGAAGAGGTCGTCCCAGGCTTCAGGTTCCGCGTCGTGCAGGGAGACGCCGTTGCGGTCGACGGGTGGGATGCCGTGCAGGCAGGTGGCGATGGGCCAGGTGTCGGCGGTCCATCGGGGGGTCGACGCGGTCGCGGTCGTATCCGTCATGATGCTCCATTGCGCTCAGGGACTGCTCGGGGCTGGTGCTCCCGGTCAAAAAAAGATCCTATAGGAAATAGTAAAGTGTTTCCACGAATGCGCAAGGGCACTTCGACAGGCTCAGCGACCGGGGGAGGCTCGGCGACCGGCGGAGGGGCCGAGGCTCGGCGACCAGCGGAGCGGGAGGCGGGCTTCCGGTGTCCGAGCGCACCCGGTGACCGAGCACTGCCGGTCACCGAGCCTGTCGAGGTGGGACGTCGGGGCTCAGCCGCCGAGGATGCCCCAGTCCTCGTCGTCCGCGTCGGCGATGCCGCCCGCGATGAACGCTTCGCCGGCCTCGGTGGCGCGATCGCGCACACCAACCAACAGCTCTTCCAGCGAACCGGCCGAGAGGAATCGCATCTGATCGATCTCGCTCACCGGGGCGATGCCCGCGAGCTGCCACGACGACTCCAGCGGGTCGTCGGCGAGCTCCACGACCGAGGCCCACTGCTGCTCGCTGAACTCGCTGGCCACGGCCAGCGAACGCCGCACCGCCGCCTCGGTCTCGTCCCGCAGCTGCTCCCAGCGCTCGTCCCACTCCAGGTCGTCGAGCGTGCGGATCTCGGCGCGTGGGTACGGGTCGTCCGGCAGCCAGTCGGTCACCTCGAAGCGCTGACCGCCCTCGGCGATCACCGCCACGAAGCCCTCGCCGCCGTCGACCTCGACGATCTCCGCCACGGTCCCCGTCCGGAAGCGGTGCTCACCGCCTCCCGTCTCGCGCCCGCGCTCGATGAGCACCACGCCGAACGCCGGGTCCTCGGCCTCGAGCAGGTGGGCGAGCATGGTCAGGTAGCGCTCCTCGAAGAGCCGCAGGGCGAGCGGCATGTGCGGGAACAGCACAGAGCCGAGCGGGAACATCGGCAACTCGAGGACCGGGAGGCCGGACGCCCAGGGCTCGGCACTGAAGGAGTCGGTCATGTCACTCTCCCTCCGTCTCGCAGGTCCCACCGGGTGCCGCCCGGCGAACCGTCCACCCGAACCGTGCTGCGATCATAGTCGCCGGACACCGGAGGCGACTCAGTCGCCGAGGACCGCTCGCAGCGCCTGGTCGAACCGGATCGCCCGATCGATTTCGACCGCCGTCTCGTAGTCGGCCCCGCGGAGGGCGACGTGCAGCGGCCAGTCCACATCGATGAACCCGATTCGCCGATCCCCCACGAAGACGCCGAAGCGGTCGGCCGTGAGCTGCTCCACCCAGGCTCGGCGGAGTTCAGACGTCTCGCTGCCGGCGGAGCCCATGGAACGACCTCTCTCGGCAGGTGCAGTGACCGGGTCCGGACAACCCTTCGAAGTATCTCGATTGTCTAGCTATCTCCGCCGTGCTTCATCATGACAGCACCGACGGCCGATGGACAACTCCGTATCCATCAGACGAAACGAGCACGCCTCGACGCCATCGTTGCGAGATCGTGGCGCGATGGTCCGCGGATCTTCAGGAACCGTCCGTAGGATGCTGATCGTGGGGTGGAAGTGGCCGTGGGGACGCAAGCGCATCGTCGATGCGCCGGTCGACGCCGGGTCCGACCCCTACCTCCAGTACCTCGAGTGGGTCCGCCTCGGGAAACCGTCACTGGCATCACCCGACGATCCACCGCTGCAGTTCGACCCGCGGTTCGCGCCACGACTGGCCTCCGACGCCGTCAACTCCTCGCGCGCCGACGGCGTCTGAGCCCGCCGGTCCACGCACAGCACAGCGCCCGACACCGAGGTGCCGGGCGCTGTGGACGTGCTTACGCGGTGGCCTGCTCCGCGACCTCGGCGCGGCGCGGGAGCTTCCAGCCCGGGCGCACGAAGTGGCAGGTGTAGCCCCACGGGATGCGCTCCAGGTAGTCCTGGTGCTCCGGCTCGGCCTCCCAGAACTCGGACACCGGCTCGACCTCGGTGACGACCTTGCCGGGCCAGAGCCCTGAGGCGTCGACGTCGGCGATCGTGTCACGGGCGACGCGCTCCTGCTCGGGCGAGGTGTAGAAGATCGCCGAGCGGTAGCTCAGGCCGACGTCGTTGCCCTGGCGGTTCTTCGTCGACGGGTCGTGGATCTGGAAGAAGAACTCCAGGAGCTCGCGGAAGGACAGCTTGCTCGGGTCGAAGACGACCTCGAGGGCCTCCGCGTGGGTGCCGTGGTTGCGGTAGGTGGCGTTGGCGACGTCGCCACCGCTGTAGCCCACGCGGGTCGACTTCACGCCCGGCATCTTCCGGACGAGGTCTTCCATGCCCCAGAAGCATCCGCCGGCCAGCACCGCGCGCTCGGTCGTCGTACTCTGCTCGTCTGCTGCACTCATCGTGACTCCTCCTTCGTGCCGAGCACCGTGCGGGGTCCCCGCGTGCTCCGGTCTTCGGCTCCATGGTATGCAACAGCGTCCGCTTCCGGACTGTTCCGGCCGGGGCTTGCACTCAGCGGTCGCACAGGTGTGCGGACGCGACGGCAGGGCTCAGACGGTCCGCTTGCGGCGGAGCTGCTTGATCGACTCGTGGATCTCGGGCGCCAGCACCACGGCGCCGGACTGCTCCGACTGCTCGAGGGTGACGGCCTGCGCCTCGTCCGCCGCGGCGAACCAGGAGGCGATGGTCACGCCATGGCCGGGCTGTCGGACGATCTCGATCGGGTCGCCCGCCTGCACCGTCCCGCTCTTGACCACCTTGAGGTAGGCACCGGGCCGCGCGGCGTCGGCGAAGCGCTTCACCCACCGCGGCTCGCCCAGGCGCCGCTGGAAGGTGCCGCACGGGGTGCGCGGGCAGGTCACCTCGACGACGAGGGTGTCGCCGATCCGCCAGCGTTCACCGATCTCGGCACCGTTCACGTCGAGCCCCTGCGTGCGGAGGTTCTCGCCGAACAGCCCCGGCGTGATCTCCCGACCGAGCTCACCCTCCCAGAACCGCGCGTCCTCCTCGGCGTAGGCGTAGAGCGCCTTCGTCACACCGCCGTGGTGTTTGCGATCGGCCTGCACGTCGCCGTACAGCCCCATCGGCCGCACGTGCAGTGGCTCGTCGACCGGGCGCTTGTCGATCGCGGTGACACCGATCGACCCGTCGTCCACCTGGAGGGCTTCGACGCGACAGAGGGCGAGGAGTTCAGACATGGGACCAGTCTGCCGTGTCCTTCGCGCCCGTCCGGACGACGGGGCCGGTGCGGCTCGGGTGGAGTGGCCCAGGCGGAGCGGGTCAGGCGGACTCGCGGATGACTAGTGAGACACCGACCGAGCGTCGGACGGACGGCCCCGAGAGCGGGAGCGTGCCGGACATCATGCCGTCGAGCAGTTCGAGACTGTGCCGTGCGATGTCACCCTTGTCGACGGCCACGCTCGTGAGCTCAGGGGTGACGAAGCGACCGAGGTCGAGTCCGTCGATGCCGATGACGGCGACGTCCTCCGGCACGCCGACCCCGGCACGGGCGAGTCCCTTGAGCACGCCGACGGCCATGACGTCGTTGAAGACGAGCACGGCATCGACGTCGGGCATCGCGGCGCGGCACCGCAGGGCGGCCGAGACCCCGCCCTGGTGGGTGTCCTCCGCCCAGGTCTCCGACGCCTCGGACCACGGCAAGCCGTGCTCCTCGAGGAACGCGCGGTACGCGAGACGTCGTCCGGACGGTTCCGCCGAGGCGTCGATCATCGCGATGGACCGGCGCCCGGTCGCGACGAAGTGTGCGAGCGCCTGTCGGATGCCGTCCTCGAAGTCGATGTCGACGCCCGCCACCTGCAGCGTCGGCTCGGCGCCGGACGGGTTCGACCCTGCCTCGGACTCGTCTGACCGATGGTCGCCGAGGGAGACGAACGGGATGGTGGCGAAGGCGCCCTGGAGTGCTCCGTGGTCGGCGCCGTTGCGCCCGACGACCGCATCGACCTGCCGCGCGAGTTCGGCGAGCTGCGCACGTTCCGCGTCGGGGAGGTCCGGTCCGCGATCCGCGGCGGCGGGTCGGTCGCCCGATGCGTTCGCCGCTCCCCCGACCTCGGCGACCAACACGGTCCATCCGCGCTCTGCCGCCTGCTGCACGAGGGCGGCCGCGAGCTCCGGGTAGTAGGGGTTCCGCAGGTCGTCGACGACCAGTCCGAGCGTCGTGGTCCGGCCGCTCACCAGGTGCTGCGCGGCGCGGTTCGGACGGTAGTTGAGCGAAGCCGCGACCTCGACGACCCGTTGCCTGGTGGCGTCGCTGACGTCGCGCATCCCGTTGAGTGCGCGGGTCACGGTCTGGCGCGAGACACCGGCGACCCGGGCGACGTCGATGATCGTCGCTCGCGCCGGAGCGTGATCGTCGCGGGGCCTGGTCATGGTCACATCGTACTGATACGCTCACACCGTGAACGTTCACGGTGACGTTCACCACAGACCATCGCACCGCCGATCAACGTTGAGGAGCACCACCATATGGAACACGTCGCTTGGGGAATCATCGGCCCAGGAACGATCGCCGAACGGTTCGCGACCGAGCTGCACGCCAGTCGCACCGGTCGACTCACCGCCGTCGCCAGTCGTGACGCGTCGCGTGCCGAAGAGTTCGGCGAGCGCTTCGGCGACGGCACGGCTCCCGTCCGCGGGTACGGCTCGGTCGCCGAGTTGCTGGCCGACCCCGAGGTCGACGCGGTGTACATCGCGACCCCGCACACGGAGCACGTCCGGCTGGTGATCGAAGCGGCCGAGGCCGGCAAGCACATCGTCAGCGAGAAGCCGCTCTCGGTGAACCGGGCGGGCGCGATGCTCGCGATCGAGGCCGCCCGCCGTGCCGGCGTGTACCTCGCCGAGGCGTTCATGTACCGCTTCCACCCGCAGACCGCGAAGCTCGTCGAGCTCGTGTCGTCGGGTGCCATCGGCGACGTCCAGCACATCGAAGCGTCGTTCGCATTCGCCGCAGATCTGCCCGCCGACCACCGACTCATGAACCCGGAGCTGGCGGGCGGCGGCATCCTCGACGTCGGCGGCTACCCCGTCTCCATCTCGCGGCTCATCGCCGGTGCCGCCGTGGGTGCACCGTTCGCCGACCCGACGGAGGTCACCGGGAACGGCACCATCGGTTCCACCGGCGTCGACGAGTGGGCCAGCGCCTCGCTCGTCTTCCCGTCGGGCATCACGGCGCACGTCACGAGCGGCGTGCGCGTGCAGGACGACAACCGCGTCGTCGTAACGGGCTCGACGGGCCAGCTCATCGTGTCCGACCCGTGGCTGCCGTCGGTCGAGGACGGTTCGACGATCGAGGTCCGCACCATCTCGGGCACCGAGTCGATCCACATCCCCGGAGCGCCGCAGTACGCGATCCAGGCCGATGCGGTCGCGACGTTCGCCGACGCGGGCCAGGCGCCGCAGATGCGTTGGGCGGACTCGCTCGGCAACCTCGCGACCCTCGACCGGTGGCGTGAGGCGATCGGCCTCGAGTACCCGTTCGAGTCGATCGACACCGACATCCCGACCGGTTCCGGTCGGCCGCTCGCCGTGCGCGCCGAGCTCCCGATGCCGACCGGTCGCATCGCGGGCATCGACCACGACATCTCGCGCCTCGTCATGGGCGTCGACAACCAGCAGACCCTGTCGCACGCGTCGGCGATGTTCGACGACTTCTTCGAGCGCGGCGGCAACGCCTTCGACACGGCCTGGCTGTACGGCGACGGGCTCCAGGAGCAGCTGCTCGGACGCTGGCTCGCCAACCGGGGTCTCCGCGACGACGTCGTGGTGATCGGCAAGGGTGCGCACACGCCGTACTGCGACCCGGAGTCGATCTCGCGTCAGCTGTTCGAGAGCCTCGACCGTCTCAGCACCGACCACCTCGACCTGTACCTCATGCACCGCGACAACGTCGAGGTGCCGGTGGGCGAGTTCGTCGACGTGCTGAACGAGCACGCCGACGCCGGTCGCATCCGTGCGTTCGGTGGCTCCAACTGGACGATCGACCGGTTCGAGGAGGCGAACGCCTATGCGGCGGCCAACGGGAAGCGGGGGTTCGCGGCGCTGAGCAACCACTTCGGGCTCGCTCGCGCACTCGACGTGCCGTGGGCCGGTTGCGTGGAGGTGACGGATCCGACGAGCCGCGCGTGGCTCGAGGAGACGAAGACGCCGCTGCTGCCGTGGTCGTCGCAAGCGCGCGGCTTCTTCACCGGGCGTGCCGAGCCCGAGGACCTGTCGGACCCGGACCTCGTGCGCTGCTACTACAGCGACGACAACTTCGAGCGGCTGGCCCGTGCGCGTCAGCTCGGCTCGGAGCTGGGGGTCGCGCCGACGGCGATCGCCCTGGCGTACGTCCTGGCGCAGGACTTCCCGACCTTCGCCCTCATCGGGCCGCGGTCCATCGAGGAGACCCGTTCGTCGACCGACGCCCTCTCC
Organism: Plantibacter sp. CFBP 8798; assembly: GCF_014841195.1. Classification (NCBI taxonomy): domain Bacteria; kingdom Bacillati; phylum Actinomycetota; class Actinomycetes; order Micrococcales; family Microbacteriaceae; genus Plantibacter; species Plantibacter sp. CFBP 8798. The sequence continues at coordinate 738,399 of NZ_JACYTS010000003.1, forward strand.
CTGAAGCTGACCCCGGAGCAGGTCGCCTGGCTCGACCTCCGGGTCTGATCCGTTCCCTCGGGTGACGCCAGCGCGGTGCGCTGACGTCGCCGCGGGGCATGGGCGTGAGCGCGGGTCTCCAGAGACCCGCGCTCACGCGTGTGGGCTGCGCTCGCGCCGAGTCACTCCTCCTCGCGTCAGCGCACCGCGCTGGCGCAACCGCACCACCAGACTCGGATGGACGTCACGTGAGGGGTTTGCGGACGCGGTCGCGCGCCAGGAGGACACCGAGCAGCAGGATCAGGATGAGCACGACACCGCGGGCGAGACCCTGCCAGTAGAAGGACAGCCCGATGAGGTTCATCCCGTTCGTCAGCAGCGCGAAGATGAGCACGCCGACGAGCGTCCCGAAGAGGTTCGGCCGCCCCGTCCGACTCAGCGTCGTCCCGATGAACACCGCACCGATGGAGTCCAGCACGTAGAGCTGCCCGCTGTTCGCGACGAAACCCTGGCTCCGCGAGGCCAGGATCAGCCCGGCGATGGCCGCGATCCCGGCAGCGAAGATGAACGCCGTCGCCATCGACGTCCCCGCCAGCCGACCGGAGATCCGGGTCGCCGTCGGCTGCTCACCCGCCGCGGTCAGCACCCGACCCCAGCGACTCCGTTCGAGCGCAGCCCAGACGATGATCAGCACGAGCACGGCGACGACGATCGGCGCGGCGACACCGAGCACGGTTCCAGCGCCCAGCCACGCGAACTCGTCCGGCACACTGCTGCGCGACAGGTAGACGGGTGACCCACCGTCGGTCGCGACCTGCTGCACGCCACCACCGATGAACCAGACGCTGAGCGTCGCGAGGAACGGTCGGATGCGCAGCACCACGATGAGGAACGCGTTCACGGCCCCGACGAGCAGGCCGACGACCAGACCACCGACGATCGCCACCCAGGCCACGTAGTCGTCGGCCAGGAGCGCCGACGCGGTGAGCGCCGCGAGGTCGATGGCGACACCGATCGAGAGGTCGATGCCGCCTGCGCGGACGACGACCGTCATCGCGACGGCCGCGAGCAGGAGGAGCGCGTTCTGGTTGAGCACCCCGAGCAGGTTGTCGGCGGTCAGGAACGACGGCGACAGCACCGCGAACACGATGAGCAGCACGGCCAGCACGGCGGGGGCGAGCGCCTGCGGCACCGCGGCACCGAGGCCACGGACCGTCAGCCTCGAGAGCGGGCCGCCGGGACGCTGGTCATCGCCGCCTCTCGTTCCAGCCGACCCGGCCTTCGGGACGGAGACGCCGGTGGTGGCGGAGGACTGCGTGCGCGTGTCGACACTCATCGCTTGACGCTCCGTTCGCGGATCGCGGCGACCGCGAGGACCAGCAGGATCAGCACACCCTTGGTGATGCCGATCCACTGGCTCGGGACGCCGAGCTGACTGAAGCCGTTGGTGAGGATCGCGACGAACACGGCACTGAACAGGGTCCCCGTGATCGTGACGACGAGCCGACGGGAGAACGCGATGGACAGGAACGTCGCGAGGAGGATGTCGATGAGCGACTGCTCGCCGATCCCCGGCAGGGCAGCGGACAACCGACTGGTCATGAGGACGCCCGCGATCCCGGCGAGGACCGCCGCGAGGACGTAGCTGACGACGATGTGGCGGTTGACATTGATCCCGGCCACCCGGGCGGCCGTCGGATTCTGCCCCACCGCGGCGTTCTTCACGCCCCAGCTGGTGCGCCCGGTGGCGAAGGCGGCGACCGCGAAGACGAGGAGCAGCACGACGACCGCCGCAGGGACACCGACGACGTGTCCACTCCGCAACCAGACCAGCCCGGCGTCGGAGACCGGCACCTTCACGTTGTTCGTGATGACGATGGTGAGGCTCGTGACGATGCTCATCATCGCGAGGGTGACGAGGAGCGGGCGGATCCCGGCGACGACGACGAGACCGTTCACGAGCCCGATGACCGCCGTGGCTCCGAGTCCGATGAGCAGCGCGAGCGGCAGACCGAGCTCGGCCTGCAGGAGCACCGCGACGAGGGCGCCGGAGAAGCCGAGGACGGCGCCGATCGAGAGGTCGATGCCGCCGCGGACGACGTCCTCACCGCCCGTGACGACGACGATGGACAGTCCGAAGGCCGCGATCGCGTAGACCGCCGACTGGGTGAGGATCGTCGCGAGGTTGGCCGGGTCGAGGAAGCCGGGCGAGGCGACCGCGAAGACGACGACCTCGATGACGACGATCGCGTAGCCGATGAGTCCCAACCGGGAGACCGGGCGACGACGTTTGGTCGCGGACTCGGCTGCGGCCGACGGCGCCTGGCCGGGCGCGACGGGTGGAGCGGAGAGGGCGGTCATGCGGAGACTCCTCGGGTGGGCAGTGTGCCGCCTCCAGGGTCTGCCGACGGGGCAGACCTCGGGGGATCAGCCTGCGTCGACGACGTGGGCCCTTCGACAAGCTCAGGGACCGGCGGGACCGAGGGGGCCGGCGGCGTTGACGCGACCTCGGCGGCGCCCGTCGACCAGGCGAGGATCGTGTCGGCGGTCGCCTGCGATCGCCGCAGCTCGGTCCGGATCGTCCCGCGGTACAGCACGAGGACGCGGTCGGCGAGGCCGATCAGTTCCTCGAGGTCGACGCTCACGAGCAGGACGCCGGCGCCCTGCGCGACGAGCGCGTCGATCTCCGCGTAGATCTGTTGACGCGACCCGATGTCGACGCCGGAGGTCGGCTGGTCGAGCACGAACACGGTCGACCCGGCCGCGAGCCATCGACCGAGCACGACCTTCTGCTGGTTGCCGCCGGAGAGGCTCCCGGCCACCGCGGTGTCGTTCGCGGGCCGGACGTCGAGCCTCGTGACGAGGTCGGCGGCGATCTCCCGCTCGCGTCGGCCACGCAGTATCCCGCCGAGCCCGGTGATGCGGTCGAGCGCGGCGAGCGTGAGGTTCTCGCGGACGGACTGACGGTTCAGGATGCCGTCGCGGTGGCGGTTGGCCGGGACGTACGCCCCACCCGCCCGGACGAAGGCGCGCGGCGAGCGGATCGTCGCCTGGCCGACCCGCACGGTTCCGCCGTGCGCCCGGAGCCCGGTGACTGCGTCGGCCAGTTCCTCGAGGCCCGATCCGACGAGCCCCGTGACGCCCACGATCTCGCCCGGACGGACGGCGATCGAGACGCTGTGCAGCCGTTCCGCGACCGTCAGGCCGTCGATCGCGAGGACCGGTTCGGCGACGGCGTCGGCGACGATCCGTTCGCGGTCGCCGAACTCCTCGACGCTCCGCCCCACCATGAGCTGGACGATGGCGTCGAGGGTCGCGTCGGGATCGGCGAGGTCGAGCGCACCGACGCGTTCACCGTTGCGGAGGACCACGACGCGGGACGCGATGTCGCGTACCTCCTGCAGGTAGTGGGAGATGTAGATGACGGCGACGCCCTGGCTCTGCAGGGTCCGGACGGTGCGGAACAGCCGCTCGACGTCGCCGGCGGCGAGCGGTGCGGTGGGTTCGTCGAGCACGAGGACCCGCGGGCGCGTGATCGTCGCGATCGCGAGCTGCAGGAGTTGCTGCTCGGCGACGCTCAGCTCGTCGACGAGGGTCTTGCCCGGCACGTCCAGCCCGACGAGGTCGAGCAGCTCCCGCTCGGCGCGCCGGTCGAGCTGCCGGCCGGTGAGGAACGCGGAGCGCGAGCCGAGGAACAGCTGCTCCGCGACCGTGAGCCGACCGGCCAGGTGGCGGTCCTGGTGGATTACGCGGACACCGAGGCGTTCGGCGTCGCCCGGGTTGCGGATGACGACCGGTTCACCGTCGATCTCGATGGTGCCCTCGCTCGCCGTGTAGAGGCCGGTGAGGATCTTGATGAGCGTCGACTTGCCCGCGCCGTTCTCGCCGACGAGCGCGACGACCTCGCCGGGGTGCACCTCGAGGTCGACGTCGTCCAGCACCCGGACGCCGCCGAAGTCCTTCGCGATGCCACGCATACTCACGGCGGGAGCCGAGGCTTCGGCCGTGGCGGCACCGGGCCGACCGCCCAGCGAGCGCTGGGCGGCCTGACCGTCGATCGAGGTGTCGTGCGTCATTCCAGGCCGAGTCGCTTGCGCTCGTCGGCGACGTTCGCCTTGTCGATGAACACGGCGTCGAGGTAGGTGCTCAGCGGCACCTCGTCCTGCTTGCCCCCGAGGTACAGGGCGACGTTGTTCGCGCTCGTCGTCCCGAACAGGGTCGGTTGCTGCGCGACCGTGAACTGGTACACCGAGTCGGGGTCCTGGATGAGGTCGAGCGCTCCGGGCTCGGCGTCGACGCCGTAGACCTTGATCTCGTTGCGGCCCGCCGCGTCGATGGCCTGCGAGGCACCGATCGCCGGGAGGTCCCAGCACGACCACACGGCCGAGATCTCGCCCTTGGGGTAGCGGGTGAGCGCGTCGTTCGTCTTCTGCTTGGCGTCCTCGATGGTGCCCTCGTAGATGTCCTGCAGCTCGGGCTCGATGATCTCGATGTTCGGGTAGTTCTTCAGCACGAGCTTGAACTCGTCGTAGCGGATCTGGCAGGGGGTGACGTCGTAGAAGCCGTTGAAGACGAGCACCTTGCCCTTCCCGCCGATGTCCTCGGCGAGGGTCCGGGCGAGGGTGGAGCCGATCTGCCAGTTGTCGGAACCGATGTTGTTCACCGAGTTCTCGCTGGCGTGGTCGATCGTGAAGACCGGGATGTCGGCGTCCTTCGCCTGCTGCAGCGCCGGGGCGAGCGTGGTCGCGTCGCCGAGGATGACGACGATCGCGTCGACCTTCTGTGAGACGAGGTTCTCGACGTTGGCCAGGTGCTTGTCGTCCTGTGCGTCGGCCTGGGTGGCGACGACCTTGGCGCCGAGCTCCTCCAGGCGGTCCTGCACACCCTGGTAGGTGAGGCGGCCGAAGTCGCGGACGACGTCCTTGGCGGCGACGCCGACGGTCTTGCCCTTGAGCGAGGGGACGTCCACGTCTGAGGCGGCCGAGCTGGCAGCGGCGCCGCTCGTCGACTCGCTGGACGAGGACTGCTTGAGGGAACAGCCGGTGGCGAGGCCGGCCACGACGGCCAGGGTGACAAGAGACAGCGCGAGGCGCGATCGACGACGCATGGGGACTCCAGATGACGGTGGGGTGCGGGACGGTGCAGGGGGTGGTGGAGCGTGCCGACATCCGCTGTCGGAGCGGTCGGGGCGCACCGGGACGTCGGGTTGCAGCAACAGTAGGGAGTGATCGGACGGGCCGCGAGAGGGCGCTCAACCTGACGTAACACAAGGTGCCCGATGTCGGCGGTGCGTGGAGCCTGGTCGGGGTGCGGCCCGTGGGAACGTCGGATGTATCATGGCGCGAGGCGGTGTTCCACGTGACCGTCTCGCTCGAGCAGGGGGTCGCATGGCAGTCACGGACGAGGCGATCGCGCGGATCCAGGCGATGATCGTCGCCGGCGACCTCACACCCGGCCAGCGCCTCCCTCCGGAGAAGGAGCTCAGCGAGACCCTGGGGCTCTCCCGCAGTTCCCTCCGCGAGGCGGTGAAGGCGCTGGAGCTCATCCGCGTGCTCGACGTCCGTCGCGGCGACGGCACCTACGTCACGACGCTGGAGCCGAGCCTGCTGCACGAGGCGATGTCGTTCGTCATCGACATGCACGCCGACGCCTCCCTCATCGAGATGTTCGAGGTGCGCCGCATCCTCGAACCCTCCGCGTCGGTGATGGCGATCCAGCACCTCGACGACGAGCGGATCGCCGAGCTGCGCAGCATGGTCGATGAGGTCGACGAGTCCACGACGGTCGAGGACCTCGTCGCGCACGACCTGCAGTTCCACGCCCGCGTGATCGAGCTGAGCGGCAACGCCTACCTCGCGAGTCTGCTCGACGCGCTCGGCAGCAAGACGGTCCGGGCCCGCATCTGGCGCGGCCTCACCGAGGAGAAGGCCGTCGCCCGCACCCTGCAGGAGCACCACGCGATCGTCGACGCCCTCGAGAAGCGCGACACCGAACTCACCCGCGCGCTGGTCACGGTCCATGTCTCCGGTGTCGAAAGCTGGCTCCGCCGTTCGATGTAACCCCTCCCCCTGCCCGCGAACTGTCACTTGCTGCTAGTCCGAGCCGCCCGGACCAGCAGTTGGTGACAGTTCGCGGGCAGGTACCGTGAGGGGATGGACGGCACGATCGACACCCGAGCGCTCATCGACCCCATCGACCGTGACGCCATGGCGAAGGCGCCCTCGTACCATCGCGCGCCGTCCGCCCGGCTGCTCATCGGCCTGATCGCGGGGATCGTCGTGGTCGCCGTCGGCGGGTTCGTCCTGTTGGGAACGCTGCCCACGCCCTCACGGGGCGGCTCCGGCCCGACACCGCTGCTCGGGATCGGACTCCTCGCGGCCGCCGCCGTCGCAGTGGTCGCGGTCCTCTCCTGGCGGACGAGGCGCATCAAGCGCTTCCGTCTCTCCCAGTTCGCCGCGGCCAACGGGATGACCTACACCGCAGACCTCAGCTACCCTCCGTTCCCCGGCATGATCTTCGGGATCGGATCGTCGCGGCAGTCGACCGACGTGCTGCGGGCGAACCGTCCGCGCCCCGTGGAGTTCGGCAACTACCGGTACACGGTCCGTCAAGGCAAGCGTTCGACGACGCACCACTGGGGGTATGTCGCGGTGAAGCTCGACGTCCCCCTGCCGAACATCGTGCTCGACGCGATCGGCAACAACGGGTTCGGCTCGAACCTCCCGGCGGCGTTCCAGCGGGCCCAGCGGCTGTCCCTGGAAGGCGACTTCGACCGGCACTTCACGCTCTACTGCCCCGACGGCTACGAACGCGACGCCCTGTACCTGTTCACGCCGGACATCATGGCGCGGTTCATCGACCACGCCGCCGAGCTCGACGTGGAGATCATCGACGACTGGCTGTTCCTCTACACGAAACGGGAGGTGTCGACCCTCGATCCCGACACCTGGGCCTGGCTGTTCAGCGTCATCGACGCCCTGATGACGAAGTTGGACCAGTGGGCTCGGTGGCGGGACGACCGCTTGCAGCCGCAGACGTCCGGAGCTCCGGAGCACCCGCTGGCACCCGGCGCTCAGGCCGGCCCACCCGCGATCGGACTGCTCACCCCGCCGCCGGGTGTCGCTCCGTCCGGCCGCAGGTTGCGACGATCCGGCACATGGATCCCCATCGCGTTCATCGTCGGAACGCTGATCGTCTGGATCGTCACACGCATGAACTGACCCTCCCCTGCCCGCGAACTGTCACTTGCTGCTAGTCCGGAGGGGCGGGACTAGCGGTTTGTGACAGTTCGCGGGCAGGGGTGGGTGTTGGGAACGTCTGGTGATCGGGAGACGAGGACGGAACAGGCCGGTTGATGGGATGGCTGGGTGACCGACACCGGTCGCCCGTCAGAAAGGACCGCCCATGCGCCGACCCACAGCCATCGGCTTCGCCGTCCCCGTCCTCGCCCTCATGCTGGGGCTCACCGCCTGCTCCGGATCCGCGGAGTCGCCGTCGAGCGGTGGATCGCCGTCGAGCGCCGACTCGTACGCCGAGGCGTTCGACGACTACACCATCTCCCTCGCGGGCTGCCTGCGCGACCAGGGGTTCGATGTCCCTGACCCGGAACCCGGCACCGCGATCACCCTCGACGGTGGCGAGGCGATGAACACGGCCTACGACGCCTGCGCCGAGGAACTCGGCCCACCGCCCGCGAACCCCGATCAGCCCAGCAAGGCCGAGATCTCCGACGAGCTCAGGCTCCGCGCCCAATGCCTGCGCGACCAGGGGTTCGACGTCCCGGACCCGGATGCGAACGGGGTGTGGGACCTGCCGGAGGACCTGTTCGATGAGGCCAGGGCCTGCGCCGTGCAGTGACCTCCGCACCAGCCGGAACGGCCGACCGATCCCGTGATCGGTCGGCCGTTCCGTCGTTCCCGGTTCCGTCGTTCCGCGGTCAGGCTCCGGCCGGGTCGGCGTCGTGAGCCGGCAGTAGCACCGTCACTTCGAGTCCACCCGCCGGCAGCGGGGCGAGCCGCAGCGACCCGCCGTGCAGCTCCACGATGCGGGCCCCCAGGGTCAGCCCGAGACCGTTCCCCCGATCAGGACCGGCAGCCCGCGCCATCCGGGCGTCCCGCCGGTCGAACGGCTCCACGAACCGCGCCACCTCAGCCTCGTCGAGCAGCGGCCCCGAGTTGCTGACCACGACGACGGCGCGTCCCGGCGCCTGCGGGTCGGGTCCGACCCACACCGAGACCCAACCGTCCGCGCCGCTGTTGTAGCGCACGGCGTTCGACAGCAGGTTCGTCAACAGTTGCTGGAGGAGCACGCGGTTGCCGCGCACGGATGCGCTCCGGAGCGTCGACGAGATCGTGACCCCGGCGTCCGCGGCCTCCGGCGAGATGAGCTGCGACGCGTCGCGAGCCACCGCCGCCAGGTCGACGGGCGAGGTCACGAGCGGGCGGCGATCGAGCTGGTTCAGCTGCAGGAGCGCCTCGACGATCGCGATCCCCCGCTCGTTCGTCTCGTGCAGCCGTCGCAACGCGCGGTCGACGTCGCGGCCCTCCGGGTCGGCCTGGGCGACCTCGATGAGCATCTTCATCGTCGCGAGCGGTGTCCGCAGTTCGTGCGAGGCGTTGGCCGCGAACCGCTTCTGCGTCAGGAACGACTGCTCGAGGCGTGCCAGCATGTCGTCGAAGCGGTCGGCGAGCTCGCGGAACTCGTCGCGGCGACCGGTCATCGCGATGCGGTGGTCGAGCGAGCCCTCCGCCGCCGCGCGCACGGCCGCGTTGAGGTCCCGCAGCGGCCGCAGGACCCGTCCGGCGACGATCCAGCCGACGCCGGTCCCGATCACGGCCATACCGATGAGTGCGAGCATCGAGTAGTTGATGAGCGAATCGCGGATCTCGCCGCGGGTGATGGCGGAGATCTGTCGACTGTCGGCGGCGGGCGCGAGCGGATAGCTGGGGAACCGCCAGATGATGACGTTGATGACGATGAGCGCGATCAGGCCCGTCACGACGGTGAAGGCCGCGTAGGTCGCGGTGAGTTTGACGCGGGCGGTCATCCACGTCGGCCGGGCGTTGTCACCGTCGGCCGGAGCGGCGGTCATGCGCCGACCTCGTCGTCCTCGTCGTCGGCGTCCGCGCCGCTTGTCTCGGCGGGCGCCTCACCTGGCGGCAGGACCCGGTAGCCGACGGCCGGCACGGTGTGGATGATCCACGGCTCGCCGAGTACCTTCCGGAGTGTGGACATCGTCACCCGCACGGCGTTCGTGAACGGGTCGGCGTGCTCATCCCAGGCGCGCTCGAGGAGCTCTTCGGCACTCACGACGCCACCCTTGGCCGCGAGCAGGATCTCCAGCACCGCGAACTGCTTCTTCGCCAGACGCACGTACCGGCCGTTGCGGTAGACCTCGCGGCGGAACGGGTCGAGCCGCACACCGGCGTACTCGAGGACGGGTGGGAGCGACGCTTTGGGTCGACGCGCCAGTGAACGGAGCCGGAGGACGAGCTCGCGCAGCTCGAACGGCTTGGTCAGGTAGTCGTCGGCGCCGATCTCGAAGCCGCTCTCCTTGTCGTCGAGGTCGGCGGCCGCGGTGAGCATGAGCACCCGGCAGGGCAGTTCCTGGGCGATGATCCAGCGACAGACGTCGTCGCCGTGCGTGCCAGGGAGGTCGCGGTCGAGCACCACGACGTCGTAGGCGTTGACGGCGAGCCGCTCGAGCGCGGTTTCGCCGTCGAACACGAGGTCGGCGGCGAGCCCCTCGTGCTGCAGGCCCTCGAGGATGCTCTCGGCGAGGTACTGCTCGTCCTCGGCGATCAGGACACGCATGGGACCTCCGGTGTTCGGGACGGACGACGCGTCTAAGGCGTCGCTCCGGCGCCCGCGATGGGCGTCGTGTCGATCGTAGGCGGCACCGTGTTTCGGAACCGTCTGGTGATCGTCCGACGCCCGCGCAACCGCCGTCGAGCTGGACTGGGGCCTGGTCGTCGCGTGCCGAACACCGACGACCGACCGAGGAGGAACCATGCAGCACGACATCCAGCACCAGCACCAGCACCACCGGCACCCGGGCCGACGGAGCACCGTCGCCCGCCGAGGCTCCAACCGAGCCGTCGTCATCCTCGCCGCCACGGCCGTCGCCCTCACCGCCGCGATCGCCCTGGTCGCGTGCACGGGCGTCGCGCCGACCATCACCCGCGGGATCACCGCGCTAACCGAGCGACCGTCCGGAGACGCGGGTGCCGGAACCCTGACCACGACGGATGGCGCGTTCGGAACCGACGACGGCGTGTTGGAGGAGAACCGGTACTCGGCCTACGACACCGATCTCCCGGCCATCGCGAACCTCGATGCGGACCTCTTGGAGGCCGTCCAGCAGGCGACCGACGCAGCAGCGCAGGACGACGTCGCGCTGTACGTGAGCTCCGGATGGCGGAGCACGGCGTACCAGCAGCACCTGCTTGACGAGGCGATCCTCCAGTACGGCAGTGAGGCGGCCGCGCGGCAGTACGTCGCGACGCCCAACGGCTCCTCGCACACGCGCGGGGCGGCCGTCGACATCGGTGCGACGGACGCCGACTACTGGCTCATCGAGCACGGCGCCGACTACGGCCTCTGCCAGACCTACGCGAACGAGATCTGGCACTTCGAGTTGGCCACTGTCCCCGGCGGCGAGTGCCCGGAACTCCTGCCCGACGCCGGATGAGGTCGGTGCCGCGACCAGCTGCCACCGCCGGGCGCCCCGGTCCTATCCGGCGACCGGTGCCAGCCGGCTGACGAACTCGTCGACGCGCAGGCGGATGTCCCGGAACGCTTCGTCGAACGCCTCGTCGGTCGCGGGCGCGGCAGGGTCGGGGATCGACCAGTGCAGGTCGTCCAGCCCGCCGAGCTCCTCGTGCGCCCGGTTGCACACGGTGATGACGAAATCGCCGTGCCGGAGGACCTCCGCCGTCGCGCGTGGAACGCTCGGGCGGATCCGGACGCCATGGCGTGCCGCCGCCCGGACGGCGCCCGGGTTGACCTCGCTCGCCGGCCGGCTGCCCGCGGATGCGACGGGGACATCGCTGCGGTCCTGCCAGAGCGCCTCCGCCATCTGCGACCGCGCCGAGTTCGCCGTGCAGACGAAGACGACCCGCGCCGGGGCGCTGATCGGTTCGGGCGCGAGGCGGTCGAACGCCCCCGGGACGAGCCGCACGTAGTTGCGGCGTCCATCGGACTCGGATCGCGACCGCGAGAGGATCCCCGCTCGCTGGAGGACGCTCAGGTGATGGGAGACGAGGTTCGACCCCATCCCGAGGGCGAGCTGGATCTCGGTCGGTGAGAGGTCGCCGAGCGCCAGAAGGTCCACGATGCGCAGTCGTGCCGGCTCCGCGAGCGCGGCGAACTTGGACGCCCTTACCGCCAGAGACTCCACCGACACAACCCCCGTTGACTCAACCGTGATTGACTCAATAATAGGCTGAGTCGTCCGTGAACACCCCTTGAGCGATCCGCTCGAACTCACGGTCGTCCAGAAGAGGAGCTACTCATGGGTCTCGGAACCGGAATCGCCCTGATCGTCATCGGCGCCATCCTCGCCTTCGCCGTGAACGTCGACGTCCCCGCTGTGGACCTCACGCTCATCGGGTACATCCTCATGGCCGCCGGCGCCGTGGTGTTCCTCATCTCGCTCGTGCTCGTGCTCCGCCGCCGACAGGTCTCCTCGACCACGCGCTCCGCAGTGGACCCCGGTAGCGGCGAACGCGTCACCCGCCGCAGCACGACCGACAACGACGGCCCCGTCCTCTGACGACCGGACCGGCCGCACCACCCATGACCGAACCCGCTACCGCGGCGTCCCAGAGCGGCGAACTGCTGGACGGTCGGTATCGACTCGAGCGACCGATCGGTGCCGGCGGGATGGCGACCGTCCATCTGGCGACCGACGAGGTGCTCGGGCGCAAGGTGGCGGTCAAGCTGTTCCGCCCGGGAACGACCGATGCGACCGACGGCGCCAGGACCGCCTCGGAGACGCGTCTGCTCGCGTCGTTGAACCACCCGGCCCTCGTCACCCTGTTCGACGCCAGGGTCGTGGCCGGTGACGGCTCCTACCTCGTCATGGAGCACGTCGACGGCCCGACGCTGTCCCAACGCATCGCTCGGTCGCCGCTTCCGTCGTCCGAGGTCGCCGCGATGGCCGTCGACCTCGCGGAGGCACTCCACACGGTGCACGCGGCGCGGGTCGTCCATCGCGACATCAAGCCGTCCAACGTGCTGCTGCGACCGACGATCCTGCCCCACCAGGAGTACCGCGCGAAGCTCGCCGACTTCGGCATCGCCTACCTCATCGACAGCACCCGCATGACCGCGCCGGGCTCACTGATGGGCACGGTCGCCTACCTCAGTCCTGAGCTCGTCCGTGGAGCGGATCCGGCCCCTCCGGCCGACGTGTACGCCCTCGGACTCGTCCTCCTCGAAGCCCTGACCGGTCGCCGCGCCTACCCGCAGACCACCACGCACGAGTCGCTCATGGCACGCCTCAACGCGTCGCCGACGATCCCCGGCGAGCTCGGCTACCAGTGGAAGTCGCTACTCACCGCGATGACCGCCGCCGATCCGGCGCAACGCCCCACCGCCCTCGACGTCGCGACGACCGTCCGCGCGATGGACCCCGTGCTCGACCCGGCGGATGTGACCGTGGCGACCTCGGCACCTGCGATGACGACGACCGGCGACCCGGCACCGACGGCAGCGACCGAGCCGCTCGTCTCGACGACGCCGTTCGAGTCGATGACAGGCGCGCGCGCCGAGACCGGCCCGACCGCGGTGCTCGACGGCACTCGCCGCTCGGAGCGACGTCTCGACGGTGGCGCACGGCGACCGGCCGCAGCGCACCAGCCGCGGCGCCTTCGACGCTGGCTGATCCTCGCGGCCGTGCTGCTGGTGATCGCGGTCGCCGTCGTCTGGCTCATCGTGTCCCAGGCACAGCCGCCCGCCCCGACGCTGCCCACCCTGCCCGAACCGTTGTCGACGCATCTGGATGAACTCCTGCGGGAGGTGACGCCGTGAGGAACTCCTGGAACCGAGGGCTCCGGCTGCTCGCAGCACCGGTGATCGTCGTCGCCCTGCTGAGTGGCTGCACCGGACCCGCTGCAGACCTCGACGCGAGCACCGGCCGCGACTTGCAGAGTCGTGTACTCGTGGTCGCGAACGCAGCCGCCGACGGCGACACTGCGGGTGCGCTCGCGGCTCTCGACGCGCTCGAGGCGCAGCTGGCCGCTGCTGAGGCGGCTGGGACCGTTTCGGCGACCCGAGCCGCGGACATCCGTGCGGCGATCGCGCTCGTCCGCGCCGACCTCTCCCCCGCGGTCGAGACCCCGACGCCGACCCCGGAACCCAGTTCGGTCGCGCCGGCCGAACCCGCTGCACCGGTCGAAGACGACGGAGGCGGGGACGATTCCGGGAACAACGGGAACAACGGGAACAACGGCAACAACGGCAAGAACAAGGACAAGAAGGACAAATGAAGCGACGAGGAAGCACCGACTCCGTTCCCGACGACGGATCGTTCGAGCCCGGGGACGAAGAGACGGCGAAGCGAACCCGTACGGCGGAGGACGGGGTCTCGACCGTCCAGCACAGCATCATCGTCGACCTCCCCATCGCCGCCGTCTACAAGCAGTGGGTCGACTTCGAGTCGTACCCGGAGTTCTTGCCGGCTGTCCGCGAGGTGAAGCTGACCGGCGAGGTCTACAGTCGCTGGACCGTCGCGATCAGCAAGCTCTCGCGGCAGTTCCTCGTCGAGATCCTGGAGCAGCTCCCCGAGGAGCGTCTGGTCTGGCGCACCATCGAGGGCGACGTCTGGTTCAGTGGCGACGCCACCTTCGACGCGATCGACAAGCAGCAGACCCGCGTGGACGTCACGGTGCACTGGAAGCCGGTGTCCGCGGTGGAGCGGACCGCTGCGGCGCTCGGGCTCGCCGGACGGGTCGTCCGTGGGGCGCTCGAGGCGTTCAAGACCCACATCGAGTCGACCGGCGGCCCCTCGGGTCACTCCCGCATCAAGGTCGTCTCCCCGAAGGGCTGAGTCCGCCCGANACCGCTCGCGCTCCTCGGGTGTCGGGGTCGACGATGCCGCGCCGTCGGCGTTGCTCGCCTGACCCGTCTCAGTGCTGCTGTTCACGGAGGTGAGCACCTTGCCGCGCGCTGCGGCCTCGAGTGACTCCGCCTCGTCCCCGCCGACCGCCTCGCCGCGGGCGACGAGCCCGGCGACGTCGGACAGCGGGATCTGCTTGAGGAACAACGACAGCAGGAAGGCCGCGCCGATGAACGGCAGCAGGTACCAGAACACCGGGGCGAGAGCGTCGGCATAGGCGGTCACGACACCGTCGCGGATGCCCGGCGGAAGCTGGCTGAGCGTCTGCGGGTCGATCGTCGCTGCCGCATTGGAAGCGTCCCCCGCGCTGGCACCCGAACTCGCGAACACGTCCTTCAGGTTGGCCGTGAGGCGCGTGGTGAAGATCGTGCCGAACACGGCGACACCGAGCGACGCACCGACCTCGCGGAAGTAGTTGTTCGTGCTGGTCGCGGTTCCGACCATCGACGCGTCCACCGAGTTCTGGGCGACGAGCACGACGACCTGCATGATCAGGCCGAGACCGGCGCCGAAGAAGAACAGGAAGACGCAGATCAGCCAGATCGGGGTGTCCGCCGTGAGCGTCGTGAACGCGACCATCGAGGCGGCGGTGACGAGCGTGCCGATGACCGGGAACATCCGGTAGCGACCGGTCCTGGTGATCAGGTTCCCCGAGACGATCGAGGTACCGATGAGGCCGACCATCATCGGGATCATGAGCAGGCCCGATGCGGCTGCCGAGGTGCCGGACGACATCTGGAGGAACGTCGGCACGAAGCCGATCGCCGAGAACATGCCGAGGCCGAGCGTGAGGCCGATCGCGGTCGCGTTGATGAACGTCGGGTTCTTGAAGAGCGACAGCGGGATGATCGGGTCCTTGGCGCGCGCCTCGGTGATGACGAAGAGCAGCGCGGCGAGCAACATGCCGATGCCGAACATCCAGGTCTCGATGGCACCCCAACCGTGCGCAGCGTCGCCACCGAAGTCGGTGAAGAAGATGAGGCAGGTGGTGAACGCCGAGAGGAAGATCACGCCGAGGAGGTCGATCGGCGCGGTCGCCTTCTTGTTCGGCAGCTTCAGTGTGAAGAACGCGATCGCGAAGGCCGCGATGCCGACGGGGATGTTGATGTAGAACGCCCACTGCCAGGTGAGGTGGTCGACGAAGAAGCCACCGAGGAGCGGCCCACCGACGGCGGAGAGACCGAACACCGCGCCGAGCGGCCCGAGGTACTTGCCGCGCTCGGAGGCGGGCACGATGTCGGCGATGATCGCCTGCGACAAGATCATGAGGCCACCGCCACCGAGGCCCTGGACGGCACGCCAGACGATGAGCTGCGTGAAGTCACCCGCGAACGCACAACCGACGGAGGCGATCGTGAACAGGGCGATCGCGACGAGGAAGAGGCGACGACGACCGAGGACGTCACCGAACTTGCCGTAGACGGGCATGACGATCGTGGTCGCCAGGAGGTAGGCGGTGGTGAGCCAGACCTGGTGGTCGACGCCGCCCAGCTGCCCGACGATCGTCGGCATGGCGGTGGAGACGATCGTCTGGTCGAGGCTGGAGAGCAGCATGCCCGCGATGAGGGCGGCGAAGATGATCCAGATGCGGCGCTTGGTGAGCAGCATCGGGCCCTCGGTGGGTGCGGCGGTGGCGGCGGTCACTGGAGGTCCTTTCGGGGAGTGGGGTTCGTGTGGGGGATCTGGGGTGCGGCGTCGGCGGATTCGGGGTCGTCGGGCTCGAGGATGGCGCGATACGTCGCGAGGCAGTCGCGGATGGAGCCGACGATGTCGAACTCCCCGCCCTGGCCGATGTCGGCGACGCCGCTGCCGAAGACGCGCGCCATCGTCGTCTTGATCGCCATCCCGAAGAGGTCGGCGCAGGCGCGGGCACGCGGGTCGTCTGCCGGGACGCCTTCCCGCACGGCGATGAGCTCGACGAGCAGTTGCTCGCGCTCACGGTTGAGGCCCATGAACCGGACCAGCAACTTCGGTTCGCGCTCGAGGGCGGCGTGGAAGTCGACGTGCTCGGCCAGACCGAACCCGGACCGCTCCGCGTGGCCGGCCGCGATGAGCATGAAGTCGTCGAGCACGGCGCGCCACCCCCGCGAGCCGAGGGCGAGGAACTCGGTGGCGAACCGCTCGGTCTCCTCGGTCTCGTCGATACCGAGGACGGCGTCCTCCTTGCTCGGGAAATAGTTGAAGAAGGTGCGACGCGAGACGCCGACCTCCTCGCAGAGTTCCTCGATCGTGAAGCCGTTGAGCCCCTGTGCGGCCGTGAGTCGACGCGACACGGTCGTCAGGCGCGCGGCGGTGGCGGCCATCCGGTCGGACAGCCGATTCGTCGAAGTTGCACTCTGCATCACGAAGTGCAGTATTGCACTCTCCGAGCCGGGGTGCAACTTAGGGCACGAGCCGACTGGTCGGGCCTCACTAGAGTGAACGCATGGACCCTCGTCAGGCACGAACCCGCAGTGCCCTTCGCGACGCGATCCACACCCTCGCGGCGGCGAAGCGCATCGATCAGGTGACCGTTGCGGAAGTGTCCCGGGTGGCGGGGATCACCCGCGACACCTTCTACCGTCACGCCGCGACGCCCGTCCACCTGCTCGCCGACGTGCTCGGCGAGGAACTGGATGAGACGCTCCAGGCGCACGCCGATCTGCCGGCGCACAGCGACTCGACGCTGAGCGTCTTCGACGAGTCCGAACGCGACCTCCTGCGTCACGTCGCCGAGCACGCGACGATCTACCGCAACGCCATGCACCCCCGGCTCATCGGACCCCTGCGTGACGCGCTCACCGAGCGGATCGAGCAGGCGCTCGCGCACCACCTCGACCGACACCCACACATCGCCCCTCCCCGCGAGGACGGCATCACGCCGGAGCGACACGTGCGCATGCTCGTGGCCTACGCCGGCGCCGGCACCGTCGCGGCGATCGAGGAGTGGCTCCGGTCCGGCGACCTCGACGACATCGACGCCGCGGCCCGCACGGTCATCGCCGCCTCCCCCGCCTGGTGGCTCGGCCGCGCCTGACCCAGGCGCCTGTGCCTGGGTCTGGGCCTGACGCCAGCGCGGTGCGCTGACGCGAGCGCGGGTCCCTCACGTGAGCGCGCCCCTCCGGAGACCCGCGCTCACCTACCCTGGGTGCGCTCACGCCAGCGCACCGCGCTGGCACAACGGCCTCATGCGCGACATATGTCGGTGTAGGCATATCTGCACTGTGGATAACCCGGGCGGCCTCTTCGACCGCCCGTAGCGTCGAGGGATGTCAACGATCTCCTCACCTCGAACCCTCTCCACACTCGCACTAGCGGTGGGACTCCTCGCGCTCACCGCGTGCACGGAAGTCGAACCGGCTCCCCCTCCGAGCAGCACTCCGCCGGTCTTCGAGAACGAGGAACAGGCCCTGGCTGCGGTGACGGAGACGGTCGGTTCCTTTGTCACCGTCGTGAACACAATTGGCGCCGAAGGCGGACAAAACCCAGAACGGCTCGACCACCTTCTCGCGCCCGATCTGAAGGAAGCAGAGACCGCAGGATTCGTAGACATGGCCGCGAAGGGCTGGAGAACCACAGGCGAAGCCACCCTTCGGCGCGTCGAGCTCGCTCAGTGGTGGCCTCGGCCCGACGCTGTCGGTGTGATCGCGGTTGCTCAAGCGTGCATCGACTACACCGGCGTCGATGTTCTGGACTCCGGCGGAACCTCAGTCGTCAATCCAGAGCGAGATCAACTCCGCTCAACAGAGCTTCAGCTCACCGCAGCGGACGGGGACGTGCTGATTTCCACGAAGAAGCCTGTCCCGGAAAGCGAGATCTGCTCATGACCAGAAGGCTCGCTACGGTACTCGCACTGATCGCCGTTGTATCACTCACTGCTCCGGTCACGTCGGCGTCTGCAAACAGCTGCACCGAGGTGGACTACATGAATGGCGCTTGTATCGGCAACGGCTCGGTCGACATCGGGGGCACGATCGAGCAACCCGGATCGGGCACCGGCGGTGGGTCCGGTGGCGGAACGGGCGGAGGCGGTGGCGGCGGCGGCTCGGCCGAGCTTCCTCCCGGCGTGACCGACGGGCCCAACGGTGAACGGACCGTCTGCAGCCTCATGCGGCCGGACGAGTGCTACACCTTCACCCCCGGCGACCTCGGCACCGACCTCGAAGCAGCACCGGCGGCCCCCGTCACGATCCGCGACGTCACAAGCTTCGCCCCCGCCGCACCCACCGTCACCACCGAACCCACCGCCTGGGGTGTCCGAGGGCTCCACACCAACGTCATCGCAGCTGCTTCCGGCCACACCCGCACCGGCACCCTCTTGGGCCAGGTCGCAGAGGTGAACTTCATCCCCGTCGGATTCACCTTCGACTACAGCGACGGCGACACGACCACCACCCGGACCGGCGGATCCTCCTGGGCCACCCTCGGACTGGCCGAGTTCTCCAAGACCCCGACCAGCCACCGCTACACGACGGTCGGGACGAAGACCATCACCGTCGAAGTCGAGTACGCCGCCGAATACCGCATCGGCGACAGCGGGTGGCTTCCCGTCGTCGGAACCCTCTCGATCCCGACCGAAGAACCGCACACGGTGCAGATCGTGCGCAACTCGACCGTCGGCGTCGACAAACCCTGCCGCCCCGGCAAACCAGCCATCGGGTGCTGACCGCCTGACCGGAACCGTGCTCGAGCTCGGTCCCGATCAGATGAGCCCCTCGCGACCGCCCGACACCCAGTTCGGGTCGGCGGCCCGCGGACCGCTCACCTGGTCGGCGTAGGTGTCGATCTCGGCTCGGATCTCATCCGTCAGCTCCACCTGGAACGCCTCGAGGTTCGCGTGCAGGTGCGCGACGCTCCGGGTGCCGGGGATCGAGACGACCCTTGCGCCGAGCTGTTGTCCTCGGTCGTGCACCCAGGCGAGCGCGAGCGCCTCCGCGGTCGTCCCGAGGCGGTGAGCGAGGGTGCGGAAGCGGGCCGCCAGTTCGAGGTTCGCCGCGAGGTGCTCGGGCTGGAAGCGCGGGAAGTTCGCTCGCGTCCCCCCGAGCGGCACCGTCTCGGCCGTGAAGTCCTCGGTGAACAGCCCGCGCGACAGCGGCGAGAACGCGACGACCGTCACGCCGAGCTCCGCCGCCGTCGGGACGACGTAGGTCTCGATGTCGCGACTCACGATGCTCCACTCGGACTGGATCGCGGCGATCGGGTGCACGCCGTGCGCGCGGCGGAGTTCGTCGCCCGTCGCCTCGGACAGACCGACGCGGAGCACCTTGCCGGCGGCGACCAGTTCGGCGAGCGCCCCCACCGTCTCCTCGATCGGGATGTCGGGGTCGACGCGGTGCTGGTAGTAGAGGTCGAGGTGATCGGTGCCGAGGCGGGTGAGCGTCCCGTCGATCTGCTCGTGGAGGTGGGCGCGGTCGCCACGGATCCCTCGTTTGCCGATGCCGCCGCCGGTGACGATGCCCACCTTGGACGCGAGGAAGACGTCGTCGCGGCGCCCGGTCAGGTACCGGCCGAGGAGTTCCTCGCTCCGACCGTCGCCGTAGACGTTCGCGGTGTCGATGAGGTTCACCCCACTCGCCTGGGTGGCGTCGAGGATCGTGGTCACATCGGCGTCCGCGATCGCCCCATAGGTGCCGGCGATGGACATCGCGCCGTACCCGATGGCGCCGACCTGCGCGGCGGTGTCGCCGACCCCGATCGTGGTCGAGGGCAGCGCGGTCGTGGTCGGCTCCGTGGCCAGGGGTGCTTCGCTCATGGATTCACCGTACGGCGTCAGGACAGGTTGGACGTCCGGTTCGTCACGCGGTGCAACGTCAGACGCGCGAGCCGGCGCGGGCGGCGAGTGCCTGCAAGAGCGCGGCGGGTTCCTCGGGGTCGTCGATCGTGATCGCGAACTGCTTGCCCGAGGTGCTCGTGACGACGAGTCCGGGGCCGGAGCGCAGCACGACGGCCGAGCGGCCGGGCATGATCCGGTACCCCCAGCCGCCCCAGTCCATCGGGCGGATGTCGGTGGCCTCGACGACGTCGACCTGGTCGAGGGGGATGCGCTTCATCGGGATGCCGAAGAGCGATACGACGCGGAGGCCGCGCCAGTCCACGCTCACGCGGAGGCGGATGAAGGAGGCACACAGGAGGGTCGCGACGGCGAGGATCGACAGACCGAACGTCGCGACGCCCGACTCGCCGCCCAGCAGGACCGGCGTGTAGGCGACGGCGCCGATCGCGACGAGGGCGAGGGTGAGCCAGAGGAACAGCAGGGCCGTGACGCTCCGACTCCAGGCACCGACCTCGGTCTCGCCGAGGTCCATCGGCGCCGGTCGTGCAGCGGCACCGGCGAGCAGCGGCTGAGCCGGCAGGATCACGGCGGGGATCACGCCCCAGAGCGAGCACGCGGCAAGCGGGACGATCCACCAACCGAGGACGGCACCATCGACCGATCCCGCCTGCACGGTGAGCCACGTGGGGATGATCCACACGGACGCGGCCGACCCGGCGGCGATGCCGATGAAGAGGATGATCATGCGCTTGGTGCGCATGTCCGGCTTCGGCAGGGCGAGCAGGATGATGGCTGCGATCGCGGCGACGGACGCGATGATCAGCGTCACGAGGAAGACGCCCGCGGCCGGCAGGGAGTCGTCCGGTGCCCCGGTGCCCGACCAGTGCGAGGCGACGTCGACGGGGATCGCATCGCCCCAGACGAGCCGGGTGAGTGCGATCGCGATCGCCGGGACGGCCATGGCGAGGCCGGCGAGCAGGATCCGTCCGCGCGCAGGTGCTGCCGGTGGCGGCGTGGTGGTGGTGTCGTGCATGTGCTCCCCCTGAGCTGCTGAGGTGGTCTGATCGTCGGCGTCGACCGACGTGGTCGCGAGGTGGGCGCCGGAGCCCGTCAGGTGCGTTCGATCATCCGGCTGAGGTCCGTCGGCGAGATCCCGAATTTGCGCGCCTCGGTGACGAGCTGGGCGACGAGTTCATTGACCCGGACGAGGCCCGGTGCTGCATCCTCGTTCACCCACGCGCCGCGGCCCTGTCGCATCCCGATGAGTCCGTCGTCGCGGAGCTCTCCGTAGGCGCGAAGGACCGTGTGCATGTTGATCTGCAGTGCTCGGGCGAGGTCGCGGGCAGGCGGGAGGCGCTCCCCCGGTGCCAGCGCGCCCGTCGCGATGCCGGAGCGCACCTGCACCGCGATCTGCTCGGCGAGCGAGACCGCGGAGGTGGGATCGACGCGGAACAACATGTTTGCAATGGTACTAGAACAATGCCGCCCGTGCCCACGACATCTGTGGGGTTGAGGTCCGGCGCGGTGCGCTGACGCGAGTGTGCGCCACTCGGCGCGGGCGCACCCCACAACCGCGAGCGCGCCCCTCCAGAGACCAGCGCTCACGTCGGAGGCCCGCGCTCACGTCAGCGCACCGCGCTGGCCCAAGCCGCAGCAGAGGAAGGAGGACCGGTCAGAGCTCGACGACGTGCACGGCGATGTCCGCGGCCGCCAGGCGCTCGAGCTCGTCGGGGTCGGCGGAGGAGTCGGTCACGAGGTCGTGGATCTGCCCCAACTCGGCCATGCGCGCGAGTGTGACCCGCCCGACCTTCGAACCGTCGGCGACCACGATGACCCGCTGCGCGTGTAGCACCATCGCCAGGTTCGTCCGCGCCTCACGCTCGTCGTGCGTCGTCGCTCCACCCTGCGCACTGATGCCGTCGGTCCCGAGGATCGCTGTACCCACGTTGATCGCGCTGAAGGTGTTCTCGGCGAGCGCCCCCACCGCCTCGAACGACGAGGAGCGCACCAGGCCTCCCGTCATGATCACCTGCAGGTTCGGCCGGGAGGCGATCTCGGTCGCCGTGGTGAGCGAGTTCGTCACGATCGTCAGTTCCGCCCGGTTGCTCAACTCCTTGGCGACCGCCGCCGTGGTGGTGCCACCACTCAGGGCGATCGCGTACGGTCCCGCGGGGATCATCTCCGCCGCGCGCAAGGCGATCCGACGCTTGGCCTCACGGAACTGCGTGTCGCGGAACCGCACGGGCACTTCGTCGCGCGACTCCACCGCCCGAGCGCCACCGTGCGTCCGGAGGACGAGGCCCAGGTCGTCGAGGTCGGCGAGGTCACGACGGATCGTCGGGGCCGACACGTCGAGCCGGGTCGTGAGGTCGTCGATCGAGACGACGGCGTCCTCCGCCGCGAGGAGCGCGAGGATGGCGCGCATCCGCTGACTGCGTTTCCCGGACGGAGCGTGTCGCGAGAGCTCGGCTGCGGTCGGTCCTCCCACGGCGAACCCTTCCCTCGTCGCCGACGGCTCTGCTCAGCGAAAGTGATCATTTCAATCGATTTCCGATCAAGTTCTTGCTCGGTTCGATCACTGTAGTCGATGATCACTCCATGACACGAGTGACTTTCATCGGGGCGGGCAGCGTCGTCTTCACCCGCCAACTCATCGCCGACCTCCTCCGCTACCGCGAACTCGCCGGCCTCGAGATCGTGCTGCACGACATCGACCCCGAACGCCTCGCGGTGGCCGAGGGCACCGCCCGCCACGTCGACGAACGCCTCGACGGCCGGGCGACGATCTCGGCGGAGTCCGACCGTCGTCGCGCCCTCGCCGGCGCGGACTTCGTGATCAACATGGTGCAGGTCGGCGGCATCCGCGCGACCGTCTCCGACCTCGAGATCCCGGCGGCCCGCGGTCTCCTGCAGACCATCGGCGACACCACCGGCGTCGGCGGCGTCTTCCGCGCCCTCCGCACTTTCCCGCTGCTCTCGGCGCTGACCGCCGACATGCGGGAGATCTGCCCCGACGCCCACCTCCTGAACTACACCAACCCGATGGCGATGAACATCTGGTGGGCATCGGTCGTCGCCCCCGACATCAGCGCGATCGGCCTCTGCCACAGCGTGTTCTGGACGGTCAACGACCTCTGCGAGCTCGTCGGCGTGCCGATCGAGGGCACGAGCTACCGCGCAGCCGGCGTCAACCACCAGTCGTGGTTGCTCGAGTGGAGCCACGAGGGCCGCGACCTCTACCCGGCCCTGCGCGACCGCATTCGCGAGGACCCGGAGCTCAGCCGCCGCGTTCGCGTCGAGATGTTCCGCCGCATCGGCTACTACCCGACCGAGACGAGTGAGCACTCCTCCGAGTACCTGTCGTGGTTCCTCCGCTCCCCCGAGCAGGTCGAGCGTTTCCGCCTCCAGCCACTCGAGTACCTCGGCATCAGCGAGGAAAACGTCGCGGAGTTCGAGGCGACGAAGGCCGCCCTCGCGGCCGGGACCCCGCTGACGCTCGAGGACGAGGTGAGCGAGTACGCGCCGCAGCTCATCCACTCGCTCGTGACCGACACCCCGCGACTCATCCACGGGAACGTCGTCAACCGCGGCCTCATCGACAACCTGCCGCAGGGTGCCGTCGTCGAAGTCCCGGTCCAGGTCGACGGGAACGGCATCGCCCCGCAGCCCATGGGCGCCCTGCCCGTGCAGTGCGCCGCACTCAACCGCCCGTACGTCTCCGTCGCGGAGCTCACGATCGAGGCGGCCCGCACCGGCAACCCGACGCTCATCCGGCAGGCGGTCCTCATGGACCCGAACGCCTCGTCCACCCTCACGCCCGAGCAGATCTGGGAGCTGTGCAACGACCTCGTCGCCGCGCACGGCGAGCTGCTGCCGGAGCCGCTGCGGGAGATCATCCCCGCCGACCGCATCTGACCGACCCGAAGCACCGCCGAACCGATTCCTTCCCGAACGATCGACACAGGAGACGACCACCGATGTTCCCACCCCGTTCCACGATCCACGCTTCCACCTCACCGCACGCCCGCCGCGCACGTCGCCTCATCACCGCGACCGCCGTCCTCGCCGTCGGAGCGCTCGCGCTCTCCGGGTGCGCCGGCGGATCCTCCGGTGCCACGACGCTCGACAAGGACGCGAAGGTGAAGCTCACCTTCTGGACCGGGCAGGCCGACGCCGCCCAACAGATCCTCACCGGTCTCGTCGACGACTTCGAGAAGCTGCACCCCAACGTGACCATCGACGTGTCCTCGGGCGCGCCGTCCACGGAGGACCTCCTGCAGAAGCTCTCCGCGAGCTTCGCGGGCGGCAACTACCCCGACGTCTCGTACGCCTTCGGCTCCTGGGCGAGCCGACTCGAGGCGTCCGGCCGCACCCTCGACATCACCGACCAGGTGGCCGAGCCCGACGTCAAGTGGGACGAGTTCTCCGAGGCGGCCCGCAAGACGGTGCAGCCGACCGGCGAGAAGACGATCGGCTTCCCCGCCGTGGTCGACAACATCTCCCTCCTCTACAACACGACCGTGTTCGATGCGGCCGGCGTCGACTACCCCACGGCCGACTGGACCTGGGATGACTTCCGCGAGGCGTCGAAGCAGCTCACCGACCCGGCGACGAACACCTACGGCTACGCGTACTCGGTGTCGGGCAGCGAGGAGACGACCTGGCAGTTCTGGCCGCACCTCTGGCAGAACGGTGGATCGATCATCTCCGACGACGCCAAGACGGCCGAGTTCGCCTCGGATGCAGGCGTCGACGCACTGACCTTCCTCCGCGACATGGCGGTCGAGGACAAGAGCGTCTACCTCGACCAGACCGACACGAAGTTCGGCGACCTCTTCGCCAGCGACCGCATCGGCATGATCACCTCCGGTCCGTGGCAGCTGTCGACGCTGCAGACGAAGGGCACGAAGTACGGCGTCACCGTCCTCCCCGGCACCGACGGCGACCACCAGACCGTCTCCGGTCCCGACGTCTGGGCGCTCTTCGACCACAAGGACAAGAACCGCGAGTACTGGGCGTACGAGTTCACGAAGTGGCTCACGGACTCGGAGCAGGACCTCAAGTGGAACGTCGCCTACGGCAACCTCCCGCTGCGCTCGAGCGAGATCGACACCCCCGAGTTCCAGGCGCAGGTGGCTCAGCTGCCCGGCCTCGACGTGATGGCCGAGAACGGCGTCAACGCCAAGCAGGCTCGTCCGACGGTGCCCGGCTACGTCGGCCTCTCGGAGGCCATCGGCAAGGCGATCTCCTCGGTGCTGCAGGGCCAGGGCGACCCGAAGCAAGCACTCGAGGATGCCGCGAAGACCGCCGACGACGCCCTGGCGGAGGACTGATGTCCACGGTCGCCGGACGCGACACACGTCCATCGACGGAGCCGAAGCCGGAGCGTGCCGAGCGCGCTCCGGCCCGGCCCCGCCGTTCCGGACGACGGTTCCGCGACAGTCTCACCGGCTGGGGCTTCGTCGCCCCGGCGATGTTCATCGTGCTGGGCCTGTCGATCTTCCCCGCGATCTGGGCGTTCTTCCTGTCGCTCCAGAAGTGGGACGGGTTCAGCGAGCCGGAGCAGGTGGGGCTGGAGAACTACGCCAGCATGATCGGCAACGACGAGTTGCAGGCGGCCGTCGTCCACACGGTCGTCTACACGCTCCTCTTCGTCCCCGCGTCGCTCGGCCTCGGACTCTTCCTCGCCGTCGCGCTCAACCGCCGGATCCGCTTCATCGGCGTCTACCGCACGGCGATCTTCGTCCCCTTCGTCGCCTCCGCGGCCGCGACCGGCATCCTCACGACGTACCTCTTCAACCCGCAGTTCGGCCTCCTCAACACCGTGTTCCGGTTCCTCGGACTCCCGGCGCAGGGCTGGCTCGAAGACCAGGGGCAGGCGATGGTCGTCATCACGATCATGTCGCTCTGGGGGCAGGCCGCCTTCACGACCGTCATCTACCTGGCGGCCCTGCAGGACATCCCCGCCGAACTGCTCGAGGCCGCACGGATCGACGGTGCGAACGCCTGGCAGTCGTTCTGGCGCATCACCTTCCCGCAGCTCGGGCCGGTCACCGTGTTCGTCGCGATCTGGCAGTTCATCCAAGCGATCCAGCTGTTCGACCTCGTGTACACCACCACGAGGGGCGGCCCGCTCGGCGCCACCCAGACGATCGTGTTCTACCTCTGGGACGCGGCGTTCAAGCAGTTGCAGTTCGGGTACGGCTCCGCGGTCGCCTACGGGCTGTTCGTGGTGACACTCATCGCCACGATCGGTGTCGTCCTGTACTCCCGCCGTTCCAACGTGGAGGCATTCTGATGACCGTCCTGACCACCCCACCACGCGGCGACGCCGCCACCGGCAAGTCGTCCGTGACCGCTCCACCCGCCGAGCGACGCGCACGCCGGCGGTTCAGCCCCTGGCACCTCGTGCTCGCCCCGATCGCGATCATCTTCGCCATCCCGTTCGTGCAGATGTTCATCACCTCGGTGACGCCGGAGTCGGAGATCAACACCTATCCGCCCCGCATCCTCCCCTCGCACATCACCTTGGACGGGTTCGCGAAGCTCTTCTCCGAGTCGAACATCCTGCTCTGGCTCGGCAACACGGTCATCGTGTCGACGGTCGCGGTCCTGTCCCACCTCGTGCTCTGCTCGCTCGCCGGCTACGGGTTCGCGCGGTTGAAGTTCCGCGGCAAGACGATGGGCTTCCTCATGATCGTCGCGACGATCATGATCCCGACGCAGCTGCTCATGATCCCGACCTACATCCTGTTCTCCCGGATCGGACTCATCGACAGCCTCGGGGCGGCGATCGTGCCGTGGCTGGCGTCCGCGTTCGGCATCTTCCTCATGCGGCAGTTCTTCCTGTCACTGCCGGCGGAGCTCGAGGAGGCCGCGCTCATCGACGGCTGCACCCGCCTCCAGGTGTTCTTCCGGGTGATCCTGCCGCTCGCGAAGCCCGCGCTGGCGACGCTCGCGATCTTCACCCTGTTGGGCTCGTGGAACGACCTCGTCTGGCCGCTCATCGCGATCAACAACGACCAGGCCTTCACGCTGCAGCTCGGCATCACGAACTTCCAGGGCGCGCGCCGCACGGACTGGGCGCTCCTCATGGCCGGCAACGTCGTCGCCACGCTCCCGCTGATCGTGTTCTTCCTCTTCGCCCAGAAGCAGTTCGTGGCGACCATGACCTTCTCAGGCCTCAAGGGGTAGGCACCGATCCCGGCATGGCAGGATCACGTCCATCGTCGCGCGCGTCGAACGCTCAACCAACATCGCTACCTCGCAACTCCCCCTCATCATCTCGACCCACCCCAGGAGCAACCCGTGTCCATCACCACCATCGTCGGTTCGGAAGCCACCGTCCGCGAGATCACCCAGCAGCCCGACGTCTGGCTCGAGGCGTCGACGGGGATCGCCGCCCGCCGCGAGGAGATCGACGCGTTCCTCGCACCGCTCCTGGCACGACCCGAGCTGCGCATCGTCCTGACCGGGGCGGGGACCTCGGCCTTCATCGGCGAGATCGCGGCACCGACTCTGACCCGGACGCTCCGTCGCCGGATCGACGCGGTCGCGACCACCGACATCGTCTCCAACCCGCAGGAGTCGTTCGCCGAGGACGTCCCGCTGCTCCTCGTGTCGTTCGCGCGCTCCGGCAACAGCCCGGAGAGCGTGGCCGCGACGGAACTCGCCGATCAGTCGCTCGCCGAGGTGCACCACCTGGTGATCACGTGCGACGAGACCGGCGAGCTGTACCGACGCCACCACGACCGCGCCTCGTCGCTCACCGTCCTCATGCCCCTGCGGTCGAACGACGAGGGCTTCGCGATGACGTCGAGCTTCAGCTCGATGCTGCTCTCGGTCCTCCTCATCCTCGGCGGCACTGACGACGCCGCGGTGCAGGCGCTCGCGGCCGGAGCGACGACGATCCTCGACCAGCGCGAGGTGGACATCCGCGCCCTGGCCAACGAGGGGTGCGAACGCGTCGTCTACATCGGCAGCGGCCCGCTCACCGGTCTGGCCCGCGAGTCGGCGCTCAAGCTGCTCGAGCTGACCGCCGGACGGATCGTCACCTACTACGACTCGGCGCTCGGGTTCCGTCACGGACCGAAGGCGGTCGTCGACGACAGCACGCTCGTCGTCGTCTACCTGTCGTCCGATCCGCACACGCGGCGGTACGACCTCGACATCGTCGCCGAACTGCGCGCGACGCTGTCGCCGGAACGCGTGATCGCGATCTCCTCCGAGCCGGTCGCCGACGCCACGGCGTACGACTGGGTGCTGCCCGAGCTCGCCGGCCTCGACGACGCGCAGCTCGCGATCGGCTACGTGCTCGTCGCCCAGCTGCTCGGCCTGTCGTACTCGCTCCAGCTCGGCGCGACCCCCGACAACCCTTTCCCGAGCGGCACGGTGAACCGCGTCGTGCAGGGCGTCCGGATCCACGAGTTCGACGGCGTCGACGACGCTCGGAGTGTCGCCGCTCAGCTGCAGGAGCAGTAGTCGTGGCGCGGTACCTCGGCGTCGACGGTGGCGGGTCGAAGACGGCCTTCGTGCTGCTCGACGACGCCGGACGGGTGCTCGCGGAAGCGAGGACGGCGAGCTGCTACTACTTCGACGAGGGGATCGAGCTGGTCGGTCGCATCCTCACCGAGGGCGTCTCGGAGGTGTGCCGGCAGGCGGGCGTCACGACCGCCCACATCGATCAGGCCTTCTTCGGTCTGCCCGGGTACGGCGAGGTGAGTTCCGACATCGCCCACCTCGATGCGCTGCCGCGCGACGTGCTCGGACATGACCGGTTCTCCTGCGACAACGACATGGTGTGCGGGTGGGCCGGATCGCTCGGCGCCGTCGATGGGATCAACGTCATCAGCGGAACCGGCTCCATGACGTACGGCGAGCGCCGTGGCCGCGGGCACCGGGTCGGCGGGTGGAGCGAACTGTTCGGCGACGAAGGGTCGGCGTACTGGATCGCCGCCCGGGGCTTGAACGCCTTCACGCGGATGAGCGATGGTCGCCTGCCGCGCGGTCCTCTCGTCGACCTCGTGCGGGCGAGGGTCGGGATCACGAGCGACCTCGATGTGATCGACGTCGTCATGAACCGCTGGAAGGGTCAGCGCGGCCGGATCGCGGATCTCGCGAAGACGGTCGTCGCTGCGGCCGAGCAGGGTGACGAGGTCGCGGCGCGGATCCTGGCCGACGCGAGCGGGGAGCTGGCGGAGATCGTCGAGGCGACCCGCGTGGAGCTCGGTTTCAGCGGCGACGAGGTCGTTCCGGTGTCGTACTCGGGCGGGGTGTTCTCCGCTGAGCCGGTGCGGTCGGGTTTCGAGCAGGCCGTCGCGGCGCTGCCCGCCCGGTACGAACTCCGGACCCCGCTCTTGGGTCCGGCGATCGGCGCCGCGCTGTACGCCGCGAAGCGCGCCGGGTCGCCGCTCTCGCCCCAGGCGCTCGAGGTGCTGCGCTCCCGGTAGCCCGCTCCTCCGCCCGCCGTCGCCATGGGCCGGCGCGGTGCGCTGACGCGACCGCGGGTCTGACGCGTGAGCGCGGGTCTCCGGAGGGTCGCGCTCACGCGCGCGGGGCGCGGTCACGCCGGTTGCGCAGCGGCCACGCTAGTTGTGCAGCGGTCACGTCGCGTACACCGCACTCGCGTCAGCGCACCGCGCTGGCAGCTTCCCGGGGTAGGGCACTTGACCCTCACGCGGCGTGAGGCTTTAGCGTCGTCACCATGACGATCACGATCCTCGACACCGCCAGCGGCATGCGTTCCGTCCTCGATGCACCGGAAGCCGAACGACCCGCGCGACTCCGCGCCATGCTCGAGCCCGTCGCCGACATGTACCGGTACTTCCCGGGCGAGGTCGACCTGCTCGCCATGCACTCGATAGGCTCGGGGTTCCCGATCGATCGGAGCCAGGATCGGGTCGTCGATGCCCTCGACCGACTCGTTGCAGCGGACGCGTGGGGACGAGTCTCGCGGGCACTCGACGCGGCGATCGCCACCCAGCTCGACGCGGTCCCGACCCTTGTCGTCCCCGACATCACCGTCCTGCTCGTCCTCGGCGACCCCGACGACACCTACTTCATGGAGTCGATCCGCGGGTTCATCGGCAACGGCAGCGCGACCGGGTTCATCTCCCTCGTCCTCTGGCCGACGGAGGAGAACCTCGCGCGCCTCGAGGCGGCCGCCGTCCACGAACTCAACCACAATCTGCGATACGCGCCGGGCGGGGTGGTGTGGGATCCGGCGGCCGTCGTGGTCGGTGAGCAGGTGGTGTCGGAGGGGCTCGCGGACGCGTTCGCCCGGCAGTTGCACGGACCGTCCGGCTACACGCCGATCGGTCTCGCGCACCTCGACGACGACGCGGTGTTCGACCGGGTCGTCGAGGGTCTGGACGTCGGCGGGATGCAGCACTTCGTCTCGTGGGTGCACGGTGACGAAGCCGCGCTGCGATACGGGGGCGAGCCGGTCGGTCTGCCGATGGGTGCCGGGTATGCAGCGGGCAACCGTCTCGTCGACGCCTACCTGTCGGCGACGGGGACGACCGCCGCCGAGGCGCTGCACGTTCCGAGCGCGACGATCATCGAGGTGGCACTCCGCGAGCTGGGCTGAGGCGGATCACTGTCACTCCCAGACGGCGGTCTCGGGGTCGACACCGTGGCTGCGCGCATTCGCGTCGATGACCTGCGAGAGCCACGCGGCGAGGCCGGGTTCGATCCGGTCGTAGGTGTCGGCCATGCCGGGCTCGGTGAGGGCGAGGCGACCGATGATCACGTGCATGGACGGCGTGCAGTGGAAGTACTCGCTGAGGGCGGCGCGATACCGTTCGGCGAGGGTGTTCGCCGTCTCGCTTCCGGCGACGACGCCGGCGCGCTTGGCCTCGGCGAGTTCGTCGACCAGGTCGCGCATGGGCCCGACCAGCGCCCGCCAGTCGTCCGGCGTGCGGGTCGCAGACCGTTCGGCGTACTCGGCCCACTGCGCGGAGTCACCCCAGCGGGCGCGGGCGGTCTCGGCCATCGTGGGGTTCCAGTCGTCGCCGAACACCGCTTCGTGCTCCTCCTCAGGGACGAGCACGCCGACCTCGTCGGCTTCGAGCAGGCGGTCGACGGACCGGGCGACGGCTTCGAGCCGGGCGATCGTGTCGGCGAGCTCGCGGCGGCGCTGCGTGAGCTCAGCGCGTCGTTCCGCGGCCGGTGCGCTGAGGAGGGTGGGGATGCGTGCGAGCGGGACCCCGAGGTCGCGCAGGAGCACGACCCGGCGGAGTCGGGCGATGTCGACGGACAGGTACGAGCGGTAGCCGCTCTGGTTCCTTCCGGACGGTTTCGCGACGCCGATCTCGTCCCAGTGGTGCAGCGTCCGCACGCTGACCCCGATCTCGGCGGCCGCCCGACCGACGGTCACGCCACCCTCGGTCCTCCCGTGCTCGTCCATCCACCCAGCATCGCACCCGGGCCCGACCTGCGTCCTCTGCCTGCTGCCAGCGCGGTGCGCTGACGCGAGTGCACCCGACCCGGCGTGGGCGCGGCCCACACCAGCGAGCGCACCCCTCCGGAGACCCGCGCCCACGCGCCAGACCCGCGGTCAGCCCCAGCGCACCGCGCTGACACCGGAACCGAACTCGCTAGGGCGGTGCGCTCACGTGAGTGCGCCGCACTCGGCGCGAGTGTGCACCTCCCGGCGTGACCGCGCCCGACACACGCGAGCGCACCCCTCCGGAGACCCGCGCCCACGCGCCAGACCCGCGCTCACGTCAGCGCACCGCGCTGGCACCACCACCACACACCGGGCGAGCCCGACCGGTGACGCGAACGGCCCCGGGAGCAGTGCGCTCCCGGGGCCGTAGGACCTTCAGTCGGTCAGGCCGCCCGGCGACGCGCACGCATCGCGACGAGGACTCCACCGAGAAGGACCAGCAGGACCCCCGCACCGATCGTGCCGAACGGCAGCTCGGTACCCGTCGTCGCGAGCGCCCCACCCGACGCTGAACCGTCGACGCTCGTCCCGTCGGCCGCGACGATCCGCACCTCGGTCCAGCCGATGAGCGAGCCGTCCGCCGCGTACACCGCGACCCGGTGGTCGCCAAACGTCGCGTCGGCCGGGATCGTCGCCAGCAGGTCACCGGCGGCGTTCGTCGTGCCGGCGGCGATCCGCGCCGGCGTCGAGTACAGCCACACCTCGACGGCCGTCGCGGCGAAGCGGTCCTCGAGGCCGACCGTCACGGTCTCGCCCCGCCGCACGGTGTCCGCGAGCGTGATCGCACCGCGGTTGGCCTCGGTGAGGCTCGTCCCGGGCAGTGGCGTGACCCCACCGGTCGGGGGCGTCACGGGCGGCGTGGTCGTGCCTGGCAGCGACCCGAGACGCAGGGCCTCGGAGGCGTAGCCGTCGGCGAACCAGTACACGGGACGCTTGCCGTCGACCGACAGGGAGGCCGGCGCGGTCGCGAAGCCCTCGTTGTTGAGGTCGGGCAGGCCCGCCGGTCGCTCGACCTGAGCGATCCCCGGCTGCTCGGTCCCGTTCAGCGTGATCTGCGCACCGGTACCCGCGCAGCCGTCGTCGCACACGGCCCACAGCACGCCGAGCGTCGTGTCGTAGTCGAGCGCCATGACCGCCGGGAGGCCCGGGTCGATCGTCGAGATCAGCGTGGCCGAGCCGTCGGCGTTCAGTGCGAACGCGTACACGTCGCCGGTGTCCTCGACGCCGACGAAGAACAGTCCGTCACCGTGGCCCGCATAGTTCGCCGGGTCGTACGTCGCCTTCGTGTTGTCGTCGAAGAGCTTGCCGGCGAGGTCGCCGTCGGCCACCCACTCGACGGCCTCGACACCGAGGTTCGCGCCGACCGTCGGCAGCAGGGCCGTGAGGTCCCACTCCTGCGACGCGACCACATCCGGGCCGGGCGCGTTCGGGTCGACCTTCAGCACGGCGTTGAGCGTCGTGCCCTTCACGCTGTTGTCGCGCTCGACGCCGACGTAGACGGAACCTGCGCCGTCGACGGTGATGCCCTCGGTGTCGGGGCCGGCAGCGGAGGGGTTCGACGCGTCCTTCTGGAAGCGGGCGCGCTTGCCGTTCTCCCAACCGTCGACGAACGAGACCGAACCGTCGGCGGCGATCGCGAGCTTCCAGAACGAGCCGGTGCCGTTGTCGACGGCCCAGAGGAACGCGCCGTCGGCGGTGACCTGGGTGTCGAGGCCGGAGCTGTCCTCGAGGAACATCGGCGTGGTGTCGAGCACCGTCACGTCGGGCGATCCGGGCCACGGACCGACCGGGATCTCACCGGCGCAGACGTTGGCCGTGCCCTTGGTGGCCTCGGCCGTCGCAGCGAAGGCGCCGGTCGCGTCGGGGCAGCGTCCCCAGGTGTTCGCCGGGTGCCCCTCGCCCCAGGTGGTCGAGTCGAGCAATGCGTCGCCCTCGAACAGACGGACCGTGTCGCCGCCGCCGAGCCCGAAGCCGAGGGCTGCGCGCTCGATGACGAGGTAGCCGCCGGCCGCGATGCTCGTGCCGGTGGGGATGGCGTAGGCGTGGGTGTCGTCGTCGTCCTTCACGACGATGCCGGAGACGTCGAGCGCGACGGTCGTCGGGTTGACGAGCTCGATCCAGTCGTCGGGCGAGCCGCCGTCGGACTCGACCTCGTTGATGCGCACGGGGTTGCCGCAGGCGTTGCGCAGGCCCTTGGTGGAGACGGCGGTGTCGACGAACTCGCCCGTGCCGTCGGGGCAGCGCGCGAAGACGCCGTCCGCGTGGGCCGCGTAGGTGTACTCGGCGACCGTCGCGCCGGCGGCGTTCCGCACGGTGGTGGTGTCGCCGTTGCCGAGCCCGAACGCGAAGTTCACATTCTGGTCGAAGACGAAGTAGGCGCCGGGCTCGAGGATCGTGCCCGCGGGCAGCGGGGTCGTGTCGGCGGCGTGGCCCACCGGGTCGTTGTCCATGAGCGTCCAGCCGGAGATGTCCAGCGCGGTCGCCTCGAGGTTGACGATCTCGACCCAGTCGGTCGTGTCCTTGTTCGACTCGACCTCGTTGATCGCGACGTTCGGGAGGACGCAGTCGTTCGCGGCACCCTTGGTGATGCGTGCGAGCGTGAAGTCCCCTTCACCGTCGGGGCAGCGGGCGAGCGTCGCGGCGATGAAGTCACCGTCGATGGCCGCGTGGCCGCTCCACGTTCCCGAGCGGTCGATGAGCGTGCCGGTCGCGTCGAACAGGCGGATCTCGTCGGCGCTGCCGATGCCGATCGGCTCGCGGAACGCTCCCTGCGTCTCGGTGCCGCCGACCAGGCCGATCGTCGCTTCGTCGACCACGAGGAACTCGCCGGGGGCGATCGACGTGCCGGGCAGGAACTGCCAGCGGTGGTCGTCGGAGTTGTCGCGGATCTCGTAGCGCGAGATGTCGAGCGCCGTCGTGCCGGGGTTGAAGAACTCGACCCAGTCGGATGGCTGCGAGTCGATCTCGTTGATGCGGATCGCGCCGTCGGTCTCCGGGACCTCGGGTGCGGTGAAAACGTTCGCGGCGCCCTTCGTCGACTCGGTGGTCTCGGCCCAGCCGGCGCGGTCGGCGGTGACGCCGTAGGTGACCGGCGCGTGTGCGGTCCACGAGTACTCGTCGGCGATCGCGGCGGTCGGGTCGAACAGGCGGACCGAGTCCTCCTTGCCGAGGCCGAACCCGAGCTGGTCCTCGTCGACGACGAGGAACGCACCGGGCTGGACGACGGTGCCGGCCGGGAACGCGTAGGGCTTGTCGTCCTTGTTGTCCTTCACGACCCAGCCGTCGAGCGTGACCGCGGTCGACGCGGTGTTGGTGAACTCGATCCAGTCGCCGGGGACGCCCCCGGAGGACTCGATCTCGTTGATCTGGAGCCCCGGCGCTGGGGCGGCGATGGCGGCGGCGGGCGTCGCGATGAGGGCGGTTGCACCGATGGCGCACGCGGCGGTCATCGTCAACACACGGGTGAGGCGGGGCATGGGTCTCCAGGGCACGAAGGGACGGGGATCGTGTTCCATCCCATCGGCGCGGGGTGGCCGGGTGGAGGAGCGGCGGTGACCGGGAGGTGAACGGCGGGTGGCTTCCCAGGCGGGACGTGCCACGATCCAGCAGATCGGACGCAGCGACCAGGACTACGCTCACCCCATGACCGACGACGCGACCACCGACACCGCTCCGCGCGCAGACCTCACCGGCTGGGTGCGGACCCCGTTCACCGGCGGCGGCGTCACGCACGACCGCTTCGAGAAAGGGTCCGGGCCGGGCGTCGTCCTCATCCCCGAGCTGCCCGGACTCACGCCCGAGGTCCTCGGGCTCGCGGAGCACCTCGTCGCGGAGGGCTTCACCGTCGCGATCCCCTCGCCGTTCGGGACGCCCGGGCACGAGGGGACCCTCGGCTACACGCTCGCGAGTGTCAGCAAGGTCTGCGTCTCCGCCGAGTTCAAGGCGTTCGCGACCGGCGCCCACCGACCGGTCGCCGACCACGTCCGGGCACTGGCCGCCGACCTCGCGGCCCGCACACCGGGCCCTGGCGTCGGCGTCATCGGCATGTGCTTCACCGGCGGATTCGCGCTCGCGGCGGCCGTCGACGAGCACGTCCTCGCCTCCGTCATGAGCCAGCCGTCCACGCCGTTCCCCGTCAGCCGGGCCCGCCGCATCGACCCCGGGATGTCCGCCGCCGAGTTCGACACCGTCGCGGCCCGTGCGGCTCAGGGCTCGGTCTGCGCACTCGGTCTCCGCTTCAGCGAGGATCGGGCCGTCCCGCGGGAGCGCTTCGCGACCATCGCGGCCACGCTCGGCGACGCGTTCGAAGTCATCGAACTCGACTCCTCCCCCGGCAACGCCGCCGGCTTTTCGAAGACCGCCCACTCGGTCCTCACCGGCGAGGTCCGCGAACGCGACGGCCACCCGGCGTTCGAGGCCCGCAAGCGCGTGGTCGCCTTCCTCCGCGAACGACTCGCGACACCGATCACGTCGGCCTGACCTTCCCCGACGACGGTCGCGCTGCGATCATCGACTCCATGACCTCGACACGACACGATCGCGCGACACCGAACCTGCCGTCCCGCAGCTTCGACGCGACGGAGACGTTCTACTCGGCGTTCGGCTTCGAGCGCACGTTCCGAGACGAGGGCTGGTTGATCCTCGTCCGCGGTGGTCTGCAGCTCGAGTTCTTCCCCGCACCCGACCTCGACCCGGCATCGAGTAACTTCATGTGCTGCCTGCGTGTGGCCGACGTCGACGAACTCTACGACGCCATCCGACGTTCAGGAGTCCCCGAGGCGACCGTCGGCGCGCCTCGCCTGCATCCGGTCCGGATGCAGGATTGGGGACTCCGGGCCGGATTCCTCATCGACCCGGACGGCACGCAACTCACCCTCATCGAGCAACGCGACTGATCCGCGACGGCGCGGCATCCGCGGGTCGCTGCTCGGGACCGCCTAGAAGAAGGTGATCCCGTGCGGCGCGCGCGGCGTCTGGAGCATCGATCGCAGCAGGAGCGGCGCAGCAGGGTCGGCCGCTTGCAGCACACCGGCTGCGGCGAGCGACACCGGCGAGACCGCGCCGAGCAGGAGCGAACCGAGGTCGGCGACGTCGAGCGCGAGGTCGGCGCCGGCAGCGTCGGTCTCGTCGCTCAGCTTCGTAGCCGTGCCGTGACCACCGGTCACCTCGAGGCGGAACGTGCCCGCCGCGTAGCCGAGCGCGTCGGTCACGGCGATCGTCAACGAGCCGTCGACCGCGAACGGACGCGACGCGAGGACGGCCGGGAGGTCGAGGACGCGCAGCCACACGTGGTCCTCTTCGTGCTCGATGTCGTAGGCGCGATTGTCGCCGAGGGCCGAGACGATCGGGTCGTCGAGGCGGGCGCGGTTGTACTTCACGACGTCGTTGAGGTCGATGGAGAGCAGGAACTCCCAGAGCGACAGGTAGGCCGCGTCGGTCGCGTAGACGAGGTCGATGATCTCGATGCCGGTCTGTCCGCCGGGCTGCTCGACCATGCGCCACGTGACGTAGCCGTCGACCTCCTCGCCGTCGGCGGGACGGTGCACGGCGGCGCGGGTGTCCTTCGCCGGTTCACCGTCGCGACCGAGCGTGCCGAGGACCAGCGGCCACGACCCGGTGTTGCGGACCATGGACCCGATCGAACGCTCGTCGAAGCGATCGAACACCTGACGTGCGACGCCGTCGACCAGGTACTCGGGCGTGACGACGGACACGATGCCGCTCGTCGGCGCGAGGAACGGCAGTGCCTTCGCGCGCTTCACGACGACGTTGCGCTCACGGATCGCGGAGCCGAATCCGAACCGACGGTAGATCGTGCCCTCGCTGGCGGTGAGGGCCGCGATCGCATAGCCATCGGCGACGCCGCGCTCGAGAGCCTGCGTCATCATGCGGCGCAGGATGCCGCGGCGTCGTTCGGTCGGGCGGACCGTGACGTCGGAGATCGCCTGCGTGTTGATGCTGGTGCCGTCGCCCCAGCTGAGCGCCTTCGGGAACCAGGAGAAGGTGCCCGCGGGCCAGGTCTCGTCGACCGAACCGGGCTGCGGCTTGCGGACGTAGGCGCCGAGCAGCACCGCTTCGTCGGCGATGAGTTCGTTCACCTTGCGCTTGCGCGCCTCCGGCTTGGGGGTGGACTCGTGGAAGCCGAATCCGATGGCGTCGAGGGCCGCGAGGCTCTCCGGGGTCGGTTCACCGTCGGCCCCGTTCGCGAACGGGAACTCACGGAGCTCGTAACGGGCGTCGAAATCTTTGCTGTTGGCCACGACTCCAGCCTAACGACCCGGCCTGACACGCCCCCGGGAAGCGCGGTGGGAGAGCGACCTCACGGCAGGGTGATCGACACCTCGACCGTGTACTCGTCGGCGGTCTGGCCGAGCACCCGCTGCCGCAGCTCCGTGGTCGGCATCGTGATGCCGCGCTCCGCGATCGCGTCGAACAGGGCGACCACCGCGGGGTGGGTCGATCCCTCGGGGAGCTCGACGCCCGGTTCGGATCGCCAGACCGCGGCGAGCTCGGTCCGCTCGGGCAGCACGTCGACCGTGGTCTCGTCACCACCCCACGTCGGTTCGAGCTGCGACGAGGTCGGCCAGCAGCAGACGATCTCGACCGCCCCCTGCTCGCCCGGTCGGAGCGCGGTCCAGAACGTGCCCGTCGGGCCGACCCCGGCCTCCTGCAGGGCGACGTAGAGCTGCGAGAACTGCTCGTTCGCGTCGTCGTCCGTCACGGCGTCCTCGTCGCCGCGCGGCACGGTCAGCACCCGGCCGACATAGGGCTGGGGCGGGAGCTCGCGTTCGACGATCTCGACCGGTGCCGCGAGCGACGCGACGACCGAGCGGGCCTGCGCGAACGCGCGGCCCTCCTGCTCGCGCTGCTCCAGGACCAGGCGGTGGTGCACGTCGATCGCGGTCGACGGTTCGGCGCCTGCGACGGAGACACCCACCGCGGCGAGGGGGACGCCGGCATCGCGGAGGGCCTTCACGATCACGCCCGAGCGCACCTGCTCCTCGCCGTAGCGGCGGTAGCCGGAGTCGGGATCGACGTCGGCCGGAACCAGGACGCCCTTCTCGTCGTAGTGGCGGAGCGCCTTCACGCTCAACCCGGTCATGCCTGCGAACTCTCCGATGTGCAACATGCTTCAAGCATCACGCCTCCCCCTACGGGAGAGTCAAACCGCTGACATCGGCGCCCAAACCGCACCCCGAAGGTTCCTTAGTGAAGGATAAGCGCCTAAACTTCACTAACGGCTGTCGTAACTGCAACTTCGGCCGGGAAACAGGAGGGGACGATGACGACCGCTGTCACGTATGAACAGCGGCCCTGGCGGTCGCGTATCGCTCCCGACGCGTTGCCGAAGCGCGAGCGGCTGCTCCTCGCACAGCCATACGACGCCGCGGTCCCGCCGCCGATCGCGGACCTCGACATCCGCTTGTCGGATGGTCTCGTGGAGCTGCTGGGCGAAGCGCAGGAACGGATCATCCGTTTCGACAGCGAGGTCGGTCACGTCACCGCGCCCTTCTCGTCGATCCTGCTGCGGAGCGAATCGGCGTCGAGCTCGCAGATCGAGAACCTGACGAGCAGCGCGAAGGCGATCGCCGAGGCCGAGTTGGACGAGCGTGATACCGGGAACGCACCGCTCATCGTCGCCAATGTTCGAGCTCTCGAGGCAGCACTCGCGGCATCGGACGAGCTCTCCAACACGACGATCATCGCCATGCAGGAGCAGCTCCTCGGCACATCGGCACCGGAGATCACCGGCCGATATCGCGACGAGCAGGTCTGGATCGGGGGCGGCAACTTCGGTCCGCATGAAGCGGACTTCGTTCCGCCGCACCATGACCGTGTCGCAGCGGCGATGGACGACTTCATCGCCTACTCCCTCCGACCGGCACCCCTCCCGCTCGCTGCGATCGCCGTCGCTCACGCGCAATTCGAGACCATCCACCCGTTCCCTGACGGCAACGGGCGCACCGGTCGAGCGCTGGTGCAGGCCGCCCTCCGGCGAGTCGGACTGACCAGCGGGGTCACTGTGCCCATCTCAGCCGGCATCCTGCAACAGCGCGACGACTACTTCGCTGCACTCACCAGCTATCGGCAGGGCGACGTCGAGCCGATCGTCCACGTCTTCGCCGACGGTGCGTTCCTCGCGATCGCCAACGGACGGACATTGGTGGAGGAGATCGAGACCATCCGGGCCGCATGGCAGCAGG
The DNA here is from genome assembly GCF_014841195.1 of Plantibacter sp. CFBP 8798. NCBI lineage: Bacteria > Bacillati > Actinomycetota > Actinomycetes > Micrococcales > Microbacteriaceae > Plantibacter > Plantibacter sp. CFBP 8798. The sequence continues at coordinate 777,902 of NZ_JACYTS010000003.1, forward strand.
CCTTGCGCGACATCCGCGCCGATTCGGCCGCGCACCTCATCACGGCGCTGGCACTGGAGCATCCGGTGATGAACAGTCGACTCGTGCGCGAACATCTCGACGCCTCAGATCGCACGGTCTTCAACACCCTCGACACCCTCGTAGACCGTGGCATCCTCACGGTCGGCTCGTCGCGACAGCGGAACCGTCTCTGGACTGCGCCTCCCGTTCTGGCAGCGCTCGACGGGTTCGCTGCGCGCAGCATGCGGCGCGGCTGATGGCGCTTCCCCACGACACGGAGCACCTGCGTTTCCGGCCCATGACGCCGGCGGACCTCGACGACATGGCGAAGCTCCTCGGCGACCGCGCAGTCATGGAGTTCTACCCGTCACCGAAGACCCGCGAGCAGGCCGCGGCGTGGATCGCCTGGAACGAGGACAACTACGCAAAGTACGGCTTCGGACTGTGGATCATCGAGACCCACGACGGCGACTTCGTCGGCGACTGCGGCCTGACCTGGCAGCGGGTCAACGGCGTCCGGAAGCTCGAGGTCGGGTACCACGTGAGCCCCGCCTGGCAGGGTCGAGGGTTCGCGACCGAGGCCGCCGCCGCCAGTCGGGACTTCGCCCAGGAGCACACGGACTCGTCAGAGCTCGTCGCGATAGTCCACCCCGACAACCGGGCGTCGTCGCGCGTGGCGGAGAAGATCGGCATGCGGCGCGTGGACGACGACCTCGGGGCAGACGGGTCGGTGCGGCATGTGCTGAGCATGCGACTTCGATCGACGGCCGCCCTCAGCGACGCCGATCACCTCGCTGAGTAGCCGCTGCCCCTACCCCCGCGCCGCCACGAAGGCCGCGACGCAGTCCTCGATGTCCTGCTCGCTGTGCGCGGCACTGATCTGCACGCGGATGCGAGCCTCGCCGCGGGGCACCACCGGGAAGCTGAACGGGATCACGTAGATGCCCTGCTCCAACATCCGCGCCGCGACCTGCACCGCCTGCTGCTCGTCGTCGAACATCACCGGGATGATCGGGTGCGAGCCTTCCAGCAAACGGAAGCCCTCCTCGGTCATGCGGGCACGGAACAGGTCCGCCTTGCGGAACAGTCCCTCGCGCAGGTCGTCACCCTCCGCCGCGAGCTCCACGGCCCGACGCGCTCCGGCGACCAGCGACGGCGCCAGGCTGTTCGAGAAGAGGTACGGCCGGCCCGACTGCCGCAGCACGTCGACGATCTCCTGCTTCGCACTCACATACCCGCCCGACGCACCGCCGAGCGCCTTGCCGAGGGTGCCGGTGAGGATGTCGACCCGGTCCTGCACACCGAACAACTCCGGCGTTCCGCGACCACCCGGGCCGACGAAGCCGACGGCGTGCGAGTCGTCGACGAGGACGAGCGCGCCGTAGCGGTCGGCGAGGTCGCAGATCTCGTCCAAGGGCGCGTAGAAGCCGTCCATCGAGAACACGCCGTCGGTGACGATCACGGTGCGACGCGCGTCGGCGGCGTTCATGAGCTGTTGCTCGAGGTCGGCCATGTTGCGGTTGCGATAGCGCAAGCGGCGGGCCTTGCTCAGGCGGATGCCGTCGATGAGCGACGCGTGGTTGAGCGCGTCGGAGATGATCGCGTCGTGCTCGCCGAACAGCGCACCGAACACGGCCCCGTTCGCGTCGAAACAGGAGGAGAACAGGATGGTGTCCTCCGTGCCGAGGAAGGCGCTCAGCTCCTGCTCGAGGTCGCGGTGGATCTGCTGCGTGCCGCAGATGAAGCGGACACTCGCGAGCCCGTAGCCCCACTCGTCGAGCGCCACCTTCGCCGCATCGACGATCGACGGCTCGTTGGCGAGGCCGAGGTAGTTGTTGGCGCAGAAGTTCCGCACCTCGCGGCCGTCAATCGTCACGTGACTGCCCTGGCGGGACGTGATCGCGAACTCGCGCTTCGTGAGGTCGTCGGCCTCGATGCGGTCGAGCTGGTCGCGCAGTTGCGTCTTGATGGTGCCGTACATGTCGTCTCCTCGGGGTCGAGTGGGCGGTTGAGCTGAGTGTGGCGGTCGCTCAGGCGGCGGTCGCGGCGTGGGCGGCGACCGGTGCCTGTTCGTCGATGACGCCGGTGATGACGACGTCGCGGGTGTCGGTCCAGTCGATGAGCACCTTGCCGGCCGCTCCCCCGCGCGCGGTGTCGAACGCGTCCTGCCAAAAGGCGAGCGGGAAGCGGGCAGTGACGAGCGACTCGAGGGCGTTGCGGAGCTCGGGGCTGTGGTCGACCATCGCGCTCGCGTGGTGCCAGGTGTCGAACATCTCGCGGCCGTAGATGCCCTTGATGGTGATCATGCGGGTGATGACCTTGGTCCAGTCGATCTCGATGTTGGTCGAGGGGAGGCCAAGGAGCGCGACCTTGCCTCCGGTGTTGAGGTTCTCGATGAGCTCGCTGGCGGCGGCGGCCTGTCCGGACATCTCGAGGCCGATGTCGAAGCCTTCGAGCATGCCGAGCTCGGCCTGGGCGTCGGCGACCCGCTCCTTCGAGACGTCGACCACGCGGTCAGCCCCGACGGCGAGGGCCTTCTCGAGGCGGTCGGCGACGACGTCGGTCGCGACGATGTTGCGCGCCCCGGCGACCCGGCAGACGGCGATGGCCATGAGCCCGATGGGGCCGCAGCCGGTGATGAGGACGTCTTCGCCGAGGATCGGGAAGCTGAGGGCGGTGTGGACGGCGTTGCCGAGGGGGTCGAAGAGTGCGCCGAGGTCGGGGGTGACCTGGTCGCCGTGGACCCACACGTTGGTGGCTGGCAGGACGACGTACTCGGCGAAGGCACCGTCGAGGTTGACGCCGAGGCCGCGGGTGTGACGGCAGAGGTGGCGGCGGCCGGATCGGCAGTTGCGGCACGTGCCACAGACGAGGTGGCCCTCACCGGAGACCGCTGCGCCGACGGGGATCCCCTCGACGCGGCTGCCGACCTCGACGACCTCGCCGGAGAACTCGTGGCCGGGGACGAGCGGGGCGTCGACCGCGCCGGCCGCCCACGGGTCCCACGACTCGATGTGGAGGTCGGTGCCGCAGATGCCGGTGCGGTGGACGCGGATCAGGACGTCGTCGGAACCCATGGCCGGCATCGCGCGCTCGACGAGTTCGAAACCAGCGGTGTCGGGTCGTTTCCAGAGGGCGAGCAACGGCGTTCCTTCCTGCGGGAGCGGCGGCGGCCGGTGGTGCCGGCTGTCGCGGACGGGCGTCGTTGCGCTGTCCTGGTGACCAACGTAGTCAGATCGATCCGTCATGAATATTGAGGGTTTCCACGTGACCAGTTAGCTTGAGCTGATGAATCTCTCTCAGATGCGGATCATGCGCGAGCTGGCCGAGCGCGGGACGATCGCGGCGGTCGCGCGGCACCTGCATGTCACGGCGCCGGCGATCTCGCAGCAGCTGGCCGCCCTGCATCGCGAGCTGGGCGTCGCGTTGACGTATCGGGTGGGGCGCGAGATCCGGCTGACCGAGGCGGGCATGGCACTGGCCGAGATGGCGGGGACGGTGCACACGCTGATCGACCGTGCGGCCGAGACGGTGCGCGAATACGGCGGCGACACCGGGGCGCGGGTGCGAGTGGCGGCGTTCCAGAGTGCGGGGCAGGCGTTGCTGCCGGAGTTACTGGAGGACGCTGACGGCGGACCGTCGCTGGTGTTCGGCGAGCATGATGTCGCGCAACCCGAGTTCGCCGAGCTCGTCGATCAGTACGACCTCGTCATCGCGCACCGGATGGACCATGACGAGCCGTGGCCGTCGGAGCAGCTGTCGGTGACGACGCTGCTGAGCGAGCCGTTCGACGTGGCGATGTCGGTGGACCATCCGCTCGCTGGGCGATCGTCGGTGTCGGCGGTCGAGCTCGCGGACGAGTCGTGGATCGCCGCCCACGCGGGCTTCGCGCCGGATGTCGCGCTCGGGGTGGTCGAGGCGACGGCGGGAGTGCGCTTCCATCGCGCGCATCGGGTGAACGACTACCACCTGGCCGCGTCGCTCATCGTGGGCGGAGTGCTGCTGGCGTTGTTCCCCCGGTACACGGCGCCGCGGGCCGACCCGCGATTGGTGCTCGTGCCGCTCGAGGACGTGCGGATCGCGCGCAACATCGACGTGCTCGCGCGGCCGCACGCGCTGGCTCGAGTGGCAGTGGCGGGGACGCTGGAGCGACTGCAGGACGGAGCTGATGCACTGCAGCGGGAGCGTCCGTCGGCGCCGACCGGTCCCGGGCTGCATCACGTCGAGGTGTGGCTCGCGGACGTGGAGGCGGAGCGGGCGGGTTGGGCCTGGCTGCTGTCGCGCGTCGGGTTCTCCCAGGAGAGCGAGTGGCCGGGCGGCGAGTCCTGGGAGGCCGGCGACACCTACGTCACGCTGACGGCGTCGCCGAACCTCAGCGCGGAGTCGCATGATCGGCGACGTCCGGGCGTGAACCATCTCGCGTTCCGCGGCGGCACGCGGGCGACTGTCGACGCGATCATGACGGCGGGTCCTGAACATGGCTGGCAGCCGCTGTACCAGGACCGCTATCCGCACGCCGGTGGCGAGCAGCACTACGCGGGCTGGCTCGAGAACGAGTCAGGGTTCAAGGTCGAGGTGGTCGCTGATCCTGGTCTCAGCGGGTCACGGGCTGACGACGTCTGAGCAGCGCCGCCCGTGTCTCGACGCTGACGATCGCGATGATGACCAGGCCGACGCAGCCGAGCCCGGCGATGGTGTTGCCGCTGAGCAGGAAGATTCCGCCGAGCCCGAGGCAGACGAGCAGGAGATCGTTGAAGCTGCCGGCCCGGACGGTCACGGATAGGTCACGCTCAAGACCAGCCGACTCGTCGACCCGACCCTTCGCGAGGAGACGATCCCGGAGCATGTTGGATCCCAGGCCGGCCGAGAGGACAATCACCGCATAGACCGCACTGACGATCGGCCGCGGGACCTCCTGCCAGAGAACCGTCCGGACGAGCCACACGAGCACGATGGCGCCTGCCACGGCGGCCGTGAAGATGTACCAGGGCTTCCCCATCAGGCTCCTCCCCCGCTGCGGTCGGCCGATGCCGAACATCTCATCGACGCTAGGCGCATGGTGAAGTGACGTCAATGCACTGGTGACATAAGCCACATACGTCGCCTGTGAAACGAGCTACTCCGCCGCTGATCGCGCGCCTCATGACGGTGCGGCGCAGGGTCTGCTCTCGAGAACCCCAACACCAGCGGGTCCGCTCGAAGTCGATTGTCGGTCGCCTTCGTCACCGCTTGCCGAGATAGATCTCACTGGCACAGAGCGCAGCGACCTCTGGAAAGGTGAGGCCCGATTCGGAGGAAGCGAGTTCTGGCACGCACAACATGACCTCCATCGGCTCGATACCGAGCTTGTCGGTGACAGCGAGGACCGAACTCCAGGCTCTGGAGAAGTTGTCGGTCGTCACCGGCGTACCGGTTGCGACCAGCGCCGCGGCAGTCGCCTGCTGCACTCGTTCGTAGGAGTACGAGCCGCCAACCACCTCGCGTGCTTGTTCTATCGGATCATCTGCAGTCTGCAGCGCAGGAGCGTCAGCTGGCGGCGACTGCATCGAGGACTGGCTGTCCGACTGGACGGCTGGAGGACGCGATCCGCCGACGACAACGCTGACGACGACGATCGCACCGATCGCCGCGATGATCGAGCACGCGATCAGAAACCGTCCCGCCGTCGTTCGCGTGAGCTTCGTCGGCGCGGGTGGGTCTCCCCCGGGATCGATTTCGGGTTGCGCTTCGGACATGCGGAGGTCACTCTCCATCGGGTCAAGTCGGAGTGGTCGATGCTGGCCGGGAGATGCCGGGCTCGTCGATCCACCTTCCGCTACACTCCCACAACTCGGGCGCGTGACCCATTCTGGGACTGATGACCCCCGCCCCTCCCCCGCCAGACTGTGCTTGGCCCGGTTCGCGGGTCCGTCACCTGCTCCGTCGATCGCTTCGATGTCACCATCGGTTCACGCCGGGTCCCAATCCAAGGATCATCTGCCATGCCTGGTTCCCTGCACGTCCACGTCATGGACGGAACGCATCTCAACGTCCGAGTGGTATCGGATCAAGGAGCGACGCTCTCACTCATCGGTGAGCTGACAGACCTGGAACCGGCCGTTGAAAGCGGCGGTGTTCTCGAGTCGAACCCTGCGCTACTCAGAAACATGTGGGCGCACGCCAAGACCTGGTACACAGCTCGTGCGACCTCGAATGTCGATGCACTGAGTGTGGCCGATCCTGATGAGCAGAAGGCGGCCATCAAGTTCATCGAACGTGCGCGCAAGATGGCACAGAAGCGTGCTGATGACTACGGGAAGACCGCGCAATGGATCGCGGACGTCGCTGACGATGTGTCGCTCCTCGACGTCGAACACGGCTGGTGTTCGTCCTGTTTCGTCAAGAGCGAGCATCGGAAGTCGAACCGTCCAGCTGGCCAGGTTCCCGTGTATGTCTGTCAGGCCTGCGGATCGCCAACGCTGCCTTGCGTCGCACTCGGCTGCGACAATCTGGCTGTCCGCGACCGCGGGGCCATCCGCTTTCCACAGTTCTGTGCAGAGCATCGCCACGACATCCCGGGCTTCGAAAAAGCCGATGGGCCGTTCGGAGACCTTCACGACTACGAAGACTTCCTGCGATACGAAGAACCCGACCTCGATAAGGCATCCAAGATCACGATCGGCGCCGCACTCGCTGTGGGCGTCGCCGTGCCGCTCACCTTTCTCGCTGCACCTGCGATCGGAGGCGCGATCGGTTCGCTCGGGTTGTTCGGCGGACTATCGGGCGCCGCGGCTTCTGCTCACGGCCTTGCCCTTCTCGGGGGTGGGAGCTTGGCAGCCGGCGGGCTCGGTATGGCGGGCGGCACCGCAGCCGTGACCGCTGTGGGTGCGGCGGTCGGCGGCGCGCTTGGAGCATCGGTTTCCAACGCATACGTCCGAGAGGACAAGTCCTTCCGTATCGAATTGCTCCGTCCCGGCAACGGAGGCGTGCCCGTGGTCGTTGCGAACGGTTTCCTCACGGACGGCGAGGGCGAGAAATGGGGAGGCTGGAGGAAGATTGTCAGCGACCGATACCCCGACTCCCCGGTATATCGAGTCCGCTGGGGCTCCAAGGAACTCCGAGACTTCGGAGTGCTCAGCGCGGGGATCGCGAGCAAAGCCGGCGGCGCGTTCGCGGCGCAGGCTGCCGCCGCGGTGGCGACAAAGATTGGCGGGAGGCTTGTAGGCGGTCTGATCGGGCCGGCGTTGATCGCAACCGACCTCGCGAAGAACCCCTGGCATGTGGCGAAGAGTCGAGCCGACAAGACGGGTGTCATCGTCGGAGACCTACTGGCGCGCACGAACGCTGAATCGTACGTACTCATCGGCCACAGTTTGGGTGCACGGGTCATGGTCGTCGCGGCAGAAACACTCGGGACGAAGCCCGGTGGCCCGAGGATCCAGTCGGCCCACCTTCTCGGCGCAGCGATCGGCGCAGAGAGCAACTGGGACGGGCTCACCGCTGCCGTAGATGAAGTCGTCTACGGATATCACTCTCGTAACGACGCCGTGTTGAAGTACGTGTACAAAACGGCCCAATTCGGAGAGACAGCGGCAGGACTCACGGGCTTCACGCCCGCGTCGAGCAAGTTGCAGAATGTCGATGTGACGGACCAGGTCGCTACGCACTCCGACTATCTGGGAGCTGTTCGACTCGTCTGAGGCGGAGTCGTTTGGTCAAGGCGTTTCGGTCGTTCAGACTCTGAACGACCGAAGCAGCCAAGACTCAAACAGTCTGAGCAACGATGGTCTCGCCGCTCTGCCGAACACGCCCGGACGCCAACCCGAACTCGAGCGCCTCGTCGAGGCGCGCTCCGATCGCGGCGGTGACTCGCTTGCCACCGAAGATCGCGAGGGTCTCGCGGCGGAGTTCGTCGGGCGAGAGACCGGCGGATTCCTCCGCTGCGATCGCCATCGCGTTCGCGATCTCCGCCAGGGAGATGTGCTCGATCGCTCGGGCCGCTTCGGCCGAGGACTGCCGCGCACCACGCCAGGTGAGTGGGTCGATCGACGTCGGCCAGGCGAACGGTTCGTCGGAGCGATCCAGCAACTCGGCCGGGACCTTGTCGAGGATCGACTTCGCCCGCGAACCCACCACCCGGTCGAGACCGAACGCACCCGCGACCAGCTTCGCCAGACGCGTCATGTGGATCGGCCCCTCGGCCTCCACCGCAGCGCGGATCGCGCCCTGCACCGCGACGACCGACTGCCGCCCGGGCAAGCGGTCGAGCACTTCGATCCCACCCAACGTGGGAGCGTCCCAGGGCTCGTACTCCGAGAGCTCCGGGTGCCGCGCTGACGTGTCCGGCACCGGCGCCGCCTCGACGGGCTGCGCCGAACCGACCTTGCGGTCGCGGAACTCCGACAGAGTCTCCAGCGACGCCAGCCGCTCCGACCACTCGCGCACTCGGGCGCTGCGAACGGGTGCGGGTGCATCCGAAGCATCGGGAGCGACATCGGCCTCATCGGTAACCGACGCATCAGCCGGATCCGCCTCCGTAACACCCGACGCCTCCGCCGTCGCACTCCCCGCAGCAGCCCGCTCGGCCGCAGCCTCCACCGCCGCGACCAACCGGTCCAGCACCTCCTCGCGGTGGTGCAGCCACTCCGGCAACCACACGCGCTCGACTCCCGGCCACCGCATCAGGCCACTCAGCACCTCGACCGGCAGTCCGTCACGGTCCGCGACCGTCCGACGCTCCCGCCACGATGCCCCGTCCAGCAGCACCGCCACCAGCGGCCGGTCCGGCTCCGCCTCCGTCGCGATGCTGATGTCGACGCGGAAGTCCGACAGCCCGACATCAGTCCGCACGGCGTGCCCGGCGTACCGCAGCTCGTCGGCGATCTCGTCGCGGTGGCGGTCGCTGATCGCCTGACGACGTCCATCCTCGCCGGCGGCCTCACTGCCCCGCTGCGCCAGCTCGAGGTAGGCCTTCAGGTGCTTGATGCCGATCGACGAGGTCTGCTCCGCCCGAAGCTCCGAAGGGTCGAAGCTCGCGAACAACACCACCTGACGGCGCGCACGCGTCACCGCGACGTTCAACCGCCGCTCGCCACCGGCCCGCGTGAGCGGACCGAAGTTCAACGGGATCACGCCCTTCTCGTTCGCACTGAACGCGATCGAGAACAGGATCGTGTCGCGCTCGTCGCCCTGCACGTTCTCCAGGTTCTTGACGAAGAGCCCGTCCTGCTCGTCGAGCGCCAGCGCGACCCGCGGGTCGGCACTGTCTCGCAGCAGGTCTTCGATCAACGTCCGCTGCTGCGCGTTGAAGGTGATGACCCCGAGCGACGGCGTCTCGTCCGGCGATGCTTCGAAGCGGCGTGAGATCTCCTCGACGATCGCCTGCGCCTCCACCGGGTTCGTCCGCAGCGACTTGCCGCGGCCACCCCGCTCGAACTGCCCGTCGAGTCGCACGAACGCCAGCCCGTGACCCGCCACCCCACCGTCGCCCGCGCCCGCGCCCGCGAACGGTGCCGGGAACGACGACAACTGGCTGTCGTAGTAGTGATGGTTCGAGAACGCGATGAGCGACTCGTCCTGGCTGCGGTAGTGCCACGACAGCCACTTGCTCGGCACCCGCGCCTGCACGCACTCGGAGAGGATCGACTCCTCGTCCTGCAGCACCTCGCTCGTGTAGTCGGCGTCGTCGTCGATCGTCGCGCCGGCCTCGGCGAACGTCGTCGGCGGCATCTGCTTGCTGTCGCCAACGACGACCACCGAGCGCGAACGCCCCATCGCCCCGATCGCGTCGGCGACCCGGATCTGCGACGCCTCGTCGAACACGACGATGTCGAACAGCTCGGCGGCGGCCGGGAAGAACCGCGCGACCGACTCCGGGCTCGCGAGTGTGCACGGCATGATCTGCGTGATGAGCTCGCCGAAGTTCTCGAGCAGCGCGCGGACGCTCATGCCGCCGCGCTGACGGTCGATCTGCCGACGCAGGCCGCCGACCTGGCCGCTCTCCGACTGCGAGCTGAACGTCCGCAAGCCCAGCACCGACGCCGGGATCGCCCGCGGCAGTTCCTCGCGCACGGCCTTCACGCTCGTGGTGAAGCGGGTGACGCTGCGGTTGTGGGCGGTGGCGTCGAAGGCGTCGAGCGTGGTGGTGCGCTCACGCTCGTCGATCGACGCCTGCGCGAGGCCCTTCTCGAAGGCGAGCGTCGCGTCCTCGGTCTCGATGCGACCGGCGAGGATCGCGGCGCGGACGTCGTCGAGACCGTGGGTGCGGAGCGGTTCGATGACCCGCACGAGGTCGAGCCAGCGTTCGAGGACGACGGGCTCGGCGGCGTCGAGGCGGCGGGCATCGCGCGTCGACCACCAGGCCTGCAGGAAGCCTTCGCCACCCGACCACGCCGACAGGCGCTCGGTGCTGACGGCCGCGGTGCGCAGGACGTCGCTCCAGGTGCTCGCGAGCGTCGTCAGCGCCTGGGCCGCCTGCTGCGACGGCTGGGTCGTGGCGTAGTGGTCGCGGACGGCGGTGATGAACGCGTCGTCGGGCTTGCCCGGCAGGCGGAAGCCCTCCGACAGCCAGCGATACCAACCGAGGAGTTCGCGGACGGGCTGGGTCGGTTCGACGAGCGGGTTCCAGCGGTCGCCGACGAGCGGCAGGGCGGTGGACCGGAGCGTGCCACGGAGCTGGACGAGACGGTCCTGCGCCGCCTTCGCCTCCGTGAGCTGCGGCACGAGCTGCTTGACCTTGAACGAGGTCGCGTCGACGGCCAGCACGTCACTCAGCTGGGCGAGCGCGGCCCGCAGTCGCTTCTTCCGACCGAAGAAGCTCGACGCCGCGGCCTGCTCGGCGGCGTGGAGGGGGCCGGCGATGTCGCGGTCGAGGATGGCGGGTGTGAAGGTCGAGCGCCACTCGGCCTGGGCGTCGCGGAGCTGTTCGGCGGCGGCGAGAGCGTCGTCGAGCCGGGAGAAGTCTTCGGGCCGCGTTCCCGCCATGAGCGCGCCGATGGGCAGGCGCGGTGCGGCGACGGCGGTCGACCAGAGGCCGAGGAGGTCGGGTCGCGACGCGAGACGCAGGGCGTCCATTGGGAGGCCGTCGTCGAGCGTCGCTGCAAGGGCCGCGTCCAGTGCGCGTGCGGCCTGCTGCACGGTCGCGGCGTCCAGCCCGGGAGCCGAGGGGCCGTCGAGGAACGCCCACGGGTGCGTCGTGCTCGGGCGCGCGAGGTCGGATCGCTCGGGGAGGTCGCGGAACACCCGCCGCAGCTCCTCGAACGCCTCGGGCGTGCCGGCGGCGACGAGCTGCTCGGGGATGGCCATCGGGAGGAGGTCGTGGTCCATCGCGAGCAGTCGACTCCGCGCGGAGTACAGGGAGAAGCCAGCCGCGTTGACCTCGTGGAGGCGATCGGCGTAGCGGGTGAGAGTGCGGAGGCCGGACTCGGACAGCTCGCGGTTGGTGCTCAGCGCGTCGATGTCGGCCTTGGTGCGCAGGTCGAGGCCGGTCTTGATCTGCGCGCGGACGACGTTGGGCCTGGCGCCCTTGTCGTGGAGGTCGAGCGAGAACGCGCCGAGCCCGACGTCTTCGAGTCGCTGCTTCACGACGTTGAGCGCCGCACGCTTCTCGGCGACGAACAGGACCTTCTTACCCTCGGCGAGCGACCGGGCGAGGAGGTTGGTGATGGTTTGCGACTTGCCGGTGCCGGGAGGGCCTTCGAGCACGAAGGTGCGGCCGGCGACCGCTTCGGCGACGGCGTCGAGCTGGGAGGAGTCGGCGGCGACCGGGCAGTCGAGGCCGAGGCGGTCGAGGTCGGTGTCGGTCTGCGCGGGCGTGGGGTCGGCGTAGGCCTCGAGCGGCGAGTTGATGAGGTGGTCGACGAGGCTGTTGGAGGCGAGCGTCTCCCAGTTCTCGTCGAGGTCCTTCCACAGCCGGTACTTCGCGAACTGGAGGATCGACAGCGACGCCGTCTCCTCCACGCGGAACGGGAGGCCGGCGTCGAGGATCGCCTGACGCACGGCGGTGAACGCGGCCGGGAGGTCGATGCCGGAGCCGTCCTCGACGGGGTTGGCGAGTCCGGGGATCTCGAGGCCGAAGCTCAGGCGCAGCTTCTCGAGCAGGCAGTAGTTGGGCGTGGAGGAGCCCGACTCGTCGAGGGTGAGGCGGTAGGAGGAGCCGCGGCTCGTGGTCGTGAGCGTGACGGGCACGAGCACGAGGGGTGAGCGGAGGTCGCGGTCGCCGAAGCGCCAGCTCAGCATGCCGAACGCGAGGTAGAGGTTGTTGGCGCCGGTCTCCTCGACGATCGTCTTGGCCTTGTAGGCGAGGGCGCGGAGCTTCGTCGGATAGGCGGCCTCGGTGACGTCGATGAAGGCGCTCTTCTTATCGTCGAGGAAGGTGATGCGGTCACTCTCGTCGAGATCGCGGCCGAACCGGATGCCGCGCTGCTGGTCGATCGTCGCGACGCTGTCGGAGGCGACGAGGGTGAGCGAGGTGCCGTGGTTGATGCTGTCCTCGAGGCGGCCGAGGGCGGGGCCGGGGACGGCGAGTTCGAAGCCGGAGCGGTCGGTGTAGTTGATGAGCTTGTTGCGGAGGCTGAGGTCGAGGAGGGCGTTCTTCCAGGTGGACACGCGCTTGGGGACGTCGGGGCCGTGGCCGGCGGCGGTCGACTCGGCGGTGGCCGGGGCGTCCTGCGTGAGGGCACGGGCTTCGGGTGCCTGGTAGAGGGTGACGACGGGTTCGCCCTCGGCGTTGATCCGGCGGCTGGGCAGCGGGTAGATCTTGCGGAGGCGGGCCTGGACGACGTCGGTGACGCCGATGAAGTCGTCGAGCGAGCCGGCGAGGTGGTCGGTGTGGGGCCGGCGGGAGGCGTCCGCGAAGGTGGCGGAGGTGCCGGTGAGCATGGTGGTCTCGACGACGCCGATGCGTCCGAGTTCGAGGGAGTTGACGGCTTCGGAGACGTCGGTGCTGGCGACGACGTCGAGGGTGGTCTGGACGCGCCAGTAGCCGAGGAAGATGTGGTCCTTGAGCAGCCAGAGCAGGGGGTGGATGCCGATGGCTTCGAGCACGGATGCGAGCAGGATGGTGGTGTCGAGGCAGGTGCCGAGGTGGCTGGTGAGGACTTCCTCGGGGGTGCGGACCTTCTGGCCGCTCTGGCCCCAGCTGGCGGGTGGTTCGGCGTAGCGGATGTCGCGGGCGCGGGCGGCGTCCCAGACGGCGGCGACGATGGCGTCGATGCGGGCGGGGTCGTCGAGTTGGTAGGTGGCGAGGGAGCTGTTGCCGGTCTGCTGGTCGAGGATGTCGGAGACCTCGAGCATGAGTTCGCTGACGACGAGAGCGTTGGGCTGCACGTGGGCGGCGAGGAGTTCGAGGCCGAGCTGCACGGGTGCGGCGATCCACTGGTTGGACGCGAGCACGGTGACGGGGCTCTCGACCGTGCCGAGCTGGGTGCCTGCGGCGTCGCGCACGGTGACGCGGATGACGCCTGGGCGCTGTTCTTCGACGAGGAGCATGCAGCGGGGGTCGAGGAGGACCTCGGGGCTGCGGAGGAGGGTGGTGCGGTCTTCGCCGAGGTCGGCGAGGAACACCTTGGTGTCGGCGAGGGCGCCGTCGGCGGTGACGACGTCGATCTCGACGGACGCCGCCCGGCGTTCCCCGCCGTGGTTCTCGAGGACGATCTCGTCGATCACCGCGATGCTGCAGTGCGCCATCGCGTAGCTGAGCGTCGGCGTCGCGCTGACGCGGATGGTGACGGCTGAGGGGGCGGCGGCTGCGTCTTCGGCAGACAAGGAGCCTTCGGCGCCGTCAACGGAAATGGAGCCTGCGGCGCTCTGCCCATCTTCCGCTTCGCGACCGTCGGCCAACCCGGTCGACGCAACCGCCCCGGTCCCTGAGCCTGTCGAAGGGCCCATCTCGTCTTCGCTCGCCGTCTTCGTCAACGCACCCGCCTCGCTCCCTGAGCCCACCCCACCGGTCCCTGAGCTTGTCGAGGGGCTCAACACCCGCCCCTTCAACTCCCCCACAACCGCAGCCCGCTCCGCGGCCTCAACACTCTCCAACAACAACTGCATCGAATCCAACGCCCGATACGCCGACTGGTCCGTGAACCCCGCGTTGTGAGCCCAGGCGTTCCGAACCTCCCGAAGCTCACTCGCGTACCCGCGAGCGCTCCGCGACAGCACGCGGTCGAACGGGTACCCGAGCTCCCCGATCCGCTCGGTCATCGCCCGAAGCATGAGTGACACGTCGGCCGCCGAGTACCGCCCGTGCCCGATCCCGGCCGCGCGGTCCTTCTCCTCGATCACCCGCGTCCACTCGACCCCGGGCACCGCCTCGGCGAACACACCCTCCACGACGGGGCGAAGCCCCAACCCAAGCTGCTCGAGCCCCTCGCCGACGGCGGAGTTGAGTTCAGAAGCGTCCACGTGTGGGCCTTTCATTGAGGTGGTGCGTTTGAATCGGGCGCGGACCTCGTCCATCAGATGGCCGCGACCGAACTACACCCTGTGCGTGTGTCGCGACAGTGAGATGTTGTCGCCACGACCCCAGGAAGTCTGCCGGGCGCGCCTGTACGAACCCTAACGAACACTGGTGACACCACTGCCTCGCGAGCTTCCCGACCCATCGCAACTGACGGTCACTTGCCCTACAAGAGTTGGCCATTCACCCGATAAGCAACACCTGGCCGCTAGTGTCGGCTCATGCCGCTCATCACACCTGCAAGCCTCTCCCTCGAGCTCCAGGTGGATCAGAAACGCATTCGCAACGCCCTCCGGGAGCTGTACGGCACGCTTCCAACCGGGACGACGCGCTGGGAGCTCAGCGAGGAGCAAGCGGACGCAGTGCGTTCACATTTTCCCGCAAGCGAGGCCAGCAAGGAACGTCAGTGGACGCTCGAGATTGGCGACATTGTCCGTCGCCGCGAGATCCATGATGCCTTTCGTGGTCAGCAGCAGGGCGGAATCTCGACTCCGAAGAGCATCCCCGCCATTCTGATCTTCACCGACCCAAAGGAGGGCGCGAAGTTCGGCTACGACCGGTTCGAGGGGCTCCGGGAGGACGGCTCCTATTCGTACACGGGCGAGGGGCAAGAAGGCCACCACGAGTTTCTCCGCGGGAACAAAGCTCTGCGTGATGCAGCTGCCGATGGCAAGACAATCCGTTTGTTTCGGACGAGCGGGACGATGGCAACCTACGTCGGCGCGTTCACAACGGGTGAGCCCGTCTATCGAACAGAAAGCATCCCCGACGCGAAGGGCGCTCAGCGGCTGGGAATCATCTTCAACCTCGTGCCCATCGATGCCGACACCACGCTCCTCCCTCCGTATGGCGGTGAGCGCTCGGCAAGTCCCATGATCACCGATTGGACGGAGCCAAGGCACTCCGACACCGTCGTCGCCCAAGATGAGCTGGTCACCACCGGAGAACGAGTGGTTTCGCGGGTTGAATTCGAGCTGCAGGCCGACTTCGGTCGTTGGCTCAAGAGTCAAGGACACGTAATCAAACGGCTTAGGCTTCCCACGGAATCGTCCACGATCGAGCCTGACCTCTACGTCGAGTCGAATGGCTGGATCGTCGAGGCAAAGAAGTCTTCCGGCCGCGCATACGTGAGGACCGCGATAGGTCAAGTGCTCGACTACGCGCACATCGCGCGCAGGGCCGGCCTCTCTGTCAGCCCAGTCGTCCTCTTGCCGGGTCGTCCCGACGGAGAACTCCTACAGCTCATGGGAACACTGGACATAGTGGTCATCATGCCGCGCAACGGTCGGTTTGATGTCATCTACTCAGAAAGTGCCGCCCAGGACGGGGCGCGCTTCGCGAACGGTATATCAAAGAAACCTGACACGGCAAATGCGCAGGACGGACCAGGGATAACGGACACAAGCGAGGAGATGAAGCAAGATCACGCCACTCTTCAGCGCGGCGAAAATGAGCAGATACCGCAACGCGTGCTCGAACCCGGTGGGCCCACCCCTAGCTCCGATAAGGCGACATAATTCCCGAAAATAACAGGAGCAATCGCAAACACTATGAGTGATCCCACCGCAGACCGACCAGTTTGCGCAAAGATGCAGCTACTCCTGCTGGTCCTCCTTATATAGCAACTCAAACGTCGCCCTTGGGACCCCTTCAATTTGCATGAACAGTGAGTTCAGTTGCTGCGCCCGCGTAATGTAGGGTGCCAGCAGCCGCCCCACTCTCCGATCGGACACCTCGCTCCATGTCAAGAATGCCGCCGACTTCAAGTCGAAGCGATAAGCACTATCCTCGTGCAGCGCATGGAAGACGATGCTATTCGGTGATTCCCTGGTCATATCGGAGAACTTGTTCTTACTCTGTGGCGGCTCCAGACGAGTTCCAGGGACGGCATAAAGGCGAGTTATCACATCTTCTCCTGACCGACCCACAACAGTCTGACATGCGGGTGTCAGATTTAGCCAAACAACGTCGACGTTATCGGCATCAGAGAATAGGTCGCCCGGCATGATGACATCGGCATGCAGTCTAGATTGGGGAATGACAGTTCGACCGTTGAATACCCGACGCATCGACGATGTCGACAAACCCGTCTCGAGGTCGCCTCCAATCGACTCCGCATCAAATTTCATGACGTCGATCCGATGCAGCAAGTTGGCCGTCAGTGTTGCAGCCAACTCGAACGAGGGCTCCACGTGATCCTGAAGCGCGTTGCGCCACACATAAGTCGGCCAATTTGAGTCCAACTCATTGAAGTCAGTAAAGAGGCGATTAATCGCAATCTCATACTGCTGTTCCCAAACCTTGAGAACAGAAAGTGCAAGATTCGAGTCGACCCAAGATTCCAAGTGATTCAACAAATCATCAACCACCGCCGACTTACCAAAAACACGGATCCGCGTGTCAAGACCACCAGACGGGCCGAAGCGAAGGTTTTCGCGAAGCTGTCGTTCAATATCGTCGGTATCCTCCGCACTCACTATGAAGACGGGACAGAAAACCTCACTCATGAACTCAGCCAAGAAATCGAAGAGGGACGTGCGCGCATATGCACCGAGCGTGGATCCACCTAGACCCCCGAACGAGCCCGGACTGAGATCCCAATCAAGTACCAAGAAAGACAGCGACCGCCAATGCTCGATATAGGAGACATCTGGTATCGAATCGAAGGCCGCAACGGGGCGGCCATGGGCCGCTAAGGCAACTTTCATGCGATACGCAGCCTTGTCAGGAAGATTGACCTCATCGTCAATGAACGCGACCGGACCATTCAGTATAGACACTATTCCCCCGTACTCTCGAAAACAATGGAGAAGTTGGCCCCCGCCAACGACCGCGAGCTCTTTTCATCCGATACGTCTACTGAAAAGCCGTTGCGCAACCCGACTTCCCGTGCGATGTAAAGGCCCAGACCCTTACCATTATCTCCCTTTCCGGAGTAAAAGGGCTCAAATATATAGTCTTCATCCGACGGCGAGATACCCGGTCCACTGTCAGAGACTTGTATAGTGTTCGCCGAACTGGCGAACACCCGAATGATCCGAGAACCAGCACTGGCATGCATGAGCCAATATGTCGCATTGTCAACAAGATTTATGAAACACTGCAATACGGCTGCCTCGGTTGAAGTCGCGCGGAATGCGCTACTATCGTCGATTTCAAACGTAATGTTTTGATCTCGATGAAGAGCTGAATACATTGATCGCACGCGACGGATGTACATAAATACATCAAGTGAAGCTCGCTTCTGTCTCGTGGAAACGAACAGCCCTTGCACGTCCTGGAATCTAGAGTCCACAAACTCTAGCCGCTGGACCAGGCTTCCCATTTCGGCGTATACGGCGTCTCCTCCGAGACCAAGTTCGCGAAGTTGACGAAGGATCCGTCGCGCCAGACGTAGCGACTCGGTGCCGGCGGCTATCAGATCGTGAGAGGCAGACTCGACGGAGAGCCCAACACCCGCAAGGTCTTGAGTTCGTTCGAGTTGAAGCTTCGAAAGCTCCCTCTCCGAAGCGATGGCTTCACCAATACGCGTAAGACCCCGCCGCACCGTGCTCGGCAGCGCCCGCTCCTCCATGAGCTCCGCAAGGTCGCGATCTACAAGATGAGTTCCCCTGAGCGCCCGCTCTCGCAATCGGCGGTTCGCCGCCGCATACTGCTCGTACGGCTTTGCCCGGAGAAAAGCTAGCACCGTCTGAATTAGTGCCACGAGGTCACCGCTGGCTCTACCGGCGTCGATCAAGCCCTCACGGTTCGTCTTGTCCTGAAGATTCGGGTTGGCTGACTGAGTGATTGTTACATACCCGACCGTCTGATCATTGCTGAACATCGACCTTGCTGATTGGGTTCCGCGAATTCTATCAATCTGAAGCCAGTCATCTTCGGGGTCTCCATAGGGGTACACGCGTATACCATCTCGATAGAGATAAATACGGTGACCTTTCAAGACGCTCTTGTCCTCACGGTCCAATTGATGTGGGCCGGGAGCCGCAGAGGAGAAATCGAACACATAAAACTCAAAATTGAAGGATCCGCAGCTTATGCTCGGCGACTCGCCGCTATCTGCGAATCGATCCCTGAAGGGCCGGAGGCCGCGAACTTCTCCCGAGTCAATGGGCAGTTCAACTCTGCGGTCGTTCACATTGAAATGGAAGACACGGTCCGTCTGGTCGAATCTTCCCTCCGTGACGCGCAGCACGGCGCGTTCGAACAAATTTGAGAGGTCGAGCGCGCGTTTGCCAGTCAGTTGCTGATCCACGCCGTCCACGAGGAATCGGACTTCAAACTCGTTGGACGTCTCCAGTTTCCTCTGCTGGTGCGGGACGGGCGAGTCTTCCCCTGGCGCCCACATGAGTGGCTGCATCCGCTCCATGTCGGCGAATGCTTCCTCGAAGTCCCGCGTACCCCAGTTCGATCGCAACGCCGAGATCTCGATCCGTGTGCCGTGTCCAGAAGCCTTGCTGCCGACACGGTCCCCCGTGAAAACGCGAGGCTTTTCGACGTCGAGACTGCCTGCGAGTTCATCCAAGTAAGCGACGCCAGCGCCGCTGTGGTCCGGCCCTTCGTCCAGGCTGGTCAAATCGACGAGTAGGCTAACTTCTTCCGACTCGCCAATAGCCCGACTTGTCACAAGAACGATGCTTCCCAGCTTGAAGGAGGCAAACCGTCCGATACCCTTCTCGCCTTGCATGACACGCCCGAGTTCGGTCGTGCCTTCGGTGCGCTTACGGATTTGCTTCGACGGTGTAGCAGGATTCATCCAGGCTCCCCGTACTACCTGTTCCGTCATCCCCACACCGTTGTCAGTGATTACAATGCTCGAAGTTCCGTTCGCTGACCCGTCAGGTTCGAAGCCTTGAAAATCGACTTCTACTACTGTCGCGTCTGCGTCATAGGAATTCTTCACAAGTTCGACTAGCGCTATCCGGTCGTTCTTAATGAGCTGCTCGCCAAGCATTGTGAGAAGCCGCGCATGAGGCCTAAAGCCTACAAGTTCATTCACTAGATTCTCCCCGCATGTTTAGAACCACTTCGAATCGCATCCGTTTCGATACAGCCGAAGAAGCATCGCTGGACTTCGTCGCCATGTATCTGTTCTGCGGGGGAATTTCACGCTCACTACGAGTAACGAGCTGGAAACCGGAGCTTTCAAGCGCTCGCTGAGTGATCAGATCGTTGCGAATGTAGTTACCCTTCAGAGTGGAATTTCCCACCACTACGATCGCGGTACCATCTTTCCGCAAAACTCGACGCAGCTGGTCCGAAAACTGAACCATATCGTGGGCGAAGCGCAACAAGGTTCGTTTAGGTAGTACATCAGGCTCGGTGACCGATTGCTCTATCATTGCGCACAGCTCGGTCGCACGAGAATCCGGCAGGGTGTCAAGCCCTCGTTCGGCACCGATACTGTCTCTTCGTATTTCTCTCAGAGTCGGTATCGAATACCCGAACCATATTAGGGCTAGTTTGTGTCCTCGCAGATAGTCCAACGCGTTCAAGTAGGGAGGCGAAGTGACGGCCATGTCAGCAGACCCATCCTCGATACCTCCAAGGGTTCGTGAATCCCCCAGCCTTACCGTCGCAGTTCCGCTGTGTTGGCGAAGACCCAGGAGCCGAGACAGATTTCTTGCGGACTTTTCGAATCCGTCGAAGACATCGAAATCCGAGTCGCTGATAACTCGGTGAGGTCTGCTGTGGGCCGCATCCGCTGCAAGTGAAGCCTGGGGTGACTTAGTTACTATTGTCCGACTCAGCGCAACCATGAGTGTCGTCCGTTGAATGTCATCGGGTATCTCAGCTATGCAGGCCGCTAGTTTTATGAGCTGGTGTCGCTGCGAGGCTCCGAACCAATAGTCGGCAAACCTATCAGTCTCCTCGTCGGACCAGGGCGGGGAGGCATGCTTGGACTTGGCAGATTTAGCTATGTCAGCCGCGATGCCACCTAAAGTAGCGAAGTCCGCCCGTGCCGTCGCGACTGTTGACATCATCACGGCCAGCGGATCGATGTCGATGCCGAGCGCATGTTGGCCGCGCTGGGCTGCGGCCGCCAGTACCGTCCCCGAGCCGCACATCGGATCAATCACCACCAGTTGTCGACCACCCGAATTCTCTGGGATGGCGTCCAGAGCTATGTCCGGAGCCATACGAGCCGGAAACGGATGAATACTTCGTGCGCTCACAGCTACCCCTGTCACTACGGTTCAGTGCATCAACCTACCCTGGTTCTCCCGCTCATGTCCGCATATTGCCTCTTGAAGGCCACAGATGGCACCTGCGACGCGGTCCCACTGGATGGCCCTGCCGTGCGTCGGACGCCCGGGGGCGCCGTTCGGCGGACCTGAGTGGTCCTATAGGTTTGAGTGTGCTCTTTCCCGCCGAGTCTCGGCCCCCCCGACCAGGCCGCCCAGGCAAGCATGCTGACCTGCTTGTGGTCCTATCGAATCCACCGCTCACCACCTCAGGTGATCGGACGCGCGCTCGAGTGTCCGTACTGGCCTCGCTGCTGTCCGTTCGCAGGGTCTCAACTGCCAACCTCTTCGCTATTCCGACTTATCGCAGTGGCGGCATCTCTGAAGAAGGCTCCAATCCTGCGGGCTGGCTGGCAGCGCGACCACCCTTGTCGGCAGCACTCCTCTCCTGCGACGCTGTACTCCTCGCCTACGGGGTGCAAGAGCCGTCGGGCGTGGCCCGAGCCCATTTTCGAGAACAGCTGAACTGGTTGTTCACGGAAATACGTGCTCGGAAAATCTCTACCTGGACTGTCAGCGAAAGGCCGATGCATCCCACGCGGTGGAATCGATACACGCACTCGCACTTCGCTGACATGTCATTCCCGCTCGCCCTGCTGGCATCAATTCACAGAGTAGAGCTCTAGTGACAGCAAGAAGTTCTTTATTTCCCCCTAAGTAGAAGACTCGCCCTAAGTACTCAATTTCTAAAGCTCACGACTAGGCGAAACTCGGGTCACTGTTCTGGTCTGAACTGGCGGTGCGAGCTCATCCGTCGACGTAGGTAATGTCGAATGCTCGGATCGCTTGCATACACATACGTCCCCCGGATGCCGCGCGTGAGCAACACCGTGTAGATGTTCGTGACGTAGCGCAGGAGATCGTCGTCTGAGTAGGTCAGGCCGAGAGCCGGGTTGTTCTCCTTGCCCTTCTTGTCGAAGTAGGACTCTCGGTGGAAGACGATGCGGTTCGTCTCAGCGTCGTACCGCAGGTCTGGTCCGATGATCACTCCTGCGTAGTTCAGGTCGTATCCCTGAACGGTGTGGATCGAGCCGACTTCCTCGAGGGCCTTCGATGACGCGATCCAGTCGGTCTGCGTTCCGTTCCAGCGCATGGAGACGTCACCGATCACGATGTCGAACGCCTCCTTGTCGTTCTTCGTCTTCCACTCCCATGCGTAGCCCGCGACCATTCGCGCGAGCCCGAACTCGGCGTCCCGCTTGCGGATCTCCTCCCGCATCTCAGCGAGGTCGTCGAACAACCTGAGGTCGTACTCGCCGAAGTCCGGCGCCAGCTCGATCTCCACCTGGTTTCCGAGGATGTTCCGGACGTAGTCCACGTAACCCGACCCCGCGCGCACGCGCATCTGCGAGGCGAGGCCGGCGTATCGATCAGCAGACTGCGCTCTGGCGACCAGCTGGTGCAGGTCCTCAGCGGGAACGTCCGCGGGACGGACACTCTGTCCGGCGTCGAGCAGGAAGATCTGGTGCGCGCTTTTCGCGATGATCCAGTCGAGCTGCGTCTTCGACTTGTCGTCCGCGCCGAACAATGTGGTCGTGATTTCGCGGAACTGTTTGTTCTGTGCCGCGGATGGTTGGTTCGCACGCCGATTGAGCCGGTGCGCCTCATCGACGACGAGGAGATCGAATTCCTCGTCGGATGCCCCGACATCGAACGCGGTCATCACCATGTCCGGGTGCAGGCCCGGCGTCTTGCGGAACACCTGCTTGATCGAAGCGCGCAATGACTGCTGCGGGACGACGATCCCGACCTTGAAACCCTGCAGCAGCTCACGGTGACGCTCGGTGAAGAACGACGAGAAGAGCGTGTCATCGTCAGGTTCGTCGAGGGCAGCTGAGCCTCGGATGTCAGCAATCAGTTTCAGCAGGTAGATAGCGACGACCGTCTTGCCGGTTCCGGGATCGCCCTGAACGACGGTCGTACTTCGTTGCGACCGGGTGAGGTCTTCGAAGAGCCCCTCGAGCACGCCTTCGACGGCGATGGTCTGATCAGGTGTGAGCGCTTTGAATGGCGACAGCTTGAAGAGGTCGCTGTTCTCGATCTCGGGAAGGGATCGGGTGAAGACACCATCCGCCCTGAGTCGATCGAAGACGTCCTCGAAGGACTCGCGGTAGCGGTCGCGATCGAAATAGTTGGCGTCGACGATGCCGTCGTTGCGATTGAGCACCTGGTAGGCGCCGTCCCCGGCGAGCATGCGGATCAGGAAGGATTCGAGATCGAGACAGACCGACTTGTTGAAGGTCTCATCCACGATCACCCGAAGGCCGGTGAGATGTTCCTTCGCTGTGGACTCGAGGTGCTGACGCATACGCGCAGCGACGTTGAGCGACTCACCGACATAGACATCACGCTCGGCGGCGACTCCGACCCGCCTCCGTCGCGAGGCCGAAGGAACCTTGGAGGATCCGATCGGCCCATCCAACAGATACACGACAGGCCAATCGCTGAACCGCCGATCGCCCGCCGCCCAGAGCTTTACCTCGGTAGATGTGAAGTCGAGACTCTTGATCTCAAAGTTCGTCATACTTCGCAGACCGCCCCCGCGCTTTCTCCACCGGGTACTTCTCCCGCGTCCGTGCGAGCTTGTCGCGGACAATGGTCTCAGCATCGAGACCGAGCCGATCCGTCAACAACAAGCAGTAGGTGAGGACATCAGCCAATTCGTCGCGCACGCGACCGGTGTCGGCATCCGGTCCCCACTGGAAGCACTCGAGGAGCTCGGCTGCCTCGATGGAGATGCTCTTCGCAAGGTTCTCCGGCGTGTGGAACTGTGCCCAATCACGTTCGGCCACGAAGTCGGCGAGCTCGTCGCGCAGTGAAGGGTCCGCCATTCGGTCAATCTACCAGCGGCAATCGATGCGAGCGGTGAGCTATTGCACGCCCGGATTGCCGAACTGCTCCGCTCGCTCAACATCCAACAACGCATCCACCGACCCCACCTCGGCAACGAGTGCATCCCAACCACGCTCCCCCGCGACCGCGGCCTCGCCGTCCGTGAGCAGCCGCAGCGTCCGCACGTGCCCGACCACCTGGCCGGCCTCGTTCCGGATCTCGTCGAACGACGCTCCCCAGCGCGAAGGGGTCACCAGGAGCGCCGAGATCGCCGTCCCGTTGAGGAACGGCGTCCCGTTACGCCACGGCGCGAGCACCGGTGGTACCCGGCGGTTGGTCGCGATCTCGTTGATCACGATGCGCAGCGCGACCATCGCGGCACCCTGCTGACCGTCGACGACCTCCACCGCGAGCTCGATCCTCTCGCCGGAGTCGGTCGCGAGCCGTGACACCCCTGAGGTGAGGATGGTCACCGGCCCGTTCTCGGGACGCTTCTCGATCACCATCACCGACCCACCGATGCGGTCCTTGAACACCACCGGGTCCAAACCGAGGGCGTCGAAGATGTGGAGCGGGAAGGCGTCTTCGCCCGGGACGAGAGGGACATCGTTGCTCATGCGGCGAGCCTAACCAAGCGGGTGCTCGGCGAGCCAGAGGGCAGGCACCGAAACCGACGGGTCGAACACGAGCCGACGCGCCCTACGGCATCACCGGCAGTGCCCCCGAGGCGTGCTTGCTCAACGTCTTCACCGACTCCTCGAAGACCGCGCGGTTCTCAGCCGGCAGGACGGACAGCATCAGGCGCTCGATGTTCCGCGCATGCAGACCAGCAGCCTCGACGACCGCCCGCTCACCCTCCGCCGTCAACTCGATGAGCTGAACCCGGCCATCCTCGACAGATGCCCGGCGACTCACCAGCCCCTGCTCGACGGCGCGATGCACGAGCCGCGTCGCCCCACCGGACGTCACGACCTTCGCCTGTGCGATGTCCCGCACCGACAGCCCGCCAGCGCCGGCACGACCGACGATCAGCAACAGTTCGAACAGCGAATGGCTGAGGCCGGTCTGCTCCTCGAGCTCCTTGCCGAGCAGATACTCGAGCCCGTTCGCCGCGCCCAGTAGACGACCGAACGCCAGGATGCGCGCATCACTCGCCGCCTCCTTCGCCGAAGCGAACTCGTTCTCAGTCGTCACGTCTCCACAGTAGACGCCGGGGACAGGCCGCCGATCGGTCGGGAGATCTATGTCCAAGGATCGGGAATAGCTGACGAGTCAGCTTTTGTTGCACCTTCATGTACGACGCACCGCAGCATCGACTCGGGCGCACCGAGCCTCGTCCAACCGAAGGATCCACCACCATGACGCTCAACTTCGACGTCTTCGACCTCGACTTCCCCGCCGGTTCGAAGAACAAGTCCGCCGTCCTCGTGACCGGCGAAACCGAGGCGCTCCTCGTCGACGCCGGCTTCACCCGTGCCGACGGCCACCGCCTCGTCGCGGCCATCCTCGACTCCGGCAAGACGCTCACCACGGTGTTCGTCAGCCACGCCGACCCCGACTTCTACTTCGGCCTCGAAGTCGTCGCAGACGCCTTCCCTGACGCAGCACTCGTCGCCACCCCCATCGTCATCGAGCACATCAACGCGTCGTTCGACGGCAAACTGACCGCCTGGGCCTCGCTCGGCGCGAACCTGCCCACGCGACTCGTCCCCCTCACCCCGCTCAGCGGCGACGCACTCGTCGTCGACAGCCAGCGCCTCGAGCTCAAGGGCGCTTCAGCCGCCCTCCCGGACCGCCAGTACCTCTGGAACGCGGAGCACCGCGCCATCCTCGGTGGCGTCCTCCTCTTCCAGCAGGAGCACGTGTGGACCGCAGACACGGCGACGCCGGAACTCCGCGCAGCCTGGATCGAGCTCCTCGACGAGATGCAGGCCCTCGACCCGCAGCTCGTGATCGCCGGCCATCGCCTCCCCGACACCGCGAACGACGCGACCGCCATCGACTACACGCGCTCGTACCTGCAGGCGTTCGAGACGATCGTCGCAGCGTCCGCCGATGGTGCTGCCGCGACGCAGGCGCTCGTCGAGCAGTACCCGTCCTCGGGCATGCTCATCGCCGCCCAGATCGGGCCGAAGGTCGCGAAGGGTGAGATGACATGGGGCTGAACGAGACCACGACGACCGAGCCGTCCTCGGCACCTCGGGACGTCGTGCGGAGCCAGTACCTCGCGTCCGCCGCCGGCGACCTCGACGCACTGCGCTCGACCCTCGCCCCCGACGTCGAGTGGACCGAGATGGCCGGCTTCCCCCTCGCCGGCACGTACCGGACGCCGGAGGGCGTCACGAGCAACGTGATGGAACGACTCGGTGCGGACTGGGCCGACTGGACCGCGCACGACGACACCTACGTGGTCGACGGCGAGAACGTCGTGGTGCTCGCGCGGTACACGGCGACGCACCGCGGCACGGGCAAAGAACTCAGCGCCCGGGTGGCCCACCACTTCGCCGTCCGCGGCGGGCTCATCGTGCGCTTCGAGCAGTTCGTCGACACGGCGCTCGTCCGCGACGCGAGCCGGTAGCGACCGGCGTCATCAAGCGAAGGGGCGGGGCTGACACGCCCCGCCCCTTCGCTATCGGCTTGGACCACGAACAGAAGACGGCAGTGATCCAGAGCGTCGACCTCGGTACGGTGGAACCAACGCAGCAGAGAGGCACCACGCGCATGTCCACTTCAAACCAGCCGCCCGCCCAGAACCAGCCCTACCCGCTGCCGGTGCCCGGCCCGGCTCCGGTGAAGACCGGCAAGCGCGGCAACGGACTCGGCATCGCCGCCCTCATCGTCGGTGGGTTCGCGCTCATCGGTGCGTTCATCCCGATCTTGAACTACGTCGCCGGGTTCGTCGGTCTGGTCGGCCTCGTCCTTGGCATCATCGCGCTGTGTCTGAAGAACCGGAAGAAGGGCTTCGCTGTCGCCGGCACGATCGTCTCGGCCATCGCGATCGTCCTGAGCATCATCCTCGCGATCACGTACACGGCCGGGTTCGCCGGGCTCATCGGCGACGCCGTGAAGACCGCCGAAGCGAAGTCCTCCGAGGCAGCCAACAAGGAGATCTCCGTCGTCTACGAGGTCAACGGCACCGCCACCGACGCCTCCATCACCTACTCCACGTACTCGGCCGGCAGCAGCAGCACCGAGCAGTCCTCCGGTCAGGCACTCCCCTTCATCAAAGAGCTGACCGTCAAGGCCGGCGAGCAGTACGACTTCGCCTCCTACTCCCTCCAGGCGCAGAACGGCGCGGAGGACACCGGGTCCGTGAGCTGCAAGATCACCGTCGACGGCGACGTCGTCGCCGAGCAGACGTCGACGGGCGCGTACGCGACGGTCTCGTGCTCCGCGTCGGGTGCCGACGGGGTGACGGAGAACAAGTAGGGCGTCGGACAGTCACACATTCCGCCTCAGTTCACCGCGTCAAAGCTCGCCTGCCTCGTTCCCGACATAACCACTGCTCTCCCTTCGCGGCGAACCCCCGCTCCTCAAGGGCGACCCACGACCCGCCGCCCGACGCGATGACAGTGCGTTAGGATCTCCGTCAAGCCAAAATTAGGCAAACAACTCACTTAATCGACAGCTGCGGGCTTGACGACATGCTTAGCGCGCAGTTCCACCACCGGGGACTGGGACATGACATCAGAGGCTTTTTGGGCGACTACCGGTGCCGGCATTCTGAGCGGAGTCGTTGCAACGCTGGTCTCAGGAGGGCTCGTGTGGCTTGCCGCCTTCATTCGCCAACGCCGCTCCGGACCGACGGCACCGACCGCTGCCCTATCGGCAAATGGCCCGACTCCGACAAATGGCACAGCGGCGACTGCGACGACTGGCTCGATCGCTGTCGGCAACGTACGCGACGGCGATGTCCGCGCTGAGATTAAGAACACCAAGAATGTCAAGAAGAAGACCACGAAGGTCACGTCGACGACCAACGTCACCAATCACACATCCAACGGGGGGACAGCGCAGGCTTCGGACGAGAACTGGTGGGTTGCACCGGCCATCACACTGCTAGTTGCTGCGGCGGCCTCACTCTTCTTCGTCCGCTGGAACGACTACGCCTTTCTCGGGGCATCAATCATCTTTGGGGTCGCCTTCGGTAGCTTCCTCGGCACGACTGGCTGGTCGGTCGCCCGACAGGTGTGGAGCCCGGGCGCAACCCTGGTCGCGATCCAGGCCGCTCTTGCCGCTGCCGCCTTCGTCGCCATCTGGCTAGGGATCAACACCGCGGTTATCGACGGTTGGACGCTCGCATCCCTTCGCGACGCAGTCGCGGTAGCCACGGATACCGCAGTTCCGAGCCAGTGGGGCACTGTGGTCCTTGATGCGATCGGCGGGGCAGGTATCCGGGCGGCCCTGCAGCTGTTCCTTGCGGCAATCGCCTCACTCGCGCTTGCGTGCTTCCTCGCGGTGACGATGGTTGATTGGTGGCGGTACCTCGCAGCACTGGCCGGCAAGATCAAAAAGAAGAAAAAGGCAAAAAGGGCGCTGCGCTTTGAACGAGCAGACGGCGCGGCGATCTTAGGACGAATAGTGCCGTCGCTTCTCTTGTCTATCGTCGGCATCGTGGCGGCGTGGGTTCAAATCAACCCGGGTGGTGTCGGGGCCTGATTCGTCGGCGGCTTGCTATGCGATGGCGCACCGCGGACTGAGGAACCCCTGGCCGACCACTTGAACGCTCCTGTCGCAGCGATGACAGAGCTCGGGGCGGCCGGCCTCCACGCGAGCATGAGGGGATACGACTGGGCTTCCATAGCCGCAGCGGCCTCGTGGTCCCGCCGGAGCGCCGAAGAGCGACTCGAGAGGGTAGATGCAGCGCGTGGACCCAGGGTTCCTCATTCCTTCGAGACGCTGATCTCCACCGGCGTCGGGTTCTGGAACAGGTCGAGCACCGGGCAGTGCGCATCGACCGCGGCGCGCAGCTCCTGGTACCGGTCCTCGGTCTCGGGGCCGCTGATGCTGATGTTCAGCCGGATCGTCGAGAACCCCGCGCGAACCTCGTCAGTGATGCCGAAGAGGTTGCGCACGTCGAGGTCGCCCTCCGCATCGACACTGATGTCGTCGACCTGGATGCCCAGCGCGCTCGCATACAGCCGGTAGACGACGATCTGGCAGGAGATGAGCGCCCCGAGCGCGAACTCCACCGGGCTGGCGGCTACATCGTCCCCGGCCAGTGCGGCCGGCTCGTCGACGAGAAAGCGATGCTTGCCCGCGGTGATCGCACTCGCGACCGAGCCCTCGCCGGAGCCGGAGACGCGGTAGGTGAGCGCCGCACTCGATGGCGCGGAAGCGATCCGCTCAGACCAGGAGGCGCCAGCGGCGGCGAGGCGGTCTGCGCGCTCGGTTGCGGAGACGGAGGGGACGGGGGCCAGGTCGTTCGTGAGGAGAGTCATGCGGACAGTGTCGGCGGTGTGGGCGGCTCCTGGCCAGCGTCCGATGACACAACTCGTCACGAAGGCGACGGCACCGGCCTCAGGAGGCGGGAACGTCGCAACTGACGGGTCGACTCGCGGTCAATACCGCCACTCCCACACCACACTCACATCGAGAGGCGGCGTACGAGCTCCTCGACAGTCGAGAACTTGATCGACTCGACACCCTCTTCGTCGTCCTCGTCGGGCTCGACCTCGACAGCCTCGAACGCGAGATCGGCGTCGAGCTGCACGAGCACCGAGCTGTCGGGGAACTGCTTCGGCGCGTCGAACGAGAGCAGCACGGCGTCGATGAAGACGATCACCGAGCGCAGCACGAGATCGTCACGGAGATCGGCGGTCTCGATGACCTCGTCCGACTCGACGGCCTCCTCGATCTCCGACGCCACCCGGTCGAGCAGCACCTTCCACTCCGCCGTGGGCGTCGACAGGACCCGCTGCGCCAAGTCGGCGAGCGCCGCCGGCTCCGGCTCGCCCTCCTGCTCCTCGGGCTCGGGGTCGACGTTGAGCATGACCTCGGCGTCGATCGCGTCGAAGCGGGCGAGCCCGTAGACGAAGGTGTCCTCGATCTCCGGCGAGGCGATGAGGCCACGACGCGTGAGTTCTTCGGCCAGGGCAGTCAGCGATGCAGTCATGCGCGCCAGGCTATCGCGACCGGGTGAACGGAGGCGGAACGTGCCGTCGCGCTGAGGTGCCCGGATGTGTCGGAAAGCGGGCGAGATTGGAACAGTTCCGGGCGACTCAACACAGGTGGCGACGCCCGCGCACGTTGAGTCGCCTGGAAAGGTGAAGTTCGCCCCCTCTGCGATGCGGCGATCAGTGTTCTCGGAGTCCGGCGAGCAGGAGTTCGACGGCTGCGCGCGCCTCTGACGCCCAGAGGGGACGATCGATCGTAGACGAGATGCCGTGGAGCACGATCATGACCGCTCCGACAGGCGTGCCGGGGCGGATGGCGCCATCGGCGGCCGCTCGCTCCAGGAGGTCGGCGACGGCACGTTCGACTGCGATGCCGCCGTCGGCCAGTACTGCAGGGTCTGTCGTCGCTGCCAGGGCGCGGGCGAGACCGGTGTGGGCGAGCACGTACTCGACGAATCCGCGGAGGAACATGTCGAGGTTCACCCCCGGAGACCGCGACGGGTCGTTGGCCTGGTCGCAGAGTGCGGCGACCTCGCCCTCGTACACTGCGGCGGCCAGCGCGTCACGGGTAGGGAAGTGTCTGTAGAGGGTTCCGACCCCCACGCCGGCGCGCGCCGCGAAGTCATCGAAGCGCAATTGCTCGTCCCGGTCGAACACATCACGCGCTGCGGCCACGATCGCGTCCCGATTGCGGCGGGCGTCCGTTCTCAGCGCTCGGATCTCGGCCATGGCGACACCTCTCATTGACAATTGGAGATCGTCTCCATATATACTCACAAATGGAGACAAGCTCCATTTTACGGAAGAGGCACCAGTTGCGCATCTTGATGTTCGGCCGAGGGGTGATCGCCACGCTGTACGGTCGGGTGTTTCAGGCGGCCGGCCACGACGTCGAGTTCTACGTTCGTCCGGGGCGCGCCGCGGAGTACGGCGACGAGGTGCAGCTGGACTGGATCGATGCGCGCCGGAAACCGTTCGGCCGGCGGATTCGTGAGTCGTTCCGGACGCCGTTTCGGGAGGCGCTCGACCCGGCAGATGGATTCGACCTGATCGTGCTGAGCGTCGGGCACCATCGTCTCGCGGCGGCGACCGCGTTCTTGGCTCCCCGCATCGGAGACGCGACAGTGTTGGTGTTCGGCAATGTCTGGGAGGAGCCACTGACCGCAGTCGCGCCGCTCCCGGCCGAGCAAGTCGTGTTCGGGTTCCCTGGTAGTGGCGGCGGCTTCGGGGACGACGGGGTGCTGAGTGGCGCAATGCTGCCCTCGGTCATCATCGGTACGCCGGATGTCTCGCCCAACCGGAGGGAGGAGGAAGTCCTCCTCGCCTTCCGGCGAGCTGGCCTCGCCGTTCGGCGGGAAAAGGACATGCGAGGGTGGCTGTGGTTGCACTTCATCGCCGACGCCGGCATGTTCGATCAGGCGATCCGGAGCGGGTCGCTGGCGAACATGACGGGCGACCGGCGAGCATTCCGCGACGCTTTCCTGACGACCCGTGAGCTGCTGCCCGTTCTTGAGGCTCGAGGCGTCGACCTCCGATTGCACCGCAACGCGACGCTGCCGTTTCGGCTGCCTGGCCTGATCGCTACGGCCTCCGCATGGGCGACGAGGCTGATTCCGATGGCCAGCCGGAGCCTCGCAGCACACACGGATCCGCACACACCGGAAGCCTCAGCGGTCCTCGAAGACACACTGCGAGAGACGCGCCGCCTGAACATCAGCACCCCTCGCCTCGAGCGCTAGCAACCTGAACTCTTCCCGACGGGCACAGCTGTCAGCGGCACACGCCATGATCGCCGTATGCCCTTCGCAGACGAGCTCCTCGGCGCCGCCGTCGCCCGCACCCTCACCCGCTCGCTCCAGGAGGCCGCGCCGGGCAACCCGTTCGACGCCACGGCCCGCGCGGCCGAGCGGCTCGACGGCCTCGCCCTCCGCGAGCGCGCCAACCTCTTGCGCGACGCCCTGCTCGAGGACGTCCCCGGCGACTACACGACGCTCGCCGGCGTCATCCGTACCGCCCAGGCGACGAACCCTGCCTTCACCGGCTGGCTCATCTGGCCGGTCACGAGCGCCGTCGCAGCCCGGGCGGTCGACGAGGGCACCCCCGACGCCTTCGACGACGCCATGCGACTCCTCGCCGAACTCACCGAGCGCCTGAGCGCCGAGTTCGCCATCCGCACCCTGCTCCGCCACGACCTCGACCGCGCGCTCGCCATCGTCCTCGACTGGACCTTCTCCGACAACGAGCACATCCGCCGCCTCGCTAGCGAGGGCACCCGTCCCTACCTCCCGTGGGCGGTGCGCGTTCGGGAGATCGTCGCGAACCCGGGCGTCACCGTCCCGATCCTCGACGCTCTCTACCGCGACCCGAGCGAGTACGTGCGCCGCTCCGTCGCCAACCACCTCAACGACCTCAGCCGCGACGACCCGGACCTCGTCGTCGCAGCTGCCGCCCGTTGGCTCGCCGACCCCGACGCCAATACTCCGGCGCTCGTCCGCCACGCACTGCGCACCCTCGTGAAGCGCGGCAACCCGGGCGCCCTCGCGGCCCTCGGCTTCGGCGCGGCGACGACGGAGGTCGAGGGCTTCGCGGTCGACAGCGCCCACGTCCCGTTCGGCGGCACGGTCCGATTCGTCGCGACCGTCCGCAACACCGGTACCGACACGGCCCGCTTGGCGATCGACTACGTCGTGCACCACCAGAAGGCGAACGGCTCGCAGACGACGAAGACGTTCAAGCTGACGACGACCGAACTGGCTCCCGGCGAGCACATCCTCCTCTCCCGCGAGCACTCGTTCCGAGCGATCACCACCCGCCGCTACCACCCGGGTGCGCACGGGATCGCGCTGCAGGTGAACGAGGTCGCGACCGAACCGCTGACGTTCGAACTGCTGCCGCCGGTGGAGTGAGGCGGGCGTCACCACGGCCGAGCCCCGGTGCCTGAGCCTGTCGAAGGCCGCACCCGGACGAGCTCGGCGAACCGGGATGGTGCACGACCGAGGGACGGCATTCGGAGGACCACGGCGAACGTTCGAACCTGAACGGCGGCTCCGGATCCACGCCAGGCAGGAATGCAGGACCCCGCCGGAACCGTTCCCCTGAACATGACAACCATCGGAATCATCGGTTCAGGAAACATCGGCTCTCAGCTCGCACGCCTCACGGTGGCGCAGGGTCACGACGTCATCGTGTCCAACTCGCGCGGACCGGAGACGCTCACCGACCTCGTCTCGGAGCTCGGCGAGCACGCCACCGCCGGCACCGCCCTCGACGCGGCCGAGCGTGGGGACATCGTGATCGTCACCATCCCGCTGCACGCGATCGACACCGTCCCCGTCGCACCGCTCGCGGGCAAGGTCGTCATCGACACGAACAACTACTACCCCGAGCGCGACGGCCACATCGCCGAGCTCGACGAGGAGACCACCACCACGGCCGAGATGCTGCAGGCGCACCTGCCGGAGTCGAAGGTCGTGAAGGCGTTCAACCACATCTACGCCGCCGACCTCACCACCAAGGGCAAGCCGTCCGGCACCCCGAACCGCCGGGCCCTCGTCATCGCCGGTGACGACGCCGACGCGAAGGCCACCGTCGCCGCACTCATCGACTCCTTCGGCTTCGAGCCGCTCGACATCGGCGCGCTCTCCGAAGGATGGCGCATCCAGCGCGACACCCCCGGCTACGGCCCGGACGTCGACGCCGACAAGCTCCGCGAACTCGTCGCCGAGGCCAAGCGCTACCGCGACATGTAAGTCACGCCGCATCGCGAATCGCCCCGAGTGGTCGTCCAGGAGGTCCTGGTACGACCACTCGGGGCGATTCGTCGTTCAGTGGCCCGGTGGGTCCGCCCGCCACTCGAGGAGCAGCGGCGCTTCCTCGAACCCGGCACGGCGGTAGACCGGCGCACCCGCGTCGTTCGAGCTGACGGAGACCCGTCCGATGTCGCGAGCGCGGGCGGCGTCGAGGAGTCCGTCGACGAGACGGCCCGCGATGCCACGACCACGGAACTCCGGGCGGACGAAGACACTCTGCACGTCGCCCGTCAGCCGGCGGAGTGCCCCGATGTTGGGTGCGCGGGAGAACACGACGAGCCAAGCCATCCCGACGAGCTGATCGTCGACCTCGGCGACCAGGCACACCCGGGAGTCGGAGTCGACCGCGATCCACGAGACGAGGTCATGTGCGAACAGCGCCCGTTCCCAGTCGGCGAGCGGGGCGGCGGGCGGCGACATCATGAGCTTCAGCTCGGCGAGCCCGGCAGCATCGGCCGGCGTTGCGACGCGGATCACGACCTCGGGTTCCATGGGTCGAGTGTCGCATGGGCTGGCGGGTCCTGCGTAGGCTGCCCGCATGTACCCGCGAAGCTCGCCCACCCCTGCGGTTCGACGCGCGCTGCGGGTCGCCATCGCTGTTGCGGCGATCGCGGCGCTCAGCTCGTGTGCGCAGACCAACGCACCGGTCGATGTCGGTGGACCGGCCACCCGCGCCATCTGGAAGCACAAGGATCCGCTGATGAGAGCCCTGGCCGACGCGCGTGCGACCGATCGTGACCTGTTCCTCGCCGAGCTCCGCAGCACCGACGGCAGCTTCCCCAGCGTCTACTGGAATGGCGACGATGACCCGGCGTCGCTCGGGCTGGAGGACGGAGGAGCGGTCATCTACAACCTGGTCGACGCCGGAGACGAGGCCAGTTTCCAGTGGATCATCGTCACCGGCACCGAAGTCGACCCGGCCGTGTACACCTGCTTCCAGGCGACAGTGCGGTTCGAGCGAGGAGTGGTCGTCGGCTGGAGTTCCGACCACGAGGCGGGGCAACCCGACGAACACTGCGCGGCGGAGATCGTCAATGTCCTCAGCGAGGATGCGCAGGTGGCGCCGTTCTCGGCCTTTGACGGCTGATTGTCGGCCGCACGATGGGGCGGCCGTTCGACAGGCTCAGGGACCCGGCGCCGCGAAGCGGTCCAGGGCCGCACGGAGCACGGCGCTCTCCTCGGTGCCGCCGTGGCCCTCGGTCTCGACGATCGTCAGCTCACTCGCCAGCCAGAGCTGGTGGAGCCGCCAGGCGGTCACGGCCGGTCCGCTGATGTCTCGGCGGCCGTGCACCAGCGCGCCGGGGAGGTGCGCGATACGGTCCATCCGCGACAGCACCGCCCGGTCGCCAGTGAGGAAACCGTCGTGACTCCAGTAGTGGGTGACGAGCGTCGCGAACGCCTCGCGCACGATCGCGTCGGTGAACAGCTGACCGACGCGCTCCGGGTGGTCGAGCGACACGTGCGCGCTCTCCCAGCGGTCCCAGGCGGTCGCGGCGTGTGTGCGGTCCGCCGCGTCGCCCTCTCGGAGGCGGCGCGCGTAGGCCTCGACGACCCGCTCGCCGTCCCGCCGACCACTGTCACCCTCGAACCGCGCCCATTCCTCGGGGAAGACGCGGCCGACGCCCTCGGTGATCCAGTCGACCTCGTCGCGGCTCGTGGTCGTCACTGCGACGAGCGCCAGCGCGATCACCCGATCGGGATGTTCTTGCGCGTAGGCGAGCGCGAGGGTCGTTCCCCACGAGACCCCGGCGACCACCCAGCGCTCGACACCCGAGGCGACTCGCACCGCCTCGATGTCGGCGATCAGGCGCTGGGTCGTGTGCTCGTCGAGCTGCTCGAGCGCGTCCACGATGTTCGGGATGCTGCGGCCACTTCCGCGCTGGTCGATGCCGATGAGGCGGTACCGCGACAGGTCGAAGTGCGAGCGATACCAGCCGGAGCCGAGCGACCCGCCCGGGCCGCCGTGCAGCCAGAGCGCTGGGACGCCCTCCGGGATGCCGGACTCCTCGACGAAGATCGACGCACCGCCGTCGACCTCGATGAACGTCGTGCGGGGGTCGGGTTGCTGGTCGGTCATTCGGGACACGCTACACAGCTCGGGTCCGTGTGCGCTGGCCCTTCGACGAGCTCAGGGGCTGAGGAGCCTCCGGTGCTGCAGCCGCGCTCCGGGGGCAGGGGTCGTAGGCTGTCGGTGATCGACCTCGGGGGACTCGACATGCATCGACGCATCGCAACGACGCTGACAGCACTGGCGCTGGCACTCGGGCTGAGCGCCTGCGCCGGCACGGAGACGACGTACGCGGACCTGCAACGCGACCAGGAGGCGAAGGACCGATTGTCGGAGAGCTCGGTCGGCGCCGACAGCGGTGATCCGTTCACCATCGACCCCGACTCGACGAGGCTCGTCGCCGTCCAGGGGGACTCCGAGGTCTTCCTCGCCTCCGCCACCGAATCCGGTCAGCCGCGGATCTGCGTCATCGTGTTCGCCGCGACGCAGCCCTTCCGTGCCTGCGGCGGCGGCGACCGCGTGGGCGTGAGCGACAGCACGAACGAGTACACGGTGCTCTCCGACGCCGTCGTCGACACCGCGCTCGACCCCGCCGAGGACTGGACGAAGATCAGCGAGAACGTCTTCACCCGCCCGGTCCAACCGACGACGAGCGACACGCAGTAGCGATCGTCCTCCTGACAGCAGGAGAACCGCCCCGCAGCAGGACAGACGGGCTGCGAGCGTCCTGCTGCCGCGCGGACGTCCGGTTCCCGCGCCCTTCGACAGGCTCAGGGACCGCCGTGGCACGTCGGGCGGATACGGCCGCGGGATTGCGTGGGCCCTTCGACAAGCTCAGGGAACGGGAGCGACCGGAGACCTAGGAGACGAGTCGCTCGCGCAGGCGTTCGCCGGACGGGGCAGTGTCCCGCCGGGTCGGGCTGATCGTCGCCCAGACCTCGTCGAGGGAGAGGCCGAGCACCTCTGCGATGGCGGCGATGGTCGAGAACGCCGGCGTCGCGACCCGGCCCGACTCGATCTTCCGCAGCGTCTCCGGCGAGAGGCCGGCATCGAGCGCGATGTCGAGCATCGAACGCTCACCTCTGGCCTCGCGCAGGAGCGCACCGAGGCGCTGACCGCGTTCGACATCGGTGGGGGTGAGCGGAAGGCGGACCATGCGCCCAGTGTAGTACGGGATAGTTTGACCGGTATAGTTATTGGTCGAGCGCCGTTCGCGGCACGAACACCACCGCACCACGAACGCAGCACGCCGATGGAAGGGCCCCGCATGATCGAGATCTTCACCCCCACCGAGGTCGCGAAGGCGCGTCGCACCGGCGAGCTCGTCGCGAACATCCTCCACACGCTCAAGCACCGCGTGACGGTCGGCACCAACCTCCTCGAGATCGACCGCTGGGCCAAAGCGATGATCCTCGAGGCCGGCGCCGTCTCCTGCTACGTCGACTACGCACCCTCCTTCGGTCGCGGACCCTTCGGCCACTACATCTGCACCGCCGTCAACGACGCCGTCCTCCACGGCCTCCCCCGCGACTACACGCTGGCCGACGGCGACCTTCTCACCCTCGACCTCGCCGTCCTCCTCGACGGGATCGCCGCCGACTCGGCCATCAGCTTCGTCGTCGGCACGGCGACCCCCGAGGACCTCGCGCTCATCGAGACCACCCAGGAGGCCCTCGCCGCCGGGATCGCCGCCGCCAAGCCGGGTGCGAAGATCGGCGACATCTCCTTCGCGATCGGCACCGTGCTGCGTGGCGCCGGCTACCCGGTCAACATGGAGTTCGGTGGCCACGGCATCGGCACGACGATGCACCAGGACCCGCACGTCTCGAACGACGGTCGCGCCGGCCGCGGCTACAAGCTGCGCCCGGGCCTCCTCCTCGCGATCGAGCCGTGGGTCATGGCCGACACCGACAAGCTCGTCACCGACGCCGACGGCTGGACCCTCCGCAGCGTGACCGGCAGCCGCACCGCCCACAGTGAGCACACCATCGCGATCACCGAGGACGGCGCCGAGATCATGACGCTGCCGACCGTCACGTTCTAAACGCCTGAAGGCCTGTCGAGCACACTCGACCGGCCCGGCACACCGTGTTTAGGCTGGTGAGATGACCGACGATCGCCGCACGGCCCTCCGGGGCCGGTACCTGAGCCTCGGACTCGGCGAACTGTTCGCCGCCCTCGTGTTCATCTGGGTCGCGTTCGTCTCGGCGCTCCCGTTGCTCGAACAGCCGACCGATGCGCTCGCGTTCTGGTCGGCCCTCGTACCGCTGCTGGTGATCCTCGTGCAGGCCGGCGTCTACTGGCTGCTCGCCCGGCGGTGGGTCAAGCAGGGCACCATGCCTCCTGGACTAGCCGCCACCTACCGCGGTTTCCGCGTGCTCGACGCGGTCCTGCTGCTCGCGGGACTCGTCGGCATCATCGTCTGGTTCCCTGTCCACCCCTTCGCGGCCATCGGCATCCCGTTCGTCTGGCTCCTGGGTGTCATCGAGTACGTGAACTACTTCGTCGTCCGGCTCGCCTACCCACCGTCCATGTGGTTCCAGCGGATCGGCGAATGGCGCACGCCTCGCCTCATCCAGGACGTCTGGGCGGCTCACCGGAGCTGACGCTCAGCGAGCGGCGCTGAGCCCGTCGATCCACTGCGCGAACGTCTGCACGCCGCGCTGCGCATCTGGCCCGGCGAGGGTCGTGCCGTCGCGCATCGCCTTGCCGAAGCCGCCGGGCAGCGGGATCTGCGCGACCGGGCCGCGGATGCCCGTGGCCGCAGTGTAGGCCTTGACCATCGCGGTCATCCGCAGTTCCTCGGGGCCCGCGAGATCGGCCGGGCGCCCCTGCGGCTCGCCCTCCGCCAGCTCCACCAGGCGCTCGGCGACTTCGCGCGCGGCGATCGGCTGCGAGGTCATCGTCGGCACCATCGTGACCGGCCCGAAGCGGAACCGCTCGACCATCTGCTGCGCGAACTCGTGGAACTGCGTCGCCCGGAGGATCGTCCACGGGATGCGCCCAGTGCTGACGAGTTCGTCCTGCAGCGCCTTGCCCGCGTAGTAGCCGAAGGGCGCCTTGTCGCTTCCGACGATCGACAGCGCGACGTGGTGGGGCACGCCTGCGGCGCCCTCGGCCTCGAGCAGGTTGCGGGTGACCGCCCCGAAGAACTGGCGCGACTGCTGGGCGGACTGCGTGGCCGTCGAGGTCACATCGATGACGACGTCCGCGGCCTCCAGCTGCTGCGCGAGCCCGACTCCGGTGGCGAGGTCGACGCCGGTCGCACGCGACAGCACGACCACCCGGTGTCCGCGCTCCTGGGCCACCGCGACGACGTGTCGCCCGACCATCCCGCTGCCTCCTGCGACGACGATCTTCATGCGACACTCCCCTCTGCTCGACGGATGTCACTCTATCGGCGGGAGGAAGCAGCCGTTCTCGACCGTGATCCGCAGCACGTCGGCATCGGGTCGGAGCTCCCGTTCGAAGATGATGGCGTCGTCGCGGAGCTGCGTCGACAGCTCCAGCTCGCCGTACGAGGGCACGATCAGCTCCGACCGGAACTCGTCCGAGTCGGCCGCGAGTTCGAGCGGCGGCGCGTACCCGTTGATGAGGTCGACGAGCACGGCGCGACTCGTTCCGACCGGCAGCTCGACCTCGACGACCATGCGCGCCAGCTTCGTGGCCCGACCGGACGGCGCCAGGCTGCTGCAGGGCGCCTCCGAGGCCTGGGGTGAGAACGCGAACGGCTGCCCACCCGTCGCCGTGTTGACCATCTGCCCGAGGAGGTCTGCAGCCACGGCGAACACCTCGTCTCGGGTGGGAAGTTCGTCGTCACGCTGGGGAGCGCTCGGGTCGATCACCGGCGCCTCGGGCACCGTCGAAGCACGATCAATCCGCGGCTCCCCGACCTGACCCGTGCAGGCGACGATCACCAGCGCGAACACACTCAGCTGGGCGACCACTGCGATGACGATCGCCATGATCGAGCGCCGCCCGAGCGACCTGGAACGGCGCCCTGGCGGTGCCTCCGCGCGCGCATCGGTGGTCATTGCGTCCGGGATCGTGTCCACGCATACTCCTGTCTGGCCGTGTGTCGCGACGATGGCCGTCGCGATGCTGCAGCGACGGTATCGATCGGGAGCCGGTCGACGGCTCGACAGTTGGTGGGCATGACGCGGCGAGCGCGGATCGGGCGCCTGTGGGGCGGCGTCAAGCGTGTGCGCCGCCGACGAGTTGCAGGCACGTCTACCACGGTGTATAACAAATCTGCACTTCGAGATGCAGATCCGGATCCGGCCGATCAGCCGCTCCCGAAGCGCGCCTCCCGCCCGAACCCGACCAGGAACCACCCGACTCCGATGACGACCCTGCAGCACCCCGCCACCACCGGCTCCACCCGCACCCCACGCCCGCAGCTCGCGGCACTTCCCCGCACCCTGCGCCGCAGTATCCCGGCCGAGCAACGCCAGCTGTTCCGCACCCTCGCGGCCACCATCGGCGGCTTCTGCCTGTTCACCGGCCTCGTCGGTGCGGCCATCACCGGCTGGATGGTGCTGCTCGGCCTTCCGGCCGCGGCGATCCTCCTCGGCGCAACCGCTCCCTGATCGATCGGCCGAGCTATCTCACCTTGGCGGGTAGCCCTTAGAAGTGCGTCCGCAGGAAGGGCGCCTGCTCCGTCGCGAAGGCGAGGTCGAGCGCTCGTACCGCCTCCGATGACCCGGTGATGAGCCCTGCTTCGGCGAGCGCCGACACGCGCGGGCCGCCGAGGAGGACGGCCGACAGCTCGTTGATGGTGAGGCGCACAGCGTCGTCGTCGGTCGATTCCGGCACGTCGCCGATGCGTTCCGCGACCGCGGCACCGTGCTCGTCGATGCGGAGCGCGAACCGACCGCCGGCGAGTCCGAGGGCGTCCTCGACATCGAGCAGGTGCTCGCGAGGATCGGACGCCGCAGGGACGGTGAACCGGCGCGCGCCGAGCACGGTCGGCACGTCGACGATCCGGAGCCAGAGCGAGTCGGCTCGCGCGGTGGTCTTGACGGCGCGACGGTCGACGAGTCGCCACTGGATGGCTTCGACGGTCGGAGCCTGGTGGAAGGTGACCTTCGTGGTGAGGCTGATCCCGGTGAGGTGCCGCCACAGGGCGTAGCGGGCCTCCGGGGTGGTGGCGACGAGGTCGTCGACGACGATCGTGCCCCACTCCTCGCCGACGCGGTAGAGCGCGTATCCCTGCGGCTCGCCGTCGGCGTCGTCGTAGCGGAGGGCGAGCGTGTCACCCTCACCGTGGCTGAAGTGGCGGATGGTCACTTCACGGAGGGCCTGCTTCCACCAGGCGACCCCGCGGTCGATGTCGCCGGTGCCGCGGGAGCGCTCGAACAGCCCGGGCGCGACGGTGGCGAGCGAGCGCGGGTCGAGCGCGTGGACGCGGCCGGCGGGCGGCGCACCCCGCCAAGCGACGCGCTTGGGGTCGACCTCGTGCGTGAACTCCCAGGTCGCGGGGGCGAAGCCGTAGCGACCGTAGATGGTCGCCTCGCTCGCGGTGAGCGCGACGACTGCGGCACCGGTTGCCTTCGCGTGGTGGAGTCGGTTCTCCATCAGTGACCGGGCGATCCCTCGACGTTCGTGGGAGGTGGAGACGGTCACCTCGGTGATGGCCAGGGCGCGGACGGTGCCGCCGGGGATCGACAGTGCGGTCGGGAAGGAACCGAGCGTACCGACGGGGACGAGCGGTTCGGCCGCGGTGTCGTCGTAGACCCCGAGGATGGAGCTGCCGACGAGGAGCTGACGCCGCTCGGCACGCACCGCCACGTCGGTGTCGGGCTTCGAGAGGAAGCCGCGCGACGCTGCACCCCACCAGAGGTCGAGGGCGGCGTGGTCCGTGTGGTCGAGCTCGACGGTGCGCAGGTTCATGCGACAAGCCTATTGCGGCCGCGGTGACGGACCTCGGTCGGAAAACGAACCCCGGTCACTGAGCCTGTCGAAGTGCACACCGAGAACATCACCCGGCGAACAGAGGCCAGCCCGAGAACCCTTCGACAAGCTCAGGGACCGAAAGAAGGCACCCGATCGGAGAACGAACCCCGGTCACTGAGCCTGTCGAAGTGCACACCGAGAACATCACCCGGCGAACAGAGGCCAGCCCGAGAACCCTTCGACAAGCTCAGGGACCGAAAGAAGGCAGCCGGTCGGAGAAGGAACCTCGGTCACTGAGCCTGTCGACGTGCACATCGAGAACACCGCCCGGCGAACAGAGGCCAGCCCGCGAACCCTTCGACAAGCTCAGGGACCGAAAGAAGGCACCCGATCGGAGAACGAACCCCGGTCACTGAGCCTGTCGAAGTGCACACGGAGAACACCGCCCCAAGAGAGGAGGCCAGCCCGGAGCCCTTCGACAAGCTCAGGGACCGGATGAGGCTGAGCTCAGGGACCGGGGTGCCCGGAACGCAGGAGATCGTCGCGAGAGCAGGACGGGCGGGCGCGAAGCGTCCTGCTGTCGGGCGGATGTCCTGCTGCCGCGCCGGGAGTCGCGGGTCAGGCGATGTAGACCTTGCGGAGGGTCTCGCGGACCGTCCAGGTGGTGCGGGCCCCGGCGGCGAGTCGGCCGATGGAGCCGGGACGGAGCTCCAGCGAAGGGGTGCCGTCGGCGAAGTCGACGGTCGCCTCGCCCGAGAGGACCACGAACACCTCGTCGATCTCGGTGTCCTGCACGACGCCGACACCCAACTCCCAGACGCCGACCTCGGTGTCACCGACGGCCGTGAGCGTCACGATCCCGCTCCGCGGCGACCCCGAGACGACGTCCTCGGGCGCGAGCGGGTTGTCGGCGAGCGTGACGTCGGCGCCCTGGAGCACCGCATTCGGAGCGAGCAGGTGGTCGGTCATGAGGTACCTCTCTGAGCAGGACGGAGACGAGCGGGGTCGGCGCAGCCGGACGACCTACCCGACGCCCCAGCCGTAGGCGAGCTTGTGGGCTTCGAGCACGAAGAAGGTCTCGGTCGACCGCACCCCGGGCGTCGGCTGCAGGGTGTCGAGGAGGAAGGTCTTGTAGTGGTCCATGTCGCGGCACACGGCCTCGACCATCACGTCGAAGCCACCGCTCGTGAGCACCACGTAGCTCGTCTCCGCGTGCTTCGACAGCTCCTGGCACACCCCGCGCGCCATCCCCGGCTCGCAGCGGATGCCGATGAGCGCCAGGTGGTCGAAGCCGATCGACAGCGGGTTCGCGATGCCGACGATCTGCAGGATCCCGGTGTCCTCGAGTCGCTGGATCCGGTAGCGGACGGACGAGGCCGGCAGCCCGGTCTCGGTGGCGATCTCGGAGAACGCCTTCCGTCCGTCCTGCTGCAGGATCGCGATCAGCCGACGGTCGATGTCGTCAAGGTCGTTCATGTGGCTCCTCCGGCAGCGGGCGGATGGTCATCTGGCAAGCGTAGCGAGGGAAGCCGTGCGGCCCGGGTGCGGTGTCCGCCCCACCCGAGCCACGAGCCCCGGCCGACCGACCGACCCGACCACGGGCGGTCGACCGGGGCGAGGGCGATCGAGCGGACCGAGGGAGGTCGCCGATCGGCGGATCGGTCCGACTAGCGGACGTGGATCGCGCCGGTGCGGAGGTCGGTCATGTCGTGCAGCGTGTACATGCCACCGATCCGACCCCAGCCGGTGCCCTTGCCACCCGCACCACCGAACGGCATGTTGATGTCCCACCAGCCGTTGGAGTCGTTGACGATGACCTGACCGGTCTCGAGCTCCTCCATGAAGCGGTAGGCCTTCGACAGGCTCTCGGTGAACACCGCGGACTGCAGGCCGAGCGCGTCGGCATTGGCGATGCGGAGGATGTCGTCGTCGTCCTGCGCCGTGAGGATGGGGAGGACCGGGCCGAACGACTCCTCGCGCGACAGCAGGCTGTCCTCGGAGACGCCGTCGACGATCGTGAAGTCGTAGTAGAGGTCCGTCGGGTGGCCGGTGGCACGACCGCCGCCGAGCAGGATGTCGAAGCCGAGCGCGCGGGCCTCGTCGAGGTGGCGGTCCATCTTCGCGGCGACACCCTCGTTGTTGAGCGGGCCGAGGTTGATCCCCTCGTCGAAGGGGTTGCCGAGTCGCACGGTGGCTTTCGCGTAGGCGAGGGCGGCCTCGACGAAGGCGTCGTGGACGTTGTGGTGGACGATGAGCCGCTCGGTCGCGCAGCAGACCTGCCCGCCGCTGTAGAACGCGGAGTCGACGGCGGCCTTCGCGGCTCGTTCGATGTTCGCGTCCTCGAGGACGACGATCGGGCCGTTGCCGGAGCACTCCATGAGCGAGCGCTTGAGGCCCGCGGTGCGGACGATCTTCGCGCCGGTGGCGGAGGAGCCGATGAAGCCGATCGCGTCGATGCCGTCGTGGGAGACGAGCTCGGAACCGAACGCGCCGTCGCCGGGGAGGACGCTGACGAGCCCGGCCGGGACGCCGGCCTCGACGAGGCAGTCCATCGCCGCGAGGACCGCGAGGGGCGTGTTGCTCGGCGGTTTGACGATGCAGGCGTTGCCGGTCGCGAGGCCCGGGGCGACGAACTCGCTGAACATGAGGAGCGGGAAGTTCCAGGGCGTGATGATGCCCCAGACACCGACCGGCGCGCGCCAGGTGAACATGCGCTTGTCGATGTCGCTCGACGGCAGCGTCTCGCCGTAGAGGCGGAGGGCGTCCTCGGCGTGGAGGTGGAAGAGCTGTGCGGCCTCGGCGATGTCGGCGATCGACTCGGCGAGCGGCTTGCCCTGCTCCAGCGTCTGCAGGCGGGCGAGCTCCTCGACGCGGGCGTTGATCGCGTCGCCGACCCGGTGGCAGATCTCGGCACGCTTGAACACGCCGAGCTTCCGCCACTCCCGCTGCGCCTCGTGCGCACGTCGCACCGCCTCGTCGAGTTCGGCGGTGCCGGCGACGGGGATCGACGCGATGACGTCACCGGTGACGGGGCTGATCACCTCCGAGCGCTCCGAGCTGGTTCCGTCGGTGAACTCGCCGGCGATGAAGAGCTGGGTGCGAGTGGGTGTCGGCAACGTGGTCATTCCGGACCTCCTGGTGTCGTGGCTGGGCCGACGACGCCGAACAGCGTCGTGCGGATGTCGTCGGGAGAATGTGGGATCAGCCTAGGACCTTGCGATTCCTCGAACAAGCAGTATTGTTTCGTCAAAGTTACGATTACAACAACTGAAGCATCCTGATCTTGTCGTTCCGACAATCCTTCGGCACATTGAGTGCACCAGCAGCGAGACAGCGACGTCTCGTCCCCCACGAATCGAGAAGAGCCCATGTCGACCGAACACGT
The DNA here is from genome assembly GCF_014841195.1 of Plantibacter sp. CFBP 8798. NCBI lineage: Bacteria > Bacillati > Actinomycetota > Actinomycetes > Micrococcales > Microbacteriaceae > Plantibacter > Plantibacter sp. CFBP 8798. The sequence continues at coordinate 822,626 of NZ_JACYTS010000003.1, forward strand.
CACCAGCACCGACGAGACCACGCACCTGCCGAAACGGATGCGCTGGTTCGACGGTTTCGCCATGGCGATGACCATGCCAGCCGCGCTCATCGCCACCCTCGGCGCCTCCATCACCGGCCTCGGCGGCTGGGGTGCCGCCGTCCTGTGGGCGATCTCCATGATCCTCGCCATGGGCGTCAACTGGATCTACACCGAGCTCGCCACCATGTTCCCGAACTCCTCCGGCGGCATCGCGCACTACGCGGCCGAAGCGTGGAAGTCGCGTGCACCCTGGGTCGCACCGATCACGGGCGTCGGCTACTGGCTCCCCTGGGGCACCAACCTCGCCACCTACGGCGCGGTCACCGGTGCACTCATCCAGGCGCAGTGGTTCCCGAACGAGGACTGGGTGATCCAGCTCGGCCCGATCTCCATCACCTTCCCGATCCTCATCGGGCTCGGCGTCATCGGCGTGATGTACCTCATCAACGTCATCGGCGTCCGCGTCACCATGGCGTTCGTCTACATCACGGCGGGCATCCTGCTCATCCCCCTGTTCGTGTTCATCGTCTTCCCGCTCTTCAGCGCCGACTGGGCACCGCTCGACCTCACCTGGAAGCTCGAGGGCATCGAGGGCCTGCACACCGCGATCGTCTGGCTGTACATCATGGCGTGGACCACCTTCGGTATCGAGGTCTGCGCGACCTTCGCCCCGGAGTACCGCGACTCGGTGAAGGACACGACCAAGGCGATCAAGGCCTCCGTCCTCTTCTGCCTCGGCGTCTTCTTCGTCATCCCGCTGACCCTCGGCGGCTACGCGGGTGAAGCGGCGATCGCCGACAACCCGGCGACCTTCTTCGTCGCGAGCTTCGCCTCGCTCGTCGGTGGCGCTGCGGACGTCATGGTGCTCTGCCTCATCGCCTCGCTGCTGCTCATCATGACCACTTCGGTGGCCGACGCCTCGCGCGTGCTGTTCAACATGGGCAAGGAGCGCGTCACCGTCCCGTCGCTCGGCGTGCTGAACCGTCGCGGGGTGCCGTTCCGCTCGCTCAACGTGATGCTCGTCATGAACGTCGTGATCCTGGTGGTGCTGCAGAACCCGCTCGCGATCATCGTGACCGGCAACCTCGGCTACATCCTCACGCACTTCTTCGCGGTCTCCGGCTTCTTCCTGCTGCGCAAGGACCGCCCCGACGCCGTCCGCCCGATCCGCCTGCCGCGCTTCTTCGTGCCGCTGTCGGTCGTGCTGTCGGTGCTCCTCGCGATCATCCTCATCGTCGGTGCCACCGGGTTCTCCACCACGGGCTACGGCGGGTTCCTGGAGCTCGGCATCGCGCTCGGCCTGCTCGCGCTCGGTGTCGTCATCTGGCTGTTCGTCCAACGGAGCACCGAGCGCGACTCGGGACTCGGGAGCGGCGGGGCATCCGCCGGAACCCCACGTGCCGAGACCGAACGCACCGACGCCGCCCGCACCGACTGACCGCGCACCACGCGACCGCACCGAACCACGCACCACAGGGGACCCACCATGAGAACCACCTACGAACTGGCCGAAGAGCTCGCCGACACCGCACGCCTGCGGGACCAGCTGGACTCGGCCGAACCGGAGCCGTACTGGCTCGACGACCCGGCACGGCCCGCTCCACTCCCCCGCCTCGACGCGGACGTCGAGACAGACCTCGCGATCGTCGGTGGTGGGTACTCGGGCCTGTGGACCGCACTGCTCGCGAAGGAGCGCGACCCGGACCGCCGGGTCGTGCTCCTCGAGGGCCGGCGCATCGCGTGGGCGGCGTCCGGTCGCAACGGCGGGTTCTGCGAGCCGAGCCTCACCCACGGATCGTCGAACGGCAAGAGTCGCCTGCCGCACGAGTTCGACCGTCTGGAGGAGCTGGGGCGCGAGAACCTGCGCGAGATCGGCGAGACCATCGCCCGGTACGGAATGGACTGCGACTGGGAGGAGACGGGGCTGCTGCAGGCGGCGACGGCCCCACACCACGTCGACTGGTTGCGGGAGAGTGCCGAGGAGCACGGCGCCCGGTTCCTCGACCGCGAGGCGATGCAGGCGGAGGTCCACTCGCCGATCTTCCAGGCCGGCCTGTTCGAGCCGACCGGTGCGGCGCTCGTCAACCCGGCCAAGCTGGCGTGGGAGCTGCGACGCGTCTGCCTCGACCTGGGTGTGGAGATCCACGAGTACACGCACGTCCGCTCGATCCGGTCGGACGCGACGTCGGTCACCCTGACGACGACGCACGGCTCGGTCGTCGCGAAGCACGTCGCCCTCGGCACCAACGTCTTCAAGGCCCTCATACCGAGCGCCCGGAAGTACACGGTGCCGGTCTACGACTACGCGCTCATGACGAACCCGCTCTCCGCCGAGCAGCTCGAGAGCCTGGGCTGGAAGGGCCGGCAGGGCATCTCCGACCTCGACAACCGCTTCCACTACTCGCGGCTCACGACCGACGCGAACGGGTCGACCCGCATCCTCTACGGCGGCTACGACGCGGTCTACAACTACGGCGGGCGCGTCGAGCCACGGTTCGACCAGCGCGAGGAGTCCTTCCTCAAGCTCGCCGCCCACTTCGCCCACACCTACCCGCAACTCGCCGACCTCGGCTTCTCCCACAAGTGGGGCGGGGCGATCGACACCTGCGGGCGGTTCTTCTCGTTCTTCGAGACCGCACACGGCGGCAAGGTCGCGCACGCGGCCGGGTTCACCGGCCTCGGCGTCGGGGCGACGCGGTACGGCGCGAACGTCATGCTGGACCTCCTCGCCGGCACGCCGACCGAGCGCACGACGATGGACTTCGTCCAGAAGAAGCCGACGCCGTTCCCACCCGACCCACTCGCGTTCATCGGCGCGCGCATCTCGCTGTCGGAGATGGCCCGGGCCGACCGCAACGAGGGCAAGCGTGGGCTCTGGCTCCGCACGATGGACGCCGTCGGGCTGGGCTTCGACTCCTGAGCCGGGTTTCGACGCAGGAGCCGCAGTCCAACCCATGACAGGCGGAGCCTGGTTCGATACGGTGCAGGTGGTGGTCCCGCTCACGTCGAACCCGCACAGCTCGCGTCGGCCCGCAACGGACACCGCACCGCACCAGCAGCACCTCAGACAAAGGAGCACACCAGTGAGCGACTACGCCGTCGTCAACCCCGCGACCGGAGAGACTCTCCGCGACTACCCGACGATCACGGACGAGGAGCTGCAGCAGGCGATCACCGCCGCGTCCGCCGCCCACGAGGAGTGGTCGCGTCGCGCTCCCGTCGCCGACCGTGCCGCGCTCATCGCCCGCGTCGCCGCCCTGCACACGGAGCGTCGCGAGCAGCTGGCCGAGATCGCCGTCCGCGAGATGGGCAAGACCTACGAGCAGGCGCTCGGTGAGGTCGACTTCGCCGCAGCGATCTACCAGTACTACGCCGACAACGGCGAGGCCTTCTCCGCCGACGAACCGATCGAGCTGTCCGACGGCACCGGCTCGGCGTTCATCCGTCGTGCGTCGCTCGGTGTGCTGCTCGGCATCATGCCGTGGAACTTCCCGTACTACCAGGTGGCGCGGTTCGTCGGCCCGAACGTCGTCAACGGCAACACGATCCTCCTCAAGCACGCACCGCAGTGCCCCGAGTCGGCGCTGGCGATCGCGCAGATCTTCGACGACGCCGAAGCCGAGCTGGGCGCCCACGATTCCGTGTACGTGAACATCTTCGCCACGAACGACCAGATCGCGACGGTCATCGCCGACCCGCGCGTGCAGGGCGTCTCGGTCACCGGTTCGGAGCGCGCCGGTTCCGCCGTCGCCGAGCTGGCCGGCAAGCACCTCAAGAAGGTCGTGCTCGAGCTCGGTGGGTCCGACCCGTTCATCCTGCTGTCGACCGACGACCTCGACGCCGCCGTCCAGGACGCCGTCAACGCCCGCATCGACAACAACGGTCAGTCCTGCAACGCCGCCAAGCGGTTCATCATCATCGACGAGCTGTTCGACGACTTCGCCGCGAAGTTCACCGAGGTCTTCACCGCGAACGCTCCGGCCGATCCGATGGCGGAGAGCACGCAGCTCGGCCCGCTGTCGTCGGCCGCAGCGACCGAGCGACTCGGCGAGCAGCTCGGCCGCGCGAAGGCACAGGGCGCGACGATCCTGGCATCGGGCGAGCCGAATGGGAACTTCTTCCCTCCGGCAGTGCTCACCGACGTGACCCCTGAGATGGACGCGTTCCACGAGGAGTTCTTCGGACCCGTCGCGTCGCTGTACCGGGTCGCGTCCGAGGAGGAGGCCGTGCGCCTCGCGAACGACACCCCGTTCGGCCTCGGCTCCTACGTCTACACGACCGACCAGGAGCAGGCGCTGCGGGTCGCGGACGGGATCGACGCCGGCATGGTGTGGATCAACCTCGTCCTCGGCGACGCGGCGGAGCTGCCCTTCGGCGGCGTCAAGCGCTCCGGCACCGGCCGCGAGATGGGCAAGCCCGCGATGGACGAGTTCGTCAACAAGAAGCTCATCCGCATCGCCTAGGCGCTTCGGCCCCGGTCGCCGAGCTCGCACCACGGTCACTGACGCCCCATCCAGTCTCTGAGCTCGCACCACCGGTCACTGACGCCCCCATCCGGTCACTGAGCTTGTCGAAGTGCGGTCCCGCCCCATGTCGACCGCCCTTCGACAAGCTCAGGGACCGGAATGGGGTGCGCGCGAAAACCGGGACACGGTGCACCCGCTCACCGCGCTCCTCACCCGCGGAACTCTTTCCGCTCACTGAGCTTGTCGAAGTGCGGTCCCGTCGTGCGGTCGCTGCCCTTCGACAAGCTCAGGGACCGGGAGGAGTGCGACTCAGGGACCGAGAGGGGTGCGACTCAGGGACCGGACCGGGATGGTTCAGCTCAGGGACCGGGACGGCAGGGTGCGACTTGGGGACCGGAACCCCTGCTGGGGTTCGTCAGCAAGCGGCGGTCACCCCGAACCGTGCCCCTCTCCGCTCCCTGAGCCTGTCGAAGGGCCCACGGTGGCACCTCGACAAGCTCGGTGACCGGGGTGGGCTCGGTGACCGGGGTGGGCTCGGTGACCGGGGTGGGCTCGGTGACCGGGGTGCGCTCAGCGACCGGGGCCCGAAGGATCTTCAGCCGTCGGTGAGTTGGAGGGCGCTCCACAGCTCGGCGCGGTCGCCGAAGCGCGAGAGGTCGAGGTCGAGCAGCGACTCGAGCGTGGTGATGCGCGCGCGGAGGGTCTGCCGGTGGATCCCGAGGCGGCCAGCAGCCTGATCGGTGACGCAGTTCGCCTCCAACCACGCCCGGGCCGTCTCCACGTGGACCGCCCGAGCCTCGGCGCCGAGCCCACCAAGCGGCTCCAGCAACCGGTTCGCCAGCACCGATCCGCCCGACGCACTCAGCAACCCGAGCAACCCCTGCTCGGCGAGTGCCTCATACCGCACGAGCCGCGGGGTCTCCCCGGCCGACGCCCGAGCCCGCTCGGCCTCGGCCAAGCCGTCACGCAGGCCCTCCCAGCTCGTCCTCGCCGACACCCCACCCGACAGCCCGTGGCGGCCGACGACGGCGTCCCAGAGTCCGGTGTCCGCGTCGCTCGACACGATGACGATCCGCTCGTCCTGCTCGGCGAAGAACAGCTTGCCGCCGTGCGCCGCGGCCTGCACGTCGAGCTCCGAGAGGAAGCCCAGCTCACCCACGGGGATGTCGACCACGGCGACGCGGATCGGGTCGGGCGGCAGCGGCCCCCAGAGCCGCTGGGCGGTGCGCTCGGCGACCGCACGGTCCCCGGAGAGCAGCAGCTCGAGGAGCCCCGAGCGCAGCTGCCGGCGTGCGAGGTCGAGGGCGCTGTGCTGCTCGAGGGCGATGCTCGCGAGGCCGATCACGCTCGAGACGAGGTCGTGCTCGGCATGGTCGAGCGGCACGCTGGAGCCGACCGCGAGGATGCCCCGCAGCTCGCCCCGGCGACCGAGCGTCAGCAGCGTCGCGCCCTCGGCTCCGTCCGCGAGGTGCAGGCCGGCCCGCGACCCGCGGCGCAACACCTCCGCGACGGCGGCCTCCACACCCTCCGGCACCGGCTCGCGCGTCCTCGTGGTGACCCGGTTGCCGAGCGCGTCGTACAGCGCGACCCAGCAGCCGAGCTGCTGCCCCAGCTCCGCGAGGATCGCGGTCAGGCCGTCGGGTCGGAGCGCCGCCCTCGCGACCGCACGCTGGGCGGCGAGCGACCACTCGAGCGATGCCACGCGCGCGGCTGCGACCGCGTCGGCGACGAACCGGATGATGCCGATGAACGGGGTCCGCTCGCCAACCTCGAGCAGGGTGAACCCGTGACGCTCGCACGCCTCGACGAGCCGCTGCGGGATGTCGGCGTGGATGATCCCGGTGGCGAACCCGAGCGCGAGCACGCCCCGGGCGGAGAGGCGGCGGACGTACTCGTCGGCGCGGCGGTCGGCGAGCTCGTCGCTCATCTCGCCGGTGAACTGCATGCCGTCGGTGAGGAGCAGCTGGCCGGGCTCCAGCCAGGGTGTCGGGTCGCCGAGGTCGGAGCTGTGCACCCAGGCGATGTCGCGATCGAGGACGTCGGCGTCACCCGCGACGACGAGGCCGAGCTTGAAGACCGGCTCGGCCATGAGCGTGCGCAGGGACACGTTCGAGGACGCACGGCCGATCTCGCCAGCGATCACTGAAGTGGTGGACATGTGCCGAAGCTATCACTGATCCCGCCATGTACATCAGACGCGTCGATTGCCAGGCTGCAGGAGTGATCAATGACTTCCTCTCCGGCCTCGACAACGCCGGCGTCCGCGACGCCGACACCCAGCGCGTCCTGCACTCCTGGTCCGCCCAGAGCACGCTCAAGCCGCTCCCCATCGCGGGCGGGCTCGGCAGCACCGTGTGGGACCACGACGGACGCCACTACCTCGACTTCTCCAGCCAGCTCGTCAACGTGAACCTCGGGTACCAGCACCCGAAGGTGGTCGCGGCGATCCAGGAGCAGGCGGCGCAGCTCACCACGATCGCGCCCGCTGCGGCGAACGCGACCCGTGCCGAGGCGGCTCGTCTCATCCTGGACCGCGCCCCCGAGGGCTTCGAGAAGGTCTTCTTCACCAACGGCGGCGCCGACGCGAACGAGAACGCGATCCGCATGGCGCGCATCGCCACCGGCCGCGACAAGGTCATCTCGACCTACCGCTCGTACCACGGCAACACGGGCGCGGCCATCGTCGCGACGGGCGACTGGCGCCGCATCCCCAACGAGTACGCCCGCGGCCACGTGCACGTGTTCGGCCCGTACCTCTACCGCACCGAGTTCTGGGCGACGACGCCGGAGGAGGAGTCGGAGCGCGCCCTCCGCCACCTCGAGCGCACCGTCCAGGCGGAAGGCCCCGGCTCGATCGCCGCGATCCTTCTCGAGACCGTGCCAGGCACCGCCGGCATCCTGACCCCGCCGCCCGGCTACCTCGCGGGTGTCCGCGCGATCGCCGACCGCTACGGCATCATGCTCATCCTCGACGAGGTCATGGCCGGCTTCGCCCGCACCGGCGAGTGGTTCGCGTTCGACGCGTTCGACGCGTTCGACGTGCGCCCAGACCTCATCACCTTCGCGAAGGGCGTCAACTCCGGTTACGTGCCGCTCGGTGGCGTCATCGTCTCCGAGCACATCGCCCGCGTCTTCGACGAGCAGGTGTTCCCCGGTGGGCTCACGTACTCCGGCCACCCGCTCGCCGCCGCGAGTGTCGTCGCGACGCTCACCGCGATGGCCGAGGAGGGTGTCGTCGAACACGCGAAGGCGATCGGCGCCGACCACATCGGGCCCGCGCTCCGCTCCCTCGCCGAGCGTCACGAGCTCATCGGCGAGGTCCGTGGCAGCGGCGTCTTCTGGGCGGTCGAGCTCGTCGAGGACCGCGACACCCGCGCACCGCTCGATGCGGCGTCGATGGGTCGGTTCAAGTCGTCCCTGCTCGAGGCCGGCCTCCTGCCGTTCATCAGCGAGAACCGCATCCACGTCGTCCCGCCCGCCGTCGTGACCGCCGACGAGGTCGCCTCGGGCATCGCGATCATCGATGCCGCCCTCGGCGAGCTGCGCCCATGAGCGGCGACCCGGACCCGTTCTGGGACTCGGTGTCGGGACTCCCGGCACCCGTTCCGGCACGACCAGCACCCAGCACCCCTGCACCCCACGACGCCCAGGAGCCCTCCGCATGACCACCACCGCCACGAGCACCACCCCCACGACCGACGCCGGTTCGCTGCCGGTCGTCCCCCACTGGATCGACGGAGCCGAAGCCCCCTCCAGTTCCGGTCGGACCGCCCCGGTCTACGACCCGGCACTCGGTGTCGCGACGAAGCACGTCGCGCTCGCGAACCAGTCGGAGATCGACCGCGCCGTCGCATCCGCCGCCGCGGCCTTCCCCGCCTGGCGAGACCTGCCGCTCGCGAAGCGTCAGCAGATCGTGTTCAAGTTCCGTGAGCTGCTGGACGCGAAGAAGGGTGAGCTGGCGGAGATCATCACCGCGGAGCACGGCAAGGTCGTCTCCGACGCGCTGGGCGAGATCACGCGCGGGCAGGAGGTCGTGGAGTTCGCGACCGGTCTCGCGCACCACCTCAAGGGTGAGTTCTCCGAGCAGGTCTCCACCGGTGTCGACGTGTACTCCACGAAGCAGCCCCTCGGGGTCGTGGGCATCATCTCGCCGTTCAACTTCCCCGCGATGGTGCCGATGTGGTTCTTCCCGATCGCGATCGCCGCCGGGAACACGGTCGTGCTGAAGCCGAGTGAGAAGGACCCGTCCGCGGCGATCTGGCTCGCGAAGCTGTGGAAGGAAGCCGGGCTCCCCGACGGCGTGTTCACGGTGCTGAACGGTGACAAGGAGGCCGTCGACGGGCTCCTCACCCACCCCGACGTCCGTGCGATCTCCTTCGTGGGTTCCACCCCGATCGCGAAGTACGTGTACGAGACCGGCACCGCACACGGCAAGCGCGTCCAGGCACTCGGCGGGGCGAAGAACCACATGCTCGTACTGCCCGACGCCGACCTCGACCTCGTCGCCGACTCCGCCATCAACGCCGGCTTCGGCTCCGCCGGGGAACGGTGCATGGCGATCTCCGTCGTCGTCGCCGTGGAGCCCGTCGCGGACGAGCTCATCGCCAAGATCGCCGAACGCGCAGCGACGCTGCGGATCGGTGACGGACGCCGGAACTGCGACATGGGCCCGCTGGTGACGAAGGTGCACCGCGACAAGGTCGCGTCCTACCTCGACATCGCCGAAACCGACGGCGCCACGATCGTCGTCGACGGCCGCAACACCCCCATCGACGGCGACCCGAACGGGTTCTGGCTCGGCCCGACCCTCATCGACAACGTCCCGACGACGTCGAAGGTGTACACGGAGGAGATCTTCGGCCCCGTCCTCGCCGTCGTCCGCGTGCAGTCCTACGAAGCAGGTGTCGCGCTCATCAACGGTGGTGCGTTCGGGAACGGGACCGCGATCTTCACCAACGACGGCGGCGCCGCCCGACGGTTCCAGAACGAGATCCAGGTCGGCATGATCGGCATCAACGTGCCCATCCCCGTCCCGGTCGCGACGTTCTCCTTCGGCGGGTGGAAGGACTCCCTGTTCGGCGACACCAAGGCCCACGGCGCCGAGGGCGTCCGGTTCTTCACCCAGCAGAAGGCCATCACCTCCCGCTGGCTCGACCCCTCCCACGGCGGCATCAACCTCGGCTTCCCCCAGAACTGAGGTTCCCGGCCCCTCGGCGGCGCTCCCCGCGAGCCTGCCGAGGGGCCGAGTGCTTCTGAGGCCCCTTCGACAAGCGGTCCCTGAGCCTGTCGAAGGGCCGGACCAGGGATGGTCCCGTCCTTGCCACGGGTCGGACTCAGCCGCGACAATGGCCCCGCCGACCACGACCGATGAGGGGCACCACCGATGGCCATCGAACCGACCGAGCTCGATCACCGCTTCACCGCGCCGATCGGCGTCGACGTGAAGGGCGACGTCTGGTCCTGCGTCGAGATGCCCGGCTCGGCCGAGTTCTTCGGCACCGGCAAGTCCGTCCGTGTCGATGCGACCGTCGACGGTGTCGACCTCCCGAACGTCGGGCTCATGCCGACCGGCTCCGGTGGTCACATGCTGTCCATCAGCGCGAAGCTCCGGAAGCGTCTCGGCAAGGACATCGGCGACATCGTCGACGTCCACCTCACCCGCCGCCTGAGCTGAGAACAGGAGATCCGCGCGACAGCAGGAGATCCTGAGGGAGGACCTCCTGCTGCCTCGCGGATCTCCTGTGCTCAGCCGCCCGTGACCCGGCGGATGAGGTCCTGGATGAACGGCACCACGTCCGATGCCTGGTCGACGCCCGCGAAGGCGACCGCCAGCAGCGGCCACAGCGACACGAGGAGCGCCGAGATCACCGCCGCGACGGCCAGCACCCAGGAGAGTGCGCCGTTACGGCTGCGGACGCACCCGAGCAGGAACAGCAGCGCGAGGACGTACCCGATGAGGAGCGCGACCACGATGCCACCGACCGGGACGTTGAGCGCACCGACCGTCGCGCCGTCGGCCGCACCGATGAGCCCGAGGATCGGGATCAGCACCCCGACGACGATCAGGATGAGGAGGACGACCCCCGTGATCGCGGCCGCCCACACGGCACGCGGACGAGGGCGGGCGCCGTACGACGTGGTCCGGCTGAAGAGCGGCATGTCACTGCTCCTTCGTCGGCGTAGCAGCTTGGACGGCCGTGGCCTCGGCGGGAGCGTCCGCCGCCTCGTCGACGTCAGCGGTCTTCGGCGCAGGCTGGTCGTGCGTGTCATCGTCGGCGGGCTCGGGGGCCGAAACCAGGTCGGCATCCGGGCTCGTTGCGGCAGGCTCTTCCGCTGGAGCGACCTGGATCGCGTCGGCAGCCGTGGCGGGCTCAGGGTCGGCGAGGTTCGGGTCGGCACCGTGCGTCACTTCTTCGGCGACGGTCGCGAGCGAGTCGGCCGCGGTGGCCAGCTGGCGGGCGGCCTCAGCGAGTTCCTCCGACACGTCGTCGGAGGAGTCCGACGCCGCCGGGTCGATCGGTTCGCCGACGACGTCGCCGTCGGCCACGGACTCGCCGTCTGCGCTGGCGGCCGCGCCCGGCTGCTCGTTCCCCAGCGACCGGCCGTCGGCACCCTCGGACCGGCCGGTCCGCTGCTCCACCGCGTCACTGGCCGCGTCGGCCAGGTCGGCTGCTCCAGCTCGCGCCGAGTCCACCGCGTCCGACGCAGCGCCCTTGGCGTGATCCAACGCGTCTCCGGCGGCCTCCGCCGCATCGCCGATCGCGGCACCCGCCGCGGACGTGGCGTCACCGATGGCCGCCGTGGCGTCGTCGATCGCCTCCCCCGGATCAGGCTCGATCGGGTCGAACGGCCCGTGGATGTCGGTGACCGTGATGTCGATGTCGACCGGTCCCGGGTGTCGAGCTTCCAGCGCCGCCGCGACGTCGGCACGGACGGTGTCCGCGACCTCGTCGATGCTGGCCGGGTACTCGGCCACCAGTGAGACCTCGACGCTCAGCACGTCGTCGTCGGCGAGGACGTTGACGCCGGGGACGGCGGTGCGACCGAGCAGGCGGGTGCGGGCGCTGTCGATGGCGCGGGGCGTCGGGGAACCGAGGGCGTGCACACCGGGGACCGTCTCGGCCGTCGTGGCGATGACCTGGGCGAGTTCTTCGGCCTCCTGCTCACGTCGCCGGCCGGCGTCGAGCTCGACCACCGGTGCGTCCGCCGGTTCCGGCGAAGCCACCGGCTCAGACACAGACACCGTCACCGTCGGCGTCTCGTCGGAGACCGAGTCGGTCACAGCCGGTCCACCGGCCGCTGATCCAGGGACCGTCGTGTCCGCCGCAGCGACCGATCCAGGAGCAGACGCGGTCCGGCCCACGTGCTCGCCGTCGTGCGATTCGATGCGGCGGACCTCGTCATCCGGATGCGCGGGCACGAGCACCGTCGGGTGCTCAGCCCGGACCTCGGCCGGGGTGGGGATGTGGTGCTGGTCCGGGTGCTTCGTGTCGTCGCTCATGCGATCCTCCTCGCACCGCGTCGGCGGTGCATCGGTCCTACTGCTGTCGATTCGGGTGCCGAGGCGGCACCGCGGGGTGTCGGGTCAGACGACCCGGTTCGTGCTGGCGAGCCGCGTGCGCAGTCCGCTGACGATCTGGATGACCACCGGGGTGGACGTCCCGAGGACGCCGTCCCACTCGTGGATGGCCGCCTCGATGTCGCGCCGCAGCTGAACGGGCGAGGCGTCGCGACGGGCGTGTGCGGTGAGGCGCAGCGTGGACTGCTTGCGGATCCGGAAGCCGGTGACGTCGACGGAGACCACGTCGGGGTTGCGCCCGATCGCCTCCTCGAGGACCTGCTCGGCGACCTTCACGTCGAGCACGACGCGACCTCCGGTCGGGGTGTCCTTCGTCCGCTGCTCGTCGACCTGCAGCAGCGTTCCGGTGTGCCCGCGGCCCTGCCGGAACACGAACCAGAGGATGACCAGGATGAGCAGCAGCGCGACGACCGCCGAGACCCACAGGATCCACGGCTGGGCGTCGATCGTGTCGTTCGTCGGTCCGACGGCTCGCTCGGCGTTCTCGCTGATCGTCCGCTGCACGTCCGGCAGGAGCGCGCCCGCGGACAGGGCCGCACCGGCCGCGAGGACGACGAGTCCCACGACGAAGATGAAGAACCGGTTGAGGAATCGATTCGTGGAGTTCATCAGGCCACCGTTCCCTTGCTGCTCACGCGGACCCTGGCGCGGAGCGCCGGCCGGTAGTCGTAGGACGCGACCTCCGCGTCCACGGCCTGCTGGATCTCGCGCTGGTCGACGCGTCGGCCGCTCGTCGGCGTGACGTCGACGCGGGCACTCCTGGCGCCGACGCTGACACTCACCTGCGAGGGGTCGATGTCACCGGCGTACGAGGCGACGCGGGCGAGCGACTGCGCGATCACGCGGTCGTCCACGACGGCCGCGGTGCGGGCGGCGATCGACCCGCGACGCCCTTGGCGGGCGGGGGCCAGCGACAGGACGATCAGCACGAGGCCGATGATCGCCGCGACCGCGCCGATGGCGACGAGCAGGGGGGCCGGAGCGGTCGCCGCGGTGAGCACCGCGGTGACGATGTCCTTCGGTGCGACGAGGAGCGCCGGCTGCCCGATCGCGGCCAGGACCGATTCGGTGCCGAGCCAGGCGAGCACGAGCGCGAGGATGATCGCGATCGTGATTGCAAGCGTCGACCGCGGCGAGTGGGTCTCGCGACGCACCGCGCGGCGGTACAGGGCTGGGGTGCTCACAACACCCTCCTTCGGTCTTCGAGCTTCGCGCCCGTGATGTGGAGGTCGACGCGTCCGATCGTCGACCCGGTCAGATCCAGGCACCGCTCACGGATGCTGGTCTGTGCGCGTGCCAGGCGTTCGAGGACGGTTCCCGAGGTCCGGGATCCGGCGCCGAGCGGCGACACGTGGATGGGCGTGCTCGCGGTGACCGTGAGGGCCCCCTGGGCGTCGGAGAGCTCGACCGAGACCTCCGACGCCCGCACACCGAGTTCCTCCGCGGTGACGGCAGACACGACGCGACGCACGGCGCGGGAGCTGATCGTGTTGCGACCATGCACGGCCTGTTCGGCCGTCACCGCCGCGGTCACGACGACCGCCGCCCGCGGAGCGCGTCGGCGACACCGCGCAGGTCGAGCTTGCCCTCGAGAACGCGTCCGATGCCGAATCCGATCAGCATGAACAGCGCGACGAGGATCATGCTCCAGAACCCGAATGCGACGGCAGCCAGTGCCAGGACGGCACCGACGAGGATGCCGCGATCGGTCGTGGTCACTGGACGCGGCTCTCGTCAGCGTCGTTGTCGTCGTCCGACGGGATGTGGACGTCGGAGACGGTGACGTTGACCTCGGTGACGTCCATACCCACGACGTTCGAGATCGCGTCGGTGACGCTGCGACGGACGTCGTCCGCGACGCGCTGGAGGTCGACGGGGTACTCGGCGACGATCACGATGTCAGCGGCGACCTGCTTCTCGCCGACCTCGACCGAGACGCCCTGACCGCGGTCCTGGGCGTTGATGGCGTTGCGGATGGCGCCGATGGCGCGAGCTGCTCCGCCGCCGAGGTCGTGCACGCCGGGGACCTCGCGGGCTGCGATGCCGGCGACCTTCTGGACGACGCCGTCGGCGATGACGTTCTTGCCCGTGGAGGCGGTGGCTGCGTGGTTGGCGGTGTCGGTGGTGTTCGACATGGTGTTGCTCCTTCGGTGGCTGGTACTGCGGTTTCACGCTCCGGGTGTCCGGTCGCGGTGCCCGTGTTCCGGGCGACATCTATGAGACTGCGCGTCACGCCCGATCCTCACGGTCGATCTCCTTTTCGTCGCGAAGCACTCAGTTTCTGGATATTCGCTACTCGTCGATCAGGCGCGGAGGGTCTGGCTCGGGCCCTCGCCGAAGCGGTTCCGGTAGGCGGAGGCGAAGCGGCCGAGGTGGACGAACCCCCACCGCTTCGCGACCTCGCCGACCGTGGTCTCCTGCGGCGAGCTGTCGGCGAGCTCGCGCCGGGTGCGGTCGAGGCGGATGTCGCGCAGGTAGGCGGTGGGCGACATGCCGAGCTCGCGACGGCAGTGGAGCTGCAGCGTCCTCGTGTGCAGCCCGGCCGCCTTCGCCGCGTCGGCGGGCGTGATGGGCTCCGCCGCGTGGTGGTGCAGGTATTCGACCGCGAGGCGGGTGCGCGCCATCGAGGGCTCGCGGAGCGGCTCCGGCAGGTCGACCACCGCCCACGGTGCGAGCTGCAGCAGCGCGAGGGCGAGCGGTCGCTGGGCGTTCATGCGCAGCAGCGGAGGGGCCGTCTCGTCGGTGAGTACCGGGGTGGAGGCGTTCAGCGCCACGCGCCAGCGCTCGATCGCCTCGGGTGTCGGCGTCGCCTCGAGGTCGAAGGACACCGCTTGACTCGGGCCGGCGTGGATCTCGGTCGCGATGTCCTCGAGGTACGGTGCGGAGAACAGCACGGAGTTCTGCCGATGCGGGGTGAGGTGCACCGTGTACGGCCGGTGGAACGGGAGGACGAACGGGTGTCGCGGGATCTCCATCCGTTGGCCGTCGCGACGCACGATCCAGCCGCCGCCGGTCGTGACCCACGAGACCACGTAGTCGGTGAGGCCGGGGGTCTCACCGGTGACGTGCCCGGTCATCGTCGCGGTGCGGAGCGAGACACGGTCGTCGCCGATCGACACCCACTGGAACGAGAACGGCTCGGTGCCGCGGGTGACGGTGAATCGGCTGCCGTCGTAGGCGCGCTCGTAGTTCTGCCGGGCGACCGCCGGGTCGTCGCCGCTGACCGTGACCCTGCGGATCGGAACCGTCGACGCCATACTGCCCGCACTGCCGAGCAGCGGGCCGGTGTCGGAGTCGCTCTCCGGATCTGATTCGGATGCGAGGAAGGAGTGTTGCATGGTCGTCCTTGTGCGAGTGGGGGTCTCTTCGTCGCGGGACGGGCCCCATGGCCCCGTCGGTTTCCCGCGTCATTGGAGAGACGGACCGAGAGGAGGGAATCTCACGGTTCACTCAGCAGTTCGTCAGACAACGCCGTACCGGATGCCTCGCCGCACGCGTTTCGGTGAAAACTCAGTAGTCGGGACCTCCCGGTGAGGACATGAATCCGTCCCCGGCGCCCGGTCCCTGAGCCTGTCGACGGGCAGCCGAAAGCGCCCGTTCCGTCATCCTGAAGCTCTCCAGACGACGCAACGGGCGCTCTCGGTGATGTCGCAGTGCCGCCTACGCTGCGTCCAGATACCCGTTCGGATTGAGGACGAACTTCTGCGCAGCCCCCGCATCGAACTCGGCGTACCCGCGCGGGGCGTCCTCGAGGGTGATCGCGGTCGCATTGACGTTCTTCGCGATGTGTACCTTGTCGTGCAGGATCGCCATCATCAGGCCGTGGTTGTACTTCATGACCGGGCACTGACCGGTGGTGAACGACAGCGACTTCGCCCAGCCGGTACCGAGGCTCAGCGACAGCGCGCCCTTCTTCGCGGCCTCGTCGATGCCGCCCGGGTCACCCGTCACATAGAGCCCGGGGATGCCGAGCGCTCCGCCGGCCGCCGTGATGTCCATGAGCGAGTTGAGCACGGTCGCCGGAGCTTCATGACCCGCGTCACCGCCGTGGCCACGAGCCTCGAAGCCGACGGCGTCGACCGCGCAGTCGACCTCCGGGATACCGAGGATCTGTTCGATCTGCTCCGCCGGCTCGCCCTTGGTGAGGTCGACGGTCTCGCAACCGAAGCTCCGCGCCTGCGCCAGCCGGTCGGCGTTCATGTCGCCGACGATGACCGCGGCAGCGCCGAGGAGCATGGCCCCGGTCGCTGCAGCGAGGCCGACGGGACCCGCACCTGCCACGTAGACGGTGGAGCCGACACCGACGCCCGCCGTCACCGCACCGTGGAAGCCGGTCGGGAAGATGTCGGAGAGCATCGTGAGGTCCATGATCTTCTCGAGCGCCTGGTCGCGGTCCGGGAACTTCAGGAGGTTCCAGTCCGCATAGGGCACGAGCACGTACTCGGCCTGGCCGCCGACCCAGCCACCCATGTCGACGTAGCCGTAGGCACTGCCCGGGCGGTCGGGGTTCACGTTGAGGCAGATGCCGGTCTTGCGCTCCTTGCAGTTGCGACAGCGGCCGCAGGCGATGTTGAAGGGCACCGAGACGATGTCGCCGACCTTGATGAACTCGACGTCCGGTCCGACCTCGACGACTTCACCGGTGATCTCGTGTCCGAGGACGAGGTTCGGCGGTGCAGTGGTGCGGCCGCGGACCATGTGCTGGTCGGAGCCACAGATGTTGGTCGCTACGGTCTTGAGGATGGCGCCGTGGGGGACTTTCCGGCCGACGTTGGCCGGGTTCACCCCCGGTCCGTCCTTGAGCTCGAAGGTGGGGTAGTCGATGTCGATGACCTCGACGACACCCGCTGCTTTGTAGGCGACAGCTCTGTTACCTGACACGTGATCCTCCTTGATCGCGGGCGCCCGTCGTGGGGCACCCTGTGTCTGCTCGACCCTATCCCGCCCCTGCCGCGAGCGGCAGTCCCCCGGTCCCTGAGAACACCTCCGCCGGTCCCTGAGAACACCTCCGCCGGTCCCTGAGCTTGTCGAAGGGCACCCCTGTGGAGAGCGCCGTCGGTCGTCCGCACACCTTGTCTAGGCTGCCTGGAGGCCGTTTTCCAAAGCCGCGGTCATCCCACATGTACAGACGGAGGCCCAAAACGTACACTTGCGGCATGTCCCGGATCAACGTCACCGAAGCTCGCGCGAAGTTCTCCGAGCTCATCGCGCGATCCCACACCGAAGCCGTGTTCGTGGAGCGTCGCGGGCGTGCAGAGGCCGTCATCATCAGTCCCGAACAGTACGACCGGATGATGGAAGCGCTCGAAGACGCCGAGGACGCCCGTGCCTTCGACGCGGCGATGGCCGAGGAGGGCGACAGCATCCCGTGGGCGCAGGCGAAGGCCGACCTCGGCTGGGAATGAGTCGATACGACATCGAGCTGCGGCCGGCCGCGATCAAGGCGCTCCGCAGGATCGACCATCAGGACCAGCGACGCATCCGGGCCGCGATCGCTCTGCTCGGGGAGAACCCACGCCCGCCGAGCGCAACGGCGCTGCAGGGGCGCCCCGGCTTCCGAGTCAGGGTTGGCAGGTATCGGATCTTGTACACGATCGATGACGGTGTGCTCCTCGTTATCGTCATCACGCTCGGCCATCGGAGCGACGTCTACCGGGGCTGACGTCCGGCGACTTCGTGTCGGCGCCCACCTCTACGCTGGTGGAGCAGACCCCGAGGAGAGCACCCAGCATGAAGAAGACTCCCTTGGCGTTGCTCGTCGCGCTCCTTGCGGCCGTCGTGGTGCTCGTCGCAACGCAGGTCGACGGCGGGATCGTGTTCGGCGGACCAGGATCATCGACGCCGACATCCGTCGTGCCGACGCCCGCGGCGGTCAGCCCGAGCGCGCGGGCATCGCTCGAGGCCGCCGGCTTCGCTGTCGTGGACGCGTCCGGGCAGTTGGTCGTCTCGGTCACCGCAGTCGAAGACGCGCTGGCCGACGTGGACACCGCGACCCAGGTGGCCACCGGTTACGACCGGGACCGGTTCGGTCAGCGCTGGGCTGACATCGACCGCAACGGCTGCGACACCCGCAATGACGTGCTCGCGCGCGACCTCGTCGACGTCACCTTCAAGCCGGGGACCCGCGACTGCGTCGTCCTCACCGGCGTTCTGCACGACCTCTACACGGGGTCGACGATCGACTTCCAGCGCGGTGAGCGGTCGAGTCAGCTTGTGCAGATCGATCACGTCGTGCCGCTCGCGTGGGGTTGGCGTCACGGCGGGAACACGTGGACGGAGCAGCAGCGGGAGCAGTTCGCGAACGACCCGATCAACCTGCAGGCCGTCGACGGCGCCACGAACTCCTCGAAGTCGGACTCCGGCCCCGGCGATTGGATGCCGCCCTCGGCCGCCTCGCACTGCGAGTACGCGGCTCGGTTCGCGCTCGTGCTGATGGCATACGACCTCACGGTCGACGACGCCGACCGCCAGGCGCTCACGGGCACGCTGGACAGCTGCCGGGCGTAGCTCCCCCTGCACCACAGCAGGACATCCGCCCGAGAACCGGAGGTTTCCCGCAATTCCATCCGGTTCTCGCGCCAATATCCTGCTGTCAGGCGGGACGAAAAAAGCGGCCCACCGAAGTGGACCGCTTTTCGAAACGTGCGCCCGAAGGGATTCGAACCCCCAACCTTCTGATCCGTAGTCAGATGCTCTATCCGTTGAGCTACGGGCGCATTGCTTGCTGAGAGAAGAGAACTTCGGCTCGGCAGGCCGAAGTAGAGCCTACAACACGGAAGCCGAAGACGCGAATCGTGCTGCGAGGGGTACGGGCCGGAGAGGGGAACGCCCTTCGACAAGCTCAGGGACCGGAGGAAGTGGCTCAGGGACCGGAGGAGGTGGCTCAGGGACCGGAGGAAGTGGCTCAGGGACCGGAGGAGGTGGTTCAGGGGGCGGGTGCCGCCCGGGACCACAGGAGTCCTCCCCATCGACACGACGGGCGCCGACATGGAACAGTCGATGCGACCACCTGCCGAGAGGACGATGTGAGCGCAGCACCAGGACCGACGAACGACGGCTTCACCATGATCGGCCGCCATCCCGTCAGGGCGAACCTCGTCCTCATCGTCATCCTGTCGGGCATCCTCGCCACCGTCCTCGGCTGGATCACCGGAACCGTCATCGACGGCATCTTCGACATCGCACCCACGGCGCTCATCGTCATTCCGGCCTTCTTCCTCCTCACCGCCGGCATCTGCCTGTCCTACCTCCGGGCCGCCTTCCGCCCGGTCAGTGTCGACGCCGTCCGCGGCACAGCCCTCCTCGGCGGCCAGACGGTCCCGCTCCGCTCGATCGTGAGCGGCGAGCTCCTCACCCGCAATCCCGCCGCGACCACGCCGGCCCTCAGCCTGCGACTCACGACCGACACCGGCGCACGCGCCCGCATCATCATGAACGGCGGCTGGCTTCGCAGCCTCCCCACGTCGGACCTCGTGCCACTCGTCGCGCTCATCGCCGGCAGCGGCATCCCCGATGACACCGGTCAGGATCCGCTCGACGTCGGCCGGGAACGCATCTCGCGATCCCTCGCCGGGAAGGGCTCGGACGTCGCGATCGGTCGACGCGGGTTCATCGGCGACTGCATCGCCGTGGCGGAGTCCACCGGCGACGTGAAGCTGCTCGACGCGGTGGTCCAGGCCGCGGGGCCGCTCGGCCGGAGCATCCGGGACGAAGCGATGCGGGCCGCACAGGGCGCAGTGGAGGAGGTCGTGCGCGCGCATCAGGACGTGGCTCCAGCGGCGCCTGACGCCCCGAACCCCACTCCCCTCGTGCCGCCTGCGCCGCAGTACGGGTCGGTCGTCGCGGAGGAGGACGAGACGACGGCGGTCGACGACGACACGGACGACGACCGGTTCCGTCGACCGGACGACCCGGCCCGGCTGGCCGCGGAGCAGCTCATCGACCGAGTGCACCTCGACAAGCTCGGTGACCGGAACGGGGCGCTCGGCAATCGGGATGCGGAGCGCGGCGATCGGGATGCGGAGCGCGGCGACCCGGACGACGGACGCGAGTTGCCGTCGTGGATTCCGCCACAGGACCAGGCTCGGGTGCGGTCCTGGCTCGCGGACGACGACGACGTCGTCCACCTGCAACCGATCCCGGAGACGGTCGGCGCACGCACCCTCCGGAAGGTCTGCGACCGGATTCTCATCGGGCTCGCCGGGATCGGCTTGCTCGCGATCTTCGGGGCGGCCATCGCGGAAGGGGTCATCGACCGCCTCCTGCCGTCCGACGCGAACGCGCTCGTCGCCGTCGCCGTGGTCGGCTGTGCTCTGCTCGCGTTCGTCGCGTGGATCGTCGGTGGCATCGCGCGGGCACGCGAGCTCCACATCGCCCAGCAGTTCTCCCTTGACTGGCTCGACCGACGCGGCCCGGAACAACGCCGCCGCGGACTCCCGCCGGTGCTCCTGCAGCACTTCCTCGGCCCGATCCCCGCGTCGCGCCTGTTCGCAGCCGGAGCGTACGCCGGCACCTGCCTCGGCGGCGTCGGTGTCCTCGCGGGCGCCCTCCTCTCCGTCGACCCGGAGGAGCTCGGCGCGACCGGGCCGATCATGCTCGGCGTCAGCCTCGTGCTCACGGCTGTCGGGACGGTGCTGTTCATCGTGCGCTGGCGGCGGGTCAAGCGGCAGCGGGCGCTGGCGATCGAGCTCGGCGGCGAGCGCCTGGCGTACCTCGGGAACCTGTAGGCGAGCGGGCGGTCGACGGACCCTTCGACAAGCTCAGTGACCGGTAGAAGACACCCAGCCCTTCGACAAGCTCAGGGACCAGAAAAGGGATCCACCGCTTTCGACAGACTCAGGCGCCGGACGAGATCCCGCAAACCTGGGTCGAAAACACCCCTTGCGCAACCGGTACTCAGTGTTACTATCTACCAGTACCTAGTATCACTCAGTAGTCGGCAAGGAGTGCCATGGCGAAGCAGATGACCGAGATGCTCAAGGGGACGCTCGAAGGCATCGTCCTGGCGCTGCTCGCCGGCTCCCCCGCCTACGGCTACGAGATCACCGCCCGCCTGCGCGACAAGGGCTTCACCGACATCGCCGAAGGCACCATCTACGCGATCCTCGTCCGGATCGAGCAGAAGGGGCTCGTCAGCATCGAGAAGCGCCCCTCCGAGAAGGGCCCACCCCGCAAGGTGTACGCCCTCAACCCCGACGGCGAGCGCTATCTCGCCGAGTTCTGGAACACCTGGAGCTTCCTGTCCGAGCGACTCGAACAGCTCCGAGACGAAAGGTCCTGACCATGTTCCTCAGCCGCATGATCGAGGAGAAACGCCAATACAAGCGGTTCCGCGCACGCACCCGGGCGCTTCCGCCCAACTACCGGACGACCGTCGAGGCGCTCGAGCACTACGTGTACTACTTCGCCTCCGCGCGCAGCACGAACCTGCTCCCACTCCTCGACAACCTCACCGAGCTCTTCGAAGAGGCCGCAGCCAACGACATGCCGGTCCGCAGCATCGTCGGCGAGGACCCGATCGAGTTCATCGAGGAACTCATCCGCAACTACGCACCCGGCGAGTGGATCCTCAAGGAACGCGCACGCCTCACGAGCGCGATCGACGCCGCTGCGCACGGCACCGGTCCCGGCAGCGACCCTCGCTGACCTCCCCGACGCCACCGCACTGACCATCCGCAGAGCCGGGCACACCGCACCTCCTACCGCAGACCGCACCACAGGCACCAGGTCGACGCCGCAACCATCGACCATCGACACCGCGCCTGGGTAGCGCTGTTCGTCGCGCCCATCCGCGACCGCCTCGGCGGCCACTCCACCCGCACCTCGCGCCCCTCCGAGCGCGTCCATCAGCGACCCCGAAAGGCCGGACACCATGCCCACGACCACCGCACCACCCGCCACTGCGCCGACATCCGCGATCCACCTCCGCGGACTCACCAAGTCCTTCGGCACACTCGACGTCCTGCGCGGCGTCGACCTCGACGTCGAACGCGGCAGCATCTTCGCCCTGCTCGGCTCCAACGGCGCCGGCAAGACCACCGTCGTCAACATCCTCTCGACACTGCTCCGCGGAGACGGCGGCACCGCACAGGTCAGTGGGTTCGACGCCGTCTCGCAAGCCGCCCGGGTGCGGGAGACGATCAGCTTGACCGGCCAGTTCGCCGCCGTCGACGACACCCTCTCCGGGCGCGAGAACCTCGTCCTCGTCGCCCGACTCCGTCACCTCCCGCAGCCGAAACGGATCGCCGACGAACTCCTCGCGCGGTTCTCCCTCACCGATGCCGGCACCAGACGAGCGGGCACCTACTCGGGCGGGATGCGGCGCCGCCTCGACATCGCCATGAGCCTCGTGGGAGACCCCTCGGTCGTCTTCCTCGAAGAGCCCACCACGGGGCTCGACCCGGAAGCACGACTCGAGGTCTGGGACGTCATCACGGAGCTCGCCGGACACGGCACCACCGTCCTCCTGACCACCCAGTACCTCGACGAGGCAGAGCACCTCGCCGACCGCATCGCCATCCTCCACGAGGGCCGCATCATCGCGAACGGGACCCTGTCTGAACTCAAGCGACTCCTGCCGCCGGCCGCGGTGGAGTACGTCGAGAAGCAGCCCAGCCTCGAGGACGTGTTCCTCGCCATCATCGGCCATCGCGACGCCCGGAACGACATCTCCACGACGCACTCCGACACCGACAGGGAGCAATCATGACCATGTTCACAGCACCCACAGCCCGTCCCGCCGTCGCCCGACGACGCTCGCACCTCCTCAGCGACACGAGTGTCCTGACGGGTCGATCCATGCGGCACATCACGCGCAGTCTCGACACGATCATCACGGTCACGATCACCCCGATCGCCCTGATGCTCCTGTTCACCTACGTCTTCGGCGGAGCCCTGGCGACGGGCACCGACACCTACGTCACCTACCTGCTCCCGGGCATCCTGCTCATCACGATCGCCTCCGGCATCGCGTACACGGCGCTCCGCTTGTACACCGATCTGCAGAGCGGTGTCTTCCAGCGGTTCCACTCCATGCCGATCTCACGATCGGCGATCCTCTGGGCGCACGTGCTCACGTCGCTGGTCTCCAACGGCCTGTCGCTCGTCATCGTCGTGGCGGTCGCCCTGGTGATGGGGTTCCGATCCCCGGCCGGTCCGCTCGCCTGGCTCGGCGTCGTCGGGATCCTGGCTCTGTTCACCCTCGCGCTGACCTGGGTCGCCGTGATCGCCGGGCTCGCGGCGAAGAGTCCCGACGGTGCGGGTGCGTTCGCCTACCCGCTGATCTTCCTGCCCTTCATCAGCTCGGCGTTCGTCCCGACCGACACGATGCCGGGCCCGGTGCGCTGGTTCGCCGAGCACCAGCCCGTCACCTCGATCGTCGACACCATCCGACGACTGTTGGCAGCCGAGGCCGTCGGCGGCGAGATCTGGATCGCGCTCGCGTGGTGCGTCGGGCTGCTCGTGGTCGCGTACGGGTTCGCGACGCTCGTCTACCGGCGACGCCTGGCGTGACCGCGGCGGCGAGTCGGCGACCGCCTCAGCGGACTCGTCGAGCGACCGGCAGCACTACTGCGCGACGACCTTCGCGAGCACCCAGTGCGCGCGGTCGAGGGAGTTCGCGGGTGCCGGCTGGTACTGGAAGGCCCGCGCGCCACGCTGGACGGAGACACCCTGCGCCGTCGCAGCGGCCTCCAATTGACCGGTGAAGCGCTGCCAGCCGTCGAGCCCCTGCGGGAACCCGAAGTTCTCCTCCAGCGAGGTGACCAGCACCTCAGCGCCGGAACCCGCGGGCCACACCTCGATCACCGCGTCCTCCTTCGAGATCTGATTGAGGCCCCAGACGCCCGGACGCAGGGACTTCAACCGGCTCTTCGGCAGGGCCTCGATGAGCGCGACCGCACCGGCGGTGTCGGTCCCGAGGATGACGGAGCGACCGAACTCCTGCAGGGTCGCGGGGATCCTGGCCTGCTTGCTCTCGCCGGCCTCCCGGATCTTCCGGCGCCCGAGTCCCTTCAACACCCCCAGCCCGACGATGGCGAGCAGGACGAGAATGGCGATGATCGCGAGCACGTTGCTGTCCACAGGAGCCCCCCAAGGCTGTCGATTCCGGGCGGTTCGCCCAGGACGAGGATGCCGCAGACCCGACATCCCTTCAATGGGGACCGCTCCCCACCTCGTCAAGCCACGGTCAGGCCGGCGACGGGAGTCCAGCGTCAACGGCCACCGATCCACTCCTGTCCGTCGACGCCGAGACGGTCGACGCAGGAGCGGACCGTGCGGCCTCCCGCCACATCGCAGCCGGCGTCACGCCCGGGATGCCCATGATGGAGGCGATGCTCCGAAAACCGCTTCGCCGATACAGCGCGCGATTGCGCTCGTTCGACGACTCCAGGTACACGGGGAGGCCGGCGGCGTCGATGGCGCGCAGGCGTGACTCGAGGAGCGCACCCCCGACACCGGCCCCGCGAGCGCCGTCGCCGACGCCGATCTGTGCGAGGTACCAGTGCGGTTCGGCCGGACGGTGCAGCGCGAGAGTCCGCTGCAGGCGCATGGCTCGCGGAAGGCCGCGCAGCCCCAGCGCACGGGCGAACCTCGGCAGCTGCCGCACCTGGTCGAGCACGGAGTGGCGGGCGTCCGGCGTCTCCCAGACGGCGACACCGAGGACGACGCCGTCGGCGTCCCGGCGAGCGAGGTCGACGCGGCCACTCGATGCCGCACCCGAGCACAGCATCGCCTCGAAGAGGAGGGCGAGCCGGCGCTCACGATCGGAACCGGAGACGAGCGTCGAGGTGACCGTGTCCTGTCGGAAGGCGGTCGCGAGCACGGCCGCGGCCTCCTCGAGGTCGGCGGGCGAGGCGGGAGCGATGGTGAACACGCGTTTCCTTTCGGGCGGAGAGTGAGTGTGGGGCGACGACCTGCGCGGGTCAGTGCGCCTGGGAACCGAGCTCGATGACGAGGACACCGACCGCGATCAGGCCGATGCCGACGATCATCTTCGGCGTCAGCTTCTCCTTGAAGAGCACGCGCGCACCGATGGCCGTGAGGGCGACCCCGCAGGCGGCCCAGATCCCGTAGGCGATCCCGACGGGCATCCCGTTCGCGAGTGCGATGGTCAGCAACCCGAAGGCGGTCACGTAGAACACGGCGACGGGAGCGATCCACCGCTTCTTCCGCAGGCCTTCCGAGGCGCGCAGGGAGAGCGTCGCGGCGACCTCGGTGACGATGGCACCGGCCAGAAGCAACCAGGTCATGCGCCGACCTCCTCGTTCGTCGCGACGGGCGTCGGCGACTCCGGCGCGTGGCCTGTCTCAACGAGCACGACGCCGGCGATCACGATCGCGATGCCGAGTCCGATCGTGAACGTGAACTGCTCGCCGAACACGAGCGACGCGAGCACCGCGGTGAGCGCGACGCCCGCAGCGGCCCAGATGCCGTAGACCACCCCGATCGGCACCCCCATACGGAGCAGGAGCGACAGGGCGACGAACGCGCCCGCGTATCCGGCCACCGCGAGGATCGACCACCAGGGGTTCTCGATGGCGCCACGGAGCGAGAGGGTCGCCGTGACCTCCAGCAGGATGGCGGCGGAGAGGATCAGCCACTTCTTCATCGGGCTTCACCTCCAGCGAGGGCCAGGAGTCGCGAGACGAGGTCGGCGCGCTGGTCGCGGCCGACGTCGAGGATGCCGGTCGCCTCGGCGATCCAGAGGCCGTTCGCCGCCAACCAGACCAGCAGGAGGGAGGTGGAATCGGTGTCCTCGCCGAACCCGAACCAGGTGCGGAGGTACTCGAGCCAGGGAGCGGCGAGTTCGGGACGCCTGACCGCCTCGGCGAAGACGACGAACTCGCCCTGGCTCGCACCGCCCTCCCCGGCGAAGGCGACGAAGGCCCGCACCCGCTCCTCGAGCGTCGACGTCTCGAGTGGCGCCCCCAGCTCCTCCACGAGCTCGCGCTGCCAGCGGGCGACGACGTGCTCGATCACCGCGATCATCATCGCGTCCCGTGAGGGGAAGTGGTAGCGCAGGCCGGCCTTCGTCAGACCGACCTCCTGCGCCACCGCCTCGTAGGTGATGTCGGCCTCTCCGGAGGCGTCGACGACGCGGACGGCCGCATCGAGGATCTCGTTCCGCGCACTGGGTCTCATGGGAGTTACTTTACCTTACGTAAGGTAAAGTAACTCTGGGAAGGAACCGTGAGGAACGGACGCTCGGCGGCCCATGTGACGCTCTGTTTCGGGCCCCTCGCGAGCACCCGGGCCCCCGAGTACCGTCGTGCTGGACGGCGCCGTGATCGCCGTCGGACCCAGCCTCGACGAGACGACCCGGTGGTATCCCTGTGAGCAAGCGCATCATCCTCAACGCGTTCGACATGAGCTGCGTGACCCATCAGGCGCCCGGCCTGT
Organism: Plantibacter sp. CFBP 8798; assembly: GCF_014841195.1. NCBI lineage: Bacteria > Bacillati > Actinomycetota > Actinomycetes > Micrococcales > Microbacteriaceae > Plantibacter > Plantibacter sp. CFBP 8798. The sequence goes on from NZ_JACYTS010000003.1 coordinate 849,092, forward strand.
GGAAGCACCCCGACAACCAGGCGCACCGCTACAACGACATCGACTACTGGATCGACCTCGCCAAGCTCCTCGAGCGGGGCACCTTCGACGCCCTGTTCATCGCGGACGTCGTCGGCATCTACGACGTCTACCGTCACTCCTCGGCGCCCGCGCTCATCGACTCGGCGCAGCTGCCCGTCGGCGATCCGATCATCCAGGTGTCGGCCATGGCGAAGGCGACTGAGCACCTCGGCTTCGGCGTCACCGTCGCGTCCACCTACGAGCTGCCGTACGCCCTCGCCCGCCGCTTCTCGACGCTCGACCACTTCACGAAGGGGCGCGTCGGCTGGAACGTCGTCACCTCCTACCTCGACTCCGCCGCCCGCAACCTCGGCCTCACCACCCAGATCAAGCACGACGACCGCTACGGCATCGGCGAGGAGTTCCTCGACGTCACCTACAAACTGTGGGAGGGCTCGTGGGAGGACGACGCGGTCGTCATCGACCGGGAGAACGGCGTCTACACCGACCCAACGAAGGTGCACCCCATCAACCACCGCGGCGAGCACTTCCAGGTGCCCGGCATCCACCTCTCGGAACCGTCGCCGCAGCGCACCCCCGTCATCTTCCAGGCCGGCGCCTCGGCCCGCGGTCGCCAGTTCGCGGCCACCCACGGCGAAGCGGTGTTCATCAACGGGCTCGTCCCGGAGCTGACCCGCAAGACGACCGACGACATCCGCGACCGCGCCGAGGCCCTCGGACGCCCGCGCGACAGCGTGAAGATCCTCACCCTCGCCACGGCGATCGTCGCCGAGACCGACGAGGAGGCGCAGGCGAAGTACGAGGAGTACCAGCAGTACATCTCGCTCGACGGCGCCCTCACCCTCTACGGCGGCTGGTCCGGCCTCGACCTCTCGTCCTTCGACCCCGACAAGCCGCTCAAGTACGTCGACACCGACGCCGCCCGCTCGGCGCTCGCGATCTTCACGCTCGCCGACCCGGGGCGCGAGTGGACGCCGCGCGACATCGCCCACTACATCGGCATCGGCGGCATCGGGCCGGTGTTCGTCGGTAGCGCCGCGACGGTCGCCGACGAGATCGAGCGGTGGATCGACGTCGCCGGGACCGACGGCTTCAACCTCGCCTACGTCATCACGCCCGGCACCTTCGAGGCCGTCGTCGACCTGCTCGTGCCCGAGCTGCGTCGCCGTGGCCGGGTCTGGGACGAGTACCCGGAGGGGACCCTCCGCGGCCGCCTCAACGGGACCGGCTCCCCCGTCGTGCCCGAGTGGCACCCGGCCCACCAGTACCGCGGTGCGTACGTCGGGCAGCCGTCCGCCGCCGACGACACCGCACCCTCCCTCTTCGACACCGACACCGCCGACGCGGCAGACGACAACGCCTACGCCACTCAAGGAGCTTCCGCATGAGCATCGAGCTGACCGACACTTCGACAGGCTCAGGGACCGGGCAGCCGGTCCCCGAAGGGCGCACCCACTGGTCCGGCACCGCCGACGACGCCGAGCTCGCGCACTGGGACGCCGTCGCTACCGAGGTCGCCACCAAGCTCGCGGTCGACGTCCTCGAACGCGACCGCGCGAACCTCGACCCGACCACCGAGCTCGACCTCCTCCGCGAATCGGGCCTCGTCAACCTGCTCGACCCCGCCGAGTTCGGTGGGGGTGGCGGCCACTGGGAGAGCGCCTTCCGGGTCGTCCGCATCCTGTCGCGCGTGGACGCCTCCATCGGCCAGCTGCTCGCCTACCACTACATCAACGCCGGCAACATCGGCTTCACCGCCGACCCGGCCACGCAGGCCGAGTGGCACCGCAAGACCGTGGAGGGTCGGTGGATCTGGGGCGACTCCGTGAACCCGACGGACCCCGACCTCTCGCTCACCCAGGACGGCGACGCGTTCCGCCTCAACGGCCTCAAGCGGTTCTCGACGGGCGCCTCGGCCGGCGACGTCATCCTCGTCAACGCGGTCGTCCGCGGTGGCGACCACGACGGCACGATCTTCCAGTTCGTCCTCGACCACGACCGCGCGGGCATCACCTACCTCGGCGACTGGGACGCGCTCGGCCAGCGGCTCTCCGCGTCGGGTTCCGTGCGGTTCGAGGACGTCCTCGTCGAGCAGGCGGACATCCTCGGCACCGTCGGTGACGAACCGTTCTCCTCTCTCGTGACGCCCGGCATCCAGCTCGCCTTCGGCAACCTCTACCTGGGCATCGCGGAGGGCGCGCTCGCGCAGGGCACCGAGCTCGTCCGGGCGCGGAAGAACGCCTGGTTCCTCAGCCACGCCGAGACCTACCGCGACGACCCGTTCGTCCAGCGCGTCGTCGGCGAGTTCGTGTCGTCGATCGCCGCCGTCGAGGCGCTCGCCGACCGCACGAACGCCCGCTTCGACCGCATCATCGAGCGGGGAGCGGACGTGACCGCGGAGGACCGCGGCGCCATCGCCATCGAGATCGCCAAGCTCAAGGTCGTCTCCACCGAGCTCGGCATCGAGGTCGCGAACCGCATCTTCGAGGTCACCGGCTCCAGCTCGGCGAAGGCCTCCGTGGGGCTCGACCTGTTCTGGCGGAACGTGCGCACGCACTCCCTCCACGACCCGGTCGACTACAAGAAGCTCGAAGTCGGCGCGAACCACCTGAACGGCGAGCTGCAGCCGATCTCGCTCTACACCTAGGCCGCTGCACCGGTCCCGCCCTTCGACAGGCTCAGGAACCACCCGTCGACAGGCGCAGGGGCCGAACCCCAGCCCAGGGACCGCACCTCCATCGGTCCCTGAGCACCTCCACCGGTCCCTGAGCTTGTCGACGGGCCCACCCAGGAACGGACTCCACCATGACCCTCACCTCCACCACCGCCCGTCCGGTCGGCTTCGCGGCCGCCCGGGAACTGCTCCTGCCCCTGTTCGCCGAGATCCAGGCCGGCGCCGTGGAGCGTGAACTCGAGCACCGGCTCCCGCGCGAGGAGGTGCGGAAGCTCGCCGCCGCCGGCTTCGGCGCGCTCCGGGTCCCCACCGAGTTCGGCGGTTCCGGCCTCACCTTCCCGGAGTTCACCGAGCTCCTCATCGAGCTGGCCGCAGCCGACTCCAACCTTCCGCAGATCTTCCGTGGGCACATCGCCCTCGTCGAGGACCAGCTGGTCGCGGCCCCGAGCGATCGACGCACCGCCTGGCTCGAGCGGTTCGTCGCCGGTGAGATCGTCGGCAACGCCTGGAGCGAGGTCGGCTCCGGCGCACTCGGCGTCTCCGGAACGGTCGTCACCGAGCGCGACGGCCGCTACGTCGTGAACGGCCGCAAGTTCTACACGACGGGCAGCATCTACGCCGACTGGACGGACGCCACGGCACGCCTGGTGGTCGAGGGCCAGCCCGACACCGAGGTCACCGTGCTCGTCCGCACGAATCAGCTGGGCGTGACGATCGCCGACGACTGGGACGGCTTCGGACAGCAGCTCACCGGCACGGGGACGATCGTCTTCGAGGACGCCGTCGTCGACGCCGACCAGCTGCACCCCTTCACTGACCGGTTCCGCTACCAGACCGCGCTCTACCAGCACGTGCTCATCGCCGTGCACGCGGGGATCGCCTCGGCGGTCGAGCGCGACGCCGGGGAGCAGATCCGTGCGCGCACCCGCGTCTACACGCACGGTCTCGCGCCACTCGTGAAGGACGACGGGCAGATCCAGGCGGTCGTCGGCGAGATCTCGTCGATCGCGTTCGTCGCGAAGCAGACCGTCCTCGGAGTCGCCGCGGCGATCGAGCGGGCATCGGAAACCGCCGCCGACCGGGACTCCGCGGACGACCTGCAGGCGAACGTCGAGGCCGAGATCCGTTCAGCCCAGGCGCAGGTGGTGCTCTCGGACCTCGTCCCGCGGTCCGCGACGTTGCTCTTCAACACCCTTGGCGCGTCAGCTGTCAGCCGCACGAGCGCCCTCGACCGCCACTGGCGCAACGCCCGCACGGTCGCGTCGCACAACCCCGTCATCTACAAGACGCGCATCGTCGGCGACTGGTCCATCAACGGAACGCCGCCGCCCTTCGTCTGGGCCGTCGGCACGGCCAAGCCGCAGTAGCCCGCCGCGGCACGAGACCAGGGCATCGGCCCGAGAGCAGGACATTCCTCGTCGAAACGTCCTGCTCTCGGGCGGATGTCCTGCTGCCAAGCGGGCGCGGGTCAGCGGCCGGCGAAGGCTCCGCGGTAGGCGCGCAGCGGGTGCGTCTCCGGGAGGGTGGACTCCGCACCGAAGAGCTTCTCGCGGAGCGTGCCAGGCGCGTACTCCCGCTGGGCGAGACCGCGCTCCTGCAGCACCGGCATGACCTCGTCGACGAAGACCTCGTAGGAGTGCGGGATCATCCAGTTGGCGACGTTGATCCCGTCGATCCCGGCCGCGCGCCACTCGGCCAGGTGGTCGGCGATCTGCTCCGGCGTGCCGACGACGCGACCCCGCAGCTTCGCGGTGAGCTTGGCGAGGTCGCGGACGGTCGGCTCGCGGTCCGGCGACAGGGCCTGCAGCGCCTCGAGCATGCTGTGCCCGCCCTGGGTCTCGACGTCCTTCAGCGGGGTGTCCGGGTCGATCGGATTCCCGGTCGCCTGGTCGGTGCCGAGGTTCGAGTGCGCGAGGAACGCGTCGGCCGACAGGAGGTCGTCGTACTCGGCCTCGATGCGCTTCGCCTCCTCCTCGGTGCTGCCGACGATGAACGACATCGCCTGCCAGAACTTCACGTCGCGCGGGTCGCGGCCGGTCTCGGCGACGAGCGCGCGCGTCGACTCCGCGGACGCCCGCGCGGCCTCGATGCTCGGCGCCATCATGAACTGCACCTCGGCGTAGTTCGCGGCGAACGCCTTCCCCGCACCGGACGAGCCGGCCTGGAACAGGAGCGGCGAGCGCTGCGGCGACGGCGACGACAGGTGCGGGCCTTCCACGCGGTACCGTTCGCCGACGTGGTCGATCCGGTGCACCTTGGTGGGGTCGGCGAAGACGCCGCTGGCCTTGTCGGCGAGGAGCGCGCCGTCGTCCCACGACCCCTCCCAGAGCTTGCCGACGACCGCCACGTACTCCTCGGCCCACGCATACCGCTCGTCGTGCTCGACGAGGCGGTCGAGCCCGTAGTTGCGCGCCGCGTTCTCGAGGAAGCTCGTGACGATGTTCCAGCCGACCCGCCCACCGGACGCGTGGTCGATCGTCGAGATCTTCCGGGCGAAGGTGAACGGGTGCTCCTGCAGGATCGACGAGGTGAACGCGAGGCCGAGGTGCTCGGTGCTGATCGCGAGCGCCGACAGCAGCATCGACGGGTCGTTGCTCGGCAACTGCATGCCCTCGCGCGCGTTCACGTCGAAGGACGCTCCGGCACCGCCGTAGACCCCGACGACGTCGGCGAAGAAGATCGTGTCGAACCGACCCCGCTCGAGCGTCTTCGCGAGGTCGACCCAGAGGTTCACGTCGTCGAAGGTGTGCTGCTTCGCGTCCGGGTGGCGCCAGAGGCCGTGCTGCATGTGGGAGCCGGTGTTCATCACGAAGGCACCGAACTGGAGGCGGGAGGGCTGAGCGGCGGTCATCCCCTCACGCTACCGGCAGGGGCTCAACCGAAGGTGCCCTCCAGGTAGACGTCCCCCTCGGGGCCGGAGGTGTGGATCTGGTAGTCGGCGGGGTACCCCGATGGACTCGTTCCGGCGAGCGCCGGGTCCTGCAGGATGGCGACGATCGCTGCGGCCTCCTCCGGGGTCACGTCGTTCACGTAGAGCTTCGGTTGGGCGTTGACCTCGATCTCGACATCGGGGTAGGCCTCGACGACGGCGAGGATGGCGTCGACCATCGGCACGCTCAGCCCGGCCGGGTCGTCCGCCATGGAGAAGCGTTCCGGCACACGGTAGTGCGCGCCGTCCGGGTAGATCCCGCGGAGTTCCCGGACCGCCGCGGGAAGGGCATCCATGGAGAAGACGGTGATGAGCGGTGCCCCCTCCGTGACGGCGATCGACACCTGCAGCCGCTCCGTCAGCATCAGCCGCTGCAGTTCGTCGGCGATCTCGTCCATGCTCTGATCGCTCGGCACGAGCTGCACCCGCCACGGTCCCCGTGGTGGATCCTGTTGCTGGGCGGCCGACGTCGGGTCCGGCTCGCGCTGGATGACGACGATCGCGATGCCCTCGAGGTCCTCCCCGGCACGCTTCGCCGCGTCGGCCGCGCCGAGCACCTGCCCGACGCCGGCATCGAGCGACATCGTCACCGTCGCGCCGTGACCGACGACCTCGATGTCGGCGATCCCGTCGATGTCCGCGAGCGCCCGAGTGAATCCGTCCTCGGCTTCGGACCGTTGCGCCGCGGCGACCTCACACGCGGGTGGCGGGCGGAACGCACCGGTCGACGCCACGATGACGGCGACGACGATGAGACCGGCGAGCACCGCAGTGACGACCCGTACCCGTCGCCGACCGATGGCGAAGGAGAGGAGCATGATGAGCGCGGCGACGATCAGCACGGGGGCTCCGTAGACGACGAGTCCGAAGACGAGTATCGCGAGTGCTGATCCGAGATTGCTCATCAGCCCACCAGCGGCTCCGCTGGCGATCAACCCCACGGGCGGTATCCCGAAGACCACCAGGACACCGAAGCCGATCCCGGCGACCGTGACCGCCGTCAGGCCGCTCACGTAGGCGAGCCCACGCGAGGGGGTCCTCCGACGGACGACCTCCATCACCGGTTGGACGATCACGAGCATGACGCCGACGGCGAGGAGGATCCACCCGCCGAGCGAGCCGAGCATCTGGTACCAGAGCTCCGCCCCCGACGGCCCGCCGAGCACGAGCGGCGCGTCGGGGCCGTACGACCCGGTCGACTGATCGACACGCATGGCGGCACCGACGATGTTGAACAGCGTCATGACGACGCCCCCGATGGCGATGATGAGGACGGCCGAGACGACGAGGTCGACGGAGCGGATGAGATACGCGATCAGGAACGCGACTCGGGGCGACCGGCGGGCAGGATCCTGGGGATCCGCGGATGCGTCGTCGGGGTCGGGCGAGGTCGCCACGGTCGAGGTCGCGTGGACGGATCCGGCGGCGCTGGCCTCGGCGTCATCGCGCTCAGGCGATGTCCCGGCTGCGCCCCCGTCGCTCATGGCTCCCCACTTCCGATGCGTCTCGATGACGCTCCCCCGGTCGTCAGTCTGGCACGACCCTTTCGAGATGCTGCCGCGACCGGGCCCGTCCCGGGTCAGCGCGCGTCGAGCGCCCGGAGCTGCCGCTGGAGGGCGACCTGCCGGTACGAGGTGTCGATCAACTCAGCGATGAGTGCCCAGTCGACGTCGTCGAGCGTGCGGCTGTCGTCGCCGTCGAGACCGGCGTCGAACGCGAGCTTGCCCGACGGGCCGTCGTACTTCGGCGACCAGAACCGGTCGTCCTCGAGCCAGGCGCCGCGCTCCTCCTCGGCCGGCGTGAACGTGATGCTGTGCGGGATGCGCATCTCCGACCCGACGGTCACGAACACGCGCTTGCCCGCCTTGAACCGCGGGCGTCCGTGGCCGAACGTCTCGACGGCCTCCGGATAGGCGAGGCACAACCGCCTGACGCGTTCGACGAACGGATCGTCGGGATCATGCACGATCGGATGCTCCATGCGCCGACGCTACTCCGCGCGGGCGTCACGCGACAGTGCTCACCGGATGGTATGCCCCGGGTGGGCGGCGTCGTACGCCGAACGCGACGCCGCGATCACCGGCCGCTGCTCGAGCGACCAGTCGGCGAGCGTCTTGATCAGGTGGGAGAGCCCAGCACCGGACGAGGTGAGCGCGTAGGACACCTGCGCGGGAACCGTCGGGTACACGGTCCGGTCGACGAGGCCGTCGCGTTCGAGGCGGCGGAGGGTCAGCGTCAGCATGCGTTGGGAGATCCCGTCGATCGCCCGCTGGAGCTCGCGGAACCGGCGGTCGCCCGACGCGAGCTCGACGACGACGAGGACCGACCAGGTGTCGCCGATGCGGTCGAGGACATCCCGGATGCCGCAGTCCGGGTGGTCCTCCTTGCCGCAGGGTTCGAGGTCGGCGGTTACCGCGGTGTGCGTGAGTGACATGGAAGTGCCTTCTTGTGGGGCCGGAACAGGGGACGCAGACTCGTCCGAGTCATCAGTCCGAACACCGAAAGGCCCTGAAATGATCCTCGTCACCGGAACCACCGGCCAACTCGGCGGCGCGATCCTCGATGCGCTCACCACCCGTGGGCCTGCACCGCTCGCGAGCAACCGCAGCGGACAGGACGGCGCGCGACGGATCGACTTCGACGACCCCGACACCGTCTCCTTCGTCGGGGTCGACACGCTCGTCCTCGTGTCGGCGGGTGAGGCCGAGGACGACATCGTGATCGCCCGACACGAGACGGCGATCTCCGCGGCTGAGCGGGACGGGGTACAGCACGTCGTGTACACGAGCCTCGCCTCGGCGGGAGACCACCTCGCGTTCGCGCTCGCGCACCGGTGGACCGAGCGTCGGCTGCAGCACAGCAGCCTGGCCTGGACGATCCTGCGGAACGGCCTGTACGCCGAACTGTTCGGGTCGCTCCTGGCGTGGTCGGGCGACTCGCTCGGTTCGGCGTTCGGCGACGGCGCGCTCGCCGCCGTCGCACGAGCCGACCTCGCCGAGGCCGCGGCCGTCGTCGCAGAGTCACCGTCGGACCACGTCGGTCGCAGTTACGACCTCGTGGGCGAACCGATCACGGCCGCGCAGGTGGCCGATCGGCTGGGCCTCCCACTCCATTCCGTCTCCCTCGCCGAGCAGCGGTCGACGCTGGCTGAGGCCGCGCTCAAGCCGTTCCAGCCCGCCATGCTCATGTCGATCTTCACCAGCGTCCGGCACGGATTCCTCGACGGCACGGGTGACGACCTCCGAACCCTGCTCGGACGCGAACCAGCGGACACGGTCGCGGTCGCTGCCGCCGCCGCCTCGCTCCCGCCCCGCTGAGTCGCCCGGATCTGCACGAATCCGAGCCGAAACCGTGCAGTTCCGGGCGACTCAGCGCTCAGGCGGCCGGCAGCGCAGCACCCCGCAACGGAACGACGCGACGCCAGGTGGCCATCCGCCAGACCCACTCGACCGGCCCGTAGCGGAAGTGCTGCAGCCAGAGGCGGCTGAGTACCGACTGCACCGCGATGAGCGCGGCCGCTGCGACGCTCACCGCGGCCAGGTCGTCGATCTCCCGGAAGGGGACGACCAGCCCGACGACCGCGAACACGGCGCTCGCGGCGAGGTAGTTGGTGAGGGCCATGCGACCGAGAGGTTCGAAGACGGCCGCGAGCACCCGACGCACCGGCGTCTGCCAGAGCAGCGCGAATCCGGTGACGTACACGACGGCGAGGATCCCGCCCGCGATCCCTCCGGCGGTCGTGAACCGTGGGTCGCCGGGTTCGGTGGTCTGCCAGACGACGGCCGGGACGGCGAGGGCCGCCGCCACGAGGAAGGTGATCCACACGGGCCGCCGCCCGGCGTCGAGCACCTTCGGCAAGCCGTACGCCGCCGCCCCCGCACCGGCGAGGAACAGTCCGGGCAGGGTCGCGAGGCCACCGCCCGTGAGCGCGTAGGCGGCGATCGTGAGCACGACACCGGACCCGAGCAGCGCCCAGCGCGGCAACCACAGCATGAGGGGGAGCATGAGGATCCCGCAGATCGCGTACTCGCGGAGGATCTCGCCCGGGTAGAGGAACCCGTGCGCGACACCGATCAGGAGCAACGCTCCGAGACGCAGCAGCATCGGGACGAGCGCGCCGGTGCCGCGACGGCGGGCGCCCTGGATCACGAGCATCGCGCTCAGCCCGAAGAGGAAGGCGAAGATGGGGACGAACCGCGTCTGCACCGCGAACTCGAGCACGGTGTCCATGAGCGTGGACTGTCGCTGGTCGAACGGGATGTCGCTACCGAGCCGGGTGATGTCGGGGACGTTGACGAAGAGGATGCCGACGAGCGCGAACCCGCGGAGGGCGTCGATGAGGTGCCAGCGACGCGAGGTGGCGTCGCCGGCGGACGAGACCGGCGGCGTGGAAGAAATGCTGACCTGAGGCATATCACCAGTTCAGCAGGCGTGGCGGAAGCCCGCATGCACCTGGAGGATGACGTCCTGCCACCCGGGATGGAGATCATCCTCAGGCGGCCGGCGCCTTCGGGCAGTGCAGCTGCGTGCGCGGGCCGGTCGTGCGATCGACGATGTGCTCGGACATGGCGTGGCCGCAGATCGGGCACCCCGACTGCGCGGCCGGAGGCAACGGCTCCTCGTTGTACGGACCGAGGGGCGGCGGACCGAGCACCTTCCACATGCGGCCGTTCACCCAACCGTACAGACCACCGGCCTCGCGCACGGACTCCCGGAAGGATCGTTTCTCGCTCATATTGATGAGTGTACTAATCATTTGGGTACGATGGGACCGTGACCGCCAACGAATCCACCACCGTCGCCACGGCCGACGACCTGCTCCAGCTCGAGAACCAGGTCTGCTTCGCGCTCGCCGTCGCGTCGCGCAGCGTCATCTCGCTCTACAGGCCGATCCTCGAACCGCTCGGTCTCACCCATCCGCAGTACCTCGTGATGCTCGCCCTCTGGCAGCACAGCCCGCGCTCGGTCAAGGACCTCGGCGGAGCGCTGCAGCTCGAGCCGGCGACGTTGTCCCCGCTCCTCAAGCGCCTCGAGACCGCCGGGCTCGTCCGACGCGACCGCAGCCGACTCGACGAACGCGTGCTCGACGTCTCACTCACCACCGCCGGCCGTGAGCTGCGCACCCAGGCGGAGGCCATCCCGCACCGGGTCATGAACGAGCTCCGGATGGACGCCGAGCACCTCACCCAGCTCCGCGAGATGCTCCACGCGGTGATCGGGGCGGCCACCACCGCGCCCGCCGTCACGGGTGTCGACCCGCGCTGACCGAGGGCTCGCCGCCAGGCGACAGCGTCAGGCCGGCGACGAGGCCGTCGTCTCCGGCGCGGTCGCGGTCCGCGGATTCCGGATGCCGACGAACGACACCACACCGCCGACGAACATGAACACGGCGGTCGCCAGGACCACCCGTGGGAACCCGTCGACGCCGAGCGCGCCACCGGCGATGATGCCGACCAGGGCGATCGAAACCAGGCCGGCCACGCGCGACACCGCGTTGTTGACCGCCGATCCGATGCCGGCATGGGCCGGGTCGATCGATCCGAGGATGCCCGCGGTGAGCGGCGCGACCGTGATCGCGAGGCCGAGACCGACGAGCAGGATGCCCGGGAACAGCTGCACCCAGTAGTTCAGGTCCTGCTGCGCACCCATCATCAGCAGGAAGCCGACGCCGGCGACGATCGGCCCGACCGTCATGAACAGCCGCGATCCGTGCTTGCCGGCCAGCTTGCCGAACCACGACGACAACGCGAGCATGACGAGCGTCGGCGGCAGCGTCGCGATGCCGGCCAGCGTGGCGCTGAAGCCCGCCGTCTGCTGGATGAAGACCGCGATGGCGAAGAAGCCGAGCGAGAGGGCGCCGTAGATGAAGACGGTCGCGATGTTGCCGTAGCCGAAGTTCCGCACGCGGAAGAGCGACAGCGGCAGCATCGGGTCGGGGTGGCGGCGCTCCCACCAGAGGAACGCGACGAAGGACACGACCCCGCCGATGAGCGGCACGAGCAGCATCGGGCTCGACCAGCTGTAGCGCTCCTGCTCGATGAGCGCGAAGACGGGACCACCCAGCCCGACGGCGCCGAGCACCGCACCGACGACGTCGATCCGGGGGCGGTGTTCGGGCTCGGGCACGCGGTCAGTACGCATCATGAGCCACAGGGTGACGAGGATCGGGATGATGTTGATGGCGAAGATGAGGCGCCAGGACAGCGTGTCGACGAGCACCCCGCCGAGCAGCGGGCCGGTGATGCCCGCGGCCCCCGTCCATGCCGTCCAGGTGCCGATCGCCTTGCCCTGCGCGACGCCGCTGAACGTCGAGATGATGATGGCGAGCGAACTCGGCACGAGCAGCGCGGCCGCGCCACCCTGGAGCAGCCGGGCGATGATGAGCACCTCGGCGGTCGGTGCGACCGCGCACAGGATCGAGGTGACGCCGAAGCCGATGAGCCCGATGCGGAGGATGCGGATGCGCCCGAACGCGTCGGAGAGCGAGCCCGCGAGCAGGATGAGCGAACCGAGGGTGATCAGGTAGGCGTCGACCACCCACTGCTGCACGATGAGGCCGCCGCCGAGTTCCTTCGTCATCGCGGGGAGCGCGACGTTCACGACCGAGCCGTCGAGGAACGCCACGAACGAGGAGAGGATCGCGATCGTGAGCACGAGGCGCTGCTGGCGGGTCATGGGTTCAGGGTAGCCCCGCGGACCGACGCGTCGAACGCGATCCCGAGGAAGCTCGACAGGCGTCGAAAAGCCGTCGACGCCCGACGCCCGACGCCACGTCCTTCCCAGCCGATCCCCGCTCCGCGTTCGTAGACTGGAGCCCATGGACGACCTGTGGTGGCTCCCCTCGCTGATCGTGTTCGGGGGCGTCGGCATCATCGTCTGGTTGCTCGTCACCCTGCTGCGTCGGCGCAACCCGAAGACCCCTGTCGCCTCCATCGACGACCTCCACCGCCGCGCGGGCATCGCCCTCGTCCGCACCGACGACGCGGTCCGCGAGGCCGAGGACGAGGTCGGATTCGCCGAAGCGGAGTTCGGACGCGAAGCCGCCCGAGGGTATGCGGCCGACGTCGCCTCGGCACGCTCGGCACTCGGGGAGGCGTTCCGGCTCCGCCAGTCGCTCGAGGACGAGATCGCCGACACGGAGGCGCAGCGTCGCACCTGGAACGAGCGGATCATCAGCGTCTGCGAGGACGTCGAGCGCACGCTGAGCGCCCGACTGCGCGGCTTCGACGAGCGGCGTGGAGCGGAGCGTTCAGCCCCCGACCTCCTCGACCAGCTCGAGCGACGCATCGACCGCGCGCGCGAACGACTCACCACCACCGGCCTCGCGATCGCCTCGGCCGCCGAGCGCTATGCGGCGAGCGCCGTCGAGGACGCCCGGGTGCTCCGCCGGACCGCGCAGGACGCAGTCGACCAGGCGACGGCCGATGCGGCGAAGACGAAGGATCGGATCGGCACCGCCCAGCCGGCCGCCGCGTCACTGCACGCCCTGGGGCGCGAGCTGCAGCAGGCGGAGGACCGGCTGGACGCCGTCGAGCGTTCGCTCGCGGGCATCGCTGCGGCGGAGACCGAACTCGCCGCAGCGGGGCGGGAGCTCCGCACGGTGATCGCCGAAGCGGAGGCATTGGGCGCGACGGTGGAACGCGCGGAGACGGCCGCCGTCATCGCGGCTGCCGTCGAGCGGGCGAACCGCGCGCTCCTGGAGGCGGAGTCGACCACGTCCACGGACGGCGACCGCGTCCTGCCCGATCCGATGCGACGCCTGGAGGCGGTTCGCGCCGCCGACATCGATCTCGACGCGGCCCTCGCGACCGCCCGGAGCGCACAGCAGCGCCTCGACAACGCACGCGAGGCGATGCGCGGGGCACTGTTCACCGCGGACAGCAACATCCGCGTCGCCGTCGACGTCATCTCCGCGCACCGAGGGAGGGTGGGTGCCGACGCGAGGACGCGCCTCGCCGAGGCACAGCGGCAGCTCGCGCTCGCGGAGGCGGCAGCGGTCGACGATCCGGTCGAGGCGCTCGACGCCGCCCGCCGGGCATCGCGGATCGCCCAGGACGCCGATGCATTGGCGCGATACGACGTCGGGTGACGGTGGCCACCTGACAGGTGGCGGCCGACACTCAGCATTCATGTTCTAGAATACGAGCACTGCTGTCGCGACGTACTCACCGTGATCGCGAAGCCCTCGCCGCCGACTCCCGAGAGGACCCCGTGCCCAGCTCGTCCGCGCGCCCGCCGCGCTCCGCGTCCCCGATCTTCACGACGCTCACCCACGGGTTCGACGCGCGGGCGGCGTCCTCTCCTCCGGAACAGGCCCCTCTGGCCGGAGCACCGACCCACCACGGGTCGCCGATCCCCTCACCCGACTGCCCGATCTTCGATCAGCTCGCGGGCCGACGCCTCGCCCGCCGCCGGAGCAACGTCGTCCACCCCTCCTGACCCCGCCCTTCGACAGGCTCAGGGACCGCAGGTGCGGAGCGCCGGTCGACGCGCCGCAGTGTAGGGACGATCGCCCGCCCGTGCAGCGCGTTTACGTTTCATCTCGAACGGTGACGGTCCGCGGTAACGCAACGGGCGTCCGTCCGCGTGCCTGTGGAAACTGGCTCCGTGCACGCACCAGTGCACCCACAGACAGAGCCGAGGACCATCATGAGTGAGCACACGGGACCAGAACCGAGCGAATTGCGGGCGTCGATCGCCTCCGGCAAACGGAAGCGCCGGAACCTGCTGATCGGCGGTGTCGCGGTCGTCGCCGTCGCCGCGATCGCCGTCGTCGTCTCGGTCGTCGTCGGTGGCCAGAACGGGGCAGCCGACGCGGCGACCGGTTCCGGTGCGCCCGCCGAGCGCCTCAGCGTGAAGATCGCGGTGTCGGAGGACACGCAGTTCCAGGACGCCGTCAAGGAGGTCGCCGCCGAGAAGGGCCTCGACGTCGAGTGGGTGAACGTGAAGGACTGGGTACTCCCGAACACCGAACTCGTCGCCGGCACCGTCGACGCGAACGCCTTCCAGCACATCCTCTACCTCTCGGCCTTCAACGCGGAGAACGACGCCGATCTGACGCCGGTGTTCTCGACCGTCATCACGCAGTGGGGGATCTTCTCGAAGACGCTCACCGACGTCAATGACCTCGCCGACGGCGCGCGCATCGCGATCCCGGACGACCCGTCCAACGGCGGTCGTGCGCTGAACATCCTGGCTGCGGCCGGACTCATCGAGATCGCGGCGGACGCGGGGAACTTCCCGACCGTCGAGGACGTCACCGCGAACGACAAGAACCTCCAGTTCGTGCCGCTGCCGGCGACGAGCATCCCGCAGCAGTTCGACGACCCGTCGCTCGCGGCCGTCGTCGTCGGGACCTCCTACTTCGACCCGAGCCAGGGCATCACGAAGGACGACGCACTCTTCCTCGACGACTCGCTCTCCGAGAAGAACCTGCCCTACGTCAACGTCATCGCCACCCGCGAGGAGGACAAGGACAACCCGGCCTGGAAGATCCTCGAGGACACCTACGCCGACCCGCGCGTCGCCGAGGCGCTCGACGACGAGTTCGCCGGGAACTCGATCCTCGTGAAGGTTCCGGTGAAGGACCTCCGCGACAAACTCGCCGAGCTCCAAGCCGAAGCCGAGTAGGACGACGGCGGCCGATCATCGCCTCCCGCGATGATCGGCCGCCACCACGCAGTGGCCGTCCGGGGTCTCCTGGACGGCCCTCCCGCGAGAGGAGCAGGTGATGAACACAGCAATCGTCTTCGAGGACGTCAGCAAGACGTTCGAGGTGAAGGGCCGTGCCTTCGAGGCGCTGCGCCGCGTCGACCTGACGGTCGAGCGGGGTGAGATCTTCGGCATCGTCGGATACTCCGGCGCCGGGAAGTCGACGCTCCTGCGCACCGTCAACGCCCTCGAGCGGCCGACGAGCGGGCGGGTGGTCGTCGAGGGGCTCGAGATCTCCGCACTCGCCGGGCAGGCGCTCTACGCCGCGCGTCAGCGGATCGGCATGATCTTCCAGCAGTTCAACCTCCTGGAGTCCCGGACCGTCTACAAGAACATCGCCTACCCGCTCAAACTCGCGAAGGTGCCGGACGCCGAGATCGTCGACCGCGTCGAAGAACTGCTCGCGTTCGTCGGGCTGAGCGACAAAGCGCTCGCCTACCCGTCGCAACTCTCCGGCGGGCAGAAGCAGCGGGTCGGCATCGCCCGCGCCCTCGCCACCCGCCCGGAGATCCTCATCTCCGACGAGGCCACCAGCGCCCTCGACCCGCAGACGACCGGCGAGGTCCTCGAGCTCCTCCGGCGCGTGAACGAGGAGTACGGCGTCACGATCCTGCTCGTCACCCACGAGATCGACGTCATCCGCGAACTCGCCGACCGGGTCGCCGTCATGGAGGACGGCGAGGTCGTGGAGCAGGGCAGTGTGTACGAGGTGTTCTCGGCACCACGCACCGCGACCGCGCGACGCTTCGTCTCGTCGGTGCTCCACCACATCCCCTCCGACGACGTGCTCGCGAAGATCCGGGCCGTCCACCACGGCCGCCTGGTCCAGCTGCACGTCGAGGACCGCGACACCAACCACCCGTTCCTCTCGCGGGTCGCACGCGACAACGACATCGACTTCAACGTCGTGTTCGGCGGCGTCGACGAACTCCAGGGGCGACTGTTCGGCAGTCTCACGGTCGAGCTGCTCGGACCGGACGACCGCGTGGACGCCGCCATCGCGGGGCTCCGAGCCACGGCGACCGTCACCGCGATCGACCCTGCGCCGACCGCGTCGTTCCCTAAGCCTGCACCGATTCCTGAGCCCACGCCGGTCCCTGAGCCTGCACCGGTCCCTGAGCCTGTCGAAGGGCATGAACCGCTCGCCGAGGACCCCACCACGCTGAAGGAGCACACCCATGCGTGACTTCGATCCCGACGCGTTCTTCCCGCGTCTCCTCAAGGCCATCGGGGAGACCGGCCTCATGGTCTCCGTGTCCTTCGCCGTCGCGACGGTCATCGGGATCCTGCTGGGCCTCCTGCTCTACGCGAGCCGGCCCGGCAACCTCCTGCAGAACCGCGTCGTGTTCGGCGTCCTCAACTTCGTCATCAACGTCATCCGACCGGTGCCCTTCCTCATCGTCGCGATCGCGCTCATCCCGCTCACGCGGCTCGTGTTCGGCACCGGCCTCGGACCGCTTCCGGCGACGATCCCGCTCATCCTCGTCGCGAGCGTCGCCATCGGTCGCGTCTCCGAGTCGAACCTCGTCGCCGTCTCACCGGGTGCCATCGAGGCAGGTGCGGCCATGGGGGCGAGCCCCGTGCGGGTGCTGTTCACGATCGTCGTGCCCGAGGCGCTCGGCCCACTCATCCTCGGACTGACCTACATCCTCGTCGCCCTCGTCGATGCGACGGCCGTGGCCGGTGTGCTCGGCGGCGGCGGCCTCGGCGACCTCGCCATGACCTACGGTTACCAGCGGTTCGACTGGATCGTCGTCGGGCTCGTGGTCGTCACGCTCGTCCTGCTCGTGCAGCTCGCCCAGTTGCTCGGCAACGTGCTGGCGAAGCGGGTGCTGCACCGATGAGCGCCGACGACTTCGACTCGTTCCTCTCCTCCATCCGCGGCGGCGCCGTGTCGCGCGAGACCGACCGGCGGCTCCTGTTCGACGAGGTCACCGAGCTCAAGCACCTGGGCTTCGCCGCAGCCAGAGTCCCCGTCGCGTCCGGCGGCGACGGGCTCACGCTCGAGCAGCTGTTCGCGCGACTCATCGCGCTCTCGGCGGCGGACTCGAGCCTCGGGCACGTCTGGCGGGGACACATTCTGTTCGTCGAGGCGCTGCTCGCTTCGCCCGACGCCGCCTATCGGGAGCACTGGTTCACCCGGCTGAGCGCCGGCGACCTCGTCGGGAACGCACAGTCGGAGCGGCACGCGACCGCGCACCTCGAGACCGTCCTCGACCGCGACGGCGAACTCCTCACGGTGACCGGCACGAAGTACTACACGACCGGCAGCATCTACGCCGACTGGATCTACCTGTCCGCGCTCGACGGGACCGACCGCGTCGCCGTGACCGTCTCCGCGCACGATCCTGGCACCCGCTCGGTGGACGACTGGGACGGCTTCGGACAACCGTTGACCGGAAGCGGGACGACCACCTTCGACCGCGTACCGGTGGACCCGCGCGACCTCGTCGTCCACAGCGGCGACGCGGCGGGGTGGCACCGGACGGGAGCCCTCCAACAGCTCATCCTGCTCGGTGTGGTGGCGGGCATCGCGCAACGTGCCCTCGAGGACACCGTCGACTACGTGCGTGCCAGGCGACGGACCGTCGGCCACGCGGGCGAGCACCTGCCGCGGGAGGATCCGCTCGTGCAGTCGATCGTGGGTCAGCTGAGCAGCGTCGTGCACACGGCCCGCGCGCTCGTCCTCGCGTCCGCTCGAACCTTGGACGGGCCGGCCACCGATCCCGACGCCGTGCGTTCGGCGCTCCTGGAGGTCTTCCGCGTCCAGCAGGTCGTCCTCCCGCTCGTCCTCGATGCGCTCAGTCGCCTGTTCGAGGTCGGTGGTGCCTCCGCCGTCGGCCGGTCGACCGCGCTGGACCGGCACTGGCGGAACGTCCGGACGATCGCCTCCCACAATCCCGCCGTGCAGCGTTCGGCGGCACTCGGGCAGTTCGAACTCAACGGCACCCTGCCCGAGTGGCAGGCTCCGGGGGCGCGGCCCGAGACCGAGTCCGTTCCGGCGGATGGAGAGCAGGCATGAGCGAGACGGCGACGATCGACCGGGACCTGGCGCAGCGGTTCGCACCGCTCTTCGACGAGCTCGGGCGGGACACCGTCGAGCGGGAGCACGAGCGCCGTCTGCCGTATGCCGAGGTGGAGGCACTGCGGCAAGCAGGCTTCACCCGAGTGACGCTGCCACGACGATATGGTGGCGAGGAGGCCACGCACGGCGAGCTGTTCGAGCTGCTCGCCGAGCTGGCCAGACGCGACCCGAACCTCGCGCAGCTGTTCCGCTCCCACTTCTCCTACATCGACCGCACCCTGCACGCGCCGGCGTCTGCGGACCGCGAGGCGCGCCTGGCCCGGCTGGCCGACGGAGCCATCGTCGGCAACGCGAGCCACGAGCGGTCGACCGCGAAGGTGGGATCCCTCGCCACCCGACTCACCGAGACGCCGGGCGGTCTCCGACTGAACGGCACCAAGTTCTACAGCACGGGCACCCTGTTCGCCGACCTCGTCGGGGTCGCCGCCGAACAGGACGGCGAGTTCGTCTCGGTGCTCGTGGAGACGGACGCCACGGGTGTCGATCGGATCGACGATTGGACCGGGTTCGGACAACGACTGACGGGCAGCGGGACCACCGTCTTCACGGAGGTCGCCGTCGACGCGTCGGCGGTGACCCGGCGCGAGCCGGAACGCCCCTCGCACGGCGGCGCGTTCGTGCAGTTGGTCCTGCTGGCGGCGGTGACGGGCATCGGCCGCGCCATCGTCGACGACGCCGGTGTGTTCGTCCGCACGCGGACCAGGACCTACAGCCACGGTGCGGCGTCGACCGCCCAGGCCGACCCGATCGTGCAGGAGGTCGTCGGTGAGCTGTCGGCGAAGTCGTTCGCCGCCGATGCCGCG
Organism: Plantibacter sp. CFBP 8798; assembly: GCF_014841195.1. NCBI lineage: Bacteria > Bacillati > Actinomycetota > Actinomycetes > Micrococcales > Microbacteriaceae > Plantibacter > Plantibacter sp. CFBP 8798. Next base: position 868,315 of record NZ_JACYTS010000003.1, read on the forward strand.
CTGGCCGCCGCGACGACCGCACTGGGGCGTTCGAGCGCGGCGATCCTCGGTGCCGAACCGGATCTCGTCCAGGAACGGATCGCCGCCGTCGAACTCGCGACGGCGCGCGCGCAGCTCGTGATCCTGCCCGCCGTGCTCGACGCCGCGACCGCCCTGTTCGACGTCGGCGGTGCGAGCGCCGTCGAGACGCACCGGGCGCTCGACCGGCACTGGCGGAACGCCCGCACGATCGCCTCGCACAACCCGTCCCGCTTCAAGGCCAGGTCGATCGGCGACCACGTCGTGAACGGGACGCCGATCGCCTCCTGGTGGAGCACCGGCGAGGCCTGACGCCCCGCCGGTCACACCCGTCGACAAGCGGTTCCTGAGCCTGTCGAAGGGCAGGAACCACTTGTCGAGGGGCTACTTCAGCCCGGAGAACGCCAGCCCGTCGATCACCCGGCGCTGGAGCACGATGAACAGGATGAGTACCGGTGCCATCGCGAGGATCGACGCCGCCATCATCACCGGGTAGTCCGTCGTCTTGTCGCTCGAGAGCGTCGCGAGACCGGCGGCGAGCGGCATCGAGTTCGCGTACGTGGAGACCACGAGCGGCCAGAGCAGTTCGTTCCACGACCAGAGCACGGTCGTGATCGCGAGGACGCTGATGCTGGGCCTCGCGAGCGGCAGCATGATCTTCCAGAAGATCTGGAAGGGCCCGGCGCCGTCGATCCGCGCCGCCTCCTCGAGCTCCGTCGGCAGGTTCAGGAACGCCGTCCGCATGAGGAACGTGCCGAACGCGCTGAACAGGCCGGGTGCGACGATGCCGAGCGTGGTGTTCAGCCAGCCGAAGCCCTGCACGATCTGGTACTGCGAGATGAGATACGCCTGCGACGGCACCATGAGGATCGACAGCGTCACGGCGAGCAGCACCGCGCGCCCGCGGAACCGCATCCGCGCGAACGCGTACCCCGCCATCGTGCAGAGGACGATCTGCGCGAGCGTCCTGATCACGGTGATGACGATCGACGTGCGCAGCTGGTCGAGGAACGGGAGGCGCTCGAACACCGCGGCGTAGTTCTGCCACTGCAGTTCGGCCGGCCAGAACGTGGGGACCACGCTCTGCACCTCCGCGTTCGTCGACAGCGACATGATGATCTGCCAGATGAACGGGAACGCCATGATGAGGCCACCGACGCCGAGCACGATGTGGGCGACGACGTGCGACCCGCGACGCTGGCCGGGGCGACCGGCCTCGCGGCGTCGCGCGGACGCAGCGGACGGACGACCCGAACCCGGAACGGTGACGGCACGGGTGGTGAGCGGTGCTGTGGCCGTGAGTTGCTCAGTCATTGTTCACCCATCGTTTCTGGAGCCGGAACTGGAGGAGCGTCACGAGTCCGATGATCAGGAAGATCACGATCGCGATCGCCGCCGCGTACCCCTTGTCGTTCTGGACGAAGCCCTGGTCGTAGAAGAAGTAGACGAGCGACATGCTCTTCGGGAGCACCGGGTTGGTGCTGCCGAGGATCGCGTACAGCAGGTCGAAGAGCTGGAAGCTCGAGATGACCGTGATGATCGTGACGAAGAAGATGCTCGGAGTGAGCAGCGGCACCGTGATCGAGCGGAACTGCCGCCACCGGGTGGCGCCGTCGAGCTCGGCCGCCTCGTAGAGCTCCGGTGCGATGTTCTTGAGTCCAGACGCCAGGATGATCATCGAGAAGCCGAGCGACGACCAGAGGCCGACGATCGCCACGGCGAACATCGCGGTGCCCGGCGTGCTGATCCAGTAGGGGCCGTCGATGCCGACGAGCGACAGCGTGTAGTTGAGGATGCCGAAGTCACCGTTGAAGATGATCCGCCAGACGATGGCCACGGCGGTCGGCATCGCGACGTACGGCAGGAAGAACAGCACCCGGTAGAAACTCGCGAACCGCAGGCCGGGGAGGTTCAACAGGCTCGCGAGGTAGACGGCGATCGGAATGCCGAGGAGGACCACCGCCGTGTAGATCAGCGTGTTGCCGAGGGAGGCGTAGAGCCGCGGGTCGGCGAACAACCGGACGTAGTTCTCGACACCCGTGAAGGTGGTTCCGCCGAAGACGCCCCACTCGGTGAACGAGTAGTAGGCGGTCTGGATCATCGGCCAGATGAAGAAGACGCCGATGCCGGTGAGGAGCGGGAGGACGAAGACCCACGGCCAGGCACCCTCGCCCCGGGCGGCACCCCGCCGGGCCACTCTCCGTGAGGAGAGCGGCGCCGACGGGGTGCGCAGCACGGTCTGACCGGTCACTTCTTGGCCAGCGCTGCGTTCATCTGCTCGGCGATGTCCTTCGCCACATCGGCGACGGGCTTGTCGCCGCTGAACGCGTCGGGCAGGAGCTCGACCTCGAGCGCGTTCCACGCGGCGGTGTTCTCCGACACCGGCAGCGGCTTGGCGTAGTCGAGGGCGTCGAGGAAGACCTGCAGGTTCATCGTCGGGTAGGAGTCGACGAAGGACTGCTGCGTGCCGGTGAAGGCGGGGATGACGGCGCCGAGGTCGCCCTGCTGCTGCTGGGCATCCTCGCTCGCCAGGAACACCTGCAGTGCCTGAGCGGCCTGCTTGTTTTTGCTCGCCGCCGCGACGACGTTCGAGACGCCGTGGATGACCGTCGCCTGCTCCTTGCCGGTGGGCAGCGGGAAGGCCTGCGTGGTGGCGGCGACATCGGACTCACCGACGAGGGGTCGCAGCCAGCTGCCGCCCCAGTACATGGCGACCTTGCCCGAGGTGAACCACTGGTCGGCCGGCGTGTCCGTCAGCTGCTGCATGCTGGGCGAGGAGCCGTTCGCGATGAGGTCGGTCCAGAACTGGAGCCCTTCCTGGGCCTCGGGGCTGTCGTACTCGGACTCGGTCTGGTCGGCGTTGATGACCTCGCCGCCGGCCTGCAGGATCGTGTTGTAGTAGGTGGTTTGTCCGTCCATGCCGCCGGCGGCACCGTAGACGCCCTGGTCCTTGAGGTTCGTCGAGATCGTCTGCGCGGCGGTGTCGAAGTCGTCCCAGGTCCAGTCGTCGGCGGGCAGCGCGACGCCGGCCTGCTCGAAGAGCGCCGTGTTGACCCAGACGCCGACGGTGTCGAAGTCCTTCGGCACGCCGTACTGGGTGTCGTCGAGCGAGTACAGCTCGTTCAGGGCCTCGGGGTAGTTCTTCGGGTCGATGTCGCCCGCCTTCACGGCGCCGGTGATCGGCTCGATCTTGCCGTTCGCCGCGTAGACCTGGAAGTTCGGCCCGTTCAACCAGAAGAGGTCGGGCAGGGTGTCGCTCGAGGCCTGCGTCTGGAGCTTCGACCAGTACGAGGCCCAGGGCGTGACGTTCACGTTGACGGTGATGTCGGGGTAGACCTTGTTGAAGGCCTCGATGTTGGCGTCGATCGCCTCGACCTGGGCCTGATCCCAGACACCGTAGGTGATCTCGGCCTTGAGGTCCTTCGGGGCGGCGGCGTACTCGCCACCGGTGGCGCCCCCTCCCCCGGTGCTGCAGCCGGCGGTGAGCGCGGCGGCGGCGAGGAGGCCGATGCCGCTGAGGATGGCACGGCGTCGGTTGCGACCGCCGGGTGCGGCGTTGCGGTTCATGAACGGCGAAGGCATGACTGGAGTCCTTTCGAGGTGCGCTACCGGGCGGCGGCGTCGAGGGAGTGCGGTGCGGTGCGGGCGGTGAGGGAGGAGAAGTACTCGACGAGTGCGGGGTCGAGTGGCGGGACGTCGAGCGGGATCGAACCGTTGCGGAGGGAGTGTGCGGCGAGGGCACCGGCGGCGACGGCCTGGCGTGCGGCGACCGGCGACAAGGTGGTCGGGGTGCCGTCGGCGACGAAGGCGAGGAACTCGTTCATCGTGTCGAGATCGGCGTCGGCGTGCCCCTCCTCGACGCCCGCGATCGGGTACTCGACGTCGCCCTCGGTGCTCCAGGTGCGACGACGGTTCCAGACCTTGACGGTGCCACCGGCGGTGTCGCCGATGTTCTCGAGCCGGCCGTGCGTCCCGATGACAGTGTAGTTCCGCCAGTAGTCGGGGGTGAAGTGGCACTGCTCGTAGCTGGCGGTGATCCCGTGCTCGAGGGTCATGAGCATCATCGAGACGTCTTCGACGTCGACCACGGGGTTCAGGCCTCGCTGCGCCTCGGGCGGCCAGTTGTCGTACGAGAACCAGTCGGCCATGGTCTGGCCGCTGCGGTCCTCGTGATCGTCGATGTCGCCGTAGACCGCGAGGTCGCCCATCGCGACGACGCGCTGCGTGTACGCGCCGGCGAGGAAGTGGACGACGTCGATGTCGTGGCTCGCCTTCTGCAGGAGCAGGGTGTTCACGCGCGAGCGGTCGGCGTGCCAGTCCTTGAAGTAGTAGTCGCCGCCGTTGCCGACGAAGTGGCGCACCCAGACGGACTTGACCGCGCCGATCTCGCCGCGCTCGATGACCTCGTGCATGAGCCGGACGACCGCCGCATGCCGGAAGTTGTGCCCGACGTAGAGCGGCGTCCGCGACTCGTAGGCGGCCTGGAGGACCGCGTCGGCGTCGTCGAGCGTGATCGCGAGCGGCTTCTCCAAGTAGACCGCGATGCCGGCGCGCAGCAGGTCGACCGCGATCTCCTTGTGGGTCCAGTCGGGCGTCGTCACGATCGCCGCGTCGACACCGCCCTGCGCGATGAGCGCCTCGTGGGAGTCGAACACCTCGATGTCGTCGCCGAACAGCTGCCGTGCCCGACCGCGACCGATCTCGGTGGTGTCGACCGCCGCGACGACCGATGCGGACGTGGGGCTCGTGGCGACGTGTTCGGCGATGTAGGCCCGCTGGCCGGTGCCGATGACGGCGACCCGGAGGCCTTCTGGGGTGGTGGCTGGTGCAGTGCTCACTCGATCACATCCGCTTCCTTGCGTGAAGTTGATTCATATGATGCCAAAACGATCATGAAATGACAATAGGCGATCACAGCGCCGACGCAAGTGCTGGGCGGCCGATGTGGAGAGGTTTTACCGCGCGGAAACATGGGGAGCGGAGTCGCACTTCGACAGACTCAGTGACCGGGAGGGGATGGCTCAGCGGCCGAGAGGGGGCTCAACGAGCGGGAGGGTGGGGCACTTCGACAGGCTCAGTGACCGGGAGGGGCCGCTCAGTGACCGGGAAGGGGCGGCTCAGCGACCGGAAGGAGAGGACTCAGGCGGCGATGATGAGCTCGACGCCGGCCGCGGCCAGGGCGTCGGCGAGTGTCGGATCCACCGGCTGGTCGGTGACGAGCACGTCGATGCGGTCGAGCGGGCAGATGCGAGCGAAGGTCGCCTTCGTCATCTTGGTGCTGTCGGCGACCACGATGACCCGCTTCGCGACCTTGACGAACTCCTGACTCACCGAGGCCTCACCCTCGTGGAGGGTGGTGGCGCCGAACTGCGCGCTCAGGCCGTCGACGCCCAGGATCGCGACGTCGAGGGCGATCTCGGCGAGCGCCCCAGCGACGAGCGATCCCACGAGTTCATAGGACTGGCGTCGTGCGACGCCACCCGTCACGACGATCTTCACGTGCGAGCGCACGGACAGTTCGAAGGCGATGTTGAGCGCGTTCGTCACGATCGTGACCGAAGCGTCGCCGTCCGAACGGACGAGGTGCTCACTCCGCCCGATCACGCGCGCGACCTCACTCGTGGTGGTGCCGCCGTTGAGTCCGACGGCGTCGCCGACGTTGATCAGGGCGGCCGTGGCCTTCGCGATGGCCATCTTGGCGTCGGCCTGGCGGGCGATCTTGTACTGCAGCGGCAGCTCGTAGCCGGTGCCGAGGGCGGCGGCACCGCCGTGGGTCCGCGTGACGAGTCGCTGTTCGGCGAGCGCCGTCAGGTCGCGGCGGGCGGTGGCCGCGGAGATGCCGAGCGCTTCGCCGATCTCGGCGATCGTCACGTTGCCGCGTTCGCTCACGAGCTCGAGCAGGGCGTTGAGTCGCTGTTGCTGCGTCATCTGTCCTGCTTTTCCGGTCGGGTCGGGCGTACTGTGACCATCATATGGGCGCCCAGCTAGCGTCCGTCTGATTGATTCTGACGATTTGCACTGGTATCGATCAGATTCGATCCGGTATGGTTGCGGCAATGCATCGCCACGCTGCGATCGCGTCCCCTCACGTGAAAGGCACGTCATGCCCGAGACCTTCGTCGCCGCCGAACTGGCGTCGCAGCCCGAATCCTGGCGCACCGCCGCCGCCCTCGTGCCGGAGGCCGCCGCCGTACTGCCGCAGCCAGGTGAGCGCGTCGCGGTGGTCGGGTGCGGCACCAGCTGGTTCATCGCGATGAGCTACGCCGTGCTGCGCGAACAGGCGGGGCTCGGCATCACGGACGCGTTCGCGGGCTCGGAGTTCCCCGGCATCCGCGACTACGACCGTATCGTCGCCATCTCACGCTCCGGCACGACCACGGAGATCGTGCACCTGCTGGAGGCGGTGGGCGACTCGGTCACCACCGTCCTCATCACCGCGGTCGACGACTCCCCCGCGACCGTTCCGGCGGCACACGTCATCGCCCTCCCCTTCGCCGACGAGCGTTCCGTGGTCCAGACCCGCTTCGCCACGACGACGCTCGCGCTCCTCCGCGGCTCGCTCGGCCACGACGTCGAGGCACTCGCTGTGGAAGCCGAGCGGGCGCTGCAGATCCCGATCGACGAGTACCTCGCCGCCGACCAGGTCTCCTTCATCGGACTCGGGCACGCCGTGGGCCTCACCTTCGAGGCCGCGCTCAAGACCCGGGAGGCGGCACAGTTCTGGGCGGAGTCCTACCCCGCCATGGACTACCGCCACGGTCCTATCGCGATCGCGCAGCCCGGCCGACTCGTCTGGTCCCTCGGTCCGACGCCCGCCGGCCTGCCGGAGGACGTCGCGGCCACTGGAGCGGCCTTCGTGCAGCACGACCTCGACCCCATCGCCGGGCTCGTCGTCGCCCAGCGCTTCGCGGTCGCGTTGGCTGAGGCCCGCGGCCTCGACGCCGACCACCCCCGTTCGCTCACGCGCTCCGTCATCCTGACGCCGTGACCGAGCGGGCGGTCCTCGGCATCGACGTCGGCGGGACCGGGATCAAAGCCGCATTGACGGATGCCGACGGCACGGTCCTCGGGCGCTGGCGCGAGGCGACGCCTTCGGGCGACACCTCGGGTGTCCTGACTCGCGACATCGTCCTCGGACTCGTCGCCGCCGCGAGCCGCGTCGCAGCCCCAGCGGCCGTCGGGGTGGTCGTGCCCGGCGTCGTCGACGAGGAGCACGGCGTCTGCATCCACGCGGTCAACCTCGGTTGGCGCGACCTCGCCTTCCCCGAGCTCCTCCGTCCCGCGCTCGAGGTGCCGCTCGCCTTCGGGCAGGACGTCCGCGCCGGGGCGCTGGCGGAGGCGGTCTCGGGCGCTGCAGCCGACGTCACGGGCACGATCGCGTTCGTACCGGTCGGAACCGGTCTGGCCTCGGCGCTGGTCATCGACGGCATCCCCTTCGCCGGCGGCGGCTGGGCCGGCGAGATCGGCCAGCGCGTGATCCAGGACGGCCCGCATCGCGGGCTCCGGGTCGAGGAACTCGCTTCAGCGGGCGGCATCGCACGACGCGCGGGCGCCCGCGACGCGAAGACCGTCGCCGACGCCGTCGCCAGCGGTGACGCCGCCGCCATCGTCATCTGGAACGACGCCGTCGATGCACTCGCCGAGGCCCTCGCCGGCATCACCGTCGTCGTCGCACCCACCGCCATCGTGATCGGCGGTGGGCTCGCCCTCGCCGGAGCCGCCCTCTTCGAGCCACTCGAGCACGGACTCCGCGAGCGGCTCGACGTGGTCCGCGTCCCGCAGCTCCTGCCCGCTCGTCACGGCGACGAGGCGGCCACGGTCGGTGCGGGGATCCTCGCTCGCCGACTGGTGGCAGCCCGATGACGACCGCCCCCGCACAGCGTCGCGTCGTGGTCGTGACGCCGAACCCCGCCGTCGACATCACCTACGCGGTCGCCGAGCAGCAGCTCGGGGTCACGCAACGCGTCCACTCCGTCGTGCGGCGTGCCGGCGGGAAGGGCGTGAACGTCGCTCGCGTCCTCGAGTCGCTCAGCGTCCCGACCCTGCAGGTGCTCCCCCTCGGTGGCGCCTCCGGCACCTGGCTCGCGGACGCCCTCGCGGCCGACGACCTCCCCACCCGGGTCGTGGAGCTCCGCGCCGAGACACGCTCGACGGTCGCGGTCGTCGACGGCATCCACCATCCGACCCTCTTCGCCGAGGCCGGTCCGGTCGTGACGACCGAGGAGTGGACCACCGTGACGACCGAGCTCCGGCGCGCCCTCAGCGACGCGAGCGCCCTCGTCATCTCGGGCTCACTCCCGCCGGCCACGCCCGACACCGTCGTCGAAGCCCTCGTCCGAACCGGGCACGACGCCGGCGTCCCGGTGATCGTCGACGTCAGCGGCACGGCGCTCCTCGCCGCGGCCCGCGCCGGTGCGACGATCCTCAAACCCAACCTCGACGAGGCCCTCGAGGCGACTGGCGCGGCCGACCTCGCATCCGCTCGCGCAGCACTCCTCGCGCTCGGGGCCCGCGCGGTCGTCATCTCCCGTGGGGCCGACGGCCTCACCGCCGGCGACGCCGATGGTGCCCACGAGGTCCCGGCCGTCCCCGGCGTCAGCGGCAACCCGACCGGCGCCGGCGATGCCGCCACGGCCGGCCTGGTCGCAGCACTCCGCGCGGGAGCCACACTTCCCGAGGCACTCCGCACGGCGGCGGCCGCAGGCGCGGCGGCCGTGCTCGAACCGATCGCCGGCGCGATCGACCTCGCCGCCTTCCACCGATTCATCGACGCACCCGCCGCACCCGACCCCATTGGAGCAACCGAATGACCACCGCCCTCGACTTGACCGCGCTCCTCGCCAACGCCTCGGCCTCGAACGCCGGCATCGCGGCGTGCAACGTGGTCCTCCTCGAACACGCGGAGGCGATCGTCGCCGGCGCCGAGGAGGCCGGGCTGCCGGTCATCCTGCAGATCAGCGAGAACTGCGTGCGGTACCACGGGTCGCTCGCCCCCATCACGCTCGCCTCGCTGGCCATCGCCCGCGCAGCGACGGTCCCGGTCCTCGTCCACCTCGACCACGTGGAGTCGGCCGAGCTCGTTCGTGAGGGCGTCGAGCTCGGCGTGGACAGCGTGATGTTCGACGCCTCGACCCTGCCGTACGACGAGAACGTCCGCGCGACGAAGGAGATCGTGGACTTCTGCCACGCGCGCGGCGTGGCCGTCGAAGCGGAGCTCGGCGAGGTAGGCGGGAAGGACGGCGTCCACGCTCCGGGCGCACGCACGGTGCCGGCAGAGGCCGTCGCGTTCGTCGCAGCGACCGGCATCGACGCCCTGGCCGTGGCCGTCGGCACCTCGCACGCGATGACGAGCCGGGAGGCCGCCGTCGACCACGCGCTGATCGCGCAGCTCCGCCGCGAGGTGCCCGTTCCGCTCGTGCTGCACGGCTCCTCCGGGCTCCCCGACGACGAGCTCCGCGCGGCGGTCCGTTCCGGGATGACGAAGATCAACCTCTCGACGCACCTCAACGGCTTGTTCACCCGGGCGGTGCGCGACGTCCTCGACGAGCAGCCGAAGCTCGTCGACCCCCGCACCTACGTCCGGGCCGGTCGCAGCGCGATCGCGGCCGAGACCGCTCGGATCCTGCGCCTCCTTGCGACCGATTGAGCACTCCCAGCAATCCCACAGCAACACGCAACGCTGAGCTGTTAATATATATTGTGTTGGAGTTCTTCCAGCGCCTCCACCGGTAACCGATCGTCCCCCGCGATCACCCTCCGGCCTCCCGAGCCCGATATCCCTTCGGGTGCGCGGGAGATACGGCCACCCCTCCCCTAGGTGCGGTGGCCCGAAGCTCTGCGACACCGCCGGTCGATGCTCGGGTCCAATCTCGGGCATCGACCCGCGCAAGCACTGAAGTCTGGCGTTCCCAGGTCGTTCTCAGCTTGGTCGCGTACGTTCGCTCCCCGAGTGCCGATGTCACAACCGGCTTCCGTGTGCAGAGTCCACACCTCCACGGATACGCCGATGCTCCCGACACGACACCACCAGCCGTCATCCAGAACGGCGAAGAACGATCCACCGGACGGCCCCAGCCGACCAGCGCAGCCGAATCTCGGCGCAGCTGCACTCCGGACGGTCTCGTCGCTCCATCCATGCGACCAGCACCGATCGTCATCGCATTCCCCCTCTGGAACCGGCCCATCCATCATCCGCAACACCAGAATCGAGAACCACCATGTCCATCACTCAGACTCGGACCCCAGCGTCCTCCAACCGTTCCGCGGGCACCGCCGTCCACGGCCGCGGTCACTCCACCGAGAAGCTCACCTACCGCTTCGGTCTCCGCACCCGGGAGACCGGAGCGGAGCAGCGCGGATCCAGCAGCACGGCCAACCGCCGCGGCTGAGCTCCCTCGCCGTTCCAACCGACGCCCCCGCACAGCTTGACCATGCGGGGGCGTCGTGCGTCCGGAACCGGCGCCGATCCCGGCCGCTCCGGAGTTCGGACGATCGTACGGACGACCACGGCCTCCCAGGTGGGAGAATCCCCACATGGATCCCGTCGCGCTCATCTCGTGGATCGTCGTGTTCGTCGTCGTCACCGTCATCGTCTCCGGCCTGTCCGGCCGAGCGGGCGTCTCCGCCCCGGTGGCCCTGGTGCTCGTCGGCGGCGTCGCGTCGTTCATCCCCGCCGTCCCGACCGTCGAGATCGAACCCGACCTGATCCTCTACGGACTGTTGCCGCCGCTGCTCTTCGCGTCGGCGATCCGGATCTCCCTCATCGACATCCGTGCCCGTAACGACGGCATCATCCTGCTCTCGGTGGGAGCGGTCGCGTTCACCGTCGTGTCGGTCGGGTTCGCCAGTTGGCTCCTCATCCCGTCGATCACCCTCGCGGCGGCGTTCGCGTTCGCAGCGGTCATCGCTCCGACCGACGCCGTCGCCGTGAGCGCGATCGCCGGACGACTCGGCCTCCCCCGCCGCGTGCTGACGATCCTCGAGGGCGAGAGCCTGCTCAACGACGCCACCGCACTCGTGGCACTCAACGCCTCGATCCTCGCCATCACGAGCGTCGTCAACCCGGTCATGATCGCCGGCGAGTTCGTCATCGAGGTCGTCGCCGGTGTCGGCGTCGGTCTCGCGGTCGGCTGGGTGCTGTCCGAGGTCCGCCGACGCCTGCGCGCCCCAGTCCTCGACACCTGCCTCTCCCTCATCACCCCGTTCCTCGCGTTCCTCCTGGCGCAGGCGATCCACGGTTCGGGCGTCCTCGCGGTGGTCACCGCCGGGCTACTGCTCGGCTATCGGGCGCCCATCGTGCAGTCGGCCGAGGCGCGCATCGCCGAGTCGCTCAACTGGCGCACCATCCAGTTCCTCCTCGAGAACGCCGTCTTCCTGTTCATCGGGCTCAACCTGGCCGGCATCCTCGAGGGGGCGATCCAGACCGGTCCGGGGCTCTGGCCGACCGTGTTCATCAGCGTCGGGGTCCTCGCGGCGCTCATCGTCTCGCGGTTCGTGTGGGAGATGACGGTCACGGCGATCTACCGGCTCGGGCCGAGACGGCTCCGTGAGCGGAGCTGGTCGTGGGGCAACGGGATAGCCGTCTCCGCAGCCGGCGTCCGCGGCGTGGTGACCCTGGCGGCCGTGTTCCTGCTGCCCGAGGACACCCCGTCGCGCGAGTTCCTGCAGTTCCTGGCGTTCGTCGTCGTGGTCGGCACGCTCCTCTCGGGGCTCGCGCTCCCCCGGATCATCCGCGCACTGCACCTCCCGCCGCCGAACCACAGCCAGGAGCGCGTCGAACAACTGATGCTCATGGCGGAGGTCCAGACGGCCGGCCTGGACCGCCTCGACGAACTGACGACCGAGGCGGACGAGGAACAGGTGCTCAACCGTCTGCGGACCAATGCGAGCTTCGTGGCCAACGCCCTCGAGCAGTACACGGGTGACGGCTCCGAACTCCGCACGGTCGCGTTCGCCCGGCTCCGCCGCCAGATGATCGCGGCGGAACGCGAGGCGCTCCTCTCGGCGCGCGCCGAGGGTCGCTACCAGGAACCGGCGGTCGCCGCGGTCCTGGCGGCGATCGACGCCGAGGAGGCGACACTCAAGGCGATGACGCCGAAGCCGCCGCGGTCATAGCACCCCGGACGCGCTGCCCGCATGCCCCATCCGAACGACCGGTACAGGACGATCGGTCGGGCAGGATGAGGGCATGATCATGTTGTTCCCGGCCGCCGTCTTCGCGGTGCTCTACGTCGCGAGCCGACGCCGCGACGCCCGCCGCCTGCGCAACGGGGTCTTTCTGGTCTCCGCGATCGCCTGCGGGCTGGTGGCGCTCCTCTCGGAGGCGTCCCGCACGACGCCGTTCACCGTGCTCCTCGCCGCGTTCGGCACGGTCCTGCTGGTGGGCGTGCTCGGGGTCCTCCTCATCGGCAACGGCATCACGATGCTCCGGCTCGAAGGACGCAGCCTGGGCAACCTGCTCTCGCTGTTCGCCGGGGTCGCGATCCTCGTCCTGCCCGTGCTGGCCGTGCTGCTGGTCCTCGGAGCGCACCCGCAGTCCCTGCCCTCCTGGCTGACGATCGTCCTCGTCGCGCTGGGTCTCCTGCTCGGGTTCGCGTGCTTCTACGCGGCGGCGACCTTCGCGGCCTTCGGCGTCTACTCACTCGTCTACAGCCGCTACCGTCACACCCAGACGCCCGACGCCCTCGTCGTCCTCGGTTCCGGCCTCATCCACGGCGAGGTCCCGCCGTTACTGCGCAGTCGCCTGGACCTGGCACTCCGCATCTACCGGGCGACAGCACCGGGGACGACGCGACCGATCCTGATCCCGTCCGGCGGCCAGGGCGACGACGAACCGCGCCCGGAGGGGACGGCCATGGCCGAGTACCTCGTCGCGAACGGCGCGGACCCGACGGACGTGCTCCCGGAGACCGCGTCCACGAGCACGCGCGAGAACCTGTTGCTCTCCCGGGACCTGCAGCAGTCGGCCGGGCGGGACGGCGAGACGATCGTGGTGACGAACAACTACCACGTCCTCCGCGCGGCGCTCCTCGCACGTTCGATCGGGAGCGAGGCACAGGTCATCGGCTCCCCGACGGCGGCCTACTACGTGCCGAGCGCGTTCCTCCGCGAGTACGTCGCCATCATGGTCGAGCACCGTCAGCTGAACGCGCTGGCGATCGCGGGCGTCGCGGGCCTGATCGCCCTCGCCGTGGTCTGGTCGCTCCTGCCGATCTGAGCCGCCGTCTCACTCGAACACGGCGACCGCAACGCGCGACGGGCCGTCGTCCGAGTGGATCGGAGGACGGCCCGTCGGTCGTGTGGTGTCCGACTCAGTCGGGTGCGGTGTCGTAGACCTCGCGGGCGTCGTCGGTGGCCTCGGAGGCCGGACCGGAGTCGGGCTGGTGGTCGGCCGAGCCGTCGGCGTCGCCACCCTCGCCCTCGGCCAGCGGTGCGTCGAGTTCGGTCGAGGGCTCCGGGGTCTCGACGGCCTCCTCGGTCGCCTGCTCCTCGTCGGGAGCCGCGTCCTCCGAGCCGGTGCCGTCGACGGTCTGACTCGACCCGTCCGAGCCCGGTCCGGCGGTCGTCTGGTCGGAGCTCACGAGCTCTGCGGTGTCGATGTCGGCACCCTCCCAGGCTTCCTGGTCCGCTCCGGCCGCACCGGTCGCGAGGTCGTCGCTTGAACGCTGGTCCTGCTGATCCGTCATGATGCACTCCTCTCCGCGGAACGCGTCGCGCTCCGTGTCCTCGGACTCTACGTCGTGATCCTCCACGGTCTCCCGGGGTTGACAGCCACCGACGGGCGCCCGAGCCGGTCGCGATAGCGTGGGGACATGAGCCTCCCCGTCACGGACACGCGCGTCACCTATCCCTCCGGAGCCCTCGTCTCGACGGGCACGGTGCTGCACGTCGAACCCGCCGGCGACCACCTCGCCGTCGTGCTCGACGAGACGGCCTGCCACCCGGTCGACGCCGCGTGGCCCGACCAGCCCGCCGACACGGCGACCATCACCTTCGGTGCGGGCACGAGTGCCGTGGAGGTCGCCGTGACGGACTGCGTCGTCGCCGCGACCGACGGCACTCAGTTGTACCTCGGCGCCAACATCCCCGTGAAGAAGGGCACCGAGGGGTGGGCCTTCCTCGTCGCCCACCTGGTCTCCGCCGAGGCGACCCCGAGCGCCGTCGAGGGCGAGACGGCCCGCGTCGAGGTGGACGCGTCCACCCGACACGCGCTCTCCGCCGGACACACCGGTTGCCACCTCGCATCACTCGCCCTGAACGCCGCGCTCGCCGACGCCTGGCGCAAGGAGGTCGTCCCCGACGCCCTCGGGGCTCCGGATTTCGACGCGCTCGCCTGCGAGTCGTCGCGGATCGCTCCGAACGCGTCGACCGACCGTTACCGCATCGGCAAGTCGCTTCGACGGAAGGGGTTCGACCCGGCCGCCCTCGACGACCTCGACGCGCTCGGGTCACGCATCCGGAACACCCTCGACGGTTGGTTGGACAGCGGCGCCGCCGTCCGGATCGATCGCGAGGGTGAGCTGCTCACCGATCGGCGCAGCTGGCACTGCGAGCTGCCGGGCGGCCCCGCGGTCATCGCCTGCGGCGGCACCCACGCGGCGTCGTTGGGCGAGTTCTCGAACATCGCCGTCTGGCTGGAACGTGAAGACGTCGACGGCGCCGTGGTGCTGTCGATGGTCAGCACGGTCGTCCCGGCCGGCTGACCGGCGGCTCGGCGGTTGACCGGCGACTAGGCGGCGATGCCGGTGGAGGCCGCGCTGCCGACGCCGGCGAGCAGGCCACCCATGACGAACACCCAGAGCAGCACGAGCGCCGCCCAGCCGAGCAGGAACAGCCCGTTGAGCACGACGCCCGTGATGGCCATCGCGCGACCGGCGGGCTCGCGGCGGAGCCCCATGAGGCCGAGGACGAATCCGACGACCGGGAGCACGAAGGTGAACCCGAAGAACAGCGACACCAGGCCGATGACCATGCTGGAGATGCTGAGCCCCTTCGGCGGCGACGCCGGGTACGGGTACGGCGCGGGGTACACGGGCGCATACGGCTGCGCGTACGGCTGCATGCCGTACTGCGGCGGGTAGGGCTGCTGCTGCGGGTAGGGCGCCTGCTGGGCGTACGGCTGCACCCCGTACTGCTGCGGCTGGAGCTGCTGTTGCGGGTACGGCTGCGGCGGAACCGAATGCTGCGAGTACGCCTGCTGCGGCGCAGAGGGCTGCGGCTTGGATCCGTCCGGTGTGCTCATGCCCGTCAGCCTACCGACCGGCCCGCGCTCGATGCCCGACCCCTCGCCCCGACGGCAGCCTCCAGCTCTCTGGGAGCTCACGCTCAAGGGCGGTGAGGGGCCCGGAAAGCGACTACCGTATTCGTGCGGTCCTCGCAGTGAACCCGGAACACGGACCGCGCCACACCCAGAAGGAGCACCGTGCAGAACGACGCGATCGCCGAGGAACAGGACCATCTCGATCGGCTGCACGACGTGATCCGGTCGCAGTCGGACCTCGAGGAACGACGCTCCGAACTCGCCCTCCGCGCCTTCGACGGCGACGACGACTCGAGCTTCTCGGAACGCGACGCCCTGGTCGCCCACCACCGCCAGCGGATGGTCGAGCTGCGTTCGTCCAGCTACGGACTCCTCTTCGGCCTCCTCGAACGCGAGACCGACGAACGGCACCACATCGGGCGCATCGGCCTGCGCGACCCGGAGAGCGGCGACCAGCTCCTGTTGGACTGGCGCGCACCGGCCTCGCGCCCGTTCTACACTGCGACGCCACTCCGACCCGAAGGCCTCCGCCTACGCCGCCGCATCGGCACGGCCGGTCGCCGCGTCACGGAAGTGCACGACGAGGTCCTCGACACGACCATGCTCAGCGACGACGAGCCGAGCGGCATCGGCGAGTCCGGTGCGCTGCTGGCGGCCCTCGGTCGCGCCCGGACCAAGCACATGGCGGACATCGTCGACACCATCCAAGCCGAGCAGGATGCGATCATCCGCGCGCCGCTCCCCGGCACGCTCCTCGTCCAGGGCGGTCCGGGCACCGGGAAGACCGCCGTCGCGCTGCACCGCGCCGCCTACCTCCTCTACGAGCACCGCGAGCGGCTCATGCGCAGTGTCGTGCTCATCGTCGGACCGAACTCGACCTTCCTCGACTACATCAGCCGCGTGCTGCCGTCGCTCGGCGAGACCGCCGTCGTCCTCGTCACGCCCGCGACCCTCGTGCCCGGACTCGACGCACACGCGGAGGACTCGCTCGAGGCCGCCGAACTCAAGGGTCGACTGCGGATGGCCGACGTCGTCGCCCGGGCCGTCCGCGAGCGCCAGGTGCCGCTCGACGAGCCGGTCACGATCCGCATCGCCGGTGACGGCCCGCTCCGCGTCACGCCGGGCGTCCTGCGCCGGATCAAGGCCGGCATCGAGCGCTCGGGCACGCCGCACAACGAGGCGAAGCTGCGGTTCGACCGCGCCGTGCTGACGCACCTCATCGGGCTCGAGGCGAAGCGCGACGGCTTCGAGCCCCGCACGGGCGAGGACGCCGACGAGCGTCGACAGGAGCTGAGCGAGGAGCCCGAGGTCGAGGAGCTGCTCGACACGATGTGGCCGATCCTCGAGCCGGCCGAGATCATCGACCGCCTCTTCACCGATCCAGAGCTGCTCACTCGCGTCGCGCCCGACCACACCGAGGAGGAGCGTCGCCTCCTGCTCCGCGAACCCGTCGCCGGAACGGACGGCGCAGGTGAGACCGACTGGGCGGCCCGGCTCACGCCCGGCGACATCGCCCTCGTCGACGAGGCCGCCGAGCTCATCGGCGAGGACCAGCGTCCCGAGCTGGAACGCCAGCGCCGCGCCGCCTACGAGCGCCGGCACGACGTCGAGTACGCGCGCAGTGTGCTCGAGATGATCGGTGACATCAGCATCGACGACGAGGCCCAGGACGACGACTACCTCCGTTCCGCCCAGGACCTCGCCGACCGCCAGACCGTGGAGGACGACCGCAGCCCCGCGGAACGCGCCGCGAGCGACCGTACCTGGGTCTACGGGCACGTCATCATCGACGAGGCGCAGGAGCTCACCCCCATGCTGCTGCGGGCCGTCCTGCGACGCGGTCCCAACCGCTCGATGACGCTCGTCGGCGACATCAACCAGCAGAGCACCTCCGCCACCCGCTCCAGCTGGCAGGAGCTGCTCGGCCCCCAGCTCCCGCGCTGGACCGAGGAGCTGCTCACCGTCAACTACCGGACGCCCGAGCAGATCATGGCGCTCGCCGATCCCGTCCGGCTCGAACTCGACCCGGACTCCCCGGCGCCCGTGTCGATCCGACGCGGCGAGGAGGAGCCCGTGCAACTCACGGTCGAACCCGCCGCGCTGGCCCCGACGGCGGTCCGCGCCGCCGTCGACGCGATCACCGCACACGCCGGTATCGCGGGCGTCATCGCACCCCGCGCGCTCCTGGCGGAGATCGACACCCTCCTCGCCGACGCCGGAGCCGATCGCGCGCGGGTGTGGACCGGCACCGCGCGTGAGAGCAAGGGCCTCGAGTTCGACAGCGTCGTCCTCGTGCAGCCCGACGCGCTGGGCGGGACGGGCCACGCGGCCCTGTCACTCCGGTACGTCGCGCTCACCCGTGCCACCCAACGGCTCACGGTCGTCGACTCGTCGAGCTGATCGTGGGCAACCGGCGACGCACCGTCGTCCGGACCCCTCCAGAGCACCGGGCGACGGGAAGGACCGTAGGCTTGGGCTCTGCCAACAGAATGTGAGGCTGGGATGAAGGTCATCAGCTACAACCTCCGCAAGAACAAGGCCAGCGGCGAGCTCGTCGCACTCACCGAAGAGTTCGGCCCGGACGTCCTCGCGTTGCAGGAGGCCGACACCCTGCAGCTGCCCGCCGAGCTCGGCGGCCTGCACCTCGCCGACAGCACCCACCGCAACCGGCTCGGCCTCGCGATCTACTACCGCCGCGACCGGTTCACCGCCGAGTCGACGCAGACGTTCGCGCTGAAGAAGTCGCTGCACGACATGGTGCTCGCGCCGGCGCACGAGCGGCTCATCGGCACTCGCCTCACCGATGTCGAGGCCGGGCGCGAACTCATCGTCGCCTCGTTCCACGCGGCCCCGCTCACCGCGCTCAACTCACTGCGTCGGCACCAGATCAAGGCCGCGCATGAGCAGCTGCACGCGATGGGCGACGTCCCGACGCTCATGGTCGGCGACTACAACTACCCGCTCTTCCAGAAGGGCCTCGGCACCAAGATGCAGGAGAGCGGCTATGACCTGAGCCTCAGCGACCGCAGCACCTACACCCGCTACAAGATGTTCCGTGGGCACTTCGACTTCGCGACGTCCGTGGGCCTGAAGATCGACCGGGTGCAGACGCTCCGCCGCGGTATCTCGGACCACCTGCCGATCCTCGTGGACGCGAGCTACGGGTTCGCCGTGCCCGAGGACGACGACGCGCCGGAGTCCGCCGCCCGCTGACCCGGTCGCCTGCCCCTGCGCGCGCCCCATCCGGTTCGTAATTCAGGATGCGCTCGGCGCGGCGCCCTCTTTCCGCGGCGTGTCACGCGGGAAACGCCGCGCTCGTCCTGAGTTGTGAACTCGGAAGCGACGTCAGATGAGGCCGCGGAGGAACTCCTGGACGCTCGTCCCGGCCTCGCGGGCGCGACGGACCAGGCGCTCGTGCTCGTCGGACGTGAGGTCGAGGGTGAGCTGGTGCCACGTCGGTTCGACGTCGAGCGAGAACAGCGCGCCGTCGTCCTCCGCGTCGAACACGGGGGCGGTGCGTTCCTCCTCGACCTCGAGGTCGGCGAACAGCTCCGGCTCGGTCGTCTCGGGAGCGTCTTCAGCGTCGGCATCAGCCTCGGGGATCGACGGGGTCACCGCAGCTCCGGCGCCGGTCCACCCTGGTCCCTCCGGCACCGGCGTCTTGCGCTGGAACGCCTCGGCGGCCGTCCGCGCCCGGATGTCGGCGGCCTCGTTGAGTCGGTGACCGACGTGCCCCTTCACCCACTCGAACCGGTAGCGCCGCCCGGCGATGGCGGCGTCGATCTCCTGCATGAGCTCGAGGTTCATGACGGGCTTGCCGTCGCCCTTCTTCCAACCCTTCTTCTTCCAGCCCGGCATCCACTTCGTGATCGAGTCGATGACGTACTTGCTGTCGCAGAGGATGTGCAGGTCCTCGTCGAGGTGCTCGGTGGCGCGGAACAGCTCGAGGACGGCGCGCAGCTCGCCCATGTTGTTCGTGCCGTGCGGCCATCCCCCGGCTGCCCAGCAATCGTCGTCGACATACCAGGCCCAGCCTGCGGGTCCGGGGTTGCCGAGGGCGGAGCCGTCTGCGGCAGCGGTGATCGTCATGAGCGCCTTTCGATGAGTGCCCTCCATCGTATCGACGCACCACCGACGCCCCGACGCCGGTCCCGTGGTGCCGCTGTCGGGCTGGCCCGGCGTCGGGCGGGCGACGTCAGGCGGGCGCGAAGACGCTGAGCGTGACGGCGACCGTGACCGTCGTGTAGCCGGGCAGGTCGGCGATCGCCTGTTCGAAGACGTCGTCGTCGAGGTGGTGGGCGCTCGGCCCCATGCGGACCTCGTCGCGCACCTCCTCCGGCATGAGTTCGACGGCGTAGTCGAGCGTGTCGCGGGAGCGGAGCTCGAACCCGTCGAGCTGCGCGTCGAGGCGGGCGTCCTTGCGCTCGGCGATCCCGATCATGCCGAGCCGGTCGCGCAGCTCTGCCAGGTGACCGGATTGCGGCGTCACGACGGTGAGCAGGCCGTCCGGGCGGAGCACCCGACGCATCTCGGGACCGTTGCGTGGGCCGAAGATGCTCAACAGGTGGTCGACCGAGGCGGTCCGGAGCGGGAAGGGTGCCCAGGCGTCGGCCGTGGCGGCTGCCGCTCGTCCGTGCGCGCGGGCGGCGCGACGTGCAGCGAGCGGCGACAGGTCGAACCCGAACCCGCGCCAGGCCGGCCGGGCGTCGAGGATCCGGCCCAGGTAGTAGCCGGTCCCGCCGGCGATGTCCACGACGAGCGGGGCGCTGTCGTCGTCGACCGAGCCGTCCGGGAGGAAGCGCGCGAGCGGCAGGGTCGTGGCGACGTGGTCGGCGATCGGCTCGTAGTGCTCGGCCTCGAGGAACGCTGCGCGGGCCGCGACCATCTCCTGCGTGTCGCCGGTCTTCGGCGTCCGACCGCCGACGACGAGCGAAGCGTACCCCTGCCGGGCGATGTCGAAGCTGTGACCGGCGGGGCAGCGGAGCACGCGGTCGCCGAGCTCGAGGGTCGCGGTGCAGATCGTGCACGCGAGATCGGGGGCGACGAGGCTCAGCCGATCGTGCTGCGGGACGTCAGCGAGGATCGGCATGCCTTCGAAACGCTCCGCTTCCAGCTGCTGTGTCCGTCGCCGCCGCGATGCTTCCGGTTGTCGCACTTCACCCACACGGTGAGTCTAGGCGCGTGCCGCATGGTGCGTGCGCCGGAACGTTCGAGCAGCGATCCGTCGCGGCGGGCTTCGGCACCGCGGTGACTCGATCGGCTCGGTGACTCAGTCCTCGAGCGCGCTCCGCAGACGCTCGACGTCCTCGTGTGCTGCGTCGCTCGCACGCTGCGCCCGGTCAGCCTCTCGTCGGCGTCGGGCCCACTCGCGATCGGCGTCGGCGATGTCCGCGTCGAGCTCCTCGAGCCGCCGTGCGAGGTCCTCGCGGTCACGCTGCAGTCCCGATCGCCGGACCGCCGACTCGTCCAGGAAGGCGGTCGCCTCCTCACTCGCGCTGGACGCTGCCTCCTCGTCGCGCTCGGCCGCCTCCAGCCGGGCCCGAAGGCGTCGGCGTCGGTCGTCGTCATCGTCGGAATGGTCGCCGTCTCCGTCGCCCCACGTCCCGAGGGAGCCGTCGGCGGTGGAGCGCCCACTGGGGGATCCTGGACCGCCGACCACACCACCCCACCCCGCTCCGCTCGAGGTCGGGGCGTCGGTCAGCCGCCCGGACGACACCTGCGCGGCGAGGTCGGCGTCGGCACTCGCCGCTTGCAGACTCTGGCGGACGGTCTCGATCACCGCTCCGGAGAGGGACACCCCCTCCGCTGCTGCGGCCTCGACGGTGGCGGTGACGAGCGTCGCGATCAGCGAGCGACGTTCGGTGCCGAGCGTGCGGAGCGCTGTGGCGTCGCCGGAGCGTTGAGCGTCGCCGAGCGCGGAGCCGAGTTGTTCCAGTTCGCTGAGCAGGTCCGGGCGGTGCGCCGTCAACACGTTGAGCGCCCAGGCGGCGACCGACGGTTTGCGGAGCGCGAGGATCGCCGTCGCCAGGTCGTCGTCCCCGTCGTCGCGCGCTGCGACGGCCAGGCGTTTGCGCTCCGCCACGAAGCCGCTGAGGGGGACGCGCAGCAACTCGACGGCGGCGGAGGCGAGGCCAGTCGGGGCCGGCGTTCCGGTGTCGCGGTCATCGGGCACGGTGCCGCTCCCTCGCATCATTTCACGTCAGGCTAGCGCCCTCTTGCGCCAGAACGGAGTCCGACTGTCGCCTTTTCGGGGGTCGATACCGACAATGTGGACATGGATGCCAGACCTTACCCCGACACAGCGGAGCCGCCAGAAACAGCGGCCTGCACCGACTTGAAGACCCTCCTCAGGACCGTGGACTTCCCGATCTCACGCCGCGAACTGCAGTCGATCGCCGTCCGTTCCGGACTCGACCGCGGGACGCTCGCCGCGCTCAACACGCTCACCGAAGAGCACTACGCCGGCTCGTTCAGCATCCTCCGCGAACTCCGCCACCACGGCGAGCTCCGTCGCTCCGCCTGACCACCCCGTCCGACACCTGGTGGTCTCCCCAGCGCGGTGCGCTGACGTGAGCGCGGGTCACAGACGCGGGCGCGGGTCTCCGGAGGGGCGCGCTCACGCGTGTGGGGCGCGGTGGTGTCAGCGCACCGCGTGGCGGCTCGGCCGGGCAGGCTCTCGGCACGGTGCGTGACGTCCTTGCTGCTCGCGCTCGGGCTCCTAGACTGGCCCGATGGGGAAACGCACATGGTCCGCAGCTGTCGGAATCGTCATCGCGCTCGGAGTCGCACTCACCGGCTGCGCGCCGAGTGCACCGGCACCCACCGGCACGCCCGTCGGCTCCCCGACCATGTCGGCCACGCCGGAACCGACTGCCCCTCCTGCGGAGGACGTCGTCGCCATCGTCGTCGGCCCGTTGGCACTCGAACTCGTCGATACGACCGGGACGCCACTGGAGAGCTTCGCCTACGACGACCCGTCGGAGGAGGCGCGTACCAAGCTCACGAACCTGTTCGGAGAGGAACCCGTCGTCGAGGACAACTCGACGGGCAAAGTCCCGAACACCACCTATCAATGGGCGGGTATCAGCATCTTCGACCGCCAGGGCGACGGCGGCGAGTTCATCCCTGATTGGTCGGTCGCCGTGACGGCGTCGGCCCTCGGCGAGGTCGATTTCCGGTCCATCGAGGGGACGGTGGTCGGGGCATCGGTCAGTACCGTCCGCGAACGCTATCCGGAGCACCCCGACCAGGTTGGTGCGAACGGCGGACGTCACTTCAGCATCTCGGTGGCGGAGACACCGGTCGGTACCGACGACCAAGGCAACGAGCACACGTACTCCGTCTTCATTTCCGCGCAGGATCCCGACAGCCCCATCGAGAGCATCGGCGCACCGTACACGAACTTCGGCGACTGAGCTCACCGCCACCTGGTGGATTCCCCAGCGCGGTGCGCTGACGTGAGCGCGGGTCACAGTCGCGGGCGCGGGTCTCCGGAGGGGCGCGCTCACGCGTGCGGGGCGCGGTGACGTCAGCGCACCGCGCTGGCGATTCCGACAGACATCGTGCAACGCAGAAACCCCCGGCGAACCGAGGGTTTCGAACTGAGATCCAGTGCGGAGACGGCGGGATTTGAACCCGCGGTCCCCTTACGGGGACTCCACCTTAGCAGGGTGGTGCACTAGGCCGAACTATGCGACGTCTCCATGTGCGCTCGCAAGCGGACGCACGACGACCAGCATAACCGGTGATGGGCGTGGTGACGAATCCCCGGGTCCGAACCCGGGTCCGAGACGCCCTTCGACAAGCTCAGGGACCGAACCAGGTTGGGACCGGGCCGCTGACGGACCGGGACGCCTACTGGTCGTCGAGGGCGCGACCGCGGGAGCAGGTGCGCTGGTCGGCGGTCTGGCCCGTCACGGACGACGGGAGGACCACTGCACCACCGGCGGAGGGGTCGGTCGCATCGGCAGGCGGGGCCGTCGCGGCAGGATCGCCACCGGCATCCGCACCCTCGGCGGGATCGACCGCGGTCGGGTCGGTCGGGTTCGCCACCGCGCCCGCGCCGGTCGCGCCCGAGAGCTGGATGGGCTGATCGTTGCCGAGCGCCTCGAAGAGCGCGGCCGCCGCATCGTCGATCGGCTCGACCCCACCCTCCACGGCGGCGTTGGGGTACTGCACGAAGGCGATGTTCGCGAGGTCGACCTCACGCAGCGTCATGGCGATCGCGATCATCGTGTCGAGGCTCGTCAGGCTGTCGGACAGCTGCATGTTCTTCGCCGCCGCTTTGGCCAGGGAGTACAGGATTCCAGGATTGGTCAGTGTCTCGGCGCTCTTGACCTGCTGCATCATCGCCGACAGGAACACCTGCTGGTTGCTGATGCGACTGAGGTCGCTGCCGTCGCCGACACCGTGCCTGGTGC
This sequence comes from Plantibacter sp. CFBP 8798, assembly GCF_014841195.1. Lineage (NCBI taxonomy): Bacteria > Bacillati > Actinomycetota > Actinomycetes > Micrococcales > Microbacteriaceae > Plantibacter > Plantibacter sp. CFBP 8798. The sequence goes on from NZ_JACYTS010000003.1 coordinate 892,012, forward strand.
GGAGGAACTGCAGTGCCTCGTACCCCTCGAGCGTGTGCTCGCCCGCCGAGAGGAAGGTGTTCGTGTACTCGTCCTCGATCGGGTCGGCGACGCACACCGTCACCCCGCCGAGCGCGGTCGACATCGCCATCACGCCACTGAACTGGACCTCTGCGGCGAACGGGATCTCGAGCCCCGTGAGCTGCGACACCGTCAGCGCCGTGCAGGCGAGCCCGCCGTAGCTGAGCGAGGTGTTGATCTTCTGCCGGCTCATCGAGTCGAACGAGCCACCGGACGGGTCGGGGCAGGACGGGATCGGGACGAACATGTCGCGCGGGAAGCTGACGACGGTCGCGTTGCTGTGGTCCTCGGAGATGTGCACGAGCATCGTGACGTCGTTGAGGTTGCCTGTCTCCTCTTCGGCATCACCGAAGACGGGATCCTGACCGGCGCGCGAGTCGCTGCCGACGATCAGGAGGTTGACGCCACCGGGATACGCTCCGATCGCGGGTAGATCGGTGACCGCCTCACCCTGCGAGTCGACGAGCGCGACGCCGGGTTTCACGGTCGCGGCGACGTCCCAGAGGGCGATGCCGGCGACGATGCCACCGCTGACCAGCGCGACCGCGAGCGTCGAGGCGACGATCTTCAGGGCGGTCGCGATCGGGTTCGACCGCTTGAGTCGTCCGTGGCGGGCGATGGTCGCGAGCTTCTTCGGGCGGGGCCCACGAGCTGCCGTTCGGCGTGCCGCGGCGTCGCCGGCGGGCTCGTCGATGTCGGTCGAATGCGGGGGCATCCGTCGATTCAACCATGGGTTCATGTGAAGCGCACAGCCCGGAACCGTGGGCTCCGAGGCGCGGGAGTCTCTCGGGGCGGTGAAAGCAGTGCGGAGGGCGTGGGATTCGAACCCCGCAACGCGCCAGCGTTGCGCCGCCAGGCCCAACCAGCCATCTGATGAACGTGCGGAGGGCGTGGGATTCGAACCCACGAGACATTTCTGCCCACCAGTTTTCAAGACTGGCTCCATCGGCCGCTCGGACAGCCCTCCTGATGGTCGATCGCCCGCGATGACGCAGCTGACGACCAGGATCGAGTGTATCGGATGGGGCCAGCGGTGAAGCGGCCCCATCCGATCATGCGGTGACTACTGGTCTTCCTCCGGACGACCGGCCGTGCAGGTGTTCTGCGCGGCGTTCTGGCCCGTGATCGTGTCGGGCAAGGCGACCGGGCCGGCGGCGGACGGGTCCGCGGGCGCTGCCGGGTCCGCCGTGGCAGCGGGATCGGCAGCCGCGTCGGTGGTCGCCGGGTCTGGCGTGACCGGCGCGTTCGGGTCGGTCACGACGTACTTGCCGGTGGCGGACAGGGCGACGGCCTGGTCGCTCTGCAGCGCCGTCCACAGGACGTCGGCATCGGACGTCGCCTCGACTCCGCCCTCGACCGTGGCCGTCGGCGTCTGGACGAACGCGACGCGGTCGAGCGGGATGTCCTTGAGCGCTGCGGCGATCGACACCATCGTGTCGATGTTGTTCAGGCTGCTCGACAGGGTCACGTTCTTCAGCGCGGCGCGGGCGATCGAGTAGAGCTTGATCGGATCGGAGAGCGTGTCGCTGCTCTTCAGCGTGCGGACGAGCGAGGAGAGGAAGACCTGCTGGTTCGAGATCCGCGAGAGGTCGCTGCCGTCGCCGACGCCGTGACGTGAGCGGAGGAAGGCGAGGGCGGACGCGCCCGAGAGGTCGTGGGTGCCGACGTCGAGGTTGATGCCGCTCCAGGCGTCGTTGAGGGGCTCGGTGACACACACCGGCACGCCGCCGACCGCGTTCGACATCGAGATGACGCCGTCGAAGCCGATCTGCGCGGCGAACGGGATGGAGAGGCCGGTGATGCCCTCGACCGTGGAGACCGCGCAGGCGAGCCCGCCGTCGGCCCCGCCGTACATGAGGGCGGTGTTCATCTTGTCGCGACCATTGCCGCCGTCGGCGCAGTCGCCGATCTGCACGTACATGTCGCGTGGGAAGCTCACCACGGTCGCGCTCGAGTGGTCTGCCGAGATGTGCATGAGGATCGTGACGTCGTTGAGATTCTCGTCTCGTTCGCCGTACGCCTGGTTGCCGTCGCCCGAGTCGCTGCCGACGAGGAGCAGGTTGACGCCGCCCTCGATCGCGCCGATGTTGGGCGGCGGCGCACCCGGCGTCTCGTTGTCGAGGTGGGCGACGGGCTTGACGCTGTTGGCGAGGTCGAGCGCGGCCACACCGGCGACCGCGATGCCACTCACGCCGACGACGGCGGCCGTCGCGGCGACGATCTTCGCGACGGTGACGAACGGGTTCGACTTGCGGAGTCTGCCGTGACGGACGGCGGCGCGCGGTTTGGACGCGTCGGCGTTGCGGGTCATGGATCTCGCTCTCGTCTCAGGAACAGGGGTGGCCGGAACCCAGGAGACCGGGCTGCGGCGAGTCGTCCGGCGACACCTGGAGCAGGCGCGCACCGACGCCCCGTGCCCACCGGACACGGCGTATCGGCACGGAGCTTTGGACGATGCTAACCCGAAATGCTCCTCAGGAGCTGAGAGAGACCGTCGTCGGTGACCGTGCCGGTGACCTCCGACGCGACCGCGAGGACCTCCTCGGGCGCCTGGCCCATGGCGACACCGCGCCCTCCGGCTGCGGCCCAGCCGAGCATGTCGACGTCGTTGCGGCCGTCGCCGACGGCGACCATCTGCGAGCGCTCGAGCCCCAGCCACTCCCGGACACGCTCCAGCGCGGTCGCCTTGTTGACGCCCTTCGGCGCGATGTCGAGCCATGCCGTCCACCCGATCGCATAGCTCACCTGGCTGAGCCCGATCCTGTCGACGATGCGGAGGAACTCCTCCTCGTCGTGGCTCGGGGACACGACGACCACGCGTGTCACGGGGCTCGTGACGAGCTCCTCGAACGACACCTCGATCGCGTTCTCGAGGTTCCAGTCCTCCATGCCGACCGTGTACTTGCGGAAGCCGTCGGGGTACTCGACCATGTAGCTGCCCTCGGAGAGGTGCGGCTGGATGAGCCCGAGGACCTCGGTCGGGTCGAAGGTCTCCATGAAGAAGCGCTCGTAGGAGTCGGGCTTCGACTCGTCGCGCTTCATGATGAGCGCACCGTTCGCGCAGACGACGTACTGCGGCGTCAGCTCGAGCTCCTCGAGCACCGGGCGCGTGCTCTCCCAGCTGCGACCGGTGGCCAAGGTGACGATGTGGCCGAGCGAGACCACGCGGCGCACCTCGTCGGCGACCGACAGGCTGAGCGAACCGTCCTCGTGCAGCACGGTGCCGTCGATGTCGAGGGCGACGAGCAGCGGGTTCGCGGTGGTGGTCGTCTCGTCCGTCATCGGATCGGCCTCGCGACCTCGATGCCGCCCAGGTACGGACGCAGCACCTCGGGGATGACGACGCTGCCGTCCTCCTGCTGGTGCGTCTCGAGGATCGCGACGATCCAGCGGGTGGTCGCGAGCGTTCCGTTGAGCGTCGCGACCGGCGTGGTCTTGCCCGACTCCCCGCGGTACCGGGTGTCGAGGCGACGCGCCTGGTAGGTGGTGCAGTTCGAGGTGCTGGTGAGCTCGCGGTACGCGTCCTGCGTCGGCACCCAGGCCTCGACGTCGAACTTGCGTGCCGCGCTCGACCCGAGGTCGCCGGCGGCCGTGTCGATGACCCGGTAGCTGAGGCCGAGCGACTGCAGCATCGCCTCCTGGTACGACAGCAGGCGCTCGTGCTCGGCGGCGGCGTCCTCCGGCTTGGTGTAGACGAACATCTCGAGCTTGTTGAACTGGTGCACCCGGATGATGCCGCGGGTGTCGCGCCCGTAGGACCCGGCCTCCTTGCGGTAGCAGGTCGACCAGCCGGCGTAGCGGAGCGCGCCCTCCTCGAGGTCGAGGATCTCGTCGGAGTGGTACCCGGCGAGCGCCACCTCGCTCGTGCCGGTGAGGAAGAGGTCTTCACCGGCGATCTGGTAGACCTCGTCGGCGTGCTCACCGAGGAAGCCGGTGCCCTTCATGATCTCGGGGCGCACGAGCGTCGGCGTGATGAGCGGGACGAAGCCGGCCTCGATCGCGCGGTCGAGCGCGAGGTTCATGAGGGCGATCTCGAGACGGGCGCCGATGCCGCGGAGGAAGTAGAAGCGCGAGCCGCTGACCTTGGTGCCGCGCTGCATGTCGATGGCGCCGAGGAGCTCCCCGAGCTCGAGGTGGTCGCGCGGGGCGAAGTCGAAGGAGGGGCGTTCGCCGACCTCGCGGAGCGTGATGAAGTCGGCCTCGCCGCCGGCGGGCACGCCGTCGAGCACCGGGTTCTGGATGCGACCGGCGACGTCGGCGAAGTAGGCCTCGGCCTCGGTCGCGACCTGCTGGGCCTCCTTGACGCGGGCGGCGAGCTGCTGCGCCTGGGCGACGAGGGCGGCCTTCTCCTCCTTGGGGGCCTTGGCGACCTGCTTGCCGAACGCGTTCTGCTCGGCACGGAGTTCCTCGAACCCGGTGATCGCAGCGCGGCGTGCGGTGTCGGCGTCGATCGCCTGGTCGACGAGGTCGACGGAGGACCCTCGCTTCTGCTGCGACGCTCGGAGGACTTCTGGCTGTTCGCGGAGGAGTACGGGATCGATCACCCGGCAAGTCTAGCGATCGAGGTCGGTGACGAGGCCCCGGGACAGTACCGTTGGGCCATGCCGACTCCCCCGCACGCCGCGCTCGTGTACAACCCGGTGAAGGTCGACGCCACCCGGCTGCGGAGCGCGTTGGAGGCACGGTCGCAGGACGCGGGATGGGCGGCTCCGCACCTCTACGAGACGAGTGTCGACGACCCCGGTGTCGGTCAGGCGCGGCGCGCGGTCCTCGACGGTGCTCAGGTGGTGCTCGTGGCCGGCGGCGACGGGACCGTGCGGGCCGTCGCCGAAGGCCTTCGCGGGAGCGGTGTGCCCCTGACCCTCATCCCCTCGGGCACCGGCAACCTGCTCGCGAGGAACCTGAAGCTGCCGCTCGGCGACCAGCTGGCCGCGATCGGGACGGCGTTCACGGGCGACACGCGCGCGATCGACATCGGCGTCGCCATGATCACCCGCGCCGACGGGTCGGAGGAGGAGCACGCGTTCGTCGTGATGGCCGGCATGGGCATCGACGCGATGATGATCGCCACCGCGAACCCCGACCTCAAGAAGTCGCTCGGCTGGCTCGCCTACGTCGAGTCCGGTCTCCGCTCGATCGCCACGGCCGCGCCGTTCCGCATCCATTACCAGTTGCGCGGGCACCGTCAGCATGCGGCGACCGTGAGCTCGGTGCTCGTCGGGAACTGCGGCACGCTGCAGGGCGGGGTGCAGCTCATGCCGGACGCCGAACTCGACGACGGGTTCCTCGACGTCGCGGTGCTGCAACCGAAGGGTGCCTTCGGCTGGCTGCTCGTGTGGCGGAAGGTCACGTGGGAGAACCGGGTCCTGCGGCGGACTGCCGTGGGGCGACGGATGATCCGTTTCACCGAGGGCCGGGGTGGGAACACCGTGACGAACCTGCGTGCTGAGGCCCTGACCGTGCGGGTCGACGAGGCCCAGGACCTGGAGCTGGACGGCGACGCGTTCGGCATGGCGACCATGGTCGCGTTCGACGCGCACCGCGGCGGGTTGCTCGTCAAGCTCCCGTAGCCGGCGACACCGCTGAGTCCGGCTACCGTCCCTCGACGAGGTCCGCGATCTCGGTGAGGAGTGCCGTCGCCCGCTCGAGGTCGGGGCGGAGGTCGCGGTCGGCGTCGTCCGTGCCGAGCGACGCCGACGCCCGGGCGAACACGTCGGCCAGCGCCCCGGTCAGTCGGCCGGCGACACCACGGCGCCGCACGAGCCGGACCGCACCGAGGAGTTCGCAGGCGATGAGCGTCCTCGTGGCGACGACCGCGTCCTCCAGCTGGGCGACGGCCTGCGCGGCGAACGGTGCGTCCTCCTCGGCGCCGCGCGACAGGACGACCGTGCCGAGCGCCGCCGGTTGCGCCGCGTGCCGGATGTCGGCGACCGCGCCCGCAGCGACGTACTCGACCATCATCAGTCCTGACGCACCCGGTTCCCCGTCGCCGAGGAACGGCGGCAGGCCCGTGAACGCGGGTTCGTTCAACAGCCGCAGGCGAGAGAGGGTGACCGTCGACGTCTGCGCGAGCGCGAGCGCGGTCGCGTCCAGTTCCGCTGCCAGCTGCGCCTGGAAGAAGGCGCCGTGGTGGAGGACCGCCCGTGATCCGGCACCGGCACCGAGGACGTACAGCGGGTTCTCCTGCGCAGCACCGATGAGCGCCGCCACCTGGTCCGCGAGCCGGTCCGTCGCCGTCGCCACGACGCCCTGCGTGATCGCCGCGATGCGGAGCGCGAACGGGTCCTGGATCCGGGCCGGTTCCGGCGCGGGTCCGATGAGCGCGCGCAACGCCACAGCAGCAGCTTCGACACCGGGTGCGGCGGACGCACCCGCGGCCGCCTCGGCGAAGGCCTGCGCGTTGCCGTCCAGCGCGTGGAAGCTGAGCGCACAGACCCCCGACCAAGCTCGGTCGAGCACCCGAAGCTCCGTGACCGCGAGCGCCGCGCGCGCGATGGTCAGGGCGCTGCTGCTGATGAACGACAGGGCACTCTCCGAGCCCCACGCGTCCAACGGCTCGAGCGGCGTCGACGCCGGTCGTTCGCCGAGCAGGGTCAGCGCCGTCCCGGCGAGCGCGGTGAGGTCGCCGGTCCCGATCGACCCGAAGGTCCGGACGGTCGGCAGTGCGTCGCGGCGCAGCATCTCGGCGAGCGCCGCGACGACCGCGGGCTCGACACCCGATCCGCCGGCGGCGAGCTGGTTGAGCCGGACCGCGAGCATCGCCCGCACGACCCGGTCGGGGACGACCTCACCCGCGTCGACCGCGTGGCTGCGGAGCAGGCGGCGGGCGTGGGCATCGCCGTCGTCGGCGACCGCGGTGTCCTTGTTCGCCCCCACGCCCGTGCTCCTGCCGTAGACGGCCGCGTGCTCGGCGAGGTCCTGTGCTGCGTCGTGCGATGTCGCCAGCCGGTCGAGCACGACGCGAGGCACGAAGGCCTCCTCCTCGAGGTCCGCGATCCGCCGCAGCTCGTCGATGCCCAGTGCTCCCGCGATCTCGATCATCCCGACACCCTCTCTTGCGCTCCGCCGTCGTGTGCACCATCCTTGCTCACACAGCGAGCGTCCCACCAGATGAAATTCGAGTTTTACCTGACGGAAACATTCGAGGCGGTTCGCTGAAACGGCGGAGCCATAGCGTGGTGGCTCGACAGAGAGGGATCTGATGGCTGAATCATCGACTCGAACCGTGGAGCGTGCACTCTCGCTCCTCGCCGTGGTGTGCGACCGCGGCCGCACGACCCTCGCCGAGAGCGCGCGACTCGTCGACCTCTCGCCGAGCACCGCCCTCCGGCTCCTCCGCACCCTGGAGTCCACGGGCTTCGTCCGGAAGGACGCCGACGGCAGCTACCGACCCGGCAGCCGCGTCGTCCAGCTCGGCACGCAGGCACTCAGCAACGAGTCGCTCGTCGGCTTCTGCCACACGGAGATGCTCGACCTCGTCGAACGCACCGGCGAGTCCGCCTATCTGAGCGTCGAGGGTCACGCGTCGACCGCGCTCTACCTCGCGATCACCGAGGGCACCCACTCCGTCCGTCACGCGAGCTGGGTCGGTCGCACGATCCCCCTCGACGGGTCGGCCGCGGGTGCCGCACTCACCGGGCGGACCCCCACCGCCGGCTACGTCACGGTCGAGCGGGGCGTCGAGTCGGACGTCACCGCGATCGCCGCTCCCGTCCGCTCGGGAGCACGGATCGTCGCGGCGCTGAGCCTCGTCATCCCGAGCTACCGGATGACCGACGACCTCATCGCCTCCTACGGCGAGCTCCTCGTCGCCGCCACGGACCGGCTCTCCAGCGGGCTCGCCTCGTACACCGGACCCACCGACAACACACCCGCGACCGTCCCCGACGACGCCGCGGACCTCCTGGAGGGACGCGCATGATCCGCTTCACGAACGTCAAGAAGGCCTACCCGGACGGCACGGTCGCCGTCCACGACCTCTCCTTCGAGGTGCCGACCGGATCCCTCACGGTGCTCGTCGGCCCGTCCGGCTGCGGCAAGACGACCTCGCTCCGGATGATCAACCGCCTCATCGATCCGACCTCGGGGTCGATCCTGCTCGACGACGTCGAGACCCAGTCGCTCGACCGCGTCACCCTCCGTCGTCGGATCGGCTACGTCATCCAGAACGCCGGTCTGTTCCCGCACCGCACCGTCGTCGACAACGTCGCAGCCCTCCCCCGCCTGCTCGGCGGCTCGCGTCGGGAGACGCGCACGGCGGCCCTCGAGCTGCTGGAGCGCGTCGGTCTCGAGGAGAAGTTCGCGAAGAAGTACCCGTGGCAGCTCTCCGGCGGTCAGCAGCAGCGCGTCGGCGTCGCCCGCGCCCTCGCGACGAACCCGCCGTTCCTCCTCATGGACGAGCCCTTCAGCGCGGTCGACCCGATCGTCCGGACGCAGCTCCAGGACGAGTTCCTGCGCCTGCAGGCCGACATCTCGAAGACGATCGTGATGGTCACCCACGACATCGACGAGGCGCTCAAGCTCGGCGACCAGGTCGCGGTCCTGCGCGAGGGCGGTCTCCTCGCGCAGATCGCGCCGCCGGTGGACCTCCTGACCCGCCCCCACGACGCGTTCGTCGCCGACTTCGTGGGTGAGGCCCGCGGCTACCGTGCACTCGGCTTCCTCGGCCTCGACCATGACGACGCCCTCCACCGCGAGCCCGTCGCCCGGCTCGGCGACACCGCCGTGACCGGCGTGCACGCGAGCGGCTGGGTGGTGGTGACGGACGACGAACGCCGTCCCCTCGGCTGGTTCGACACCGCAGCCGGTCACGGCTCCGTCTCGACCGACAGCCTCAGCGGCCACGGCCTGTTCGTCCCGCGCACGGCGTCGCTCCGCATCGCGCTCAACGCAGCGCTCGCGCACCCGAGTCGACGCGTCGGGCTCCTCGACGAGGACGGCCGGCTCACCGGCACCATCGCCGCCAGCGAACTGCTCGAGCGCCCCGCCCCCGAGCGGAGCCTCCGATGACGATCGACTGGATCTGGGAGAACCTCCCACTCATCGGCGACCTCACGCTCAACCACCTCTGGTTGACGCTCACCCCGACGGTGCTCGGACTCTTCGTCGCCCTCCCGTTCGGCTGGTGGGCGCACCGCTCGCGTCGCGGCCGACCGTTCATCGTCGGTACCGCCGGGCTGCTGTACACGATCCCGTCACTCGCACTGTTCATCATCCTGCCGACGATCCTCGGCACGAAGATCCTCGACCCGATCAACATCGTCATCGCCCTGACCGTCTACACGGTGTCGCTCCTCGTCCGTGTCGTCTCCGACGGGCTGTCCTCGGTGCCGGTGGACGCGGTGCAGGCGGCCGAGGCCATGGGCTACCGGTCCTGGCAGCGACTCGTGCTGGTCGAACTGCCCGTGGCCGTCCCGGTGATCGCAGCCGGCCTGCGCGTCGCGGTCGTCTCCAACGTCAGCATCGTCACGATGGCCGCCCTGCTCGGCATCCCGCAACTCGGGACCCTGTTCACCCAGGGCTTCCAGCTCCGCCTGTTCGTGCCGCTCGTCACCGGCATCCTACTCTGCGTCGTCCTCGCCGTGATCCTCGACCTGATCATCGTCCGGCTCGGCTCGCTCGCGACGCCCTGGCGTGATCGGACGGTGGCAGCATGAGCGTCATCGACTGGCTGACCGACCCCGCCAACTGGACCGGTGCGGACGGCATCCCCTCGCAAATGGGCTACCACCTGCTGTACACGGGCATCGCGCTCGTCATCGCCGCAGCGATCGCCGTGCCGCTCGGCGTCCTCGTCGGCTACACCGGCAAGGGCGAGCGCCTCGTCGCCGGATCGGCCAACGCCCTCCGCGCCCTGCCGACCCTCGGCCTCCTCATCCTGCTGTTCCTCCTCATCTCGCCGGTGGTCCCCGGGCAGCTCGTCTACGTCATCCCGACGATCGTCGTCCTCGTGCTCCTCGCCGTCCCGCCCATCCTGACCGGGACGTACACGGGCATCCAGAGCGCCGATCCCGACGCGGTGGGCGCCGCCCGCGGCATGGGCTACACGAAGCTGCAGATCCTCTGGCACGTCCAGCTCCCCTGCGCCCTCCCCCTGCTGCTGTCCGGCATCCGCTCGTCCACCCTCCAGGTCGTCTCGACCGCGACGGTCGCCGCCTACCTCGGCCTCCAGGGGCTCGGCCGGTACATCATCGACGGCCGCGCCCAGGCCGACTTCTTCCAGATGGCCGGCGGCGCGATCCTCGTCGCCGCCCTCGCCTTCGCGCTGGAGATCGCCTTCACCCTCCTCGGCACTCTCATCGTCTCCCCCGGTCTGCGGCGCACCAGCCGCAGACGGCGGACGGCGGCCCCGACCACCGTCACCGGGGCGATCCCCCGGCCGGCCTGAGCCGCACCCGCACCGCACGACCACCTCCGCACGACCGCACCACCGATCCGTCCATCTCACCGAATCGAGGTCCTCATGCCCTTCCCCACCCTCCCCCGTCGACTCGCGGCCATCGCCGCGACCACCGCAGCCGCCGCTCTCGTCCTCACCGGCTGCGGCGGCCAGGACGCCCTCAGCAGCGACGGCGCGTCCGGCTCCTCCGGCGACGCCGTCATCATCGGCTCAGCCGACTTCACCGAGAGCCAGCTCATCGCCACCATCTACTCCCAGGCGTTGCAAGCCGAGGGCGTGAAGGTGAAGGAGCAGTTCAACATCGGCAGCCGCGAGGTCTACATGGCCGCGCTGCAGGACGGCTCCATCGACCTCCTCCCCGAGTACTCGGGCGCACTGCTCAAGTACCTCGACTCCGAGTCGAAGGCCAGCACGAGCGAGGACGTCGTCGCGGAACTCGGCGACAAGCTCCCGAAGGGTGTCAGCATGCTCGACATCTCGCCCGCGGAGGACAAGGACGTGCTCGCCGTCACCCAGGAGACGGCCGACAAGTACGACCTCAAGACGATCTCCGACCTCGTGCCGTACATGTCCGAGCTCAGCCTCGGCGGCCCGCCGGAGTGGAAGACGCGCGTCAACGGCGTCGTCGGTCTCGAGCAGGTCTACGGGCTCACCTTCAAGGAGTTCGTCAGCCTCGACGCCGGCGGACCGCTCACGATGACCGCGCTCACGAGCGGCCAGGTGCAGGTCGGCGACATCTTCAGCACCGACCCCGGGCTCACCGCGAACAAGCTCGTCGCCCTCGAGGACGACAAGTCGCTCTTCGCGGCCGAGAACATCGTCCCCGTCATCAGCACGAGCAAGCTCGACGACACGATCTCGAAGACGCTCGACAAGGTGTCCGCGGCCCTCACCACCGAGGACCTCATCGAGATGAACGGCAAGGCGTCCGACGGCACGAGCCTGAAGAGCATCGCCGAGGAGTGGCTGAAGGACGCCGACCTCGGCTAGCAGCACCCTTCGACGGGCTCAGGGGTCGAGAAGCAATCCAGGGGCCGAGAACCGGTTCAAGGACGGCGACCCGCCCCTGAGCCCGTCGGAACAGCACCACCACCACCGCACCGCAGACGTAAAGGACCAGCGCATGCCGACCACCACCCGGACCATCCGTGCCGCTCGCGGCACCACCCTCACCGCCAAGAGCTGGCAGACCGAGGGGCCGCTCCGGATGCTCATGAACAACCTCGACCCCGAGGTCGCCGAGCACCCCGAGGACCTCGTCGTCTACGGCGGCACCGGGAAGGCCGCGCGCAACTGGGAGGCGTACGACGCGATCGTCCGCACGCTCGAAGGACTGGAGGCCGACGAGACCCTGCTCGTGCAGTCCGGCAAGCCCGTCGGCGTCTTCCGCACGCACGAGTGGGCACCGCGCGTGCTCATCGCGAACTCCAACCTCGTCGGCGACTGGGCGACGTGGCCCGAGTTCCGCAAGCTCGAGGCCGAGGGTCTCACCATGTACGGGCAGATGACCGCCGGCTCGTGGATCTACATCGGCACGCAGGGCATCCTCCAGGGCACCTACGAGACCTTCGCCGCCATCGCCGACAAGCGGTTCGGTGGCACCCTCGCCGGGACGCTGACCCTCACCGGCGGCGCCGGCGGCATGGGCGGGGCACAGCCGCTCGCCGTGACGCTCAACGAGGGCGTCGTGCTCATCGTCGACGTCGACCCGAGCCGACTGGAGCGACGCGTCGAGCACCGCTACCTCGACGAGATGACGGACGACCTCGACGACGCCGTCGAACGCGTGCTCGCCGCCAAGGCCGAACGGCGCCCGCTGTCGGTCGGTCTCGTCGGCAACGCCGCGACCGTCTTCCCCGAACTGCTGCGGCGCGGTGTCGCCATCGACATCGTCACCGACCAGACGAGCGCTCACGACCCGCTCGCCTACCTGCCCGAGGACACGGCGCTCGCCGACTGGCAGACCGAGGCGGCGGCCGACCCGGTCGACTTCACGCGCCGCTCGCGACTCGCCATGGCGAAGCAGGTGCAGGCGATGGTCGACTTCCAGGACGCCGGCGCCGAGGTCTTCGACTACGGCAACTCCATCCGCGCCGAGGCGAAACTCGGCGGTTGCGAGCGCGCCTTCGACTTCCCCGGCTTCGTGCCCGCCTACATCCGGCCGCTCTTCGCCGAGGGCAAGGGCCCGTTCCGCTGGGCGGCCCTGTCCGGCGACCCGGCGGACATCGCCGCGACCGACCGCGCCATCCTCGAACTGTTCCCCGAGGACGAGAAGCTGCGCCGCTGGATCACCTCGGCCGGCGAGAAGATCGCCTTCGAGGGGCTGCCCGCCCGCATCTGCTGGCTCGGCTACCAGGAGCGCCACCTCGCCGGCCTGAAGTTCAACGAGATGGTCGCCTCGGGCGAGCTGAGCGCGCCCGTGGTCATCGGCCGCGACCACCTCGACTCCGGTTCCGTCGCCTCGCCGTACCGCGAGACGGAGGCCATGGCCGACGGCTCCGACGCGATCGCCGACTGGCCGCTGCTCAACGCCCTGCTCAACACGGCGTCCGGCGCGACCTGGGTGTCGATCCACCACGGCGGCGGGGTCGGCATCGGCCGGTCCATCCACGCCGGTCAAGTGATCGTCGCCGACGGGACGCCGCTCGCCGCCGAGAAGATTGCGCGCGTGCTCGTCAACGACCCGGGCACCGGCGTCATGCGTCACGTCGACGCCGGCTATGAGCGGGCGGCCGAGGTCGCCCGCGAACGCGGCCTGCGGGTGCCGATGTGGGAGGGCGAGTGACCGACGGCCTGATCGCCCACGGTCGGCTCGCCGGGCTCGACGAGATCACCGGCGTCGGCGTCGATCCGGCACGCGGCGGGTACTCCCGGCACGTCTGGACGCCGGCCGAGTTCGAGCTGCGCGAGTGGTTCACCGCTCGCGCCGCCCGACTCGGGCTCGACGTCGAGACGGACCGGAACGGCAACCTGTGGGCGTGGTGGGGCGCGCCTGGGCCCGACGCGGTCGTCACCGGCAGCCACCTCGACTCCGTCCCGGGCGGCGGCGCCTTCGACGGGCCGCTCGGCGTCGTCTCAGCGCTGGACGCCGTCGCGCGTCTGCAGGCCACCGGGTTCCAGCCGTCGCGTCCCGTCGCCGTCGTGGTGTTCGCCGAGGAGGAGGGGTCCCGGTTCGGGGTCGCCTGCCTCGGATCCCGGCTCCTGTCCGGGGCGATCACCGCTGACGCCGCCCGAGCGCTGACGGACGCTGACGGGGTCACCGTGGCGGAGGCCGCAGCGGCCGCCGGGCTCGCTCCCGAGCACCTCGGCCGCGACGGCGAGGCGCTCGGCCGCGTCGGACTCTTCATCGAGTTGCACGTGGAACAGGGTCGCGGCCTCATCGACCTCGGCTCGCCCACCGCCGTCGCCTCGTCGATCCTCGCCCACGGCCGCTGGCGCCTCCGGGTGAGTGGTCAGGGGAACCACGCCGGCGCGACCGGCATGCGCGAGCGTCGTGATCCCGTGGTCGCGGCAGCACGCGCCGTCCTCGCGGTCGAGCAGGCAGCCCTCGCGACGGACGACGCCCGCGCCACCGTCGGCCGCCTGCGCATCGTGCCGGGCGGCACCAACGTCATCGCCTCCGAGGTCGACGCCTGGGTGGACGCGCGCGCGGCCACCGATGCCGCCACGCGCGCCCTCGTCGCGGACATCGAGAGCCGGGTGCAAGAGGCCGTCGCCGGTTCCGGCTGTACAGCTGAGCTGGTCGAGGAGTCGTGGTCGGGCGTCGTCGAGTTCGACCCAGAGCTCGCCGCGCGGCTGGCGGGCACGCTCGGCGGGGTCCCCTTGCTGCCGACGGGTGCCGGTCACGACGCCGGTGTCCTGAACGGAGCCGTGCCGACGGCGATGGTCTTCGTGCGGAACCCGACGGGCGTCTCGCACTCGCCGGAGGAGTTCGCCGAGGCGGACGACTGCGTCGCCGGTGTCGAGGCGCTCGAGACCCTACTCCGGAGCGTCCTGTGACGGTCGCGAGCGTCGACGCCGGCGCGGCGGACGTGCGGCGTCCCATCTGGGCCGCGACGGCGATCATCGACGGTCGCCCGACCGGCCGCGTGCGCTTCACGGCCGACGACTCCGGACGGATCACCGCCGTCGAGCGGGGCGTCGAGCCGGAAGCGGGCGACCGACGCCTCGGAACGGTCGTCCCCGGCATGGGGAACGCCCACTCCCACGCGTTCCACCGTCTGCTCCGCGGACGCACCCACGCCGACGGCGGCGACTTCTGGCAGTGGCGCGAGGCGATGTACGCGGCGGCCGCCAGCCTCGACCCGGACCACTACGGCCGGGTCGCTCGCGCCGTGTTCGGCGAGATGCTCGTCTGCGGCTGGACGGCGGTCGGCGAGTTCCACTACGTGCACCACCAGGCCGACGGCACCCCGTACCCGACCGCCCACGCGATGGAACTGGCGGTCACCGAAGCCGCCGCCGACGTCGGCATCCGGCTCACCCTCCTCGACACGGCCTACCTCGCGAGTGGCCTCGGGCCCGCCGGGGGTCCCGCCGCTCCGCTGCTCACCGAACAGCTCGCGTTCGGCGACGGCGACGCGTCCGGCTGGCTCGCCCGCTGGCATCGACTGCGCGACGCGCTCTCCGGCTCGGTCGGCGCCACCGGGCTCGTCACGCTCGGTGCCGCGCTGCACTCCGTGCGCGCCGTGCCCGTCGACGCCATGCGCACGATCCTCGCCGGCCTGCCCGACGACGTCCCGCTGCACGTCCACCTGTCGGAGCAACCGCAGGAGAACGTCGACACGCTCGCGAAGACGGGCAGGACGCCGACGGGCGTGCTCGCCGCGCTCGGTGCGCTCGCCCCACGCATCAGCCTCGTCCACGCGACGCACCTGACCGACGCGGACGTCACGGCGATCGGGCGGTCCGGCGCGACCGTCGTGATGTGCCCGACGACCGAGGCGGACCTCGGCGACGGCATCGGACCGGCCCGCCGCCTCGCGGACGCGGGGGCCCGGATCGCCGTCGGCTCCGACCAGAACGCGGTGGTCGACCCCCTGCTCGAACTGCGTGGCCTCGAAGCCGGGGAACGGCTCGCCTCAGGCAGACGCGGCCGGTTCTCGCCCGCCGAGCTCCTCGAGGCGGGCACGGACAACGGATACCGTTCGCTCGGACTCGGGCGGCACACGCTGGATGTCGGCGACCCGCTCGACCTCGTCGAGGTGTCGACGTCGAGCCTCCGCACGACCGGCATGGATCCGGCACAACTCGCCCTCGTCGCGACCGCGTCCGACGTCGAGCGGGTCGTCGTCGGCGGACGGCTCGTGGCGGAGCGAGGCCGGCTGCTCGCGACGTCACGGGAGCCGACGCCGGAACAGCTCCTCGCGGTGGCGCTCGCCCAGCTGGCAGCATCGACGGAGACGCCCCGGACGGCCACCTTGTCCCCGACACCTGATCACCACTCGCAGGAGATGCAGCCATGACCAGCGAACTCATCACCGGCATCGCCGAGCTCACGACCAACGCGGGCTCCGGGCCGGGTGACGTCGACGGCAACCGGATCACCGATGCGGCGCTCATCATCGAAGACGGCCGGATCGCGTGGCTCGGCGCAGCGGTCGACGCGCCCGACGCCGACGCGCGGACCGACGTGGGCGGGCGCGCCGTGCTCCCGGGTTGGGTCGACACGCACACGCATCTCGTATTCGCGGGCGACCGCTCGGCGGAGTTCGAGGCGCGCATGGCCGGCGGCCGGTATGCGGCGGGCGGGATCGCGACGACCGTGGCGGCCACCCGGGCTGCTTCCGAGGAGCAGCTCGTCACGGGTGCGCGGCGGTTGCGGGCGGAGGCGCTCGCGCAGGGGACGACGTTCCTCGAGGCGAAGACCGGCTACGCGCTCGACGTGGAGGGCGAGGCGCGATCCGCTCGGGCGGCGGCCGAGGTCGCCGACGTCGTCACCTTCCTCGGAGCCCATCTCGTGCCGGCCGGTGTCGACCGCCGCGACTACCTCGACCTCGTGACCGGGCCGATGCTCGCGGCGGTGGCTCCGTTCGCGTCCTACATAGACGCGTTCTGCGAGGTCGGTGCCTTCGACGTCGAGGAGTCGCGCGAGGTGCTGCTCGCCGGTCGCGCCGCTGGCTTGGGTGTCCGGGTGCACGGGAACCAGCTCGGCGAGAGCGGCGGGGTGCGCCTCGCGGTCGAGTTGGAGGCGGCGAGTGTCGACCACTGCAACCACCTCTCTGACGCCGACGTCGACCTTCTGGCGGGCTCGTCGACGGTCGCCACCCTGCTGCCCGCCTGCGACCTGTCCACGCGCGAACCGTTCCCGCCGGCGCGCGCACTCATCGACGCCGGTGCTTCGATCGCCCTCGCGACCAATTGCAACCCGGGCACCTCGTACACGACGTCGATGGCGTACTGCGTGGCGACCGCCGTGCTGCAGATGCGGCTGACGATCGCCGAGGCGGTGTGGGCGGCGACGCGAGGGGCCGCGGTAGCGGTCGGCCGCGAGCACGGTGTCGACGCCGTCGGATCGCTTCGCGTGGGTGGTCTCGCGGACCTGCAGGTGCTCGACGCGCCCTCGGTCTCGCACCTCGCCTACCGGCCCGGTGTGCCGTTGACGGTCGGCGTCCGGCAGCGCGGCGAGCGCGTCACGATCGGTGAACGGCGATGAGCGGCGAGGCTGACGAGCGTGCCGTCGTGTGGTTGCCCGCGTCCGGGCATCGGAGCTACCGGTGGCGGAACGGGCTGGGGACGGCGGCGGAGATCGCGGCGGAACCGGTCGAGGCTGGAAACGGCGGTGACGGGACCGCGACCAGGGACGGGCGCGGGGACGCGCCGACCGGGCCGGGTTGGACGCTGAGCATCGCGACGGTCGACGCGGACGTCGTCTTCTCGTCGTTCCCGGGTGTCGACCGACAACTGATGGCGTTGTCGGTGGGCGGACTCGGACTCCTGATCGACGGTGAGCCGGTCGCCTTGGACCGGTGGCAGGTCGCCGCCTTTGACGGGGCCTCAGCGGTGTCGTCGAGGGGTGTGGTCGGGCCGACGCTCGATCTCAACCTGATGGTGTCGCGCGACCGGTTCCGCGGGTCGCTCGAGGTCGGCGTCGTCGACGGCTCGAGGCTCGTCACCACGACGCCGGGAGCCACCACGTTCGTCGTGTTCCTCGACGGGCTGCTGTCGGCGGAGGGGCCAGGCCTAGGCCCTGGTGCCCTCCAGCGGCACGACACCCTCCGACTCGAGGCCGGCACCCTGTCCCTGACCGGCGACGCCACGATCGCGCTCGCCCAGGTCCTCCCCCACTTGTGATGGATGCCAGCGCGGTGCGCTGACGCGAGCGCGCCCCGCAGCCGCGAGCGCGGGTCTCCAGAGGGGTGCGCTCACCTCCCAGACCCGCGCCCACGCCGATTCGGCAGGTCTCGCGCCAGCGCACCGCGCTGACCTGAGACCTCCCCACCGGGTGCCGGCGCGGTGCGCCCGCTTGAATGACGCACACCCGGCGTGAGCGCTCCCCGCGCACGCGAGCGCGGGTCTCCGGAGGGGCGCGCTCACGTCACAGACCCGCGCTCACGCCAGCGCACCGCGCTGGCGCACACCCCGGCGGCGACGGCTACTTCGTTCGGTCGAGGACCGCGAAGCGGAAGGTGTAGGTGGCGTCGAGCGTGTCCTCGAGGCCCGTCACGTTCTTCTGGGCGAGGACCGTCTCGGTGCCCTGGAGCAGCGGGATGATCGGAGCCGCGGTCGCGGTCAGCGCCTGGATCTGCTCGATCGCCGCGATGCGCGCCGCCGGGTCGGTCGCCGTCGCCTCGGTGTCGATGAGCGCGTCGACGGCCGGGTCGGAGTACCCGTTGGCGACGGACGCGCCGGTCGTCGAGTACGCCGATCGCAGGAAGTTGTCGGGGTCCGGGTAGTCCGGGAAGAACCCCAGCTGGTACGCCGGGTAACCCGACTCCGGGTTCAGCTCCTTCACGTAGCTCGTCCACTCCGTCGACTGCAGGTCGACGGTGAACAGGCCGGACGTCTCCAGCTGCGACTTGATGAGCGCGTACTCCTGGTCGGAGTCGGGGCCGTAGTGGTCGCTCGTGTACTGGATCGGCAGGGCGACCGGAGTGCTGACGCCCGCGGCCGCGAGGATCGCCGCGGCCTTCGCCGGGTCCGGCGCGTCACCGTACGCGGTCTGGAACGCGGGCGTCGCACCCGTCTGCCCGTCGAGGACGACCGAGTAGGCCGGCGCGTAGGTGCCCTTGTAGACCTGATCGGCGATCTCCTCACGATCGACGAGCGACGCGACCGCCTGCCGGATGGCGAGCTTCTGCGCGTCGTTCGCGCCCGGCTGGGTGTTCAGGTTGAACGTGAGGAACCGCACCGAACCGCCCGGCCCCTCGACGACCTGCAGGTCGGAGTCGCTCCGGAGGTCGGCGACGTCCGTCGCGGTCAGTGAGCGGTAGGCGATGTCGACGTCGCCCTTCTCCAGGTCGAGCCGCAGGTTCGACGCCGTCGTGTACGGCTTGAGCACGACGTGCTGCGTCTTCGCGCGCGTCCCGGAGTAGCGCGAGTTCGCCTCGAGGGAGAGCAGTCCGCCCGCCTGGTAGCTGTCGACGGCGTAGGGGCCGGAGCCGATCACGTCGTCGTCGCTCAGCAGCTTGTCCGCCGGGAAGACCTCTTCGTCGACGATCGGCCCGGCCATGCTCGTGAGCACGTAGGGCCAGGTCTGGTCGTTCGGCACCGTGAGGTGGAAGACGACCTGGTTGTCGTCGCCCTCCTCGACGCTGTCGAGGTTCGCGAGCAGCGGCGACGGACCGTTGTCGGCGGCGATCTCACGGACGCGGGTGAAGGAGTAGACGACGTCCTCGGCCGTGAGCGCGTGGCCGTTGGAGAAGGTCAGCCCCTCCTTGACCGTGCAGACGTAGGTGGACTCGTCGGTGAAGTCGCACGATTCCGCCGCGTCGGGGGCAGGGACGACGTCGCCCTCGTCGTAGCTGAGGAGGTGCTGGTAGATCTGGTTCTGCGGCGTGAACGAGCCGCGATCCCAGGCACCGGCCGGGTCGAGCGAGACGATCTGATCGGTCGTGCCGATGACGAGCGCGGTGGTCGTGGTGGTCCCGCCCTGGGCCGTGCAACCGGTGAGGGCGGCGACGACACCGAGGCCGATGGCGACCGTGGCGAATCTGGCGGATCGGTTCATGGAGCGGTTCCTTCGGGTGACTGCGGGGGTGCTGATGCTGATGGCGCGACGGGGACCGCGTGGGAGGCGAGCGCGAACCTCGGGTGCGGTTCGGCTCCGTCGACGAGCTCGGCGATGAGGCGTCCCAGCACCGGGCCGAACTTGAACCCGTGACCGGAGAATCCCGTCGTGACGATGATGCTGTCGATCCGGTCGATCACGAAATCCTCGCTGGGGCTCAGATCGTAGAGGCAGCTGATGGTATGGGGTGCGGACGCGTCGACGCCGGGCACCCATTCGGCGACGTAGGCGGTGAGCCGCGCGAGTTCCACGGGTTCGGCGAGGCCGTCGCGTTCGTCGGGGTGGACGTGGACGGCACCGCCGTGCAGCCCGACCTTGACCCCCTCGCCCGGCGTCAGCAGGCCGTACACGCTCGACCCCTCGGCGGGATAGTGGACGAAACTCGGCCAGGCGTCCGCGCCCAGTTCGCTCGGGAAATGCGCGGGCTGGACCTGCGTCACGACGATCTCGGGCAGCGGACGACCGACGCTGCGAGCGAGGTCGCCGACGAGGTCGGGTGTCCAGGAGCCGGCCGCGACGACCACGTGGTCCGCGGCGACGTCGCCCAGCTCGGTGCGGACGACGGCGCCGGCGGCACCCGCGGTCGGGTCGTTCGACTCGGCCGGTTCGACGCCCGTCACCCGCACGCCGAAGCGCAGGGTCGCTCCGGCCACCTCGGCGAGGTCGAGCAGGGCCTCGATCGCCTCGGCGGAGTACAGTCGCCCGCCGGTCGCGTGGTGGAGGACCTCGCGGTCGAACCGCAGTCCGGGCCAGCGGTCGCTCGCCTGCTCCGGGGTGAGGCGCTCCGACGCGATCCCGCCTCGGGTCATCGCCGCCTCGATCGCCGAGAGCATCTCGGGTCGGCCGTGGTCGAGCGCGCCGGTGAGGTCGAGCAGCGTCCGTCCGCTCGCCGACTCGAGCTGCCGCCAGGCCGCGAGCGCCTCCGACGTCAGGGCGACGTAGTCGTCGGCGTCGTAGCCCTGACGGAAGATGCGGGTCGCGCCATGTGAGGAGCCGTGCTCGTGACCGCGCGGGTACCGCTCGAGGAGCAGCACGTCCCGGCCCTGCTCGGCCAGTGAGCGCGCAGCCGCCGCACCGACGATCCCGGCACCGATGACCACGACCTCGGCGCGCGCCGGCAGCGCGGTCGGCGTCGCGTCCGCTGCCGGACCCGGCGCGGTCATCGGCCCGACTCCGCAGGCAGGCCCGACTCCGTGGTCTCGCGGGTCGCTGCGGTGGCGCGCGCGTCGACCGCACGACGAGCCGGCATCGCGGCGGCCACGGCGGCCTCGTCGGCGAACGGACGGGACGGGAATCGACCGGGCGCGTATCGCGACGCGTCGACGAAGGGGCTCTCACCCGTGACCATCAGTTCGGCGAGCATCCGGCCGAGTCCGGGGCCGTGCGTGACGCCGGACTCGTTGTCGCCGGCCACGACGTACAGCCCGTCGAGCTCCGGCAAGGGGCCCGCGATGAAGCGGCGGTCCGCGGTGTACGACACGATCCCCTGCACGGCTTCGGCGTCGTCGACGACGGGCGCGGCGGCCGGGATGAGCTCGGAGATGATCGGCGACAGGTGCTCCCGCATCGCCTCGACGAGGTCGGGGCGGTCCGGGCGACGGTCGGCCGGGCTGTCATGCAGCGCGAGCGCCTCGTAGCCGACGCCGTTGCCATAGGTGAGACCGCCGAGGTGTTCCCGGATCCACAGTCCGTCGAGTTCCGGGATCATGAGGGTCGGCACCTCGCCGAGGCCGAACGGGGCGGTGGTCAGGCGGCTCGCGATCACGCGTGCGAACGGCAGCACGCGGTCCGTGGCGGCGAGGAGTCCGTTCGTCCAGGACCCGGCGGCGAGGACGACCTCGTCGCCGAGGACGCGCTCGCCGGTGGCGGTCAGCACGCCGACGGCTCGGCCGCCCTCGGCGAGGAGATCGACGACGGGCGTGTGCTCGACGATCTCGACGCCCTCGGCCCGGGCGAGCGCCGCGAGCGCGAGTCCGGCGTCGGGCGCGCTGATCTGGATGCCGTCGGGATGGATGAACGCCCCGACGATGGTCTCAGGGTCGAGACCTGGAACGAGCTCAGCGGTCTCGACGGCGGTGAGCAGGCGGGCGTCCTCGGGTCGGAGCGGGTGCTCGGCGAACGGCAGCAGGTGATCGAGCACGGCCTGCTCGGTGAGCGCGAGCCACACGTTGCCCGTGTTCCGCAGACCGATGTCATATCCGGCCGCGTCGAGCCCGCGGTAGAAGTCGAGGCCCGCCTGCTCGAGGGCGAGTTCCGACTCGTCCCAGTACCAGGCGTAGCCCGCCGCCCACAGGCCGACGAAGCCCGCTCCCGCCGCGGTCGTCGCTCCGGCGGCGGTGCCCGACTCGAGGACCGTCACCCGTCGCCCGGCGCGGGCGAGGTGGACGGCGGTCGCCAAGCCGAAGAGGCCGGCACCGACGATGACGGTGGTTGCGGGGCGGGGGTCGGTCACCCTTCGAGGCTAGTCACTCGCCGTCCAGGAGCCGACCACCCCGTCGCAATCCGACACCCGCCGTGTCCTTCGCCGGCGGATTCCGCGTCCCCGACTCAGGAGGTGTGCGGCGCGCCGGGCCCGTCAAAGGGCGACGCGCCGGAGCACTCCTGAGTCGGGGACGAGGGCGGGACTAGATGACGCCCTGGGCGAGCATCGCGTCCGCGACCTTCACGAACGCGGCGGTGTTCGCCCCGACGACGTAGTCGCCCGGCCGGCCGTACCGTTCGGCGGCCTCGTAGGCGGCGCGGTGCACGCCGTGCATGATGCCGCGCAATTTCACCTCGCTGTCGTCGAAGGACCACCGCTGCCTGGCAGCGTTCTGGCTCATCTCGAGCGCCGAGGTCGCCACGCCACCGGCGTTCGCCGCCTTCCCCGGGCCGAAGAGGACGCCGGCCTGCTGGAACACCCGCACCGCCTCGGGCGTCGACGGCATGTTCGCGCCCTCCGCGACCGCGATGACGCCGTGCTTCACGAGGGCGATCGCGTCGCGTTCATGAAGCTCGTTCTGCGTCGCACTCGGCAGCGCGATCTCCCCCGGGACGTCCCAGACGCTGCCGCCGGCGACGAAGTGGGCTCCCTGACGGCGGGCGGCGTACTCGGAGATCCGGCCGCGCTCGACCTCCTTGATCTGCTTGAGGAGCTCGAGGTCGATGCCGGCGTCGTCGACCACGTATCCGGAGGAGTCCGATGCGGTGACGGCGGTCCCGCCGAGCTGGTGGACCTTCTCGATCGCGTAGGTCGCGACGTTCCCAGAGCCCGACACGATGACGCGCTTGCCCTCGACCCCGCGGCCGTCGACGGCGAGCATCTCGTCCACGAAGAACACCGTCCCGTACCCGGTCGCCTCGGTGCGCACCTCGGCGCCGCCCCAGCCGACACCCTTGCCGGTGAACATGCCCGACTCGTGACGGTTGGTGATCTTCCGGTACTGGCCGAAGAGGAAGCCGATCTCGCGCGCGCCGACGCCGATGTCGCCGGCAGGGACGTCGGTGTGCTCGCCGAGGTGGCGGTAGAGCTCGTTCATGAAGCTCTGGCAGAAGCGCATGATCTCGGCGTCCGATCGCCCGTGCGGGTCGAAGTCGCTCCCGCCCTTCGCACCGCCGATGCCCTGCGCGGTGAGGGCGTTCTTG
The DNA here is from genome assembly GCF_014841195.1 of Plantibacter sp. CFBP 8798. Lineage (NCBI taxonomy): Bacteria > Bacillati > Actinomycetota > Actinomycetes > Micrococcales > Microbacteriaceae > Plantibacter > Plantibacter sp. CFBP 8798. The sequence continues at coordinate 915,324 of NZ_JACYTS010000003.1, forward strand.
AAGATCTGCTCGAACCCGAGGAACTTCACGATCGACAGGTTCACGCTCGGGTGGAAGCGCAACCCGCCCTTGTACGGGCCGAGCGCCGAGTTGAACTGGACGCGGAATCCGCGGTTCACCTGCACCCGGTTGCGGTCGTCGGTCCACGGCACACGGAAGACGACCTGCCGCTCGGGTTCGACGAGACGTTCGAGGATGCCCGCCTCGAGGTACTCGGGGTGTTCGTCGAGCGCCGGGCGGATGGACTCGAGGACTTCGAGGAGCGCCTGGTGGAACTCGGGTTCGCCCGCGTTGCGCCGCAGGGCGGCCTCCGCGACGGCGTGGACGGGGTCGGTGGACGTGGTGGTGCCGGTCACTGTGGCGCTTTCTGATCGGCCGACCAGGCGTCTCCGGCTGTCGCTCGACGGTGGTCGGAGGCAGTGGAGCGCGACTCGCCGGCGGGGAGGTACACGGGCCGTCGTGGGGCCTCGGCAAGCCTGGCAGCCGCGATAGATATCCGTCAAACGTCGACTAGACGAGCCGGCCGAACCAGTGGGACGACGACCTAAAGGTGGTCGTGCTCCGCGGCCTCGCTCGGGATGATCGGGATCGCGAGGGCCGGGAGCACCGCGACCGCGAGGAAGGCGAGCGGATAGCCGACCAAGCCGATGAGCGCACCGACCGCCGGACCGACGACCGACGCGGCGATGAACTGGCCGGTGTTCTGCGCTCCCAGCGCCCGCCCGGCCCAGGCGGGGCCGGCCATCTCGGCGACCGAGGTGAAGGCCAGCCCGTTGTCGGCGACCGTCACGGCACTGGCGACGACGAGCGCGACGGCGACAGCCACGGGCCACTGCAGCAGCCCGACGCCGGCGAGGAGCAACATGACGACGACCGCCGACACCGCCACCCAGCGCAGCGGTCGCACCCGGCTGCCGACCCGGTCGCTCAACACCCCGACGCCGATCCGACCGATCGCTCCGACGAACTGCGCGACACCGACGAGCACGCCCGCCGCGAGCGCGTTCCAGCCCTGATCGGTGACGAGCCAGACGAGCGCGAAGGTCGTGAGCGTGAACTGCGGCACCACGAGCAGGATCGACACGGCGTGGATGCGCCAGAGGAAGCCGTCGCCTCGGTAGGGGTTGCGTGGTCGCACGGCCACGGGGTTCGGCGTCGTCTCCGTCGAGACCGGCTTCGGCACGACGGTCCGTGGCGGATTCCGGAGTCCGATGGTGCAGGCCACAGCGAGGACACCCGTCGCGACGAGCGAGATCAGGAGGGCGGCGGAGATGCCCGACGCCGCCGCCACGGACGGCACCGTCACCGCGGCCGCCGTGACGCCGAGCGGCTGTGACATCTGGCGGATCCCCATCGCGAGGCCGCGGCGGTCCTTCGGGAACCAGCCGACGACGATCCGGCCGCTCGCCGAGTTCGTGCTCGCGGAGGCGGCACCACCGAGGAGGAGCAGGATGCCGAGTGGACCGTAGCCGAGCGAGGGGATGAGGCTGTCCGCGGCGATCGCCCCGGCAGCGGCCAACGCGGTGAGGGCGAGGCCGCCAGCGATGACGATGCGCTCGCCGACACGGTCGGCCAGCCAGCCCCAGGCGATGAGCGTCAGCACCATGCCGAGCGTGGGGGCAGCGGCCAGGACGCCGGCCTCGGCGAGCGACATGCCCCGCTCGGCGTGCAGGAGCGGGATGAGGAACGCCGGGGTGCTGACGAAGAGCGTGCCGGCGGTCTGCGCGGCGACACCGAGCCCGAGGACGGTCCAGGCCCGACCGGCGTTCGGCATCGGTGGGCGCGCGCCGCGAGCGGTCGCCGGGGCCACGGGGGCTGGTGTCGTTCCGGTCATCGTGCCGCCTCCTGCGCTGGGCGTCTCCCACTGCTAGCATGACGGTACACCATTTTGGTATACCAATCGCCACCGGCCGGATCGGGAACACGGATGAGCACTCCGACGCAGACCACGCAGCTGTACGAGCGCCTCCGCGGGGCGATCCTGACCCTCGACCTCGCGCCCGGGCAGCCGCTCACCGAGCGGGGGCTCGAGCAACGCTTCGCGGCGTCACGGACGCCCGTGCGCGCAGCACTCACCCGGCTCGAGGCCGAGGGACTGGCGCGTCGCGACGGCCGCGGCTGGATCGTCGCCCCCATCGACCTCGAGGAGATCGGCCTCATCGCCGAGGTCCGTGAGGCGCTCGAGACCGCCGGCGTCCGGCTCGCCGCCGAACGCGCGACCGAAGCGCAGCTCGCCGCGATCCGCACCCTGCTCGACGAACCCCGCCCCGACGACGAGCACACGGTGCTCCGCGTCGGCGGCGACTTCCACGAGGAGCTCGCGGCGCTGTCCGCGAACCACCTGCTCGCCGAAGGGGTGCACGGCGCGATGGTCCGGCTCGCCCGCACCCGCTGGCTCGAGGTACGGACGCCCGAGGCCCGAGAGCAGGCCGCCACGGAGCACCGCGCCATCCTCGACGCGGTCGCGGCGCGCGACCCCGAGCGCGCGGCGGACCTCGTCGCGCGCCACATCCGCGGGACGAACGAGCGGCTCATCGCCTCGCTCACCGCCGACCAGCGGCGCCTTCGCGGTCACGGTGTCGACATCGTCAGCTGAAGCACCGTTGACGCGCGGTCGGCGTCCACAACTCCTGCACCCGGCCGCGAATCCCGCTGACACCCCGTCCCCGAGTTCGGACACGGACCGACAGCAGGAGTTATGCGCGAACGTGACAGCTCAGTCGTCGAGCGGCTCCGCCGAGAGCAGCCCGCGCAACCAGTCGCGGGCCTCGATGAACACCTCGTCGTTGTACCGGGAGTGGTAGTCGACGGCGGTGCGATCGGCGCTCGGGTACGAGCCCAGGAAGATCACATTCGGGCTGAAGCGTCGGAGCCCCAGCAGGGCGTCGGCCATCCGCTCGTCCTCGATGTGTCCGAGGGCGTCGATCACGAAGCGGTACCGGCCGAGCGCGTCGCCGATGGGCCGCGACTCGATGAGGCTCAGGTTCACACCTCGCGTGGAGAACTGCTCGAGCATGCCGAGCAGCGAGCCGGACTCGTCGTTCGGCAGCTCGACGATGAGGCTCGTCTTGTCGGCGCCCGTCCTGGCCGGGATCTCCCGTGAGCGACTGACGACGACGAAGCGGGTCACGGCGTTCGGGTTGTCGCCGATGTTCTCCGCGAGGACGTCGAGGTCGTAGTGGTTCACGATGCCGGGCGGGGCGACCGCGGCGTCGGCGGTGGAGGTGCCGTCGAGGAGCGAGGCCGCGGCGGCGACGTTGCTCGACGCCGGGATGTGTCCGTGCGAGGGCAGCTTGGCGTCGAGCCAGAGGTGGCACTGCCCGTAGGCGACGGGGTGCGCGTTCACGACCGAGACGTCCTCGAGGCGGGTTCCGGGGCGGGCGACGAGCACGAAGTTCACCGGCACGAGCACCTCGCCGACGATGCGGAGACCGGGCATCGTGGCGAGTGCATCCTGCGCCACGGACACCCCTCCGTCGACCGAGTTCTCGATGGCGATGACCGCGGCTGTGCTGCGGCCCTCGAGGACGTCGCCGAGCGCCTCGCCGACGTTCGACACGGGCTTCCAGATCTGGCCCCTGGCCTCCTCGACCTGGCCGAGTGCCACCTCGGTGAAGGTCCCGCTCGGACCGAGGAAACTGTAGCTCCGGAGGGCGTCGTCGGCGGGTGCGGCTGGCATGCCTCCGAGCGTACCGTGTGGTTCGCGACACGCCCTTGGACGACCGTTGACTCCCATCCAGGTCACATTCGGGTGATTTCCAGGAAGATCGGGTCATTTCGGCCCCGATACCCCCCGTTTTGAGCTATTCAAATCACGCCACTACCCGCCACAATGGATACAAGGGTGTATTGAGCGCTGCCGCTCGTCTCGGGAAGCGAGTTCACGGCCGTTCGTCTCCCCGATCTCGATGCGTGATCCATGTCGCGCGAGGCTCCACCCGACGGGCTGAGACAGGAACAGGAGTGACGTGACGAGTGTCTTCACCGACGCCGCCCCGCGGTCCACTCCCCGACTGAACCTGGCGAGCGGCAGCGAGGCCGCGTTCAGCCTCGGCTCCTCCTGGAGCCTCCCGTCGTTGTCGCTGCCGACCTGGGTGCACCGGCCGATCTCGGCGGCCCGCGCGACCCTCGTCAAGTCGCTCGTCATGACCGTCGCGATCGCCGCGATCCTGGCCGGCGTGGTCACGGTGACGCAGACCTCGACCGCCGGTGCGTCCGCGATCTCCGCCGCCGACTTCGCACCGGCGGCCTCCTCCGTCCCGACGATGACGGCCGCCGCCTTCACCACCGCCTACGCCGGGGATCTCGCCGCGGCGGCGACGACCCTCACGACGATGTCCTCATCGCAGGTCGCGCAGCTGTGGACCGAGCTCGCTCCTGGATACCGCGCACTGCTCATCACCGGTTACCCGGCGGTCATCGGCAACCTCGAGGGTGTCGCCTACACGGACCGGGCGACGGCCAACGTCTCCCGGCTCGCCGGCCTCCTCGCCGACACCGAGGCGAGCTACCGCTCGCTGACGGTGAGCAGCGACCAGGTCGACGGGCAGGCGGACTCGGCGGCCCTCGCCACGACCCTGTCGCGCCTGGACGCGATCAAGCTGCTCGCCGACCGGTACGCACCGGACGCGATCGCCGCCCGCCTCCAGCCCGAGTACCTGATCACGTTGCAGGCGGGCGGCTCCGGACCCCCGCGGGTCGCGGTCGCCGTCGGAGACGTGGACACCGCCGCCTACGTCACGGTGCTCGTCCCCGGGATGAACAGCAGCGCCCTCGAACTCGACGACTACCTGCGCGGGGCGAAGCGCATCCAGACCGCCGCAGCCGACAGTGCGGTCATCCTCTGGATCGGCGGACACAGCCCGAGCGCACTCGAGGTGCCGTCGAACGACCGGGCCATCGAGGGGGCTCCCCTGCTCGCCGGGGTGCTCGCCGGATACGACGCCGTCCGTTCCGCTCACGGCGTCGTCTCCCGGTTGAGCGTCGTGGCGCACTCCTACGGCACGGCGACGGCCTCGCTCGCGTTGGCGTCCGGCGACTATCACGTCGACGACTTCGTCATGCTCGGTTCGGCCGGCATCCCGACGGAGATCGGGATCGACGATCTGCACGTCCCGGCCGGCCGCGTGTACGCCTCCCAAGCGAGCGCCGACACCCTCGCCGGTCTCGGCCAGCTCCTGTCCGGTCGAGCCGACCCAGCGACGAGCTCCTGGGGCGCGACCACCTTCGGCTCGGACGGGCTGACGCTCGGCGACGGCGACCACCTCGGCGCCGTCGAGGGACACAACGCGGTCGGGTCGAGCAACGCCGACGACCGGGGCAAGTACCTCGGGCCGGCCACCGAGAGCCTCTACGCCATCCAGCGCATCGTCACGGGTCAGGCCTACGCGGTCGCCGACCTGACGATGCCCGGATCGTCCCACCAGCGCACCTCCGTGCCGGACGCCGCGGGCGCCGGCGCGGGCGCATCCACGACGAGCGCCTCCGCGACCGCCTCCGCTTCCGCCTCGGCCGCGGCGCTCCTCGCCACGCGCTAGTCGACGGCCATCCACAGGCCCCCGGAGCAGCGACCTCTCCACAGATCTGTGTCGGCCCGCCCCTGCGCCGAGGGAACCGGGTAGCGTCGTTGACATACCGACATACACCTTCATAGGCTCGGCTCATGCGAACGACCATCCGACTCGCCGACGAGTTCTACGAGGCCGTCCGCGAGCACGCCTCGCAGGAGGGGAAGACCGTGACCGCCTACATCGAAGAGGCCCTGCGCGCGAAGCTGGCCGCAGCGGCCGCACCGCCCGAGCGGGAGCCCTACAAGGTCGTGCCGTACGGCCAGGGAGGACCCCGCCCAGGAATCGACCTCACGAACAACGCGCAACTCGAGGACATCATGGACGGTTTCGAGTGAAGGTGGTCGACACCAACGTCCTCATCGGCGCGTTCCGACCCGATTCACAACACCACCGCACGCTCGCAACCTGGTTGGAAGATGCCGTCCGATCGAGAGAGCCCCTGGGCGTCAGCGAAGCCGTGCTCGCGGGGTACATCCGGATCGTGACCCAGCGTCGGATCTTCGTCGACCCCACTCCGATCTCCGTCGCGCTCGAGCAGATGCAGCGACTCCGCGACGAGCCCGGCGTTCAGGTTGTCCGCCCTGGCCCGTCGTTCTGGACGGTCTTCACCTCGCTCTGTGCAGCGGTCGAGGCCCAAGGCAACCTCGTCTCGGACGCGGCCCACGCCGCACTCGCGATCGAACACCGGGCCACCTTCGTCACGCTCGATTGCGACTTCGCGCGCTTCCCCGACCTCCGCTGGGAATCGCCACTCGCCACGGGTCAAGCGCCTTCCTGACATCGGTCGTTCCTGCCAGACTGGTGCGATGAACGATCGCGCAGGTACCCCCGCCACCGAAGCAGATCTGATCGACGTCCCGTCGCTCATCGACGCGTACTACACGCTGAAGCCGGACGTCTCGATCCCCGAGCAGCGGGTGGTGTTCGGCACCTCCGGCCACCGCGGCTCCTCGCTGAACACCGCGTTCAACCAGGACCACATCGCCGCCACCACGCAGGCGATCGTCGAGTACCGCGCGAGCCAGGGGATCACCGGGCCGCTCTTCATCGGCTCCGACACCCACGCGCTCAGCGGGCCGGCGCAGACGACGGCCCTCGAGGTCCTGGTCGCCAACGGTGTGCGCGTCCTGGTCGACGAGTTCGACGACTTCGTGCCGACCCCGGCGCTCAGCCACGCGATCCTCAAGTACAACGCCGAGGGCAACGGCGACCAGGCGGACGGCATCGTCGTCACGCCCAGCCACAACCCGCCGGCCGACGGCGGCTTCAAGTACAACCCCCCGCACGGCGGACCTGCCGACTCCGACGCGACCTCCTGGATCGCGAACCGCGCCAACGAGCTCATCGCCGGTGGGCTGCACGACGTCAAGATGGCGGAACCGTCTGCCGTCGAGACGTACGACTTCCGCGGCAACTACGTCGACGACCTGAAGCACATCATCAACCTCGACGCCATCAAGCGCAGCGGGATCCGCATCGGTGCCGACCCCCTCGGCGGTGCGAGCGTCCACTACTGGCAGGCGATCGCCGACCGCTACGAGATCGACCTCACCGTCGTGAACCCGCACGTCGACCCGGCCTGGGCGTTCATGACGCTCGACTGGGACGGCAAGATCCGCATGGACCCGTCGTCGCCCTCCGCCATGGCGGCGCTCGTCGCACGACGCGACGAGTTCGACCTCCTCACCGGCAATGACGCCGACGCGGACCGCCACGGCATCGTCACGCCCGACGCTGGGCTCATGAACCCCAACCATTACCTCGCCGTCGCGATCGACTACCTCTACGCGAACCGGCCGGGTTGGCGCGAGGACGCAGCCGTGGGCAAGACCCTCGTGTCGTCGTCGGTCGTCGACCGCGTGGCCGAGTCCCTCGGACGCCGCCTCTGGGAGGTCCCGGTCGGCTTCAAGTGGTTCGTTCCCGGTCTCGTCGACGGCTCGGTCGGCTTCGGTGGCGAGGAGAGCGCCGGCGCGAGCTTCCTCCGCTTCGACGGCTCGGTGTGGACCACCGACAAGGACGGCATCCTCCTCTGCCTGCTCGCCGCCGAGATCCTCGCCGTGACGGGCAAGACCCCTTCGGTGCTCTACCGCGAGCTGACCGAGCGCTTCGGCGACCCCGTGTACGAGCGCGTCGACGCCGCCGCCTCGAAGGAACAGAAGGCGCGGCTCGGCAAGCTCGACGGCGACGCCATCACGGCGACCGAGCTCGCCGGCGACCCGATCGTCGCGAAGCTCAGTCACGCGCCGGGCAACGACGCGGCCATCGGCGGCGTCAAGGTCGTGACCGAGCACGCGTGGTTCGCCGCGCGTCCGTCCGGCACCGAGGACGTCTACAAGATCTACGCCGAGTCGTTCAAGGGCGCGGAGCACCTCAAGCTCGTCCAGGCGGAGGCGAAGCAGATCGTCGACGCCGCCCTCGGCGCCTAGGCGGCCGACGCCTCGACGGGCTCGGTGAGCGGACACACGCTCGCCGAGCCCGTCGCCTGCATCCGGGCCTGTCGCCTGCATCCGGGCCTGTCGAGGGACGTGCCGACCCCCGGTCCCTGAGCCTGTCGAAGGGCTAGTTCAGGTACCCGGGAGCCGCCGGGAGCCCGAAGAACTCCTCGAGTGTCGTCACGCCCGTGTCGTGCATCTCGGTCGCGAGCGGCACGCCGATGTAGCGGTAGTGCCATGGCTCGAACGAGAAGCCGGTGACGTCGACCTTGTCGGCCGGGTACCGCAGGAGGAACCCGAAGCGGTAGGCGTTCGCGGCGAGCCACTGGCCCTCCGCCGTGTCGCCGAAGCAGGTGTTGAGCGAGCAGTTACCGCTCTCGGCACCGATGTCCATCGTCCAGCCGGTCTGGTGCTCGCTGTAGCCGGGGCGTGCGGTCGTCGAGTCGTCGGGTTCACTGTCGTACACCGACACCTGGCTCGAGTAGCTGCGGTACGCGCTGTTCGAAGCGAGCGACAGGCCGGCCTCTGCCGAGGCGGTGTCGAACAGCTGCACGATCGCGGCGGCGGCCTCGGCACGCAACAGCGGGTCCCACGTGTGGGCGACGGGGACGGACACGAGGTCCGGTGGTGTGTAGTCGACCGGGTTCAGCGGCCGGGTCTTGTTGACGACCACCCACGGGCTCAGCGGGTCGTCGATCGAGTAGGCGGCCTTGTCGAACGCCGGCGGGGCTGGGGGCGCGACCGGAACCGTCTCCGTCGGCGTCGGCGTGGGGGTCGGCGTCGGGGTGACGGACGGGGTCGCGCTCGGCGTCTTCGTGGCGGCGGCCGGGGTGGGCGTGGCGCCGCCGGCGATGTTCACGACGAGCACCACGAGCAGGATCGCGAGCGCGGCGGCCAGGACGCTCAACGCGATCACGCGGTTGCGTCGGACGCGCCGCGAAACCGGGCGTCGGTGGGAGGGCTGGTGGGCTGCGGTCACACGTCGAGCCTAACCGCGACACGGCGCATGCGCCTCTGCCACACTGTCGACAGGCTTGCACACCGGACGAGGGGCCCGACCATGACCGCAGGGACGCCAGCACACCACGCGCCGACGCACCGGAAGCGCCCGCGATTCCGTCGGCTCCTGACCGCGGCCGCCGTCGTGATCGGTCTCGGCCTCGTCGTCGCGGTCATCGCGGCCATCACCCCGTGGCCGTCCGCGCTCCTCATCCGCTCGGTGTTCGAACGCGGCGGTGCTGCGACGGTCGCCGAGATGGAACCGTACGTCCCCGACACGAAGCTCACGGAGTTCCGCGACATCGCGTACGCGGCACCGAGCGGCGGCCGACCACAGGTGGACACCACCCTCGACGTCTTCACCCCAGCGGACGGCACCGAACCGCTGACCACGATCGTCTGGATCCACGGCGGCGCCTGGATCTCCGGCGAGAAGGGCAACGTCGAGCCCTATCTCCGCATCCTCGCAGCAGCGGGGTACACGACGATCGCGGTCAACTACACGATCGCTCCCGAGGCCGTCTATCCGACGGCCGTGAACCAACTCAACGACGCCCTCGCGTACATCTCGGAGCACGCCGCCGAGTGGAACGGGAACCCGGATCGCCTCGTGCTCGCGGGCGACTCAGCGGGATCGCAGCTCGCCAGCCAGCTCGCCGTCCTCACGACCAACCCCGACTACGCGGCGCTGTCGGGCATGACCCCTGGTATCGACGCCGACCAGCTCGTCGGGACGATCCTCAACTGCGGGGTCTACGACCTGCCGTCGATGGCCGAGCTCGACGGCATCGGCGCCTGGGGCCTCCAGACCGCCCTCTGGGCCTACGCGGGTACGAAGGACTGGTCGGAGACGTCGACCGGCGCGCTCATGTCGACGATCGACTTCGTCACCGCCGACTTCCCGCCGACCTTCATCACCGGCGGGAACGGCGACGCGCTCACCTGGTTGCAGTCGGTCCCGATGAGCAGCGCCCTCGAGGACGCCGGCGTCGACGTCACGAAGCTGTTCTGGGCCGCGGACCACGAGCCGGCACTCCCCCACGAGTACCAGTTCCACCTCGACCTCGACGACGCCCACGTGGCACTCACGGCCACCCTGGACTACCTCGCGGCGCTCGACGCGAACCTCGACGCAGCGACGACCACCACGCCCTGACCGAAGCGGTTGCCGCGGAACTTGCGCCGGGTGTAAGTTTGCACACTACGCAAAATCCCCAACGTCGGTGCGCCTGCAAACCGGCGCGCCCAGAGTCGAACGAGACCGCATGTCATCCAGCTCCCCCGCCTCGACCGAGCCGTCGGGATCCGCCCCCGTCCTCAGTCACCGGCAGATCCTCTTCATCATCTTCGGCCTCATGGCCGGGATGTTCCTCTCCGCACTCGACCAGACCATCGTCGGCACCTCGATGCGCACGATCGCCGACGACCTCGACGGCATGGCCCTCCAGGCGTGGGTCACCACCGCCTACCTGATCACCTCGACCGTCTCGACGCCGATCTACGGCAAGCTGTCCGACATCTTCGGCCGCCGCCCGCTGTTCATCATCGCGATCTCGATCTTCCTCATCGGCTCGCTCCTCGCCGGCATGTCCGGTTCGATGTACGAGCTGGCGATCTTCCGTGCCATCCAGGGCCTCGGCGCCGGCGGCCTCATGGCCCTGCCGCTGACGATCATGGGCGACATGCTGGCCCCGCGCGAGCGCGCCAAGTACCAGGGGTACTTCCTCGCGGTCTTCGGCGTCTCGAGCGTCATCGGCCCGCTCATCGGCGGCCTGTTCGCCGGCGCCCCCGAGCTGCTGTTCATCACCGGCTGGCGCTGGGTGTTCCTCATCAACCTGCCGATCGGTGTCATCGCGCTCGCGATCGTCCTCCGTTTCCTGCACATCCCGCACACCCGCCACAGCGTCCGCATCGACTGGTGGGGTGCCGCCACGGTCGTCCTCGCCGTCGTGCCCCTGCTGCTCGTCGCCGAGCAGGGCCGCATCTGGGGCTGGGCCTCGGCCGGGTCCATCGCCTGCTACGCCATCGGGGTCGCCGGCATCATCGGGTTCATCCTCGTCGAACGGGCCATGGGCGACGATGCGCTCATCCCGTTGAAGCTCTTCAAGAACTCGACCTTCCGGGTCGCCACCATCCTCGGCGTGCTCGTCGGGTTCGGCATGTTCGGCGCGATGATGACGGTGCCGCTGTTCCTGCAGCTCGTCGAGGGTGCGACGCCGACCGAGTCCGGCCTGCTGATGCTGCCGATGATCCTCGGCCTCATGATCTCGTCGATCGCAAGCGGCCAGATCATCGCGCGGACCGGCAAGTACAAGGCGTTCCCGATCGTCGGGACCTTCCTGCTCCTGAGCGGCTTCTTCTACTTCAGCTTCGCGACGGCCGACAAGCCCGTCTGGTGGATGATGGGCGGCATGCTGCTCGTCGGCCTCGGACTCGGCCAGCTGATGCAGACGCTGACGATCGCGAGCCAGAACGCCGTCGAGGCACGCGACATCGGGGTGGCGACGAGCTCGTCGACCTTCTTCCGTCAGATCGGTGGAACGCTGGGCACGGCCGTGATCTTCTCCGTGCTCTACACGCGGATCCCGACGACCATCGCGGCGGCGTTCGCCGACCCGACGCTCAGCGAGCGGGTCCGGGCTGCGGCGCAGGACCCGGCCGTGCTGTCGGACCCGGCGAACGAGGGCATCCTCAAGGTGCTGCAGCGGGCGCAGGAGAACAGCGGCTCGGCCGGTTCCGCGCTCGACGGCGACACCTCGTTCCTCGTCGGTGCGAACCACGACCTGGCCGCGCCGTTCCTCACAGGGTTCGCGGATGCGACCGTGACCGTGTTCTGGGTGAGCTTCGCGGTGGTCGCCGTCGCGTTCGTGCTGAGCTGGTTCCTCAAGGCGCCGCCGCTGCGGGCGAAGTCCGCGCTGCAGGAGCGCACCGACGCCCAGGCTGCGGAGGACGCCGAGGACGAGTTGTCGCTCGCCGCCCAGCGTGCCGCCGAGCTGGCGGGGTCGCAGCTGTCACCCGACACGGCGAGCAACCGCGTCGTCGATCCGTCCGCCCATCGCTGACCGTCGTTCGTCGGTTTGCCAGCGCACCGCGCTGACGTGAGCGCGGGGTGACCGCCGCCAGCGCACCGCGCTGAAGGGGTCATCCGGGTGTCAGCGCGGTGCGCTGACGTGACCGCTGTCGAATCGGCGTCACCGCGGCCCCAGCGCGTGAGCGCGCCCCTCCGGAGGGGCGCGCTCACGCCGCAGACCCGCGCTCGCGTCAGCGCACCGCGCTGGCGCCACACCCCACCCACACACCAGACGAGCATGAGAGCGCTCTCAGCAGGCGATAGCATGGGCGTGCACCCAGCCACGAGGAGCTTCGATGACGCACGCCCCCCAGCCCAGCACCCGTCCGGCCCTGATCCTGCCGCCGTTCCTCTGGGGTTCCGCCACCGCGGCCGCCCAGGTCGAGGGAGCAGCGCACGAGGACGGCAAGGAGGACTCCATCTGGGACGCCTTCGCCCGGGTGCCCGGCGCGATCGCCAACGGTGACGACCTCGAGGTCGCCGTCGACCACTACCACCGCACCGCCGGCGACGTCGCGATCATGTCCGAGCTGGGCCTCGACGCCTACCGCTTCTCCACGAGCTGGGCGCGCATCAAGCCGGGCGACCGCGACGTCAACCCCGCCGGCCTCGACTTCTACAGCCGTCTCGTCGACCAACTCCTCGACGTCGGCATCCTCCCCTGGCTCACCCTGTACCACTGGGACCTCCCGCAGGCGCTCGAGGAGCAGGGCGGCTGGACGAACCGCGACACCGCCCTGCGCTTCGTCGACTACGCCGAGGCCACCTACGAGGCGCTCGGCGACCGCGTCCAGCACTGGACGACCTTCAACGAACCGTTCTGCTCCTCCCTGCTCGGCTACGCCGTCGGCGTGCACGCACCCGGCCGCCGCGACGAGGCCGCCGCGCTCGCCGCCATCCACCACCAGCACCTCGCCCACGGCCTCGCTACCACGCGCCTCCGCGAGCTCGGTGCCGAGCAGATCGGCATCACCCTCAACCTCACTAATGCGATCCCGGCGGACCCCACCGACCCGGCCGACGTCGACGCCGCCCGCCGCGTCGACGGGATCATGAACCGCATCTTCCTCGAACCGATCGTCCTCGGCGCGTACCCGGCCGACGTCGCCCACGACCTCGAGGGCCTCGGCCTCGACACGCTCGTCCATGACGGCGACCTCGAGACCATCTCCGCCCCGATCGACTTCCTCGGCGTCAACCACTACCACGACGACCTCGTGTCGGGTCACCCCGACGACTCCGGCGCCGACGGCGGCCACTCGGGCGCGACCGAGCGCGAGACCGGTTCGCCCTGGCTCGCCTCGCCCGACATCTCCTTCCCGAGCCGCGGACTCCCGCGCACCGCGATGGACTGGGAGGTGCACCCCGCCGGCCTCCGCACCCTGCTCGTCCGGCTCGGCCGCCAGTACCCGACGCTGCCGCCGCTGTACGTGACCGAGAACGGTGCGGCCTACGACGACGTCGTCGCAGAGGACGGCCGCATCCACGACGTCGACCGCGACGCCTTCATCCAGGACCACATCGACCAGGTGGAACTCGCGATCGCCGACGGTGCCGACGTGCGCGGCTACTTCGTCTGGTCGCTGCTCGACAACTTCGAATGGGCGTACGGCTACGACAAGCGGTTCGGCATCGTGCGGGTCGACTACGACACGCAGGAGCGCACGATCAAGGACAGCGGACTCGCCTACGCGCGCCGCATCGCCGCCTCGCGTGTGGTGCCCGCCGTGGCGGAGCTTCCCTGACGCACGAACACTCCGGCGTGTCGCGATCGAGGGGACGCGACACGCCGGTCACCTCCTGAGGAGCGGCACCGGCCACGGATGTCCAGACGCCCGGCGATACACTGCACTCGACACGCTCACCCGCTCGGAAGGGGACGATGATGCAGTCCGGTCAAGGAGCCCCCACGCTCGAGATGGTCGCGGCCCGCGCGGGCGTCTCCCGCGCGACCGTGTCGCGCGTCGTCAACGGCTCACCGAAGGTCACGGCCGAGGTCGTCGCCGTCGTGAACGAGGCCATCGCCGCGCTCGACTACGTCCCGAACCGCGCCGCCCGGTCCCTGGCCTCCCGCCGAACCCAGGTCATCGCGCTCGTCGTTCCGGAGTCGACCGCCCGGGTGTTCTCGGACCCCTTCTTCGCGTCGGTCGTGCAGGGCGTCGCGCTCGAACTGGCGGAGACCGACTACACGCTCAACCTCCTCATCGCGAGTGAGGCGAACTCCGAGAAGACCCGTCGCTACCTGCTCGGCGGCAACGTCGACGGCGCGCTCGTCGTGTCGCACCACAGTGGCGACCACTCGTACACCCGACTCGGCCGGGAGCTCCCGATCGTGTTCGGCGGTCGCCCCATGGGTGCCGACGTCGTCGACAGCACGTACGTCGACGTCGACAACGTCGAGGGCGCGAGGACCGCGGCCCGCCACCTCATCGAGGCCGGCCGGACGCGGATCGCGACGATCGCGGGCCGGCAGGACATGCCGGGTGGGGTCGACCGACTCGCAGGGTGGCGTGCGGAGCTCGAGCTCGCGGGTCTTCCACACGACCTCGTCGAGGTGGGCGACTTCTCCCCGGCCGACGGCGCTGCCGCGATGCGGCGTCTCCTCGCCCGGGGCGTGCCTATCGACGGGCTCTTCGCCGCGAACGACCAGATGGCCGCCGGCGCCTACTCCGTCATCCGCGAGGCCGGCCTGACGATCCCCGGCGACATCGCCGTCGTGGGCTACGACGACGACCGCTACGGTGAGACCGCCGCACCGCCGCTTACGACGATCGCGCAGTCGCCCGTCGACCTCGGCGCCGAGATGGCGAGGGTGCTGGTCCGTCGCCTCGCGGGCGAGCCGATCGAGCGCGTCACGATGATGCCGACCCGCCTCGTCCCGCGCGCCTCCGTCTGACCCTCCCGCCAGCCCGCGAACTGTCACCAGACGACAGTCCCGGGCGCAGCGACTGTGCTGAACTGACAGTTCGCGGGCTAGGAGAGGCGGGCGCGGATGATCTCGAGCGCCTGCGGGTTCTCGTCGACGAGGACGTAACGACGGCCAAGCGCCTTCGCGACCGCCCCCGTCGTGCCGCTGCCGGCGAAGAAGTCGAGCACCCAGTCGCCCTCGCGGGAGGACGCCTGCACGATGCGACGCAGGATGCCCTCCGGCTTCTGGGTCGGGTAGCCGGTCTTCTCGCGACCGGTCGGGGAGACGATCGTGTGCCACCAGACGTCGGTGGGCAGCTTGCCGCGCGCCGCCTTCTCCGCGGTGACGAGCCCGGGCGCCATGTAGGGCTCGCGATCGACGGTCGCGTTGTCGAAGTGGTACCCCTTCGGGTCCTTCACGTAGACGAGGATCGTGTCGTGCTTCGTCGGCCAGCGGCTCTGAGCCTTCGCGCCGTAGTCGTAGGCCCAGATGATCTCGTTGAGGAAGCACTCCCGGCCGAAGAGGGCGTCGAGGAGCACCTTCGCGTAGTGCGCCTCGCGGTAGTCGAGGTGGAGGTAGAGGGTGCCGTCGGCGGCCAGGACGCGCCAGGCCTCGACGAGACGCGGCTCGAGGAAGCCCCAGTAGTCGTCGAAGGCGTCGTCGAAACGTCGGAGGTCGCCGCGGATGCGCTCGTACGCCTGCCCCTTGAAGCCGGCGAAACGGTTCACCCCCGTCTCGGCCGTCCGCACCGAGGTCGAGGAGTGACGACGTTGCACCCGCCCGGTGTTGAACGGCGGGTCGAGGTAGATGAGGGTGAACGACTCGTCGGGCAGCTGCGCCACGACGTCGAGATTGTCGCCCTCGAGGACGAGGTCGGGGCCGTCCGGGGTCCATCGCAGCGGCACTTCATCGGCTGCTGCGGCGAGGGACATGTGCCTATTCTGGCAGCCAGCAGCCCGCACACCCGGGAAGGAACGATCGGCCCCGCGCGTTGTACCGCGTATGACCACGGAGTTCGCCAACGAGACCGATGCCCAGCGCTACACCATGCACGTCGACGGCCAGCTGGTGAGCGTCGTCGACTACCGGATCTCGGGCGACTCGATCTCGTTCCCCCGCACCTTCACGACGCCGCCGTTCCGCGGCAAGGGGTACGCGGGCGAACTCGTCGCCTACGCGGTCGACGACGTCGAGCAGCACAGCGACCGTCGGATCGTCCCGATGTGCTGGTACGTGGGCGAGTGGTTCGACGCGCACCCCGAGCGTCAGGACCTCCTCACCCGCTCAGCCGGCTAGCCACCAGCGCGTCACCCACCGGCCACCTGACGGTTACGCGCGGGGACTAGCGTCCCGACCATGCAGCAGCTCGTCTCGCACTACGCCCCGCCGCCCGCGCTCGACCAGGTCGACGGCTACCAGGTGGTCGACGTCGACGACGACGACCCCATCCTGCTCGACGCCTCCGGCAGCCACATCGACACGTGGCGCGAGGGCTACCCGTACGCCGAGCGCATGTCGCGAGAGCAGTACGAGAGCGACAAGCGACTGCTCCAGATCGAGCTGCTGAAGCTGCAGAACTGGATCAAGGCGAACGACCGTCGGCTGGTCGTCGTGTTCGAGGGACGCGACGCGGCCGGCAAGGGCGGCACGATCAAGCGCTTCACGGAGCACCTCAACCCGCGCGGCGCCCGCGTCGTCGCGCTCGAGAAGCCCACCACCCGCGAGTCCACGCAGTGGTACTTCCAGCGCTACGTCCAACACCTGCCGGCCGCCGGCGAGATCGTGCTGTTCGACCGGTCCTGGTACAACCGCGCGGGCGTCGAACGCGTAATGGGGTTCTGCACCCCGGCGCAGTACGACGAGTTCATGCGCCAGGCCCCGCTGTTCGAGCAGATGCTCGTCGGCGACGGCGTCGACCTCGTGAAGTTCTGGTTCTCCGTCTCCGCCGACGAGCAGCGCACGCGCTTCGCGATCCGCCAGGTCGACCCGGTCCGGCAGTGGAAGCTCTCCCCGATGGACCTCGCCTCACTCGACAAGTGGGGCGACTACACCCGCGCGAAGGAGGCGATGCTCGAGGCGACGGACACGGCCGACGCGCCGTGGACGATCGTCAAGAGCAACGACAAGAAGCGCGCCAGGGTCGAGGCGATGCGGCATGTGCTGCACCGCTTCGACTACGACAACAAGGACCACGAGGTCGTCGGCACGCCCGACACCAACATCGTCGGGCCAGCGGCCTCGGTCTACGAACGCGGCGAGCGCAACCTCGGCGACTGAACCGGGGACGCCGGGCCGCAGCGCCCGCTATCCTCTGGATCATGCAGCCGAAACCGTCACCGTTGCGACGCCTCACCTCGTCGAGCGCGATCTACGGCACCGTCGTCTACGCCGGCCTCGTCGGCGCGTCGAGTGTGTACGAGGAGGACGACGTCGAGCAGGTGCTCATCACGAGTGCACTGACCCTCATCGTGTTCTGGCTCGCGCACGTCTACTCGGCCGCCCTCGCGCACCACGGCGACGACCGGCACGAGGCGTTGGTGACGCTCGGCGCGTCGATCAGGCACGGGTTCCAGGAGTCGTCCGGGATGCTCCTGTCCGCCGTCCTTCCGACGATCCCGCTCGTGTTCGGCGTCGCCGGCGTGCTCAGCCATGAGCACGCCGTGATCCTGGCGTTGCAGGTGTCGACGCTGATGCTCTTCGTACTCGGGTGCGCGGCGTTCGTGGTGCGCGGGTCACGCTGGTGGTGGTGTCTCCTCGGCGGCGTCGCGACGGCCCTGTTCGGGATCGTGATCATCCTGCTCGAGGCCGGCACCCACTAGTCCGGTCCGCGACGGGTCCCGAATGGCTGGTGTCGAGCGTCCGGGACCCACCGTTCGAGCCCCTTCGCGAGCTCAGCGGCGGGCGGCGAGTGCTTTCGCGGACTGCTGCGCGGCGCGACGGACCTCGCGGTCGGGGTCGCGGAGGAGCGCCTCGAGGAGCGGCTTGGCGTCCTCACCACCGACGACGGCGAGCGCCCGGGCTCCGGCAGCGCGCACACGGGCGTGGTCGTCGCTCAGCAGTGGTGCGATCGCGGCGACGTCGCCGATGCGGCGTTCGGCGCAGACGCGCGCGGCCATCTCGCGGACGCGCCAGGCCTGATTGCCGAGTGCTCCGATGACGGGCGCGGTCGCCGAGTCGTCCCACACGTGCAGCAGGGCGCGGGTGCCCCAGAGCTCGGGCCAGTACAGCGCGGGCGCTCCGCCGAGGATGCCCTCGGCGTGGTGTCCGCCGACGACGCGGAGGAAGTCCTCACCCTCGTAGCGACCGGCGAGGAGGGACACGCAGCGTTCGACGACCCGGGTCTCGCTCTCGGCGGCCACCGCGTCGGCGAGCCGCTGCTCGAGGGAGGCCTGCGTGGCGGGGGTCGACGGGTCGGGTGTCTCGTTCTGCGCTGTCATCGTCCCCCCACCCTAGCCCGCGAGCTGTCACCAACGGTGGGTGATGCAGCCGCACACCCGCCACTGGTGACAGTTCGCGGGCTGCGGCAGGCTACGGGACGCGGGTGAGCCAGGCGTCGGTGGCGAACTTGTCGGTGACGAGCTGCTCGGCGGCGGCGCGCTCGGCATCCGTGACATGGCCAGGGGTCGCGCCGGTGATCTCGACGAAGGTGTCCTTCATGCGATCGATGATCTCGGCCCGCGAGAGCCCGGTCTGGCTGCGGAGCGGGTCGACGCGTTTGGCGGCCGAGGTGGTGCCCTTGTCGCTGAGCTTCTCGCGCCCGATGCGGAGCACCTGCGTCATGAGCTCGCCGTCCATGTCGTAGCTCATCGTGACGTGGTGCAGCACGGCGCCGTTCCCGAGCCGCTTCTGCGCGGCACCGCCGATCTTTCCCGACGGGCTCGTGATGTCGTTGAGCGGCTGGTACGTCGCCTCGATGCCGAGCGAACGCAGAGCGACGAGCACCCAGTCGTCGAGGTAGGCGTAGGAGCCGGCGAAGGTCATGCCGTTCACGAGCTCGGCCGGGACGTAGAGCGAGTAGGTGATGATGCCACCGCGCTGCATCATCATCGCGCCACCGCCGGAGACGCGGCGGACGACCTCGAAGCCGTTCGCCTTCGCGTTGTCGAGGTCGACCTCGTTCTTGAGCGACTGGAAGCTGCCGATGACGACCGCCGACTGGTCCCACTCCCAGATGCGGAGCGTCGGACCGCGGCGGCCCTCGCCGACCTCGTTCGTCAGCACCTCGTCGAGCGCGAGGTGGAGTTGCGGCGACACCGAGCCCTCATGGATGAGCTGCCAGTCGTAGTCGCCCCAGCCCGTCGCCTTCGCGAGGGAGCGGCGAATGGCCGTCGCGACCGCCTCGGGCGTGAAGCCGAGGAGCACGGCATCCTCCGGCAGCGCACCGCGGATGGCGGCGGCGAGACCTGCGGCATCGGTGGTGGCGGGGAGCCCCGTGACGGCGCGGTCGATCAGCGCGAGCGCGTCGTCGGGTTCGAGGAAGAAGTCACCGGCGAGGCGGAAGTCCGCGATGCGGTCGTCGACCACCTCGAGATCGACGACGACGAGCTTGCCACCCGGGACCTTGTACTCACCATGCATGCCCCCAGCCTATTCCTGGACGGCGTCCGGATTCCCCGGAAGGGGCGTCGAACCAGGTCAGGAGTCGAAGCCGATGCCGAAGCGGTCCATCACCTTCAGGAGCATGCCGTCGCGGCCCTCGTTCGCGTCGGAACGGGCGACCGCGCGGCGGACGGTCTGGATCGCGGGGTTCGCGATGGGCTCCGGCGGGATGGGGATCGGTTTGGACCGCACCATCTTCAGGCGGGTCAGATCGGTCGACTCACCACTCAGGAGATCGAGCATGACCTTCGCCCCGAAGCGCGTCGCGCCGACCCCGAGTCCGGTGAACCCGGCGCTGTAGGCGACGCGCCCGCCGAGTGCCGTGCCTTGGAACGCCGACAGCCGCGAACACATGTCGATCATGCCGCCCCACGCGTGGGTGAACCGGACGTCGAGTTGCGGGTAGGTCGTGAAGAAGTGGTCGGCGAGGGTCTCGAACGTCTCGCGGCGCTGATCGTGCTCCGGTCGGATCCTGCCACCCCGGTGGTAGACCGCGTCGAAGCCGCCGTAGAGGATGCGGTCGTCGGCTGACCGGCGGGAGTAGTGGAACTCACGACTCGAATCGGCGATGCCGAAGCGGTCGGTCCAACCGATGCTCTCGAGCTGTTCCGGGGAGAGCGGCTCGGTCATGAGCACGTAGTCGTACACGGGGATCGTCAGGAGCTCCGTGCGCTTGAGGAGCGACGGGAAGCCGTTGGTGGCGAGCGCGACCTGCCGAGCCTGTACCCCGCCCTGCTTCGTGGTCACCGCGACGCCGTCGCCCGAGCGCCGCAGCCGGGTCGCCGGGGTGTGCTCGAAGACCCGCACGCCGAGCTCGATGCACGCGCGCTTCAGACCCCAGGCGAGCTTCGCCGGGTGGACGAGCGCGGTGCTCTTCCACTCGCGCTGACCAGCCAGGTACACCGGCGAATGCACGAGTGCCTGGACAGCCTCGCGATCGAGGAACACACCGTCCCCCGACACCTCGCGCAGCGCGTCCACCTGGTGCGGCTCGGTCGCGACGGTGAGCACACCCGTGTGCTCGAACTCGGCGTCGATCCCGAGGCGGTCGAGCGTGGCTACGAACTCGTCGAAGTTCTCGTCCGCCAGGCGATCGAGCTCCGGCAGTTCGTCGGCGAAGTGGCGCTCGCCGTTGTCGACGCCGTGGGTGAGGCTCTCCTCGAAGAAGCCGCCGTTCCGGCCACTCGCCGCCCAGCCGACCTCCTTGCCCTCGATGAGCACGACGTCACGCGAGGGGTCGGCCTCCTTGGCGATGAGCGCCGTCCAGAGTCCGGAATAGCCGCCACCGACGACCAGGAGATCCGCCGTGACCTGGCCGACGAGTCGAGGCTCCGGCGACGGCCGATCAGGGCTGTCGAGCCAGTACGGGACCGTGCTCGCTCCCGCGAGCGACAGCGCGATGCGCTCCGCCGAGTTCCGTCTGCGGTGGCTGTAGGTGGGTCCGTCCGAGGTCACCGGGTCTCCTCTGCGTCGAGTGTGGGTGCCGCGACTGTACCCCGCGGCCTCTGAGCTTGTCACCGGGTGGTGGCGTTCGCTGCCCTTCGACAGGCTCAGGGACCGGAGCGGGCGCTCACGGACCGGAGCGGGCGCTCACGGACCGGGGCGGGCGCTGCCGGGCCGGGGCGGCTCAGGTGCGCTTGTCGAGCCACTCCACGACGTCGCGCTCGACGTCCTCGCGGTTCAGCTCGTTGAAGATCTCGTGCCGCGCCTCGGGGTAGATGACGAGCGTCACGTCCGTCAGCTTCGACCGTTTCACGTACGCGTCGCGGAGGAGGGTCAGGCCACGGACACCACCGAGGGAGTCGTCGGATCCGCCCAGAATCAGTACGGGCAGCTTGCGCGGCAGACGCTTCGGCGGGCGACCGAGGAAGGCGAACGCCTGGATCGGGTTCCACACCGGGGTGACGCCGATGTCGAAGTTGCGCTCGTCGGCGGCGAATGCGGCCCAGGCGGCCGGGTCGCGGTTGAGCCACTCGAGACCGGTCTTCCCGGTCTTCCGCCAGCGCTTGTTGAGGTCGCCGGCGTTGATGACGCCGGGCATCGCGAGCGAGGTGCCCGAGAGGACGAGGAGCTCGTAGAGGTCGTGTTCGGCGACGACCTTCTGCGCCATGAGCGAGCCCCAGCTGTGCCCGAGCAAGGCGAGCCGCGACTCGGGGAAGCGGGCCCGCAGGTGTCGGCCGACGGCGGCGACGGAGTCGATCGCGCCCCGGGTCGTCCGCGGGCCGAGCTTGCCGAGGCCGAGGTGTTCGAGCCCCGTGCGACCGTGGCCGCGGTGGTCGTCGGCCGCGACCGTGTACCCCGCGTCGTTGAGCCGTGCGGCGAGGCGACCGTAGCGGAGGGCGTGCTCCCCCGCACCGTGGGCGATGTGCACGACGGCCCGCGGATTCGGCACCTCCCACAGGTAGACGTAGACCGTGACGCCGTCGTCGTCGACGATCGTCTCGGTCGCATACGGTCGCGGCTCGACGGGGCGGTTCGCGTCGTCGACGGGTGGCGGGGTCTGCTCGCTCATCCCGCCAGCGTAGGCCCTCGGCCCGGCGGCGTGGCGAGTCCGTTTGCAGTTCCCGGAGGGCAGGCGTACGGTGAACGAGGCCCGAACGGCGGGCCGGCAGGTTTCGACGGAAGCGAGGTGAGCGGCCATGGCTGGTGACAGTATCCGCGCCATCGCATCGACGAACCGCCTCGCCTCCCTCACCCGGTAGGCGCTGCCACCGCCGGTGCCGAGGCGCCCTCACTCACACCTCCCCGGGTGCGATCCACCGCGATCGCCTGCACCCGCGCGGCCGCCGCACGTTCCCGTCGATCGATGGACGGAGACCTCATGGCACTCATCGACAACGGCATCTACGTGACCGGACGGCGCTCGGCGAGCCCGCGATCGCTCGACGCGACGTACGAGCTCCTCAACGAACAGCGGGGCATGGCCTGGATCGGTCTGTACCGCCCGGAACCGTCGGAGATCCGCTCCGTCGCTCAGGAGTTCGACCTGCATCCGCTCGCCGTCGAGGACGCCCTGAAGGGCCATCAGCGGGCGAAGCTCGAACGCTACGGCGACACGCTGTTCGTCGTCCTGCGTCCGGCACGCTACCTGGACGAGGAGGAGCGGGTCGAGTTCGGCGAGGTGCACCTGTTCGTCGGACCCGGGTTCGTCGTCACGGTCCGTCACGCGGAGAAGCCCGACCTCGGCCAGGTCCGGCGGCGACTCGAAGCCCGGCCCGACATCCTCGCGCTCGGCCCCGACGCCGTCCTGCACGCCGTGCTCGACCAGGTCGTCGACGGCTACGGTCCCGTCGTCGCGGGGCTCGAGAACGACATCGACGAGATCGAGGACGAGCTCTTCGGCGACGCTGCGGACGTCTCGCGTCGCATCTACGAGCTGCTGCGTCAGGTCATCGCGTTCCAGCGCGCGACCACGCCCCTGCGGGCCATGCTCCACGGCCTGCTGCAAGGCGCCGACAAGTACGGTCTCGACGAGGAGCTGCGCAACGGCTTCCGCGACGTCCTCGACCACACCCTCCGGATCGCGGAGCGCGTCGACTCCTTCCGTCACCTGCTCCGGAACGCGCTGACGGTGCACGCGACGCTCATGACGCAGCAGCAGAACGAGGAGATGCGACGCCTCTCGGAGGCGAGCCTCGCGCAGAACGAGGAGTCGCGTCGGATGAGCGAGACGGCGCTGGCGCAGAACGAGGAGATCAAGCGGATCTCCTCCTGGGCGGCGATCCTCTTCGCCCCGACACTCATCGGCACCGTCTACGGCATGAACTTCGACGACATGCCGGAGCTCCACTGGCAGTTCGGCTACCCGGTCGCGATCGGAGCGATGCTCGTCCTCTCCGGCACTCTCTACGCCATCTTCCGAGCGCGCCGCTGGCTCTGACCGCACCCCAGCCCGCGAACTGTCACCAACGGTCAGTCCTGAACCCCGTGCACTGTCGGTTGGTGACAGTTCGCGGGTTTACTTAGGGTGGCTAATTTGCTAGGCTAATGAATCGTGGCAAGCGGAGCAGCAACGAAGACCAGGGCACTGACGATCGCCGAGCAGGCGTCCGAACTCCGGATGGGCACCTTCCGGCTCGCGAGACGACTGCGTGGGGAGAAGTCGGTCGACGACCTCAGCGATCCGCAGTTCTCCGTCCTCGGAGGGCTCTACAAAGAGGGCTCCGCAACCCTGCGGGCACTGGCCGAACGCGACCGCGTGTCCGCGCCATCCATGAATCGCACCGTCAACTGCCTCGAAGAGGCCGGGTACGTCACCCGAGAAACCGACGCGGCCGACCGCCGGAAGGTCACCATCGCCCTCACCGAAGCGGGCCACACCACCGTCACCGAGACCGTCCGGAAACGCGACGCGTGGATCACCCAGCAGCTGCGCGCGCTCACCCCGGACGAACGCGACACCCTCGCCCGCGCAGCCGAGATCATGAGGAGACTCGCCACCCAGTGAGTGCAATGTTCCGTTCCCTGTCCAGCGTCAACTACCGCATCTGGTTCATCGGCGCCCTTGTGTCGAACGTCGGCGCCTGGATGCAGGCCACCACCCAGAACTGGGTCGTGCTGACCGACCTCACCGACAACGACGCCGTGGCCGTCGGCGCCACCATGGCCCTGCAATTCGGACCGCAGCTCGTCCTCGTGCCGATCACCGGTCTCATCGCCGACCGCTTCGACAAGCGGAAGATCCTCATCCTCACCCAGTCGAGCCTCATGCTCCTGGCCGCAGCGCTCGGCGCCCTGCTCATCTTCGGTCACGCCGAGCTGTGGCACATGTACCTCTTCGCGCTGGCCCTCGGCATCATCAACGCCGTCGACGGCCCGGCCCGGCAGACCTTCGTCTCCGAGCTCGTCGACGAGCACAACATGTCGAACGCCGTCGCGCTCAACTCGGCGTCCTTCAACGCGGCGCGCATGGTCGGCCCCGCCATCGCCGGTCTCCTCATCGTCGCGATCGGCTCCGGGTGGGTGTTCGTCGTGAACGCCTTCACGTTCCTCGGCGTCATCGGCGCCCTGTTGGCACTCCGCACCGGCAAGCTCCGTCGCGCGCCGCGCCCACCTCGGGCTCGAGGACAGTTCGTCGAGGGCTTCCGCTACGTCCGCGGGCGGCCGGACCTCATGGTCATCTTCGTGATCGTGTTCATCATGGGCGCGTTCGGCATGAACTTCCCGATCTTCGCCTCGACCATGGCCGTCGAGTTCGGCAAGGGAGCTGGCGAGTACGGCATCCTCTCGTCGGTGCTCGCGATCGGTTCCCTGACCGGGGCACTCCTCGCGGCGCGGCGGGCGAAGGCCCAGATGCGGATGATCGTCGGCGCGGCCGGGCTCTTCGGGGTCGCTGCACTCACGGCCGCGTTCATGCCGAGCTACTGGTCGTTCGCCGCCGTGCTGATCCTCGTCGGCTTCTCGACGGTGACGCTCCTGACCACCGCGAACGGACTCGTGCAGACGAGCACCGAGGCGGCCGTCCGTGGCCGGGTGATGGCGCTGTACATGGCGATCCTCATGGGTGGCACCCCGATCGGCGCGCCCATCGTCGGGTGGGTGGCGAACACCTTCGGGCCGCGCTGGGCGCTCGGCCTGGGCGCACTCGCCGGCTTCGCCGCCTGCGCCACCGGCCTGGCCTACGGGGTGTTCCGTCATCACCTCCGCCTGCGCGTGGCGCCCGACTCCCGCTGGCGCCTGCAGTTCACCCACGACGGCGTCGTCTCCCCGGTCACGCCGGAGGACTTCTCGGAGCAGATCGCGCTCACCTCGCCGATCCCGCTGCCGAAGCCGAAGTCGCGCGCGAAGGCGCCCGAGCCGCGTTCGGAGTCGCGTCCCGAATCGTCGCCGGTCGACGAGTCGACGACCCTCACCGGCTCCCGCCGCTAGACGGTCCTCCGCTCCGACCCGCTCGGCGTTCACAACTCCTGCATCCTGCGACCGCCGGGGCTCCCGGGCGGGCGGGGCGGCGGGCGACGCGGTCGGCCGTCACCGGCAGCAGGAGTTACGAACGAGCCGCCACCGGACGGACGCTCGGGACCCAGCACCGCAGGTCCTCGCGGTAGCGGCGGTACGGCTCGCCGAAGCGCGCCTCGAGGTCGGCCTCTTCGACCGGCCGGACCAGGACGTTCCAGACGACGGCGCCGAAGACCGCGTAGACGACGACGATCCAGGACGACAGCAGGAGTCCGACGCCTACGCCTTGGACGATACTGCCGACGGCCATCGGATTGCGGACGAAGCGATACGGTCCGGCGATGACGAGCCGGTTCGGCATCGCGGCGGGCAGTGGCGTCCCACCCCCGGTCGTCGCCATCGCGGCTGCGGACCAGAGCCCGACGACGCTCCCGAGCACTACGACGACGATGCCGGCGATGACGGCGAGCTGCTCCGCACCCGGCGGCAGGGCGATCGCGACCCGCCACCGCAGCTCGAAGAACCGCAGGACGGCGGGGATCACCGCGAGGAAGACGCCCCAGAACGCGACGATCTCGACGGCGGTCCTCACGAGTTGCGAACCGGTCGACGCCGACGCATCGGCTGGGC
This sequence comes from Plantibacter sp. CFBP 8798, assembly GCF_014841195.1. Classification (NCBI taxonomy): domain Bacteria; kingdom Bacillati; phylum Actinomycetota; class Actinomycetes; order Micrococcales; family Microbacteriaceae; genus Plantibacter; species Plantibacter sp. CFBP 8798. The sequence continues at coordinate 941,427 of NZ_JACYTS010000003.1, forward strand.
GGAACGCGAACGGCCCGATGGCGATCCACGCTCTCGGGATCCCGCCGGTGAGGACGAGCGCGAGTGCCGTGACCGAGCCGACCGCGGCGCCGACCATCAGCAGGGCGCCGATCCCCGCCTCCTGGGTCGCGGCCGCGAAGATCCCCAGTGACACGGTGACCAGCAGCGTCCATCCGGTCGCGAGGATCGCCGCCCATCGGATGGCGCATGCGGCGAGCGCCGAGGCGACGACGAAGAGTGGGACGTCGAGCACGGCCGTGACGACGGGGTCGAGGCTGCCGAGCGTCGCCGCACGGACGGGCGGGACGAGGAACACCGACACCCACCATGCTGCGCCGGCGAGGGCCTGCACGGCGAAGTACCAGCGCCCCCAGCGCTCGGCGCTCATGCGATCGTCGGTGGCGGTGTCGGCGGCGTCATCGACGTCGGCGGGCGATGAGCCACGCGACGAGGCGCCAACCCAGGAGGAGTGCGGCGAGGACCAGGACGGTCACGATGACGAAGCTGAGTTGGACGCCCTGGCCGGAGACCGCGCGCAGCACCATCCCGACGACGACGGTCGACACCCAGACGACGACGCCGGCCCAGCGGACGGAGCGGGTCTCGCGCTGACCGAGGACGAGCGCGAGGACGTGTCCGACGAGGAGTCCGACGGCGAACGGCCACAGCGTCACGAGGAGTCCGAGGATGCCTTCGCCGTGGCTGGCGCGGCCGATGAGGACGAACACGATGACGGCGAGGAGGTCGATGCCGACGGTCGCGGCGAATCCGGCGGGGGTCCTGCTGGGGCGGTCCATCCCCTCACCCTATTGGCGTCGCCGCCGCCCACCCTGGAGGGTGGCCGCATGGCGCGCTGCGGGGTCTGTCGCTCGGTGCCGTCGCTGGCTACGATGGCGCTGACACCCGATCGACGAAGGAGCCGTCATGTCGTTCCAGGCCTATCTCGATGCCGCCGAGGCGAAGACCGGTAAGACCCCGCGTGAGCTCGTCGACGAGGCGAACGCCCGCGGCTTCGACGCGTCGACCAAGGCAGGCGAGATCCTCGAGTGGCTGAAGACGGACTACGAGCTCGGCCGGGGTCATGGGATGGCGCTCGTGCACGTCATCAAGAACGGTCCGACGATCAGCGAAAAGCACGTCGGCACCGACGGGGTGCACCGCGACGAGTCGACCGAACTCTGGCTCGACGGAGCGGCGACGAAGCCCGCCGCTAGCTGACCTGCCCGGGTTGCTGCCAGCGCGGTGCGCTGACGCGAGCGCGGGTCTGGCGCGTGAGCGCGCCCCTCTGGAGCCCCGCGCTCACCCGCCAGACCCGCGCTGAAGCCTGAACACCGCCGCTCGCGTCAGCGCTCCGCGCTGGGTCCGGGACACCGACATTCGCGTCAGCGCACCGCGCGGGCGGGCGGACACACCGCTCAGTACCAGAAGATCGGAATCCAGTCGCGATGGTGCGCGTGCACGATCGCGAGGAAGACGATCGCGTCGAAGAGCAGGTGGACCGCGAGGATGTAGCCGAGCGACCGCGTCTTCGAGAACAGGTAGCCCTGCAGCAGCGCGAACGGGAACGTCAGCAGCGGACCCCATGACCGGTAACCGAGTTCCCAGAGGAACGACACGAAGATGACGGCCTGCAGCAGGTTCGCCTGCCAGACCGGGAAGTGCCGTCGCAGCAGGGCGAAGCAGGTGCAGATGAAGAACAGTTCATCCCACGTGCCGACCGCGTTGACGCCGACGAAGAACCGGCCGAGTTCCCCGGCGTCGCTGATCACCGGCCAGTTCTCGTAGGCGCCGGATCGGATGAAGTAGAACGGCAGGATCGCCCAACCGAGGAGCGGGACGGCGAACAGGTACGCGATCTCGCCCTTCGTCTTCTTCTCGCGACTCCGCCAGGGGAACGTGATCGCCTTCCGCCGGTACACGAAGCGGTCGATGAGGAACGGGACACCGACCGCCAGCAGCAGCACGGTGCCGATCCGGAAGAAGCTCGGCCAGGAGACGTCGGCCTCCACCGACGTGGTCGACACGATGCCGATCCCGATGGCGATGAGGAACAGGTCCTGTGCGAGGGCTCGGTCGATGAGGATCGCGGCGACGAGGGCGGCGACGAGCAGCGGGTAGCCGGCGAGCGGCTGCATGAGGCCGAAGAGGCAGAACGCGGACGCGGCGAGCAGCACCGCGGGGATCAGCTTCATCGGGCGGCGGGCCGGGACGATCATCTCGGTCTGCATGCCGTCGATCCTACGGGTGCCGGCGCGGGGCGCTGGGGCGACCGCGGGGTTGTGGGCGTCGGCGCGGTGCGCTGACACGAGAGCGCCCGAACGGGCACCACCGCGGGGCCAGCGCGTGAGCGCGACGCTCCGGAGACCCGCGCTCACGCGCATGACCCGCGCTCACGCCAGCGCACCGCGCTGGCGCATCCACCGAGGAGGGTCTCCCCGCGGTGCACCCGGGTCAGGCCTCTCGGGTGATCTCGACCTTCACGAAGAGCTTCGAGCGGTAGGGGCCCGCGTACACCCCACGGAGTGGGGAGACGTCACCGTAGTCACGACCCCGCCCGATGAGGACGTGACGCTCGCCCACGTCGACCATGTTGGTCGGGTCGAATCCACGCCAGTCACCGCAGAACCACTCGACCCACGCGTGCGACTCCCCCGTCACCGTCTCGCCGATCGCCGCATGCGGCTTCGGGTGCAGGTACCCCGACACGTAGCGGGCCGGGATCCCCACCGAGCGCAGCGCTCCGAGGACGATGTGCGTGATGTCCTGACAGACGCCCTTGCGGTTCGCCCACGCCTCGGCAGCGGTCGAGTACACACTCGTGACGCCCTGCACGTAGTCCATCTGCTCGCCGATCTCCCGGCTGATGGCCATCGCGGCCTCGCACGGGCTCTCGTAGCGGTCGGCGATGGTCCGGGCGAGCTCGACGAGGTCGTCCGGCGGGGTCGTCCGTCGTGTCTGTTCCAGGTGCTCCACCCGGGTCACGGCGGCCTGGGTCGCGATGTCGAGCTGCTCCCAGCCGGTCGGGTGCGGCTCATGCTTGCGCGGCCGGACCTCGACGAGGCTCGTCGCCGTGAGCGAGAGCTCCTCGTGCGGCGTCAGCACCTCGAACGCCGAGACCTTCATGCCCCAGTAGTCGGTGTACGTCGACTGCGACGCCCCGGGCTGGATGTCGATGTGCGAGTACAGGACGTACTGGTCCTCGGTCGTCACCGGCAGCATGCGCGCCTCGTTGTACGACGCGTTGACCTTGCCGCCGTAGGAGAAGCCCGTGCTGTGCTTGATGTGGAGCCGGGTCATGAGTTCTCTCCGATCCACGCGGGCACCGCATGAGTGGGGAAGTAGCGTTCGCGGATCGCCTCCGACACCTGGCTGGTGACGTTCTGTACGGCGTCCATCCGACCGGGGAGGTCGACGAGCGTGTCCTGGATGGGCCGGTACTCGAGGTCGCTGCGGATCTGACCGAGCAGGCGCTGGGCGGAATCAACCGTCCCGACGCGGCCTCGGCGCGGTTCGAGGTCGCGCATGCACTCCTCGGCCCGACTGATGGAGAACATGACCGACCGGGGGAAGAGCTGGTCGAGCAGGAGGAACTCGGCCGCGTTCTTCGCGCTCGGCATGCCGCGGTACGTGCGGAGGTAGGCCTCGTAGGCGCCGCAGGAGCGGAGGATCGTCGTCCAGGACGGACCGCTCGCCTCGGTGAGCGACCGCGTCGCCAGGAGTCGGGCCGTCATGTCGGCGCGTTCGAGGCTGCGACCGAGGGTGAAGAAGCGCCAGGCGTCGTCACGACTCGTGGCGGAGTCGACGATGCCGACGGCGAGGGCCGAACGCTCGCGCACCCAGCCGAAGAACTCGTGCACCTTGTCGCTCGCGACGCGACGCGGCATCCGGGCACGGGTCGTGTTGAGGCACTCCCAGAGCTCGGTCGACACGATCTCGCGGGCGCGCCGGGCGTTCTCGCGGGCGGCGCCGAGCGAGTAGGCGATCGACGCCGGGTGCGTGCGGTCGACGGCGAGCTGCGCGAGGACGTCCTGGCGGGTGAGCTCCTGGTCGGCGGGCGCGTCGCTGCCCATGACGGACAGCAGCGACCGGCAGGCGGTGTCCTCGTCGATCCACGGGTCCTCGAGCAGCAGCTGCAGGTGGACGTCGAGGATGCGCGCGGTACCGTCACTGCGTTCGATGTAGCGGCCGATCCAGAAGAGGCTCTCGGCGATGCGGCTCAGCATGATGCGTCCTCCTGCGTCGACCCGTCGGCAGCGGGCTCGGCGAGCGTCTGCTGCTGTTGCTCCTGCTGGTCCTGGTTGCCGGCCGGACGGTCCTGGGGCGAGTGCTCGGGGGTCGTGCCGTGGTCGTAGATGATCGGGATCGACGTCGTCTCGGTCGTGGCCTGCTCGGCGACGAGACCCTGGATGTCGTGCGAGGACGCCTCGGGCGCCGCGTTGGGGTCGAACGGACGTCCGACGACCCAGGTGTCCTTCGAGCCGCCGCCCTGGCTGGAGTTCACGACCAACTGCCCCTCGGGGAGGGCGACACGCGTCAGGCCGCCTGGCAGCACCCAGACGTCGTTGCCGTCGTTCACCGCGAACGGTCGCAGGTCGGCGTGGCGGGGACGCATGCCGTCCTCGACGAGCGTCGGGATGGTGGAGAGCATGACGACCGGCTGCGCGATCCAGCCGCGCGGGTCCTCCTGCAGCTTCGTCTTGAGGGTCGCGAGCTCCTCCTTCGACGCGTCCGGACCCACGACGAGGCCCTTGCCGCCGGAGCCGTCGACGGGCTTGATGACGAGCTCGTCCAGGCGGTCGAGCACTTCCTCGAGGGCGAGCGGGTCCTCGAGACGCCAGGTGTCGACGTTCGGGAGGATCGCGTCCTCCGCGAGGTAGTACTTGATGAGGTCGGGCAGGTACGTGTAGACGAGCTTGTCGTCGGCGACACCGTTCCCGACCGCGTTCGCGATGGTCACGTTGCCGAGGCGCGCGGCGAGCATGAGCCCGGGCGAACCGAGCATGGAGTCGGCGCGGAACGACAGCGGGTCGAGGAACTCGTCGTCGACACGGCGGTAGATGACGTCGACGCGCGTGGGCCCGGCGGTCGTGCGCATGAAGACCTTGCCGCCGGAGCAGAAGAGGTCGCGGCCCTCGACGAGCTCGACGCCCATGAGCCGCGCGAGCAGCGTGTGCTCGAAGTACGCGGAGTTGTACACGCCGGGGGTGAGGACGACGACGTTCGGGTCCTCGACGCCGGGCGGGGCCGACGCACGCAGCGCCTGCAGAAGCTTGTTGGGGTAGTCGCCGACCGGACGGACGCGCATCGACACGAACAGCTCGGGGAGCGTCTGCGCCATCACACGACGGTTGGAGATGACGTAGCTGACGCCCGACGGCACCCGGACGTTGTCCTCGAGGACACGCATCTGACCGTGCTCGTCGCGGATGAGGTCGATGCCGGAGACCTGGATGCGGACGCCGTTCGCCGCCTGGATCCCGTAGGCCTGCCGGTGGAAGTGCGACGACGAGGAGATGAGCTTCGCGGGGATGACGCCGTCGCGTACGGCGAGCTGCGGGCCGTAGACGTCGGCGAGGAAGGCCTCGAGCGCCTTGACACGCTGCTTGATGCCGGCCTCGACCTGCGTCCACTCCTGCTGCTCGATCACTCGCGGGACCGCGTCGAGCGGGAACGGACGCTCCTCGCCGGCGAAGTCGAAGGTCACGCCCTGGGCGAGGTAGGAGCTGGCGAGGGCGTCGGTGCGGCCTCGGAGCTCCTCCTGGGTCATCCGTGCGAGGGAGCTGTAGATCTCCTGATACGCCCGCCTGGCGGTCGCGCCACCCGCGTGTTCCGCCGCCTCGCCGAACATCTCGTCGAACGCGGGAACGCCGCCCGGAGTCTTGCGCGGGGCGAGCGTGCCGCCATAGCCGTTGAACAGGTCACCCATGGGCCGACTCTACCGGGACACATGTTGCCGGGGTGTTTCGGAGCGCGGAGAGGACGCCCCACCGTCCACCGAGCCACCCCACCGGCCACCGGGCCACCCCACCGGCCACCGAGCCACCCACCGGTCACCGAGCTTGTCGAGGTGCGCCCTTCGACAAGCTCAGGGACCGAAGGAGGTCGCTCAGGGACAGAAGGAGGTCGCTCAGGGACCGGCGGGGTGAAGCGAGCCCTACGCGACCGAGGCGGCGGTGAGGGCGGCCAGCTCGTCTGCGGAGAGCTCGAGCGTCGCGGAGGCGAGGAGGTCGGGCAGCTGCTCGACCGTGCGGGCACTCGCGATGGGAGCGGCGACGGTCGGCTGCGAGCGGAGCCACGCGAGCGAGACCGTCGCGACCGAGACGCCGTGGGCGGCGGCGACCTCGTCGAGGACCGGCAGGAGCGCGGCGTGGTCGGCCAGGTAGGCCTGGGCACCCTCGGCGCGGACGCTGTCGACCTGTGCCCCCTCGCGGTACTTGCCCGTCAGGAAGCCCTTCGCGAGCGAGAAGTACGGCAGCACGGCGAGCTGCTCGCGCTCGGCGATCGTGCGCAGCTCCCCCTCGAAGTCGCGTTCGACGAGGTTGTAGTGCGGCTGGAGCGCGATCGGGCGGTGGAGACCCTTCGCCTCGACGATCTCGAACCATTCGGCGATGCGCGCTGCGGAGTAGTTGGAGATGCCGAGGTAGCGGACCTTGCCGGCGTCGACGAGCGACGACAGCGCGGTCACCGTCTCCTCCAACGGCACGGACTCGTCGTCGAAGTGCGCGTAGTAGAGGTCGATGTGGTCGGTGCGGAGGCGCTCGAGCGAGGCGTCGGCGGCCTTCAGGATGTTGTCGGCCGCGAGGCCCTTGAAGTCGGGGTGCTGGCTGACCTTCGTCGCGATGACGAGCTCGTCGCGGTTACCGCGGAGTTCCTGCCACTCGCCGATGAGTCGCTCGGAGTCTCCGCCGGTGTTGCCGGGCACCCACGCGGAGTAGCCGTCGGCGGTGTCGATGAAATTGCCACCGCCCGCGACGAAGGCGTCGAGGATGTCGAACGAGGTCTGCCGGTCGGCGGTCCAGCCGAACACGTTGCCGCCGAGGTTCAGCGGGAAGACGGACAGGTCGGACGTTCCGAGGGTGGTGCGGGCGTGAGTCATCTGATGATCCTCCAGAGGTTCGGTGCATCGCTGGTACTTCTCCTCACGCTAAGCCCGCAGACGGCTCGACTATTCCGTCGTGTCGCCCGATGACGAGCGGGCCGCCGAGGCCGGACTGGCTCTCCACGGCCCGGCACCGACCGTCCTACAGTGGGCCGATGGGCTACCGCATCGACGACTCGAAGGACCGCATCGACCGGGACGCCGTGTGGGCCCTGCTCCGTGAGGTCTACTGGGCCAAATGGCGCAGCCGAACCGACGTCGAGGCACAGATCGACGACGCCTGGCGCGTGATCGGCGTGTACGAGGAGGAGACCGGCGCACAGGTCGGCTTCGCTCGGGCGGTGTCCGACGGACTCGGCTTCGGTTACCTCGCTGACGTCATCGTCCACGAAGCACACCGGGGCCACGGTCTCGGTAAGCGGATCGTGCAGGCCATGATCGACGACGGTCCCGGCGCGCACTTCCGGTGGACACTCTTCACGAGCGACGCGCACGGCCTCTACGAGCAGTTCGGGTTCACCGATCCCGGCCCGACGGCGCTCGTCCGTCCAGCCGCGCAGCTCCCCGTCCACCCGAGCCAGGTGCCGACCGCCTGAGGTGCGGAGACGCGTCGCGCGACGGTGACTCGAGGACGAATCGATGCACCTCACCGCAGGCCTCCAGCCGCGACGGGCTAGCGTTGACGTATGTGGATCTCCGACGACGGCCGGTACAACATCGTCGACGTGCCCGCGGAGGCGTATCCGGGGCGCGCCTATCTGCTCGAACTCGTCGCCGGTCTCGAACCCGACGAACTCCAGACGCTCGTGACCCGCATGCAGGCGTTCGACGACGCGATGATCGACCGGCTCGAGGTCCTCGTCGACGACGACGCCCCCGAGGTCGCACCGGATCCGGAGCGTGAGGCACCGTACGTCGACGAGATGATCCCGCGACGCGTCCTCGACTCGATCGACTGGGACGCGATCCTCACGCCACCGTTCCGGATCGAGGCGATCGACGTCGCCGGTGACCGCTGGCGCATGGACGCGTGGGCCTTCCTGGAGTCGATCGTCGAGCCGCCCGTCACCCGACCGAGCGCCCGCAACCTCGGCTCCTCCCCCGTCGACCCGGCGTAGACCGGCACCTGCCGAATAGGCTGGGTGTCATGACCGACGCCGATGTCACGATGCCCGCCTCATCCCCGTTGCTCGCCGAGGGCGCTGTCCTCGAGCACCTGTACACGGGCGCGATCTGGAGCGAGGGGCCCGCGTGGATCGCGGAGACCGGCCGCGTGCGCTGGAGCGACATCCCGAACGACCGCATCCTCGAGTTCGACACCGCGACCCGTGAGACGGCCGTGTTCCGCGACGGCGCCGAGTACACGAACGGGCGCACGATCGACCGCGAGGGCCGGGTCGTGCAGTGCAGTCACGGGCGCCGCGCGGTCGAGATCGAGGGGCCCGACGGCCCGGTCACGCTCGTCGACCGCTGGGCCGGCGGCCGTTTCAACTCCCCGAACGACGTCGTCGTGCACTCCGACGGCTCGATCTGGTTCACCGACCCGCCCTACGGCATCGACGCCAGCGGAGAGGAGGGCCACCCCGGCGAGCAGGAGTACGGCGGGTGCTACGTCTTCCGCTTCGAGCCGGACACCGGAGCGATCGAGCCGGTGATCACGGCGATGGTGCACCCGAACGGGCTCGCGTTCTCACCCGACGAGTCGATCCTGTACGTGTCCGACACCGCCACCGCCGCCCGCCGGATCGCGGCCTACGACGTCGCAGCAGACGGCGTCTCGGTCGTCGCCGGCGACACCCCCGGTCGCACCTTCGCGAGCACCGCGGTTCCCGCGTCCGACGGCTTCCGGATCGACGTCGACGGCAACGTCTGGTCGTCGGCGGGCGACGGCGTCGAGGTCTTCGACCCGTCCGGCGCGACCATCCTGCGCATCCCGGTCCCGGAGCGCACCGCGAACGTCTGCTTCGGCGACCCCGACGGCCGCACCCTCTACATCACGGCCAGCACATCTCTCTACCGAATCCGAACCGCCACCCGCCAAAGCCCGCGAACTGTCACTCCAGCACAGTGACGGGGCGCTGGACTAGCGGTTGGTGACAGTTCGCGAGCTGGCCCGGGGGACGAGTTCAGGGGCGAAGACGATGTGGCGGGATGACGGAGGCGGGACGGGGGCACCGTCGGCGACGGCGAACTCCAGGAGGAGCAGCTCGACGGCGGCGACACCGAAACCCTCGTGCGGCGCCCGCACCGAGGTGAGGGGGATGATCGACGACTCCGCGAACTCGATGTCGTCATAGCCGACGATCGCGATGTCCTCGGGCACCCGGACCCCGTGCTCGACCACGAGCGTCTGCATGATGCCGAGCGCCAGCAGGTCGTTGACCGCGAAGACGGCGTCGGGACGGGCGTCGACCGTTCGTGCGGCGATCGCTCGTCCGAGCTCGCGCCCCTCGGCGATCGTGCGCTCCGTGCCCGCGATCACCTCCAGCGTGGCTCCCGGAACCGCAGCGACGGCGGAACTCGCACCCTCGAACCGATCGGCGACCTGACGGATGCCGAGCGGACCACCGACGAACGCGAGCCGGCGACGACCGGTCTGCAGCAGGTGCTCCGCGGCGAGGAACCCACCACGGACGTCGTCGACCGACACCGACGGCTGGTCCGGTGACGATGCGAGCTGCCCGACGAGAACCGACGGGATGCCCCGCTGCCGGATGCTCGTCAACCGCTCCTCGACGGACTCGTGGGAGGCGACGAGCATGCCCTGCACGCGCTGCGCCTCGAACATGCCGAGATAGGCGTCCTCGCGCTCACGACTCCGGTTCGAGTTGGCGATGAACACCGAGAGACCGTCTTCGGCCGCGCGCTGCTCCACCCCCTCGGCGATGGTCGCGAAGAACGGGTTGCTGACGTCCGGCGCGATGTACGCGATGGTGCCGCTCCGTCCGAGACGGAGCTGCCAGGCGGCGTTGTTCCGCACGAACCCGAGCTGGTCGATCGCCCGCTGGATGCGCTCCTGCTTCTCGGGCGAGACGCGGTCGGGGTGGTTGATGTAGTGGGAGACCGTGCCCATGGACACGTCGGCGAGCGTCGCGACCTCGCGGATTCCGACTCGTCCCATGCTCAACCCCTCCTGTCGTCCTGCGGCGCTGCGGGCGCTCGCCCGCGGCCCGGCTCAGTCTAGATCGCCCGGTCCCGGCCGGTCCTGAGCGCTGCCGGGCTGCTGGTCGCGCGGCTCCGGGCCGGTCCAGTCCGGTCCGAGGGGCTCGGGTATCTCCACGCCGACCTCGATGAGGGCGTCGGTGACGACCCGGATCGCGTTGAGCGCGCGTGGGAACCCCGCGTACTGCACGGTGTGGATGACGGTCTCGAGGATCTCCGTCGCGGTGCAGCCGACGTTGATCGCACCGCGGGTGTGGCCGCGCAGCTGTGGTTCGAGCCCACCGAGCGCGACGAGAGCCGCGAGGGTGATGAGCTCCCGCTGCGCCAGCGTGAGCCCCGGCCGGGAGTAGATGTCGCCGAAGTTGAACTCGATACCGAAACGCGCGAGATCCTGCGCGCGCCCGGTCTGCATCGCGACGAGCCCCTCCGACTTCCCCTCGCCGTACACCTCGTCGAACTTCGCCTTGCCGCGCTCGAGTCTCGTCATGTCCTCTGGTCCTGTCGTCATCGTCCGTCGCCTCAGATCGAGTGTCCGCCGTCGAGCGGCAGGATGAGGCCGGTGAGGTTCACGGCGGCGGGTGAGGCGAGGAAGACGACCGTCTCCGCGAGGTGCTCCGGCTCGCCGAGCAGCCGGGTGGGGATCTGCGCGAGGAGCGCCTCGCGACGCTCCGGGGTGTCGTTGTCGCGGCCGGGGGTCGCCTGGGCTCCGGGGGCGAGCGCGTTGACGGTGACACCCTGCTCGGCGACCTCGATGGCGAGCGCTTTCGTGAGTCCGACGACGCCGGCCTTGGCCGCGGCGTAGGCCGTCGCCCCGCGCACGAGGCGTCCGCCACTGACGGCGGCGATGGACGCGATGCTGATGATGCGACCGGAGCGCTGTTCGAGCATCGACGGCAGGACTGCGCGCGTGACGTTGAACACCGAGTTGAGGTTGCGGTCCATCTGGGTCATCCAGGTCTCGTACGTCATCTCGTGGAAGAAGCTGACCGCGCCGCCGCCCGCACCGTTCAGGAGGATGTCGACCCCACCCCACTCGTCGACGATGCCGCCGACGGCAGCCTGGACGGCGTCGAAGTCGGTCAAATCGGCCGTCGCCGATGCGGCCCGCACCCCGTGCGCACGGACGAGTTCCGCCGTCTCCTCGAGCCCCGCGGCGTTGAGGTCGAGGCCGGCGACGTCGGCACCCTCCGCGGCGAGCTTCTGGGCGATCACCCGGCCGAGCGCTCCTGCTGCTCCGGTGATGACGGCTCGTTTGCCCTGCAACCTCATGTGCGGTTCCGTTCCTCGTCCGGCGGGTTCACTCGCCGTGCATCGTCGTTGACTGTAGTCGTGCCGACATGATCGAGATCACGGGACGACGATCACCCATTCTCGTCGCCGTCTTGAAACGTGTCAATATGCATTCCGTTCAGCCTCAGACGCACTCGAAGCGCCGCACCGAGCGGAACTGATCCGACGCTTGACATGCGACCCGAGCGCGGTTAGCCTCGGCCATTGAAACGCTTCAACTTTGCTCGCGACCATCACCGCTCGCGTCTCAACATCACTGCCACATCTTCAAGGAGGAAATGTGTCCACAGCGCACCGGGCCCCGAAACGTCGGTCGGCCACCGCCATCGCCGCTCTCGGCGTCACCACTCTCGCCCTGACCGCCTGCGCAGGGAACGGCGGCGCATCGAGCGCCACGTCGTTCGACTACCTCGCGGCCGTCGAGAACTCGATCGTCCGCGACGAACTCACCGCTCTCGGCGACGGCGCGTGCGCCGCGAACGAGAAGGCACTGCCGCTCAAGGTCGAGACCCTGCCCCAGGCCGACGTGCTCCAGCGCGTCACGCTGCTCGCCAGCCAGAACGCCCTGCCCACGACCTTCACCGCACCGACCGCACCGCTGCGGCCCGGCGGCACCCTCGGCGACGACGACACCGTCCTCGACCTCGAGGACACCCTCACCGAGCTGGGCGTCATGGACGACATCCTCCCCTCGGCCGTCGCCACCGTGAAGAACATCTACGGCGACCGGTTCGTCTCGATGCCCTACCAGTACAACGTCGAGGGCTTCTTCTACAACAAGACGATGTTCACGGACCTCGGCATCGCGGTCCCGCAGACGTGGGACGAACTGCTCGACGCGGCCGACACCGTCCAGGCCTCCGGCAAGTCCGCCTTCACGGTCTCCGGTGCCCAGGGCTGGACGATCACCCGCTACATCAGCACCTACCTCTTCCGGCTGCTCGGCCCGGACGCGATGAACGACATCGCCTCGGGTGACGCCAAGCTGACCGACCCGGAGTACATCGAGGCGATCACCGCCGTCGCCGACCTCGGCAAGTACTTCGGTGCCGGCATCACGACGATGGACATGCAGACCGCGACGAGCGAGTTCTTCACCGGCAACGCGGCCATGATGTACAACGGCACCTGGATGCTCGCCGACGTCTACAACACCGAACTCAACCAGATCGGTGAGGACGCCGTGGGCTTCATGCCGTTCCCGACCGTCGAGGGCGGCAAGGGGTCCATCGACCAGTACCCGGCGAACACCGGTGCGGCGACCTCGTTCTCCACGAAGGGGTACGACGAGGAGAAGGTCGGAGGCTGGCTCAGCTGCATCGCCGAGAACTACGGCTCCAGCGTGCTGAAGAACCAGGGCGTCATCTCCGGCTTCAAGCTCAACGAAGAGGTCACCGACGTCCCGGCGCTCACCGCCGAGGTGCAGGGCATCATGGCCGACACCGACGAGACGGTCACCTGGTTCGAGACCTTCCTCCCCGAGAAGGCCGGCGTCGACGCCCAGACGAACGCCGCCCCGCTGCTCACCGGCGGCATCTCCCCCGAGGACTTCGCGGCGCTCGTCCAGGCCGGCGTGGACGCGGGTCTCAAGAAGTAACCGGCGATCCGGTCGCCTGGCACCCGCCCGGCGACCGGATCCGTCCGTCCGCGGACTTCCACCCCTGCAGCGGGTCACGCACCCTGCCGCCCCAGCCTCACGGTCCCCCGACCGACTCAGGAGCACAGCATGAAAGACGTCCTCGGCGACAGGAAGGCCATCGCCATCCTGCTGGGCCCGGCCCTGCTCATCTTCACCCTGGTGAAGCTCGTCCCGGTGATGTGGTCGTTCGGCCTCACCTTCTTCCAGGGCGACCTGCGCGGCTTCGAGTTCGTCGGCCTCGACAACTTCGCCCAGCTCTTCGCCGACCCGACGGCACCGGAAGCGATCTTCTTCAGCATCAAGTACTCGCTCATCGCGACGGTCGCGCAGATCGCCCTCGGGTACGCACTCTCCCTCTTCTACGTCTTCGTCCTCAAGAAGGCGTCGACGCTCGTCCGCACGCTCGTGTTCTTCCCGGTCGTGCTGCCGACCGTCGCCGTCGGTCTGCTGTTCAAGCGCCTGTTCGAGGTCGCGCCGCAGACCGGGCCGGTCAACGCCATCCTGAACGGCTTCGGCATCGACTCGGTGGACTGGTTCAGCTCGCCCGACAGCGCGTTCGTCGTGATCATCATCATGGACCTGTGGCGGTCGATGGGCTTCTACGCCGTCCTGCTCTACGCCGGGCTCCTCGACATCCCCGAGGAGGTGATCGAGTCGGCCCGCATCGACGGCGCCCGCGGCCTGAAGCTCGTCCGGTACATCATCGTGCCGCTGTCGCTCCCCGTCCTGCTGTCCGCCGTGATCTTCAGTTTCAACGCGACGCTCAAGGTGTTCGACTCGGTGCTCGCCTTGACGGGCGGTGGGCCCGGGACGGCGACGACCCCGCTGACGCTGTACATGTACAACACGACGTTCACGTACCAGAACTACGGCTACGGCTCGACGCTCGCGTTCGTGCTCACGATCATGTGCTTCCTCGTGACGCTCCTGATCTTCAAGACCTCCCGCAAAGACCTGACGAAGGACTGACGCCATGACGACCGCCATCACCCCGGCGCCTGGCGCCACCACCCCGGCTTCGAGCGGCAGCGGCGACGGATCCGGCACCGCCGTCCGCCGCCCGAAGATGCGACGCGCTCCCCGCTCGCGCGCCTACTACCTGCGGAAACTGCCCTCGGTCATCCTCATCGGACTCCTGCTCGTGATCGAGATCTACCCGATCGTCTGGCTGTTCCTGTCCTCGTTCAAGAACCAGCGCGAGTTCCTGCAGGAGTCCACCTTCTCCCTCCCGGAGTCGTGGAGCTTCGACAACTACGTCACGGCCTGGACGACCGGCAACATCTCGCAGAACCTGCTCAACAGCGTCATCGTGACCCTGCCGTCGCTCGTCTTCATCCTCATCTTCGGCGTCGCCGCTGCCTTCGCCCTCGAGGTGATGGTGTGGAAGCGCCGCAACCTGACACTGCTGCTGTTCATCTCCGGCATCATGATCCCCGGCCAGATGATCCTCGTCCCGTTGTTCGTCGCCTACTTCAACCTCGGCCTGACGAACACCTACTGGCCGATGATCATCACCTACACGGCACTCGGGATGCCCTTGACGGTCTTCATGATGACCGCCTACTTCCGGGCCGTGCCGCGCGAGGTGTTCGAGGCGTCGACGATCGACGGTGCCGGCATCATCCGTTCCTTCTGGTCCATCGGGCTGCCGATGGTGCGGAACGCGCTCTTCACGATCGGGCTCGTCCAGTTCCTCTCCATCTGGAACGACCTGCTCATCTCGCTGACGTTCACGACGAACGCCGACCTCCGCACCATCCAGGCCGGTCTGTTGAACTTCAGCGGGGAGTTCGGCCAGGTCGACTACGGGCCGCTGTTCGCGGGCATCTGCATCAACGTCTTCTCACTGCTCGTCGTGTTCGTGTTCCTCAACCAGCGGATCATGAAGGGGCTGGCATCCGGCGCTCTCAAGGGGTGACGCCTGAGTGCCCGACGATTGCAGGATGGACGACATGATCAACGACGACACGACCCACACGCCCTCCGCCGCCCAGACGGCTCCAGCAGCGGCGACACCAGACGACCTCCGCCTGCTCGGCTCGACCGGACTCCTCGCGAGCCCGGTCACGGTCGGCACCTCCGGCCTCGGCACCCCGGCGAGCGCCGACGGCTCACCGGCCGCCGGCTCCACGGCCTTCGCGTCGGCCGCCCTGCGTGGCCCCAACCTGCTCGTCGACACCTCGAACGCCTACTCGGACGGGCGCAGCGAGACGGCCATCGGTGATGCCATCCGGCAGGGCGGTCTGCCCGAGGGGCGCGGGGTCGTGACGAAGGCCGACCAGGATCCGTCGACGGCGGTGTTCGACCGCGACCGGGTGCTGCGCTCCTTCGAGGAGAGTCTCGAGCGGCTCGGCGTCGAGCGCATCCCGGTGTTCCACCTGCACGACCCGTACTCGGTGTCGTTCGAGGATGCGTCGGCACCGGGCGGTGCGATCGAGGGCATGCTGGCGCTCAAGGAGCAAGGCCTGGTCGATGCGATCGGGATCGCGGCGGGTGCCATCAGCGTGATGCTGCCCTACGTTCGCACCGGCGTCTTCGACGTGCTCCTCACCCACAACCGGTTCACGCTCGTCGACCGCTCGGCGACCGGCTTGCTGGAGGAGGCGCGGTCGCGGGGGATGGGCGTCTTCAATGCGGCGCCGTTCGGGGGCGGGCTCCTCGCCGGGCGTCGTGGCCGCGACGGCAAGCCGGCCACGTACGCGTACCAGGCCGGGTCGCCTGAGCTGCTCGCCTGGGTCGACCGCGCCGACGAACTGGCCGGCCGACACGGCATCCCGCTTGCAGCTGCCGCCCTCGCGTTCTCGACGCGATCGGACCTCGTCGACTCCACCGTCGTCGGGATGAACCGTCCGGAGCGGCTGGAACAGGTCGAGGCACTGCGCACGACCCTCATCCCCGACGACTTCTGGTCGGACCTCGACGCCCTCGGCACACCGCCGAGCACCATCACCGACTGAGCCCCCTTCGCCTCCATCCATACATCCACCCACCAATCCACCAACTCCCCGTTCTCTTCCCCTGTCCCTTTCTCAGGAGTCCCTCGGTGTGGCGGCCGCTGGCCGGGCCGGCGCGCCGAGGACCTCCTGAGAAAGGCACAACAGGCGATGAAGGTTGCACGATGATGAAGGTTGCACGACGATGAACGACTCAGCAGGGCTGGCAGCGTCGTGGGTCGAAGACCCGATCCCGGGAACCGGGCGGCGGCGACCCCGGGCCGACGAACTGAGCGACGCGCGTCGGCTGTCCCTCAACGGCGACTGGGCGTTCACCCTCTCGCCGACGGCCGACGGGACGGGCGACACCGTCGGCGATCCCTCGCTCGATGACGCCTCCTGGGACCGCATCCGGGTGCCTGCCCACTGGGTCCTCGAGGGCCACGGGCAGCCGCTGTACACGAACACCGCGTTCCCGATCCCGATCGACCCGCCTCGCGTGCCCGAGGAGAACCCGACGGGCGACTACCGCCGTACCTTCGTCCTGCCGGTCGGCTGGCGTCGCACGGACACGGTGCTGCGCTTCCAGGGTGTCGACTCCTGCGGGACCGTGTGGCTGAACGGCGTGCTCCTCGGCCACAGCAAAGGCAGCCGTCTCCCGGTGGAGTACGACGTCGGTGAGCACCTCGTCCCCGGTGAGAACGTCCTCGCCGTGCGGGTGCACCGGTGGTCGAGCGGCACGTACCTGGAGGACCAGGACATGTGGTGGTTGCCCGGGATCTTCCGCGACGTCGACCTCCTGGAACGCCCGGCCGGCGCGATCGACGACGTCCAGGTCCGCGCGAGCTACGACCACCGCGACGGCATCGGGGTCCTGCGTGTCGACACCGACGTCCCCGGCCTCGTCGACGTCCCCGAGCTCGGCATCCGCGACCTCCCCACCGGCACCGCGACCGCGCTGCCGGTCGAGCCCTGGAGCGCCGAGGTACCGCGCCTCTACACGGCGCACCTCAGGCCGCGGCCGACCGACGAGACGCCCGTGGCCGGCGAGACCGTCGAGCTGCGCGTCGGGTTCCGCACCGTCGCCATCGAGGACGGCCGCTTCCTCGTGAACGGCGTCCCGGTGCTGTTCCGCGGGGTCAACCGGCACGAGCACGACCAGGATCGCGGCCGTGCACTCGACGTGGCCACCATGCGGCAGGACATCCTGCTCATGAAGCAGCACAACCTCAACGCCGTGCGCACGAGCCACTACCCGCCCCACCCAGACTTCCTCCGCCTCTGCGACGAGCTTGGGCTGTGGGTGGTCGAGGAGTGCGACCTCGAGACCCACGGCTTCATCTACACCGACTGGGCCGGCAATCCGCCGACGGAGCCGGTCTGGCGCGACGCGATGCTCGACCGTGTCCAGCGGATGGTCGAGCGCGACAAGAACCACCCGTCGATCGTCGTGTGGTCGATGGCGAACGAAAGCTGGGTCGGCGAGAACTTCGACGTGCTGGAGCAGTGGATCCGCGAGCGCGACCCGTCCCGGCCGATCCTGTACGAGCGCGATCCGTCGTATCGGAACTCGGACTTCTCGAGCCTCATGTACCCCGACCAGGAGCTGCTCGAGGCCATCGGGCGTCGCGAGGAACCGACCCCCGCGGGCGTGGTGGCAGGTTCGCCGGACGACGTGCGTCGGCGGAGACTCCCGTTCCTGCTCTGCGAGTACGCGCACGCGATGGGTAACGGCCCGGGTTCGCTCGTCGACTACCAGCGGATCCTCGAGTCCTCCGACCGGTTCTGCGGCGGCTTCGTCTGGGAGTGGATCGACCACGGCTTCCGCAGCACCGACGCCGCCGGGAACGCGTTCATCATGCACGGCGGCGATGTCGCCTTCCGACCGAACGGCGGACGCTACTGCCTCGACGGACTCGTCTTCGCCGACCGCACGCCCTCCCCCGGCCTCGCCGAGCTGCACGCCGCGATCAGTCCGGTCGAGCTCCTGCTCGACGTGCACAACTCCTGCTCATGCCCGCCGAACCCGAATTCCGACCCGGACTGGCGAGAGCCGGACACCGCTGCACGTGCGACCTGCAGGAGTTGTGGACGCGAGACCGGGGGCACGCTGACGGTACGGAACAAGCACGACGTGCGGTCGCTCGACCACCTCGCGCTGCGATGGGTCATGGAGGACGACGGTGTCGCGGTCGCGTCCGGTGAACTGGAGATGCCTGGGGTGGGTGCCCGGAGCGAGACGACCGTCGATCTGCCGACCGAGGCGCTCGTCGCACCGACCACCGTCGACGTGGATCCGGTCTCCGGCGCACCCGTCGAGCGTTGGCTCACCGTGCGCGCCGTCCTCGCCGCGGACGAACCCTGGGCGACCGCGGGACACGAGGTCGCGTTCGGGCAGGCGCGGATCGCCGCCGACCGACCGGCGGATCCGACGGGCGTCACCGTTCCCGTGCCGGCCGCCGCGCGCAGACCCCTCGCTCACGCCGACCGCACGCCGGGCCACCGCATCACCCTCGGCGCAGGCTCATTCGACGCCCGCACCGGTCGGCTCGTCGCGCTCGGCGACCTGGAGTTCGACGGCCCCGTCCTCGACATCATGCGCGCACCCACCGAGAACGATCGGGGCCAGGGGCCGCGGAACACGGCCGCAGCCAGTTGGAAGCTCACGGGACTCGACCGCTTCCTCCACCGGACCGACGCCGTCGAGCGGATCGACGTCGGGGTGGGCGGCGGCCTGCGGGTCTCCGGCCGCAGCGCCCCGGCCGCGCACGGGCTCGGCCTGCGCTGGACGTTCGACTGGACCGTCGTGGGCGGCGCCTTGGACCTGTCGGTCACCGTTGTCCCCGAGGGGATCTGGGAGCATACCCCCATCGGCGATCACGTGCTGACGCTGCCGCGCCTGGGCCTCCGAATCGGACTACCGGGCAGCTACACGGATGCGACGTGGTTCGGTCGGGGCCCCGGCGAGTCGTACGTCGACAGCCTCGCCGCGGCGCGCGTCGGTCGCTTCACGAGCAGTGTCGACGGGCTCCAGACCGACTATCCGGTGCCCGAGGAGAACGGCAACCACGTCGGGACGCGTTGGGTGGAACTCACCGGCGACGGCCTGCCGACCCTGCGAGCCGAGCAGCTGCAGGACACCGGCTTCGACTTCACCGCCCGACGATGGACGAGCGAAGCGCTCGAGGAGGCCCGCCACCCGCAGGACCTCCGAGACTCCGGCCGCGTGTGGCTCAACCTCGACCACGCCCAGCAGGGCCTCGGCAGCTCGTCGTGCGGCCCGGCCCTGCCCGAGCGCTACCGCGTGCCGGTGGCGGAGACGACCTTCGGCGTGCGGCTGCGGACGCTCACGCCCGACCCTGCAGAATGAGGTTCCAGTACACCCAGGGCAGGACGTAGCGGTCGGCGATGAACGTGAATCGACGCTCCTTCGCGAGTCCGTTCCAGAACGGGATCGAGGGCTTCGGGCGGTAGCGGTCGTCGAACTCGGCGAAGACCACCGTCCCGCGGGAGACCGTGAACGGGCACACCGAGTAGCCGTTGTAGACCGTGCTCGGCTCCTGACCGGACCGCACGGCGACGAGGTTCTTCGCGAGGGTCTTCGTCTGTTGCCGGAGGGCACCGCCGGACTTCGAACTCATCACCGCGGCGGCGTCTCCGAGCGCCCAGACGTCGGGGAACCGCGGATGCCGCAGGGTCAGTGAGTCGACCTCGACGAACCCACCCGGGTTGCCGGGGTCGGCGAGCGCCGTGGCCGCGAGCCAGTCCGGTGCGGACTGCGGCGGCACGGCGTGAAGGACGTCGTAGGGGATCTCCTCCCGGAGTCCGCCCGTCACGCCGTCCTGCCCGCGATCCGGGCCGTCCTGCGGGTCGGTCTGCGCGATGGTCACCACGCTCCGCTCCGGATCCACCGCGACGAGCTCGCGCGAGAACCGTACCTCGATGCCGTACTCGGCGACCTTTCGGTCGAGTTCGGCGTCGATCATCGGCATGCCGAACATCGTGGGTGTGGGCACGACCAGCACCACACGGATGTCGTCGAGGACGCCCGTCTGCCGCCAGTAGTCGCACGCGAGGTACATCGGCTTCTGCGCGGCACCCGAGCAGCTCGCGGGGCCGGCGGGCTGCGTGAACACGACGGTGCCGGAGCGGACCGACCGGAGCACGCGCGAGGCCTTCTGCGCGTACTCGAAGGTGTAGTTGGAGATCCCGACCGGCGACGCCATCGCCTCCGTCAGACCGGGCACGGCGTCCCAGTCCTGTTGGATGCCCGGAGCGACGATGAGCTGGTCGTACTCGACGGCGGTGCCGGATTCCAGCGTCACCGTCTTCGCGACCGGGTCGATGGACCGGACCCGGTCCTGGATCCAGGTCACGCCCTTCGGCGTCACGGCGTGCTGTGGCCTCGTGGCGACCGACGCGGACGCGGTCCCGCCAGCGACGTGCGAGAACATCGGCTGGTACCGGTGGTGCTCCCGCGGTTCGATGACCGCGACGTCGTCGACGCCGTATCGCCGGAGCCTCCCGGCGACGGAGAGACCGGCGTTGCCGCCACCGATGACGACCACCTCGTGATGGAGCGGTGCCGTCCTGGGATCGGTCACGGTGGCGGCGGCGCTCAGGATCCGGACTGACCGCGACCGGTGGCGTTCTGCAGCCGGTCGATGTGTTCGGAGGCCTGCGCCTTCGTCAGGTCGGCGGGGAGCTCCTCGCCTGCCTCACGGGCCAGGGTGTCGAGGTAGCTGCGCTGCGGGCCGGTCATCGGCTCGTCGCCGGTGACCCAGTCCTCGGGGTCCTTGCTCGCGCTCGTCGAGCTGTCGTCGCCTCGTGCTCCGAGGGTCTCCTCGGTGGCGCCGATCGTCTCGGGTGCACCGGAGGTCGTGGCGTCAGGGGTCGTTGCATCGGTCTGTTCTGCGTCAGTCATGCGGCAACGGTACGTCGAGCGGACGATCGGGCAGGAGGGGTTGCGCGGCCCGCGCGATCGGTGTCGGAATAGCGACGGACGACCCCCGGTTGACCCAGGCGACCGCGTGCGGCCGCACCGTCCACGAAGGAGACCCATGTCCGACACCGCTTCCGGAACCGACCGATCGGCCGACGAGCCGACCCCGTCGCAGGGCACCACCATCGGCATCCTCGGCGCCGGCAAGGTCGGCACGGTCCTGGCACGACTCGCGGTCGCCGCCGGATACCGGGTGCTCATCAGCGGATCGCGCGACGCCGCCCGGATCGCCCTGACGATCGACGTCCTCGCGCCGGGTGCCGTCGCCACGACCGCCGCCGAGGCGGCGGCCCAGGCCGACCTCGTCATCCTCGCGCTGCCCCTCGGCAAGCACCGGTCGGTGCCCGTCGACGAGCTGCGCGGCAAGCTCGTCATCGACGCCATGAACTACTGGTGGGAGGTCGACGGACATCGCGACGACCTCAGCGCGCCAGAGACCTCGACGAGCGAGCTGGTCGCCGCCTTCCTGCCGGAGTCACGGGTCGTGAAGGCGTTCAACCACATGGGGTACCACGACCTCGACGGGGAACCGCGTCCGGCCGGCACGCCGGGCCGCAAGGGCATCGCGATCGCCGGCGACGCCCCCGCGGACCGGGCAGCCGTCTCGGCCGTGGTGGACGCCCTCGGGTTCGACCCCGTCGAGATCGGACCGCTGCGCGCGGGCGTCGTCCTCGAACCCGGACACGAGCTCTTCGGGGCGAACATCGGTGCCGACGAGATCCGCGAGGTCGCCGAGGTGCGGGCGTTGGCCGAAGCCGAGGCGGGCGTCCGCTAGGCGACGCGGCGGGTTCCAGCGTCGGATCGGTCTCGACCGTTCGGTCGCGGGGTGAGCGCCGCTGAGCGGATCACCTCCGCGAGCTCGCCGGCACGGCTCCACATCGGCCAGTGACCTGTCGAGAGGTCGACGACCTCAACGGTCGCGAGCCCCGCGACCTCGGCGAACATGGGGTGTCCGCCTCGGGCCAGGTCCAGCACCTGCGCGCTGGGGATCGAGCAGCACACCAGGGTGGTCGGGACGGCGGCGCGGGCGTCGTTGGTCAGCTCGACAGCCTGTCGGAGGACGGACCCCGGCTCGGGGACCGCCCGGGCGCGGAACCGGTCGAGGACCTCGGCGCTCAAGCCGTCGAGGCTCGCCTGCTGCGCGAGGACGTCGAACGCCGGGAGCGGAAGCTCGTCGACGTCGTCCGGCAGGTCCGGCGCGAGGACGGTTCCTGGCGCCACCGGACCTGAGTCGACCCACACCACCCGGCGGACGAGCTCCGGATGCCGGTCGAGGAGCAGGGTGACGGGAGCGTTGGCGCCGCTGTGCGCGACGATGACGGCCGGGTGGTCCGCGGAGACGTCCCGCCGGACGAGTACCTCCGTGATCGCGGCCACTTGGTCGTCGAGGGTCCTGCTGGACCGGTCGGGATCGGCGCCGTCGAGGCCGGGCAGGGTGATCGCGACGGTGCGCGAACGGTCGGGGTCGAGATGGTCGATGACGTCGTCCCAGGCCCAGGCGCCCAGCCAGTGGCCGGCGATGAGGACGATGGTCGGGGTGTCGTTCTGTGTGTTCATGACTCCAGCCTGAAGCGCGCTCCAGGCAGGTGTGTGTCACTATTTCTGTCATGAATCTCGAACTCGTGAGCCGATGAAGCGGGCAGAGCGACTCCACGCCCTGTCCGAGGCACTGCGTCGGGGTGGATCGCGAGGAACCTCCGCCGAGCGGTTGGCGAGGGACTTCGGCGTCTCGGTGCGCACCGTGAAGCGGGATCTCCAGGCACTCGAGCGCAGCGGCGCGCCCGTCTGGTCCCGCCCCGGACCAGGTGGCGGATACGGGTTGGCCGTCGGGGCGACACTGCCCCCGGTCAGCCTATCCCCGGTGCAAGCGGTGGCGCTCATGTCGGCGGTGTCCGCGGCACCCGACGCCCCGTACGCGGACCTGGCGGCCGCCGGAGTGCAGAAGATCCTGGACGTCCTCGACCCCAGGACCCGGGCACGAGCCGATGCACTGGCCGGTCGGATCTGGATCGATGCGCCCCCGACCGCTTCGCGCGTCGTCCGATCGGCGCTCGAGGACGCGATGGCCGAGCAGCGGGTCGTCCGCATCCGGTACACCTCGCGGGCCGGGAGCACGACCACGCGCGACGTCGAGCCCGTGCTGTTCGCCTCGACGAACGGTCAGTGGTACCTCGTCGGATGGTGCCGGATGCGCGATGCGATGCGGTGGTTCACCGTGGCGCGTATCGAGCGAGCCAGCGTGACGTCGGCGGGCTGCAGCGGCCACACGGTGGAGGAGGTCGGCGAGCCTCCCGCGAACGCGACCCCGGTCCACGGTCGGAGGGAGGATCGCTGAGGCGGCCGGTCAGCCCCGCGCCGACCGCTCGCGCTCGAACTCATCCCGCCAGAAGTACTCGGGCTCGAAGCCGAGCCGTGTGCGGGCCTTGTCGATGGACATGAGCGTCTCGAACTCGCCGAGCCCCGCCCGCAGCGGGACACCGGGGAAGTGCGTCGCCGCGAGCTCAGCCGACGGCACGGTCGTCCCGTTGTCGGAGGCGCACACGTCATAGACCTCGAAGCCGGGCTCCGCTCGGGTCAGCGCCAGCGCGACCGCCTGCGCACCGTCACGTGCGTCGACGTAGCTGAACAGGAGGTCGCGCCGGTACCCGGGCTCCGACGCACGCGCGAAGGTCCCGTACTCCCCCGGCGCCACGACGTTCGTGAACCGCAACGCGGTGATCGACGTCCCGTCGGCCCACCGCACCAACTGTGCGGCCATCGCCTCCTCGGCGACCTTCCCGAGCGCGTAGGTGTTGTTCGCGCGACTGACGGTCTCGTCGATCGGCAGGAACTCGGGCGCCTCCTCGAACGGGAATCCCATGGCCGTGATGCTCGATGCCGTCACGATCGTCCGGATCCCCGCCCGCAGCGCCGCGTGCAGCACGTTGAACGACACGGTCAGGTTGTTGTGGAACGTCGCCGCATCCGGCACGAGCCCGTTCACCGGGATCGCGGCCAGGTGCACCACGGCGTCGAGACCTGCGAACCTCGCCGTCACCCCGAGCAGGCTGTCGATCGTCTGCCCGTAGTCGGCCAGGTCCACGCGGGTGAACCCCGGCCCGGCCGCGCCTGCGACGTCGAGCCCGTGCACGTCGTGGCCGTCCCGCCGCAGTCGCTCGACGGTGGCGGAACCGAGCTTGCCCGAACTCCCGGTGACGGCGATGCGCATACCGACGATCCTAGGCTCGGGCCGGGAAGTCAGCAGGCAGCGGGAGTGCGGTCACCACGTGGCCGGCGGCGTCCTCGTCATTCGCATGCAGATGACCGACGCGCCCACCGGCCGGGAGTCCCGTCTCCGTGAAGAAGCCGCGGATCGTCTCGTACACCTCGACGATGTCGTGGGTGTCGCCGGCCTGCGTCAGCACGATGTCGCCCGACTGCACGTATCGCTCACCACCGTCGACGAGCACCTTCCCCTTACCCTCCGTGATGAACCAGATCTCGTGGTCGTCGTGGTGGTGCCGGTCGAACCGTCCGCCGTCGACCGACACCGCGAAGCGCCCGATCGTGCCGATCTCGCTCCAGTCCGGCTTCGAACCCGGATGCACCCAGGAGCCCGGTTCGATCACCGGCATCAGCGGTCCTGCTTCCAGCTCGGGGCCGTTCCGGCGTCGAGGATGCGCGCGTCGGGCAGACCGTCGAGCCCCGTCTCCGCGCCACCCGGCGTGTACACGACCGACAGCCGCAGCGGGCGCCACGTCGTGTTGTAGGTGGAGTGCACGGTGTCCTTCGGGATGTACACGGCGTCGCCCTCGCGGATCGGGAACGCCGGACCGTCGCCGACCGTCTGCACGCCCTCACCGGAGATCACCGTGATGACCTCCTCCTCGCCCGGGTGCTGATGGGGTGCGTGGCCCTGCCCGGGGTAGACGATGACCTCGCCGACCGTGAGCCCGGCGCCCTCGTCGAGATGCGGGGTGACGAGCCACTTGATGGTGCCCCAGTCGAAGACCCGGGTGGGGACCTCGTCGGGGCGACGGCCGGCGGTGGCGGGGGTGATGGCGTGTTCGGTCATGTGAGGCTCCTCGTCGAGTGGTCGTGCGATGGGCGGTGCGGGCGGTCAGCGGGTCGGGATGGCCTTGAAGTCCTCGATCTGGCGCTTGATGGCGCGCTCGGTCGGGAGACGCTCGACGGATGATGCGCCGAAGAACCCGGAGACACCAGTCGTGTTGGCGAGGATGTAGGCGGCGTCCTCGGGTTCGGCGATCGGACCGCCGTGGCACAGCACGATGACGTCCGGGTTGATCGCGACGGCCGCGTCCCGCATCTCCTGTACCCGGTGCGCCGACTCCTCCAGCGAGAGCGCCGTGGTCGCGCCGATCGTGCCGGCGGTCGTGAGGCCCATGTGCGGGACGAGGACGTCGGCACCCGCCTCGGTCATCGCGACCGTCGACTCGACGTCGAAGACGTACGGCGCCGTGAGGAGGTCGCGCTCGGCGGCGAGGCGGATCATGTCGACCTCGAGGTCGTAGCCCATGCCCGTCTCCTCGAGGTTCTGGCGGAAGACGCCGTCGAAGAGCCCGACGGTCGGGAAGTTCTGCACGCCGGTGAACCCCATCGTCTTGAGTTCGTCGAGGAAGCGCTCCATGATCCGGAACGGGTCCGTCCCGTTCACGCCGGCGAGCACCGGGGTGTCGCGGACGATCGGCAGCACCTCCCGGCTCATCTCCACGACGACCTGGTTGGCGTCCCCGTAGGCGAGCAGCCCCGACAGTGAGCCGCGACCGGCCATCCGGTACCGGCCGGAGTTGTAGATGATGATGAGGTCGACGCCGCCCGCCTCCGCGGACTTCGCCGAGATGCCGGTGCCCGCCCCGGCGCCGATGACGGCCTCACCGCGCGCGACGGTGGTGCGGAGACGTTCGAGTGCGATGGTCCTGTCCATGGTCAGTCCTCTTCCGTTGTGCTGTGCTGGCCGGTGCTGTTCCGCTCGATCAGGGCGTGCAGGGTGTCGGCGGCGAGCCTCGCGAACACCGGATCATTGAGATGCTCCAGACGGTCGACGACGGTGACCGCGCTGCCCGCCACGCCCGCGAGCACCGCATCGACGAGCGCCGCGTCCGCCGCCGCGTCGCGGAAGGGCAAGCCCTCGGCGTCGAGCGCCGAGACACCGCCGCGCGGGATCAGCAGGACCGTGGGGGCCTCGGCTCCTGCGAGCTTCACCCCGATCCGCTCGCCCAGTTCGCGGTTCTCGTCGACCGTGGTGCGCATGAGCGTCACCGTCGCGTTGTGGACGAAGAAGTCGCGATCGGCGAACCGCTCCGGCACGGTGTCGCGAGGGCCGAAGTTCACCATGTCGAGCGCTCCGAGGCTGACGAGCTGCGGGACGCCTGCCGCGCCGGCCGCGGTGAGTCGGTCGGCGCCCGCCGTCAGAACGCCGCCGACGAGGTCGTCGGCCAGTTCGGTCGTCGTGAGGTCGAGGACCCCCGCGAGCATGCCGCTGCGGGCGAGCGACTCCAGCGCCTGCCCACCCGAGCCGGTGGCGTGGAAGACGAGGACCTCGTAGCCGAGTTCGTCGAGGCGCTCGCGAGCCACGTCGACCGCCGGCGTCGTGACCCCGAACATCGACGCCCCGACGAGCGGGCGGTCCGTCCGTTCGGCGGACGAGGCCGGACCGCGCGCCTGCGCAGCCGCCGCCATGCCGGCGATGGCCGCCACCGCGTTCCCGAGGACGGCACGGGAGATCTGGTTGATCCCGGCGATGTCGACCACGCTGTACATGAGCGTCACATCGTTCGCGCCGACGTACGGCGCGACGTCCCCGGACGCCATCGTCGACACGAGGAGCTTCGGGGCCCCGATCGGCAGTTCGCGGAAGACCCGGGCGGCGATGGCCGACCCACCGCTGCCACCGAGGGCGAGGACGGCGTCGACCCGCCCGGAGGCGTGCAGCCGGCCGATCATGGTCGCGGCGCCCTCGGCCATCGCACTCACGGCGGCGCCACGATCCTCCGCGGCGAGCAGCGTCTCGAGATCGGTCCCGGCGGCGGCCGCCACCTCGTGGTTCGGATGATCCACGGCAGCGTCGTACTCGTGGGGCTCACGCGTTCCGGCGTCGACGACCACGACGTCCGCGCCCAGTTCGCCGAGACGCTCGGCGACCCACCGGTACTCGGCGCCCTTGGTATCGAGGGTGCCGACGAGGGCGACGGTCGGTCGGACTCCTGCTTCGGGTGCTGTCATCGTCGCTCTCCATCGTCGTCGTCGTGAGCGCAGGACGGCCGCGTATCGGCGCGCCCCACCTGACGGATCCGCTCCGACCCCGCCAGCGCCTCCATCCTGGTCCAGGTTTTGAAACGTGTCAAGAAGTGGCGCAGCATCCTCGCTTTCTCGCATACCAACGCTGTAGCATCAGCTTTTGAAACGTGTCAGAGTTGATCGCTGAGCGAGCTGCGACGCGCCTGCCTGACGAAAGGACCAGCAGCCACGATGGTGACCACGAGCGCCCCCAGATTCGAGCACCTCCGAGAGGCCCGAGGGATCGGCGACGCCACCCCGAGGCTGAGCTGGACGAATCTGGCGCCCGCCGGCTGGGAGCAGCACGCCGCCGAGATCGAGATCACCCGCGACGGACGGGTCACGACCACGGGCCGGGTCGCCACCGGTGAATCCGTCCTCGTCGCCTGGCCCGCCGCTCCCCTCCGCTCGCGTGAGGTGGCATCGGTGCGCGTACGGGTGTGGGGCACCGACGGCGGCCCTGGCCAGGCGGTCGAGGTGGCCGACTGGAGCCCGGTGGCGACGGTCGAGGCCGGCCTGCTCGCACCGGGCGACTGGGTCGCGGTGCCGGTCGCAGCAGACTGGGATGAGGATCCGGAGAGCGACACCCGCCGGCCGCCCCTCCTGCGGCGCGACTTCGTCGTCGGCGCCGGTCTGGCCTCCGCCCGCCTGTACCTCACCGCGCACGGCGTCTACGAAGCGGAGATCAACGGTCATCGCGTCGGGGACGAGGCGCTCGCGCCGGGTTGGACCAGCTACGCGAGCCGGCTGCGCACAGCGACGCACGACGTCACCGAGCTCCTGCACCCCGGCGACAACGCGATCGGCTCCTGGATGGGCGACGGCTGGTACCGGGGTCGACTGGGGTGGCGCGGTGGCTTCCGCAACCTGTTCGGCTCGGACCTCTCACTCATCGCCCAGCTCGAACTCCGCTATGAGGACGGTCGCGTCGAGACCATCGCGACCGACGAGCACTGGCACGCCTCGTTCGGCCCCATCATCAGCTCCGGCAACTACGACGGTGAGCACTACGACGCCCGCGAGGAGCTCCCCGGATGGTCGGAGCCCGGCTTCGACGACAGCGGGTGGGCCGGCGTACGGATCGGCACGCGCGACCCCGCCACCTTCGTCGCACCGCAGGGACCCCCGGTGCGCGCGACGCAGGAGGTCGCGCCGATCGCGGTCCTCACGAGCCCGAGCGGCAAGCGGATCCTCGACCTCGGCCAGAACCTCGTCGGTCGACTGCGGATCCGGGTGACCGGTCAGGCGGGCGAGACGGTCGTGATCCGGACCGCGGAGGTCATGCAGGGGGGCGAGATCTACACCCGTCCGCTCCGCGAGGCGAAGGCGACCGACAGCTACACCCTCGCCGGCCGCCCGACCCCGGTCGACGGCGGTCCCGCGGAGGAGTGGGAGCCGCGGTTCACGATCCACGGCTTCCGGTACGCGGAGATCACCGGATGGCCGGGCGATCTCGACGAGGCGGTCGCGAACGGCGACGTCGTCGCGCGGGTCTACCACTCCGACCTCGAGCGGACGGGCTGGTTCGAGAGCTCCGACGAGCGGGTGGACCGCCTGCACGAGAACGTGCTCTGGAGCATGCGTGGGAACTTCGTCGACCTCCCCACCGACTGCCCGCAGCGGGACGAGCGCGTCGGCTGGACCGGCGACCTGCAGGTCTTCGCACGGACCGCGTCCTTCCTCTACGACGTGTCGGGCATGCTCGGCTCCTGGTTGCGCGACGTCGCGGTCGAACAGCACGAGGACGGCACCGTGCCCTGGTACGTGCCGTTCATCCCCGACGACGGCCAGTGGACGCCGAACCGGCCCGGTGCCGTGTGGGGCGACGTCGCCGTCCTCACCCCGTGGGTGCTCTACGAGCGGTTCGGCGACATCGGCGTCCTCGCGACGCAGTACGACAGCGCGAAGCGGTGGGTCGACCTCGTGCACCGGCTCTCCGGGCCGAGCCATCTGTGGGACGAGGGGTTCCAACTGGGCGACTGGCTCGACCCCGCGGCACCACCGGACCGGCCGGCCGAATCGCTGACCGACCGCCACCTCGTCGCGACCGCCTACTCCGCCTGGTCCACGGCGCACCTCGCGAAGACCGCCGCCGTGCTCGGTCGCGTGGACGACGCCGAGTACTACGCCGAACTCGCAGAGGCGACCCGCCGGGCGTTCCTCGCGGCGTACGTCGGCGAGGACGGGCTGATGGCGAGTGATGCGCAGACCGCGTACTCGCTCGCGATCGCGTTCGAGCTCCTGCCGGACCCGGCGGCCGTGGACCGCGCCGGCGAGCGGTTGAGCGCCCTCGTCGCCGCCGCCGGCAACCGCATCGCGACGGGCTTCGTCGGGACGCCGATCGTGAGCGACGCGCTGACGACGTCGGGACATCTCGACCGCGCGTACGACCTCCTGCTCGAGGACGAATGCCCGTCCTGGCTGTACGCCGTCGATCAGGGCGCGACGACCATCTGGGAGCGCTGGGACAGCATGCTGCCCGACGGGACCGTGAACCCGGGGCAGATGACCTCGTTCAACCACTACGCGCTCGGAGCGGTGGCGGACTGGCTGCACCGGGTCGTCGCCGGCATCGCTCCGGCGGCGCCCGGCTACCGCTCGATCCTGTTCCGACCCCGACCCGGCGGTGGGCTCACCCACGCCTCGGCCGTGCACCTGACGCCCTACGGTCGCGCGTCGATCGCCTGGCGGATCGTCGACGGCATGCTGCACGTCGAGGTCGAGGTGCCCACGGGGACGACGGCCGTCGTCGATTTGCCGGGCGACGAGCCGCTGTCGGTGACGAGCGGCACGCACCGATTCGAGGTGGCGGTCGGAACGGTAGACGATCCATTCAGAGGAATAGAACCGCTCCACGCGACGCTGTAGTCAGCGTGAAGAAGATCGGGTTCCTGTCCTTCGGACACTGGCAAGACGTTCCGGGCTCGAGCGTGCGCACCGGGCGTGACGCACTGCTGCAGAGCATCGACCTCGCGGTCGCGGCGGAGGAGGTCGGTGTCGACGGCGCGTACGTGCGCGTGCACCACTTCGCCCGACAGCTCGCGTCGCCGTTCCCGCTCCTGGCGGCGATGGCGGCGAAGACCTCGACGATCGAACTCGGCACCGGTGTCATCGACATGCGCTACGAGAACCCCCTCTACATGGCCGAGGAGGCGGCGGCCACCGACCTCATCAGCGACGGCCGACTGCAGCTCGGCGTGAGCCGGGGATCACCCGAGACGGCGCTCCGCGGTTCGGAGTCGTTCGGGTACGCACCGGGTGAGGGTGAGACCGACGCTGACGTGGCTCGCGCCCACACCGAGGTGTTCCGCGCGGCCATCGCGGGCGCGGGTGTGGCTCGCGCCAACCCGCAGATGACGGGGACAAACGGTCTGCTCGCGATCCAGCCGCAGTCCCCGGAGCTCGGTGAGCGCATCTGGTGGGGCGCCGGCTCGCGGTCCACCGCGGTGTGGACGGCGGAGCAGGGCATGAACCTCATGTCGTCGACGCTCCTCACCGAGGACACCGGGGTGCCGTTCGACGAATTGCAGGCGGAGCAGATCCAGATGTTCCGTGACGCCTGGTCCGAGGCCGGTCATGAGTGGCAGCCGCGGGTCTCCGTGAGCCGCAGCATCCTGCCGCTCATCGACGATGAGACGCGCCGCTACTTCGGGCTGCGCGCCCAGGCCGACTCGAAGGACCAGGTCGGACACCTCGACGGCGGACTCGCGCGCTTCGGCCGCAGCTTCATCGGCGAGCCCGACGTCATCGCCGCAGAGCTCGCGAAGGACGCAGCCGTGCAGGCCGCCGACACCGTCCTCGTCACCGTCCCGAACCAACTCGGCGTCGAGTTCAACGCACGCGTCCTGGAGTCGATCGTCAAGGACATCAAGCCGTCACTCGGGTAGCCCAAGGGATCACAACTCCTGCCGACCGCCTGTCCGCAGTTCGACATGCGCACCAGGCGCCGCCACCACGGTCGACGGCGAACCGTCTGCAGGAGTTGTGGTCGCCGGACTCAGCCCAACAGCTCGGCGAGCGCCGCGGGCACCTGCCACGCGCCGGCCGCGTCGCGCTCAAGCGGGAGCTCGGCGGTGATCGCCGGGCCGGCGGTCGGGAGCGGGGCGATGACGCGCGGCGTCGGAGCCCAGGTGACCTGGAGGCCCGCCGCCTGCAGCTCCTCCACGTCGAGCACGATGAGCACGAGCGGCAGCTGGAGCGACCCGTACACCCGCTCGAGCACCTCGGGCAGTCGGTCAGGGGTCGTCGCATGGACGAAGCCGGCGTCGACGAACGGCACGGCTCGAGTCGACACCTCGTACTCGCCGAACGGCCGACTGGCCTCCCAATCGTCGACGATCGCGACATGCAGGATCTTCGTCATCTCCACCCTCTCCCTTTAATGAGACGCTACCGTATCATTAGAGCATGGAATCGAGACGTGGTCGCCCGACGGCAGCCGAACGTGACCGACGGCGCGACGCGATCCTCGACGCCGCCATCCGCCGGTTCACCGAGCACGGGTACGGCGGGACGACGATCGAGGCGATCGCCGCCGACGCGGGCGTGACGAAGCGGACGATCTACGCCTGGTTCGGCGATCTCGCCGGCATGCTGACGGCGGCGGTCGAACGGCAGCACGGGTATCTCCTCGCGGCCGACGAGCCAGGCTCCGAAGCCGAACCCCTCGAGGACGCGGCGACACGACTCGTCATCGCGCTGCACTCGGATGTCTCGATCGCGCTGCACCGGCTCGTGATCGCGGAGTCTCCGCGCTTCCCCGAGGTCGCCGCCGGCTTCTACGCCGCCGGCCCGGCCCGCTCGATCGCGTTCCTCGCCGACCACGTCGGCGAGCGCGCGGAACAGCTCTACACCCTGCTCCTCGGCGAACCGCATCGACGCAGGCTGCTCAGCTTGTCCGCTGCGCCGACGCCGACCGAAGCACGAGCGCACGCCCGCGCGTGCTTGGCGCTGGTCGCCGACAGGTAGCCCACGACCTGTCGGCCACGCAACCCGGGCCGGCCCCGATTTTGACCGCGTAAGTCGTCTGACACACTGACGATCATGAAGCGCTCCACCATCCCCGCCCTCGCCGTCATCCTCCTCACCCTCGCCGGCTGTTCGGCGGGCACCCCGGGGCAGACCTCGTCGCCCTCCGCGACCACCGCGGCGCCGACGCCGACGGCCACACCCTCGGCGACCTCCGAGCCCATGAGCGACGCGACCTGCGAAACCGTCCTGACGGAAGAGGAGTACGCGAGCCTCGCGGAGGACGGGCTGGTCCTGAACCCCGACATCTTCGTCCTCGACGACACGATGCAGTCGATCATCGACGCCGGCGGCCTCGGTTGCTACTGGACCCGCTCCGGCGGCGACATCCGCGTCTGGTACGCGCAGGGAGCCACGACCAGCGCCGAGTGGGACGCGCAGCAGCAGTCGCTCATCAGTGCCGGGTGGACCGAGATCGACACGCCGGTCGCCGACACACTCCAGGCTCCCGACGTGAACGACCCCGACTACCTGCCCGTCGTGACCTACCGGGACGGCGTCATCTACTACGCCAGCTACGTGGAGCTGCTCCCCTCGGTGAAGGCCCTCCAGGAGTAGGCACCCGCCGCACGCTCAGCGGTCGAGCGTGACCACGTCACTCAGGCCCGCGGTCGCGTCTGCGGCCAGAACCCCGTGACGCGCGAAATCGGCCCACATCTGACGCAGGAAGCGGCCACGACGGTCGACCTCGGCCCACGTCGCCGAGCCGATGAGCGCCGTCCGGCTCCACGACCGTTCGGTGCCGAGGAGCAGGGGCAGGTCCGTCACGTGCGACGCCCCGTAGGGACTGCCGGGCGGCGCCCAGCTGAGCTCGTACCGCGTGGCCCGACCGCCCGACGCCCGATGCCGTTCGACGAACTTCCGGGCGTCGCGCGTGTAGGTCACGTGCGTCGTCGCGCCGACGAGCGCCCGCCGGATGGGGTCACCGACGAGCGGCATCGAGGTCATGCGGGCGAAGGCCGGGATGAGCGGCACGTACAGCCGTGTCTCCTCCGTCGTCGAGCCGATCAGGACGTCGATGCGCGAGGCGGCTTCCCGCCAGGCGGCGTCGCGGTCTGCCTCCGCCGGGAGCGGCGCGTGACCGTACTGGGTGCCGAACGCCATGCCGCCACGCAGTCCGAACCGTCGCGCCGCCCGCTCCACCTGCTCTTCGAGCGCGAGTAACTCGACCACCGGGGTGTCCCGCGTCGGGCTGCCGGCCGCCCGCATCATCGCGCTCGCCATCTTCGCCCGACCACTGCTGATGCCGAGCGGCGCGCTCTGGACGATGGCGCGCTGGAAGAGCCCCGCGGTGCCGTCGCTGATCATGAGGTGCGCGATCGCATCGCCGCCCGCCGACTGCCCGAAGAGCGTGACCGACCCCGGGTCGCCGCCGAACGCAGCGATGTGCTCGTGGACCCACCGGAGCGCAAGGACGAGGTCCAGCAGGCCGAGGTTCGCCGGCAGCGTCTCGCCGTCACCGAGGAAGCCGAGGATCCCGAGCCGGTACGTGACCGACACCACGATGACCCGCTGCTCGACGACCAGGCTGATCGGATCGTAGACGTCGAGGTCGCCGGCGCCAGTGACGTAGGCGCCGCCATGGATCCACACCATCACCGGCAGCGACTCGTCCGGGCGCATGTCGGCAGGGACCGTGATCGAGAGCGCCTGGCAGTCCTCGGAGTCGACCATCCCCTCGCCAGCACCCTCGAGGACGGCCTCGAGCACCCGGGAGGAACGCTGCGGTGAGGCCGGCGCCCGCTCGAAGGCCCGGAACGGCACCGGATCGCCGTCGGCGCCGACGGGAAGACCGGTCGGCACCGGCACCTCGAAGCGCCCCGCGCGGGCGTATGGGATGCCGCGAGCCCGGACCACCGCGCCGTCGACCCGACCGAGGATCGTGCCGAGGGAGGTCTCGAAGGCACGTGCGTCCGCCGGCGGTGGGGTCGCAGAGGACTCCGCACCTGGCGCGTCGGAGGTCGGGCTCGCGTGCAACTCGGTCATCTGTCCACGCTATCCCCGAGCGGCCTGCGCACAACTCCTGCCCGACGGGCTCACACCGAAGACACGGCAGCCCAAACGGGGCCGAGCTGCCGACCGAGGGCCG
Source organism: Plantibacter sp. CFBP 8798 (assembly GCF_014841195.1). Lineage (NCBI taxonomy): Bacteria > Bacillati > Actinomycetota > Actinomycetes > Micrococcales > Microbacteriaceae > Plantibacter > Plantibacter sp. CFBP 8798. The sequence goes on from NZ_JACYTS010000003.1 coordinate 975,945, forward strand.
GTCGAGCAGGAGTTGTGGACGGGGAAACCGTCTACGGGATGCGGATGTAGACCGGGTCGCCCCAGATCGACAGACGGTGCTGGACGTAGCGACCCCAGTCGGGAGAGTCGTACATGCCGCCCGCGCCGTCGTAGATCGCGATGTGACCTTCCGGCCAGTAGAGCAGGTCACCGGCGACGGCCTCCGACGCCGAGATCTGCACGCCCGACGCGGCCTGCGCACCGGCGCCGCGAGGCAGGGACACACCGAACGCCGCGAAGACATACTGCACGTAGCCGTCGCAGGCGAAGCTGTCGGACGGGTCGTTGCCGTTGCCGTAGGGGACGACGCCGACGAACTGCGCCGCGTAAGCGAGGATCGCCTCGCCGGATCGGGCGACGGCTGGAGCCGCGTAGGTGCGTCCCGCCGAAGCCGACGCGGACGACGAGGAGGCGGCGGATGCACTCGCGGCCGCCTCGGCAGCAGCAGCTGCAGCGGCGGCCGAGGCGGCGTCGACCTCCTCCTGGCTGGTTGCGCCGTAGCCGTCGCGCACGAAGGGCACATCGGCTGCGGTCGACGGCACAGAGTACGACACCGACTGCATCGTCGCTGCAGACGGGATCGCGCCACCGGTCGCCGCATCGACGTCGACGCCCGCAGCGGCCGCCGGCAGCGACACCGACACGAAGAGCCCGGTGGCGAGCGTCATCACGCCGAACGTGGCGAACGGCTTGGCGCGCTTCGCGAACGAGCGCTTGGCGCGTGGGGCCGAGGGCCGCTTGGTGGGCACGAGGTCGATGTGACGTCGCTCCTCCTCGGCGGAGGCGGTCCAGCTGGCGTCCTCGAGTCGAGCCGCGCGACGGGCGGCTCGTGGGCTGAGGGCCACGTGGCGGCCGCCGGTCCGGGTGGGTGTCGTGGGGGTCACGGCCGGAGTGTTCGGGTCGCGGCGCTCGAGGGCTCGCGCAGGGGTGGTGCTGGTCATGTGCGGGGTACCGTCCTGGGTCTCGGTCGCGTCGGGGGCGCGCTCGGTTCATGCTCGGTGGGTGCAGCATCGCCTCGGCAGAGCCGCCCCTCGATGACCGCGGTCGACCGGTTGCCCGATCCGAGGGAGGCGAAACGGCCACCCTACGTGGACGTCCCTGAGAGGATCCTCAGCTTGGCGCGGCCTGTGGAGGACCGATGAAGCCCCGGACTCAGGACGGGTCGACGCCGACCGTCGACTGCCGGACGACGAGTTCCGGCTGGAAGACGATCTGCTCGGGCACGCGTCGAGCGCCCGCGTCCGCCTCACGGAGCAGGAGCTCGACGGCGGTGTGGCCGATGAGTGCGCTCGGCTGACGGATCGACGACAGCGGGACGACCGCCGCCGACGCGAAGTCGATGTCGTCGTACCCGATCAGCGCGATGTCGTCCGGCACGCGCACCGAACCGAGCATGCTGAACGCCTGCAGGACCCCCATCGCGAGGAGGTCGTTGGCCGCGAACACCGCGTCGGGCCAGTCGTCACGAGGACGGTTCCGAATGGTCTCGCCCGCGGAACGGCCCTGCAGCACCGTCAACGCGGTGGTCTCCACGACCTCGAGGGTGACCTCGGCACCACCGGCCGCGGCTGCATCGACCGCCTGACGCGCACCGGCGAGCCGGTCGACGACCTGCCGGAGCGAGGACGGACCACCCACGACCGCGATACGACGCCGACCGAGTCCGATGAGGTGCTCGACCGCGAGCCGCCCGCCCGCGACGTCGTCGACGGCGACCGATGAGAAGCTCGTGTCATCGGTCTGCCGATCGACGAGGACCGTCGGCGTCCCGCGGTCGCGCAGCCGGCTGAGCCGGTTGAGGTCGTCGCCGAGCGGAGTGATGAGGACGCCGGCGACCCGCTGCTCCTCGAAGAGGTCGAGGTAGGCGCGCTCGCGGTCGATGCTCTCGTCGCTGTTTCCGAGCAGGACCGACCACCCCTCCGCATCGGCCCGGTCCTCGGCACCGCGGGCGACGTCGGTGAAGAACGGGTTGCCGACGTCGAGCACGACGAGGCCGACACTGCGGCTGCGACCGGCCCGGAGCTGGCGGGCCGCGTCGTTCCGCACGAAGCCGAGCTCGTCGATCGCCGCGTGGACGCGGTCGACCGTGACGGGCGAGACCTTCTCGGGGCGGTTCAGCACGTTGGAGACGGTCCCGACCGAGACGCCGGCTCTCGCCGCGACGTCCTTCACGCTCGCGCTCACGGCTCCCCTTCGCCTGTCGGACCCGCCAGGCGACGCCGGACGGGCTGGCTCATTGTTGCACGCAGCGCCTTCGCGCGCCCGTGCAGTCGGCTGCCCGGTCGTCTCCGTCCCCAACTCAGGAGTTCCCGGGCGCGGCGCCCCCGCCCGACCCCGACACACCGGGCGAGTCCTGAGAACGGGCCATCTACCCGCCGCCGTCCCCAACTCAGGAGTTCCCGGGCGCGGCGCCCCCGCCCGCCCCCGACACACCGGGCGACTCCTGAGAACGGGGCGACGATCAGGCGGGATCGACTGGCAGGGCCGACGCGGCGGGCAGGGTGACGACGACCTCGAGACCGTGGCCGGGTCGATTGTGCAGCACGATCGCCCCACCCGCGTTGCGCGCGATGGCGGCGACGATCGCGAGCCCGAGCCCGGAACCGTGCCCGGAGGACCGCGTCGCGTCCGACCGGCTGAACCGCTCGAGCGCCCGCGGTTCGAAGGCCGGGTCGAGTCCTCCCGCGTTGTCCGACACCCGGAGCGTGAGCTGACCGCCGTCGTCGTCGAGCATGACCGACACCCGGCGCGGAGCGCCCCCGCGCTCGGTGAAGGCCTGCAGCGCGTTCCCCGCGAGGTTGTCGACGACCCGACCGACATCGTCGGCGCGCACGGCGTACACCGCCGCACCCTCCCCCGGCCCGCTCTCAGCGATCGCGCTCACGTACTCGACCTCGATCCCGGCCAGCGCGTCGTCCGAGGCGACCCGGAACCGCGCGCGCTCGACCGCCTCGAGCACGTCGGCCTCCAACCTGGCCGCGCTCGTCCGCTCCTCCGGCGTCGCCGCCTCGATGCGGGACAGCTCGAGCAGCGAGGTGACGAGCGCCGACAGCCGCGTCGCACTGCGCTCCGCCCCCTCGATGTCGGCGAGCAGTTGCTCACGCGACGAGTCCTCGAGGCGCGCGAGTTCGAGCTGGGTGCGGAGGATCGCGAGCGGCGTGCGGAGCTCGTGACTCGCGTCGGACACGAGTTGCCGTTCGCGGTCCGCCGAGGCCCGCAGCCGCTCGATCAGGTCGTTGAGGGTGATCGCGAGCTGCGCGATCTCGTCGTCCGCGCGGCCGACCGGCAGCACCTCGTCCGTCGACCGTTCGCTGAGGCTCTGCGCGCTCACCCGGAGCCGCGTGACGGGCCGGAGCGACACCGTCGTCAGGATCCACCCGCCGGCCGCGACACCGAGGACGAGGAGCGCGAAGGACCCGACGAGCAGGAGGCGCATCTGGACGAGGACGGTCGTCTCCTCGGCCTCGTCGCGTCCGGCGATGACGTACCAGGTGTCGCCACCGACGGTCACGGGCTGTGACAACAGGATGTAGGTGGCTGAACCGGCGTCGACGGTGGTGACCTCCCGCGTCGCGGCGAGCGCCGGGAGTTGCGCGGCGAGGGTCGTCGGCAGGCTGAAGACCGGGATGGAGCCGTCAGGGGCGATGACCGCGATGCGGGTGCCGAGGCCGGGTCCCTGGAGCGGGTCGTCGGGTCTCGCCTGCAGCGCGAACACGTATTGTGCGCCGTCACTGCGGAGCGCCTGGACGGTGCCGTCGCGGACGATGCGCTCCAGCTGGGCATTGATCGCGAGTCCGGCGAAGAGCGACACGACGACGGCGATGAGCAGACTGCCGCCGGCGATCCGCGTGCGGATGCCGTGGTGCCGCGTCGACCGGCGACGGTCCGACGACACGCCCTCAGCTCCCTGCGGCGACGAGTGAGAACCCCACGCCGCGGCTCGTCACGATGCGGACGCCCGCCTCCGCCAGGTCGAGTTTGCGACGGAGGCGGCTGATGTACTGATCGACGACGTTCGGGTCGATGTTGTCGAAGGTCTCCCAGACCTCCCGCAGCATGGCCGCCCGGGAGACGACGACGCCCGGATCGGTCGCGAGCACCCGGAGGACGTCGAACTCGGTCCCGCTCAGCGGCACGTCGTGGTCGCCGACGCGTGCCCGGTGCCGGTGCAGGTCGAGCGTCAGGCCACCGACGTCCAACCGGGGCTGCACGGTGAGCGCGTCCCGACGCCGGACCGCGCGGATCCGGGCGGCGAGCTCGGCGAAGGCGAACGGCTTGATCATGTAGTCGTCGGCTCCGGCGTCGAGCCCGCGGACCCGGTCGTCCACGGCGTCGCGCGCCGTGAGCAGGATCACCGCGAGCGTCGGGTCGAGGCCTTTGAGCTCGCGGCAGACGGCGAATCCGGAGAGCCCGGGGAGCATGACGTCGACCACCGCGACCTGGAAGCCCGCGTCGCCACCGGACACCGGCGCGATCGCCTGCCGCGCGAGGTCCAGCGCGGTCGGGCCGTCGAACGCCGTCGTCACGTCGTGGCCGTCCGACCCGAGACCGCGGGACAGGAGGCCAGCCATCTCGCGTTCGTCATCGACGACGAGGATCCGCACGGTCGTCCTCCTTCGCCATCGAGCATCCACAGCCTAGGCGAGCCGACCGGGGCGCCGTTTCTGAAGGTCCTGTCAGGAACGACCGCTTCGCCTTGCCGCCCGCGATCCGACGGCCATACAGTGCAGGTGCTCCCGACCCTGAATCGATTCACATCCCGCCGGGAGCGAGCCCCTCACCGTGGAGGAACGGACCCTCAATGACGATCGACCATCCAGCGCAACCGGCGCGCACCGAACCTGCCGGGCGCAGCGCCCAGCCGGCGCTCTCCCTCATCGGAGCCGCCAAGACCTTCGGCCCCGTCGTCGCCCTGGCCGACGGCACCATCCAGATCGAGGCCGGCGAGATCCACGCGCTCGTCGGCGAGAACGGCGCCGGGAAGTCCACGCTCGTGAAGATCCTCGCCGGGCTCTACACCCCAGATGCCGGCGACTTCACCCTCGCCGGGAAGCCCGTCGCCTTCCGCGGCGTCGCCGACAGCAAGGCCGCGGGCATCTCCGTGATCTACCAGGAGCCGACCCTGTTCCCCGACCTCACCGTCGCCGAGAACATCTTCATCGGCCGCCAGCCGAAGAACGGCCTCGGACTCATCAGCACTGGCGCCATGCGGAAGGCCGCCCGCGCCCTGTTCGACCGCCTCGGCGTCCAGATCGACCCCGACCGCGTCGCCGAGGGCCTGTCGATCGCCGACCAGCAGATCATCGAGATCGCGAAGGCCATCTCGCTCGACGCCAAGGTCCTCATCATGGACGAACCGACCGCCGCGCTCTCCGGCGTCGAGGTCGACCGCCTCTTCCAGGTCGCCCGCTCCCTGCGCGACGCGGGCGCCGGCATCATGTTCATCTCCCACCGCTTCGAGGAGGTCTTCGCGCTGTGCGACCGCATCACGGTCATGCGCGACGGCCGCTACATCGCCACGCACGTCACGAACGAGACCTCCGTCGACGCGATCGTCCGGCAGATGGTCGGTCGCGACATCGCCGCCCTCTTCCCCAAGCAGGACGCAGAGATCGGCGACGCGGTCCTCACCGTCGACGGGCTGTCGCGCGCCGGCGTCTTCTCCGACATCTCGTTCACGGTGCGCTCGGGTGAGATCGTCGCCCTCGCGGGACTCGTCGGCGCCGGGCGCACCGAGGTCGCCCGTGCCGTCTTCGGCATCGACCCCTACGACACCGGACGCGTCACGCTCGACGGCAAGCCGGTGAAGGCCGGCGACCCGCAGGCCGCGATCGACGCCGGCATGGGTTTCGTCCCGGAGGACCGTCGCAAGCAGGGGCTCGTGATGGACCTGTCGGTCGCCCGCAACGCGACCCTCACCCTCCGCCACCGGCTCGCGCGGTTCGGGATCATCTCCGGCCGCCGCGAACGCGAGGCGGCCGAGGAGTGGTCGGCCCGCCTCCAGGTGAAGACCGGCTCGCAGGAGTACGCGGTCTCCACCCTCTCCGGCGGCAACCAGCAGAAGGTCGTCCTCGCGAAGTGGCTCGCCACCGAGCCGACCTTCCTCATCGTCGACGAGCCCACCCGCGGCATCGACGTCGGCACGAAGAGCGAGGTGCACCGCCTCATCTCCGAACTCGCCGGCCGCGGCATCGCGATCCTCATGATCTCCTCCGAACTGCCCGAGGTCCTCGGCATGGCCGACCGCGTCCTCGTCATGCACGAGGGCCGGATCACCGCCGAGCTCACCCGCGAAGAAGCGACCCCGGAGACCGTGATGCACGCGGCCACCGGTTCCCTGGAAGGCGCACGATGACCGACACCACCACCAAGCCGGGAGGCGGCCGCCCCGTCACCGTCGCGACCGAGCGCACGACGAACCCGATCGCGTCGATCGTGCGACTCCGGGAGCTCCCGGTCACCGTCGCCCTCGTCGTGCTCGTGCTCGTGACCTACCTCGCGAACCCGCTGTTCCTGTCGGCACAGGGGGTGAAGGACCTCCTCCTCAACGCGACGATCATGATCATCCTCGCCGTCGGTCAGGCGCTCGTCATCATCACCCGCAACGTCGACCTGTCCGTCGGCTCGATCCTGGGGCTCGTGGCCTTCGCGACCGGCACGATGTTCGCGACGATGCCCCAACTGCCGATCATCGCGGTGTTCGCCATCGCCATGCTGCTCGGTGCGGTGCTCGGCGCGATCAACGGTGCGCTCGTCACGATCGCGAAGGTCCCCGCCCTCGTCATCACCCTGGGCACGCTCTACATCTACCGAGGCCTGAACAACGCGTGGGCCGGTGGCACGCAGTACTTCGCGGACGACCGACCCGACGCGTTCGGGAACCTGTCCGTCGACACCGTCCTCGGCTTCCCGGTCATCACCCTCATCGCGATCCTCGTCGTGGTCGTCGTCGCCGTCTACATGGCCGGCGCCCGATCCGGCCGCGACCTCTACGCGATCGGGTCGGACCCCGACGCCGCGAAGCTGTTCGGCATCCCGGTCGGCCGCCGCGTCTTCCTCGCCTTCCTGGCGAACGGCCTGCTCGCCGGACTCGCCGGCGTGCTCTACGCCTCGCGCTTCAACTCGGTCGGCGCGACCACCGGGTCCGGTATGGAGCTCGACGTCGTCGCGGCGGCCGTGGTCGGCGGTGTCGCGATCTTCGGCGGCAGCGGCTCGGTCGCCGGGGCCGCGATCGGCGCGATCCTCCTCACCACCATCACGAGCGCCCTCACCGCCCTGCGCGTCGACAAGTTCTGGCAACAGGCGATCGTGGGCATCCTCATCCTGGCCGCGATCATCATCGACCGCGTCGCCAGCCTCCGTACGGCCAAGAAACTGCGAATGAGCGAGGCACGCGATGTCTGATCTGAAGACCCCGGCAGCCCCGAAGGCTCCGTTCACCAAGGGCTCCGGCCCGCTCGGCACCGACACCACCGGCGTGCTCGTGGCCGAACCGAAGGGCCGCACCGGTGCCTCGCGCATCCTCCTCGGTCGCGACGCGATCATGATCTACGCGCTGCTCGTCGTCGTCATCGGCGCCTGCCTGCTCATCCCGCGGTTCGCCTCCCCCGTCACCGTGGGCTTCCTCCTCCTCGACGTCATCCCGATCCTCCTCATCGCGATGCCGATGACGCTCGTCATCATCACGGGCGAGATCGACCTGTCCGTCGCAAGCACCGCGGGCCTCACGAGCGCCGTCATCGGTGTGCTGTGGGCCGGCGGCGGGATGGACATCGGGGTCGTCCTCCTCATCGGGCTGCTCGTCGGAGTCGTCGCCGGCGCGTTCAACGGCTTCCTCATCGCGGTGGTCGGACTCCCGTCGCTCGCGGTGACGATCGGCACGCTCGCGCTGTTCCGCGGCCTCGCGCTCGTCGTCATCGGCGACAACGCGGTCGCCAACTTCCCGCCCGAGCTCACCGCGTTCTTCACGTCGAAGATCGGCTCGACCGGCATCCCCGTGGTCATGGTCGGGGTCCTCGTCGTCGTGCTCGCCTTCGGGGTCGTCCTGCACCTGACCCCCTTCGGCCGCGGGCTGTACGCGCTCGGGTACAGCACGGAGGCCGCGAGCTTCGTCGGCATCAAGGTCGCCCGCTCGAAGTTCTGGCTCTACGTCGCGACCGGCGGTGTCTCCGCCCTCGCGGGGGTGTTCTGGACGCTCCGCTACTCGAGCGCCCGCAGCGACAACGCCTCCGGGCTCGAACTCGCCGTCATCGCGGCCGTGCTCCTCGGCGGCGTCTCGATCTTCGGCGGCAAGGGGTCCATCCCGGGTGTCGTCGCGGGTGTGCTGCTCATCGGCACCATCAACTACGCGCTCCGACTCGGCCGCGTCTCCGACGTCGTCCTCATCATCGTGACCGGGACCCTGCTGATCGCCTCGGTGGTCGGCCCCAGTATCTTCGAATCCGTCAAGCAGTGGAACCACCACCGACGGATCCGACGCAGCCTGCCCCAGCACTGATCTCCCGATCGGCGCAGCCCTCGGGGCACCCCACGCCACAGCACCAGGCGTATCCAGAAAGGAACAGACAATGCAGTCGATTCGAAACCGCGCAGCAGGCCGTTCGGCCCGTCGCGCAGCGGCCCTCATCGCCGCAGCAGCCTCCCTCGCCCTCATCGCGACGGGGTGCGCCACCGGCGACTCCGCCGGATCAGGTGGTGGCGGCGGTGCCGCGGAGAGCATCACCTTCATCCCCAAGCAGCTCAACAACCCGTACACGGACGTCGTGCTCGGCGGCGGCAAGGACGGCGCGAAGGCGGCCGGCTTCAGCGCCACCGAGGTCGTCGGCCCGCTCGAGGCGAGCGCGTCCAGCCAGGTGTCGTTCATCAACGCCGAGACCCAGGCCGGCACGAACGTCATCGTCATCGCGGCGAACGACCCCGACGCCGTCTGCCCCGCCCTCAAGGAGGCCCGTGACGGCGGCGCGAAGATCGTCGCGTTCGACTCCGACACCAGCAAGGACTGCCGCGACGTCTTCATCTCCCAGGTCGTCGCCAAGGACGTCGCCCTGATCCAGACGAAGCTCATCTCGGAGCAGATCGGCGGCTCGGGCGAGATCGCGATCCTCTCGGCCACGGCCAACGCGACGAACCAGAACGAGTGGATCAAGTACATGGAGGAGGAGCTCGCCTCCAACCCGGACTACAAGGACATCAAGCTCGTCGCCAAGGTCTACGGTGACGACGACGACACGAAGTCGTTCCAGGAGGCCCAGGGTCTGCTCCAGGCGCACCCGAACCTCAAGGGCATCATCTCGCCCACGACGGTCGGCATCGCCGCGACCGCCCGCTACCTCTCCACCTCGGAGTACAAGGGCAAGGTCGCACTGACCGGCCTCGGCCTCCCGAACGAGATGCGTCCGTTCGTGAAGGACGGCACCGTCACCGCGTTCGCGCTGTGGGACCCGGCTCAGCTCGGCTACGTCGCAGCGTTCGCCGGCAAGGCACTGGCGGAGGGCACGATCACCGGCAAGGAGGGCGACACCTTCGAGGCCGGCGACCTCGGTGAGCGCGAGGTCGGCGCCGACGGCACCGTCATCGTCGGCCCGCCGACCACCTTCGACGCGTCGAACATCGACAAGTACGACTTCTAGGAGTCACCCAGTCACACCCGACTGCCCTGTCTCAGGAACTCCTCGGCGTGCCGCGACCACACCCGGTCGACGCGCCGACGGACTCCTGAGTCAGGGCAGTTTGTCGGCGGCGTCGGGATCGTCGCGCTTCATCTCCAGCTCGAGCTTGCGGATGCGCTCGGCGTCCTCGGCGGCCTGGATCTCGCGCTCGAGGGCGGCGAGCTGCTCCTCCGTGCTGCTGACGGCGCGGTCGGGCTGCGACGGCGAGGGCGTCGCGGTCGACGAGGACCCTCGACCCGAACCCCACGAGCCGGACGTCCGCGACTGCTTCCGGCCCCGACGTTCGGGGAGCTTGATCCGGCTCGTCGACCAGTCCTTGCCGAGCAGGAACCACAGGGCGACGCCGATGAGCGGGATGAAGACGATGAGCAGCACCCACACGATCTTGGGCAGGTTACGCACGACGGGCTCGGGCTGACCCACCACGTCGATGAGCGCGATGATCGTGAGGACGATGAGCAGCAACGACAACACGAACATGTCGTCAATCCTAGGCAGACCACCGGTGGGTTCGGCCAGGATGGTCGGATGAAGACCATCCCCCTGCCCCAGACCGACCTGACCGCGTCCAGCATCGTCCTCGGCCTCATGCGGATCGAGGCCCTCGACGACGAGGCCATCCGCACCCTGTTCCACACCGCACGCGACGCTGGCGTCACCGTGTTCGACCACGCCGACATCTACGGCTCCGAGCGTCACGGCTGCGAACGCCGCTTCGGCGACGCCGTCACCCTCACCGCCGCCGAGCGCGAGCAGGTGCTCATCCAGTCGAAGGTCGGCATCCGCAAAGGCTTCTTCGACTTCTCGGAGGAGCACATCCTCCGCACCGTCGACGAGTCGCTCGCCGCCCTCAAGACGGACTACCTCGACCTCCTGCTCCTGCACCGCCCCGACAGCCTCGTCGAGCCGGAAGAGGTAGCGTCGGCGTTCGACACCCTGCAGGCCGCGGGCAAGGTCCGGAACTTCGGTGTCTCCAACCACACGCCGGCGCAGGTCGAGCTGCTGAAGGGCTCCGTCGAGCAGCCGCTCATCGTCAACCAGGTGCAGCTGAGCATCACCCACGCCCCGATCATCGCGTCGGGCGTCGCCGCGAACATGGCCGGCCTCGACCAGTCGATCGACCGCGACAACGGGATGCTCGACTACAGCCGCCTGACCGGCATGACCCTGCAGGCGTGGTCGCCGTTCCAGGCCGGCTTCTTCACGGGCGTCTTCATCGGCGACCGCGAGCACTACGCGGAACTGAACGACGTGCTCGACGAGCTCGCAGCCGCACACGGCGTGACGCCGTCCGGCATCGCGACCGCGTGGATCACCCGGCACCCCGCGAACATCCAGGTCGTGCTCGGCACCACCAAGCCGTCGCGCGTCCAGGAAGCGGCCGCAGGTTCCGACGTGACGCTGTCACGCGAGGAGTGGTACCGCCTCTTCACCGCCGCGGGCCACACCCTCCCGTAGCGGTCGCCTCCGGACCGTTCTCAGGACTTCCGCGGCGTGTCGGGTGGAGATCGCCCCACCACACCGAAGGAGTCCTGAGAACGGGACGAAGGTCGCGCCGGTACGCTCGGAGAGGAAGCGGAGGGCAGCATGGCGAAGCACGACATCGGGTTCGCCGCCGTCGCCAGACTCGCCGGCGTCTCGAACGCGACCGTCTCCAACACGCTCAACCGCCCCGAGATCGTCGCCCCCGCCACGCGCGAGCGCGTGCTCGCCGCGATCGAGGAACTCGACTTCGTCCCCAACCGTGCCGCCGCCACCCTGCGACAGGGCACGAACCGGCTCATCGGCCTCGTCATCCCCGACATCGCGAACCCGTTCTACTCGGCGATCGCCCGCGGGGTCACCGAGGCCGCGGCCGAGCACGGCTACACGGTCGCGCTCTGCGTGAGCCACGACGACCCGGACCTCGAACTCCGGCACTTCGAGATGCTCGCCGAGCACCGGGCTGCCGGCGCACTCGTCGCTCCGTTGACGGCCGACGCCTCCCGACTGGCCCAGCTGCGACGGGTCGGCAGCCGCCTCGTGCTGATGGACCGCACCGCCCCCGAGGGCACCGGCTGCTCCGTCGCGATCGACGACGTGCACGGCGGGGAGCTGGCGGTCGCCCACCTGCTCGCCAGTCCCGACCCGGCGTCCGATAGGTCGATCGTGCTCGTGAACGGCGACCTGGCGATCCCGCAGTGCGCCGATCGACGCGAGGGTGCCCGGAACGCGTTCATCGCGGCCGGTCGCGACCCCGACGACCTCCGCGAGGTCACCGTGGACGAGATGACCGTCGACGCGGGGCGCATCGCAGGTCGTCGGATCGCGGCGGCGACACCGCGTCCGACCGGCGTGTTCTGCACGAACGACCAACTCGCGCTCGGCGTCATCAGGGGGTTGGACGACGGCGGCCTCACGGTGCCCGACGAGGTGTCGGTGGTCGGCTACGGCGATCTCGCGCTCGCGGCCGACGGGCGGGTGCCGCTCACCACGGTCGAGCAGCCGAAGGACGAACTCGGGCGCGTGGCCGTCGAGATCCTCCTGGCCGAGCTGGGCGCCGACCGCGCGGCACACGAGCACGTCACGCGGACGCTCGAGCCGCATCTCGTCGTCCGCGAGTCCGCTCCCCTGCCGGCCTGAGCAGCGGCGAGGCTGGACGCGGCGGTGACGCCCGGGTACAGTCGTCAGCAGTATTTAATCGATTAAATACCCCGTACCCGCACCCACCAAGGATCGACGATGACCCACACTGCAGCAGCCGTCCACCCGCTCCTCACCCCGAAGGCACGGCGGAAGCCCCGCATCGGCCTCGTCGCCGGCGGCCTCGGCACCTACTGGCCGCAGTTCCCGGAGTTGCTCCCCCAGCTCCAGGCGTCGGCCCGGTACGTCTCGGAACGCTTCCAGCAAATGGACGCCGAGGTCGTCGACGTCGGCTTCATCTCGGACGCGCAGGAGGGCGACGCCGCGGCGGAACAGCTCCGACAGGGCGACTGCGACCTCATCGTCCTGTTCCTCACCACCTACCTCACCTCCTCGATGGTCCTGCCGATCGCCCAGCGCGCGAACACCCCGGTCCTCGTCATCGACCTGCAGCCGACCGAGCGGATGGACCACGCGAGCTTCGACACCGGTGCCTGGCTCGCCTACTGCGGGCAGTGCCCGGTACCCGAGGTCGGCAACGTCTTCCGTCGGGCGGGCATCCCGTTCCGCTCGGTGTCGGGCTGGCTGCGTCAGGAGTCGGCGTGGGACCGGATCTCGCAGTGGATCCGGGCGGCGCACGTCCGCGCAGCCCTCCGTCACGCCCGCCACGGCCTCATGGGCCACGTCTACCCCGGCATGCTCGACGTCTCCACCGACCTCACCCTGCTGCCGACCACCTTCGGCTCGCACGTCGAGGTCCTGGAGTTCGACGACCTCCGCGTCCTCGTCGACGACGTGACCGACGCCGAGGTCGCCGACCGCATGGCCCTCGCCAGGGAGATCTTCACCCTCGACGACACGGTGGTCGAGGACGACTTCGCGTGGGGAGCGAAGGTATCGGTCGGGCTCGACCGGCTCGTCGAGGAGTTCGCGCTCGACAGCCTCGCCTACTACCACCGCGGTCGCGACGGCGAACAGCACGAGCGACTCGGCGCCGGGATGATCCTCGGCGCGTCCCTCCTCACCGCTCGCGGCATCCCCACGACCGGCGAGTACGAGCTGCGGACGACGGTCGCACAGCTCGCGACCCAGGTCGTCGGCGCCGGTGGGTCGTTCTGCGAGATCCAGGCGCTGGACTTCGAGGACGAGGTCGTCGAGATGGGACACGACGGACCGGCGCACCTCGCCGTCAGCTCACGCGACCCGCTGCTGCGCGGGCTCGGGGTCTATCACGGCAAGCGCGGCTGGGGTGTGAGCGTCGAGTTCGACGTGCGGCACGGGCCGGTCACGCTGCTCGGGTTGGGGCAGGACCGCGACGGCTCGCTCGCCTTCGTCGCGTCGGAGGGCGAGGTCGTCCCCGGCCCGCTGCTCGCGATCGGCAACACGACGAGCCGTGTCGACTTCGGGCGTGACCCGGGTGTCTGGGTGGACGAGTGGAGCGCGACCGGTATCGGTCACCACTGGTCGCTGTCACTCGGACACCGGGCGGCGGACTACCGGGCTGCGGCGAGCCTGCTGGGGATCGACTTCCGCCAGGTATGACCCCGGTCCCTGAGCCCAATTCGGTGCCTGAGCCTGTCGAAGGGCAGTCCGACCGGACGGATCAGAGCACGGCGCGAAGACGCTCCACAGCGGGCTCGACCACGGCGATCGGCGCCGGCCGCTGCAACCCGTCCAGGGCGACGGCGAGCCGACGGGTGGCACGATCGACATCGCCACCACCCGCACCGAGCTCGCGGATCGGGACGAGTAGTGCCGCCCGTCGCAACCAGGGCTCGTCCTGCATCCACCGGTCGAGGACGGTCTCGGCCTTGGCTCGGGCCGTCCCGTCGAGGCGTTCCAGGAGCGGTCCGATGACGTCGGTGGCCAGCGGGTCGGCGAGCTGGGGAACCCGACCGGCGCGGACGAAGCCTTCGATCCTCGTCAGGTCGGTGTGCCTGAGTACCGCGACGCTCGACTGCAGGAGGACGATCGCGGCGAGCCGACGCTCGAAGACCGGCACGGCCCACAGCTCCGAGGCGAGGGCTGCCAGCTCGTCGTGCTCCAGTCCGCGGAACTTCCGGAGGGCGTCGCGCACGGTCCCGCGCACGGCCCCGACGGATGAACCGTAGGACCGGAGCCCATCGCCGAGGCGCTCGGCGACGTCCGCTGCCCGGTAGCCGTCGCCCTCGTATTGGAGCGCCGTGTCGATGAACTCCCCCGCAGCACTCATCCCACCATTCTCACCCCTGGCGCCGGGTACGGTGGAGCGATGACCGTCGTGATCGTGGGACTCGGACAGCTCGGCTCGGACGTCGCCGGGAGGCTCTTGGCCCGAGGCGAGGACATCGTCGGCGTGAAGCGCACGGCACCCGAGTCGACCCCGGCACCCGAGTCGACCCCGGCACCCGAGTCGACCCCGGTCCCCGAGCTCGTCGAGGGGCGCTTCACCCTCCAGCTCCGCGACCTCACGACCTCCGCCCCCGACCTTCCTGCGGACACGACGGCGATCGTGGTGGCCCTTGCGCCGCGGGCACGCTCGGTCGAGGCCTATGACGCCCTCTACCGCGACGGTGTCGGACATCTCGTGAGCGCGGTCGCCGTACTCCCCGGCACCCCGCCTCGCATCCTGTTCGTGTCGTCGACCGCGGTGTGGGGCGAGGACGGCGGGGAGACGATCGACGACACCACGCCGGCCGTCCCGACCACCGGCACCGCACGCGCGCTGCTCGCCGCGGAGGAGGCCGCCCTCGCCGCCGTGCCCGAGGCGAGCGCCATCCGCTTCGGCGGCCTCTACGGTCCGACGTCCACGATGTTCGTCGACCAGGTCCGCGACGGCCGTGTCACCCGGCCCTCCGGCTGGACCAATCGCATCCACCGCGACGACGCCGCGGGCGTGATCGTGCACCTGCTCGACCTGTCGGCGGCATCACTCCCGCCGGTCGTGGCGGGCATCGACGAGGAGCCGGTCCTGCTGTCGACGGTGGCCGACTTCCTCGCCGATCGACTCGGCGTCGCTCCCCCGACGCTCGACGACGCCGGTCGCACCCCGGAAGAACCGCACCGCGGCAAGCGCATCATGGCAGCCGCCCTCCGCGACACCGGATTCACCTACCGTTACCCCACCTACCGCGAGGGCTACTCGGCGCAGCTCCCCTGATCGGACGACCGGAGCGGATCACGGCTGCTTCGTCACCTCGGCCATCGCCCGTCGCCCGGACGGTACGAGCACGGCGACGGCGAGCACCACGAAGGTGAGCACACCGGCGACGACGAGGAGCAGTTCGACGGACACGACGTCGGCGAGCGGTCCGAACACGATCATCCCGAGGGGCATCGACACCGCCATGACGATGCCGACGAAGCCGAACACGCGACCCTGCCGCTCCGGTTGGACGCGCTCCTGCAGCAGGGTCATCGACGTCGTCGAGAAGAACGGCACAGCGATCCCGAGCAGGAACATGAAGCCGAAGAAGACCCAGAGGTTGGTCGAGAGTCCGAGCCCGATGGACAGCGCCCCGAACACCACCGAGGACCCGACGATGAGGAGCACGCGGTTCTTGGTGCCACCCCAGATCGCGATGATCGCTCCGCCGCCGACCATGCCGACGCTGAAGGCGAGTTCGTTCACGGTGAGCATCCAGACCTCGTCGCCGAAGGTGCGGGCGATCATGAGCGGCGTGAGGTAGGACGGCGCGACGACCAACAGGAACACGATCGCGAAGAGGATGAGCAGCCAGCGCACGAAGCCGTGGCGCCAGACGTAGCGCACGCCCTCGGTGAGGTCGGCGAAGTAGCCGGGGCGCTCGCCCGACCGCACGAGCGTCCGCACCGGTACGAGCAGCAGCAGCCCGATCCCGATGGCGGCCGTGACGACGTCGACGAAGAAGATCGCGACGAGCGACGCACTCGCGTACAGCGCGCCGGCCGCAGCCGGGGCGACGAGCATCATGGCCGACTGGATGGAGCCGTTGATGCCGTTGACCCGCATGAGCTTGTCGGTCGGCGTGATCTGCGGGATGAGCGCGGAGACCGCCGGCATCTGGATGCCCGCGCCGACCGAGCGGATCGCGAGCGTGAGGAAGATGAGCCAGAGGTCGGCGGCGCCGTTGATGAGGAAGATCGCGAGCGCGAGGGTCGTGATGGCGATCGAGCCGTCGGCCGCGATGATGAGCAGTTTGCGGTTCATACGGTCGGCCCACACCCCGCCGAAGATCGACACGATCGCCTGCGGCAGGAACCCCGCGACGGCGGCGAACGCGAGCACGACTCCGGACTTCGTCTCGAGCGTCAGGTGCCACATGATCGCGTACTGCACGAGCATCGAGCCGAACAGCGAGACCGTCTGTCCGGACAGGAACACCGCGACGTCGCGACGCCAGCGCGGGCTCTCCGAGGCGACGGTCGTCTCCTCCGAACCGTCGGAACCGTCGATCGTGGGTGCATCGGGTGGCGCGTCATCGGCAGCCATGGGTCCACGCTAGGGAGTTCGCTCCGAGGTGTCCAGGGGTGATCGGCGCGGACGACGGGCGCGCCCTGACCGTCGAACGGTCGATGCACCCTGTCCAGACCTTCAGACATCCGGACAGTCGGTCCGTTGACCCGCGGCCGATCGCCCGGATACGCTGCTTGCGATCCTCTGAATCGATTCAGAGTGTCCGTGACACCGAACCGAAAGGTACGCCTCGATGACGAGTGCCCGACTTCTGCACCGCGTGTGCTTCCAGCTCCAGGTCAAACCCGAACGCCTTGCGGAGTACCGCGAACGCCATGCCGCCGTCTGGCCGGACATGCTGCAGGCCCTCGCCGACACGGGCTGGCACAACTACTCGCTCTTCGTCCGCGACGACGGCCTCCTCATCGGATACTTCGAGACGGCATCCC
This sequence comes from Plantibacter sp. CFBP 8798, assembly GCF_014841195.1. Classification (NCBI taxonomy): domain Bacteria; kingdom Bacillati; phylum Actinomycetota; class Actinomycetes; order Micrococcales; family Microbacteriaceae; genus Plantibacter; species Plantibacter sp. CFBP 8798. The sequence continues at coordinate 993,118 of NZ_JACYTS010000003.1, forward strand.
TCGAAGCAGCCCAGGCCGGCATGGCCGAGACCGAGGTCAACGCGCGCTGGCAGGCCGAGATGGGCGAGTTCTTCGTCGACCTCGACCTCCCGCCGGACCAGGGCTTCCTCCAGCTCGCCGAGGTGTTCCACCTCGAAGATCAGCTCGCCGCCCTCCACGAGTAGCGACGTTGAAACGATTCACGTATGCTGCAACCAGCGCCGTGAACGCGCCCCAGACCACCGGAACACGCACAGAGAAGTGACCATGACCAGTTTCGACACCATCACCCCGCTGCTCGAGAAGCAGGCCATCGAACTCCCCTCCTGGGCGTTCGGCAACTCCGGCACCCGCTTCAAGGTGTTCACGACGCCCGGCACCCCGCGGACGCCGGAGGAGAAGATCGCCGACGCCGCCAAGGTGCACGAGTTCACCGCCCTCGCACCGAAGGTCGCACTCCACATCCCGTGGGACCTCGTGGACGACTTCAGCGCACTCCGTCGCTACGCCGAGGACCACGGCGTCGCGCTCGGCACGATCAACTCGAACACCTTCCAGGATGAGGACTACAAGTTCGGCAGCCTGACCCACAGCAACCCGGCGATCCGTCAGAAGGCGATCGACCACCACTTCGCCTGCATCGACGTCATGCACGCGACCGGCTCGCAGGACCTCAAGATCTGGCTCGCCGACGGCAGTAACTACCCGGGCCAGCAGGACATCCGCGGCCGGCAGGACCGCCTGGCCGACTCGCTCCAGCAGATCTACGCCCGCCTCGGCGAGGAGCAGCGACTCGTGCTCGAGTACAAGTTCTTCGAGCCGGCGTTCTATCACACCGATGTCCCCGACTGGGGAACGTCCTACGCCCAGGTGGCCCAGCTCGGCGACCAGGCCCTCGTCTGCCTCGACACCGGGCACCACGCGCCTGGCACGAACATCGAGTTCATCGTCGCCCAGCTCCTGCGCCTCGGGAAACTCGGCTCGTTCGACTTCAACTCGCGCTTCTACGCCGACGACGACCTCATCGTCGGTGCAGCCGACCCGTTCCAGCTGTTCCGGATCCTCTACGAGGTCGTCCGCGGCGGCGGCCTCGACGACGACTCGCCGGTCGCGTTCATGCTCGACCAGTGCCACAACGTGGAGGACAAGATCCCCGGGCAGATCCGCTCGGTGCTGAACGTGCAGGAGATGACCGCGCGCGCACTGCTCGTCGACCGCGACGCACTGACCGCGGCACAGGAGGCCGGCGATGTCCTCGGCGCGAACGGCATCCTCATGGACGCGTTCTACACCGACGTCCGCGGGCCGCTCGCCGCCTGGCGCGAGAGCCGCGGCCTGCCGGCCGATCCGTTCAGCGCCTACCTGGCCTCGGGCTACCAGCAGCAGATCGCCGAGGAGCGCGTCGGCGGGACCCAGGCGAGCTGGGGCGCTTAGGCGCACTCGAGCACGACGAAGCCCCGCGACCATCCCGGTCGCGGGGCTTCGGGCGTTCACAACTCAGGACGCGCGCGGCGTGTCACCCCGGGCGCGCCGGCCGAGTTCGCCGACGCGCCGGAACGGACCTGAATTGCGAACCGACAGAGCCGTCTACTTCGCGAGGAAGGCGAGCAGCTGCTCATTGACCTCGCGGTAGTGGGTCCAGAGCATGCCGTGCGGCGCGCCCTCGATCTCGACGTACTCGGCGGAGGGCAGCGCCTTCGCGAACACGCGACCGGTGGAGTCGATCGGCAGGACGCGGTCGCCGGTGCCGTGCACGATGAGCGACGGGACGTCGATCTTCGCGACGTCGGCCCGGAAGTCGGTCAGCCAGGTCGGCTGCGCAGCGACCGAGGCGTACGGCGACGCGTTGTAGGCGAGCTGCGTGTTGGCCCGCAGCGCCTCCTCGCTCAGGCGCGAGCCGAGATTCTCGTCCGTGTTGAAGAAGTTCTCGAAGAAGCTCGTGAAGAACGCGTAGCGGTCGTCGGTGACGGCCTCGAGGAGCCCGTCGAACACGTCCTGCGGGACACCCGTCGGGTTGTCGTCGGTCTGCAGCAGGTAGGGCTCGAGCGATCCGAGGAAGACGGCCTTCGCGACGCGCTCCGAGCCGTAGGTGCCGAGGTAGCGACCGACCTCGCCGGTGCCCATCGAGAAGCCGACGAGGACCGCGTCGTGGAGGTCGAGCCCGTCGACGACGGCCTTGAGGTCGGCGGCGAAGGTGTCGTAGTCGTAGCCCTCGGTGGGCTTGGAGGACTTGCCGAAGCCGCGGCGGTCGTAGGTGATGACGCGGTAGCCGGCGTCGAGGAGCACCGCGGTCTGCTTCTCCCACGACGAGCCGTCGAGGGGGTAGCCGTGGATGAGGACAACGGGCTGGCCGCTGCCGTGATCCTCGACGTAGAGCTCCACGGACGTGCTGTTCTCGGTTCCGACGGTGATGAACGACATGGTTCGATTCCTTTCGTCTTCGGCGTCCGGACTCGTCGCCCGGTTCCACGCCCCGATTTGAGAACGATCGTTCTCTTCGGTGTTCATCAGCATAGGGAACGATCGTTCTCAATGCAAGTACACTGATGGAATGACCAGCGAACAGACGATGACGATCGCGTCGCCGAGCCCGGCGGCCGCACCCGCGACACCGGCCTCCGTGCGCGACATCATCGTCGACGCCGCCGACCGCCTGTACTACGCGAAGGGCATCCAGTCCGTCGGCATGGACGAACTGCGTTCGGCGGCCGGCGTGTCGTTGAAGCGCCTGTACTCGGCGTTCCCGAGCAAGGAGGACATCGTCCTCGCGGTCATGGAGCGCCGACACGAGCTCTGGACCTCCGGCGTCAGCGCGCTCGTGGACGACGCCGAGACGCCCCGCGACCGACTCCTCGCGATCTACGACTACCTGGCCGGCTGGTTCAGTGACGACTCGTTCCGCGGCTGCGGGTTCATCAACGCCTTCGGGGAGCTCGGGGGCGTCTCGCCGGCGGTCGCCACCATCACCCGCGAACACAAGGCGTCCTTCCAGGACTACGTCGCCGACCTCGTCGCCGACGCCGGCGCTCCGGCATCGCTCGCCCCCCAGCTCGCGATCCTCGCCGAGGGCGCCCAGACCACCGCCGCCATCACCGGCTCCCCCGAGGCCGCGTTGCACGCTCGTCGCGCCGCCGAGACGCTCATCGACGCCGCCTCCTGAATCACCCGTGCGCTCGTGATGCACGGCGGTCCGTAACTCAGGACGCTCGCGGCCCGTCGCGCACGCCACGCCGCGTCGCTCGACCAACGCGCCGGACGCCTCCTGAATTGTGAACCAGACCGATGCCCTCCCCCGCTGTGACATCCTGTTGAGACGGACACGAACGGACACGTCCGACACCGATGGACAGGGGGCGGCATGGCCACGACCGGCACGCTCGGCGCCGAGGAACGACGGACCCGACTGACGGCGATCCTCGAACGCGACGGCAGCATCCGCCTCGACGACGCGGCTGCGGAGCTCGACGTGTCCTCGATGACCGTGCGACGCGACCTCGCCGACCTCGAGCAGCTCGGCCTGGTTCGGCGCGTCCGCGGCGGGGCGATCCCGACCCTGCGACCGAGGACCTTCACCGAACGGTCCGCGACGGGTGTCCGCGAGAAGGGCGCCATCGTCGAGAAGCTCCGGTCGCTCATCCCGACGGACGGCGCGATCGCGATCGACGCCTCCAGCACGGCCGGCGGCATCAGTCGACTGCTCGGCGAGTCGACCCTCACGGTGGCGACCAACTCCTACCCGAACTTCCTCCTCGCCGGCGCGAACCGCGAGGTCACCGCGATCCTCGTCGGCGGCCAAGCCGAGTCGCGGACCGATAGCTTCATCGGCCCCATCGCCTGCCAAGCGGCGTCGTCGGTGCTCTACCGGCGCTTCTTCCTGTCGGCCGCCGCCATCGACCCGACCGTCGGCAGCTCGGAGGTCACCCTCGAAGAAGCGCAGGTCAAGCAGGCGTTCGCCCGAGCCTCCGACGAGACGATCCTCGTCGCCGCGTCCTCGAAGCTGGGGCAGCGCGCGATGGCGGTCGGCTTCGCCCTGGCGGACATCGACCTCCTCGTCACGGAACTCGACCCCGCCGACCCCGCGCTCGACGCCTACCGCGACGCCGTCGAACTCCTCTGAGCACCAGGCCCCGCACGTCCCGTTCTCAGGAGTCACCGCGCGCGTCGCTCCGCGCCGACCGCAACGCGCCGAGGTTCTCCTGAGATCGGGACATCGGCCATTGCGACATCTGTGACTTCTTGTCATACTTAACACGATTGAACACCGGGCACGGACGTGCCCCGACGAAGGAGTGCGAATGTCCGTGAACCCAACCGCTGCCGAGCTCATCGCCCGCAGCAACCGCCTCGGGAGCGACCCGAAGAACACCAACTACGCCGGCGGCAACACCTCGGCCAAGGGCACCGAGATCGACCCCGTCACGGGCGAGCCGGTCGAGCTCCTCTGGGTCAAGGGCTCCGGCGGCGACCTCGGCACGCTGAAGCCCGAGGGTCTCGCGGTCCTCCGCCTCGACCGCATGCGCGCCCTGCAGGACGTCTACCCCGGCCTCGACCGCGAGGACGAGATGGTCGCCGCCTTCGACTACACCCTGCACGGCAAGGGTGGCGCGGCCCCGTCGATCGACACCGCCATGCACGGCCTCGTCGACGCGGCCCACGTCGACCACCTGCACCCCGACTCCGGCATCGCCATCGCGACCGCCGCCGACGGCCCCGAACTCACCGCGAAGATCTTCGGCGACAAGGTCGTGTGGGTCCCGTGGCGTCGCCCCGGCTTCCAGCTCGGCCTCGACATCGCTGCCATCAAGGCCGACAACCCGCAGGCCATCGGAACCATCCTCGGCGGGCACGGCATCACCGCCTGGGGCGACACCTCCGACGAGGCCGAGGCGAACTCGCTGTGGATCATCGACACCGCGGCCGCCTACATCGAGACGAACTCCCGCCCCGAGCCCTTCGGTCCGCCGCTCGACGGCTACGCAGCCCTGCCCGAGGCCGAGCGTCGTGCGAAGGCGGCGGCCCTCGCGCCCACCATCCGCGGGCTCGCCTCCGCCGACCGCCCCGTCGTCGGCCACTTCACCGACAGCCCCGAGGTCCTCGACTTCCTGGCCTCGGCGGAGCACCCGCGTCTCACCGCACTGGGCACGAGCTGCCCCGACCACTTCCTCCGCACCAAGGTGAAGCCACTCACGGTCGACCTGCCCGCCACGGCGAGCGTCGAGGAGGTCATCGAGCGCCTCGGCACCCTGCACGAGGCCTACCGCGAGGACTACCAGGCCTACTACGACCGCCACGCCACGGCCGACAGCCCGGCGATCCGCGGCGCCGACCCCCTCATCGTCCTCGTCCCCGGCGTCGGCATGTTCAGCTTCGGCAAGGACAAGCAGACCGCCCGCGTCGCCGGCGAGTTCTACGTCAACGCCATCAACGTCATGCGAGGGGCCGAGGGACTCTCCACGTACGCGCCGATCGACGAGGCCGAGAAGTTCGCGATCGAGTACTGGGCACTCGAGGAGGCGAAGCTGCAACGGATGCCGAAGCCGAAGCCGCTCGCGACCCGGATCGCGCTCGTCACCGGTGCCGCATCCGGCATCGGCAAGGCCATCGCCACGCGTCTCGTCGCGGAGGGCGCGGTCGTCGCGATCGCCGACCTCTCGCTGGAGAAGGCGCAGGCGGCGGCGGCCGAGCTCGGCAACACCGACGTCGCCATCGGGATCGCCGCCGACGTCTCGAACGAAGCCGCTGTCCAAGCCGCGATCGACGAGACCGTCATCGCCTTCGGTGGACTCGACCTCGTCGTCAACAACGCGGGCCTCTCGCTGTCGAAGTCGCTCCTCGAGACCACCGAGGCCGACTGGGACCTCCAGCACAACGTCATGGCGAAGGGCTCGTTCCTCGTCTCGAAGGCCGCCGCACGCGTGCTCATCGACCAGAAGCTCGGCGGCGACATCGTCTACATCTCGTCGAAGAACTCCGTGTTCGCCGGCCCGAACAACATCGCCTACTCCGCGACGAAGGCCGACCAGGCCCACCAGGTCCGCCTCCTCGCGGCAGAGCTCGGCGAGTACGGTGTGAAGGTGAACGGCATCAACCCCGACGGCGTCGTCCGCGGCTCCGGCATCTTCGCCTCGGGCTGGGGCGCGAACCGCGCGAAGACGTACGGCATCGACGAGCAGGACCTCGGCAAGTTCTACGCGCAGCGCACCATCCTCAAGCGCGAGGTCGTCCCCGAGAACGTCGCGAACGCGGTCTTCGCGATCTGCACGAGCGACTTCAGCCACACGACCGGACTGCACATCCCCGTCGACGCGGGCGTGGCCGCAGCCTTCCTGCGATGAGTGCGGCAGGCCGGAGCGGCACCGTCGCGGCGGTCGACCTCGGGGCCACGAGCGGGCGGGTCATGCTCGGCCACGTCGGCCCCGGCGAGCTGCGCCTCGTGCCGGTCGCCCGGTTCCCGAACACGCCCGTCCGCACGCCGGACGGCCTGCACTGGAACATCCTCGAGCTGTACCGCTCGATCATCGCGGGGCTGTCGGGCGCAGCGAAGCAGGAGCCACACCTCGCGAGCATCGGCATCGACTCGTGGGCGGTCGACTACGGCCTCCTCCGGCAGGGGCGCCTCCTCGGCGCACCGTTCCACTACCGCGACGAACGGACGGCGGCAGGCGTCGAGGCGGTCCACGGAACGGTCCCCTTCGCCGACCTCTACCGCGTGAACGGCCTGCAGTTCCTGCCGTTCAACACCGTCTACCAGCTCGCGACCGAGCGCGACGCCGGCATGCTCGACGTCGCCGACACCGCGCTCCTGGTGCCCGACCTCATCGCGCACTGGCTGACCGGTGCCCGCGTCGCCGAGGCCACCAACGCGTCGACCACCGGCCTCGTCCGCGCCGGCGAACCGACCAGGTGGGACGCCGGACTCCTCACCCGACTCGGCATCCCGGCGGCCGTCCTCCCGCCCATCGTCCAGCCGGGCGATCGCATCGGGACGCTCCTCGAAGCGGTCGCCGCCGAGGTCGGCCTGCCCTCGTCCACACCCGTCACTGCCATCGGTTCACACGACACGGCCTCGGCGGTCGTCGCCGTCCCGATGACGACCCCGGACGCCGCCTACATCTCGTGCGGCACCTGGGGACTCGTCGGGGTCGAGCTCGAACGCCCGGTCCTCACCGAGGCGAGTCGAGCGGCGAACTTCACGAACGAGGGCGGCGTCGACGGACGCACCCGCTTCCTGCACAACGTGATGGGACTCTGGCTCCTGAGCGAATCGGTGCGCACCTGGGAGCGCGGTGGCGAGACGATCGACCTGCCCGGGCTCATCGCCCAGGCCGCCGCGGTCGACGCACCCGTCTCGGTGTTCGATGCGAACGACCCCCGGTTCCTCGCCCCCGGCGACCTGCCGGCGCGCATCGCCGAGTTCCTCATCGAGCACGGGCGGGCGGTCCCGCAGTCCCGTGCCGAGTTCGTCCGGTGCATCATCGAGAGCCTGGCGCAGGCGTTCGCGGATGCGGTCCACACGGCCTCCGAGCTGTCCGGGGTCCAGGTGCGCGCGATCCACGTCGTCGGCGGCGGATCGCAGAACACGCTCCTGTGCCAGCTGACGGCCGACCGAGCGGGGATCCCCGTCATCGCCGGCCCGGTCGAAGCGACGGCGTTGGGGAACGTCCTCGTCCAGGCCAGGGCGGTGGGGATCATCGACGGCGACCTCGAGACCCTGCGCGCCCTCGTCGCCCGTTCCTTCGAGCCGACCCACTACGAGCCGCGCAAGCCTGCCGGCTCCACGTCCGTCAGCCGGTAGCGTCGCAGCATGACCGCTTCTCCACTCATCGTCAGCCTGCCCGCCGACCTGCGCGAGGAGGTGCTGTCGCAAGGCCCCCTCCCCGAGGGCGTCGAGTTCGTCGAATGGGATCTGCGCACCGAACCGCCGGTCGAGCACATCGACCTCGTCGTGCCCGTCTACCTCGGCTCGAACAAGCCGCTCGCGAACGTCGCCGCGGTGACGCCGAAGCTCGTCCAGGTGCAGTCGATCGGCTACGACGGCCTCGCGGACCTCCTCCCGGCCGGCATCACCCTCGCCAACGCGGCGACCGTGCACGAGGCCTCGACCGCGGAGCTCACGGTGGGACTCATCCTCGCCTCGCAGCGGGGCATCCCGGACTTCGTGCGCGCCGAGCGGACGGGCGAGTGGCTGCAGAGCCAGCGCCCGAGCCTCGCCGACCGCCGCGTGCTCCTCATCGGGTACGGCGGGGTCGGTGCGGCCATCGAGGAGCGGCTGCTCCCGTTCGAGGTCGAGGTCACCCGGGTCGCGTCGAGCGCGCGGGAGGACGAGCGGGGGCCGATCCACGGCATCGACGAACTGCCCGGACTCCTGCCGCACGCTGAGATCGTCATCGTCGTCGTCCCGCTCACCGACGGCACCCGCGGCTTGATCGGAGACGACTTCCTGGCGGCTCTGCCCGACGACGCCCTCGTCGTGAACGTCGCCCGCGGCCCGGTCGCCGACACCCACGCACTCGTGGAGCACGCGACGAGCGGTCGCATCCGACTCGCGCTCGACGTGACCGACCCTGAACCGCTGCCCGCCGACCACCCGCTCTGGTCTTTGCCGAACGTGCTCGTCTCCCCGCACATCGGGGGCGCGACGAGCGCCATGCTGCCGCGGATGGCGCGTCTCCTGCGTCGACAGATCGAACACCTGTTGGCCGACGAGGAGCCGGAGAACATCGTCCTCCGCACCTGAGACGGGCGTCGACGTCCGTCGATGTCCCAGCGCAGAAAAATCTGTGGTTGGGGCTCGCGTTGAATCGGTTCAAGAGGTAGGGTTTGTGGTCTGACCACACCGCAGTGTCGAAGGAGGATCGATGAACGCACCAGCGACGGCCGCGCCGGCAGCGGCCACGGCGACGCAGCCCGCCACCGCAGCGGCGGAGCCCAGGGCCTGGGAGGTCGTGCTCGCCCGCATCGAGTCGGACCTCCTCAGCGGTGTCCTCACCCCCGGCGACCGCCTGCCCGGCGAACGTCAGCTCGCGATCGACCTCGGCGTCGGTCGGTCCAGTGTCCGCGAGGCGATCCGCGTCCTCGAGGTCCTGGGGCTCATCCGCACCCACACGGGATCCGGCCCCACCGCCGGCGCGATCATCGTCGCCACGCCGTCCGGTGGCATGGCCACCCTCATGCGGCTCCAGGTCGCCGCGCAGGGCTTCGCCGTCCAGGACGTGGTCGACACCAGGCTCGTGATCGAGACCGCGGTCGTCCACAGTCTGGCGTCGCGTGCCGAAGCGGCCGTCCCCGATCTCACGCACCCCGAGTCCCTGCTCGACGCGATGGACCAGCCCACCCTCACGGAGGCCGAGTTCCTCGCCCTCGACGCGCAGTTCCACCTGTCGCTCGCCGAGGCGGAGGGCAACCAGGTCCTCGTCGCCACGATGTCGGGCCTCCGCGACTCCATCGAGCGCTACGTCCTGGCCGGTGTCCCACAACTGGCGTCGTGGTCAGCCACCGCCGACCGCCTGCGCGCCGAGCACCGGGGCATCGTGGAGGCGATCCGCCACGCCGACGCCGAGCTGGCCCGCCAGTCCGTCCGCTCCCACATCACCAACTACTACCAGGCTCGCGAACTGTCAGAAGACGACAGTCCGCACCCCTCGACACCCACCTCAAGCGACAGTTCGCGGAAAGAAGAGACAGACCATGGTTGAACGCCGCATCCCCAAGCCCCACGACCTCCTGCCGCTCATGCAGTTCAAGAAGCCGGAGTTCAACGCCCGTCGGCGACGCCTGGCGGCCGCCACCACCATCAGCGACCTGCGCACGATCGCGAAGAAGGTCACGCCGACGGCGCCCTTCGACTACACCGACGGCGCCGCCGAGGGCGAGATCTCGCTGGCCCGGGCACGGCAGGCGTTCCAGGACATCGAGTTCCACCCGGCCGTCCTGAAGAACGTCGCGAACGTCGACACCGGCTGGGACGTCCTCGGCGAGCGCGTCGCGTTCCCCTTCGGCATCGCTCCCACCGGCTTCACCCGCATGATGCAGACCGAGGGCGAGCGCGCGGGAGCCTCCGCCGCAGCGGCCGCGGGCATCCCCTTCACCCTGTCGACCATGGGCACGACCTCGATCGAGGACGTCAAGGCGGCGGCACCCGGTGGCCGCAACTGGTTCCAGCTCTACATGTGGAGCGAGCGCGAGCGGTCGATGGCGCTCGTCGACCGCGCGGCAGCAGCCGGCTACGACACCCTCGTCGTGACGGTCGACACCCCCGTCGGCGGCGCCCGCCTGCGCGACGTCCGCAACGGCATGACGATCCCGCCGTCGCTCACCCCGAAGACCATCGTGGACGCGCTCCCCCGCCCGGCATGGTGGATCAACTTCCTCACCACGGAGCCGTTGGCCTTCGCGAGCCTCGACCGCTGGTCGGGAACCGTCGCGGCGCTCATCGACACGATGTTCGACCCGACCGTCGGTCCTGACGAGGTCAAGTACATCCGCGAGCAGTGGAAGGGCAAGCTCATCGTCAAGGGCGTCCAGTCGGTCGCCGATGCGAAGCTCGCCGTCGACCTCGGTGCGGACGCCGTCCAGCTCTCCAACCACGGCGGCCGCCAGCTCGACCGCGCGCCGATCCCGTTCCACCTCCTGCCGAGCGTCGTGCGCGAGGTGGGCAAGGACGCCGAGGTGCACCTCGACACCGGCATCATGAACGGCGCCGACATCGTGGCGTCCGTCGCGCTCGGTGCGCGCTTCACCTTCATCGGCCGCGCGTACCTCTACGGGCTCATGGCCGGCGGGCGCGAGGGCGTCGACCGCGCGATCCAGATCCTCTCGGGCGAGATCGTGCGCACGATGAAGCTGCTGGGTGTCGCGTCGCTCGAGGAGCTGCAGCCGCACCACGTGACCCAGCTGTCGCGGTTCACGACGCTGCAGCCGATGCCGGAGCAGTCGTCGCTGAGCGCCGGCCGGCCGGCCACCGCGAAGCCCGCGGCACCGACCGCTCGGAAGGCTCCGGCCCGGAAGCCGGCGGCCGCGAAGGCCTGACCTCCCGACCGAACGCGGTCACCGCCGCACTCCACGGGTTGTCCCCGATGTCCTCTATCGCTCCTTCGGGAACGATGGAACCGTCCCGACGGTCGCAGCACTTGCGCCGTCGGGCCGGTGTTCGACGATCTGGAGGCGACGGTGGCACAGCTCCTCGTGATCGGTGGGAGCGGCCGCACCGGGCGACTCATCATCAGCGAGGCTCTCCGCAGCGGCCACTCGGTCACCGCGCTCGTCCGAGACCCCGCCGCCGTCGTCCCCGGCGACCGCCTGACGGTCGTCCAGGGGTCTCCCCTGCGGAGCGAGGACGTCGAAGAGGCCATGCGTGGCGTGCAGGCCGTGATCATCGCCCTCAGCAACATCGGTTCGTCCGACTGGCCGTGGGCACGCCAGGTCAGCCCTCCCGACCTCATCTCGAACGCCGTCCGGGTCGCGACGGATGCGATGCGCTCGCGTGGCCTCCGTCGAATCGTCCTCCTCTCCGCGCTCGGTGCCGGCGAGTCGGTCCGGAGCGTCCCCGCCGGCCTGCGGTGGGCGACGCACTTCCTCCGACTCGGCACCGTCTACGCCGATCACGAGCAGGCGGACGCGTTCCTCCGCCGCTCGGAGCTCGACTGGACCATCGTGCACCCGACCGTGCTCTCGGCCAGCGACGCCCGACGCCCGGTCGTGTCGTCACCGCCGGGAAGCTGGCCGAGCTCGCTCCGGATCCCTCGCTGCGACGTCGCCGCGTTCCTCGTCGACGCGGTCGACGACGAGGACCTCATCGGCTCGGCTCCGGTCATCTCCTCGGGGCCGCGCCGCAGCTGATGGGGCGCCCGCCGACGGGCGCCGCCTCGAATCAGGAGCCGGCGGCCGCCCGTGACGCTGCAGGACGACGCCCGATGATGCGGTCCGTCAGTTCGCAGACGCCCCACCAGGTGACGCGGAGCATGGCTTCGACGACGATGCCGCTCGTCATCTTGGAGGCCCCGAGCGTCCGCTCGGTGAAGGTGATCGGCACTTCGACGATCCGCAGACCGGCGCGGTTCGCGTGCCAGAGCATGTCGACCTGGAAGCCGTAGCCGTGGCTGTGGACCTCGTCGAGCTGCAGCCGCCGCAGTGCGTCAGCGCTGAACACACGGTAGCCGCCGGTCACGTCGCGGGCGGGGAGCCGGAGCGCGAACCGGGCGTAGGCACTGCCGACCCGCGAGATGGCCTCGCGATGCTTGGGCCAGTTGACGACGGTGCCGCCCGGGACCCAGCGCGACCCGAGGACGACGTCCGCCTCCGCGGTGGCCGCGAGGAGCGCCGGCAACTGCTCGGGGGCATGGGATCCGTCGGCGTCCATCTCGACCACGTTGCCGAATCCGCGCCCGAGCGCCCAGGCGAAGCCGGCCTTGTAGGCGGCGCCGAGCCCTTCCTTGCCGGTGCGATGCAACACGTGCACCGCGTCGTCCTCGGCGGCGAGCCGGTCGGCGATCGCTCCGGTGCCGTCGGGTGAGTTGTCGTCGACCACGAGCACCTCGACGGATGGTGCGGCGACACGGACGCGCGCGACGATCCTCTCCAGGTTCTCGCGTTCGTTGTAGGTGGGAATGATGACCACCGTGGAATCCATGTGCCGTCCTCGTGTCTGCTCAGCCAGCGTAGCGCGCTGAACAGGACCGTATCGGCGGCCTCGGACCGGACGGCCGGACGCTCAGGAAACGGTCGGCGAACGTCCGGCTGGGGGTCAGTTGTTGCTGGCGAAGTGCGCCGGGATGAAGATGGCGAGCGCGATCATGAGGATGCCACCCATGAACCAGACGGCCTGCAGGACGTCCGTGCGGAACGCCTCGCCGAACGCCCACATGCCGCCGGCGAACAGGGCGAAGGCGATCACGACCCAGAACCCCGTCGCATCGCTCAGGGTGCCGGAGCGCCCTGCGTTGGCGCGTTCGTGGTCACGTCGTTCTCCGGCGTCCATGGGTGCCCTTCCTCAGGTTCAAGCGGTCAGTGCAGGTATACGCCGCCCCACTGGCACCCGCAACCCCTCGACACCGACCCCGGCCCCTGAGCTCGTCGAAGGGCTACCCGCGCAGCTCCAGCGTGCAGCACTTCACGCCGCCACCGCCGAGGAGCAGCTCGGACAGGTCGACGCCGATCGGCGTGTAGCCGCGCTCGCGCAGTTGACGCTCGAACCCGACGGCGCGGGCGGCGATGACGACCTCGCGACCGTTCGAGATCGAGTTGAGGCCCAGGACGGCTGCGTCCTCGGTGCTCACGTGGATCGCGTCGGGGTAGCGCTGCTCGAGGATGCGGTTGCTCGCCTCGTCGAACGCGGTCGGCAGGTAGGCGATGTTCGCGGGTGAGCCGTCGGCGGGAGCCACCGGGTCGAGCACGGCGATCGCGGTGTCGAGGTGGTAGAAACTCGGGTTCACGAGGTTGAGGGTCACGACCTCGCGGTCGAAGATCCGACGCACCTCGTCGTGGCTGCGGGGATCGGTGCGGAAGCCGGTCCCGGCGAGGATGGTGTCGCCTACGAGCATGATGTCTCCCTCGCCCTCGTTCACGAACTCGGGGCGCTCGACGCGGAAGCCGTTCGCCTCGAACCAGTCCATGTAGGCCGGCCCCTCGGGGATGCGCTCCTCGTAGGTGAACTTCGCCCCGTAGGCGATACCGTCGAGCGTGAAGCCGCCGTTCGCCGCGAACACCATGTCCGGCAGGCCGTCGAGCGGGTCGATGAGGTCGATCCGGTGGCCGAGATCGAGGTAGGCCTGGTGCAGCTGTTCCCACTGCGACACAGCGAGCGAGGTGTCGGTCGGGTCGTCCGGGTTCATCCAGGGGTTGATCCGGTAGCTGACGGTGAAGCGGTCCGGCCGGCACATGAGGTACCGGCGCCGGTTCGCGACGCGGGTGCCGGTCGTGGCGTCCTGCGGGGTGGGGGTGGGGTGGTTGAGCGTCGACGACACGTCGGCCTCCAAACGAGCGAGGGTCGGCGGACGAGGTCCAGGGGCCCGGGGGCACGCCACGTTCATCATCGCATGCGATTCGCAGCGTTTTCACGGAGTTTGGCGCAGGAATGCTGCGAAGTGACAGCTTCTCGCGCAATGATTGCGCTTACACTGAGTCTCATGGACAACCTCGACCGCGGCATCATCGACCTGCTCCGACAGAACTCACGCGCCGGCTACGGCGACATCGGCACGGTCGTGGGCTTGTCGGCCTCAGCGGTGAAGCGACGCGTCGACCGCCTCGTCGCCGACGGGGTCATCCAGTCGTTCACGATCCAGGTCGACCCCACGGTCGACGGCATGCAGACAGAAGCCTACGTCGAACTCTTCTGCCGCGGCACCGTGTCCCCCAACGAGCTGCTGCGGATCCTGTCGGGCGTGCCGGAGGTCGTCGACGCCGGCACCGTCACCGGGAGCGCCGACGCCATCGTGCACATGCGGGCCAGGAACATCCCAGCCCTCGAGGACGCCCTGGAGAAGGTGCGGATCGCCCCCAACGTCGACCACACCCGCAGTGCGATCGTCCTCACCCGCCTCATCCACCGCCACATCGACTGACCCCTCCCCCGGCCCGCGAACTGTCACCAACGCACAGTGCGGCTCGTTTGAAGTCGCCATTCGTGACCGTTCGCGGGCAGGATGGGCGGATGGAGTGGACGATTCAGGCGGGGACCAGTGTGTTCGAGCAGCTGCGGACGCAGGTGATCGAGGCCGTCCGCGACGGACAACTGGCGACCGGGGCGAAGCTCCCGACGGTGCGCGGGCTGGCCGACGAGCTGGGGATCGCACCGAACACCGTCGCCAAGGCGTACCGGCTGCTCGAGACCGACGGGGTCATCGAGACCCGGGGACGCGCGGGGACGTTCGTGTCAGCGCACGGCGACGCGATCGACCGGCAGGCGCAGCTGGCAGCGGCGGCCTACGCTGACCGCATCCGAGACCTCGGTGTCTCGCCGAAGGACGCCGTGGCGCTCGTGGAGGCCGCGCTCCGCGCCTGAGCCGCCGGGCTCAGATGACGCTCTGGGACCAGGGGTCGGGGTTGCCGAAGCGATGCGCGGTGATCGAGATCGCCTGTTCGCGGAGGAAGGGCAGCAGCTCCACCCGTCCGGCCTGCGTGACCGGTCCCGCCCAGATCGCGATCTCGGGGTCGCCGCCGAGCGCCTCTGCGAGTCGCTTCGCGAGCGGCTCAGGCTCGGAGGCCTCCGTTCCGGGTTCCGCCTCCGCGACCGTCTCGGGACGCGGACCGACGATCCGTACCCGGGTCGCGACCGGCGGCTCCTGGCCCAGCTCGCCCGTGTCGATCGACCCGCGGGCCGCCATCCGGGTCAGCCACTGGTCGTCGGTCTCCAGCGAGACGGGGATGCTCAGCTCGGACAACCAGTCGCGGACCTCGCGCGGCAGCCGCCCACCGAGGCTGACGGTGAACCGCGACCGCGACCGCACCGCGGCGATGAGGACCCGCAGCGCATCGCCCAGGTCGGCCCCCGACGCGACGCGTACCGCGACCGGAACCGGCCGGTAGCGCAGGAGGTTCCGTTCCACGCCGAGCTGCGAGACGTCCTTCACCTCGCCGAACTCGTTCCCCCACGCGATCGCGTCACTGAGCGCCGACCGTCGCAGCACGTCGAAGGCCTCGTAGGTGAGCGACGGCTGGGCCGCCTCGATGAGCTTCACGATGCGGGTGTCGAGCCCGCGGAGGTGCAGGCTGCGGCTCGCCGATCCCGGATCCGGTCGCCACTCGCCGAGCCCGAACAGGTAGTTGGGGCCGCCGGCCTTCGTGCCGGTCCCGACCGACGAGCGCTTCCACCCGCCGAAGGGCTGGCGCTGCACGATCGCACCGGTGATGCCCCGGTTGACGTACAGGTTGCCCGCCTCGACGGTGTCGAGCCATTCCCCGAGATCGACCGGGTCGAGGGTGTGAAGGCCCGCGGTCAGTCCGTAGGGGGTCGCGTTCTGCAGGGCGATCGCCTCGGTGAGGTTCGCGGCCTGCATAATGCCGAGGACCGGTCCGAAGTACTCGGTCACGTGGAAGGGCGAGCCCGGCTGGACACCGGTGCGCACCCCCGGCGACCAGAGGCGCTCGCTCGGCTGGCCGAAGTTGACCGAGGAGTCGTCGAGCAGTTTCGGCTCGACGAGCCACTTCTCGCCGAGGCGCAACTCGGTCAGCCCGGCGAGGAGCTTCTCCCCCGCCGGCTCGACGATCGGCCCCATCTGCGTCCGCGCATCGGACGGCCAGCCGACCCGGAGCGAGCGGACGGCGTCCTCGAGCTGTCGCAGGAAGCGGTCCGATCGTGCCACCGAACCGACGAGGATCACGAGCGACGCGGCCGAGCACTTCTGCCCGGCGTGCCCGAAGGCGCTCTTCACGATGTCGGCGACGGCGAGGTCGAGGTCGGCACTGGGCGTGACGATGATCGCGTTCTTCCCGCTCGTCTCCGCCAGCAGCGGCAGGTCGGCACGCCACCCACGGAACAGCTGCGCCGTTTCGAAGGAGCCGGTCAGGATCACCCGGTCGACGGCCGGATGGGACACGAGCCGACGTCCGAGGTCGCCCTCCGCCACATCGGCGAGCACGAGGAGGTCGCGCGGCACCCCGGCGTCCCACAGTGCCTCGACGACCACGGCTGCGCACCGCTTCGCCTGTGGAGCGGGCTTGATGATCACGCCGCTGCCGGCGGCGAGCGCCGCGAGGACGCCTCCGGCCGGGATGGCGACGGGGAAGTTCCAGGGCGGCGTCACGACCGTGAGCGCGGAGGGGACGAAGCTCGCGCCGTGCACACTCTCGAGCAGGGGCGCGTTGGCCGCGTAGTAGTGCGCGAAGTCGACGGCCTCGCTCACCTCGGGATCGGCCTCGGCGATCGTCTTGCCGGTCTCGCTCGCCATGACCTCGATGAGGTCTGCCCGACGGGAGGCGAGCACCCGAGCTGCAGCGTGCAGGACGGCGGCCCGTTCGGCGGCGGGGCGGGCTCCCCATCGCTCACCGGCGGCGCGGACCATCGTGATCGTGCGTTCGAGGACGCGTGGGTCGTCGATGGCCGCGGCCGCGACCGCTGCGCCACCGAGGGTCGACTGCGGGACGCGCGCCAGGATCGACGCTCCCCACACCCGGTTCGCCGCGAGCGAGGGGTCGGTGTCGGCGGCGTTCTCGAAGCCCGGGGCGCCGTCGACGACACCACCGCGCTCCGAACGGGAGAAGACCGCCGTCTCGACGTACGCCGAGGACGGATCGGCGTGGAAGCGGTCATCGCCACCGCTCGATCCGCGTTCCAGCCCGAGGACCTGCTGCGTGAGTCCCGCGTCGGGCGCCTGTGCGGGATCGCGGAAGCGGTCGTCCCCGTCGTTGTCAGGCAGCGGTGCCTCCGGGCCCTCCGCGGCGCGGTCCTGCGTCCGGTTGGGGGTGGGCACCTGCCCGACGGTCTCTCCGAGGGCGTCGACCGACGCGAGGAACCGGCGTCGCTCGCGCGCGAACAGGGTCGGCTTCTCGGCGAGCTCGAACACCGCCGACATGAAGTTCTCCTCGCTGGCGTTCTCCTCCAGACGGCGGACGAGGTAGGAGATCGCGACGTCGAACTCCTTCGGGTTCACGACGGGCGTGTACAGCAGCACCGTCCCGACGTCCCGCTTGATGGCTTCGACCTGACCGGTCGCCATCCCCAGCAGCATCTCGAAGTCCACCCGCTCGCGGACACCGCGGTCGCCCGCGAGGAGCCATGCGTAGGCGATGTCGAAGAGGTTGTGCCCGGCGACCCCGACCCGCACGACGTCCGTGTGCGCCGGCGTGAGCGCCCAGTCGAGCACGCGCTTGTAGTTGGTGTCGGTCTCGCGCTTCGATCCGGTCGTCGCGAGCGGCCAGCCGTGGATCGCCGCGTCGACCCGCTCCATCGCGAGGTTCGCGCCTTTCACCAGCCGCACCTTGATGGGCGCGCCACCGGCGGCCACGCGCTGCTTCGACCAGGCGGTGAGCTGCATCATCGCCTCGAGGGCGTCGGGCAGGTAGGCCTGGATGACGATGCCGGCCTGGTACTGCAGCAGCTGCGGCTGGTCGAGGAGTCGGGTGAAGACCGCGATGGTGAGGTCGAGGTCGCGGTACTCCTCCATGTCGAGGTTGATGAAGGTGCCGGTCGCGAGCCCCTCCTCGTAGAGCGGCACGAGGCGACGGACGATGCGGTCGACGACCTGCTCGAACGACCACATGGAGAGTTGGCTGGCGATCGACGAGACCTTGATGGACACGTAGTCGACGTCGGGGCGCTGCAGGAGCTCGCGGGTGCCGGCGAGCCGCTTGGCCGCCTCACCCTCGCCGAGGACGGCCTCCCCGAGGAGGTTCAGGTTGAGTCGGGAACCGTCGGCGCGCAGCTTCGCGATCGCATTACCGAGCTCACGAGGACGGCTGTCGACGATGAGGTGCCCGACCATGCCCCGGAGGACGCGGCGTGCGGCGGGGACGACGACCCAGGGCAGGACCGGGCCGACCAGACCGCCCGTGCGGACGGCGGCCTGCTCGTACCAGGGCAGGAACCGCGGCGTCCGACCGGCGAGGGCGGCGAGGGCGTTCCCGGCGACGAGCGGGTCCTCCGGGCGCATGACGCCGTCGACGAACCCGACGGTGAATTCGAGACCGTTGGGATCGCGCAGCACGCCGGCGAGCCGCTCGGCAGCGGGATCGGTCGGAGCTTCCGCCCCTTCGTCGACCCATTTCGACGCGAGGGCGATCGCGCGATCCGCGAGTCCGACCGGTTCGGTGGGACCCTCGTTCGCAACGTTCGCCATGCTGCTCAGCCTATGCTCCGATCCGCCGATCCCAGTTGAGGCTCGCGAGTACACGCCTGGCGGCTGAGCACCCCGTCGCCGAGCACCCCACTCCACGGTCCCTGAGCCTGTCGAAGTGCGCCTACGAATAGGGTGTGGTCATGCACTCCGTCGAGCAGTACGACGCCGTCATCGTCGGCGGCGGGCACAACGGCCTCACCGCAGCCGCCTACCTCGCACGCGCGGGCAAGCGCGTCCTCCTCCTCGAACGCCTCGACCATACGGGTGGAGCAGCCGTCTCGGAACGTCCGTTCCCCGGCGTGGACGCACGTCTGTCCCGGTACTCGTACCTCGTCAGCCTGCTGCCCCAGCAGATCATCGACGACCTCGGGCTCGACGTCCGGCTCGTCCGGCGCCGCTTCTCCTCGTACACGCCCGACCCCGACAACCCGGGCACGGGGCTCCTGATCGACAACCGTGACGACGACGCCACCGTCGCGTCGTTCGTGTCGATCGGGTATCCGGAGGACGCCGCGGGCATCGCCGAACTGCACCGTCGGATCGGTCACCTGGCCTCGGTGCTCTGGCCGACGGTGCTCGAGCCGCTCCGCAGCCGTTCCGATGCGCGTGACGCGGCGATCGCCGCCGCCGCGGACCTCGGGGTGCCGGCCGCCGAGGTCGCGTCGATCTGGTCAGCGGTGTTCGATGAGCCGATCGGCCGTGCCATCGAGGACGCCGCGCGTTCCGACCTCGTCCGCGGTGTCGTCTTCACGGATGCGCTCATCGGCACCTTCGCCCGCGCCGACGACCCGACCTTGCAGCAGAACATCTGCTTCCTCTACCACCTGATCGGCGGCGGGACCGGCGACTGGGACGTCCCGGTCGGCGGCATGGGCGCGGTCACGGACGCGCTGCGCCGCGCGGCCGAGGAGGCCGGTGCCGAGATCCGGACGCTCGCCGAGGTGACGTCCATCCAGCCGGAGCACGGGCTCGTCGCCTACGTGGACCTCGCCGCGGAAGCGGAGCTCGAGGCGACCGAACCGATGGCGACGCTGGACCGGTTCCGGCCTCGTCCCGGGGTCGTCGTCCGCGGCGAGTGGATCCTGTCGGGTGCGGCTCCGGCGGTGCTGGAGCGCCTCCTCGACCCGGCGGCGGAGCAACGGGCGGCCGCGGCCGCGTACGCCGTGTGGTCGGCAGCGCGGGGGACGCCGGTGCAGTGGAGTGATGCCGACGCGATCCTCGGCACGGCGCCAGCGCCGGAGGACGGTGTCCCGCATCCCGAGGGCGCCCAGGTGAAGGTGAACCTGTTGCTGCGGCGGCTCCCCGAGCTCCTCGACCCGGCCGTCGATCCGGCGGCAGCCTTCGGCGGCACCTTCCACATCAACGAGGGCTGGGCGCAGCTGGAGCACGCCTACCTCGAGGCGGAGGCCGGCCGGATCCCCGACCCGCTCCCCTGCGAGATCTACTGCCACACGCTGAGCGACCCCAGCATCCTCTCGCCGGAGCTGCAGGCCTCGGGGGCGCAGACGCTCACCGTGTTCGGGCTCCATGTGCCGCATCGGCTCGCGGTCGCTGCGGATGCGATCCCCGGCGGCCACGACGCCTTCCGCGACGCACTGCAGGCCGCGGTACTGCGATCGTTGGACTCGGTGATCGCGGAACCCATCGAGGACCTGCTGCTGCTCGACGCCGAGGGGCGGCCCTGCATCGAGACGCGGACGACGCTCGACCTCGAGCGCTCGCTGGCGATGCCGGGCGGGAACATCTTCCACGGCCCGCTGTCGTGGCCGTTCCTGGAGGACGACGCCCCACGGACGACAGCGGCCGAGCGGTGGGGGGTCGCGACGGCGCACCCGCGCGTCCTGCTCTGCGGCGCCGGGGCCCGACGCGGTGGCGCGGTCAGCGGACTCGGAGGGCACAACGCCGCGATGGCCGTCCTGCACGCCTGACCTGCACGCCGCAGAACGCGTCGCCGCGCTCAGTGGTGGCGGTGGTCCTGGATGGTGATCTTCGGGCCACGACGTGGCTTGTGGATGCCACTCCGGCTGATGAGCCGCAGCACCCGCTGCCGGTGACCAGCCCAAGGAGCGAGCAGCTCGAGCATGCCGTCGTCGTCCACGGGTGAGCCGGTGAGCGCCTGACCCACCGAGGCCGCGAGGTGGTAGTCGCCGACACTCACGGCGTCGGGATCGCCGTGAGCTCGGAGCGTCACCTCGGCGGCCGTCCACACGCCGATGCCCGGCAGGCTCTGGAGGCGCCGCGACGCGTCGTCGGGGTGCTCGTCGATCGTCCGCTCGATCGCGGAGGCGAGTCGTGACGACCGCACGACCGTCTCCGAGCGCTGCGGCCCGACACCCGCCGTATGCCACTCCCAGCTCGGGATCATCCGCCAGGTCTCGGCGGACGGCGCGACGACCATGCCCTCCGGTGCTGGACCGGGGGCGGCATCGCCATGTCGGCGCACGAGCAACCGCCACGCACGCCACGCTTCGAGTGCGGTCACCTTCTGCTCGAGGATCGACGGCACGAGCATCTCGAACACGAGCCGGTTGCGGCTCAACCGCAGTCCCGGGTTCCGCCGGGACACCTCGGTGAGGAGCGGGCTCCGGCTCACGTCGAGTTCCGACCAGTCGTCGTCCCGACCGAGCAGCTCCGGCACTCCGGCGATCATCCACTCGGCGCCCGGACCCCAGGCGGCCGCCTCGACCTCGCCGTCGCGGACCGTCGAGACGTACAGGGTCGCGCCGCCCTGTGGGGTGCGTGCCGTCAGCCAGACCCCGCCAGGCGTGCGGCGGTAGCAGGGGCCGTCGCCTCCCCGGGCGATGAGGCGCAGGGTGCTGTGGACGTCGAGTGGACCGCTCGGGCGGTACACCGTCCGCATCGGTTCCGCCTCGCGCGGCACCGGTCCGGTCGACTGCAGCGCGGCCTCGACGGACGACAGCGACGGAGCGGCGAACGATGTGGAGGCGGACATGGTGGTCACCCTACGTGGTGACCACCGACATCCGGCGACGCCGACGACGGTCGAGGATCGCGAAGACGCCCCGACCGCCGCCGATCCGCTATCGCACCAGGCGGAAGTCATACCCGGCCTGATCGATGAACGTTCCGTTCACGCGTTGCTCGATGCGTCCGCCCTGGTAGCGGCCCGGGAGGTAGTCCCGACTCCATTCGACGGTCCACGAGCCCGAGGAATCGGCCTTCGTCGTCCCGAGTCGGGTGCCCCAGGCTCCGATGATCTCGATGTCGGCCAGCGGTGTCGCCGTGCCGGTGAACACCGGCCGCGTACCGGTGAGGGTGTCGCCGATCCTCGGCGAGGTCACCCTGAGGACGGATGCGACGGTGAAGTCGTAGACGGAGCGGTGCGTCTCGACACCGCCGACGATCTGTCGGACGGTGCCACCGGCGTACCGGGCGGGGAGCAGCGACTTGTTCCAGGTGATCGTCCAACGCCCACTCGCAGCCACGGCCTCGGTGGTGCCGACGAGATCGCCCCAGGCGCTCCAGATCTCGAGCCTCGCGCCAGGCTGTGCCGTGCCGCTGAACTCGGGCACGGACGAACCGATGACGCCACCGGTCGCGGGCGATTCCAGGACGAGCGGGGCGACGACCGCGCGGGCGGCCACGGTGAAGTCGTACGGCGCGCGAGACTGCTCGACGCCGTCGATCTCCTGGCGCACGGAGCCGCCGCTGTACCGACCGGGGGTCAGGCTCTTGTTGATCGGCGCCACCCAGCGACGGTCGTCTCCGACCTCGGCTGCAGCGATCTCCGTACCCCAGGCACCGATCACCCGGATGGTCGCGCCCGGCTCTCCACGACCGCTGAACACCGGGTCTGCGGTCTCGACGGTCTCCCCGATGGCGGGTAAGAGCAGGGTGACGTCCTCGACCGGGCCCGGCTCGGGCGTGGGCTCCCGATAGGTGAACCGGAGCAGTGCCGTGGTGCGCTGTTCCCCGAAGACCTGCGTCGCGGTCGCGGTGTACGCGCGCGACTCAAGCGTCCGGAGTGACTGCTGACTCCAGGCGCCGGTGTCATCCACCTCGACGTCGACCAGTGTCACACCCGTCGTGTCGTCGAGGACGGTCACCCGCGCGCCCGGTTCTCCGAGACCGGAGAACACCGGACGCGGATCGTCCACCGTGGCGTCGAGTGCGGGCGTTCGGACCGTCACCGCTGTGACGACGCGGTAGGTCAGCGACCAGTTCGCGGTCGAGTCGTCAGAGCGTTGACGAACCGTGCCGGACTGCGCTCCGGGCGCGAGATCGCGGGTCGGACGGGCAGACCAGGTGCCCGCTGCGGTAACGGTCGCCGTGGCGAGTGGTCCGCCGGACGAATCGAGGACCTCGACGACCGCATCAGGCGTGCCTCGCCCGCTGAACACGGGACGTGGCTCCCGGACGACGGAACCGGGCGTCGGCGCTTCGAGGATGACCGGGATGGCGACGGGGACGGGATCGAGTCCCTCCGGGGTGACCCGGTCGGCATCCACGACCGAGCCGAAGCCGCCCACGGCCAGCCTGCCGTCGAACTGACGGAGGAAGCCACCTGCTCCGCCGTTCGAGACGAGGCCGTATCCGCTGACACGGTCGTTCGCGAACTCCTCCCAGCCCCATTGCTGCGCGGTCGAGCCGGTGCAGACCGCCGGGTACACGTACTTGTAGGCCTGCGACGGATCAGGCTGGAGGCACCTCGTGACGCCTCCGACCGTGGTCGTGACCGGACCGGACGCATCCACCGACGGGAACGTCCAGCGGCCGGATGCGGCGAGCGCCTGGTCGAGCGTGGCGTGCAGCGTCACCCTGGCCGGGTTCAGGACGTCCGTCGAGCCACCGACCGCGAAGAAGGCGTCCGAGCCGGAGGGGAACGCCTGGCCGACGAACCTTCCCTCGACCGAGGACACCGCCGGGGTCGTGTCAGGCGCCGGCCCGGCGGCTCGGGCGGCCGGACCGGTGAGCAGACTCACCGTCATGCCGAGCAGACTCACGAATGCGATGGGGATGGGGAGTTTCATGGGCGATGGGCGACCTTTCGCAAGGGTGCGCCCGAGACGACCCGAGGGAGGGCCGTCCGGACGCACCGGCGGAGCGTTCGCGAACGAACGCGGTCAGCCTACAAGTATTCCAGTTGCTTAATCCAGTATGTCGACCGACTCTTCCGGTTCACCAGTCGCTCGGTGCCGACGCCTTCGTGGGCGGCAGGGCGACATCCCTCGCCCACTGCGCCTGCCACGCAGGGAGGTCGGTTGGAGCCGGGCCGGTGAGCTCGATGAGCTCCGAGAGCGCCACCACGCCGCCCGAGCGCTTGAGGAACCGACCTCGCACGAGGGCCTGGGTGTAGATCTCCCCACCCACGACCACCCGGTGTTCGATGAACACACCCTTGTCGTCATAGCCCGTGACCCGGGTCTCGACGGCGAAACGCTGCCAGGGCTGCAGCGACTTCCGGAAGGTGATGCTCTCGCTCGACACCACCGGGTACCAGCCCAGGTGCTTGAAGCGATCCCAGAGTCCGTTCCGGATCAGGAGGTCGAACCGGCCGAGGTCGAAGATCGACAGGTAGACACCGTTGTTCATGTGGCCGAGGACGTCGAGGTCGGTCGGCAGCACGCGCAACCGGATCCGACCGACGTCCCAGGTCTCGAGGCGCTCGCCTCGGCGGGCTCGACGGCGGGACTGCAGGAACATGGCGATGGTGCGGAAGATGAGGTGCACGGATGTGACCGTATCCCGCCGGCGCGGCGTCGTACACCATGGTTGTCCCGACTCGACAACACCCGGGTCCTGGGACGCCTGGCGACGTGTGGCGTCCGACACACCTGGACCGGATCGCCGACGGTCAGTCAGCGGCGACGGTGTTGCCCTCCCCACTGTCGGTGACCACCGGCGCCGACGAGGTCGCGACCTTGTTGCCGTTGGCTCCCTCGACGAACGTGACGTTGTCGACGGTCGAGACGTTCACGAGGGTGATGGAGCTGTTGAACGAGAGGTTCACGACGGCTCCCGTCACGGTCACGATGCTGTTGGAGGCCTCCACGACGACGTTCTCGCAGTCGCCGTCGACGGTCACGTTCGAGCTGTCGTCGACGATGGTCGCCGTGCCGTCGACGCACTCACCGGTGACGTCGGGGATCGTGTACTCGGAACCGGTGGTGGACTCGGCGGCGACCGTCGGTGACGCGCTCGTCGTCGACGTCGCATCCGCGTCGGTGCATCCGGCGAGGGCGATGACGACGAGGCCCGCGGCGGCGAGGAGGGTGGGTTGCTTGGGCATGGGTGCTCCTTCGGAGGCTCGGTAGGGGGAGGCAGGAGGCCCCGGCCCGGTGCAGTGACGCCGGGCCGGCGGCTCGATGGTCAGCTCACTGGGTGAGGGTGAAGTCGTACCCGGACGAGGCGATGACCTTGCCGGCGACGGTCTCGGTCACGGTGCCGCCGAAGTACCGCGCCGGGAGATAGTCACGCGGCCAGGTGATGGTCCACTCCCCGGTCCGTGGGTCGGCGATCGCGGAGCCGAGGTCGGTGCCCCACGCGCCCGTGATCTGCACCCGCGCCCCCGGGTTCGCCGCACCGGTGAACACCGGCCTGGTGCCGGTGAGGGTGTCGCCGACTCTCGGCGAGGTGACGACGAGTCGGGGCTGGACGATCGTGAAGTCGTACACGAAGGTGTGCGTCGGCACCCCGTCCACGAACTGCTTCACGGTGCCTCCGGCATACCGGCTCGGCAGGAGGCTCTTGTTCCAGGTGATCGACCAAGCACCGCTCGCGTCGACCCGCTCCACTGAGCCGAGGACGTCGCCCCACGCGCCACGGATCTCGATGCGCGACCCCGGTTCGCCGGTCCCACGGAACACTGGGGTCGTCTCACTGATCGTCTCGCCGCGCCTCGGCGACTCGACCACCAAGGGGGCGATCGGCTCGTCCGGCGCCCGGACGATGTTCGCCGTGAAGTCGGCGATCGTGATGCGGGAGGAACCGTAGGTGACCTTGCCGCCCGTGGCCTCGCCGACGGGAGCGTCGTCGTTCGCCCGCAGCGTGAACCTCAGCGTGGTCGTGCCGTCCGGCAAGACACCCCCGATGCCCAACGCGTCGAGCGTGAAGGCCGGGTGGTCGACCGCGGTGATCCGCGTGTACACCGGGTGGTAGACGTCGATACGCTGACCACCGGCATCGGCGTTGAACGTCGCCGCCACCTCCACGGACTGACCGGGGG
This sequence comes from Plantibacter sp. CFBP 8798, assembly GCF_014841195.1. Lineage (NCBI taxonomy): Bacteria > Bacillati > Actinomycetota > Actinomycetes > Micrococcales > Microbacteriaceae > Plantibacter > Plantibacter sp. CFBP 8798. The sequence goes on from NZ_JACYTS010000003.1 coordinate 1,019,056, forward strand.
TGAGCGTCGGTCTGGGGATCGAGGCGCCGGGCGCGAGCGGCGACGGGACCGTGAAGTCGAAACGCACCTGGGCATCCGACCCGGTTCCGCTCTGGGTCGCGGTTCCCGTGTAGCGGCCGGGCTCGAGCTGGATCGACGGAACCGACCAGGAGGTCGAGTCCAGGGGGACGTTCGTGCTCGCGAGCAGGGCCTGCGCGTCGGTGCGGATCGAGACGGACGATCCGGGCTGCCCGATACCGCTGAACGTGGGGGTCGGCGAGTCCACCGTGGCGCCGATCGCCGGGGTCCGCAGTTCGAACGGCTCGATCGGGGCCAGCTGCGACTCCACGACGACATCGGTGAGCGCGTCCATCGTGAGCTCGACGAAGGTGTCGTTGTCCGTCCCGCCCAAGGAGTACGGACTCGACACCGGGTACAGGGCGTAGCCGGCCACCCACGTGTTCGAGACGTACCGCCACTCGAAGTCCTGCGACGGGGAACCGGTGCACGTCCGGGCTGCGACGAGCGCGCGGGAGCCGTCGCCGGCGGGCGTCAGGCAGAGCGTCGAGGACGTTCCCGTGCCGGTGATCGGCCCGGCCGCACCGACGGCAGGGAGGGAATACGTCCCCGCGAGCGACGCTGCTCCGCCCACCGAGGACGAGTACAGCCGCTGGACGTTGCGACCCGACTCCGGCGAGGAGAGCCCGACGTACGCCGAGGATCCGCTGGAACGGTTCTGCAGGACGAGCTTGCCGATCACGCGAGACGAGCCGGCCGCAGGGGCCACGGCGTCCGACACACCGGGGGCATCCCCGGTGCCGAACGCGTCACCGGGTGCATCGTCGTGCTCCTGCGGGTCCGCGATGGACCCGACGGGCGGAGCAGCGGCTGCCGGACCCGGGAGTCCCACGGCGGTGAGCAGGATGGTCGCGGCGGCCAGGGCCGAGAGCGTGGAGCGCCGGAGTAGGGAGCGCGGAGCACGGATCAGAGCAGTCACGAGGACCGAGGCTACTCATCTGGAATATCGCCGTGGGGGCTGCCGCCGAATCTGTGGAGAACTCGTCCTCAGTCGGTCGGCACGTGCCGCTCGTCTGGCCCGACGTACTCGGACAGCGGACGGATGAGCGCGTTCGACGCCAGCTGCTCGGCGATGTGCGCCGTCCACCCGACGATCCGAGCGGCGACGAACAGCGGCGTGAACGTGGCCGTGTCGAACCCGATCAGGTTGTACGCCGGGCCCGAGGGGTAGTCGAGGTTCGGCTTGATGTTCTTCCGCGCGACCATGTCCGCTTCGAGCGTCGTGTACAGCTCGAGGATCTCGGGCTTGCCGTAGTGCTCGGCGAGCCGCTCGAGCGCCTTGAGCATCGTCGGCACGCGCGAGTCGCCGTTCTTGTAGACCCGGTGTCCGAAGCCCATGATCTTGCGCTTCTCGGCGAGCGCCGCGTCGAGCCAGGCGCTGGCCTGGTCAGCCGTCCCGATCTCGTCGAAGACGTGCATGACGGCCTCGTTCGCCCCACCGTGCAGGGCGCCCTTGAGCGCGCCGATCGCACCGGTGACCGCCGAGTACAGGTCGCTGAGGGTCGAGGTGATGACCCGGGCGGTGAACGTCGACGCGTTGAAGGAGTGCTCCGCGTAGAGGATCATCGAGACGTCGAACGCCTCGACGACGACCGGATCGGCCTCTTCGCCGAAGGTCATGAAGAGGAAGTTCGCGCTGTAGCCGAGGTCGTCGCGCGGCGGGACGAGCTCGAGGCCGTGGCGGCGGCGCTGGTCGTAGGCGACGATCGCCGGCAGCTTCGCGTACAGGCTCGCGGCCTTCACCGCGTTGGTCTCGGGGGTGTTGGTCTCGGCGGTCGGGTCGTTCGCGCCGATCACGCTGACGGCCGTGCGGAGGGCGTCCATCGGGTGGCTCTCGGTCGGGAGGAGGTCGATGGCCGCCTTGACGTTGTCGTCGAGCGCGCGCTGGCCCCGCTCCGACGCCGTGAACTCCGCGAGTTCGGCGTCCGTGGGCAGTTCACCGTTCCAGAGCAGGTACGCGACCTGCTCGAAGCTGCAGTGCTCGGCGAGTTCCTGGACCGGATACCCGCGGTAGAGCAGGGAGTTCGTCTCCGGGTTCACCTTCGAGACGCTCGTCACGTCGACGACGACGCCGGCGAGACCCTTCTTGATGTCGCTGGTCGCTTCGGTCATGCGTTGCTCCTTTGCGTACTGCCTGCGCGCGTCCTGCGCGCGTCGGTCGAGCTTGGCACCCGGCTCGCCCCTCGACAAGCTCGGGGAGCGGAGACCCAGGTGGTGTTCACCGGTGAGGGGACGCCTACCGGTCGATGGTGAAGTTGAAGACCGAGGTGTCGAAGCGGTTGTAGCCCTCGTAGTCGATCAGTTCGTAGAGGTCGGCACGGTGCTGCATCTCACCGAGCTTGCTCGTGAGCGAGCCCTCGTCGTTCAGCGTGTCGAGCGCGCGACCGGCGGCGCCCATCGCGATGCGGAGGAGCGACACCGGCCAGATGACGAGGTTCACGCCCACATCGGCGAGCTGCTGAGTCGTGAACAGCTCGCTCTTGCCGAACTCCGTCATGTTGGCGAGGATCGGCACGTCGACCGCGTCGCGGACGGCGGCGAACTCCTCGAGCGACCGCATCGCCTCGGGGAAGATCGCGTCGGCTCCGGCGTCGACGAGCTGCTTGGCCCGGTCGATCGCGGCGTCGAGCCCGTCGACGGCGGCGATGTCGGTGCGCGCCATGATGAGCAGGTTCGGGTCTCGCCGGGCGTCCACGGCGGCACGGATCCGGCCGAGCGCGGTGGAGGTGTCGACGACCTGCTTGCCGTCGAGGTGGCCGCAGCGCTTCGGGTTGACCTGGTCCTCGATGTGGAGCCCGGCGAGCCCGGCGTCCTCGATCTCCTGGACGGTGCGTGCGACGTTCATCGGCTCCCCGAAGCCGGTGTCGGCGTCGACGATCGCGGGCAGCTCGGTCATCCGGGCGATCTGCTTGGCGCGACCGGCGACCTCGGTGAGGGTCGTCAGTCCGATGTCGGGCAGCCCGAGGTCGGCGGAGAGCACCGCGCCGGAGATGTAGACGCCGTCGAAGCCCTTCTGTTCGATGAGCCTCGCCGAGAGCGGGTTGAACGCGCCCGGGAAGCGCAGCAGCTCACCGGTGGCGAGTCGCTCGCGGAACAGCCGGCGCTTCTCGGCCGGCGTGGTCTCGCTGTACAGCATCAGCGCAGTCCCTTCTGGAGGTCGGCCGGCATCAGAACAGGCCGTTCGGGTGGGGTGCCGAGGCGAGGACCCCGGAGGCGGCCTGGATGCTCAGCTGCTTGACCTCGTCGGCGTCGAGTTCCGGGAGACGTTCGGCGAGCGCGAGGAAACGCTCGATCTCCTCCGGGTCGAGGACGTCGGCGGCGAGCGTGCGGAACTTGTGGACGTAGTCGGCGCGCGCGAACGGCCGGGCGCCGAGCGGGTGGGCGACGGCGACGGCGATCTCGTCGACGATGGTCGACCCGTCCGTGAGCGTGATCTCGATGCGCCCGCCGAACGCCTGTTCCGCCGGGTCCAGCGAGTGGTAGCGGCGCGTCCACTCAGCGTCCTCCGCCGTCGAGATCCGGTGCCACAGCTCGACGGTGTCGGCGCGGGTGGCGCGCTCGGGACGGTAGGAGTCGACGTGGTGCCACGCGCCGTCCTGCAGCGCCACCGCGACGATGTAGGGGATGGAGTGGTCGAGCGTCTCGCGCGACGCCGTCGGGTCGTACTTCTGCGGGTCGTTCGCGCCGGAGCCGATGACGTAGTGCGTGTGGTGCGAGGTGTGGAGGACGATGCGGTCCACGGCTCCGGGGGCGAGGACTTCCGGGTGCTCGTGGTGCAGCTTGCGGGCGAGGTCGATCCACGCCTGCGCCTGGTACTCCGCCGAGTGCTCCTTCGTGAAGGAGTCGAGGATCGCGAGCTTCGGCTCACCGGCGCCGGGCAACGGGACGTCGTACGAGGCGTCGGGGCCGTCGAGCAGCCAGGCGACCACGCCGTCCTCGCCCTCGTAGATCGGCGACGGGCTGGTCTCGCCGCGCATCGCCCGGTCGACGGCCTCGACCGCCATCTTGCCGGCGAACGCAGGAGCGTGCGCCTTCCAGGTGGAGATCTCGCCCTTGCGCGACTGGCGGGTGGCCGTCGTGGTGTGGAGCGCCTGGCCGATCGCCTGGTGGATGGTGGCCTGATCGAGGCCGAGCATCGTGCCGATGCCGGCCGCGGCGCTCGGGCCGAGGTGTGCGACGTGGTCGATCTTGTGTCGGTGCAGGCTGATCGCCTTCGCGAGGTCGATCTGGATCTCGTAGCCGGTCGCGATCCCGCGGACGAGGTCGGCGCCCGTGCAGCCGACATGCTGGGCCACCGCGACGATGGGCGGGATGTTGTCGCCCGGGTGCGAGTACTCGGCGGCGAGGAAGGTGTCGTGGAAGTCGAGCTCGCGCACGGCGACGCCGTTGGCCCAGGCCGCCCATTCCGGGGAGACGCGGCGGGCGAGGTCGGGCCCGAACACGGTGGCACCGTCGCCGCCGGTGCTGACGGGGTGGCTGAGCGCCTGGGCGCGAGCCGAGGAGACGGGCCGGCGCGTGAGCGAGGCGGCTGCGACGGCGGCGTTGTCGATCACGCGGTTGATGATCATGTCGACGACCTCGGGCGTCACCTCCACCGGATCGGTCGCGACGCGGGCGAGCTGCCAGGCGAGCTGTCCTTCGCGGGCGAGGTTCTCGTCACTGCGGTGGACGCGCAAGTGGTGCTGGATCACGGGTGTTCCTTTCGGGTGCGGCCCGTCCGAGTGTGCTGCGGGGCGTCGCGTCCTCCAGCCTACGCCCGCGGGTCCGTGGCGCCGCAGCAGGAGAACCGCCCGGGAACAGGACATTTCGCGTGGAACGGTCCTGCTGTCGCGCTGTTCTCCTGGCACCGTGGAATACCAGCTTCGTTCTCCGCATCCACCCAGCCCGCGTACACCGCGCATACGGCGGCCACGGACAGAGTGACACGCGTACCGACCCCTCACGAACCGAAGGAGACGACCGTGCCGATGCACACCCCTGGGGCACCGCAGACCCCGCACCTGTTCGGCGACGTGATCCGAGCCGAGGCGCTCCACTACATCGAACTGTTCGCGGAGAAGCCGTTCGTGCCGGCCCTGCTGCTCTACTGCTCGAACGGTGCGTACCGCATCCTGTCGCCGGGCGAGGACCACCCCGGCAGTTACGTCGCCGAAGGGCCGCTGTCCGCGGAGCGGGTGCGCGTGAACTTCATCTCGTGGCCGTCCGAGGACTGGAACCGGAACGTCGCCTTCCACGTCCTCGACTTCGACCGGACGACCGGAGAGTTCACCCAGCGACTGCGGCTCCCGGGCGATCCCGAGCCGAAGCACCAGGCCGGCCGCCACACCGAGGTCACCGACCTCGGTGCCTGGGACGCGGACACGACGTGGGAGACGGCCGAGCCGCTCCTCCACGAGACCTTCGAGGCACTCGCCCGCGGCTGACGGAGCGAGCGGTGGGCCGAGCGAGCGGCTGGCCGACACCGGACGGGACGAACCAGCGCGTCCGGACGATCGCCGACGGTCGGGGTCAGGCGGCGAGCAGCTGCGGGTCGGCAGCGGGGCGCAGCGGGGTGATCGTCGCGTCGGCGAGCGCGTCTTCGCCGAGGGGCAGCTCGACGACGATCGGGGCCGCCGCGGTCTCGAAGCGGTCGGCGATGTCGAACATGAGCGCGTCGAGGCGGGTGCGCAGCGCGTCGGCGATGGTCACCACCACCTCGGAGGAGGCGTCCTTCCGGCCGCGTTCGATCTCCGACAGGTAGGGCGTCGAGACGGCTGCGGCGGTCGCGACGTCCTGCAGGGTGCGTCCCTGTTCGAGTCGACGCGTGCGCAGGGCCGCGCCGAGGGCCTCGCGGTACAACATGGCGACTCCTTCCGGCTGCGGGCGCGGGCTCCGTGACCGCGTGCTCTCACTGTAGGCGCGGCTCGGCCAGGCTCGGGGAGCCCGCGTTCTGCCGTCAGCGGACAGGGCGGGCCGGCCGTTACAGGAAGATGTCGGGGTAGAGCTCCGACTCGTCGACGCCCGGCGAGTACTTCGCGAGGTCGGTGACCCCGGCCTCCGCGAGGACGTCCTCCACGATGAGCGACCGACCCGTGAGCTCACGCGCCGACGCCGTCAGGACCTCGTAGGCCGCGTCGGCGTAGATCTCCGGCGTGCGACTCTTCGCCAGGAGGGCCTCGCCGCCGAGGATGTTGCCGACCGCCGCCGTCTTGATCGTCGTCTTCGGCCAGAGCGTGTTCGCGGCGATGCCGTCGCGTCCGAACTCGGCCGCGAGACCGAGCGTCACCATCGACATCCCGTACTTCGCGAGCGTGTAGCCGGTGTGTGCGCCGAGCCACTTCGGGTCGAGGTTGAGCGGTGGTGACAGCGACAGGATGTGCGGGTTCTCCGCGTCCTTCAGCATGGGGATGGCTGCCCGCGACAGCATGAACGTGCCACGCACGTTCACGTCCTGCATGAGGTCGTACCGCTTCGCGTCGAGGTCGAGGGTGCGCGCGAGGCTGATGACGCTCGCGTTGTTGACGACGATGTCGATGCCGCCGAACTCACCGGCCGTCTCGAACACGGCCCGCGTGATGTCGTCGTCGCTCCGGACGTCGCCGAGGATCGGGAGCGCCTGCCCGCCGGCCTCACGGATCGCGTCCGCTGCGGTGTGGATCGTCCCCTCGAGGCGGGGATCGGGGGTGTCGGTCTTGGCGAGGATCGCGACGTTCGCGCCGTCGCGGGCCGCACGCAGGGCGATCGCGAGGCCGATGCCGCGGCTGCCGCCCGACATGAGGATGGTCTTGCCGGCGAGGGTGGTCATGCGGTGGGCTCCTTCGGGGTGGTGGTAGTCGACGCGGCGGCGCGCTTCGCCGACGCGGCGGCGAACGCCGCGACGCGCGCGACCGACTCGGGCGTCTCGATCGCCGCGCCGATCGTGCGGGCTTCGTCGTCCAGGGCGTCCTGGTAGCCGCGGCCGACGCTCTCGCGCAGCAGCCGCCGCGCCTGACCGAACGCGGCCGTGGCTCCGGCCAACCAGAACGCGGCCACCTCGCGTGCGCGGGCGTCGAGCTGCTCGGCGGAGACCACCTCGGTCACGAGCCCCCAGTCGAGCGCCTCGTCGGCGCTCAGCGTCCGCGTGCCGAGGGTGAGCTCGAGCGCCCGACGCATGCCGACCGCCTCGGGCAGCAGGGTGCTCACGCCGCAGTCGGGCGTGAGGCCGATGTCGGCGTACTTGCTGACGAACTTCGCCCGGTCGGAGGCGATGATCACGTCGGCGACGAGCATGAACCCCAGTCCGCCGCCCGCGACAGCCCCCTGGACGGCGGCGACGATCGGCTTCGCGACCGACTGCAGGGTCCGGTGGCCCTCGTGGATGATGTCGGCGAGTTCGGTGACGAAGGCACCCGTCGATCCTGCGCTGCCGTCACCCATCCGCGACATCGCGAGGACGTCGCCACCCGCGCAGAACGCCGGACCGTTGGCGTCGAACAGGACCGCCCGGACGTCGTCGCGCTCCGCGACCTCGAGGGCGAGGTCGCGCCACCGTCTGGCCGCACGGTCGTCGATCGCGTTGAGGCTCGCGGGCCGGTTGAGCGTGAGGTGCGCGAGGCCGTCGCTCACCTCGAAGAGGATGGTGTCGTCGCTGGTCACGGAGTGGCTCCCTGGTCGGTGGGTGGGTTCGTCGGCATCGGAGAGCCGGTCATTTCGGCGCCATCCGGATCGCGCCGTCGAGGCGGATCGTCTCACCGTTGAGGTAGCCGTTCTCGACGATGTGCAGCGCGAGCGAGGCGTACTCGTCGGGGCGGCCGAGGCGGGCCGGGTACGGCACCTGGTGCCCGAGCGACTCCTGCGCCGCCTCGGGCAGTCCGGCGAGCATGGGCGTCTCCATGATGCCGGGCGCGATCGTCACGACCCGGATCCCGAAACGCGCCAACTCGCGGGCGATCGGCAGCGTCATCGAGTGCACCGCCCCCTTCGATGCGGCATAGGCGGGCTGGCCGATCTGTCCGTCGAAGGCGGCGACGGACGCGGTGTTGATGATGACGCCGCGGTCTCCTGCGCCGTCGACGGGATCACCGTCCGGATCGTTGTGCTGCATCGCGTCGGCGGTCAGCCGGATGACGTTGAAGGTGCCGAGGACGTTGACGCGCAGGACGCGTTCGAAGGCACCGAGGTCCGCCGGGCCGTCAAGGCCGAGCACCTTCGCCGGTGGTGCGATGCCGGCGCAGTTCACGACGACCCGCAGCGGGCCACGCGCCACCGCCGCTTCGACCGCCGCCTGCACCTGCTCGCCGTCGGTGACGTCGGCTGGCACGAAGGTCGCGAACCCGCCGAGCTCCTCGGCCCGCTCCGCCCCGGGTGAACCGGGGAGGTCGACGAGCACGACGCGCGCGCCGGCGCCGGCCAGCCGCGTCGCGGTCGCGAATCCGAGTCCCGAGGCGCCGCCGGTGACGATCGCCGAACTGCCGGTCACATCCATGTCGTGGTTCCCTTCACGTGGTGGGCGCGCCCATCAGAGGCGCTCGATGATCGTCGCGTTGGCCATACCGCCGCCCTCGCACATCGTCTGCAGCCCGTAGCGGCCGCCGGTCGCCTCGAGTTGGCCGAGGAGGGTGGCGAGGAGCTTCGTCCCGGAGGCGCCGAGCGGGTGCCCGAGGGCGATCGCCCCACCCCGCGGATTGAGCCGGTCGTCGTCCACCCCGAATTCGCGTTGCCACGCGAGCGGGACGGACGCGAACGCCTCGTTGACCTCGAACGCGTCGATGTCGTCGATACCGAGCCCGCTGCGCTCCAGGATGCGGCGGGTGGCGGGGAGGATGCCGGTGAGCATCTCGATCGGGTCGCTCCCGACCGCGGCGAAGGAGACGAAGCGCGCACGCGGCGTCAGCCCCAGCTCGAGCGCCCGGACCTCGCTCATGATGAGCGCGGCGGAGGCGCCGTCGGTGAGCGGTGAGGCGTTCCCCGGGGTGATCCGCCAGGCGATCTCGGGGAAGCGCGCTGCGAGCCGCTCGTCGCGGAAGACGGCGGGGAGTCCGGCGAGCGCCTCGGGGGTCGTCCCGGCACGGACCGTCTCGTCGGTCGTGACGACGGAACCGTCGGGGAGGGTGACGGCGACGACCTCGCCGTCGAACCCGCCGGACGCCCAGGTCGCGGCGGCGCGCTCGTGGGAGCGGGCGGCGAAGGCGTCGAGCTCCTCGCGGCTGAGGTTCCAGCGGGCGGCGATGAGTTCGGCGGAGACACCCTGGCCGACGAGGCCATCGGGGAAGCGGGCTCGGAGGGCGGAGCCGAAGGGGTCTGCCCCCTGCACGTTGGAGCCCATCGGCGCCCGACTCATCGATTCGACACCGCAGGCGATGACGACGTCGTTGCCGGCCGACATGACGCTCTGCGCGGCGAAGGTGGTGGCCTGCTGGCTGGAGCCGCACTGCCGGTCGATGGTGGTGCCGGGCGTCTCCTGCGGGAGGCCTGCGGCGAGCGCCGCGTTCCGCGCGATGTTCTGCCCCTGCTCGCCGGACTGGGTGACACAGCCGGCGTAGACGTCCTCGACGACCGCGGGATCGATGCCGGTCCGCTCCACGAGCGCACGGATCGTGCCGGCGAGGAGGTCCGTCGGGTGCACGGCGTTCAGCGCACCGCCCGGTTTGCCCCGGCCGGACGGCGTCCGGATCGCGTCGACGATCACTGCAGTGCGCATAGCCATCTCCTTCGAGGTCTGCGTCCACCCTAGGCCTGGCGCCTGCGCCGACGGCGGCGGTTGTGGCCCTTCGACAAGCGAGGGGCCGGAACGTCCGTGTCCGCTGGACCGGCCCGACGATCCGCGGTCGGCGCCACGTACGATTGAGCGGTGGCCGACCCGAAGATCCTCCTGTACTACGCGTTCGCTCCCCTGGCGGACCCGGAGGCGATCCGGCTGTGGCAGCGCGACCTCTGCGAGTCTCTGGGTCTCCGTGGCCGCATCCTCATCTCGAAGGACGGCATCAACGGCACCGTCGGCGGCGAGCTCGACGCCTGCAAGCTCTACGTCCGGAAGACGAAGGAGCACCCCGCGTTCCATGACCTCGACGTGAAGTGGAGCGACGGCTCCGGCTTCGACGAGGACGACCCCGTGCGCACGGCCAGGCACCGACCCGCACCCTGGCGTCGGAGTAGCGACTTCCCGAAGCTCAGCGTGAAGGTGCGCGAGGAGATCGTGTCCTTCGGCGCCCCCGGTGAGCTCGTGGTGGACGAGCACGGCGTCACCGGCGGCGGGGTGCACCTGCAGCCGACGGAACTGCACGAGCTCGTCGCGGAGCGCGGCGACGACGTCGTGTTCTTCGACGGCCGGAACGCCTTCGAGGCCGAGATCGGGCGGTTCGCCGGTGCGGTCGTGCCCGACGTCGCGACCACCCGGGACTTCGTCGCCGAACTCGACAGCGGCAAGTACGACCACCTGAAGGACAAGCCGGTCGTCACCTACTGCACGGGCGGCATCCGCTGCGAGGTGCTCTCGGGACTCATGCGCTCTCGCGGCTTCGGCGAGGTGTACCAGCTCGACGGCGGCATCGTCCGGTACGGCGAGCAGTTCGGCGACGACGGCCTGTGGGAGGGATCCCTGTACGTGTTCGACAAGCGGGGCTCGCTCGAGTTCAGTGATCATGCAGCCGTCATCGGTCACTGTGTCGTCTGCGACGCGTCGACGAAGCACCTGCAGAACTGCGCGGACCCCTCCTGCAAGACGCAGTTGGTCGTGTGCGAGGCGCACGCGGACGGGCCGGACAGCGGCCCGCGATGCGCCGTGCACACCGGGGCCGACGTCTCCACCGATGCTCGCACCGGCCGGCCCGCCTGAGCCGCCACCGTCATGACCGCCCACTTCCGCCTCCGCACCGAGCTCGCCGGGACGATGCAGCAGGCCTTCGACCTCTCGCGGTCGATCGACGCCCACCTCGGCTCGATGGCGGACACCGGTGAACGGGCGGTCGGCGGCGTGACCTCCGGGCTGATCGGCCTCGGTGAGACCGTCACCTGGCGGGCGAGGCACTTCGGTGTGCCGTGGACGATGACGAGTCGGATCACCGCGTTCGAGGAACCCCACCGGTTCACCGATGAACAGGTGTCCGGTCCGTTCCGGACGTTCCGCCACGTCCACCTCTTCGAACCGCTCGAGCGCCCGATGGGGACGGCGCGGACCATCATGCTCGACGACGTCACGTTCTCGGCGCCGTTCGGTCCGCTCGGCGTCGTGGCCGAACACGTCGCGCTCACCCGGCACCTGCGACGGCTCATCGAGTCGCGGAACCGGTGGTTGGCTGAGGCACTTCGACAAGCTCAGTGACCGATAGGTGCGGCTCAGTGACCGGAGGGTGCGGCGGTCCGGTCCCTGAGCCTGTCGAAGGGCGGATACCTCGACATCGAGATAACCCGACACCCGTCGTGCCGCGCCCTGACCGCGCACATCCGCCCCTGCCAAGATGGAGCCATGGGTGCTCGCACGAAGTCGAAACTGGCCATCATCGGGGCGGGGAGCGTCGGTTCGTCCCTCGCCTACGCCTCGCTCATCCGCGGCAGCGCCCGGCGGGTGGCGCTCTACGACATCGACGGCAAGCGGGCCTCGGCCGAGGTCCTCGACCTCGCCCATGGGACGCAGTTCACCGGGTCGAGCAGCATCACGGGCGGTGACGACATCTCGGTCGTCGCCGATGCGGACGTCGTCGTGATCACGGCCGGCGCGAAGCAGGAACCCGGCCAGACCCGACTCGACCTCGCTGGCACGAACATCCGTATCCTCGAGCAGCTGCTCCCGAAACTCGTCGAGCACGCACCGGACGCCGTCTACATGCTCGTCACGAACCCGTGCGACGTCCTCACCGTCGCCGCCCAGCAGATCACGGGGCTGCCGCGCGAACGCGTCTTCTCCTCCGGCACCGTCCTCGACACCTCCCGCCTGCGCTGGTTGCTCGCTGAGCGCGCGGGTGTCGCGACCTCGGCGGTGCACGCACTCATCGTCGGCGAGCACGGCGACAGCGAACTGCCGCTGTGGTCGCAGGCGACCATCGGTCCCGTCCCGATCCTCGACTGGGAGCTGCCCGACGGCTCGCGCTTCACGGAGCAGCGGCTCGACGAGATCGCGACCGACGTCCGGACGGCCGCCTATCGCGTCATCGAGGGCAAGGGCGCGACGAACTACGCGATCGGACTCTCCGGGGCACGGATCGTCGAGGCCATCCTCGGCGACGAGCACGCCATCCTGCCGGTGAGCACCGTGCTCGACGGGTACCACGGCGTCAGCGGGGTCGCCCTGTCGGTGCCGAGCATCGTCGACCGTTCGGGCGTGCGCTCGGTGGTCGAGGTCGCGATGTCGCCCCGCGAGGAACAGCAGTTCGCCGACTCGGCCGCTGCCGTCCGGGCGTCGCTCGACTCCCTCGGGCTGTAGCAGCCGACCTCCTCCTCGACTCCGCCGTCCCTGTCTCAGGAGAGGTGCGGCGCGCCGCCCCGATGCGCCCACGCCACGCCGGGCATCTCCTGAGACGGGGACAGGCGCCTTCACCGGGATCTCCCCCGAGCGGCCGATGCGCAACCGGTGTCGGCCCCGATAGCGTTGCAGGACGAGGCGCGGATCCGGCCGCGCCCCTGGGGAGGCACCGGATGACCGCTGGCGTGACGATCGAGTTCGATGGACTCTCGAAATCCTTCGGGGCGGTGCAGGCGGTCGACGACTTGACGTTCCACGTGGAACCGGGCAAGGTCACCGGCTTCCTCGGCCCGAACGGCGCCGGGAAGACGACGACCCTGCGCATGCTGCTCGGCCTCGTGCAACCGACGTCGGGGAGGGCGACCTTCGGCGGTGTCCCCTACGCCAAGCTGCCGGTCCCAGCAGCGACCGTCGGAGCGGCTCTCGAGGCGGCGAGCTTCGTCCCCGGCCGCACCGCCCGGAACCATCTGCGCGTGCACGCCTCGGCAGCGCGTCTGCCGGCGAGCCGGGTGGACGTCGTGCTCGCGCAGGTCGGGCTGCTCGAGGTCGCCGACCGACGCGTCGCCGGGTACTCACTCGGCATGCGACAACGGCTCGGCCTCGCGACCGCGCTCCTCGGCGACCCCGGTGTGCTCGTCCTCGACGAACCGATCAACGGGCTCGACCCCGAGGGGATCAAGTGGATACGCGGCTTCCTCACCGCACTCGCGGCCGAGGGTCGGACCGTCCTCATCAGCTCGCACCTGCTCAGCGAGGTGCAGCAGTCCGTCGACGAGGTCGTGATCATCGCGAAGGGACGGCTTGCGCACGTGGGCACGCTCGCGAGCCTCGACGCCGCCGACACCCTGCGCGTCGTCGTGAACTCCCCGGAGCACGAGCGGCTCGCCACGGCGCTGACCGCCGCAGGGTACACCTTCGACCAGGCCCGCGCGGGGCTCGTCGTGCACGATGTGGAGGCGATCGACATCGGCCGGGTCGCGCTCGCCGCCGGCATTCCGCTCAGTGCGTTGTCGCGGCATCGATCAGGGCTCGAGGATTCGTTCCTCGCGCTCGTCAGCGGTGGGGAGGACCACGCATGACCTCACTACTGGCAGCCATCCGCTCCGAGTTCCTCAAGGTGTTCACCACCCGCGTGTGGTGGGGCCTCGCGCTCATCCTGTTCGTGTACGTCGGGTTCGCCGCGGCCGGGGCGGCGCTCCTCTTCGCCAACATCCCGGGCGCGGCCGAGTCCAGCGGGGCCGGGGCGCAGGCGACGAGCGAGATGCTCACCCAACCCGGTCTCATCTACGGCTTCGCGACGAGCATCGGGTACGTCTTCCCCGTCCTGCTCGGTGCGCTCGCCACGACCGGCGAGTTCCGGCATCAGAGCCTGACGCCGACGTTCCTCGCCAACCCGAACCGCGGCCACGTCCTCGTCGGCAAGGTCCTGGCACTGACCGGGGTCGGCGCGCTGTACGGCGTGATCGCGCTGGTCGCGTCCGTCGGTCTCGGCGGCGGCGCCCTGGCCATCAGCGGCATCGATCCGATGCTGACCGACCCCGACACCTGGGCGCTCATCGGCCGTGCGGTGCTCGCGATGGCCCTGTGGGGTGCGATCGGCGTCGGTCTCGGGGCGGTGCTGCCGAGCCAGGTGGGCGCGATCATCGTCGTGCTGGCCTTCACGCAGTTCGTCGAGCCGCTGCTGCGCCTGGCCTCCTCATTCTCCGAGGTCACCGCGTCCATCGGCCGGTTCCTGCCGGGTGCTGCGACGGACGCGCTCGTCGGACCGAGCTTCTACTCGATGATGTCCGCTCAGCAGGACGCGCTGACCTGGTGGCAGGGCGGACTCGTCCTCCTCGGCATCGGGGTCGTCGTCGCGCTCATCGGCTACGCCACGACCTGGCGCCGCGACGTCACCTAGGCACGGCGCGCGCGACGGCTCAAGCCAGCCAGCCTCTCGCCGGCGAGGCGTAGGCTCGACGGACAGCCACCGACCGGTCACCGCACCGGAGACAGGAGCACCATGGGCCGCGCATACCTCGTCGAGCAGGTCGAGCACGAGGGTGGCAAACCCACCCGGACGGTCGACCTCCGCGACCTCCCCGACGCCTCGCTGCCCGACGCCGCCGTCACCGTCGACGTCGAGTACTCGAGCATCAACTACAAGGACGCCCTCGTCCTCACCGGGAAGCCGGGTGTCGTGCGGTCGTTCCCGATGGTCGCGGGCATCGACCTCGTGGGCGTCGTCGCGGCGTCGAGTGATCCCGCGTGGAGCGCCGGCGACCGCGTGGCCCTGTTCGGCGACGGCCTGAGCGAGACCCGGTACGGCGGGCTGTCCGAACGTGCGAAGGTGCGGTCCGACGCGCTCGTCCGCGTCCCCGACCACGTCTCGAGCGCACAGGCCGCCGCGATCGGCACCGCCGGGTACACCGCGGCCCTCGCCGTGCTCGCGCTCGAGCACGGCAGCACGACGTCCGGTGCCGTCCGCGTCGGCGGGCTCCCCGTGCTCGTCACGGGAGCGGGTGGTGGCGTCGGGAGCATCGCGATCGCGCTACTGGCCGCCGCCGGCTTCGAGGTCACCGCCTCGACCGGGCGGGTCGACGAGCTGGGTGACGCCCTGCGGCGGCTCGGAGCGACGTCGATCGTCGACCGTGCCGAGTTCGCCGAGGCCGGCCGCCCACTCGGCAGCCAGCGCTGGGCGGGAGCCGTCGACTCCGTCGGCGGTCAGACGCTCGCGACGATCCTGTCGCAGGTCGAGTACGGCGGGGCGGTCGCCGCCTGTGGGCTCGCCGGCGGGTCCGACCTCCCGACGTCGGTCATGCCGTTCATCCTGCGCGGGGTCACGCTCGCGGGCGTGAACTCCGTCGAGGCACCGCTCCCCCTGCGGCAGGCCGCCTGGGAGCGCGTGACCACCGCGCTCGACCTCGACGTGCTCGACACCCTGACCGAGACGGTCTCCCTCACGGATGCGGCGGATGCGGCGGAGCGGGTCCTCGCGGGCTCCGTCCACGGCCGGATCGTCGTCGACGTCCGCGCCTGATCGGACCCAAGGAACAGGCCCGGCCGTCCCCATCTCAGGAGGACCGCGGCGCGGCGCACGCCCACCCGAGCGACACACCGGCCGACTCCTGAGACAGGGACATCACCCGACCCGCCGTCCCTAACTCAGGAGAGTTGCGGCGCGGCGCACGCCCACCCGGGCGACCCACCGGCCGAGCCCTGAGACAGGGACACCGCCCAGCGCTCCAGGAACGCGACAGCGGCCGGTGCCCGAAGGCGACCGGCCGCTGCCGACGGAACTGCTGAGACTCAGTAGCCGGCGGTCGACATGACCGAGCCGAGCGCGACGGCGTAGAAGATGCCGCCGATGATGCCGAGCACGACGAGGATGATGCCGATGATGACACCGATCTTCGCGAGCTGGTTCGGGTAGCCGGCGTCCTTCGACTGCTTCTGCGCGACGAGGCTGATGATCAGGCCGACGAGCGGCACGACGATCGCGAGGATGAGGCCGACGAGGCCGAGCGTCTTGCCCGGGTAGTCGGCGGGCAGGGCGCCGCCCGGCTGCTGCGGGGCGTTGTACTGGGGTGCGTTGGTCATGATGGTTCCTCTCGAGGATGGTAGATGCGCCACGGGCGCGAGCCAACAGTAGTGGGTTAGGTACCCGACAGGCGATGGGGACAACTCCCCAATCGCTCGGATGTCACGGTCTTACGGGCAGGTGATGGTGGTGCCGCCGCTCGTGTGTGTCCCTGATCCGAGCTCGCCGCACACCTCGGAGATGGCCGAGGCACCGATCGCGATACCCGCGATGGTCGCGATGATCGCCAGCACGATGAAGACGATCGACAGGATGAGACCGACCTTCGCCAGCGTGTTCTTGACACCCGCGTTCTTCGACTGCACCAGGGCGACGATGCTCAGGATGAGACCGATCGGCGGGGCGAGGAAGGCGAGGATCAGGCCGACGATGCCGAGCGTCTTGCCGGCGGTCGCGTCGCCGGTGGGAGCTGCGCCGCCGGAGTACGCGGGAGCCGCGCCGTACTGGTCCTTCGGGGGCTGCGGCGCCTGAGGAGCCTGCGGCGGCTGGCCGGGGTATTCACCGGGAGGAGGAGTCGACATGGCTGTGGTCCTTTCGAACAGGCGGATCTACGGAGGTTCGAGCGGGCCCAGAATACCGGTCAGACGTCGTTTTGTGCCCTGTTCGAGGCAAATGATTGCGAACGGCCCCGATCAGCGCCATGATGCGCAAGCACCGCGTCCCCGCCCACGATCCGGATCCGGTCGAAACCGCCGTGCGTCGGGCAGCTCGTCCTAGTGCAGGTTGAGGGCCGCGATGAGTTCGGCGCTGCGACGGGTCGTGATGATGAGCCGCGAGTACTCCGCGTCTTCGAGATCGATGACGACCGACGGTTTGGTGCCCTTGATGACCAGGAAGTCCATGCCACCGTGGAACTTCCACTGGCCGATGGCGAGCGTCAACGGGATCGCGGTGCCCGGCGCACGGATGCCCCGGACCCAGATCCAGGGATCGTCGGTGATGGTGGCGGAACGGATGCTCGACCGTGGCACGACGACGTTGCTCCGACGCAGCGAGAGCGCTTTGTCGTACGCGGACAGCTCGATCTCCAGTCGGTCGGGGTGCAGACGCAAGGAGGCCATGCCTCTAGTCTGCCAACCCCCGCCGACGTTCGCGTTGCCGGAAGTTCACAAAGCGGTAACGCATGCCCTGTGCAGCGTCCGACGTCGGCGGCGGGGCGACCGTCCGACTCAGCGGATGGCCGCCGCAGCCGCTCGGGCCGCCGCGGGCAGGGCGTCGACGATGCGCCCGATCGCCTCGTCATCGTGCGCCGCGGAGACGAACCAGGCCTCGTACACGCTCGGCGGGAGCGACACCCCAGCGTCGAGCATGCGGTGGAAGAAGGCCGGGTAGCGGAAGGCGTCCTGGCGCAGGACCGCGGCGTAATCGGTCGGTGCCGTCTCGCTGAAGGCGAAGGAGAACAGGTTCCCGGCGCGCTGCACGGTGTGCGCGACCCCGGCCTCCGTGAGCGCGTTCGAGGTCGCCTCGGACACGATCGCGGCCGCCGCGTCGACCCGACGGTAGACGTCCTGGTCGGCCAGGCGCAGCGTCTCGATGCCGGCGGCGAGGGCCACCGGGTTCCCCGAGAGCGTCCCGGCCTGGTAGACCGGGCCGGTCGGTGCGAGCAGGTCCATGAGCTCGGCGCGCCCACCCAGCGCGGCGAGGGGCATGCCACCGCCGATGACCTTGCCGAAGGTGAAGAGGTCGGGCTGGTACACGCCGACGGGGATGCTGATGGCGCCGGTCGAGTTCGCGACGGCGTGGTTGCCTGCCTCCCAGGCCTCGGCGCCCGGGACGGGCTCCGTGCCCGGCGCGACGGCGGCGAGTCCGCGGTTGTCGAGCCCCCACCAACCGGCGGAGGAGACGCGGAACCCGGTGAGCACCTCGTCGATGATGACCAGCGCGCCGTACTCGTGCGCGAGCTTCACGACGCTCGCGTTGAACCCGGGAGCCGGCGGGACGACGCCCATGTTGGCGGAGGCCGCCTCCATGATGATCGCGGCGATGTCCTGGCCGCGCTCGGCGAAGACCTCGCGGAGTGCCGCCCGGTCGTTGTAGGGGACGACGATCGTCTGGGCTGCCGTCTCGGCGGTGACCCCGGCGGACCCAGGCAGGGCGAGGGTCGCGACGCCGGATCCCGCCTCGGCGAGCAGGCCGTCGGAGTGGCCGTGGTAGTGCCCGGCGAACTTCACGATGAGGCTGCGACCGGTGGCACCGCGCGCGAGGCGGATCGCCGTCATGGTCGCCTCGGTGCCGGTGGAGACCATGCGCAGCTTCTCGATCGGCGCGACGCCGGACGCCTGGACGCGCTCCTTGACGAGCTCCGCGAGCTCGGTCTCGGCCGGGGTGGACGCGCCGAAGGAGAGGCCGCGCGCCGCAGCGGCCTGCACGGCCTCGACGACCTGCGGGTGCGCGTGTCCGAGGAGCGCGGGGCCCCACGCGCTCACGAGGTCGACGTACTGCACGCCCTCGGAGTCGGTGATGTAGGGGCCGGTCGCGGACACCATGAACCGCGGCGTGCCGCCGACGGAGCGGAAGGCACGGACGGGCGAGTTCACCCCACCGGGGATCGACCGCTGGGCTCTGGCGAATGCTGCGTCGTTCATCGGGTTCCTCCTGCACGCAGACCGCGCGCCTCATCCAACCAACCGGCGAGTTCGACGGCCCAGTAGCTCAGGACGACCTCGGCTCCGGCGCGCTTGATGGACAGCACCGACTCCTCGATCGCGCGTCGGCGGTCGATCCAGCCCTGCCGGGCGGCGGCCTCGATCATCGCGTACTCGCCGGACACCTGGTACGCCCAGACCGGGATCGACACCGTGTCCGCCACGTCGGCCAGGACGTCGAGGAAGCTCCCTGCGGGCTTCACCATGACGATGTCGGCGCCCTCGGCCTCGTCGATGAGCGCCTCGCGCAGGCCCTCACGGCGGTTGGCGGGGTCGAGCTGGTAGGTGCGGCGGTCGCCCTGCAGCTGCGAGTCGACGGCCTCGCGGAAGGGGCCGTAGAGCGCGGACGCGAACTTCGCCGAGTAGGCGAGGATGATCGTGTCGTCGAACCCGGCGGCGTCGAGCGTCTCGCGGACGGCGGCGACCTGGCCGTCCATCATGCCCGAGAGGCCGAGGAGGGCCGAGCCGGACTCGGCCTGGGCCAGCGCCATGTCGCGGTAGCGGTCGAGCGTGCGGTCGTTGTCGACGCGCCCGCGGTCGTCGAGGACGCCGCAGTGTCCGTGGTCGGTGAACTCGTCGAGGCAGAGGTCGGTCTGCACGACCAGGGCGTCGCCCACCTCGGCGACGAGCGCGCGGGTCGCGACGTTGAGGATGCCGTCGGGGTCGGTCGCGCCGGAACCCACGGCGTCGCGCTCGGCCGGGACGCCGAAGAGCATGACCCCACCGATGCCGGCCGCTGCCGCCTCAGCCGCGGCCCGCTTGGCGCTGTCGACGGTGTGCTGCCGGACACCCGGCATCGAGGAGATCTCGACCGGCTCGGCGACGCCCTCCCGCACGAACATGGGGAGCACCAGCTCCGCCGGGTCGAGTCTCGTCTCGCTGACGAGGCGACGGATGGCCGGCTGCTGCCGGAGACGACGGGGACGGGTCTCGGGAATGCTCACCCGTCCAGCCTACGCGCCGCTGCCGACGCGCCCTCCCGGTTCGCGCAGGGCGTGAAGCCGGTCAGCGGATCCCGTCGCCGGCGTCCTCGTCGCGGTTCTGGCTGAGCGCCACGGACACGATCGCCTCGATCAGCGAGTCGACCGTCTGCTGCTCCGCCACGACGTCGACCCGGAGCCCGTAGCCTCGGGCGTCACGAGCCGTGCGGGGTCCGATCGCGGCGATGACGGTGCTCTCGGGGATCTCGGGGAATTGCGAACGGACCTGCTCCGCCACGCTGCCCGAGGTGACGAGGATGGCACGCACCCGGCCGCTGGCGACGTCGGCGACGATCTTCTCTGCCACCGGGACACCGACCGTGCGGTAGGCCACGACGGACTGGACGTCGTGTCCGGCGGCGATCAGGCCCTCCGTGAGGAGCGGCTTGGCGATGGCCGAGCGGAGCGTGAGGATGCGCTTCGGGTGCGGTTCGAGCGCCGTGAGCTCCTGCACCATGCCCTTGGCGGAGTTGTCCTTCGCCGGCACGAGGTCGACGCTGTAGCCGACGGCGGTGAGCGCGGCAGCGGTCGTCTCGCCGACGGCGGCGACCCTCGTCGTCTCGGGGATCCGGATCCGCTGCGAGGACAGCACGTCGACCGTGGTCGCGCTCGTCACGGTCAGCCAGTCGAACTCGCCAGCCTCGAGCGCCGCGAGCGCGGCCCCGAGGGTCTCCGGGTCGTCGGTGCTGGCGAAGTTGATCATCGGGGCGACGACAGGCGACCCGCCCTTGCCACGGACCGTCCCGGCGACCGAGTCGCCCCACGGACCGCCGCGCGGCACGAGGACGCGCCACCCGCCGAGCGGCTTGGTGGCGGTGGGAACGGTGTTCGACTTCGTCCAGTCCTTCACGCAGCGCCTCCCAGCGGGGCGAGGTCGGCTGCGCCGGCCTCGATGAGCTCGTCCGCGAGCGAGACACCGAGCGCGTCGGCCGCTTGCAGCAGCTCCCGTCCGTGTCCGTCGCCGGAGAACCCCTCCGCGCGGCTCTCCCGGTGGATCATCTCGGTGCCGTCGAGCGAGTAGACGGCGGCCTGCAGCACGAGGTCCTCGTCGTCGAGCCAGGCTGCGGCACCGACGGGGGCCGAGCAACCGGCCTCGAGTCGACGGAGCACGGCCCGCTCCGCCGTCGCCTGCCAGCGGCTCGGCGCGTGGTCGAGCAACGCGATGGAACCGGCGATGGACGATTCGTCGTCGTCGAGGCACTCGATCGCGAGCGCCCCCTGCCCCGGCGCGGTCGGCCAGGTGTCGAGGTCGAAGAGCCCGGTGACGGCGTCGAGGCGTCCGAGGCGGGTGAGACCGGCGGCCGCGAGGACGACGGCGTCGAGGTCGTCGTCGATCCGGCGCAGGCGGGTGTCGATGTTGCCGCGGATGTCGACGACCTCGAGGTCGGGCCGGATGCGCTTCAGTTGGGCGATCCGACGCGGTGAACCGGTGCCGATCCTGGCACCCTGCGGCAGGTCGTCGAGTGAGCGGTCGTCGGAGGCGCACAGGGCGTCGCGCGGATCCTCGCGCATCGGCATGGCGGCGATCGTGAAGCCCTCGGCCGGAGCCGTCGGCAGGTCCTTCAAGGAGTGCACGACGAGATCGCAGGCGCCGTCGAGCAGGGCGTCGCGGAGCGCGTTGACGAACACACCCGTCCCGCCGATGGTCGAGAGCGACTCGCGACTCGTGTCGCCCTGCGTCGTGACGGTGACGATCTCGACGTCCTCACCGGTGGCCGCTGTGAGGGCGTCGGCCACATGACCGGTCTGCGCCAGCGCCAGGGCGCTGCCGCGGGTTCCGATGCGAAGGGTCATGGGGCGATCCCCGAGAACGCCGGTTTGAAGCCCAGCCGGGCGTTCTCGCAGCACCCGGGGCGGCAGACGTCGTACCAGGGGCCGAGGTCGGTCATGTGCGGTCGGTCCTCGACGGGCGTGCCGTCGCGGCGCTCGAGGACGAGGTCGACGAGTCCCTTGACGTAGGCGGCGGCGGTGCCCGGCGTCGGGACGCGGACAGCGGCCAGGCCGTGCTCACCGGCCGTCTCGATGGCCTCGTTGTCGAGGTCCCACATGACCTCCATGTGGTCGCTCACGAAGCCGAGCGGCACGATGACGATCGCTTTGCGGCCGGCGGCGGGCAGCTCGGCGATCGCGTCGTTGATGTCGGGCTCGAGCCACGGCATGCTGGGCGGGCCCGAACGGGACTGGTAGACGAGCTGCCACGGCACCGAGACACCGCTGCCGACCGCGCCACCGAGGACACCGGCCTCGCGGAGCTGGTCGATGGCGTTCGCCATGACGACCTCGGCCACCGCGAGGTGCTGGGCCTCGTACGCGCCGTGGTCGCCGAAGCCGCGGAAGTCGGGACCGGAGCGTGCGGCGTCGCCGGTGGGGATCGAGTGCGTCGCGAAGAGCACCTCGATCTCCGTCTCGGCGGAGAGCTCGGGCTGCTCGCGCAGGTACTCGGCGATCGCCTCACGGACGCCGTCGATGAACGGGGTCACGAAGCCGGGGTGGTCGAAGAACTGACGCACCTTGTCGATCTGGATCTCGCCCTGGAGGTTCGTCTCGTCGACGGCGATCGCGAAGTCCTCGCGGTACTGCCGGCAGCTCGAGTACGAGGAGTAGGCGCTCGTGGCGATCGCGATGAGCTTCGTGAAGCCGCGCTCGTGCGCCTCGGTCAGCGCGTCGCGCAGGTAGGGGTCCCAGTTGCGGTTGCCCCAGAGGACCGGGAGGTCGATGCCACGGGAGGCGAGCTCGAGCTCCAGGGCCGCCTTGAGCGCACGGTTCTGGTCGTTGATGGGGCTGACGCCACCGAAGTGGCGGTAGTGGTGCGCCACCTCTTCGAGACGCTCCTCGGGGATCCCGCGCCCGCGCGTGACGTTGCGGAGGAACGGGATGACGTCGTCCTGGCCCTCAGGCCCGCCGAAGCCGGCGAGGAGGATGGCGTCATAGTCCGTCGGCTCGGAGACGTGCTCAGGACCAGCCGCTGCGGCGTCGGTCGCGCCGCGGACGATGCGCTCGGGGGACTCTGCTCCGGTGCTCCCCAGGTTCATGGCTGCCATCAGCGCACCACCTCCAATGCCTCGGCGGGCGTGATACGGCGGCCCGTGAAGAACGGCACCTCTTCGCGCACGTGGCGGCGCGCTTCGGTGTTGCGCAGGTCGCGCATGAGGTCGACGAGTTCGACGACGTCGTCGGCCTCGAGCGGCAGGAGCCACTCGTAGTCGCCGAGGGCGAAGGAGGCGACGGTGTTGGCGAGCACACCCGTGAACGCCGCACCCTGACGGCCGTGCTCGGCGAGCATCTTGCGACGCTCCTCCTCCGGCAGGAGGTACCACTCGTAGCTGCGCACGAAGGGGTACAGGCAGAGCCAGCCCTTCGGCTCGATGCCGCGGAGGAACCCGGGGACGTGCTGCCGGTTGAACTCGGCGTCGCGGTGGACGCCCATGGCGTTCCAGGTGGGTGCCAGCGAACCGAGGATGGCGGTGCGGCGCAGCTCGCGGAGGCCGGCCTGCAGGCCCTCGGCGGTGTCGCCGTGGAGCCACAGCATGAGGTCGGCGTCGGCGCGGAGGCCGGAGACGTCGTAGATGCCGCGCAGGGTCACGCCCTGGGCTTCGACGAGCGCGATGGATGCTTCGAGTTCGGAGACATGCTCTTCGCCGAGCGGCAGCGCACTCGCCGGCTCGCGGCGCAGGACAGCCCAGAGGGTGAATCCTGAGGGGCCAGTCGGGGTGGCTGAGTCGGTCGGGTGGTGCGATGCCTCGGCAGAGGCCGGGTGAGTCATAGTCCTATCCTCACCCAGTTCGGTCGATTGGGCAAAAGGGGCAGGTCACGATTGACACCGAGCCCAGCCTCACCGCCGATACAGTCGGGTGATGACCAGCGAGCAACCTCCCGTCGAGTACCACGTCGCCAGAGCGGCCGAGATGGATCCGGTGACGCTCTACCGCGTGCTGAAGATCCGCGTCGACGTCTTCGTCGTCGAGCAGACGGCGCTCTTCGCCGATCTCGACGGTCGCGACATCGAGGACGGCACCCTCATCGCCTGGGCGCAGGAGGGCGACGAGGTGCTCGCGACGATCCGGATCCTGACCGAGGCCGAGCACTCCGAGATCGGACGGGTGGCCACCGCGTTCACCGCCCGCGGGCGGGGTCTCGCCGCGGAACTGATCCGCCGCGCCGTCGCCGACCACGGGCATCGGGAACTCCGCATGGGCGCCCAAAAACGCCTCGCCGACTGGTACGGCCGGTTCGGGTTCGAGATCAGCGGCCCCGACTACGTGGAGGACGACATCGTGCACGTCCCGATGACGAGAGTCGCCACGCCGAGCGACTGACCGGCGGCGGGACGCGTCAGCGCGCGATGGCGCGGACGATGCCCCACACCGCCAGCCCGGCCGCACCGGCGAGCCCCGCGACACCGGCGTAGAAGACCGCCGGGCGTTCGACCTTGACGGTCGCGATCTGCACGATGGCACGACGCTTGGCGCGGTGCACCTGCTTCGGGACGTTGAGCTTGTCCTCGATCGCATTCAGCGTGGCGACGAGCTCGGCGCGAGCCTGCTCGGGCGAGGGCGTCGCCCCCGGGAACTGGTCAACGGTCATACTCGCCGAGTCCCTTCACTGCCTTGATGTCTTCCTTCACGTTGTCCATCGGGCTCGGGTCCTCGTTGATCTTCTTGAAGTACCGCAGCGCGATCAGCACGAGGACCGCAGCGACGAGGACGAAGAGCACGAAGACGCAGAGCGCCGCCAGCCACGAGGGCATGACGAGCGCGAGCGCGAGGATCAGCACGGCGACGAGCACGCCGACCGCGAAGAAGAGGAACACCGCGGCACCGGCGACGAAGGCCGCGCCGATACCCGCGTACTTGCCCTTGTGGGCGAGCTGCGTCTTGAGGTTGGCGATCTCGGCCTTGACCAGGTTCGAGACGACCCCCGGCAGCTGGCCGACGAGGGTCAGGAGGGACTCGTCGCGCTTGTCGTAACGCGGCTCCGACCGGTTGCGGTCACTCATGAACGGCATCGTCGGTGCTACTCGCCGCTCTTGGGCTTCGGAGCCGTCGTCTTGGGCGCGGCAGGCTTGCGCACTGCGGGCTTCGAGGCCGACGACGTCGAGGTGCCGGAGGCCGTGCGTGCGTCCTTGACCGTCTCGGACACGTCCTGGACGGTGTCCTCGGTCTTGGAGATGGCTTTATCGAGCTTCTGGCCGGGCGTCGAACCCTGCTGGCTGACGACCTTCGCGACGGCGCTGACGCCGCTCCACAGAGCCGCGGGGACCTCGCTGATGCGTGCCTTGGCGAAGTCCTCGACCTTGCCGCGCTGCGCGCGCACCGGCTTCGCGTTCCACAGCTTGACCCACTGCGTCTTGATCTGCTCGTAGCGTTCGCGTCCGGCGCGGGTACCGAGCACGTAGCCCGTGAGCCCACCGACGACGAACATGACCTTGCCCTTCATGGCGCCTCCGTCTGTTCGAGTGGTGCTGTGATGCTGCATCCAACGGGACCAGCGTAGTCGGGTGTCACTCCGACGCCACCATCCGGTCGGGGGTTGACAGGAAAAGATGCCGGGTCGGGCATATGGGCGCGTCTACCGCTGCAGCGCCTGATGGCGGAGTCGTGCCGCCGCCTCGTGGGCGTCGGGGACCACCGAGGCGAGCCCCGTGCCCGACAACCAGGCACCCGTGACCGCGAGGTCGGGCACCTCGGCCACCGCTTCCCGGATGGCCGTCGAGCGTTCACGCTGGCCGCGCGCGGCGGTCGGCTGCGTCCCCGTCCAGGAGATGCGGTGGAAGCCGCGGACGCTGCCCGGGTCGAGCTGGACGCCGAGCATCACCGACGCATCGTGCAACGCCGTCGAGAGCAGCTCCTCGTCGGTCAACGCGCTCGTCGCGTCGGCCTCGCCCTGACGGCCGAAGGACAGGCGGACGACGTGGCGGTGCTCGCCATGCTCCTTCGCGCGGTCGGCGAGCCAGGCCCACTTCGCCGTCGCGTGGGTGAGCGCCTTGGCGTGGAGCGTCGAGCCGGGTGCGACGAGCAGCCCGGAGCCACGCGGTGCGGCGTCGAGGGCCGGTTCGTCGAGCACGATCGTCACGAGCTCGATGGGCGCGGGCAGGACCGGGTCGCCCGCGTCGTCGCCGGCGGCGGGGAGGTCGCGGAGCGCCGGCCCGACGTCGGCCAGCAGGTTGCGGGCCGGCTGCTCGGGCGTCGCGATGAGGACCAGATCGGCCTCGAGCACCCGGCCGTCGGTCAGGGCGACGTACCAGGGGGCTTTCGACGCACCTGCAGCCGCGGGACGCTCGCTCATCCGCGGGAGGCCGGCGTCGCCGAGGCCGACACCCGGTCCGTCCACGTCGATGTCGAACGGGTTCCGGGAGATCGCCGTGACGGCGACGCCGGTGATGAGCGTCGACCCCCACCGCTCGAGCTCCGCGGTCAAGCCGTCGACGAGGACGGTCATGCCACCGTCGAGGCCACCGACCGCGGCACCGGCGGGCGCGTTCTCCCGGAGGGCCGCGACGGCGAGGGACAGCGCCCCGGTGCGGGTCAACGCGGCGTTCAGCCCGGGAGCCGCGCGGTCGACGTCGAGGTCGTCCGGAGCGGCCGAGTAGACGCCCGAGGTGACCGGTGCGACGAGGAGGTCGTGGACGGCCGCGCCCATGCGCTTCCGGACGAGCGCACCGAGGTTGTGCTCGGTGCCGATCGTGAGCGGCGGGCGGATGCGGTCGAGGTAGGCGCGCAGCGCGCCCTTCCAGCCGATGACCCGACGGACGTCGTCGGCGAGGGGGTTCGTCGGGATGCCCAGCAGCCCCGCCTTGGGGAGCGGGACACTCCGCTGCGGCTGTCCGGGCTTGGCGACGTGCAACCAGGCCCCGGCCCGGTTGGGACGCACGACGCGGTCGGTCAGCCCCAGCTGCTCGATGAGCTCGGCGACCGAACCACCGCGCGTCGCGAAGCTCTCGGCACCGACGTCGACGCGGAGACCCGCGACCTCGGCGGCCGCGAGCGCGCCACCGAACGACTCCTGCGCGTCGACGACCGTCACCGAGATGCCGACCTTGGCGCAGTCGACCGCGCCGACGAGTCCGGCCACACCACCGCCGATGACGACGAGACGCTTCGGCTCCAGACTCATGCGGGCTGCCAATCGTGGGCGAGGGCGACGATGCGGGTCAGGACGTCCGGGTCGGTCTCGGGCGGGACCCCGTGGCCGAGGTTGAGGACGTGCGACGGCGCCGCCGTCCCGCGCTGGAGGATGTCGAGGACGTGCGCCTCGAGGACCGGCCATGGGGCGGCGAGCAGTGCCGGGTCGATGTTGCCCTGCACGGGGACGCCGCCACCGAGACGTCGGATGCCCTCGTCGAGCGCCAGCCGGTAGTCGATCCCGACCACGTCGGCGCCGACCCGGTGCATCGCACCGAGCAGTTCACCGGTCCCGACGCCGAAGTGCACCTTCGGGACGGGGAGGTCGGCGACGTGCGCGAGCGCGGCCCGGGAGGCCGGGGCGACGTGACGCTCGTAGTCCTCGAGGGAGAGTGCCCCCGCCCACGAGTCGAAGAGCTGCGCGGCCGACGCGCCGGCGAGCACCTGGGCGCGGAGGAAGCGACCGGTGACGTCCGCGCACCAGGCCATGAGCTTCGCCCACGACGCCGGGTCGGCGTGCATGAGGGTGCGGGCGGCGAGGTGGTCCTTCGATGGTCCGCCCTCGACGAGGTAGGCGGCGAGTGTGAACGGCGCACCCGCGAAACCGATGAGCGGCGTGCGGCCGTCGCCGATCCCCGCGAGCCCGGCGACGGTGAGCGCGACGCCCTCGCGGATCGGCGCAAGCGTGTCGTCGAGGACGGCCGGGTCGAGCGCGACGAGCGCGTCGACCTCGGCGGCCGTCCGAACGGCGGAACCCATGACGGGACCACGGCCCGGCACGATCTCGACCGCGACCCCGGCCTGCTTGAGCGGCACCACGATGTCGCTGAAGAAGATGGCCGCGTCCGTCCCGTGCCGTCGGATGGGCTGGAGGGTGATCTCGCTCGCCATCGCCGGGTCGAGGCAGGCGTCGAGCATGGCCGTCCCGATCCGCAACTCGCGATACTCGGGCAGCGACCGGCCGGCCTGACGCATGAACCAGACGGGCGTCCGCTCGGGACGGGTGCCGCGGTACGCGGTGATGAGCGGCGACGACTGGGTCACGCCGGTGACGAGGGGGTGTTCGGGTGGGAGACTCACCCCTTCATCCTCCCATTCCCGCGCTGAGCGCGGCATGGGCGAAGCCCCGCGATGCGCGGCCCTGCCGGTGCGGACCGTCCGGCGACGGCCCGCACCGGAGTCCGACCGTGGTTCAGAGCCGGTGCGACACGCTGCACGAGTGGTCGTAGCCGACCGACTCGTCGAAGGTGAACTCCACCGTCGCCACGAGATCGTCGATGGACGGCGACGCGGAGAGGTCCTGCCAGATCCCGAGCGAGTGCCACTGGCCGTCCTGCTTCATCGAGTCGGGCGAGTGGATCCACCGCGTCGCCCCGCCGTTCTGCGACAGGCCGAGGTCGATGTTCGCCTTATCGCCAAAGGGCGCACCGCCGGCGGTGATCCGGTACTCCTCCAGCGAGACGGTCGTCTTGCCCGAGGCGTCGCTCCCGTTCCAGACCAGGTGGACCTCGCCGGTCGCATGGAACAGACCACCCGTGTACGTGCAGGTGACCACGACATCGCCTCCCCGTGGGTACGAGGCCGGGGCTGGGGCCGCACCCATGAGCCCGGGCGTGACCATCGCTGCCGCGGCGGCGAGCGTGACGACTCTCCTGAAGTGCTGCATAACGTTCTCCTTCGATCGTTGTGTTCCGTTCGGTCGAACGGCTTGATCCGTAGTATTGCATCTGACATTTCATATGTCAGTACCCGACTGGTGGTGAGGGTGCCCTGAGCGACATCCCGGGAGCCCGACAGCGCCGCTCGGGTAGACTCATCGGGTGCTCATGTGTGTGACGGCGAGCCATAAGAACGCCACCTTCGACCTCCTCGAACGACTCTCAGTCGGTGCCGAGGGCGTTGCCGCGCGCCTGGTCGAGCACCACGAGTGCGTCTCGGGTGCCGTCGTCGTGGCCACCTGCAACCGGTTCGAGGCGTACATCGACCTCGACGAGCCCGTCACCGCCGCCGCATCCGTCGCCTTCGAGGCCGCTGCGGAGGCCGTCAGCGAGACCACCGGCATCCCCGCCGAGCAGCTGCGGGAGGTGTTCGACCTCAGCGTCGGCACCGCGGCAGCCGAGCACCTCTTCGCCGTGTCGGCCGGACTCGAGTCCGTCGTCGTCGGCGAGGGCGAGATCGCCGGCCAGGTGCGGCGCTCCCTCGAGGCCGCTCGCGCGGGTGGCACCACCAGCTCCGAACTGGAGCGCCTGTTCCAGCGCGCGTCCCAGACCTCCCGCGGCATCAAGAACCGCACGCCGCTCGGGCGTGCCGGTCGCTCCATCGTGCGTCTCGCCCTCGACCTCGCGGAGAGCCGTATCGACGACTGGGCCACGCAACGCGTCTTGCTCGTCGGCACCGGTGCGTACGCCGGCGCGAGCCTCGCCGCCCTCCGCGACCGCGGCGTCACCGACGTCCTCGTGTACTCGCCGTCCGGCCGCGCCGAGAAGTTCGCGCGCTCGCACGAGATCGGCTGGATCGGACACGACGACCTCGCCCGCACCACCGGCGAGGTCGACATCATCGTCACCTGCACCACCGCCGAGGGCCACGTGGTCGACGCCGAACTGCTCCGCGCGGGTCGCACGGCCGTCGCCGCCGACCACCGTGCGCGAGCCGCGGCTGCCACGGACGCACCGACGCTCTCGCTGGTCACCGCGGCCGACGCACCGGCCGCACCCGAGCCCACCGGGGTCTCCGCACTCGTCCACGACGTCATCACCGAAGCCGCCGCCGAGTGCCCCGTGCCGCACGCCTCGGCCCAGCTCGTCATCGACCTCGGCCTGCCGCGCAACGTCGACCCCGACGTCTCCACCGTTTCCGGCGTCGTCCTGCTCGACCTCGAGACCATCCGCATCCACGCGCCGCTCGAGGAGCTGCAGGCCACCGAGGTCGCGCGCTCCATCGTCAGCCGCGCCGCGCAGAAGTTCGCCGCGGTCGGCGAGGAGCGAAGCCTCGAGCCCGCCGTCGTCGCACTCCGCAGCCACGTGCACGCGCTCGTCGAGGCCGAGGTCGCCCGTGCGACCGCTCGTGGCGACGACGACGGGTCGACCGCCCGCGCACTGCGTCACCTCGCCGGAGTGCTGCTGCACGAGCCGACGGTGCGGGCACGGAACCTCGCCCGCAACGGCGAGCAGGCCGCGTACACGACGGCGCTGCAGACGCTCTTCGGTATCGAGGTTCCCCAGGCACCGGCGGTCGTCGCACCGGTCGCCGACACCGACTCGGCCGCTTCCGCCTCCTAGGCTTCCGACGGCAAACTGGCGTCGGGCAGCCCGGTCGCCGAGCCTGTCGAGGTGCGCGCGAACACGCGACCGACCATGGACGTTCCCCGTGGGCCCTTCGACACTTCGACAGGCTCAGCGCGGCGCAGCTCAGGGACCGGAGAGGGTTACCGCTCAGGGAACGAGTCAAGCACCGCCCTTCGACACTTCGACAGGCTCAGTGCGGCGCAGCTCAGGGACCGGAGGAGGGTCACTGCTCAGGGACCGGAGGAGGGTCACCGCCCAGGGACCGGAGGAGGATCACCGCTCAGGGACCGGGGCGGGAAGGGCGCTGGGACGACGAACGGGCACCGGCGCGATGCCGATGCCCGTCATGATCCGCCTGCGGAGCAGGCCGTGGATCAGTAGTCGTAGTTGTAGTCGTACGAGCTCGCGCCGGCGATCGCGCCTGCGATGATCAGGAAGTAGAAGATGATCACGATGATGCCGGCGAGGACCGACACGCCGCTCACGATGGTGCCGGCGAGGGCCAGGCCACGGCCCTGCTCGCCGGTGCGCTTGATCTGACCGAGCGCGATGATGCCGAGCACGAGGCCGACGACGCCGAACCCGACGAACGGGGCGATGAGCGAGATGATCGCCATGACGTTCGTCTTCGGGCCGGTCGGCTGCGCGTAGCCGTACGGCGCCTGAGGCTGTCCGTACGGAGCGGCGGGCTGGCCGTAGGGGTTCTGCTGCTGCCCGTAGGGTGCCTGCGGCTGGCCGTAGGGGTTCTGCTGCTCGCCGTAGGGAGCCTGCGGCTGACCGTACTTCGGCTGCTCGCCGTACTGCGGAGCCTGCTGGCCCGGCTGCTCACCGTAGGGCGAGGGCTGGCCGTACTGCGGAGCCTGTTCCCCGTACTGCGGAGCCGGCGGAACCTGCGATTCGCCGTAGGCCGGCTGCTGGGGGTTCTGGCTCTGACCGTATGGGTCGTTCGGCTGGCCGGAGTTCGGATCAGTCATGAAGGTGCACCTCGCGCATAGGGGTTCGACGAACGGACTCATGCTTGCAGCGTGCCGTCGCCTTGTCAACACAGGGTAACCCGCGATCCCTGATGTTCACTGGGCTCGCGCGGTGCGCACCGGAGGCGGTGGCAAGATGGACGAGGGGGTGCGGATGGACGAGGAGTCGGTGGCGGAAGCCGAGGACGTCACGCTCGCCGATGCCCCGCCGGTCGCCGAGCGGCCTGGCGCGCTGACCATCGCCGGGATCGTCGCCGTCGACTGGGTCCACTCCGTCGTCTGGCACACGCGGGCCTTCTTCAGCGGCCGAATCCCGAGGGAGTACGCCCGAGGCGACGCGAGTCGCCCCGTCGTCGTCCTCATCCCCGGCGTGTACGAGACCTGGGCGTTCCTGAAGCCGGTCGCCGACCGCCTGAACGCCGACGGCTACCGGATCCGCATCGCCCGCGGCCTCGGATACAACCGCAAACCCATCCGCGACACGGCGGCCCGCTTCGCCCGCGCGCTCGGGCGGTTGCCGAAGCCCGCCGCCGGGTGCGTCATCGTCGCGCACAGCAAGGGAGGCCTCGTCGGAAAGGAGCTGCTCCTCACCGAACGCGAGCGGCTGGGCCTGCTCGGGGTCGTCGCGATCTGCTCACCGTTCTCCGGGTCGGTGCTCGCGAAGTACGTCGTCGACCCGAGCCTCCGCGCCTTCCTCCCGACAGACGAGACCATCGTCGCGCTCGGCGCCCCGCACGACGTCAACGCCGACATCGTCTCGATCTACAGCACCTTCGACCCGCACGTGCCGTCCAGCAGCGTGCTGCCCGGAGCGACGAACGTGCTCCTCCCGGTGCCGGGTCACTTCGTGATCCTCAGCACGGACGAGCTCAAGGACGCCGTGGAACTCGCCGTCGACGGGTTCGCCGATCGGGTGCGGCCCGCACTCGACACCGAGAACCTGGCCGACCGGTGAGCCGCGCACCCGAGAGCTCGGGCAGCGCGCTCCCCGACATCCTCGTGTCCGCGGTCGCGATCGTCCGCGGACGGCGGGTGCTCATGGTGACGGCTCGCGGCCGCGACGTCCTCTACATGCCGGGCGGGAAGATCGACGCGGGCGAGACGCCCGCCGAGGCCGCCGTCCGGGAGGCACGCGAGGAGGTCGCGGTCGAGATCGATCCGGCGCGGGTGTCGCCGTTGTTCACGGTGGTCACGCAGGCGCACGGCGAGCCCGACGGCCGGCTCGTGCGGATGCACGTCTTCGCGGCCGAGACGCACGAGACACCGACGCCCTCCGCCGAGGTGAGCGCGGTCCACTGGGTGGGCACGGAGTCACTCGACCGCTGCCCACCTGCGGGACGCGACGTGCTCGAGCGCCTGGCGGCGGCGGGGCTCATCGACTGAGGAGCCCTTCAACAGGCGGATACTGCCCTTCGACAGGCTCAGGGACCGGCGGGGGTGAGCCCTGCGACACGCTCAGGGACCGGCGGGGTGAGCCCTTCGACACGCTCAGGGACCGGCCGACCAGGGACCGGATGAGTGAGACCGGCTCAGTGCACGTACTCGAGGAGGTCCTGGCCGAGGATCCGAACGGCGTCGACCACCCCGAGGCGCGTGCCGAGCTCCGTGTCGTCGTAGCTCGTGCACACGGCGTAGCTCACGGCACCGTTCGGGCCGCGGAGGATACCCGCCTCGGCTCGCACGCCGACTCCGGAACCGGTCTTGTTGAAGAGCTGGATGCCGTGGTCGGGCTCACGGTGGGCCAACGGGTCGAGCCCGAAGCCCGAGGCGACGAGCGAGAGGTCGGTGTTGAGCGACAACCAGGCCAGGACCCGGCGGCTCGTGGTCGCGTCGACGATCTCGCCCGTCGCGAGCGCCTGGAACAGCCAGGCGAGTTCGCGGGCGGACCCGACGGAGAGCTGCGGTGCGTTGTCGGGGCCGCGGTGGTCGCGGACGATGTCGAGGAGGGCCGTGCGCTTCAGCCCGATCTCCTCGGCACGGTGGCGGACGGCGTCGAGACCGATGTGGCGGAGCAGGACGTTCGTGGCGAGGTTGTCGCTCGTGGCACCGACGAGGGCCGCGAGGTCGGCGACCGGGAGGGACGGCGCTTGGAGGTGCTGCCAGATCCCGGAGTCGGCGACGGCGTCGAGTGGCTCGCGGTCGAGGATGGTGAGCCCGCTGAAGTCGGCGTCGCCCAGACGGGCCGCGACCTCGATGAGGAGGAGGACCTTACCGATCGAGGCAGTGGGCACGACGACGTGGTCGTCGGCCGACATGAGCATCTCGCCGGTGGTGATGTCGTTGATCCGGAGGCTGACCTGCGCACCCGACGCGGCCAGCTCACCGAGGGCGCTGAACCCGCGGGTGAAGGGTTCGATCTGGGCGGAGGCACGGTGGCGCCCTCGACGCGCATCGCGCGAACGGCGACGTTCCGACTCGTGCACTCGTGAAGCCACGGCTGACCGAACTCCTCTGCTCCAGATGGTGATCCCGACGATCCTGCGGGTGTGGACCTGCCCCGGTCAGCCCACTCGACGGCCGTCCGACGACCCGCGCAGCGGGCCTCCGGATGTGCCGTCCACGGTATCGTAAGCGCCCTTCGCGCTGGCTGCGAATCTGGGCCTGGGAACGTCGTTCCCGGGCGCGTCGGTCCGACATCCGTCGCTTCCATCGCCCGCGAATCCGGTCGGTCCACCGCCCCGGATCCCGCAGGTTTCAGCTCGTGATCAGCCGCGAGCGCGGGCTGGGAACTGGGTCGCGAACTTGCCGCCGCTGACGTCGATCAGCGCACCGGTGACGTAGCCCGCCTGGTCGCTCGCGAGGAACCGGACGACGTTCGCGACGTCCTCCGGTTCCTCCCAGCGACGCACCGAGAGCGTGTCGAGGAGTTCGTCCTGCTGCGCCGTCGGGAGCTCGGCGAAACCGTTCATCGCCGTCGGCACCATGCCGGGGGCGTAGGCGTTCACCGTGATGCCCCACGGCCCCAGCTCGCTCGCGAGGACCCTGGTGAGCTGCACCACCGCGGACTTCGACGCCGCGTAGGCCGCGCTGCCGACGCTCGGGATGACCGCCGCGAAGCTCGCGGCGTTGATGATGCGGCCGGAGCGCTGTTCCTTCAGATACGGGATGACCGCCTTCGACACCCGGAAGACGCCGCCGACGTTGACGTCGAAGCACCTCGTCCACGCGGCGTCGCTCGTCTCTTCGAGCAGCGACTGTACGTTGACCCCGGCGTTGTTCACGAGGACGTCGATCCCTCCGAGCCCGACGGCAGCCGCCGTGACCGCGCTCGACACCGAGTCCTCGGACCGCACGTCGCACGCGATGGCGACGAGGTCGCCGCGGTGGGACGCCACGAGCGCATCGAGGGAGGAGACGTCGAGGTCGAGCACCGCGACGCGGGACCCCTCGGCGAGGAAGGACTCCACGAGGGCGAGCCCGATTCCGCGAGCACCTCCGGTCACGATCACCCGTCGATCCGTCAGGTCCAGCAGCATCGGTGTCTCCCATCGTTTGAGCGCGTCCGTCGACGCGTCGACCCGGTGTCGACGGCCGCGTACGCACCAGGCGAGTAAAACATACTTATGATCGATCAGCTCGATACACTGGCGTCATGACGGATCGAGTGCTCTGGGTGACGGGTGGCGGCAGCGGCATGGGGCAGGCCGTGGCGGTGTCTGCCGCTGAGGCGGGCTGGCGCGTCGCCGTGACGGGGCGACGCCGCGAGGCGCTCCTCGAGACCGTCGAGGCCGTCACCTCCGCCGGCGGTGTGGCCGTCGCCGCGGAGGCCGACGCGTCGGACCCCGCTTCGCTCACCCGAGCCCACGAACGCATCGTCGCCGGACTCGGCCCGGTCGACGACCTCGTCACGGCGGCGGGGCTGAACGCACCACGGCGTCGGTGGGACGACCAGTCGATGACGGAGTTCGCCGCGATCGTCGACACCAACCTCACCTCGGTCGCCCGGACGATCGATCTCGCACTGCCCACCATCCGTGACGCACAGGGACGGATCATCGTCATCTCCTCCTTCGCCGGTTGGCGCTTCTCGACGAAAGGTGGCGTCGCCTACAGCGCGAGCAAGACCGCGCTCGCCTCGCTCTGCGCGACCCTCAACGAGGAGGAGGGACTCCGCGGCGTCGGCGCCACCCACCTCTGCCCGGGCGACGTCGACACCCCGTTCCTCTCCATGCGGCCGCAGGTGCCGGACGCGTCGGCGCGTGAGACGATGCTGACACCCGAGGACATCGGCCGCGCCGTGCGGTTCATCCTCGACGGCCCGCCACACGTGCGGATCGATGAGCTCGTGATCTCCCCTACCCGTCCGTCAGCACGGGCGTGAGTCGCACACGGGGGACATCGGCCTTCGAACGGACGCTCGACCGGATCGGCACCGACATCGTCGACGGCGGACTACCCGCCGGCACGGTGTGCACGGTGGACGAGCTGGTCGACCGCTCTGGGCACTCGCGGTCGGTGGTCCGGGAGGCGACCCGCGTGCTCTCCGGCATGGGACTCCTCGCCAGCAAGGCGCACGTCGGCCACACCGTGCAGCCGTCGTCGAGCTGGGACTGGTTGCAGCCTCGGGTGCTCCGCTGGACACTGGCGAGCGGACGACGGGAGTCCACCCTCCTCGCGATCCGCGAACTCCGCACCGCAACCGAGCCGGAGTCGGCACGGCTCGCGGCCGAGCGACGCAGCGACGACGACGCCCGCGAGCTCCGCGTGACGAGTGAGGCGCTCCGCGCGGCTGCGGTTCGCCAGGATCCGATCGCGTTCCTCGAGGCCGACCTGCTGCTGCATCGCCTCATCCGGCGCGCGGCGGCGAACCCGATCCTCGACCGGGTCGGCGACGCCGTCGACGAGGCCCTCCGGGATCGTGTGGACCAGCTGCCCGGCGACGGCATCGACCACCACGACGCGGCGCTGCACACGGACCTCGCGTCGGCGATCGAGGCGCAGGACGGCGAGCGGGCCGCCGCGACGATGCGCATCATCATCCTCCGCACGGCCTGACGGCGGCGATGCCCGACCGCCCCTCGCACTCACGGTTCTCGCAGCTTCGTGAAACACGTCCGTCACGCAGGTAACGACCGTGTTGCAGTGCTGGAAAATATTTGCAAGCTTCCTGTACTTATTGAATACTGTTTCCACACCCACTGAAAACAGCAGGGATCGACCGCGGTTTCCCGGTCACTCCGGATCCCGGGCCAACGACGGCTCGGACTCCCGATCCCAGAATCGAGGAGCAGCACCATGCGCAAGCGCACCCTTCCGCTGGCCGTCCTCGCCACCGCGGCACTCGGCCTCACCGCCTGTGCCGGTGGCGGTTCCGGCTCAGGCGACGTCTCGGCAGACGGCCAGACGCTCACCGTCTGGATCATGCAGGGCACCAACCCCGACTCCGAGGCCTTCTTCAAGGAGGTCGGCTCGGCCTTCAAGAAGGAGACCGGCGCCACCCTCAAGGTCGAGTACGTGCAGTGGGCCGACGCCCACGACCGCTTCGTGACGTCGATCGCCGGGAACACCACCCCCGACGTCGCCGAGACGGGCACCACCTGGACGGCCGAGTTCGCCGATGCCGGCGCCCTCGCCCCCATCGGCGACTACGTCGACAAGGCCGGCCTGAAGGACGACCTCGTCAAGGGCCTCGCCGACTCCGGTACGTACGACGGCGAGCTCTACGGCATGCCGTGGTACGCCGGCGTCCGCTCGATCGTCTACCGCACCGACGTCTTCGAGGAGCTCGGCCTCAAGGCGCCGACCACCTGGCAGGAGATCATCGACGCCGGCACCGCGATCAAGGCCGCCAAGCCCGACATGATCCCGTTCCCCGTCCCCGGTGACGCCGAGTTCACGGCGTACCCCTGGGTCTGGGGCGCCGGCGGCGAGGTCTCCGAGCTCGACGGCGACACCTGGAAGTCGGGGCTCGCGAGCGACGACTCACGCAAGGGCATCCAGTTCTGGACCGACCTGGCCACCAAGTACGACCTCTCCTCCTCAGGTGCCACCACCTGGAAGGAGACGGACGTCCTCGACAACTTCGTGCAGGACAAGGTCGCCATGGCGATCATGGGCTCCTGGACCCCGGCGACGATCGTCCAGAAGAACCCGGAGCTCGAGGGCAAGTTCGCCGCCATCCCGATCCCGGGTGAAGACGGCGGCATGTCGCCCTCCGTGCTCGGCGGTTCGCACCTCAGCATGTTCAACACCTCGAAGAACAAGGACCTCGCGTTCCAGTTCATCGAGATGATGACCACCGGCAAGTTCGCCTCCGAGTGGGCCGAGCAGACCGGCTACTTCCCCGGCCAGACCTCGCTCCTCAGCGACTCGACCGAGAGCGACGACCCGCTGGTGAAGCCCTTCGCCGAGCAGTTCGTCGACGGCGGCGCTTCCCTCCCCGTGACCCCGAAGTTCGGTGCGGTGCAGGCGAAGAAGACCACCAACGCGATGATCCAGGCCATCCTCTCCGGAAGCAAGTCGGTCGACCAGGCGACGACCGATGCCGCCAAGGAGATGGACGACATCATGAACGGCAAGTAGCCGATCGTGTCGACCCTCACCCCGCCCACGGTCACCCGCGAAGCCCCCGCTTCGCGGGTGGCCGGGGGCCCCTCCCCCAAGCGGCTGCGCCTCCTGATGCGCACCCGCCCCTGGCTGCTGCTCGCGCCGGCGCTCCTCATCCTCGCCGTGCTCCTCCTCTGGCCGCTCATCCGCGTCGTCCTGTTCTCCCTGCAGGACTACGGACTGCGCGAGATCGTCAGCGGCGACACCAACTTCAACGGCGGCGCCAACTACGCCGAGGTCTTCGCCGACCCGACCCTCTGGACCGTCGTCCTCCCGAACACCGTCTTCTTCGCCGCGGCCGCCGTCATCGGCACGGTCGTCCTCGGCACCCTCGTCGCCCTGCTCATGGCGAACCTCGGCTCCTTCTGGCGCACCATCGTCGGCAGCGCCATCATGGTCGCCTGGGCGATGCCCGCCGTCACCGGCACCTACGTCTGGGTCTGGATCTTCGACGCCGACCGCGGCATCGTCAACCAGACGCTCATGGGGCTCGGGCTCATGGACGAGCCCTTCAACTGGTTCACGAACCAGTTCACGTTCTACGGCATCGCGCTGCTGAACGTGATCCACCACGGCTTCCCGTTCGTGGCCATCACCGTCCTCGCCGGCCTGCTCGGCGTGTCCAAGGAGATGCTGGAAGCCGCCGAGATGGACGGGGCGGGCGCGTTCCGTCGCTTCTTCCAGATCACCTTCCCGTCGCTGCGCCAGGTGTTCTCGGTCGTGATCATCCTGTCGACCATCTGGGACTTCAAGGTGTTCGCGCAGATCTACCTCATGCCGGGTGGTTCCGGCTCGAACCGCGAGGTGTTGAACCTCGGCGTGTGGTCGTACGTGGAGTCCTTCGGGCAGAACCGCTACGGCTTCGGCTCCGCGATCGCGGTGCTGTTGACGCTCGTCCTGCTCGGCATCACGATCGTCTACATCCGCGCCCTCATGAAGGAGGACGAACTGTGACCACCCACGCTCCCGCCCCCACCGCCGCCCGTCGACCGGCTGAAGGACCGGGCACCGACCGGTCCACCAAGCCGCAGGTCCCGATGCACCGGAAGGCGAGCGGTCGGAAGATCCGCTCGAACACCGTCAAGGCGATCCTCGTCACCCTCCTGCTCGTGTTCACGCTGTTCCCGGCGTACTGGATGCTGTCGAGCGCGTTCGACGCGCAGGCGTCGAGCGGCGGCCAGTCCTTCTTCCCGAAGGAGTTGTCGTTCACGAACTTCGAGTCGGTCCTGACCGACGGCGGGTTCGCGGTCTTCCTCCGCAACTCCGCGATCGTCGCCGGTGCGACGGTGCTCATCTCCGCCGCCGTCGCGCTCCTGGCGTCGGTCGCGGTCGCCCGCTTCCGGTTCAAGTTCCGCACCGCGGTGCTGCTCATGATCCTCGTCGTGCAGATGGTGCCGCTCGAGGCGCTCGTGATCCCGCTGTTCGTGCAGATCCGCGACCTGCAGCTGCTCAACACGCTGCTCGGACTCATCATCGTGTACGTCGCGCTCGCACTGCCGTTCGGCATCTGGATGCTGCGCGGCTTCGTCGCGGCGGTGCCCGTGGAGCTCGAAGAGGCGGCGTTCCTCGACGGCGCCAGCTGGTGGCGAATGTTCCGCTCGATCATGCTCCCGCTCGTGGCCCCCGGCCTCGTCGCGACGAGTGTGTTCAGCTTCATCACGGCCTGGAACGAGTTCATCTTCGCGATGACCCTGCTCGGCGGCTCGACGGAGAACTACACGGTGGCCATCGGCCTCAAGCAGTTCTTCGGTCTGAACTCCAACGACTGGGGTTCGGTCATGGCGGCGTCGACCATCATCACGATCCCGGTCATGATCTTCTTCATCCTCGTGCAGCGCCGCCTCTCCGGCGGACTGGTGTCCGGAGCGGTGAAGGGATGATCGACCCCGACGTCGCGCGGCTCGTCCGGGGCGTCCTCTGGCCGGGCTTCCTCGGCCGGACCGCCCCGGACTGGCTGCTGCGCGAGCTGGACGGCGGCCTCGCGGGCGTCGTGTACTTCGGGCAGAACCTCTCCTCGGACCCCGCGGAGGTCGCGGCACTGTCGGCCGAACTCCGCGACCACAGGCCCGAGATCCTCATCGGCGTCGACGAGGAGGGCGGCAACGTCTCCCGCCTCGAGGCGCAGACGGGCTCCACCCTGCCCGGGCATGCGCAGCTCGGTGCACTCGACGACGTCGAGACGACGCGCGCGGTGGGTGCGGCACTCGCCGAGCGGCTCCACGCCGCCGGGGCGAACGTCGCCCTCGCGCCCGTCGCCGATGTGAACACCAACCCCGCGAACCCGGTCATCGGGGTGCGCTCGTTCGGCCCCACCGCCGAGCTCGTCTCCCGCCACGTCTCCGCGATGGTCGACGGTCTGCAGACCGGCGGGGTCGCCGCCTGCGTCAAGCACTACCCCGGACACGGCGACACGGCGAGTGACTCGCACCTGGATCTGCCCCGCATCGACCTGGACCTGGCGGAGCTCGAAGCCGAGCACCTGCCACCGTTCGACGCGGCGATCGCCGCCGGCGTCGCGAGTGTCATGACCGCCCACATCGTCGTCCCGGCGTTCGGTGACGCCCCGGCGACGCTCAACCCGATCCCCCTCCGTCGGCTGCGCGAAAGCGGCTTCGACGGCGTGATCATCTCCGACGCGCTCGACATGGCCGCCATCCGGTCCACCACCGGCTCAGGACGCGGCGCTGTCCTCGCCCTCGAGGCCGGCGTCGACCTGCTCTGCATCGGCAACCCGTCCAACCTCGGGCCGAAGCAGGGCGCGACGACCGACGAGGACGACTACCTCGAGGTGTTCGAGGCGGTCTGCGCCGCAGTCGCCGACGGCGAGCTCGATCGAGCGATCGTCGAGCGCGCGGCCGCCCGTGTGGCGTGGCTCGCGCGGTCCGTCAGCCCTTCCCCGGTCCCTGAGCTTGTCGAAGGGCGCTTCTCCGACGCCATCCGGCGGGTCGTGCGCGTCCGGGGCGACGTCGCCATCACGGCCTCGGCGATCACCCTCGTCGACCTCCGCGACCGACCGACGTTCGCCGTCGCCTCGGCCCACGATCCGTTCGCCGAGTCACTCGCCGAACGGTTCGACGTCACCCGGCTCGCTGCCGGCCCGAGCCTCCGGACACCGGATCCGCAGGCCGAGGCGCCCGCCTCCGATGAGCTGACCCTCCTGCTCGCGACGATCCCCGCCGACGACGGGGTCGTCCTCCTCTCGGACCGTCTCGGCGACGACACCCCGCAGCGGCTCGCGGTGGACCGCGTCGCGCTGGTCCGCCCGGACGCCGTCGTCGTGAGCGTCGGGCTGCCGATCTCCGAGGACGCCGTCCTGCCCCTGCCGGTGATCGACACGCTCGCGGCCTCCCGGGCGTCCGCCGACCGGGTCACCGAACTCCTCACCGCGGCCTCCACCGCGGCGCCGATGCGCCATCAGTACGACCAGCACCACCGGAACGGATCATGAACCACCTCGCAGCACCCGTCCTCGCCATCGATCTCGGGAAGACCTCCTGCCGCGCCCGTATCACGAGCGGATCCGACGACGACCTGACCGTCTTCGCGGAGGCCCGCGGCCACGGGGCACCGGGGCTCGCCGACCACGAGGGTGCAGAGCTGTCGGCCCGCGCAGTCCTCGAGACGGTCGCGCACCTCCCGGCCGACCTCCTCGCCGCGGTGCAGCACGTCGGGATCGGTGCCGCCGGGGTGGAGGCGGCACCGCACGAGGTCGCCGCGTTCACCGCCGAACTGCGTCTGGCGCTCGGAGCGACGATCGCCGTCGTGAACGACGCCCTGGCAGCCCACGCCGGCGCCTTCGCCGGTGGTCCCGGCACGGTACTCATCGCCGGCACCGGATCCGTCGTGTTCGACGTCGACGCCGACGGCTCCGTGAAGCAGATCGACGGTTGGGGTCCCTGGCTCGGAGACGAGGGCAGCGGTCGGTGGATCGGGCAGCAGGGCCTCGAGGCGTGCATGCGTGCCTTCGACGGGCGCGGCCCCGCGACCACCTTGCTCGCCGACGCCGAGGCGCTCATCGGGTCGATCCCCGCGCTCCCCCGCTGGGTCTCCAGCACCGGAGCACCGGCCCGCCAA
Organism: Plantibacter sp. CFBP 8798; assembly: GCF_014841195.1. Lineage (NCBI taxonomy): Bacteria > Bacillati > Actinomycetota > Actinomycetes > Micrococcales > Microbacteriaceae > Plantibacter > Plantibacter sp. CFBP 8798. The sequence goes on from NZ_JACYTS010000003.1 coordinate 1,060,735, forward strand.
CTCGGCACCTTCGCGCCCACGGTCATCATCCGAGCCGAGGAGGGCGACGCCGTCGCCGCGGACATCGTCGACGCCGCCTGCGCCCACCTCGCCGTGAGCGCCGCCGCCGCCGGCACGGGCGCCGTGTGCGTCGTCGGCGGGATCGCCTCCCACCCCTACGTCGCCGCACATCTCGCGACGGCCATGCACGAGATCGGCGTCGACCTCGTCGCACCCCGCGGTGACGCGCTCGACGGAGCCAGACTCGTCGCTCTCGACACCGCGATCTCCTACGACGGAAGGGTCGTGCGCGACGATGTCCACGCAGCGTGAGAGCGCCTCGACCGGGGCCGCTGAACCCGAGCGGGACCGCATCCGCGCGGAGCTCGCCACCCTCTCGACGGAGCAGGTGAACGAGCGACACCCCGACCTCGACGCCCTCTCCACGCGGGAACTCGTCGCCGCGATGAACGAGGACAACCGTTCCGTCCCCGACGCCATCGCGGCCGTCGAACCCGAGATCGCCGAGGCCGTCGAAGCGATCGTCGAGCGCCTCCGCCGGGGCGGACGACTCGTCTACCTGGGCGCCGGGACCGCCGGACGGATGGGCATCCTCGACGCGAGCGAGGCGCCACCCACGTTCGGGACCGACCCCGGCCTCATCGTCGGGCTCATCGCGGGTGGTCCGGGCGCCATCCAGCAGGCGGTGGAGAACGCCGAGGACCGCGACGACCTCGGTCGGGCGGATCTGGAATCGCTGTCGATCACCGCGGACGACGCCGTCGTGGGTGTCTCCGCATCCGGTCGCACGCCCTACGTCCTGGGCGCGCTCGAGTTCGCGCGCTCGATCGGTGCGATCACCATCGGCCTGTCGTGCAACGCCGGCTCCCCACTCGCCCGGGACGCGGACATCGGCATCGAGGCGGTCGTCGGTCCGGAGCTCCTCACGGGATCGACCCGACTGAAGGCGGGGACGGCGCAGAAGCTCGTGCTGAACATGCTGTCGACGATCACGATGGTGCGGCTCGGGAAGACGTACCGGAACCTCATGGTCGACCTCCTCACCACGAACGAGAAGCTCCGGGCGCGGGCGGAACGCACGGTGATGTTGGCGACCGACGTCGACGCCGCCACGGCCGCGAAGACGCTCGCATCCGTGGACGGCTGGGTGAAGGCCGCTATCCTCGTCCTCGTGACCGGCATCGCCGCAGATGAAGCAGTCGCCCGCCTCCGTGGTGGCGACGGCTCCCTCAGCGCGGCCATCGCAGCGCACGCCGTCGAAGACCCGACGGGGGCCGCACCGGATGTCCACTGACGCGCTGCTCGTGCTCCGCCAGGCGATCCCTCGCCTGAGCGCCGCCGAGACGCGCGTCGCCGAGACCATCATCGGCACCCCCTCGCTCGTCGTCGAGTTGACCATCACCGAACTCGCGAAGGCGTGCGGCACCTCGCAGGCGACCGTCGCGCGGTTCTGTCAGACCATCGGGTACACCGGCTACCGGGAGTTCCGGGTGGCCGTCGCGACCTCCACGAGTCGCGAGCAGGCGGAGCGTGACCGGTTCGAGGTCGACGACGCCGACATCGACCCGGACGACTCGGTGGAGACGGTCGTCGCGAAGGTCGCGTACCAGGAGGTGCAGGCGATCGAGCTCACCGCCCGCTCGCTCGACCGCGACGCTCTGGACGCGGTCGTCGACGCCCTCCTCGTCGCCCCACGGATCGACATCATCGGCTTCGGGTCCTCGAACCTCACGGCGCAGGATCTCCACCAGAAGCTCTACCGGATCGGCATGCCGGCCAACACCTTCGTCGACGCCCACCTCGCACTGCCCTCGGCCGCCCTCCTCGGGCCCGGTGGGGTCGCCATCGGCATCTCGCACTCCGGGCTCACGGTCGAGACCGAGCAGGCGATGCAGCTCGCGCGGGCCGCCGGCGCGACGACCGTGTGCATCACGAACTTCCCCGACTCCCCCATCGCCGGCCGGTGCGACCTCGTCCTCGCGACGCAGGCGAGGGAGAGCCGATACCGCTCGGGTGCGATGTCCTCGCGCATCGCCCAGCTCGCGCTCGTCGACCTGCTCTTCATCCGCGTCGCCCAGCGTCGCTACGACGCCGCGGCGGAGTCGCTCCGCGTCACCTACGAGTCGATCCAGGACCACCGCATCGACACCTGAGTTCGGAGATCACGGCAGCAGCGAGACGCCCGTGTGCTCGGCGAGGGCGAGTAGCAGCTCGTCCTGGAACGCCTCGTCGCGGACCGCGCGGTGCGGCTCCTCGCGTCGCTGGTGGTGCCAGTAGCCGGAGGTGTCGGCGCCGCGCCCTTCGGCGAGCGCCACCTGGGTCCGGTGCCCGAGTTCCAGGTCGTCGGGCGCGTTCGGGCCGCCCATCCGTGTCGGGACCCACCCCGGGTCGACCGCGTTGCTGAACACCCCGGGACGCACTCGCGCGATGGCCGCCGCGAGGACGGTCACGAGGAGTTTGCTGTCGGAGTAGCTCGCCGTCCTCGTGGAACCCGACCAGTCGAGACCGTCGAGCGTCGCGGTACCGCCGCGGTGCATGCTGCTGCTGAGGAACACGAGTCGCCGCGCGGGGACGAGGGCGCTCAGCAGGTAGGGCGCGACCACGTTGACCGGTAGGACGGCCGCTCCGTCGAGGACGCCGGCGTTGTGGATGATCGCGTCCACGGGACCGGCAGCTGCGACCTGCTCCGCGAGCTCCTGGACGCCGTCGAGGGTGGCGAGGTCACCGGTGACGAGGTGCGCGGAGGGCTCGTCGAGCAGCCGGACCTCGTCGGCTCGGGCGAGGCTCCGGGCATGGACGAGCACCTCGTGCCCGTGCTCGACCAGCTCGGTCGCTGCACCGAGCCCCAGGCCGACGGCGGCACCGGTCACGAGGATGCGCGCCATCAGCGACCCCCTGCCCGTCCGGCCTCGCTGGTGTCGGGCTGGTTCGTGACCGCCGCAGCGTCACGCTGCTCCGCCTCCCGCTGGGACGCCGCCCAGTTCGCGAGCAACTGCAGACGCTCGGCGGACGGTGAGCCGGGCTCCGCCGTGTAGACGAGCACGACGTGGCCTGGGTCGGCCGTGATCGCGAGCTCCTCGTAGGCGAAGGTCATCTCGCCGACGATCGGGTGGTTGAACCGCTTCGTTCCCGTGCCGTGGGTGCGCACGTTGTGCGCTCCCCAGAGGGTGCGGAAGGCGTCGCTCCGGGTCGACAGCTCACCGACGAGGTCGTGCAGTCCCTTGTCGTGCGGGTCCCGGCCGGCCTCGGCACGCATGACCGACACGCACATCTCGGCGAAGACGTCCCAGTCGGGGTAGAAGTCCCGGGAGGCCGGGTCGAGGAACTGGAACCGGGCGAGGTTCGGGGTGCGCCCGCCGTCGCCGATGACCGGTGAGTAGAACGCGCGCCCGAGCTCGTTGGTGGCGAGGAGGTCCTGGTGGGTGTTGCGGACGAAGGCGATGCCGTCGGTGATCGCGTCGAGCATCCAGTGCAGGCTCGGCCGGGTCGCGGGGTTCTTGGCCGCCCGGCGACGCGGTCGACCGGAGAGCGGGACGCCGTCGGCCGCGCGGGCGAGGTCGAACAGGTGGGTGCGTTCCGCCTCGTCGAGCTGCAGCGCACGGGCGATGGCGTCGAGGACGGTCGACGACGCTCCGGCGATGGCCCCGCGCTCCAGCTTCGCGTAGTACTCGACACTGACCCCGGCGAGCGCCGCCACCTCGGATCGCCGCAGCCCGGCCACCCGTCGGTTGGGGCCCGCGGTCAAGCCGGCGAGTTCCGGGGTCAGCCGTGCCCGACGCGTCATGAGGAACTCGCGTACGTCTGCTCGATCGTCCATGCCTCCGACGATACGTCCTCGAGGCGAGCCGACAGGTGCCCTCTCGGTACACCTCTCAGGCGGGACTCCCTCCCGCGTCGCCCGGGGCGTTGACTGGTCGCCTGCACCACCCGACAGAAGGAGCACACATGCGCGCAGTCGTCATGCATTCGCCCGGCGACGTCCGGGTCGAGGACCGTCCGGACCCCGTCATCGTCGACCCGACCGACGCCGTCATCCGGCTCACGGCGACCTGCATCTGCGGGTCCGACCTGTGGCCGTACCGCGGGGTCGAGCCCGTCGACCACACGAACATGGGGCACGAGTACGTCGGTGTCGTCGAGCAGGTCGGCGAGGACGTGCGGACGGTCGCCGTCGGCGACTTCGTCGTGGGCTCCTTCGTGACCTCCGACAACACCTGTGAGATCTGTCAGGCGGGGTACCAGTCGAAGTGCGTGCACGCCGAGTTCGTGTCGGTCGCCGCGGGCACGCAGGCGCAACTCGCCCGCATCCCCCACGCTGACGGCACACTCGTGGCGACGCCGGGGCAGCCGGACGCGGAGCTCATCCCCTCGCTGCTCGCCGCGTCCGACGTGCTCGGGACGGGCTGGTTCGCCGCGGTCGCCGCCGAGGTGGGGCCGGGGAAGACGGTCGTGGTCGTCGGTGACGGGGCCGTCGGGCTCATGGGCGTCCTCGCGGCCCGGGAGCTCGGGGCGGAACGCATCATCGCGATGTCGCGTCACGCCGACCGGCAGGCGCTCGCCCGTGAGTTCGGTGCGACCGACATCGTCGAGGAGCGCGGCGCCGAGGGTGTCGCACGGATCAAGGAGCTGACCGGAGGTCTCGGCGCGCACAGCGTCATCGAGGCGGTCGGCACCGAGGAGTCCATGCTGCAGGCGATCCGCTCCACTCGCGGTGGCGGCCACGTCGGCTTCGTCGGCGTCGCCCACGAGGGTGTCTCGCTGCCGCTCGACGAGCTCTTCTTCGCCGAGGTGCACCTGCACGGTGGGCCGGCGCCGGTGCGACGGTTCCTCCCCGAGCTCATCCGGATGATCTGGGAGCGGAGGATCGACCCGGGGAAGGTCTTCGACCTCACGCTGCCACTCGAGGACGCCGCCGAGGGGTACCGGGCCATGGACGAGCGCCGTGCGATCAAGGTGCTGTTGACGCTGTGAGCCGCGCCGCACCGATCACCTCGACGCCCGACGCGCCGGTCGGGGCGTCGACCCTCCCCGCAGCCGGGACGCCCACCCGGATGCCCTGGTTCGCGCTGGCGGCCCTCGCCGCGATGGGGTTCGTCCTCGTGGCCGCGGAGACGATGCCGGCCGGGCTCCTCCCGGTCATCGCCCGGGATCTCGACACGAGCGAGGGCCTGATCGGTCAGTTCATCAGCGTATGGGCGCTCGGGACCGTGATCGTGACGGTCCCGGCGCTCGCCCTCACCCGTGGCATGCGTCGCAAGCCACTCCTCCTCGGCGCGATCGTCGGGCTGATCCTCGCGAACACCGCGACCGCAGTCGCGGGGGACGTCGTCGTCGCGCTGGTGTCGCGGTTCGTCGCCGGTGCGTTCTGCGGGGTGGTCTGGGGCATGCTCGCCGCCTACGGACGTCGCATCAGTCCGCCCGACCGTGGAGGCCTCGCACTGTCGATCGTGTCCGTCGGAGCGCCCGCCGGGCTGGCACTCGGGACACCGCTCGGCGCCTGGCTGGGCACCGCGTTCGACTGGCGCTGGGCGTTCGGAGGACTCACGGTGCTCGCGCTCGTCGTGCTCGTGTCCATCGCTGTGTTCGTACCCGACGCGGCAGGGCAGCCTCGCTCGGCACGGCTCCCGCTCCGACAGGTGCTCGTCCTGCCCGGTGTCGCGGTCGTCCTGGCGGTGATCGTCGTCTGGATGCTGGCTCACAACACCGTCTACACCTACATCTCGCCGTTCCTTCGGGCTTCGGGCACCGGGCTCGGGGCCGATCTCGTGCTGCTCGTCTACGGTGTCGCATCCATCGCGGGCATCGGTCTCACGGCGGTGCTCATCGATCGGGCTCCGCGCGCGCTGCTCCACGGGAGCGTCGCGATGTTCGTCGCGGCGGGCGCGCTGCTCCTGCTCGGCCACGTCTCGATCGTCGCCGTCCTCATTGCGACTGTCCTGTGGGGGCTGGCGTTCGGTGGCTCCTCCGCCCAGCTGCAGTCGGCGCTCACCCGATCGGGACGCGAGCAGTCGGACGTCGCAAACTCCTTCCTGCCCGTCGCGTTCAACCTCGCGATCTTCGCGGGCGGTGTCCTCGGCGCACTCCTCCTCGGCACCTTCGACGGCCTGATCCTCCCGGTCGTCATGATCGCCCTCGGACTCGCTGCGCTGCTGGTCACGGCCGTGGGACGCCGGTCGGCCTTCGCCGCGGGGTGACGCGGAGGCCGAGCCGGTGGCGGCGGTCGCGTGAGACCATCGGGCATGGCTTCCATGGACGACGCACCGCGGATCGGGGACCTCGAGGTCGACGGCGACGCACTCACCGGCGACGGCACGACACTCTCGGAGCTGGCGGACGAACTGGCCTGTGGCGTCGACGAGACCACCACCGCCGGGTCACCGCCGGCTGGTTGGCGGGTGCTCCGCCGGTTGGAGAGCGGTGCGGTGTATCTCGGTTCGCCGGTCGACGCGGACCACCGGACCTGGCGCGTGGCACAGGTGCATCCGGGAGAGCGGCCTCCGGTGGTGCGCGTGCACCCGGACACGTTGGTCGTGCGCCCGAGCCGGGCCGAGCGGCGACAGGGCTTGGTGCTGCGCTGGCCGTCGTTCGTGGAGGAGATCGCCGACCCGATGCAGCTCGTCATCGACGTCGTGAACCTCGGTCACTCTCGTTGGTCTCCGGAGGGTGATTCTTTCCACGCCATCGGAGCGCTCACGGAACCGGGCGAGGTCACATTCGGCTTCGCCTGGATGAGTTCTGCGCAGCAACGCGCGGTCCCACTCGAACCAGGTGAGTACGCTCGGATCCCCGTGCATGTGCAGGACCGCGCGACCCCGACGGAGCTCCGACAAGGGCCGTGCGACCTCCACGTCGTGGTCGTCGAACTCGGGCTCCGTCTCGCCGAGCCGCTCCGGGTCGAGCTGACCGCGGAGATGATCGCGCGTCAGGTCGCCAAACGGAACCGCCACCGACCAGATGCCGCGAGTGAGCGCCGAGCGCTCGACCGACAGATCGACGACGAGCGTGTGCGTGTCGACGCCCGTCGCTCCTGGGCCGCGATCGCTGACGTGATCGGGAGCACGATGTCGGAGAACGAGTCGATTGCGCGCATCGCGGCCGTACTCGACTGCACGACGGAGCAAGCGGCATCCGTGTACGACTCCTCACTGCGCGCGGTGGGACGGGCGGACGCCGACCGCCGTGACGAGCAACTGCGGGAACTCATCCGACAACGCGACGCCCTCGGGTGACGGCCCACCCACCGAGAGCGCAGAAGACGTCCGCTCAGGCCGCGTTTGAGAGCGTCTTGCGCACTCTCGCCGAGCGCATCAGCGCTCGCGCTCGCTCAGCCGGGCCGGATACGCTGGCGGGCGGGGCGAGACGACCGCTCGACCCACGAGGGGATGCCGGATGCTGACTGACGCACTCACCATCGTCCTGGCGGTCGTGTCGGCGCTGCTCCTCGGATTTGCCGCGCGGCGGGTGCTCGACGCCCCGGTCGGATGGCCGCGCAGCATCCTCGTCGGGCTCGTCGTGTTCGTCACCGGCCCACCGTTCGTGAACTGGCTGCTGCAACAGACCGGCCTGGTCCAGCCTGGTGAGGCCGGAGATGCTCGAGCGGCCTTCGCAGCGATCGCCGTGGCGCTGCTCGCGATCGGTTGGATCTTCGCGCTCGGCCTCGGTGTCCTCGTCGCCATCGAGGTCATCATCCCGACACGGCCGCTGATGAACCCGATCGACGTCGTCCGCTCGGCGATCAAACGACGGCGACGGACGAGGCGATACCTGCAGATCCTCACCATCGCGTCACGGCACGGCGCGGGCTGGCTCGTGCACGGCCGATCCCGCGTCCAACTCGAACTCACCACGAGTGAGCAGCGCGCCAACGCGATCATCGCAACGATCAACGACTCGGGCGTCACCTTCGTGAAGCTCGGACAGGTGCTCTCGACGAGACGCGACCTGGTCCCCGAGCCGTACCTCAGCGCCCTCGCGTCGCTGCAGTCCGAAGCGACCACGCTGCCCTGGCACGAGGTCCAGGTCGTCATCGAGACGGAACTCGGTGCTCCCATCGACACCGTGTTCGCGTCGATCGACTCCGAACCGCTCGCGGCCGCGTCCGTCGCGCAGGTGCACACCGCTGAGCTGCTCGACGGTACCCCCGTGGTCGTGAAAGTCCAGCGACCGGCCGCCCGGGTGCAGGTCGAGGCCGACGCCGACATCGTCGTCCGCCTCGCCGAGCGCGCTGAGACGCACACCAAGTTCGGGCAGGACCTCCGCCTCGCCTCCGTCGCGCGGGCCTTCACCTCGACGCTGCTCGAAGAACTCGACTACCGGATCGAAGCCCGCAACGTGGAGATGATCCGCAGCACCTTGAAGCGTCGCGAGGAGCGCGACGAGGGCGTCCGGATCACGGTGCCGCGCGTCTATCCGGCGGCCTCCGGCGCCCGCCTGCTCACCATGGACCTCGTCGACGGGTTGCCGCTCAGTCGAGCACGGGACCGCATTGCGACCATCCCGAAGGAGGAACGCGAGACCCTCGCGACCGGCCTCATGGAGGTCGTGCTCGAACAGATCCTCGTGCACGGGGTCTTCCACGCCGACCTCCACCCGGGCAACGTCATCCTGCGAGAGGACGGATCGCTCGGGCTGATCGACTTCGGGGCCGTCGGCGTCATCGAGCGCAGCCAGCGGCAGCGACTCACCGCGGTCATGCTCGCGACCGTCAGCGAGGACGACATCGCGGCGACCGACGCCCTCCTGCTCATCGTCGACCTGCCTGAGGACGCCGACCTCGACGCCCTCCGCCACGACGTGGGCATCGTCATCACGACCGAGCGCCACCGCCCGGGTGGCGACGGCTCGATCTTCAGCCGACTCCTCGACGTCATCCGGCAGCACCACATCGCGCTTCCCGGCGACCTCGCCGCCGCGTTCCGGAGCTTCGCGACCCTCGAAGGGTGCCTCAAAGCACTCGACCCCGACTTCGACATGTTCGAACAGGCCCTCCCGATGGTCCCGCGGCTCCTCCGCCGCTCGCAGTCCATCCGGCAGACGGCGGTCACCCTGCAGGCGCAGGCCGCCGTCACCGCCGCGTTGGCCCGCAACCTCCCGCGTCGACTGGACTCGCTGCTGTCCGGACTCGAGGACGGGACCGTCGGCGTGACGCTGAAGGGCTTCGCCGATGAACCGGCGAAGGGGCTCGTGGAGGGCGTGACCGCTGAGATCGTCGGAACCCTGATCTCGATCGCCGCCCTGGTGATCGCCGTGGTCCTCGTCGTCACCGGTGCCGGCCCGGTCCTCCCCGGCGGCCTACGGGTGTTCGATCTCATCGCAGCGTTCATCGGGTTCCTCGGCTTCCTGGGGCTGCTGCGCGTCCTGCGGCAGACCGTCGTCCGCAGGGGTCGGTGACCGGAGCACCCCACTGTTCACCTGACGGCGCTACCGTGATCGGGTGAGCGAGCCCCGACTGCAGCGACGCCTGGGCACGAGCGCCGCGGTGTTCATCGGCCTGGGCTCGATGATGGGCGCCGGCGTCTTCGCGGTGTTCCAGCCGGCGGCGCAGGTCGCCGGCGCGGGACTCCTGATCGGGCTCGTGATCGCCGCGGTCGTCGCCTGCTGCAACGCGATGTCCTCCGCGCAGCTCGCCGCACAACTCCCCTCGGCTGGCGGCACCTACCTCTACGGCCGCGAACTCATCGGGCCGTGGTGGGGATTCGCCGCCGGATGGAGCTTCGTGGTGGGCAAGACTGCGAGCGCCGCAGCCATGGCGGTCGCTTTCGCCGCGTATGCGGCACCGGCCGAGTGGAGTCGTCCGGTCGCCGCGCTCGCGGTCGCCCTGGTGGTCGTGACCAACTGTCTCGGGGTCACCCGCACCGCGACCGCGACCCGGGTGATCGTGGTGGCTGTCCTGCTGGTCCTCGCCGTGGTCGTCGGTTCAGGCCTCGTCGGGCCGGGGGCCGGTTCGACGGGGGTCGCGTCGCTCGGGTTCGACGCCAGCCCGCTCGCCGTACTGCAGTCGGCGGGGCTGCTGTTCTTCGCCTTCGCCGGGTACGCGCGGATCGCGACCCTCGGCGAGGAGGTCCGCGATCCGGCCAAGACGATCCCCCGCGCAATCGGGATCGCCTTCGCCGTCGCCGTGGTCGTCTACGCGGCCGTCGCGATCGTGTCGCTGCTCACGCTCGGCGCGGACGGCCTCGCGTCCAGTGCGCGACCGTTGGCCGCGGTGGTGGAGACGAACGGGTGGCCGTGGGCTGCGACGCTGGTGCGACTCGGTGCGGCGGCGGCTTGTCTCGGAGCACTGCTCGCGGTGTTCGCGGGCATCGGCCGGACCGCCTTCGCGATGGCGAGGACCGGCGACCTGCCGCGCGCCCTCGACGCGGTGCACCCGCGCTTCGCGACCCCCTACCGCGCGGAACTGCTCATCGGGGCGGTCGTCATCGTCCTCGTCCTGCTCGTCGACCTCCGGAGCGCGATCGGGTTCTCCTCGTTCGGCGTCCTGCTCTACTACGTGGTCGCCAACGTCGCGGCGTACCGCCAGACGCGCGAGCACCGACGGTACCCGCGGGCGGTGAGCGTGTTCGGCGCCGTCGGTTGCGTGGTCCTCATGTTCACGCTGCCGCCGACGTCGGTCATCGTGGGCACGGTGGTCGTGCTCCTCGGCTTTGCCGGGCGGGCGATGCTGGCACCTCGACAAGCTCGGTGACCGGGGTCAGGCTCGGTGACCGAAATCGGTCCCTGCCCTTCGACACGCTCGGGATCCGCGTGTCGAAGGGTCGACCGGCTACAGCTGCGCGGAGAGCCGGAAGATGTTCTCGACGGCCAGCTCGGCGGCGATCGCGTCGCCGGCCTCGACCGCCTCGCGGAGCGCCGGGTAGCCCTGCTCCTTGGCAGCCCAGTCGGTGTTCTCCTCGGTGCGCGTCGCGGAGGACCGGTAGGTGAGGCCGTCGATGATGTCCTTGGTCGCCGCGACGAGCGTGGCGTTCGGGCAGGCGGCGATGAACGCGTCGAAGAGCTCCCAGCTGAGTCGCCCGTGCTCGGCGATGTCGCGCTGCTCGACGACCACGATCACCTGGTTGATCGAGCGGACGAGCGCCTTCTTCTGCGTCGCGCCGAGGCCGGGGACGGTGACGCGGACGACACCGCCGAGCATCGCGCCCAGCGTCTGCATGACCTCGGTGCGCTGCGCCGGGTCGGGCAGGGCGACGCGGGTGTACCGCTGTGCGGCCATCTCGATGAGGCCGACGCGGGCGAGGTCGTTGAGGGCCTCGCGGATCGGCGTGCGGGAGATCCCGAGCCAGGACTGCAGTTCGCCGTCGTTGAGGTGCTCGCCGGGCTCGAGGGTGCCGTCGAAGATGGCCGTGCGGATGCGCTCGACGGCGACCTCGCGGAGTGAACGACGCTCGACGGGCGGGTTGGCTGAGGGCACGGGCATGCGGGTTCTCCTTCGTCGGCGAATGCTATGCCATCAGCGTACCGAATATCAGCGGATCCACCCGGGGTTGACGGGAGATTCGACGACACCTGACGGGCGGGGTCTCCGCGCGGACATCGCCGGGACGCCCTCCCGCAGGCGGCTAGTCCTGAGGGATCAGCGGGACGATGTCGCGGCTCGGCGGCACGACCTCGCCGCTCTTACTGCCGCCGATGACCTTGCCCTCGGGGCGGTCGTAGACGAGGTCGAACTCGGTCTCATCGGTGCGCACCCAGGCGCCGATCCAGCCGGTCGCCGTCTCACCGGCCGGTGTCGCCTGGAGGAGCGAGTAGCCGGCGGACGCCATCGGGGCCTTCAGCTCTTCGGGCGTTCCGAGGCCGAGCGTCACGTAGTCGAGGTTGACGGCGCGGGTGGTGACGGAGACCCGGTACGGGAAGACGCTGCCGCCGTACTCGTCGCCGGCTTCGAGTCGGACCTGCACGAGCATCGGACGCAGGCCGTCGGTGGTGCCGGCAGGCGCCGGGAAGTCGTCGACGATCGCGAGGGCGGTCACCTTCGTACCGTCGACGTCGTCGGTGAGCGTCTGCTCCTGGAGCGGCGTGCTCGGCGGCTGCGACACCGACGGCGTCGGCGAGGCGGAGGATCGGCCTGCTTCCGACGAGGAGCCGGTGGAGCAACCGGTGAGGGCGATGGCAGCGACCGTGAGAGCAGCGGCCAGGGTCGTTCGACGAGAACTGATGCGCATGACTCAATTCTGCCAGACGCGCCCTGGTGCGATTCGTCGCCGGGTGGCCGGTCGCGGGTGACGCGGTCGGGCTCCAGAAATGTGCCGGGCGGCCTTCTCGCAGAACCGGCGACGGGCGCTCGCGCTGCAGTCGCTCAGACGGCGCCGCCGAAGTAGACCTCGACCTCCCGGACAGTGCCGTCGACGACGCGAGTCGCCTCCATATTGCGGTACGTCTTCCCGTGCACCACGTACTCGTAGCGGTGGAGGACGATGCCGTCGGTCTCGACGATCTGGAGCGTCATGCCGGGGGTGTCGAAGTGGTCGGCGCTCGGAAAGCAGCGTTCGAGCCAGGCAGCGCGGTCGAGGTGATCGTCCTGCGGGCTCGTGAAGACGAAGTCCGCGTGCATGAGCGCCTCGGCAGCAGCCCGATCCTGCTCTCGGAACGCCCGCATGAACGCCTGAACCGTATCGATCGCCGATGAACGCATGCGGTGATCCTACGCGCGGGCCTGGCGCTGCGGTCGGGGAAGGTGTTCGCGTGGGGCCCTCGATACATTCGGGGACCGACTGCCGGCGTTTCGATCCCTGCGCCGGTCGCGGGGCCAGCTTGAACCTCCCGCAACGCTCTTCGACAACCGCGGAGCCTCGCTCCGTGAGCCTGTCGAAGGACCCACGAGCAACCTTCCCGCCACCCCCGCGCCCGAGCACCTGTCCCGCGGGCCTGGCGTCAGGCCAGCCATCGGACGTCCGTTCTCCAACTCGGCGACGGGCCTGCTGATCCCTCACGCCCCACGCCTCGACAACCGCGGAGACCTGTTCCCTGAGCTTGTCGAAGGACCCCCGAGCAACCTCCCTCACCGCACCTCGACCGGCTCGGCGACCGCGTCACGGCCGGTCCCTGAGCTTGTCGAAGGGCGCCCCGAGGAAGCATCAACTGTCGGATAAATACCCAGATCAGGGGCTGATTCGGTGCGCGTTCGAATGTCAGTGGTCCGTGTTTGGATGGATCCATGACCAGCACCGCACCGAACCCGCTCGCCGCCGCGGCCGGGTTCGATGCGGTCTGGCAGGGCGCGCTCGATGCGATCCGTCCGGGCTCGGGTGTCGCGGAGCAGCTCGAGAACATGAACGACGAGGCGGTCCTCCGGGTCCTCGACGAACTCGGTGCCGTGCAGCACGCGGTCGAGGTCCTCGCCGCCCGCGCCACCGGTGCAATCGCGTTGCGGCCGTCGCCTTCCCGCCGCGATGGCACGCTCGTGCGCGCCGCCGGTTACGCCAACCCGGGCGTCATGGTGTCCGAGCGGTGGCGGGTGGCACGCGCCCGCGGCGCGGCGATCGCGGAGGTCGGTGCTGCGATCACGCAGCCGCGCGGGCTGCTCGGCGAGTTGGAGGAGTGCCCGTTCCCCACGGTCGCCGCCGCCCTCGAACCGACACCCGGTTCCGACGCCACAACCGCCCAGGCCGACGGACCCAGCGGGTCATCCTCCTCGGCCACCACGGATGGTGACGCATCCGCTGCCCTCGGCAGCCCGTCGGCACCCCTCAGCGTCGATGGTGCCGCGGTC
>NZ_JACYTS010000004.1:0-497612 GCF_014841195.1 Plantibacter sp. CFBP 8798
GTGCACGCTGTTGAGTTCTCAAGGATCGGATGCTCCTGCCTTTGGCCATCACGACCGCCCTGCAGGGCAACTTCTCTAACTTACCACTTCTTCGGTTCTTGTCAAGTCGAACCAGGAGCTGATCTGAGTGGACCGGAGTCCGTCTGATCCTCACCGCTTCGATGACCCGAGAGCTGGGAAGTTCCAACCTAGTCTTGAAGTGAGACGATCTCAAGTGTGAGTTTGACTCACGTGGAGATGCTCGGCTTTTGGCTGGGTATCAGTCCCACTTGAGGCCGGGAAGCTCTTCCGCTTCCCGCACCTTTGGGGTGACGAGTGATTACTTTACGCAGACCGCCAGGGGCTGGCAAATCATCGCTGCATCCCGGGCGTGTCGCCCGGATCCACGCGCTTCAGTCCCGATCAGCGTCACCGATGCCGAGGACGGCCGCTGAGCCGGAACCGGCCGCGACGGCCGTCGCGACGGCGAGTGGGCTCCCGCCCCAGGCGGTGAACGAGTACTCGTCTCCGGCGGAGTCGACCGACCAACTGCGCTCGCCCGTGGTCGCGTCGATCCCGACGAGCGTGCCGTCGAGCGTAAGCAGGAGGGTCCGATCGCTGTATCCGACGAGGCTGCCCTCGGCGTCCTGCTCCTGGTATCGGATCTCACCATCGCGAGCGCCGACCCCGGTGTATCCGCCTTCGCCGTCACCGAGCATGATCGTGTCGCCCACGGTGTAGGCGCCGTCCCAGGTGCTCGTCAGTCCGCTGCGCCACTCGACCTCGCCGGATCGCGGGTCGAGGCGACGGACCCGCTCCCCCGACTGATCGGCGACGACCAACAGCCCGCTCGCGTCGAGCACCACCGGCAGCGCCCCGGTCGCCTTCCAGCGCTCGGCGCCGGTGCGGTCGTCCACCCCGCGGATCGTGGTGTCGTTGCCGGAGTAGTCGATCGCGACGAGATCGCCGCCCACCTGCTGGTAGTACCAGGAGAGGTCGCCCTGCCAGTCGATGGTCGATCCGTCGTCGAGCGAGTAGACCGCACCGTCGTAGAAGAGCTTGTCGCCCGCGGTGGTCGCCCGCTCGCCGGCGTCACCGCTGACCTCCCAGACCGGGTCGGTCAGGTCCGTCGACCGGTAGCGGCCGACCGTCCCGGTGCCGTCGGCCGTGGTCGACGAGATGAGCAGGTCACCCTCGAGACCCGGGACGAACGCCGCCGGCGCGGCGAAGTCGGCGAAGCCGATCCCCTCGACACTCGAGTGCTCTTGCGAGGTGGACACCACGTGCCCGTCGCGACGGCTCACGGCCACCATGAGGTCGCCCTGACTCAGCACGATCGCGGCCGCATCGGGTGGGGAGACGACCACCGGTGCGTCGAAGCGGTCGAACTCCGGAGAGAGCTCGGTGACGCGACGGTCCCAGAGGGTGTGGCCGTTCGCCGTGTTCACCAGGGAGACCACCGTCTCGCCCGGAGCGTCGTCGAGGGCCGTCTGATCCAGTGGCCGGTCGGTCGACCACACGAGCAGCGCAGTGTTGGGGCTCGCGGTGTACCCGTTGAGGTAGAGCTCGTCGCCCGCGGCCACCTCGTCGTCCAGCGGATGCGCGAGTTCCCATGTTCCGACGGTCGGCTTCGTCGGGAGGTCGCGGAGGAGCGCGAGCCCCTCGACGCGGTGGGGAACGGCCGCGACCACGATGAGCACGACCGCGACGATCGCAGCGACCACGGCGAGTGCGAGTCCGCCGAGGAGGAACCATCGTCGGCGCGAGGGGGTCCGCTTGGCCGTGGTGGGCAACGAATCAGGGTGCCAGAGGGCGCGGGGCGCGGTCGCGGTCTGTTCCCCCGGTGCCTCCCCCGCGGCGCTTGCCGAAGCCGGCCCGGCCGCAACGGCTGTCGCCGCATGCAGAGCCGACGCCGGGGCCGGGTTGGTGGACTCAGCATCTGGAACCGGTGTCGGCACGGCGATCGCCGGGATCGACGTCGCGGTATTGGCGGGCGTGGGCTCAGTGGTGTCGACGTCCGGCGACGGCAGCCGATCGGCTTCACCCGCGGGGGCATCGGTCTCGACGTGGGGTGCATCGGTCTCGACGAGGTCGCCGTCGTCGGCCGGCGTGGGCCGGTCGTCCGTCGACTCCGACTCGGGCTCGTCCGCCGATTCGTCCACCGGCTCCGGCTCTGCCGCCTCGGCCTCGGCCAGGGTCTCCACCGTCGACAGCTCGCCCGTGCGCAGCGGCAGCATGGCCCCACAACTCGGGCACACACCGTCGCGACGGTCGACGATCTCGGTCCCGCACGCCTCGCAGAGCTGCACTCGGAGCATCCCCTTCAGGTTCGGTGACGACGGCGATGCCGTCGTCGGCGGATCAGGCGGGCGCTCCGTCGAGGAACAACCCGGCGAGAGTGCGCTTGCCGCGGCGCAGCACGGCCACCCCGCCCGTGAGGAACCGGTCGTCCAGGGTCGCGTCGACGTCGTCGATCTTGCGGTTGTTCACCGAGACGCCTCCCTGGGCGACCGCGCGTCGAGCCTCACCGAGGCTCGAGCACAGCTCCGTGTCGACGAGCGCCTGGATGACGAGCGTCTCCGCGGCCACCCGCGCGTTCGGCAGCTCCGTGACGGCCGACCGCAGCGTGTCCGCGTCGAGTGCGTCCAGATCGCCCTGACCGAAGAGCGCGGCCGACGCGGCGATGGCCGCATCCGTCGCGGCGACGCCGTGGACGAGCGCGGTGACGGCGTAGGCGAGGGTCTTCTGTGCCTCCCGCTTGAACGGTTCCGCCTCGGTCGCAGCCGCCAGTCGCTCGATCTCCACCCGATCGAGGAACGTGAACACCTTCAGCCGGGCGATGACGTCCGCATCGTCGGTGTTGACCCAGAACTGGTAGAACGCGTACGGGCTCGTCATGCTCGGGTCGAGCCAGACCGCGTTGCCTTCGCTCTTCCCGAACTTCGTGCCGTCCGAGTTCGTGATCAGCGGAGTCCCGATCGCGTGGACGGTCGCCCGCTCGACCCGGTGGATGAGGTCGGTGCCGCTCGTGAGGTTTCCCCACTGGTCGCTCCCGCCGGTCTGCAGGACGCAGCCGTATTCGCGGTACAGCTCGAGGTAGTCCATCCCCTGGAGGATCTGGTAACTGAACTCGGTGTAGCTGATCCCCGCCTCCGAGTTGAGGCGGGCGCTGACCGCGTCCTTCTTCAGCATCGTGCCGACGCGGTAGTGCTTGCCGATCTCCCGCAGGAAGTCGATCGCGGAGAGCGGCGCGGTCCAATCGAGGTTGTTGACCATGCGCGCGGCGTTGTCGCCCTCGAAACTGAGGAAGCGTTCGATCTGCGCGCGGAGCGACTGCACCCACTCGGCGACGGTGTCCGGCGTGTTCAGCGTGCGCTCGGCGGTCGGTCGTGGGTCGCCGATGAGGCCGGTCGAACCGCCGACGAGCCCGAGCGGGCGGTGTCCGGCCAGCTGCAGCCGACGCATGACGAGCAGCTGGACCAGGTTGCCCAGGTGGAGGCTCGCAGCCGTCGGGTCGAACCCGCAGTAGTAGGTGATCGGCGCTCCACCGAGCAGACGCTTCAGCTCCTGCTGATCCGTCGACACGTGGACGAGCCCGCGCCAGACGAGTTCGTCCCAGACGTCCTCGAAGGTCGGATCGTTGCGCTGGTCAGGAAGAGCGAGGTTCGACACGCTTGCAAGGCTATCAGCGCGGCATCGGCTGCCGGATCGGGCGCATCGGCACCGGCGCGATCGCGGCGACCGTGACATGCAGGAATTCCTCTCATTCGTCAGAGTTGTGGAAAAACCTGCACGTTGCGACTAGGGTGATCGAGCCGACCCACCGCCGAGAGGAGAGCCGTGTACGTCCTGACCGTCGATCAGATCGCGAGCCGGACCGGCCCTGATCGCGCCGCCGGAGTCATCGAGTCGATCAACGACCGGTTCTCGGAGAGCCTGCTCCTCCAGGCCGAACGCACGGCGGGCGACGAGTTCCAGCTCGCCACCGAGGACGCCGAGGTCGCGCTCGCCATCGCCCTCGACCTCCTCCGGGATCGCGGCTGGAGCGTGGGCATCGGACAAGGCGACGTCCGGCGTCCGCTCCCCGATTCAACCCGAGCCGCGACCGGTCAGGCCTTCTACGCCGCCCGGGAGGCCGTCACGCGGGCCAAGCGGGCGCCCTTCCGGTTCGCGCTCCAGGCGGCCGACCAGCAGGGCGGCGCCGACGTCGAAGCGCTCATCGTGCTCCTCCTCCACCTCCGCGACCGGAGGACCGCCGGCGGATGGGAGGTCGCCGACCTGCTCACGGCCGGCGTGACCCAGTCCGAGGCCGCGGCACGACTCGGCATCACCGAGAGTTCGGTCAGTCGCCGGGTCGCGGCCGCCGGAGTCCGAGCCGAAGCCGCGGCGACCACCGCGCTCATCCGCCTCCTGGCGAAGCTCGACCAGGACGCCTCCGTGCACCACCCCGACGACCGAAAGGACGAGCGATGAACCTCGTCACGCTCACGCCCATCACCTGGCCGACCGTCATCGGCCTCCTCGGAAGCGCGCTCGTCTTCCTCCTGCTGGCCCGGGTGCTGAGCGCGCGTCTCGCGGATCGTCTCATGGTCGCGGCGGCTGCCCTCATGGTGATCGGGGCCCTCCTGGTCGCGCTCGTCCCCTCGGTTCCACCGACCGGTCCGGCACTCGTGATCCTCGGCGTCTTCGTCCTCGCCGTCGCGGTCGCCGGCGGTGGTCCGGTCGCCTCCTTCGTCCTCGCCCTCGCGACGAAGGGCAGCGTCGCCCCCGGGATCCACGGCGGCATCCTCGTGGAGCACCGGAACCCGAGCGCGTCACAGGTGGTCGGACGTCCCATCGAGGTGCTGCGCGGCGGCACCGCCATCGGGATCCTCGAACGGCTCGCCCTCGTCGCCGCGTTGTTCTCCGGCTATCCGGAGGCGATCGCGGTCATCGTCGCGGTGAAGGGTGTCGGACGCTTCACCGAACTCGACTCGGCCGAGGCGCGCGAGCGGTTCATCATCGGCTCGCTCGCCAGCCTCCTCTGGGCTGCCGGGGTGGCGTCGATCCTGCTGCTCGCACGAGGCTGAGTCGGCGGGTCAGTCCACGGCCCTGGGCGAACGGCGGTAGGGCGAGACGGTCGTCTCCCCGGGGAGCACGAACCGCCACGGGTAGGCGGCTCCCCCACCGACCCCGCTGACGCCCGTCCGCGGACCGGTCGCCGAGGCGAGCGGGCGCTCGGGCAGGAGCAGGTCGAAGGGCGGCTCGGCGAGGTCGTCACCCGACTGGTCGAGCGCGATCCCGAGCGCCACGGTGAGCCGCGCCGGTCCTCTGGCCAGGTCGCGATCCGGCACCCGTTCACCGCGTCGCATCCGCGCGAGCTCCAGGCCCGCGACGACCTCGCCGGCGCGCAGGAGGACGGCCGACGCCGTGCCGACCGGTGAGCACACGACGTTGATGCAGACGTGCATGCCGTAGCTGAAGTACGCGTACAGATGACCGGGCGGACCGAACATCGGACTCGTGCGCGGCGTCGGACCGCGGTGCGCGTGGGATCCGGGATCCTCGCCGACCCCGAGATAGGCCTCGACCTCGGTGAGGCGGACCGACACGGTGCCCTCGGGCGTCGTGTGGGACAGCACCGCTCCGAGCAGCGCGGGCGCGACCTCGAGGGCCGATCTCGAGGTCAGCGCCCGCAGCGGACCGGCCGTCGTCATCGGACCCCGCCCCGTCTAGAGCGAGAGGGCCTGCGACAGCGCGCCCACCCGCCCGACGAGCGTCACGAGCTGGTCCTGGACCCGCTCCGGCGCCGTCCCGCCGGCGCCGAGTCGGCTGCCGATCGAGCCGTCGACGGTCAGGACGCTTCGCACAGCCGGCGTGAGGTGCTCCGAGACACCCGCCAGGGCGGCGTCGTCCGGTTCGTCGAGGGCCAGCCCGCGCTCCTCGCAGTACCGCACGAGCTCGCCGCTGATCTCGTGGGCGTCACGGAAGGCCACACCCTGCTTGACGAGCCACTCGGCGACATCTGTCGCGAGGGAGAACCCCTCCGGTGCGAGCTCACGCAGCCGTGCCGTGTCGAAGCGGAGCGTCGCCACCATCCCGGTGAACGCCGGCAGCAACACCTCGAGCTGGTTCACGGAGTCGAACACCGGCTCCTTGTCCTCCTGCAGGTCGCGGTTGTACGCGAGCGGCAGCGCCTTCAGCGTCGCCAACAACCCGGTCAGGTTCCCGATGAGTCGCCCGGACTTCCCGCGGGCGAGTTCGGCGATGTCGGGGTTCTTCTTCTGCGGCATGATGCTCGAGCCGGTCGAGTAGGCGTCGTCGAGGGTCACGAACCCGAACTCGCGGGTGTTCCAGACGATGATCTCCTCGGCGAACCGGGACAGGTTGATCCCGATCAGCGAGGTGATGAACGCGAACTCGGCGACGACGTCGCGGCTGGCGGTCGCGTCGATCGAGTTCTCGGTCGGCCGGTCGAGCCCCAGCTCGTGCGCGACGAGCACCGGGTCGAGCCCGAGGGAACTGCCGGCGAGCGCTCCGGAACCGTACGGCGAGGCGCTCGCCCGGGCGAGCCAGTCGCGGAGCCGTTCCAGGTCGCGGGTGAGCGGCCAGGCGTGCGCGAGCAGCTGGTGGGCGAGCAGCACCGGCTGGGCGTGCTGCAGGTGCGTGCGGCCGGGCATCACCGCGTCGGGGTGTGCTTCGGCCTGGGAGACGATCGCGTCGATCAGGTGGATGGCGTCGCGGGCGATCACCCGTCCGTGATCGATGAGGTAGAGCCGCACGAGCGTCGCGATCTGGTCGTTCCGGCTCCGTCCGGCGCGCAGCTTCCCACCGAGTTCCTTGCCGGCCCGTTCGACGAGCCCGCGTTCCAGCGCCGAGTGGACATCCTCATCGCTCTCCGCCGCGACGAACGTCCCGTCGGCCACGTCGGCGTCCAGGACGTCGAGGGCGGCGAGCATTCCGCGAAGCTCGTCCTCGTCGAGGTACCCCGCCGACGCGAGCGCTTTGGCGTGGGCACGCGAGCCCGCGATGTCGTATGCGGCGAGGACCCAGTCGAACTGTGTGGACTTGCTCAGACGGGCGAGTTCCGGCGACGGTCCACTCGCGAAGCGTCCACCCCAGAGGGCCCCGGATTCGCCTGCTCGGTTCTGCTGATCTGCCACGATGGGCCTCCTGTACTGCTGGCGTCCGGAGTGCTCCGGACTGGTCGGTCGGCCGCAGCCGGGGAAGGGTCAGGCCGCGGAGCCGGCGTGCTGCTGCTCGAGCAGCCACACGAGCAGGGCCTTCTGCGCGTGGAGGCGGTTCTCCGCCTCGTCCCAGATGATGCTCTGCGCCCCGTCGATGACCTCGGCCTCGACCTCGAAGCCGCGATCGGCGGGCAGGCAGTGCATGAAGACGGCGTCGGACGCCGCGAGCCCCATGAGCCTGCGGTCGACCCGGTAGCCGCCGAAGATGGCGACGCGTTGCGCCTTCTCGTCCTCCTTGCCCATCGACACCCAGGTGTCGGTGATCATCACGTCGGCATCCGCCGCCGCCGCGTCGGGGTCGGTGGTCACGAGCACGGAGCCGCCCGTCGTCGCGGCGATGCGCTCCGCGTCGGCGACGACGTCCGCAGCCGGGGCGAACTCGGCCGGGGCGGCGATGCGGACGTGCATCCCCGCCGTCGCGCCGGCCAACAGGTAGGAGTGGGCCATGTTGCTGGCTCCGTCGCCGAAGAACGACATCGTCAGACCGGCGAGTTCGCCCTTGTGCTCGCGGATCGTGAGGAGGTCGGCGAGGAGCTGGCACGGGTGGAAGTCGTCGGACAGCGCGTTGACGACGGGCACGGTCGTCCCGGCCGAGATCTCCTCGAGACCGGACTGGGCGTAGGTCCGCCAGACGATCGCCGCGACCTGACGTTCGAGGACCCGAGCGGTGTCTGCGGCCGTCTCCTTGCCACCGAGCTGGCTGTTGGCCGTCGAGATGATGAGCGGTGATCCGCCGAGGTCGGCGATCCCCACGGCGAAGGAGACGCGTGTCCGCGTCGAGGACTTGTCGAAGATGACCGCGACGGTCTGCGGGCCATCGAGCGGCTTCCGCGACCAGCGGTCGCGCTTCAGCTCGGTGGCGAGGTCGAGGATCTCGGCCTGCTCGGCCGGGCTGAGGTCGTCGTCGCGGAGGAAGTGACGGGTCATGGCTGGTGGTCCTGTTCGTGTGGGTCGATGGCCGGTCAGGCCTGGACGGCGTCGAGCGCCGCGCGGAAGAGGGAGGCGAACTCGTCGATCTCGGCGTCGCCGATGATGAGCGGCGGCGCGATCCGGATGCTCGTCGCGTTCGGGGCGTTGATGATGAGCCCACGGTCGAACGCAGCAGCAGACAGCTCGGCCGCCACCGGGGCGCTCAAGCCGATGCCGATGAGCAGCCCGTGTCCGCGGACCTCCTCGACGAGCGGGGAACCGATGGCGGTGATGACGGCCCGCAACTGCTCACCGCGCGCGGCGGCGTTCTGCACGAGACCGGCGTGCTCGATCTCCTCGAGCACCGCGTTCGCCGTCGCGGTCGCGAGCGGGTTGCCACCGAAGGTGCTGCCGTGCTGGCCGGGTCCGAACAGCTCAGAGGCGGCGCCGAAGGTGACGAGGGCGCCGATCGGCATGCCACCGCCGATCCCCTTGGCGACGGTGATCGCGTCCGGGACGATGCCGTCCCGCTGGAACGCGAACCACTCCCCCGTCCGACCGGCCCCGGTCTGGATCTCGTCGATGATGAGCAGCACGCCGTGTGCCTCGGTGAGTGCCCTGGCACGGGCGAGGTAGCCCTCCGGCAGGTCGATGACGCCGGCTTCGCCCTTGATCGGTTCGAGGATCAGCGCGGCGACCCGGTCGTCGATCGCCGCCTCGAGTGCCTCGATCGTGGTCGGGATGTGCTCGACGCCGCCCGGGAGCGGGTGGAACCCCTCCTGCAGGGCAGGCTTGCCGGTCAGGGCGAGCGCGCCGAAGGTCCGCCCGTGGAAGGAGTTCTCCAGGGTGAGGACCCGCGTCCGCGATCCGTCGCCGTGGTTGAGTCGGGCGAGCTTGAACGCCGCCTCGTTCGCCTCGGCACCGGAGTTCGCGAAGTACACCCGACCGCCCTCGTCCGCTCCGGCGAGACGCTTGAGTCGGGCCGCGAGCTCGAGCTGCGGCGGACTCGAGAAGTAGTTGGAGACGTGCGCCAGCGTGCTCGCCTGTCGCGTGATCGCACCGACGAACGCCGGATGCGCATGTCCCAGTGCGTTCACCGCGATGCCCGCGAGGAAGTCGAGGTAGCGGTTGCCCTCGGCGTCCCAGACATGGCATCCCTCACCGCGCGTCAGCATGGCGATCGGCGTGTTGAACGTGCGCATCATGTCGCGGTCGACGCGGCTCTTCCAGTCGCTCATGAGTCCTCCGGGACGACCTCGGTGCCGGAGCCGTTCTGGGTGAACACCTCGAGCAGGATGGAGTGGGGTACGCGGCCGTCGATGATGGCGGCCTTGGCGACCCCGCCGTCGACGGCGTCGAGGCAGGCGGTCATCTTCGGGATCATGCCCGATTCGAGCGTGGGCAGCATGGCTCGGAGCTCACTCGTCGTGATCTGCGAGACGAGCGAGTCGCGGTTGGGCCAGTCGCTGTACAGCCCGGCGACATCGGTCAGGATGACGAGCTTCGCGGCACCGAGTGCCACGGCGAGCGCCGCGGCGGCCGCATCGGCGTTCACGTTGAGCGTCTGGCCGGGCTGGTCGAGGTCGGGGGCGATCGAGGAGACCACCGGGATGTTGCCGGCGTCGAGGTAGGCCTGCACCGAGGTGGGGTCGACGCTGACGACGTCGCCGACGAGCCCGATGTCCACGGTCTCGCCGTCGACGACGATCGAGCGACGACGCCCGCCGAACAGGCCCGCGTCCTCGCCGGACAGTCCTGCGGCGAGCGGGCCGTGTTCGTTGATCCGCCCCACGAGCTCGGGGTTGACCTGACCGGTGAGGACCATCCGGACGACCTCCATGGCCTCGGGCGTCGTGACCCGGTACCCGCCGCGGAACTCGCTGTGGATGTCGAGCCGCTCGAGCATCGCGGAGATCTGCGGGCCACCACCGTGCACGACGACGGGCTTCAGCCCCGCGTAGCGCAGATAGACCATGTCCTCGGCGAACGCCTGCGCGAGCTCGTCGCTCACCATCGCGTTGCCGCCGAACTTGACGACGATCGTCTGGTCGCGGAAGGTCTTCAGCCAGGGAAGCGACTCGATGAGGGTGGCGGCCTTGATCGCCGCCTCCTCGGGAGAGTTGTCTCGATACTGGGTCATCATCAGCTCGCGTACGCGCTGTTCTCGTGCACGTAGTCGTGCGTGAGGTCGTTCGTCCAGATGGTGGCTCCCGTGTCACCGGCGTGGAGGTCGATGAGCACGTGCACGGCGCGCGGCGACAGGTCGACGAGGTCGCGCGACTGATCCGGCTCGCCGGCCGTGCACACCTGGACGCCGTTCATGGCCACGTCGATCCCGTACGGGTCGAACTCGGCACCCGTGGTCCCGACGGCCGCGAGCACCCGGCCCCAGTTCGGGTCGTTGCCGAAGATGGCCGCCTTGAAGAGGTTGCTGCGGGAGACCGCGCGGGCGACCTCGACCGCGTCGTCCTCGGACACCGCGCCGACGACCTCGATCGCGACGTCGTGGGCCGCACCCTCGGCATCGGCCTGCAACTGCAGGGTGAGGTCGCGACAGACCTCCGTCAGCGCCTCGGTGAAGGCGGACAGCTCCGGGGTGACGCCGCTCGACCCGGACGCGAGGAGCGACACCGTGTCGTTGGTGGACATGCAGCCGTCGGAGTCGAGGCGGTCGAAGGTGACACGGGTCGCGCTGCGGAGCGCCTGGTCGAGCTGGGCCGGCTCGAGCACGGCGTCGGTCGTGATGACGACGAGCATCGTCGCGAGCCCGGGCGCGAGCATGCCCGCACCCTTCGCCATGCCGCCGACGGTCCATCCGTCCGCGCTCCGCGCGGCCTGCTTCGGCTTCGTGTCGGTCGTCATGATCGCGGTCGCCGCGGCGAGGCCGGCCGCTTCGCTCGCACCGTCCTCGTCGGCGACCGCGCGGGTGGCGTCCCAGACGCCCGCGGTCAGCTTGTCGAGGTCGAGCTGTTCGCCGATGAGCCCCGTGGAGCAGACGAGGACGTCGCCGGCCGAGATCGCGAGTCGCTCCGCGACGGCCTCCGCGGTCGCGTGCGTCGTCTGGAAACCGCGCGTCCCCGTGTAGCAGTTCGCGCCGCCGGAGTTCAGGACGATCGCCGAGACGATGCCGTCCTGCATGACCTGCTCGCTCCAGAGGATCGGGTTGGCCTTGCACCGGTTGCTGGTGAACACCGTCGCCGCATGCTGCAACGGACCGACGTTCTGGACGACCGCGAGGTCGAGGCCCCCGGAGGTCTTGAGGCCGCAGGCGACGCCCGCCGCGAGGAACCCTGCTGCTGCTGTCACACTCACGGTGCCACTCCATTCACACTCAAGCCGGTCGTCTCGGGGAGCCCGAGCGCGATGTTCGCCGATTGGATCGCCGCGCCGGCGGTCCCCTTCACGAGGTTGTCGACGGCGGTCACGACGACGACCCGTCCCACCGTCTCGTCGACGGCGAGTCCGATCAGCGCAGTGTTGGCGCCGAGGACGTCGGCCGTCCGGGGGAACGAGCCCTCTGGCAGCACCTGGACGAACGGCTCGTCGGCGTAGGCCGTCTCCCAGGCCTCGCGGACCGCTGCCGCCGTGGTGCCCGGGACGATGCGTGCCGTCGAGGTGGCCAGGATGCCGCGCGACATCGGGACGATGACCGGGGTGAACGAGATGGAAGCGCGATCGGCACCGGCCGCCCGGAGGCTCTGCGTGATCTCGGGGATGTGCCGGTGGGTACCGCCGACGGCGTACGGATTGGCCGTGCCGAGCACCTCGCTCGCGAGCAGGTTGACCTTCAGGCTCTTCCCCGCGCCGGACGGCCCGACGGCGAGCACGGAGACGAGGTCGAGCGGCTCGATCACCCCCGCGGCGATGCCGGGCGCGAGGGACAGGGCGACGGTGCTCGCGTTGCATCCAGGAGCGGCGATCCGCTTGGTGCCCACGAGAGCGTCGCGCCCCCGACCGGTGGACGTCTGGAGCTCCGGCACACCGTAGGCCCAGGCGCCGAAGTAGTCGCCGCCGTAGAAGGCGTCCCAGTCGGCTTCGTCGACGAGCCGGTGGTCGGCTCCGCAGTCGACGACGAGCGTCTCCGGTGCAAGCGATGCCGTGACCTCTCCCGACTTGCCGTGCGGCAGGGCGAGGAAGACGACGTCGTGTCCCGCGAGCACCTCCGGCGTCGTCGCCTCGAGGACGAGATGCCGGAGTGATCGGAGGTGTGGCTGGTGGTCGACGAGCGGTTGACCGGCGTTCGCGTGCGCGGTCACCGTCCGGACGTCGAAGTCGGGGTGGTCGGCGAGCAGCCGAAGCAGCTCGCCTCCTGCGTAGCCGGATGCTCCGGCCACCGCTACAGAGAAGGACATGGCTCTACCTTATTGAGTGGACGCTCGAGGGGCGGAGGCGGCGACTCCTGGACGACTGCACGGTCACCTGGACCGTGCGAGCACCGGGGTCGCCTATCGTCGCTCTGCGGTAGCGCGTGCGGACACGGGACGGCGGAGGGCGCGGAGCGTGATCGCCCGCGAAGAACCCTGTGCCTGGAAACGTGCCATGTCGAGAGCGTACTACGACGACGAGGATGCCGACGAATCCGCGCCCGGCGCAGCCCGCTCCGCGATGAGCGCGGCCTGGACCCGCGACCGTGCGTCGAGCTTCACGAGGATCCGGGACACGTGCGTGCGGGCCGTCGCCTCGGACAGCCCGAGCGCGGTCGCGATCCCCGCGTTGCTCAGCCCCTCGCGCAACTGCTCGAGGACCTCACGCTCCCGCGGTGTCAGTGTGGCCAGACCGGGGTGCGGCAGCGCCGGCTCCGGCACGACCGGAGGTCTGGCCGCGGCGAGACGTTCGAGGACTCGGCGGGTCACCTCAGGGGCGAGCACCGCCTCGCCCGCATGCACTCGTCGGATCGCGTCGACGAGGCCGGCAGCGGAGACCGTCTTCACCAGGAAGGCGTTCGCCCCGGCCGCCAGCGCCTCGTCGACGTACCGGTCGAGCGCGAAGGTCGTGAGCATGATGATGCTCGGCGGCGGGGTGGCCGCAGCGAGGATGGCCGGGATCGCGTCGATCCCGGACGCACGCGGCATCTGGACGTCGAGCAACACGACGTCCGGTCGGTGTCGCACGGCTTGCGCGACGACGGCCTCCCCGTCCGCCGCCTCGGCGACGACCAGGATGTCGTCCGGCTCGTCGAGCAGCGCTCCCAGACCCGCTCTGACGGCGGCATGGTCGTCCGCGATGAGGACCGTGATGGTCATGACGCCCCTCCTGCGGTGACGACCGCGGGGGTGATCGGTGACACGGGGCTCGGCACGGTGAGCGCCGTCCGCCAGTCCGGACCGTCCGGCCCCGCGACGAGGTCGCCTCCGATCAGACGTGCCCGCTCGGCCAGGCCGACGAGGCCGACCCCACCGGACCCGGCGAGCACCGAAGAGGAGGTCGCCGTCGGCAGCGGGTTGCTGAGCGTGACGGACAGGGCACCGGGCGGGAGCGAGACCTCGACCCGGACGGAGGCACCCGGTGCGTGCTTCGCGGTGTTCGTCAGGCCTTCGACGAGCGTGCGGAGCCCGACGATCGAGGTCTGCGCGGGGACCTCGGCGAGCGCCGCGTCGTCCGGTGCCAGTACCTCCACCTCCAGTCCGTTGGCACGGGCGACCTCGACCGCGCGGCG
Source organism: Plantibacter sp. CFBP 8798 (assembly GCF_014841195.1). Classification (NCBI taxonomy): domain Bacteria; kingdom Bacillati; phylum Actinomycetota; class Actinomycetes; order Micrococcales; family Microbacteriaceae; genus Plantibacter; species Plantibacter sp. CFBP 8798. The sequence continues at coordinate 13,771 of NZ_JACYTS010000004.1, forward strand.
GACCGACTCGGCCGTGAGTCGGTCTGGTGCCTGGGTCGGGTCGTCGGCCGACTGGTCACCGCGGAGCACGTCGATCATGGTGCGCATGTCGGCGAGCGCGTCGAGACTGCTCGTCCGGACGAGTACGAGGCTGCGCCGCAGCGCCACCGGGTCGGTGCCGTCGCGTCGTTCCAGGGCCGCCGCCGACTGCATCGCGATCGCCGAGAGGTGACCGGCGATGACGTCGTGCAGCTCCCGACTGAGCTCGAGCCGTTCACGGGTCACGGCGTCCTGCCGGAGCGCAGCCGCCGCCTGGGCGATCGTGTCCGCGCGCTCCCGCTGGCGTTCGGCCTCGAGACGGGGGTACCGGACCATCCTGCCGTACCAGATCGAGCTCGCCAGGATGACCGGGACGATGATGAGCGAGCCGAGGACCACGCCGCGACCGAGCCGGGTGACGGCCTCGACGTCGTCGGTGAACCAGATCACCGCGAAGACACCGACGGACACGACGGCGAGCGCGGTGCAGGCGAACGCGGCGACGTCCATGACCCGGGACCGCGAGTAGAGCGCCGCCGCATAGGCGAGGTCGGACACGACGATGAGCATCCCGAGGCCGCTGCCTCCGGTGGTGAGCGCCTCGGCGAGGGCGATCAGGACGCCGACGGCCAGCGTGGTCAACGGGCGTCGACGGCGGAGCAGGTGCACCGCCAGGATGGCGGCGAGGAAGACGAGGGTGAGGAGGAGCGGCGGTTCCGACACGGTCGTCCCCCAGGGGACATGGATCCCGAGGAGGGCGAACAGGAGTCCCATGGCCGCGCACACCGTGGTGATGACCGGCTCGCGGTGTCGATCCACCCATGCGCGCGGTCCTTCGAGAGCAGCCATACCTCCATCACACCAGCTCGCGCCACGCGGCGCGAGCGCCGGAGGGACGAGCCCGCGTACGCAGTTCCGCTGACCCCGTCGCCGGAGGATCAGCAGCACGGTCGATGTGGCATGGCATCACGCCGCGACACCATCGGAACATGGACAGCTTCACTGAACTCTTCGGCACGAGCCCACTCATCTGGGCCATCCTCGGCGCGGAGGCCGCGTTCTGGATCCTCCTCTTCGGCGGACTCGCGGTGCGCTACCTCCTCCGGCGGCACCGGGTCAGCGCGATCATGTTGATCGGTGTACCGGTCGTGGACCTCGTCCTCCTGGTCCTGACCGCGACCGACCTCGCGTCCGGCGAGGAGCCCAACGTCACGCACCTCCTCGCGACCATCTACCTGGGCTTCACGGTGGCGTTCGGCCACGCGCTCATCACGAAGGCGGACGTCTGGTTCGCACACCGGTTCGCCGGCGGTCCAGCACCGCGGCCGAAGCCGAAGTCCGGGCCCGCGTACGTCCGGGCCGCCTGGTCGGAGTGGCGTCGGGTGGTCCTCGCCGTCGCGATCGCGGTCGCCGGGCTCCTCTCGATGCAGGCCATGGTCGGCTGGACCGTCCCCGCGTCCTTCGCCCTCGCGAACGAGGATGTCATCTGGGGCATGATCATCAAGCTCGTCGCGATCACCGGCATCTGGTTCGCCGCAGGCCCGGTGTACGCCGTCCTCTTCCGGAGCTCCGCGCCCGCGCCTGACACCACGGAGCGGGTTTCGGATTCCGTTCCGACATCTCAAGGGCGTCCCTAACGGCGCTCTATCTCATATCTGAGATAGAGTGACGACATGGAAGACACGGCAACGTTTGAACGAACGGACCCTGCGGCACCGCTCCGGCAGGTCGGAGCACTCATCCGCGGCGCCCGTCAGGGACGCAAACTCACCCAGGCCCAGCTGGCGGAACGCGTCGGCACGAGCCAGAGCGCGATCAACCGGATCGAGCAGGGCAGTCAGAACATCAGCATCGACCTCCTGAGCCGGATCAGCACCGCGCTCGAGAGTGAGATCGTCAGTTTCGGCGAACAGAAGAAGAACTCGCACCTCCGCGTCCAGGGCGGCCGACAGCTGCACGGGACCATCGCGGTGCGTTCGAGCAAGAACGCCTCGGTCGCGCTCCTGTGCGCCGCGCTCATGAACCGCGGCCGCACCACGCTGCACGGCATCGCCCGGATCGTCGAGGTCGACCGCATCATCGACGTCCTGCGCAGCCTGGGCGTCTCCGTGGTCTGGTCGCCCGACGGCCAGGACGTCGAGATCCACGTCCCGGACGACCTCTCACTCGAGAGCATCGACGAGGACGCCGGTCGCCGGACCCGCAGTGTGCTCATGTTCCTCGGTCCGCTGCTCGGCCGTTACGGCACCTTCGCCCTCCCCTACGCCGGTGGTTGCGACCTCGGGACCCGCACCGTCGAACCGCACCTCATCGCGCTCCGGCCGTTCGGCCTGTCCATCGAGGCGACCGCCGGCTGGTACCAGGCCACCGTCGCCCCCGATGTACCCGAGGAGCTGAGCGTCGTGCTCACCGAGCGCGGCGACACCGTGACCGAGAACGCCATCATGGCCGCCGCGGTGCGCGACGGCGTCACGACCATCCGCAACGCCAGCCCGAACTACATGGTGCAGGACCTGTGCTTCTACCTGGAGCTCCTCGGCATCACCATCGAGGGCATCGGGAGCACGACGCTCCGGATCACCGGCCGCAGCGTCATCAACGAGGACGTGGACTACTGGCCGAGTGAGGACCCGGTGGAGGCGATGAGTCTGCTCACCGCGGGGATCGTCACCGACTCGGAGATCACCGTCACGCGCGTGCCGATCGAGTTCATGGAGATCGAGCTCGCGACGCTCGGCGAGATGGGACTGCGCTACACCCGCTCCCCCGAGTATGCGGCGGCGAACGGCCGCACCCGACTCGTCGACGTCACCGTGCACCCCTCGAAACTGCACGCCCCGATCGACAAGATCCACCCCATGCCGTTCCCGGGGCTCAACATCGACAACCTCCCGTTCTTCGCGGTCATCGCGGCCTGCGCCGAGGGCGACACGCTCATCCATGACTGGGTGTACGAGGGCAGGGCGATCCACCTCACCGACCTGACGCGACTCGGCGCGAACGTCCGCCTGCGCGACCCGCACCGCATCGACGTCTCCGGGCCGACGCACTGGTCCGGCGCCGAGGTGAGCTGCCCTCCCGCGCTGCGACCGGCCGTCGTCATCCTGCTCGCCATGCTCGCCGCGAAGGGCACGAGCGTGCTCCGGAACGTCGACATCATCGCTCGCGGGTACGAGCAGTTGCAGGAACGACTCATCGCCCTCGGAGCGTCGATCGAGACGTTCCGAGACTGAGTACGACCCTCGTCCGACGGACGCGGCCCCGCAGATCGTCGATCCGCGGGGCCGCTGTCGTTCGTCCGAACGGGATCAGTCCCGGATGGTCGCGCCGAAGCGCTCCGACGCGACAGCCGCACCGGCGAGCTTCGCATCGCTCGCCTCCGCGGCCGTCAGCGTGCGGTCGGGTGCACGGAACCGCAGGGCGAAGGTGAGGCTCTTGTGCCCGTCCGGCACGCCCGAACCGCGGTAGTCGTCGACGAGACGGACGTGCTCGAGCAGGGAACCGGCGCCCTCGCGGACGGCGTCGAGGACGGCTCCGGCCGCGGCAGTTTCCGGGACGAGCAGCGACAGGTCCTGCGTCGCCGCCGGCAGGGTGCCGATGCCGACCGCCTCGGGCAGTGCGTCGCCGAGCGCGATGATGCGATCCAGGTCGAGTTCCGCGACCGCCACGACGCGCGGCAGGTTCGCCTCCTCGGCGACCGCCGGGTGCACCTCCCCCGCGTACCCCACCAGGACGTCGCCGACATGCAGCGCCGCAGTCCGTCCGGGGTGCAGTGCCTGGTGGCTGCCCTGCGAGACGGTGATCTCGACACCGGTCGCCACCGCGACGGCCTGGACGGCCTCGAGCGCGTCCGCGATACCGGCCGCGACGGCGGGCTGGCCCGGCTGCTTCGCGACGGCGTTGCCGACCGCGAGGAATCCGAGATGACGCGGTTGGGCCGGGACCCCCGCCTCGAGCTCCTCGAGCTGGGCCTCGCTCGGACGGACCGCCGCCTGCGGGAGTTCGGCCTGGCCGAACGCGCCGTGACGGGACGGACGGAACACCGCGCCCACCTCGAAGATCGAGAGGTCGGTCAGACCGCGCGAGACGTTCCGGTGGGCCACCGCGAGGAGACCGGGCAGAATCGACGCACGGAGGAAGGGGGCCTTCGCGTCGAGCGGGTTCGCGAGCTTCACGGCTGGGAACGCACCCGGCTGCGGAGCGCCGAACCGCGCGTTCTCCTCGGCGGAGACGAACGGATAGGCCAACACCTCGGTCGCGCCGCCGTAGGCGAGCGCATCGGCGACCCCACGGCGCAACCGCTGCGAACGCGAGAGCCCACGTCCCGGAGGCGCGACGGGGAGCACCGACGGGATGCGGTCGTATCCGAGGATCCGCGCCACCTCCTCGGCGAGGTCCTCCTTGCCGGTGATGTCGTGGCGCCAGCTCGGCGGCGTCACGAGCAGGCCGCCATCGGTCGCCTCGACGGCCGCGCCGATCTCGGCGAGCGCGGATCGTGTCTCGTCCGCTCCGAACGTGACGCCGATGAGGCCGTTGATGTAGTCGTCGGGGAGCAGGATCGGCTCGCGATCCGGCGCCGTGGTGACGGTGAAGCCGAGGTCGTCCGTCCGGCCACCGGCCAGGTCGACGAGCAACTGCGCGACGCGACCGGCGGCCGCGACGGCGATCTGCGGATCGACACCGCGCTCGAACCGCTTCGAGGCCTCGCTCGGCAGCTTGTGGCGGCGCGCGCTCCGCGCGATGGACACCTGGTCGAAGTTCGCGGCCTCGATGAGGACGTTGCGCGTGGCATCGGTGATCTCGGTGTCGAGGCCACCCATCACGCCCGCGAGCCCGATCGGGCCCGAGTCATCGGTGATCAGCAGGTCCTCGTCGTGGAGCTTCCGCTCCTGGCCGTCGAGCGTGACGAAGGTCTCGCCCGCCCGCGCGCGCCGGACGACGATGCCGCCCGTGAGCTTGTCGAGGTCGTACCCGTGGATCGGCTGTCCGAGCTCGAGCATGACGTAGTTCGTGATGTCGACGACGAGCGACAGCGAGCGGATGCCGGCGAGCTTCAACCGCGCCACCATCCACGGCGGGGTCGGCTTCGTCGGGTCGACGTCGCGCACGACGCGGGTGACGAAGACGCTCGACCCGACGCGATCGCGGATCGGCGCCGCATCCTCGATCGTGACGGGGAAGCCGTCGAGTGGCCCGGTGAACGCCTCGGGGACGCTCGCCGCCGGGTCGCGGAAGGCCGCACCGGTCGCGTGCGAGTACTCGCGTGCGACCCCTCGGATCGAGAACGCGTAGCCGCGATCGGGCGTCACGTTGAGCTCGACCGCAGCGTCGTCGAGACCGAGCAGGCTGATCGCGTCGGTGCCGACGGGTGCCTCGACCCCGATTGTCGAGAGACGCAGGATCCCGTCGTGGTCCTCACCGAGACCGAGCTCACGAGCCGAGGCGATCATGCCGTCCGACACGTGGCCGTAGGTCTTGCGAGCGGCGATCGGGAACGGACCGGGCAGGACGGCGCCGGGCAGGGTGACGACCACCTGGTCGCCGACGAAGAAGTTGCCGGCACCGCAGACGATGCCCCGCACGGCGCCCTCGGCGTCACCCTCGGCGACGCGGACCTGGCACCAGCGGATGGTCTTGCCGTTGGTCTGCGGCTCCTCGACGTACTCGAGGACCTCCCCGACGACGATGGGACCGGTCAGCTCGAAGCGGTGGACGTCCTCCTCCTCGAGCCCGACGCGCACGAGCGCGGCGTGGACGTCTTCGGGGGTGGTCCCCGGGGCGAGTTCGACGAACTCCCCGAGCCAGCTCAATGGAACACGCACGACTACACCACCATCCCGAACTGCTGGGAGAAGCGGACGTCGCCCTCCACCATCTCTCGCATGTCCTGCACGCCGTCGCGCAGCATCAGACCGCGCTCGACGCCCATCCCGAAGGCGAAGCCCGAGTAGACCTCGGGATCGATACCGGCGGACCGGAGCACGTTCGGGTTGATCATGCCGCACCCACCCCACTCGATCCAGCGCGGTCCGTCCTTGAAGGTCGGGTGCCAGAAGTCGAGCTCGGCGCTCGGCTCGGTGAAGGGGAAGTAGCTGGGACGCAGGCGGACCTTCGCGTCGTCACCGAAGACGCTCTTCACGAAGTGATCGAGCGTTCCGCGCAGGTGCGCCATCGTCAGGCCCTTGTCGACGGCGAGACCCTCGAACTGCATGAAGACGGGCGTGTGCGTCGCGTCGAGCTCGTCCGTGCGGTAGACGCGCCCGGGGGCGAGCACGTACACGGGGAGCTCGCGCTCGAGCAGCGAGCGCACCTGGACCGGCGAGGTGTGCGTCCGCAGGACGAGGTGCGACTCCAGCGGCTCCACGAAGAAGGTGTCCTGCATCGCGCGGGCCGGGTGGTCGGCGTCGAAGTTCAGGGCGTCGAAGTTGAACCACTCGCTCTCAACCTCGGGCCCCTCGGCGATCTCCCATCCCATGCCGACGAAGATGTCGGACACGCGGTCCTGGAGCAGCGTGAGGGGGTGCCGGGCACCGGGCATGCGTCGCAGCGGCACGGCGGTGACGTCGATCGCCTCGGCGGCGAGGCGTGCCTCCGTCTCGGCGGCGACGATCTCGCCCTCGCGCTCGCTCAACGCCTTCGAGACGCGCCCGCGGGCCTGACCGACCAGCTTGCCGAGCGCGGCCTTCTGGTCGTTCGGCACGCTGCGGAGCGATCCGTTGAGGGCGGCGAGCGGTGACGCTTCGCCGGCGTGGGCTGATCGGACCGCTTTCAGGGCGGCCGAGTCGGTGGCTGCGGCGATCGCTTCGAGAGCGGCGTCGACCGCGGCGTTCACCGCTGGTTCGGAGATTGGGGATGCGTCGGACACGAGAGCCAAGTCTACCCAGGCGGTCGGCCCACATGGGCGACCGTCCTCGCCCCGACGGCGGCCCGATCGCCCGGGCTCCGTCGGGACGACGTCAGATGCTCGCGCCGGACGACTGGTTCCCCGCCTGGATGCCGAGGATCTTGGTCGTCGTGTCCTCGGTCACGGCCTGTTCCTTCGGCGTCCGCGGCGACCGTCGGGTACGCACCTCGACGATCTTCGCGACGCCCGAGAGGATCAGGCAGAGCACGATGTAGATCGAGCCCATCACGATGATCGAGGGGATGATCGGGCTGCCGTAGAGCGCCTGCGACCCGAACTGCTTCGCGAGGTAGAGGAGCTCCTGATAGGTGATCAGGAAGCCGAGTGCCGTGTCCTTGAGGGCGACGACGAGCTGGGCGATGATCACCGGCAGCATCGCGCGGATCGCCTGCGGGAACAGGATGAGGCGCAGGACGGCGGACTTCCGCAGGCCGATGGCGTAGGCGGCCTCGCCCTGCCCCTTCGGCAGCGACTCGATACCCGCTCGGAAGATCTCGGAGAACACCGCGCCGTTGTACAGCGTCAGCGCGATGGCGACGGCGACGAACGGCGTCACGAAGGTGAAGCCGAGGGGCGGCAGCCCGTAGTACATGAGCATCATCAGGATGAGGACCGGGACCGCCCGGAAGAACTCGATGAAGATCGTGAAGGGGACGCTGATGATCTTGTGGTCGGACAGTCGGCCGATCGCCAGCACCAGTCCGAGGACGACGCTGCAGACGGCGGCGACCGCGAACGCGGACAGGGTCGCACCCGTCGCCTGGAGGATCTGCTCCCAGACACGCGGGAAGGTGAAGAGCTTCCACTTCGAGGCGGTGAACTGTCCGGTCTCGATGAAGCGGAAGACGACGAAGGCGAGGATGCCGGCGACGACGAGCACCGTCGCCGCACCGATCCAGCGATAGCGGACGATGGCCTTCGGGCCGGGGGTGTCGAACAGGACGGAGCTCATCGCGCGATCCTCCACTTCTTCTCGAAGGCCCGTTGGGCGAGGGACAGGAGCGACACGAGCGCCACGAAGATGAGGGCGACCCACAGGAGACCGACGAGCAGCGGCTCACCGCGCTCTGACAGGTTCGCGCGGATCGCGCCCGCTTCGGCGACGGAGAAGCCGGCGGCGACCGTCGTGTTCTTGAGTAGGGCGATGAGCACGCTGAACAGCGGAGGCAGCACGGCACGGAACGCCTGCGGCAGGATGACGAGCGTCATGGTCTGTCCGAACGGCAGCCCGATCGCGCGTGCGGCCTCGGCCTGACCGATCGGCACCGTGTTGACGCCGGACCGCAGGACCTCTGCGACGTAGGTCGCGGTGTAGAGGCTCAGCCCGATGATCGCGAGCGTCGTGTAGCTCACTTCGGGGAGCCCGAGCTTCGGGTAGCCGAAGGCGAAGAAGAAGAGGATGAGGGTCAGCGGGGTGTTGCGCACCGTGTTGACGTACACGGTGCCGAAGAGGCGCATCGCCGGGACCGGCGAGACCCGCATGGCACCGACGATGGTGCCGAGGATGAGCGCGAAGAACCCCGACACCACGAAGAGCAGCAGGGTGTTGCGGAAGCCCGTGACGAAGAGGTCGAGGTTGTCGAGCAGGACGTTCATGTCGCGCACGCCTTTCGGGAGGGGGACGCCCCTGGCGGGCGCCTGGGCGGAGTCGACGGGACAGCTCCCCCGGACGGCCGCTGGTCGGCGGCCGCCCGGGGCGCTGCTTAGTAGTCGTCGACCGCCGGCTGGGTCACCTTGGTGCCGGAGGCGCCGAGGGTGGCGTCGTAGATCTTGGTCCAGGTGTCGCCGCCATCGGTGAACATCGTGTTGATGAAGTGGCGGAGGGCGTCGTCACCCTTCGGCAGACCGATGCCGTACAGCTCGGTGCTGAACGGCTCGCCCACGACCTTGAGGTCGTCGGGGAACTGCGCCGCGTACCCGATCAGGATCGCCTGGTCGGTCGTGACCGCGTCGACCTTGCCGTCGTTCAGGGCCTCGACACACTGCGAGTAGGTGTCGAACTCCTCCGTCTTGGTGTCGGGGAAGTTGTCCTTGATGTTCTGGATGGGCGTGGAGCCCGTCGCCGAACACACGGTCTTGCCGGCGAGGTCGTCCTCGCCCTTGATGTCGTCGTTGTCCGCGGCGACGAGCAGGCCCTGGCCGGTCTCGAAGTACGGTCCGGCGAAGTCGATCTGCTCCTTGCGCTTGTCGGTGATCGAGTAGGTGCCGACGTAGTAGTCGATGTCACCGTTCACGATGGCCGATTCGCGGTTGGCGCTCGGGATCGCCTTGAACTCGATCTTGTCGGCGTCGAAGCCGAGCGACGCGGCGATCCAGGTGGCCATCTCGACGTCGAAGCCGGAACGCTCGCCGGTGGCGGCGTCGAGGTATCCGAGACCGGGCTGGTCCTCCTTGACGCCGATGCGGACCTTGTCGGCCTTCACCATCGCGTCGTACGTGGGGCTGCCCTCGAGCTGGACGTCGGAGGCGACCTCGAAGAGTGCGCCGCCGTCGGACGCGCCGTCGGTCGATCCGGTGCCGGCGTCGCCGCCGCTGCACCCGCTGAGCGCGAGCGCTGCTGCAGCGACTCCCGCGGTGATGAACATGAGCCTCTTGCGCATGTTTTCCTTCCTTCCTTGGTGCCCGGGACGGGCCGATCGGTTGGTCAGTTCCGGGTCGCCGCGCGGGTCGCGCGATCCGGAGTCGGATGGGTCAGTGGGTGAGGAGCTTCGACAGGAAGTCCTTCGCCCGCTCGGATTGCGGGTTCGTGAAGAACGACTCGGGGTCGGTGTCCTCGAGGATCTCGCCGTCGGCCATGAAGACGACGCGGTCGGCGGCCTTCCTGGCGAAGCCCATCTCGTGGGTGACGACGATCATCGTCATGCCCTCGCTGGCGAGCTGCACCATGACGTCGAGGACCTCGTTGATCATCTCGGGGTCGAGGGCCGAGGTCGGCTCGTCGAACAGCATGACCTTCGGCTTCATCGCGAGGGCGCGGGCGATCGCCACGCGCTGCTGCTGCCCGCCGGACAACTGTGCCGGCAGCTTGTCGGCCTGCACGCCGATGCCGACGCGTTCGAGCAGCACCTTCGCCGCATCGTCGGCGTCGCGCTTCTTCTGCTTGCGCACCTTGATCGGGCCGAGGGTGACGTTCTCGCGGATCGTCTTGTGCGCGAACAGGTTGAACGACTGGAACACCATGCCGACGTCGGCGCGCAGCTCGGCGAGCTGCTTGCCCTCCTCCGGCAGCTTCTTGCCGTCGATCCGGATCTCCCCCGAGCTGATCGTCTCGAGCCGGTTGATCGTCCGGCAGAGGGTCGACTTGCCGGACCCGGACGGTCCGATCACGACGACGACCTCACCCTTGTTGACGGTGAGGTTGATGTCCTTCAGGGCGTGGAACTCGCCGTAGTGCTTCTCGACATTCTCCATGACGACGAGGGGCTCGCCGCGCCCTGCCTGGATCGGGTTGCTCGTGGTCTCGTATGCGCCGGCGGCACCGTGCGAGGCTGCTGCATCGGGTTCCGTCGGGCCGGAGTTCGGGGACACTGTTGGCTCCATGTAACCCAAACTAGGTGACCGTGTGTTTCGTGCGCATGACGGAAGCGCTACGGTTACCGTTTCGTAACCTCGACGGTCGACGCCTCAGGCGCTCACGCGTGCTGCGCGAACGCGCTCTCGAAGACGCACACCGATGCCGCCGTGGCCAGGTTCATGCTCTCGGCACGGCCGTAGATCGGTACCGTAACCGCACGGTCGACGAGCTCGAGGTGCTCGTCGGTGAGTCCCCTGGCCTCGTTGCCGAACACCCATGCCGTCGGCCGCGCGAGCACACCTTCCGACCGGGCCACGAGGAGGTCCTCGCCCTTGATGTCGGCCGCGAGCGTCTGCAGTCCCGCTGCACGGGCCCGTTCCAGCACGGCGGGCAGCTCGACACCGACCGCGACGGGCAGGTGGAAGAGCGAGCCGGTCGTGGAGCGCACGACCTTCGGGTTGTAGAGGTCGACGGTCCGTCCGCTCAGGACGACGGCGTCCGCGCCGGCGGCGTCGGCAGCTCGGATGATCGTCCCGAGGTTGCCCGGATCGCGGACCTCCTCCAGGATGACGACAAGCTGCGGCTCTCCGGCGAAGATGTCCTTGATCGAGGTCGGGAACTGCTGCGCGACCGCGATGAACCCCTGCGGGGTGACGGTGTCGGCCATCGACTCGAGGACCTGCTCGGTGACGAACTCGACCTCGAGTCCCGCATCGGTGGCCGCGGCCCCGATCTCGGTGTAGCGCTCGAGGGCCGTCGGCGTCGCATACAGCTCGAGGATCAGGTCGGGCCGGAACTGCAGGGCCTCCGAGACCGCCTGTGGTCCTTCGAGGAGGAACAGGCCGGTCTCCTGTCTCGCCGGACGCTTGGCGAGTTTGGCGACGGAACGGACGCGCGGTGACCGCGGATTGTCAAGCACGCACCCATCCTATGGGTCGCACTCCGGACAGACGAAACNCCGACTACGCGGAGACCTTGGGCGCCGAGGTGTCGGCGGGCAGCGCGGCCTTGGCCGACGCGACGAGGGCCGCGAAGGTGGCGGGCTCGTGCACCGCGAGGTCCGCGAGGATACGGCGGTCGACCTCGATCCCGGCGAGACCGAGACCCTGGATGAAGCGGTTGTACGTCATGCCGTTGGCGCGCGAAGCCGCGTTGATGCGCTGGATCCAGAGGCGACGGAAGTCACCCTTGCGCGCACGACGGTCGCGGTACGAGTAGACGAGGGAGTGAGTGACCTGCTCCTTGGCCTTGCGGTACAGACGCGAACGCTGACCGCGGTAACCGGCGGCGCGCTCGAGGATGACGCGACGCTTCTTGTGAGCGTTGACCGCCCTTTTGACTCTTGCCATGTTCCTAGTTCCTTACGGGTAAACGGTCTAGCGACCGAGCAGCTTCTTCATGACCTTGGCGTCGGCGGGCGCCAGCACCTGGTCCTGGTTCAGGCGACGGGTGCGACGGCTGGACTTGCTCTCCAGGTTGTGTCGCATACCGGCCTGCTGCTTCATCAGCTTGCCGCTGCCGGTGACCTTGAATCGCTTCTTGGCCCCGGAGTGGGTCTTCTGCTTCGGCATGGGATTCCTCGTTTCTTATCGGTTCTCGTCGGTGGATGACTCCACCGGAGCAGCCTCGTCGGCTTCGTCGGCTTCAGCCGGACGTGCCTTGGATGCCGCACGTTGTGCGTTGGCTTCGGCTTTCGCCTCGGACTTGTTCTTGAGTGGACCGACGACCATCACCATGTTGCGACCGTCGACCATGGGGGTGGACTCGACGGTGCCCCACTCGGACACGTCCTCGGCGAACTTCTGGAGCAGGCGGACGCCCTGCTCTGGGCGGGACTGCTCGCGGCCGCGGAACTGGATCATGGCTTTCACCTTGTCACCGGCCTTGAGGAAGCCCTCGGCGCGCTTGCGCTTGGTCTCGTAGTCGTGCTGATCGATCTTGAGGCGGAACCGGACCTCTTTGAGGATCGTGTTCGCCTGGTTGCGCCGGGCCTCTTTGGCCTTCTGCGCAGCCTCGTACTTGAACTTGCCGTAGTCCATGATCTTCGCAACGGGCGGCTTGGAGTTGGGTGCGACCTCGACGAGGTCGAGATCCGCTTCCTGCGCGAGGCGAAGGGCGACCTCGATTTTGACGACGCCGACCTGTTCTCCGCCGGGACCGACGAGTCGGACCTCCGGGACGCGGATACGGTCATTGGTACGGGGATCGCTGATGCGGAGCTCCTCTGACTGGGTGGGATGCCACGCGACCAGGTCCGATACCTGCGACGCGACGAAATCGGTTCACCACACACCCGTACCCTCCGCCGGTGTTCAGAACACCTGTCGGAAGGCACCACGCCCGACGACCCGAAGCGGTGAAGCGACAGGCGGAGCGTGACAACCCGGTAACCTTATGAAGCGGTCAAGCGCGGGTGGGAGAATCTCCTCTTTCGTACCGAGACATGTCTCGGAGCACCGCACGAGTCTAACAGAGGATCCACGTGAACAACACCACCAGCCCGTACGACCACGACGACGAGTCGGGAGGGGCCGATCAGGCCACCCGGGACATCGCCGACGTCCCTGCCGTCGAGGTCATCACCACCGCCGCCGTGCACCTCATGAGCGCCGCAGCGGTCAAGTGCGGCCTCGCGGACGCCCCCGACGCCCAGACGGACCTCGACGAAGCCCGCAAGCTCATCAACGCCCTCGCCGGGCTCATCACCGCAGGTGCCCCGGAGATCAGCGACATGCACGCCCGCTCGCTGCGCGACGGCCTGCGGTCCCTGCAGCTCGCCTTCCGGGAGGCGTCCACCATCCAGGATCCCATCGGCAAGGGTCCCGGCGAGAAGTGGACCGGCCCGGTCACCTGATCGCAGCGCGGTGCTCCGCCTCGCCGATCAGTCGGCGGGGCGGAGCGACACCGCGAGCGAGTCGACGCGCGTCGCGATGACCTCGTCCGCGGCCCAGCGCTGAGCGAGCCGCGCGAGCACCGCATCGAGCTCCTGCTGGGTCAGTCCCTGCAGCAGGCCGAGCTCGACCACGAGCTCGGATCCGGCGAGCTTCGCCTCAGGATCTCCGGCTCGCAGACGCACACTCACGACCGCGAGCTCCTGCTCGATCGACCGCTCGAACGCTTCGCGCACCAGCGGGTCCGCGAAACTGGGCGTCCACGGCTGCGACTGCGCGATCGCCCACAGCGCGGGGCGGCGTACGGCGAACTCGGTGCTCGACGTCGGATCGAGGACCACGACGTCCGTCTGCTCACTCGCGGCCGCCAGGGCGACCCGGACGCCGTCGGCCGGGATCGGCCTCGCCGTCCGGTTCCAGGCGGACATCGCCTGCACCGAGCTGAACACCGGGAGCACGGTGCGGCCGTCCGGACCGGTCACCGTCACGATGGACAGCTCCTGCGACTTGTCGACCAACTGGCCGTGCTCGTTCTCGCCGGCCTCACCGAGGTGGGCCACGAGCGGGATGAGCAGACGGGAGTCCCGGAACGCGTCGACGACCTCGGCCTCGCCGACCTCGCCGGCCCGGAAGCGTCGGAGGGACTCGATCAGCCGCTCAGGCGCACTGCCGTCGTCACCGGAACTCGCGTTCGGCTGGAAGCTCCGACCAGCCCAGGGCTGGCCGGCCGAATCGGCGCCACCCGCCGCATGGTGGGCATGCCCGCCCGACGGACCGTGCCGGTCGGGCTCGGAGGATTCGTCAGCGGCCCGAGACATCCAGCGCCTCGGCCAGGGTGAACGCGCCGTTGTAGAGCGCCTTCCCGATGATGGCGCCCTCGAGCCCCAGGGGGACCAGCTCGCGCAGGGCGACCAGGTCGTCGAGGCTCGAGATGCCGCCGGAGGCCACCACCGGCCGCTCCGTGCGCTCGAGCACCTGTCGGAGCAGTTCGATGTTCGGCCCCTGCATCGTGCCGTCCTTCGTGACGTCCGTCACGACGTAGCGTGCGCAGCCCGCCTCCTCGAGACGGTCGAGGACCGTCCACAGGTCGCCGGCGTCCTGCGTCCAGCCGCGAGCGGCGAGCGTCGTGCCACGGACGTCGAGGCCGACCGCGATCGCCTCGCCGTACTGGGCGATGACACTCGCGGCCCACTCGGGGTTCTCGAGCGCCGCGGTCCCGAGGTTGACGCGTGCGACGCCCGTCTCGAGCGCCTGCTCGAGGGAGGCGTCGTCGCGGATGCCGCCCGACAGCTCGATGTTGACGCCGCGCGCCTTCGAGATGACCTTGCGGATGATCGACCGGTTGTCGCCACGGCCGAACGCGGCGTCGAGGTCGACGAGGTGGATCCACTCCGCCCCCTGACGGGCCCAGTCCAGGGCCGCGTCCACGGGCTCACCGTAGTTCGTCTCCGAACCGGCCTCGCCGCGCGTCAACCGGACGGCCTTGCCGTCCACGATGTCGATCGCGGGGAGCAGCGTCAGTCCGGCCGTCGTGTTGAACTCGTTCATGATCCACCGTCTCTTCGGGAGCTGCGAGCCCCTCGGTTCCCGGCGCACAGCATGCCTCGCGGCACAAGCACCTGATCCTAGTCGGCTACAGGGTGCCGAGCCAGTTGGACAGCAGGCGGATGCCGGCGTCGCCCGACTTCTCCGGATGGAACTGCGTCGCCGACAGCGGACCGTTCTCGACGGCCGCGAGGAACGGCACCCCGTGCGTCGCCCAGGTGAGCCGTGGCTCGGGGAACGGCGGCATGACCTCGAGGGTCCACTGCTGTGCGGCATAGGAGTGGACGAAGTAGAAGCGTTCGTCGGCGAGGCCGTCGAAGAGCACGGACCCCGCGTCCGGCGACACCGTGTTCCATCCCATGTGCGGCAGGACGGGCGCTTCGAGTTCCGTCACCGCTCCCGGCCACTCCCCCAGGCCGTCGGCCTCGGACCCGCGCTCCAAGCCGCGCTCGAACATGACCTGCATCCCCACGCAGATGCCGAGGACCGGACGGCCTCCCGCGAGACGGCGGTCGATGACCTCGTCGCCGTGCGAGGAACGAAGGGCGCCGATCACCGCATCGAAGGCACCGACCCCTGGCACGACGAGACCGTCGGCGGCCTGGGCGGCCTGGCGGTCGCCCGTCAGCACGACGTCGGCGCCGGCGAGCTCGAGGGCCTTGACGGCGGAGTGCACGTTGCCGGAGCCGTAGTCGAGGACGACCACCGACGGGCGTGCACTCACAGCGCGCCCTTCGTCGACGGGATGCCCTGGACCAGGGGGTCGAACGCCTTCGCCTGCCGGAAGGCCCGCGCGAACGCCTTGAACTCCGCTTCGGCGATGTGGTGCGGATCGCGACCGCCGAGGACGTTCACGTGCACGGTGAGGCCCGCGTTGAAGGTGATCGCCTCGAAGACGTGACGCACCATCGAACCCGTGAAGTGCCCGCCGATGAGGTGGAACTCGAATCCGGCCGGTTCCCCGCCGTGCACGAGGTACGGACGACCGGAGATGTCGACCACGGCCTGCACGAGCGCCTCGTCGAGCGGGACCAGCGCGTCGCCGTACCGCGAGATGCCGGCCTTGTCGCCGAGCGCCTGACGGATCGCCTGGCCCAGGACGATACCGACGTCCTCGACCGTGTGGTGGACGTCGATGTCGACATCGCCCGTCGCACGGACGGTCAGGTCGGTCAGCGAGTGCTTCGCGAAGGCCGTGAGCAGGTGGTTGTAGAACGGGACGGAGGTCTCGATGCTGCTCGTGCCGGTGCCGTCGAGGTTCAATTCCAGCTCGATGCTGGACTCGCTCGTCGCGCGCTGGATCCGGGCCGTGCGCTGCTGGGTGGTCATGGGATCCAGTGTATCGAGCGCACCGGCGCTGCACGCCGTGTGTCGACGGGTGGGCATCGTCGCGTCATGCGGCTGCACCAGGGCGTGGCGACGCCTATCGTTGAGAGGTCATGACTTCCACACCCAGCATCGCCCCGGCCGTCCCACTCGACGCGACGGAGATCGCCGCTCTCCGTGAACGGTTCCCGATCCTCGCCCGCGAGATGAACGGACACCCGCTCGTCTATCTGGACTCCGGAGCCACCTCGCAACGCCCGATCGAGGTCATCGACGCGGAGCGTGACTACTCGACGCACCAGAACGCCGCCGTCCACCGTGGCGCCCACCTCCTGGCCGCCGAAGCGACGGAGCTCTTCGAGGACGCGCGCGCGACCGTCGCCGCGTTCATCGGTGCCGACGAGCGGGAACTCGTCTGGACCTCCGGCGCGACCGCAGCCCTCAACCTCATCGCCGGGGCCATCGGGAATGCGAGCGCCGGCCTCGGTGGTGCCGCCGCCGAGCAATTCCGCCTCGGCCCAGGCGACGAGATCGTCGTCACGGAACTCGAACACCACGCGAACCTCATCCCCTGGCAGCAACTCGCCGCACGCACCGGTGCGACCCTCCGTCACCTGCCGGTCGACGACCACGGCGTGCTGCGTCTCGACGCCGCAGGCGACGTCATCGGCGAACGCACGCGCATCATCGCGTTCGCACACGTGTCCAACGTCACCGGGGCGATCGCGCCGGTCTCCGAGCTCGTCGCCCTCGCCGAACGCGTCGGCGCGCTGACCGTGCTCGACGCCTGCCAGTCCGTCCCGCACCTGCCCGTCGACGTCCCGTCCCTCGGCGTCGACTTCCTCGTGTTCTCCGGCCACAAGATGCTCGGTCCGAACGGCATCGGGGCCCTGTGGGGTCGCCGCCGGCTGCTCGATGCCCTTCCCCCCTTCCTCACCGGCGGGTCGATGATCACGACCGTCACACTCGACGGCGCGGAGTTCCTGCCCGCCCCGCAACGGTTCGAGGCCGGGACCCAGCCGGTGTCGCAGGCGATCGCCCTCGCGAGCGCCGTCCGGTTCCTGCAAGCGGTCGGCATGGACCGTGTCCACGCCACCGAGGCGGCCTACGGACAGCGACTCGCGGCCGGACTCGCCGCCATCCCCGGCGTCACGCTCATCGGCCCGCCGCCCGGAACTCCTCGCGCCGGGCTGGCGAGCTTCGACCTCGCCGGCGTGCACGCCCACGACGTCGGTCAGTTCTTCGACGATCGCGGCATCGCGGTGCGCGTCGGTCACCACTGCGCGCAACCACTCCACCGCCGGTTGGGCCTCACCGCGTCCACCCGCGCGAGCAGCTACCTCTACACGACGGAGGCCGAGATCGACGCCTTCCTCGAGGCCGCCACCCTCGTCGGTCCGTTCTTCGGGGTGTCCCGATGAGCGGCCTGGAGAGCCTCTACCAAGAGCTCATCCTCGACCACGCCCGCCAGCGCCACGGCTTCGGGTTGCGGGACGCGCCCGCCGCCGAGTCGCACCAGCTCAACCCCACCTGCGGCGACGAGGTCACCCTGCAGCTCCACCCCGGGCCCGACGGTCGTCTCGCACCGATCGCCTGGGAGGGGCACGGCTGCTCGATCTCGCAGGCGTCGAGCTCCTGCCTGAGCGACCTCGCAGCAGGCCTCACGCCGGCCGAGCTCCAGGCCCTGGTCGACGAGTTCCGCACGGTCATCCGCTCGCGGGGCACGCTCGAGTTCGACGAGGAACGGTTCGGAGACGCCGCGGCGTTCAGCGGCGTCTCGCGCTACATCGCCCGCGTGAAGTGCGCCATGCTCCCCTGGGTCGCCGCCGAGGAGGCCATCTCCCGCCTGCCGTGAGCAGGCGCCCCACCTCCGCCCGGCCGAGGGATGGTCAGGCGGGGCTGATCGCCGCCAGGGCCTCGAGGAACGCGGTCGTCTCCGCTTCGGTGCCCGCGGTCACCCGCAGGTGGTTCGGGATGCCCACGTCACGGATGAGGATCCCCCGCGCCAAGAGCGCCTCGAACGCCGCGTGCGGATCGGCGACGCCGCCGAACAGCACGAAGTTGGATCCGCTCCGCTTCGGGTCGTAGCCGAGACGGCCGAGCTCGACGACGAGGCGATCGCGCTGGGTCCGGATGTCGTCGACCATCGCGAGCATCTCGTCGGCGTGCCGGAGCGCGGCGGTCGCGGCCGCCTGCGTCAGGGCGCTCAAGTGGTACGGGAGCCGGACGAGTCTCAACGCGTCGACGACCGCGGGGTCGGCGGCGAGGTACCCGAGACGGACCCCGGCGAAGGCGAACGCCTTGCTCATCGTCCTGGAGACGATCAGGCGCGGACGCCCCTCCAACAGCGTGAGCGCGCTCGCCTCGTCGTCAGGAGCGAACTCCGCATACGCTTCGTCGACGATCACCATGCCCCGCGAGGCCTCGTAGACCGCGGCGATGGTCTCGAGCGACAACGGTGTTCCGGTGGGGTTGTTGGGCGAGCAGAGGAACACGAGGTCGGGATCCGCCTCGGCCACCTGACGCGCGGCGGTCTCGGGCGAGAGCTCGAACTCGGCGTCGCGCGTCGCGGGGATCCACCTGGTGCCGACACCGGCGGCCAGGAGCGGATACATCGAGTACGTCGGCGTGAACCCGAGGAGCGATCGCCCGGGACCACCGAAGGCCTGCAGGATGTGCTGGAGCACCTCGTTCGACCCGTTCCCCGCCCAGATCTGCTCCGGGGACACCCCGTGACCCAGGTATCCCGCCAGTGCCTCCCGGAGTTCCGTGAACTCGCGATCGGGGTACCGGTTCACCGTGAGGACCGCCGAGGCGAGCGAGGCGACGATGTCGTGCGCGACCGCCTCGGGGATCGGGTGCGTGTTCTCGTTGACGTTGAGCGCCACCGGCACCAGGGCCTGGGGAGCGCCGTACGGGCGCTGTCCTCGGAGGTCGTCGCGGATGGGGAGGTCGTCGAGAGCGGTCACTCCACAATGCTAGCCACTCCGACCGGCGCGCTCACTCCGCCTGACGCTCCTGACGAAGGACCTCGTGCCGGGGGCTCGCCGGGTTCAACAGCGAGTGGCGTCGCCCGTAGGCGAAGTACACGATGAGACCGATCACGAGCCAGACCCCGAACCGCAGCCAGGTCTCCCAGTGCAACTGCAGGATCAGGAAGCCGGACGCCAGGACGCCGAACGCCGGGACGAACGGCATCAACGGCAACCGGAAGGAGCGGGGCTCGTCCGGCTTCGTGTACCGGAACACGATCACCGACACGCAGACCACGATGAAGGCGGCCAGGATGCCGATGTTCGTGAGGTCGGCGACCTGCTTGATCGGGAACACCCCGGCGAAGACGGCTGCCGCGCCGCCGGCGATCCAGGTCACCCGCTGCGGCACGCCTCGCCGGTCCGTGCGCGAGAACCACCGCGGAAGGAGACCGTCACGACTCATCGAGAACCAGACACGGGTGACGCCCAACAGGAACGTCAGCATCACGGTGAGGATCGACAGGACGGCGAACACGGAGATGATCGTCGCCACCACGGGCAGGCCGACACTCTGGAACGCCGATGCGAACCCGGCGGTGGGGTCGATGTCGGTGTAGTTCTGCATACCGGTCAGGACGAGGGTGGCCGCGACGTACAGGAGCATGGCGACGATGAGGGAGAGGATGATCGCCTTCGGCATGTGCTTCTTGCCGTCCTTCGCCTCCTCGGCCGCCGTGCTCATCGCGTCGTATCCGAAGACCGCGAAGAAGACCGTCGCGGCACCGGCGAACACCGGCCCGAAACCGCTGGGGAGGAACGGATCGTAGTTCTCCCCGTTGATGTAGAAGACCCCGAGGCCGATGATGAACAGGATGAGCAGGACCTTGATGCCGACCGCGATGA
Organism: Plantibacter sp. CFBP 8798; assembly: GCF_014841195.1. NCBI lineage: Bacteria > Bacillati > Actinomycetota > Actinomycetes > Micrococcales > Microbacteriaceae > Plantibacter > Plantibacter sp. CFBP 8798. The sequence continues at coordinate 33,847 of NZ_JACYTS010000004.1, forward strand.
GCTCGAATCGACCGAAGGCCTTCGTCCCGCGACTCAGGATGAAGGTCACGAGGAGACAGACGAAGATGGCGGGGAGATTGACGAGGCCGCCCTTCCCCTCGTCGGCGGTCGAGGTCATCCAGGCCGGCATGTGGATCCCGATGCCGGACAGGAAGGCGTCGAAGTAGCCGGAGATCCCGATCGCGACCACCGCGACGATCGCGATGTACTCGAGCAACAGGTCCCAGCCGATGAACCAGCCGATGATCTCGCCGAGCGCCACATACCCGTAGGTGTAGGCGGACCCGGCTCTCGGGATCATGCCGGCGAACTCCGCGTACGACAACGCCGCGGCCGCGGAGGCGAGACCCGCGATCAGGAACGAGAAGAGGACGGCCGGCCCGACAGCGGGCGAGGCCTCGCTCCCATGAGCGACGAGTCCGGCGAGGGAGAAGATCCCCACCCCGATGATGCCACCGACCCCGATGGCCGTGAGTTGCCAGAGCCCGAGGCTCTTGAACAGCTTCGAACCGGAGGTCTCATCCTCGATCTCCGCGATCGGCTTCTTCCGGAGCAGCGAGCGGCTCCGATCGTCTGTACTCATGCTTGCCTCCGACGATGCTGCGGGCGTCGTTGCACCGCGCCATCGACGATAGCTGAGAACCAGCGCGGAGTGACCCGCCGATTGTCGGCCTACTCCGCCGCGTACCGCTGCGGGATCGCCAGGCGCTGCCCGGGCTCGACACCGGCGGTGCTGAGCTGGTTGAGGTTCATGATCTCGGCGATGACGTCGCGCGGGTCGGCGTCGGGCGCGATGGACTCGGCCAGCTGCCAGAGCGACTCGCCCGGGTCGACCGTGATGTACGTGAACGTGGCTCCCGCCGCCGCCGTGTTGGCCGCGGCACCGCCTGCGGAGAGTCCGACGACCGCGACGCCGATGACCAGCGGGATGGCGGCGAGCGTGGTGAAGACGACGCGGCCGCGCTTCGTCAGGCGGAGTCGGCGTGTGGACGGTGCGTCTGACGCCGGTGCCTGCGCCGTCCGTGCGGGAAGCGCCCGGTGGGACCCGATCAGTGCTGCGCTCATGTCAACCCTCCAAGAGTGTGCTCATCATGTGATGAGGACTCGTACCCGACACTCGACCAGGAGTGCCGGATACGAACCTGTGTTCCGAATATATCTTCGATTGTTCGAATACTCAACCCTGTCTTCGTACCTGAGACGCGCGGGATCGGCGACACGCTCGAACAGATGTTTGTCTGGACGAGCTGGTGCGGATACAGTTTCGAGTGTTGGAAGCAGTACACCACCACCCACCGACATCGGTCACCGACAGCCGATCAGGGCAGGAGCGAAGATGGCAGCGAACACGACGGGCGACGGAGCCCGGGAGCGCCAGATCGGCGGCACCCGGCGACGGAAGAGCCTGAGCGACAAGCAGCTGGCGATCCTCGACGTCATCCAGCGTTCGGTCTCACAGCGCGGATATCCGCCGAGCATGCGCGAGATCGGCGACGCCGTCGGGCTCGCCTCCCTGTCGAGTGTCACGCACCAACTCGGACAGCTCGAACTCAGCGGATACCTCCGACGCGATCCCAACCGTCCCCGCGCCATCGAGGTGCTCATCGACCTGCCGAGCGCCGTCGAGGGCAGCGACCCCGACTCCGCTCCCCCGGTCGGCGACGCAGCCATGGTCCCGCTCGTCGGTCGCATCGCCGCCGGCATCCCGATCACGGCCGAGCAGCAGGTCGAGGAGATCTTCCCACTGCCGCGTCAGCTGGTCGGCAAGGGCAGTCTGTTCATGCTGAAGGTCGTCGGCGACTCGATGGTCGACGCCGCGATCTGCGACGGCGACTGGGTCGTCATCCGCGAGCAGAAGACCGCCGAGAACGGCGAGATCGTCGCGGCCATGCTCGACGAGGAGGCGACCGTGAAGGTGTTCCGCCAGCGCGACGGCCACACCTGGCTGCTCCCCCGGAACTCGGCCTTCGAACCGATCCTCGGCGACCACGCCGAGGTCCTCGGCAAGGTCGTCGCCGTGCTCCGGACGGTCTGACCGACCGGACCACTCCGCTACACCGACGAGGGCCGGGACGATCCGTGGATCGTCCCGGCCCTCGTCCGTGCAGGCCCCTCGACGTCAGCCGGTCGCACCGACCCGTGCGCGGACCGCACGCGTGGCCTCGACGATGTTGGCGAGGGAGGCGACCGTCTCCTCGTACCCTCGCGTCTTGAGTCCGCAGTCCGGGTTCACCCAGACCTGTCGCTGCGGGATCCCCTCCAGCGCGATCTCGAGCAACGCGGTCACCTCCGCGACGCTCGGCACCCGAGGCGAGTGGATGTCGTAGACGCCCGGGCCGATGCCGTGGTCGAAACCACTCGCCCGGATGTCGGACACGACCTCCATCCGAGACCGTGCCGCCTCGATGCTCGTCACGTCGGCGTCCAGTCGTCGGATCGCGTCGATCACCACCCCGAACTCGGAGTAGCAGAGGTGGGTGTGGATCTGCGTCTCGGCGCGCACGCCCGCGGTCGCCAGCCGGAAGGAGCCCACCGACCAGTCGAGGTACCGCCCCTGGTCGGCCCGCCGGAGCGGGAGCAGTTCGCGGAGCGCGGGTTCGTCGACCTGGATGATGCGGATGCCCGCCCGCTCCAGGTCGGCGATCTCGTCACGCAGGGCGAGGGCGACCTGGTTCGCCGTCTCGGCGAGCGGTTGGTCGTCGCGCACGAACGACCAGGCGAGGATCGTCACCGGGCCCGTGAGCATGCCCTTCACCGGCTTGGTGGTCAACGACTGCGTGTACGCCGACCACTCGACCGTGATCGGCGCCGGCCGCGAGACGTCACCCCACAGGATCGACGGACGGGTGCATCGCGAACCGTAGGACTGCACCCACCCGTGCTCCGTCACGGCGAACCCGTCGAGGTGCTCGGCGAAGTACTGGACCATGTCGTTGCGCTCGGGCTCACCGTGGACGACGACGTCGATGCCGAGGTCCTCCTGCAGCGCCACGACGCGCCCGATCTCCGCGCGCATCGTCTCGACGTAGGCCTCCTCGTCGAGCGTTCCGGCGACCCGCTGCGCGCGGGCGCGACGGATGTCGCCGGTCTGCGGGAAGGAACCGATCGTCGTCGTCGGGAGGAACGGCAGGCCGAGCGCCTGCTCCTGCGCCGTGGCGCGCTCCTGGTAGTCGTCTCGGGTGAAGTCCGCTGGTGCGAGCGCTGCTGTCCGTGCGCGGATGGCGGCATCGACAACCCCGGGCGCGGCGAGCCGATCGTCGAGCGCGGACGACGCTGCGGTGAGCTCGGCCGCGATGGCCGCGCTCCCTTGGGTGAGACCGCGTGCGAGGACCGCGATCTGATCCACCTTCTGGTCGGCGAAGGCGAGCCAGCTCCGGAGACGCTGGTCGAGCTTCGTCTCCACCGACACGTCGTGCGGGACGTGCAGGAGCGACGTCGAGGTGGATACCGCGAGCTGCGGGAAGCGCTCCCCCGCGCGGGCCAGGAGATCGGCCGCGGCCGCCAGGTCGCCACGCCACACGTTGTGGCCGTCGATCACTCCCGCGACGACGGTCTTCGTGGCGAGTCCGGGAGACGAGTCCGGCAGGCCTCCTCGGACGAGGTCGACACCGACAGCCTCGACCCCCGAGTCGGCGAGCACCGGGAGGGCGTCGCCCAAGGCGCCGTAGGGAGCCGCGACGAAGATCGCCGGGCGGTCCGACACGGCGGACAGGACGGCCGTCGATCGTTCGAGCGCTGCGAGGACCGTCGACCTCGGCACGTCGAACGTCTCCGACACGAGCGCGGGTTCGTCGAGCTGCACCCAGGGCGCGCCGGCAGCCGCGAGGCGCTGGAGGAGTTCCGCATAGACGGGCAGCAGCGCCTCCAGTCGGTCGATCGGGGCGAATCCCTCGGAGGCCCCGTCGGCCGCCTTGGACAGCAGCAGGAACGTCACGGGGCCCACGATGACCGGCCGCGTCACGTACCCCTCGGCGAGGCCCTCGCGGAACTGCTCGACCACTCGGTCGTCGGAGAGCGCGAACGGCGTCGACTCGCCGATCTCCGGGACGAGGTAGTGGTAGTTCGAGTCGAACCACTTCGTCATCTCGAGCGGGGCGAGGTCGCCGGCGCCACGAGCGATCGTGAACGCCCCGGCGAGGTCGACCCGGCCGTCGGCCCCGACGAGCGACGAGAAGCGCTCCGGGACGGCGCCGACGGTGAGCGCGGCGTCCAGGACCTGGTCGTAGAACGAGAAGCTCTCGGGGATCGCGGCGTTCGTCGGATCGAGGCCGAGCCCCGCGAGGCGGGCACGCGTGGCGGCGCGCAGCTCGGAGGCCGTCCGCTCGAGCGCTTCGGCCTCGATCCGGCCGGCCCAGAAGGACTCGACGGCGCGCTTCAGCTCCCGGTTCGGCCCGATGCGCGGGTAGCCGAGGATGGTGCCGACGGGGAATGCGGAGGTGGGGTTCATCGTGCGTCCTTGCTGGTGAGTGGATCGGGGATGGGATGACGGACCGGTCGGTCGCCTTGCACGGGGATGCCGGCACGGTGCAACACGTCGAGCACCGTCCGATGCTGGTTGAAGGCGTAGAGGTGGACGCCCGGCGCGCCGCCCGCGACGACGTCGCGGATGAGTCGGGCGGAGTAGTCGATGCCGATGTCGATCCGTCCCGCTTCGTCCGGCTCGACCTCGAGCGCGATGGCCAGGTCGCTCGGGAGCGCCTCGCCGCTGAGCTCGAGCACCCGACGCAGCCGCGCCGGACTCGTGATGGGCATCACGCCCGGCAGGATGGGCATGGTGACGCCGTGACGTCTCGCACGTTCGGCGAAGGCGAGGTAGTCGTCGGCATGGAAGAAGAGCTGGGTGATGGCGAGCGTCGCCCCCGCCGCCTGCTTGGCCAACAGGGTGTCGAGGTCCTGCGTCGTCGACCGTGAGCGCGGGTGACCGTTGGGGAACGCGGCGACCGCGATCCGCGGCCGATGGCGTCGACCGAGCTGCACCGCGCCCGGGAGTCCGGCCAGCGACCCCTCGGCGTACGGCTCGTGCTCGGCACTGACCCGGCCGATGAGCTGCACGAGTTCCGCAGCACTCCCCAGATCACCGAGGAAGGCGTCCCCCTCGACGGCTCCGGCGGGCGGGTCGCCGCGGAGCGCGAGGAAACTGTGCACCCCGGCATCGAGGAAGTCCTTGATGAGTCGGCTGGCCTGCGCGTGCGTCGAGCCGACGCACGTGAGATGGGCCATCGGGTCCACCGAGGTCGACGTCCGGATGCTCCGCAGCACGTCCAGGCTCGCCGTTCGCGAGGAACCACCGGCGCCGAAGGTGACCGAGATGAACTCCGGCCCGGCGGCGGCCAGTTGCTCGACCGTCCGAGCGAGCGCGAGGCCGCCGTCGAGCGTCTTGGGCGGGTACAGCTCGAACGAGAAGGGGGTGCGCCCGGGACAGGCGGGCTCCGTCGTGATCATGAGGTCTCGTCTCGGTGGCAGCGGATCGAGAGCCGGCGACCACGCAGCACGCAGCGGTTCCGCTGGTGTGTCGTGGGCGGGTGCCGGGCTCGGCTGTCGCTCCGATTCCGCCGGTGAGGGCGGGTACGATGCGCACGACGATAGCAACGCCCGACGATCCGCGCGACGGACATCTGTCCGACAGCGTCATCCTGCGACACATTCCCCCGGCGGCGCTCCGGTCCTACGCTGATGCCATGACCATGGGCACCAGGCACCGGGGCGCCGAGCGCCGAGCACTCGCCTCGCGCGTCATCGCGTCCTGCGGGGCGGTGGTGATCGCCCTGTCCGGGTGCACGACCGCCGGCTCGCCCGTGCCGACGGCGACACGCGCAGCCTCAGCCGAGGACCTCGTGGTCGAGTTCCGTCAGAACCGGGACCAGTACGCGAGCGACGCCGCGATCGTCCGGGTCGGCAACGGCGGCGACCACGACATCACGATCGTCGGACTCGAGCTGTCGGGGTCGGCGTTCACCGCGCCGACCGTCCGGGACCGCTCCTCGACGATCCGCGCTGGACAGACCACGGACCTCGCCGTCGAGCTGCCACCGATCGACTGCGACGCACGCGACGGGGACGTGCAGGTCGATCTCCTGCTCCGACTCGACGACGACTCGATCCTGTCCGCCGCCGACCTCCCCGATCCGACGAACGCGCTGCAGCGGATCCGTGCCTCGACGTGCACGGTGGCGGCCGTGCAGCGCATCGCCGAGGTGGCAGCAGCTCCCGGGATCCGCCTCGAGGGTGCCGGAGCCACGACGGTCGCCGTCCTGACGATCACTGCCGTGCCGACCGGGGCCCCGGGTCGGCTGGAGCTCGTCGCGCTGCGCTCGACCGTCCTGCTGCGACCGGCGCCGACGGACGGCGGCGGTGACCCACCCCAGGACTGGCCGCTCAGCCTGACCGTGGACGCCGCCGACGGTCCGCAGTCCATCGAACTGCGGATCGTGCCGACCCGGTGCGACCCGCACGCCCTGGCGGAGGACAAGGTGGGGACCCTGTTCCCACTCGTCGTGCGGATCGACGACGGCCCGGAGGCCGTCATGACCCTGCCGCTCGACGCCGACACGGCGGAGGCGCTCAAGGATGCCGTCCGCGCGCACTGCGCGTGAGGAGTCGGGTCAGCCGGCCACGGCGGGTGCCGGGACGACCTCGGCGAACGGCGCGAGGGCGGCGGCGAGCTCGGCACCGACCAGGGCGTGCACGATCGTGCCACGCTCGTCGTAGTCCGTCGACAGCACCTTGCCGCGTTCGTGCAGCAGCGTGACCAGGTCTCCGCGGTCGAAGGGCACGATGACGTGGACCTCATTGCTCGGCGACGGGATCAGCGTCTCGATGCGCTCCATGAGCTCGTCGATCCCGAGACCGGTGCGGGCCGATACGAAGACGGCGTCCGGGACGAGACCGCGGAGCACGAGCAGCTGGCCGTCGTCCACGAGGTCGGCCTTGTTGAACACGACCAGCTCGGGGATGTGCCGAGCTCCGACCTCACCGATCACATCTCGCACGGTGGCGATCTGGCCGGCAGGATCGGGGTGCGCGGCGTCGACGACGTGCACGATGACGTCGCTGTCGGCGACCTCCTCGAGCGTCGAGCGGAAGGCCTCGACCAGCTGGTGCGGCAGGTTGCGCACGAAGCCGACCGTGTCGGCCAGGGTGTACTCGCGTCCGTCGGAGGTCACGTTGCGTCGGACCGTCGCGTCGAGCGTCGCGAAGAGCGAGTTCTCGACCAGGACGCCGGCCTTCGTGATGCGGTTCAGCAGGCTCGACTTGCCGGCGTTCGTGTACCCCGCGATCGCGACCGACGGCACGGTGTTGCGGCGACGGTTCGCGCGCTTGGCCTCGCGCGCCGGCTTCATCGCCGTGATCGACTTGCGCAGTTTCGCCATCCGGGTGTGGATGCGGCGTCGGTCGAGTTCGATCTTCGTCTCACCGGGGCCCCTCGACCCCATACCGGCACCGGCACCACCGACCTGGCCACCGGCCTGACGGCTCATGGACTCGCCCCAGCCGCGGAGGCGGGGCAGGAGGTACTCGAGTTGGGCGAGCTCGACCTGTGCCTTGCCCTCCCGGCTCTTCGCGTGCTGGCTGAAGATGTCGAGGATGACCGCCGTGCGGTCGATCACCTTCACGCCGACCGCGTCCTCGAGGGCGCGACGCTGGCTGGGTGCGAGTTCCGTGTCGGCGATCACCGTGTCGGCGCCGAGCGCCTGGACGATGGACTTCAGTTCCTGGGCCTTGCCTCGACCGAGATACGTGCTCGGGTCCGGGTGCGGTTTGCGCTGCAGGAGCCCGTCGAGCACGACGGCGCCGGCGGTCTCCGCGAGCGCTGCGAGTTCGCGCAAGGAGTTCTCCGCGTCGTGGAGCGCACCCTGCGGGTAGACGCCGATGATGACGACGTTCTCCAGCCGGAGCTGCCGGTACTCGACCTCGGTGACGTCCTCGAGCTCGGTCGAGAGCCCGGCGACGCGACGGAGGGCCTGTCGGTCCTCGCGGTCGTACTGCTCGCCGTCGTCGGAGCTGCCGCCCGATGCATCGCCGGTCTGCAACGCCGCGGCACCGCTGCCGAACAGGGTGTACCCGCTCGATCGGGACGCGGCGCTCGTGAGCACGCGTGCGACGACGTCGTCGGGATCGGTGACCGAGGCGTCGTCCACCACCGCCTCGACATCGACATCGGTGTCGTCTGCGTGGTCCTGGGGTGCGTCCATCGGTGGTCTAGGCATCGCGTTAACCCTACTTCCTCCTGGTCCGGTACCGTTCCTGTATGTCGAACGAGCACTACTTCACCGCCGAACCCGCGAGCGAGTTGCAGCTCAAACCGATCACCGCACGGCTCGGCGGCGTCGACCGTTCGCTCGTCTCGGCGGGCGGCGTCTTCAGCCCGGGCCACCTCGATCAGGGCACCCAGGTGCTGCTCGCGAACACCCCTCCTCCCCCGCCGACGGGCGACCTCCTCGACATCGGCTGCGGCTGGGGCCCGATCGCCCTGTCGCTCGGGCTCGCGTCGCCGGACGCGACCGTCTGGGCGGTCGACGTGAACGAGCGCGCGCTCGACCTGACCCGGATTAACGCGGAACGCCTCGGGCTCGCCAACATCCGTGCCGTCCTCCCCGACGACGTCCCCGACACGGTCCGCTTCGCGACCATCTGGTCGAACCCACCGATCCGCGTCGGCAAGGACGAACTGCACCGCATGCTCATGCACTGGTTGCCGCGGCTCGAGGACGAGGGCGACGCCTGGCTCGTCGTACAGAAGAACCTCGGCTCGGACTCACTGCAGAAGTGGTTGCAGGAGCAGCTGCCGACGTCGTTCCACGTCGGACGTGCGGCCATAGCCAAGGGCTTCCGCGTCCTGCACACCCGGCGCCGGGAGCTCCGTTCGGCCTGACCGGCTCAGGCCAGGGTGATCGTCCCGGAGTAGACGAGCGTCGCAGGTCCGGCCAGCACCACGTGCTCGCCGTCTGCGCCGGGAACCATGCGCACCCCGAGCGCTCCGCCCGGCACCTCGACGCGCCAGTCGTTCGGAGCCGCCGCGCCCGCCCAGTGGCGGAACGCGAGCGCCGCGGCAGCCGTCCCGGTGCCACAGCTCAGGGTCTCGCCGCTCCCGCGCTCGTGGACGCGCATGCGGATCCGTGCCACGCCGTCGGCGATGAGCGGCTCACCCGGGACGACCAGCTCGACGTTGGCACCGTGCGGCGGTACGGGGTCGAGCTGTGGGACGTACTCCAGTTCCGCTCCGTCGAGTTCGGCGGCGTCGGCGACCGCGACGACGATGTGCGGGTTGCCGACGTCGATCCCGATCCCCGGGCGCGCCACGGGCAGCCCCTTCACCCGGACGAGCGTCTCCCGCTCGTCGAGGCTCCAGCGGCCGAGGTCGACGGCGTAGCCGAGCGGGTCGTAGCCGACCATCCGGACGCCGGCGCGGGTGCCGATGGCGAGCTGTTCGCCGGGGGCCAGCTCGACGAGCCCGCTCTCGAGCAGGTAGTGCAGGAACACCCGGATGCCGTTGCCGCACATCTCCGCGACCGAACCGTCGGCGTTGTGGTAGTCCATGAACCACTCCGCGGCAGGGTCTTCAGCGAGCACGGCCGCCCCGGCATCGAGGTGCGCGGACCGGACGGCGCGGATGACGCCGTCGGCCCCGATCCCGAAATGCCGATCGCAGAGCGCCGCGATCTGGCCCGGATCGAGGGCCTCCTGGCCGTCGGGATCGGAGAAGAGCACGAAGTCGTTGCCCGTGCCGTGGCCCTTCGTGAAGGAGAGTGTCGACGCCATCCGACCAGTCTACGGGCGCACTCGGCGGGCCAGCTCACTCGCCTCGGCGCTGCCGCCGTCCACCCAGGTGATCGCCGGATAGCGCTTGAACCAGCTGACCTGACGGCGCGCGTACCGCCTCGTCAGACGCTGGGTCTCGGCGATCGCCTGCGCTTCGGTGAGCTCCGACCGCAGTTGCGCCACCGCTTGCGCGTACCCGATCGCACGGGCGGCGGTGACGCCCTGCTCGAGGCCGTGCTCGAGCAGCTCAGCAGTCTCCGCGACGAGTCCTGCGGCCCACATCGTCTCGACGCGCCGGTCGAGGCGCTCGACGAGGACCTCTCGCGGCGTCGAGACCCCGATGACCTCGACCGGCCGCCATGGGACGGGGCGTTCCGGAAGCGCTGCACCGTGGCCGCGCTCGGCCAACTCGTGGACTTCGAGTGCGCGCACGACCCGGCGGGCGTTCGCCGCATCGATGCGGTCGGCGGTCGCGGGATCGGCCAGGCGGAGCCGCTCGATGAGCGCCGGGAGCCCCTCCTCCTCGAGTTCCCGTTCCAGGCGCTCGCGCAGGGCGCGGTCTCTCGGGGGGAACCGGAAGTCATGGATGACGCTCGAGACGTACAGCCCGGAACCGCCGACGAGGATCGGCGTCACCCCACGCGCGGTGAGCTCGTCGATCACCGCGCGAGCCGTCGGCTGGTACCAGGCGACGGACGCCTCCTCCGTGACGTCCAGGACGTCGAAGAGGTGGTGCGGGATCCCGCGCCGCTCCTCCATGGGCAGCTTCGCGGTCCCGATGTCCATGCCGCGATAGAACTGCATGGCATCGGCGTTGACGATCTCGGCTGGACGCCCCGCCTCGCGGAGAGCGGTCGCCAGCTCGAGCGACAGTGCGGACTTCCCCGTCCCGGTCGCTCCGACGACCGCGAGGAAGCCGGTCACCGACGTTCGCCGTCACTCGGGTCGTAGATGGGCGACGTGGTCACGCCGACGGTCGGCGCCCCGATGCGCAGGCCCGGCAGGCCGAGCGAGACCCGGCCGGGCTCCGACGCACCGGCCGGCGTCGGCACGCCGCAGGAGTCGGCCTGAGCTCGATCCCAGGCGTCTCCGGCACGCGTCCGACGGACCCGCAGGGGCTCGCCACCGGGTGCGTCGGCGATGAGGTGGAAGGACGCGGCCTCGGTGATGGTCACGGTCACGACGTCGCCCGGTCGCGGCACCTCGGAGCCCGCCGGCACCTCGAAGTGGACGAGCCGTGAGTCCTCGGCCCGCCCGCTCAGTCGATGCGTGGCGTCGTTCTTGCGACCCTCGCCGACCGCGACGAGCAACTCGACCTGCCGGCCCACCTGGCGCTGGTTCTCCTCGAGACTGATGCGGTCCTGCAACGCGATGAGGCGCTCGTACCGTTCCTGCACAACGGCCTTCGGGACCTGATCGGGCATGGTGGCCGCCGGAGTCCCGGCACGGATCGAGTACTGGAAGGTGAAGGCGCTGGCGAACCGTGCGGCCTCGACCACGCGGAGGGTCTCCTGGAAGTCCTCCTCCGTCTCGCCGGGGAACCCGACGATGATGTCGGTGGAGATGGCCGCATGCGGGATCCTGGCACGGACCCGATCGAGGATCCCGAGGAAGCGCTCGGACCGGTAGGAGCGACGCATCGCCTTGAGGATGCGGTCGGAACCCGATTGCAGCGGCATGTGCAGTTGTGGCATCACATTCGGCGTCTCGGCCATCGCATCGATCACGTCGTCGGTGAAGGCGGCCGGGTGCGGGCTCGTGAACCGGACGCGCTCCAAGCCCTCGATCGTGCCGGCCGCCCGCAGGAGCTTGCCGAACGCTTGACGATCCCCGAACTCGACACCGTAGGAGTTCACGTTCTGCCCGAGCAGCGTCACCTCGATGGCGCCGTCCTCGACGAGGGCGCGCAGCTCACCGAGGATCTCGCCCGGGCGACGGTCCTTCTCCTTGCCACGGAGCGACGGCACGATGCAGAAGGTGCACGTGTTGTTGCACCCGACGGAGATCGAGACCCAACCGCTGTAGCTGGAATCGCGTTTGGTCGGGAGGGTGGAGGGGAAGGTGTCGAGCGACTCCAGGACCTCCAGCTGGGCCTCGTCGTTGTGCCGAGCCCGCTCCAGCAGCGACGGCAGTGAGCCCATGTTGTGCGTCCCGAAGACGACGTCCACCCACGGGGCCTTCCGGAGGATGACCTCTTTGTCCTTCTGCGCCAGACAACCGCCGACGGCGATCTGCATGCCGCTGCGCTGCTTCTTGATCGATGCCAGGTGGCCGAGGTTGCCGTACAGCTTGTTGTCGGCGTTCTCGCGGACCGCGCAGGTGTTGATGACCACGATGTCGGCCTGCTCGCCGTCCGCCTTGACGTAACCGGCTGCCTCGAGCGACCCGCTGAGCCGCTCGGAGTCGTGCACGTTCATCTGGCACCCGTAGGTGCGGACCTCATAGCTCCGCTGCCGACCTGACTCGTCGATCGCGGCGGGTGAGGCGCTGATGACCGTGGGCGTCTCGACGATGCTGCTCATACCGGCAGTCTACGCGCGGCCTGAGATGCCTCCGGTCAGCGGAAACTCACGCCGGAACGCTTCGACCCCGACAGGGCACGCGAGCACGCCTCACGGATGATCGCCGAGCCATATCCGCGTCTCGCGAGATAGGCCGACAAACGTCGCTCGGCCGTCGCCTGATCGAGGGAGCGCAGTTGACCAGCACGCTTCTCGGCGACGACCAGCGCTCGTCGGAGCTCGTCGTCGTCGTCGATGGCCTCCAGTGCCTCGGAGACAATCGAGGCGTCGATGCGTCGCGAGGAGAGCTCGCGGCCGATCACCGCACGGGACTGCCCCTTGCGGGTGTGCAGGCTCTCGACGAGCTGCCGGGCGAGTTCGGCGTCGTCGAGATAGCCGCGTCGGCGGAGCTCGGCGAGGACGTGTTCGACTTCGTCGGGTGCGGCGTCGTGGCCGCGGAGGAGTTCCGCGATCTCCCACTCGGAACACCCGCGGCGGGCGAGTCGTCGGACCGCGAGCAGGTCGAGTTCGGCCAGCCGGACCTCCGGATCGACGGGAGCATCGACCTCATCGACTTCGGCGCGGTCGTCTGCGTCGTCGTCCTCCGGCGCCTCGACGACCGAGGTCCAGGCGAGCGTCCGCGGGGCGGGCTCGGGTGGTGTCGTCGGGCTCGTCGCTACGGGGGCATCGCTCGATGCGTCGCCCGGCGGGGTGGCCTCCGTCTCGTCGCGCTCGGTGGACGTCCGTCGCAACGGAGCGACGGGACGCACGACGGGCGCGGCAACGACAGGAGCGTCGTCGGTCTGCCCGACGAACCAGCCGTCGGGCTCGGCAGCTGGATCGGGCGCCGGACGGCGCCCGAACAGCGAGGTCACGGGGGCCACGCGCTCCGACGACTCGTCGGCCGGACCGGCGGGAGGGAAGGAGACGACCATGGTGACCTCGCTGTTCGGGGCGTGCGTTACGCGCTGCGCTTCGCGGCGGACTTCGGTGCGCCGGCGGCTGCGAGCTGCGGGGCTCCACCGGTCGCCGCCTCGAGCGCGGCGGCCTCGGCAGCAGCGACCTCGGCTGCGGCGGCATCCGCGGCCTTCTTGGTTGCGGCACCCTCGGCACCGACACCGAGCTTGCCGAGGATCCGGCGCTCGATCTCAGCGGCGATGTCCGGGTTCTTCAGCAGGAAGTTCCGGGCGTTCTCCTTGCCCTGACCGAGCTGATCGCCCTCGTAGGTGTACCAGGCGCCGGCCTTCTTGACGATGGCGTGCTCGACACCGAAGTCGATCAACGACCCTTCGCGGGAGATGCCCACGCCGTACAGGATGTCGAACTCGGCCTGCCGGAAGGGCGGAGCCATCTTGTTCTTGACGACCTTCACGCGCGTACGGTTGCCCACGGCCTCCGTGCCGTCCTTCAGCGTCTCGATGCGACGGATGTCGAGGCGGACCGAGGCGTAGAACTTCAGGGCCTTACCACCGGCGGTCGTCTCGGGGCTGCCGAACATCACACCGATCTTCTCGCGCAGCTGGTTGATGAAGATCATCGTCGTGTTCGTCTGGTTCAGGCCACCGGTCAGCTTGCGCAGTGCCTGCGACATGAGGCGGGCCTGCAGACCGACGTGCGAGTCACCCATGTCGCCCTCGATCTCGGCACGGGGCACGAGCGCGGCGACGGAGTCGATCACGATGAGGTCGATGGAACCCGAGCGCACGAGCATGTCGGCGATCTCGAGCGCCTGCTCACCCGTGTCGGGCTGGGAGACGAGCAGCGAGTCGATGTCGACGCCGAGCTTCTTTGCGTACTCGGGGTCGAGTGCGTGCTCCGCGTCGATGAAGGCGGCGATGCCGCCGGCACGCTGGGCGTTCGCGATGGCGTGCAGCGTGAGCGTCGTCTTACCTGACGACTCAGGCCCGTAGATCTCGACGATGCGGCCTCGCGGGAGCCCTCCGATGCCGAGCGCGACGTCGAGGGCGATCGAGCCGGTGGAGACGACCTCGACCGGTGCGCGCTCGTCGCTGCCGAGGCGCATCACCGAGCCCTTGCCGAACTGACGGTCGATCTGGGCGAGTGCGGTTTCGAGGGACTTCTCGCGTTCAGCTGGACTTGGCATGGTGTGCTTCTCTCTGCTCGGTGTCGGGTGCCTATAGGCTGTCGCCGCGTGTTCCGGGACCCGCTTCTGCTGAAGGTCGGGGCCCGAGGGCGACAAGGCGTCGGTCGTTCCTGATGTCTCCGACGGTACGCGCCACCACCGACATGCACCGGTGGACGGCTCGATCCGTGCAGAACGCACTCACGAATGATCCTGTGGAGGACACTAGCACCACTAGAACGGATGTTCGATACCGATCGGGCGGCGTGTCGAAGACCGCTTCGCCCGTGGCGCTGGACGCGCTACGCGCCCGGCTGCAGCCGTCCGACGCCGTGGCGTCGCTCGTCCGGCACGTCGGTCGCGGTACAGAGCGCGATCCAGACGTCGCGGGGCGGGACACCGGCGCGCAACGCCTCCTCGGCGGTCTTCGAGCCGAACTCGGTGAGTCCGAGATCACCGGTGAGTACCGCTCCGTACGCCGCGCCGAACTCGTCGGCGACGGCCGTCCTGAACTCACTCAGCTTCATTCCTGCTCCTGTCCCTTCCTCCGTCGTCCGTCCGGACGCGGAAACGCCCCGGGAGAGGGATCCCGGGGCGTTCTGCTGCCGTGCTCGCTCGATCAGCGGGAGACGAGTTCGTCCAGCTCGTTGACCAGTTCGTCCGGAACGGTGTCCGGGATGTTCGGGGAGAGACCCTCGATGACCGCGAGGCGGTCTCCGACCTCTCGCATGATGACGGAGATGGGGGTGTCGAGGGCGTCGGCCACCGAAGCGAGGATCTCGCTCGACGCCTCCTTCTGGCCTCGTTCGACCTCGCTCAGGTATCCGAGTGCGACGCTCGCCTTGCTCGCCACCTGGCGCAACGTGCGACCCTTCTGCAACCGGAAGTCCCTCAGCACGTCGCCGATCTCTTGACGGACTAGAACCACGTGACCCTCCCTCTGTGCTCTACGACCTCGTGTCGTACAGCGCTCTGCTTCTCCAACGCGGATTCACGTCGTCCCAGCTGATCGCCGTCTCGTTCGTGGATGGCCAACATTACAACCACCGTATGCCGAACAGTAACCAGGATCACTGGGCTTTTCTTGTGAATACGTCATCTGTAACGCGATGGAAACGGACGGTATTCCGCCGAACGGAGCCGGCGTTCACTGGAGTGCGCCGAGTTCGCGCACGAGGGCTTCCAACGCCAGCTCCACGGTCCGGTGTCGGATCTCCTGGCGGCCTCCGTCCAGGGTGAGCGGCACCACCCGTCCACCCGCTCGCGTCACGATGCCCACGAAGACCGTCCCGACGGCCTGGCCGTCCTGCGGGTCCGGTCCTGCGACGCCGGTCGTGGCGATACCGACGTCTGCCGGAAGCCCGTCGATCGCCAGGGCACGGCGCACGCCGTCCGCCATCTGGAGGGCCACCTCCGGGTGCACGGCGCCATGGAGCGCGAGGAGGCCGGCGTCGACTCCGAGCAACGAGTGCTTCAGGCGGGTGTCGTACGCGACCACACCGCCTCGGACCGTCGCGGACGCGCCGGGCACGCTGATGAGCGCCGCGGCCAGCAGCCCGCCGGTCAGGGACTCCGCGACACCGATCGTCAACCGGGCGTCGATGAGCGCGTGGACCGCCGAGGCGGCACCGGCGTCGGCCGACTCGACAGCGTCGGACGTCATCGCTTGACCTGCCGGTCGGCGCGAGACCCCCGGACGGCGGTGACGACGTAGTCGATGCCGCTGGCGATGGTCAGGAGCACGGCGATGGTCATGAAGACCCCGTTCACCCAGAGCACCCAGTCACCGAGGAGCACCCAGAACGGCGCGAGGGCGAGTGAGATCGCGACGGCCTGTGCCAGGGTCTTGAGCTTCCCCATCCACGCGGCGGCGACGACATGGTCGGAGATCACGATGAAGCGGTGGACGGTGATGCCGATCTCGCGCACGAGCACGACGGCCGTGACCCACCACGGCAGTTCGCCGAGGATCGACAACGCGACGAGCGCTCCGCCCGTCAGCACCTTGTCGGCGATCGGGTCGAGGATCTTGCCGAGGTCCGTCACGAGGTTGCGACTGCGGGCGATGTGTCCGTCGATGCCGTCGCTCGCGATCGCCACGACGAAGAGCAGGGAGGCCCACCACCGCAGTGCGCCGTCGGAACCGTCGTCCGCCAACAGCATCCACATGAACACCGGTGCGAGCACGATCCTCGCGACGGTGATCGCGTTCGGGAGGTTCCAGTTCGAGATGCGTGGCTCAGCAGCCGACGCGTTCGATGCCGTCATGTCTACTCCCGACCGGTGAGACTCCAGGCGTCTTCGTCAGAACCGCCCTCGACCTCAGGATAGTCCTGGAACTGGGCCTCGACCGGGTCCGCACCGTAGGGGTCGGGCTCGACGCCGCCGACAGTGCCGGCGACCGGGGCTGCCGCGGCGGCTGTCGAAGCCGCCGCCGCTGGGGCCGGAGCGGCCGAACCGTCGTCCTCGCCGCGCAGACGGGCCAGGACACCCGGCAGCTGCTCCGCGGTGACGAGGACGTCGCGGGCCTTCGAGCCCTCGGACGGGCCGACGATCTCGCGCGACTCCATGAGGTCCATGAGCCGGCCGGCCTTCGCGAAACCGACCCGCAGCTTCCGCTGCAGCATCGAGGTCGATCCGAACTGCGTCGATACCACGAGCTCCGCTGCGGCGAGCAGGAGTTCGAGATCGTCGCCGATGTCCGCGTCGATCTCCTTGCGCTCGGCGACGGCCTGGACGTCCTTCCGGTACTCCGGCCGCGCCTGGTTCGTGACGTGTTCGACGACCCGCTGGATCTCGTTCTCGCCGACCCATGCGCCCTGCACACGGATGGACTTGTTCGCACCCATCGGCAGGAACAGGGCGTCGCCCTGACCGATGAGCTTGTCGGCGCCCGGCTGGTCGAGGATGACCCGGGAATCGGTGACGCTCGTGACGGCGAAGGCGAGGCGCGAGGGGACGTTCGCCTTGATGAGGCCGGTGACGACGTCGACCGATGGACGCTGCGTCGCGAGGACGAGGTGGATACCGGACGCGCGGGCCAACTGCGTGATGCGGACGATGGAGTCCTCGACGTCGCGGGGGGCGACCATCATCAGGTCGGCGAGCTCGTCGACGACGACCAACAGGTAAGGGTAGGGCTTCAGGACGCGTTCGCTGCCCGAGGGGAGGACGATCTCGTTGGCCACGACGGCCTTGTTGAAGTCGTCGATGTGCCGGTAGCCGAAGCTCGCGAGGTCGTCGTACCGCATGTCCATCTCCTTCACGACCCACTGCAGCGCTTCCGCCGCCTTCTTCGGGTTCGTGATGATGGGCGTGATGAGGTGCGGGACGCCCGCGTACGGCGCGAGCTCGACGCGCTTGGGGTCGATGAGGACCATGCGCACCTCGCTCGGCTTGGCGCGCATGAGCAGCGAGGTGATCATCGAGTTCACGAAGACCGACTTGCCGGAGCCGGTCGACCCGGCGACCAGGAGGTGCGGCATCTTCGCGAGGTTCGCGACGACGTAGCCGCCGCCGACGTCCTTGCCGACGCCGATCGTCATCGGGTGGTTGCTGTTCGTGGCCGCCGTCGAGCGCAGGATGTCGCCGAGGGTGACGATCTCGCGGTCGGTGTTCGGGATCTCGATGCCGATGGCGCTCTTCCCCGGGATGGGCGAGAGGATGCGGACCTCGTTGGACGCCACGGCGTAGGAGAGGTTCTTGCTGAGTGCCGTCACCCGCTCGACCTTGACGCCCGGGCCGAGCTCGATCTCGTACTGCGTCACGGTCGGGCCGCGCGAGAAGCCCGTGACCTTCGCGTCGACGCCGAACTGGTCGAGGACGCTCGTGATCGCAGCGACCGCTTCGTCGTTGGCCGCGCTGTGCGTCTTCGCTGGCTCACCCGCCGCCAGGGTCCCTGCGGACGGGAGACGATACGGCGTGTCGTCCTGGCCCGGCTGCGCCATCGGGCGCGCGGAGAAGTCGATCTGGTCGGGTGCACCGAGGAGCGCCGGGTCGAGGTCTTCGATGACCTCGGTCGCGCCGGGGATGCTGTCGTCGTGCAGACCCGTCTGCGGTTTGATCTCGCCCGTGTTGAACCGCTTGACGGCGCTCTCCGCCGCTTCGAGGTCGCCGAGGAGCTCGGAGCCGAAGGCGTCGTGCACCGGAGCGGCCTTTGGCGACGCGGCAGGCACGGCCACCGGTTCGAGCGGCGAGTCGAACCCGCCGGACGGCTTCTCGAGACCGAGGAGCTCGGTCATGTTGTCGCCCATGAGCGGGTCCTCGAACGTCGGGTCGTCCTCGCGACGGCTCGTGTTGCGACGCCACCACGGCAGTGCCGCCGGCTCGTCGGGTTCCTCGTCGAGGTCGTCGAGTCGCTTCGTCCGCGCGCTCTTCGGCTCCGCGGGCTCTCCTTCTGGTGCCTCCGGCTGCTCGCCGAACATCCAGGTGGAGAACTGCCGCACGCGGGCACCGACGCGGTTCGGGGGCGTCTTGGTCACGATGAAGAGGCTGAGGAGGATCAGGAGCGAGATGAGGACGGTCGCGCCGATCGGGGTGATGATCGCTGCGAGCGGAGCGCCGAGGATCCACCCGAGGAGACCGCCGGCCTGCGCCAGCGCAGGCAGGCCCTGACTCGGGTTCGGCTGGCCGCCGTGGATGTGGCAGAGCGCCGAGATGCTGATGAGAAGCAGACCGAGGCCGATGCTGATGCGGCCGTTGTCGTCGACCGAGGCCGGGTGCCGGAACAGCCAGACCGCGAACACGATCATGATGACCGGGAGCACGAAGGCGAGTCGGCCGAAGAGGCCGCCGAACGACCAGGCGTCGAAGGTCTGGGCGACCGGGTCGGCCGCGCCGAACCACTCGACGACGGCACCGACGACGGCCAGCAGGAAGAGCAGGAAGGGGAAGCCGTCGCGACGGTCCTCCTTGGCGATTCGCTCGGGGCCGAGGGCTCTGACCGCTCCACCGACGCCGTGCGCGAGACCGAGCCACATCGAGGTCAGCACACTGCGCTGCTCCTCGGCGGACGGATAGGCGACGGTCTTCTGCTGCTTCGTCGTCGACGCGCCCGCCTTGGTGCCGGGCTTGGTGTTCGTCTTCGTGCTCGTGGTGCGCGACGAAGCGCCGCTCGGCGAGGAAGCGCTGCGCGAACGGCTGGTCGAGTTGGAACGTGCGGCCATGCGTTCACGGTACTCGTCGCCACCGACGCAGCCCGGCAAGCTGGCGGGGTGTCCACGATCCGCGATCCGCCGG
Source organism: Plantibacter sp. CFBP 8798 (assembly GCF_014841195.1). NCBI lineage: Bacteria > Bacillati > Actinomycetota > Actinomycetes > Micrococcales > Microbacteriaceae > Plantibacter > Plantibacter sp. CFBP 8798. The sequence continues at coordinate 53,428 of NZ_JACYTS010000004.1, forward strand.
GCGGTCAGCGCAGATTCAGGACCATCGTGTCACGGGTCCCCCGCCGGTCCACGGTCGCGAACCCCTCGGTGCGGTACAGCGAGACGGCGTGGTTCGCCCGCTCCACGCTCAGGCTGATGCGCTGGTACCCGGCCGCTCTGGCGAGCTGCACGGTCGCGCGGAGCAACTGCCGGCCGACACCCTGGGCGCGGTGGATCGGACTGACCCCCAGGATGAGTTCGGGGACGCCGCCCGCCACGTACCCGAACCCGGGTGCATCGGACGGGAAGAGTCGATACCAGCACGCCCCGACGGGCGCACCGTCCTGCCCGACGGCGACGACCCCGGCGTCGCCGGGGCGACGCCAGCCGTGCACATACCGGGTGTGCTGCGCATCGGCGAGGACGGCGGACCGGGGACGGGGCGCGACGGCGTTCCAGTTCGCCGCCTCGACCATCATGTCGGTGAGGACGCGCACATCAGCCACCGCGGCGTCGCGGATCGAGTAGACCGCCATGGACGGATGGTACGCCACCGGTGTTTCGAGCAGATGACGCGCGAGGGGTCGCCGTCGGTCAGTACCGGATGGCGTCGATCACCTTCACGCGGACGGCGACGAGCGCCGGGAGGAGCCCGGCGATCGCCCCGACGGCCGTGGCACTCACCAGCCCGAGGACCGCCGCCTCGATGGGGAACGGCGGGAAGTCCGTCACGAGCCCTTGACCGATGAACTGCTCGACGATCGGACTCTTCACGACGGCGACGGCGAGCATGACGCCGATGACCCCGGCGACGAAGGTGGCTACGACACTCTCCATCATCACGGCGAAGAACACCCGCGGCGCGGTCGCCCCGAAACTGCGTCGGATCCCGATCTCGCGGATCCGCTGGCGGACGGTGACGAGCGAGAGGTTGATCAGCCCGAGGGCTCCGAGCAGGAGGATGAGCCCGGCGACCGCGCCGACCACGAGCTTCAACGACAGGAGCGGGTCCTCCCCCGTCTGGCCGAAGTCGTTGCGGAACACGTCGACGCTGTACGCGTCACCGAGTTCGGCACGCAGGTCGGACTGGATCCGCTGGGTGAAGGCCTCGGCGTCCGCGTTCGGGACCCAGAACTCGAACTGCGGCAGCTGACCGGGCTGCCCCATGCCCTCCTCGGCGCCGGACACCGGACCGATGAGCGCCGTCCCCGCGGGCAGGATCGACAGCTGCGGTTCGGTGTCCCACTCGTTGCTCGCGTACACCCCGACGATCACGGCCGTGACCGGGTGCTCACCGTGGACCGTGACCGTGGGGTGCGTCTCGATGGGTGGTGAGCCCAGGCGCTGCCAGAACGCCGGGTTCACGACGATCGCGGGTGCGAGGCGGTCGCCGTCGTCCTCCTGGAACCAGGCGCCCTCGTCGAGTCTGATGCGGTGCATCTCGCCGTATGGGACGTCGACGACGGTGGACTGCACCGGCACGGTCCCGTCGGCGAACTGCACGTTCAACTGGGTGCTGCCGGATTGCGAGACGTACCCGATGCCGTACCGCTCGGCGAGGTCGTGCACCGCCGTGATGTAGGTCTCCGGGTCGGGTTGCTCCGTTCCGGTGCCGTAGGCCGACGCCATGAGCGTGGCGGGCCGGCCGCCGTAGCGTTCCTGCGACTCGGTCTGGGCCTGCGCCGCGAGCGACGACATGCCGACCATGCTCGTGAGGGCGCACACCGCGACGCCGACGCCGATGAGCGAGAGGATGACCCGGCCACGATGGATCCGCAGCTCCTGGGCGGCCTCGACGACCGCTCCGACGATCGAGGTCAGGATCCTAGACATCCGCTGCCTCCAGTTCGTGATCGGGGGTGAGCACGCCGTGGTCGAGACGGTGGTGGGTCGTCGCGAGTCGGGCGATCGCCCGGTCGTGGGTGATCGTCACGAGGGCGGCGCCCGTGGAGGTCGCCACCTCGTCGAGCAGGGACATGACTGAGGTGCCGGTCTCGACGTCGAGAGCGCCGGTCGGCTCGTCCGCGAGGATGAGCCGTGGCCCGCGGACGAGTGAGCGCGCGATCGCGACGCGCTGCTGCTCGCCGCCGGACAGTTTCGTCGGCATCGCATCGAGGCGGTCACCGAGTCCGACGCGTTCGAGCATCGCGGCGGCGATCTCGCGGCGACGCCAGAACGAGCGTCCACTCGCGTAGAGGAGCGGCGTCGTGACGTTCTCGAGCGCGGTCCGGCCCGGCAGGAGGTTGAACTGTTGGAAGACGAAACCGATCTGGGCGCCGCGCAGTCGGTCGCGCGCGCCGGAGCCGAGGCGTTCCGCCGGCCGTCCGTCGAAGACGAGCGACCCGGAGGTCGGCTTGTCGAGCAGGCCGAGGAGGTTCAGGAGCGTCGACTTGCCCGAACCCGACCGACCGACGATGGAGACGCGATCGCCCTCGTGCACCTCGAGGTCGACGCCGTCGAGGATCGTCAGCGGCGGCGCATCGGGGATCTGGACGACCCTGGTGACCCCGCGGAGTTCGAGGAGCGTCACCCGACCGACCCGTCGCAGGCCATGCTGCCGTCCGGAAGCGTGGTGCACCCTTCGGGCGCGGGTGCGACGGCTCCAGGGACGAACTGGAGCACCGAGTCGCCTTCGGCGACACCGTCGACGATCTGCACCTGCTGTCCGTCGTTCAGTCCCAGCGTGACCGGCCGTTCCTCCTGCGCACCGTCGGCGCCGACGACCCAGACGGTCCCGGTCCCGGCCGAACCCTTGACCGCGGTCGTCGGGAGCACGAGGACGTTCTCGGCGACGCCGCCCGCGAGTTCGATCGTCGCGGCGAGTCCGGCGAAGACCCGGACGTCACCGGGCACCGCGCAGGTGACGGCGGTTCCGCCGGCACCGGGTGTCTGCCCGGATCCACCACCCGTCGTCGGCTCCTCCTCGTCGCCACCGCTCGACGGCGTCGTGACGCGCACCGCCGGACAGACGAACGGGGCCGGGCCGCCGTTGATGGTGACCGTCGCCTCGCCGGGGATGGTGAGCAGACGGTACTGCTTGTCGGCGCTCAACGCCCCGGTGATGGAGAACGTGGCCGGCGACACCTGCGCCACCGCGTCGCCGATTTGCACCGACTGCCCGTGGATGAGCTTGACGTTGCCGAGGGTGCCCGCGACCGGCGCGGTCACCTGCACGTACCGCTCCTTGCCTTCCTCGTCGATCGTCTTGACGTCGAGGATGGGATCGCCCTCCGCGAGGACGGCGCCCTTGGCCGCGAACACCTCGTCAACGGTGCCGGCGACGGTCGACTTCGCCGTGCTGGCCGGGTCGGCGACGACCTGGCCCTCCACCGAGACGGTGTTGACCACGGTGCCGAGGGCCGCCTGGACCTGTGGTTCCACGAGGCTCCCGGTCGGCTGCGTCGGCCCCTCCTCCTGCGGTGCGTCCGGGAAGAACGCGACCTTCACGAGCGCCACCGCGATCGCGGCGAAGACGAGCAGTTTCAGAATGGGGAACACCCAGGTGCGGACAATGCCCACGCCGACCTCCGGAATCCACCGCAGTCGGAGTGACGAGCGGCCATAGGGGATTCCAAGGTAGCAACGCGGAAGGCGGCCGGACATCACCCTCGCGAATGATGTTCGACCGCCTCCTGGCGGGTGGGACCGAGCGGACCCGACCCGTGATCAGGCCTCGATGACGAGCGGGACGATCATCGGGCGGCGACGGAAGGACGTGTTGACCCAGCGGCCGACGGTCCGACGGATCACCTGCGACAGCGCGTGCGTGTCGCGGACGCCGTTCTCCGCCGCCTCGGCGAGTGCCTTGGCGACCTTCGGCTTGATGTCGGCGAAGACCTTGTCATCCTCGGCGAAGCCCTTCGCGTGCACCTCGGGGCCGGAGATGATGTGCCCGGTCTTCGAGTCGACGACGACGATGACCGAGATGAAGCCCTCCTCCGCCAGGATGCGACGGTCCTTGAGGTCGGCGTCGGTGATCTCGCCGACGGTCGAGCCGTCGACGTAGACGAGCCCAACGTCGAGCTGGCCGACGACCTTCGCGACGCCGTCCTTCAGGTCGATGACGATGCCGTCCTCGCCGATGAAGGTGTTCTGCGCCGGGACACCGCTGTCGATCGCGAGCTTCTGGTTCGCGACGAGGTGACGGTACTCGCCGTGGACCGGGAGCACGTTCTTCGGCTGGAGGATGTTGTAGCAGTAGAGCAGCTCACCGGCGGCTGCGTGACCGGAGACGTGGACCTTCGCGTTGCCCTTGTGGACGACGGTGGCGCCGAGCTTCGTCAAGCCGTCGATGACCCGGTAGACCGCGTTCTCGTTGCCCGGGATGAGGCTCGAGGCGAGGATGACGGTGTCGCCCGGGCCCGGCTCGATCGCGTGGTCGAGGTTCGCCATCCGACTGAGGACGGCCATCGGCTCGCCCTGTGACCCGGTCGACATGTAGACGATCTTGTCCTCGGGGAGGTCCTTCGCCTTCTTGTAGTCGATGAGCAGGCCCTCGGGGACGTTCAGGTACCCGAGGTCGGCTGCGATCCCCATGTTGCGCACCATGGAACGACCGAGGAACGCGACCCGGCGGCCGTGGGCGTGAGCCGCGTCGAGGACCTGCTGGACGCGGTGCACGTGACTCGAGAAGCTCGCGACGATGACACGGCGCTCGGACTTCGCGATGACCTGGTCGAGGACCGGCCCGATGGACCGCTCGAGCGGTGTGAAGCCCGGCACGTCGGCGTTCGTCGAGTCGACGAGGAAGAGGTCGACGCCTTCTTCACCGAGGCGGGCGAAGGCGCGGAGGTCCGTCAGGCGGCCGTCGAGCGGCAGCTGATCCATCTTGAAGTCACCGGTCACGAGGACGGTGCCGGCGTCAGTGTCGATGAACACCGCGAGCGCGTCCGGGATCGAGTGGTTGACCGCGACGAACTCGAGGTCGAACGGCCCCAGCGCCTCGATCTGGCCCTCCTTCACCGGCAGGGTGTAGGGGACGATGCGGTGCTCCTTGAGCTTCGCCTCGATGAGCGCGAGCGTCAGGCCGGAACCGATCAGCGGGATGTCCTTGCGGAGCTTCAGGAGGTACGGCACGGCGCCGATGTGGTCCTCGTGACCGTGCGTGAGCACGACGCCGACGATGTCGTCGAGCCGGTCCTTGATGGAGGTGAAGTCGGGCAGGATCAGGTCGACGCCCGGCTGGTGCTCTTCGGGGAAGAGCACGCCGCAGTCGACGATCAGGATCTTGCCGTCGATCTCGAAGCAGGTCATGTTCCTGCCGATCTCGCCGAGTCCTCCGATGGGGATGACGCGGAGCGTCCCCGGCTCGAGGACTGGCGGATCGATGATGGTATTGGGCATGTAGCCCCCCTCTGGTTTGTCTAGCGAGTCGTACCGGCGACCTTGGGCAGCGCGCCACCGGCGGCGGCGTTGCGGTCTGGCCGGAAGTTGCGGAAGTCGACGCCTGGGATGTCCTTCACCAGGTCGATCTCATCCTCGATCTGCGCGGCCTCCCACTCCTCCGGACCGACCAGCGGTAGACGTACCCGCGGGCTCTGGATCCGGCCGAGGCCGTGCAAGATGTATTTGGCGGCGACGGTGCCGGGGACGTGGGTCATGACCGCGCGCACGAGGGGCTCGAGCTGCCGGTGCGCCGCGGTGGCCGCGGCGAGGTCGCCGGAGTTCACCGCGTCGACCATGTGTCGGTAGGGCGTCGGCGCGATGTTGGCCGTGACGCCGATGAGGCCGGTGCCACCGATGGCGAGCGTCGGCAGGGCGTTGGCGTCGTCGCCCGCGAAGTACATGAGGTCCGTCTGGTTCATGACCCGGCTCACCTCGCTGAGGTCGCCCTTGGCGTCCTTCACCGCGAGGATGTTCGGGTGCTTGGCCGCGCGCAGGATCGTCTCGTAGGTGATGGGGATGCCGGTTCGCCCCGGGATGTCGTAGAGGATGACGGGCAGATCCGTGGAGTCGGCGATCATGCGGAAGTGGGTCAGCACGCCGGCCTGGGTGGGCTTGTTGTAGTACGGGGTGACGATCATGTTGCCGTCGGCACCAGCCTGCTCGCTCTTCTTCGCGAGCTCGATCGCGTGGGCCGTCTCGTTGGAGCCACCACCGGTGATGATCTTCGCGCGCCCGCCCGCGACGGCTTTGCCGACCTCGACGAGCTTGACCTTCTCCGGGTCCGTCAGCGTGGACGTCTCACCCGTGGTGCCGGTGACGACGATGCCGTCGGCCCCCGCGGTCACGACGTCGTCGATGTGTCGCTCGACGGCCTTCCAGTCGACCTCGCCGTCGGCGGTGAACGGCGTCACCAGGGCGACGAGGACTTGACCGAAGGGGTTCTCTGCACGCGACACCCTCTCAGGCTATCGGGTTTCCCTCTTGCGGGTCACCACCCGCACGGCCGTCACCTCGCGTCACACGGGCTCAGGGACCGGCACCCGGAACCTATGCTGACGGACACCATGTCCCCGCTGCCCGCCCTCTCGCTGATCCTCGTCCTCGTTCTGTCCGCGACGGCGGTGGGTCTGGTCGTGCGTGCACGGAGCGGGCGTGCGTCGCACCGCACCGACGGGGACCGACTCTCGTCGGCGGCACTCGGGACGACCGCTCCGCTCGGCCGATCGGCGACCCTGGTGCAGTTCAGCACCGAGTTCTGTGCGCAGTGTCCCGGGACCAGACGACTACTGCACGAGCTGGCCGACGGGGAGCCGGGTGTGGGCGTCCTCGACGTCGACCTGACCCACCGTCCCGACCTCGCCGACCGTTTCTCCGTCCTGCAGACGCCCACCGTCCTCCTCCTCGACCGCGTGGGGATCGTGCGCGGTCGGTTCTCCGGGGCCGCACGCCGTGCGGTGCTCGCCGGCGAGCTCCAGTCCGTCCTCGGGAGACCAGCATGACCTCGAACCCGCCAGCAGCCCCGCCGACCGGCATCGACCCGCGCAGCCCGCGGTTCGGTGCGACCATCACCGCCGTGCTCCTCCTCGTCGCCGTCTTCCTCGCGCTGACGGCGCCGTTCGCCGACACGCTGGCCGCGCGGGCAGTCCAACCGGCCTTCGTCCTCCTCGTCGTCATCGCGGCGCTGTTCGCGTGGGGCGCGTTCGCCGGGATCCGACGTCACCCGTACGGTGTCGTCTTCCGGCGCCTCATCCGTCCGAGACTCGGCCCGCCCGTCGAACTCGAGGCACCCGAACCACCGACCTTCGCGCAAGGCGTCGGGCTGGTGGTGGTCGCGATCGGACTCGTGCTGCACCTCATCGGGGTGCCGGGATCCCTCGTCGTCTCCGCCGGTGCAGCGTTCGTCGCCGCCTTCCTCAACGCGGCGTTCGGGTTCTGCCTCGGCTGCCGCCTGTATGTGATCCTCCTCCGCGCCCGCGTCGTCGGACGACAGGCGTGACGGTGGCCTGCAGCACCTGACGACACCGTTTGTCGACGGGGTGACCACCCAGGTCGATCCGGTTAGGCTGACCCCACGAACACCAGCGCCGATGCGCTCCTGCACGGCCCGACGATGGAGGTTGCACCATGGCGGTAACAAGCGAAGCCACGACGGTCTGGAACGGCACGCTCTTCGAGGGATCCGGGCACACGAGCCTCGACACCTCCGAGGCGGCCGAGTTCGCCGTCGACTGGAAGGCACGCTCGGAGGGATCCAACACGACGACGACCCCCGAGGAACTGCTCGGGGCTGCTCACGCCTCCTGCTACTCGATGGCGTTCGCCAACGAACTCACGAGCGCCGGATTCCCGCCGGAGCGCATCCAGGCGACCGCGGCGGTCTCCTTCACCCCCGGCACCGGCATCACCGGCAGCCACCTGCTCGTCAGCGCGGTCGTACCCGGCATCTCCGAGGCCGACTTCGAGCGCATCGCCACGGCGGCGAAGGAGGGTTGCCCGGTCTCGCAGGCGCTCGCCGGCATCCCGATCACCCTCGAAGCCAGCCTCGCGTAACCACCACCGTCCAGCAGCACGAGCAGGAAGGCGACGCGCATGCGCATCGTGATCGGCGGAGCCTCCGGGCTCATCGGAACGGCGCTCGGGCGCTCCCTCGAGACCGACGGCCATGACGTCGTCCGGCTCGTACGACGTCCGGCGCGTGGTGCCGGAGAAGCGGAGTGGGATCCGCTGGCAGGCGTGCTGGATCCAGCGGTCCTGAGCGGCGCCGACGCGGTCGTCAACCTCTCCGGTGCCTCCCTCGGCAAGCTGCCGTGGACGGCGGCCTACCGGTCCACGATCCTCTGGTCACGACTCAGCGCCACCCGGACACTCGTCGACGCCATGAACCGGGCGGAGCAGCCACCGGCCGCCTTCCTCAGTGGTTCGGCGGTCGGGTACTACGGCGACCGTCCCGGAGAGACCCTCACGGAGGACTCCTCCAGAGGGGCCGGATACCTCGCCGACGTCGTCGTCGCCTGGGAGGACTCGGCGCTCGCGGCGCCCGACGCCGTCCGCACCGTGCTGCTCCGCAACGGTATCGTCGTCGACCTGGCAGGCGTGCTCAAGCCGCTGGCACCGCTCACCCGGTTCGGGGTCGCCGGTCCGCTCGGTTCGGGCCGCCAGTTCTGGCCGTGGATCGGGCTGCAGGACGAGGTCCGGGCGATCACCCACCTCCTGACCTCGACGCTCTCCGGACCGGTGAACCTGTGCGGTCCGCAGGCCGCCCGTGCCGACGACCTCATGTTCGAGCTCGCCAGACGGATGAACCGGCCCTATCTGCTCCGCGTCCCGAAGTTCGCCCTCAAGGCGCTCCTCGGCCACGCCGCCGACGGACTGCTGCTGAGCGATCAGCGCGTCGAACCTCGTCGGCTCCTGGACGACGGCTTCACGTTCAGCACGCCGACCGTCGAGCAGGCGTTGGCCGAAGCACTCGCCCGGGACTGAACGACGGGACGCCGCCGCTCCGGTCAGCTCCGCGAGAGCCGGATCGCCTGCCGGATGGCCTGCCGTGCTCGGCGGCGGTCTCCGGCACCGTCGTAGACGAGTCCGAGTCGGTACCAGGATCGCCAGTCGTCGGGAGCGGCCTCGGCCGCGTCACGGTACTTCGGGAACAGCTCGTCTGCGGCATCACGCATCGGCCGGCCGCTCTCGCGGGTCTCGACCTGCTCGGGCGGAAGGCCGCCCTCGGCCTCGAGGCGGACGCCGAGGCGCTCGGCGCCCAACCCGAAGGCGATCTCGCGCCAGAGCGCCCAGACGCCGAGGATCGGCAGGACGACGAGCGCCGCACCCATGGCGATGCCGACAGGTTCGCCCGTGCCGAGGAGGACGACGGCACGGTACCCGACGAGGACGATGTAGAGGACGAGCAGGGCCGCGATGATCGCGACCATGACGCGGGTCTTCACAGGGCGCTGGCCGCCGCGGCTTGGCCGGAGACGTGCTCGGGCGCCCCCTGGGCGGGCCGCCGACCCGCCGGCCCTGGGCGATCGAGTCCGAGGTCGAGCAGACTGTCGAGACCGACGGTGACCCCCTGGGCGTCGCGGGCGGCCACGAGGGCGAGCCGGATGCCCCGCTCGTAGGACGCGGGCGAGATCGTGTCGTGCGTGATCGTGACGAGTTCGTCGACGCCACCGAACACGACCTCCTGGCGGGCGACGACACCCTGGAGCCGCAGGCTGTGGATAGGGATGCTCGAGACCTGCTGTCCCCTCGCCCGCTGGTCGGTGTGCGGAGCGGCGACGGGCCCACGGTCGCCACGAGCGGCCATCATCAGCTCGGCGGTGCGCACGGCGGTCCCGGAGGGCGAGTCCACCTTCGTGTCGCGGTGGGACTCGATGATCTCGATCGAGTCGAAGAAGCGGGCCGCGACGGTCGCCAGACTCGTCGACAGGACGGACCCCAGCGAGAAGTTGGGGATGATGACGACGCCCTGCTCGGGCAGCTCGGCGAGCCGGCGGTCGAGTCGCTGGATACGCTCGGCCGACCAACCGCTCGTCCCGACGAGCACGTTGATGCCCTGAGCGACGGCGTGGTCGACGATCCGCTGGCTGACACCCGGGACCGTGACGTCGACGACGAGGTCCGCCCCGTCCATCTCGCTCAGCTCGCTCGACGAACCGAGCGACGCGACCAGCTCGAAGTCGTCGAGTGAACCGATGATGCTGGTGAACAGTCGGCCCATCTTGCCGCTCGCGCCGGCCAGCGCCACTCGTGTCGTCATGCCCTCAGCTTACGTGTTGCCCGCGCGCGCCGTCCTCGGGCGGAGGCCTGCCGATCTGCTCCCCCGCCGCCGACTAGACGATGTGCGGCTCGGGAAGACCCGTGCGGAGCTCCATGGGGAGGTGCGCGAGGTCGTTGTGGGTGATGAGGCTCCACGGACGCCCGGCGCGCTGGTGCAGCACCGTCAGTCCGCCGTTGGCCTGGTTGATGCTCACCCAGCGCCATGCGGGCGCCTGGAGCGCCTCGCGGACGAGCCACCCGATGACGAAGTTGTGCGTGATGAGCAGCTCGTGATGGTCACCGCGCTTCGGCGAGAGGAACTCGGCGGCGGCGTCGGCCATCTGCGCCTCGCCCGCCTCGATCTCCGCCTCGGTGATCGAGCCGAAGAAGGGGTCGAACGCCGACGGCGTCTCCGGTGTGCGACCGCTCGGGACGCAGTCGAAGAGCAGTGACGACGGCTCCGGTGTGACCGCCGGCATCCGCTCGGCGATGATCTGGGCGGTCTCCGCGGCACGCTGCAACGGCGAGTGCCACGCCGCGGTCATCGGGACACCGCCGAGGCGCTCCGCGAGCAGCTGTGCCTGACGCCGACCGCGTGCCGACAGTGGTCCGTCGGGCAAGCCGTGCTCAGCGTGCTGCTGCTCGCCGTGTCTGACGAGATACAGGTAATGGGACATTCAACGCACCCCCGCGATGATCGGAGCGAAGGTGTCCTCGTCGACGGCTCCGACCGCCGACACCGTGATGGGCTGCGCGGCGAGGTGCTGCGCGAGCTGCTGGACGTCGTCCTGACCGACGGACTGCAGGCGACGGATGCTCTCGTCGAGGTCGATGAACTCGCCGAGGGTCAGCTCCGCTCGACCGAGGCGGCTCATACGCGAGTCCGAATCCTCCAGCGCCAGCGCCGAGGCGCCGCTCAGCTGACCGAGCGCGCGCGACAACTCCTCGTCCGTCACACCGTGCTCGGCGAGCCGGTGGAGCTCGGCGAGCATGAGCTCGGCCACGGTCGCCGCCTTCGCCGTGGAGCAGGCGGCAGCGAGGCCGAAGACGCCGGCGTCCGAGTAGCTGCCGGCGAACGAGTACACGGAGTAGGCGAGCCCGCGCCGTTCTCGGATCTCCTGGAACAGGCGGCTGGACATGCCGCCGCCGAGGATGGAGTTGAGCATGCTCATGGCGAATCGTCGCTCGTCGCCCGCGATGAGGCCCGCTCCGCCGATCTGCAGGTGGACCTGCTCGGTGGGTCGGTGCACGACCGAGAGCGGCGATCCGCCGACGACGGCAGCAGGAGCGAGGGTCCGACGCGCGACCGGTGCGGCCACCGCGTCCGCCGGCCAGCCCGCTTGCACGAGCGCCCCCGACACCTGGGCGACGAGCGCGTCGTGGTCGACGGCGCCGGCCGCCGTCACGATGACGTCGTTCGCGCGGTAGTTGGCTCGGTAGTGCGCCACGACGGCGTCCCGGCCGACCTCGATGATCGACTGCGGGTGACCGCCGATGGGACGCCCGAGCGGGTGCTCGCCGAGCACGCGCTCGAAGAACCGTTCGTTGGCGACGTCCCCTGGATCGTCGTCCATCATCGCGAGCTCTTCGAGGATGACGCCGCGTTCGTTCTCGAACTCCTCCGGGTCGAGTAGCGAGGAGGTGAGCATGTCGGTGATGACGTCCACCGCCATCGGCAGGTCGCGATCGCGCACCTTGGCGTAGTAGCAGGTGTGCTCCTTGGCCGTGAGCGCGTTGTGCTCGCCGCCGACGGCGTCGAAGGCGACCGCGATGTCGAGGGCGGAACGCGACGGCGTGCCCTTGAACAGGAGGTGCTCCAGGAAGTGCGTCGAGCCGAAGGTCGCCGGTCGATCGGCGGTCGCCGGTTGTTCGTCGCGGGAGCCGACGGCCACCCAGTAGCCGATCGTCGCGCTGCGGCTGCCCGGCATGTGTTCGCTCAGGATCCGCAGCCCGTTGGGCAGGACCGTCCGGCGGACGAGCGCGTCCCCGGATGCGGTGAACGCGAGCTCGGGACGAGTGAGCGGAAAGTCGACGGCGGCGTTCATCACCCCAACCATACGTCAGGTTCCCGGGCGTCGCGCGCGAGCGACCGTGCGCAGGCGACCGCCGGTCGACTCAGCGCAAGCGACCGGAGACGCGGTCGAGCTCGAGGATCTGCCCACGGCTCAGCCGCACGTCGGCCGCCGCGATGAGCGAGTCGACGTGAGCCGGCTGGGACGCGCTCGCGATGGGCGCGACGACGCCGGGACGTGACATGGCCCAGGCGAGCGCCGCCGAGGCGACCGTGCAGCGGTTCTCCTCCGCGATCTCGTCGAGGACGTGCAGGACCCGCAGTCCACGGCGGTGGAGATGGGTAGCGGCGCGACTGCCGCGGGTGCTCGGGTCGAGGTCGGAACGAGTGCGGTAGCGGCCCGTCAGGAAGCCGTTCGCGAGGGCGAAGTAGGGCAGGACACCGAGGTGCTGGGCCGTCGCGACGAGCGCGAGGGTGCTCTCGTACGGCTCCCGGTGCATGAGGCTGTAGTGCGTCTCGAGCGCGACGAACTGGGTGAAGCCGCTCGCCGAGAGGATCCGCGCCTCCATCAGCCGTTCAGGGGTCGTGTTCGAGGTGCCGAGGTAGCGGACCTTGCCGGTCTCGATCAACCAGTCGACCGTCCCGAGGCTGTCGGCCAACGGGATGCTCGGGTCGTCGTCGTGGAAGGACAGCAGGTCGATGTGGTCGGTCTGCAACCGTTCGAGCGCCGCCTCGACCGCGCGGATGATGCTCACCGAGCCGAGACCCGGGTAGTCGGGGTGCCGGCCGATCTTCGTCGCGACGACCATGTCGTCCCGGTTGCGGCGCTTCCGCATCCAGTTGCCGATGAGGATCTCGCTGCGTCCGCCCGCGTAGCTGTCGGCGGTGTCCACCATGTTGCCGCCGGAGTCGTGGAACCGGTCGAGAATGTCCGATGTCGTGTCGGGGTCGACGGTCCACCCGAACACGCTGCCGCCGAGCACGACCGGGAAGACCGACAACTCGGAGTCGCCGATCGTGCGCCTCGGTGCTTCAGAGGGCTCGGGGTCCTGGACGGGCGTCGGGAAGGACGGGTGCGGGACGAGCTGCTCGGGACGCCGACTCGCGTCGTCGTCGACGCCGTCCGCTGCTCCGCCGACGAGAGAACTGCCACGGGTGCTCGACGAGCGCCAGAGGTGTGGCATCCCCTGCCCCTCTCTCGGTCCGCCGACCGGTGACGCGCTGCACCGTCGGGATCCGTGCGTGGAGCGACGGGCCGGTGCTTGCTCACCAGGCTAGAGGAGACCGGCGACTTCGGCTGGACGACATCACGACCGGGTGGCAACTGATTCGTAACGATTCCCCTTTCCACCCGGGGCGGCCCTTCAACGGGGCGACATCACCGTTCCTTGAAGTACCGGAAGAGCTGCTCCTCCTTCGTGAGCGCCACCCCGCCGATCACTCCGCACAGGACGGCGGGCACGGCGACCACGGCTGGTCGGATCGCGATCCCAGCGACCACTCCAAGGCCTTCCTGGGGCGCGATCTCCAGGAGCAGCAGGATGGCGGACACCGCCATCACTGCAGCGCCGACGGCCCAGCAGAGTGTTTCGCAGACGAGTTGCAGCACCTGCGACCCGACCGGCACCCCTGCATGACGCGCGGATGCCAATTCGATGCGGCGGGTTCGGGTCGCGACGAACCCGATTGCGGCGGCGATGACGATTCCGACGAGCGGCGCGAATCGAGAGAGACGCTCGGCGTACCGCGCGGCGCCGTCGAAGTGTGCGCCGAGCGTGCTGTTGAGCTGCGCGAGCCGGGGCGGCGATGCATCCGTTGCCCCAGCCCCTGGGAGGAGGACGGTGCGCAGCGCATCGGTCGACGATTGCGACTGCGGCCAGGTGTCGATCCAACATTCGTCGAACGGTCCGATCGCCGCTGTCGGAGCAATGAGCGCGTATCCGAGGCCAGGCCGGCGGCCGTCCTCCGCGGAGGTAAAAACGGCTCCGACCTCGACCGTGCCGCTCATCAACGGGAGCTTGTCACTGGCATCGAGTTCGAGGGCCTCTGCGAGCGCGGCCGAGACGAGCACGCCACGGTGGGGGCGCGGCGTATCGAGCGCAACGAAACCGGAGAAACCCGGACTGGCCTCGAACGTCGGTACGGACGAACTCGGAAGCGCCAGCAGGCGTTCGTTCTCAGTCGACGGCCTCATGGCTCCCGCAGCGTCGATGCCTGGGATCGTCGTGAGCCGGTCGCAGGCTGGCCCGTCGATCTGTTGGGGGGCGATGTAGACCAGGGTCGCCCCACCCGCACGTCGGTAGACGTCGGCAGCAGTCAGGAGTTGGGACATCGTGCCGATCTCAGCCAAGCCCAGCACAAGGACGGCGGCGAACAACACACAACCGAGCATCGTCGCCTTCGTCGTGCCGGACTGCACGTCGAGCGCTGCTTCTCGGAGGGTCGATGCCCACCTCATCGCGCTGCACCGAGTGCGATCTCGTCCGTGCATGCATCGCGCGTGCGCTCATCGTGCGTCGCGATGACGACGATGGTCCCGTCGGATGCGATCGACCCGATCGCCTCGTTCACTGAGACGGCCGTGCGCTGGTCCAGCTGAGCGGTCGGCTCGTCCACTAGCAACAGGTGGGGATGCGTCGCAAGTGCGCGGGCGAGCATCAGGCGCTGCGCTTCCCCGCCCGAGAGGTGTCGAAACTGACGCAGGCTGACTGCGGCGAGACCCACCGTCTCCAGGTCGGCGAACGCGCTCTGCCAAGCATGGTCGTGATCCGCGCCGCGCGCGAGGTAAGGGAGCGCGACGTGGTCGAGAGCAGTCCGTCTCGCAACTCCGTGCGGATTCTGGAACACCCAACTGGTCACCGCGACGTCCTCGCGCACGATCACACCCTTCGTCGGGCGCAGCCAGCCGGCGAGCAGACTGAGCAACGTGCTCTTGCCCGAACCGGATGGCCCGGTCACCGCGTACACGCACCCCGGTACCAAGCGGAACGAGAGGTCTTCAAACAGCCAGTCGCCCTGTGGGAAGCGCAGGGACAGGCCCTCGGCCGTCAACCGCATGGTCGACCGGGAGGGAGCCGAACATCGACTACCACGACCTCGGCGTCTGCTGGCACAACGACGTAGCTCTGACCGAGACCTGATCCGACGACCTCGACGACGACGGTGTGACCGGCACTGGAGATACACCCCGTCGAACCGTCTAGTCCGAAGACCGCAGCGGGTGGCACGGTGGTCACCGTCACCGGCGATGCGAGCTCAAGGTCGACGATGAAGTCCGTGCCATCGTCCGCTGCAACCCAGGCTGCGAATTCAGACGACCGGCCGAGTTCGTGAAGTGCTGCAGGATCCGCGATGGCCCCCTGATCGTCCACCGCAACCCGGACTTCGCCGGCGACGATGACCCGTGGGCCAGGAGCGAGCGTGTCAGGTAGCGCGGCGACACGTGCATTGGCGATGACCGGCGGCGCAACGAACAGCGCGTCATCCGGCGCGACGGATGCACCGAGAACTGTCGGACAGCTCGTGATCGCCGTCGCAGGTGCGGGGATCCAGACGAACGCCTCCCGAGGTATGACGCTCCAGTCGCTGCTGTCCACGCCGTTGCGCTGCGCGAGGTCGCGAGCCGCGCGCAGGGTCAGAGGGCCGAACTCGCCGTCGGCATCCAGCGAGTAGCCCAGTCGATTCAGCTCGGTTTGGAGGCCTCTGACATCGCTTCCGACGGAGTCCGGTCCGAGGTCCCGCCACAGCGGCGCGCCCGACGCGAGGTAGACCAGGGACCGCCCGTTGATCGCTATGCCCGATTCACCGGACTGCGCCTCGCCGCCGACTGCGCAGCTCGTCCGCGTGATGAATCCGCCTACCGGCGTGACGATCTCACCCTGCGACTGGGTCTCAAAAGCGAGCGTGACGCTGCGTACGTCGAGGTACTTCGTACTGGTCACGGGTACCTCGCCTACCGGGACCGCCCCGCCGATCGCCGGCGGCGCAGCCTCGGGACGAGCGACCCCGACGACCGTCACCCCGAGGAGAGCTCCCAGCACGAGCAGCGAGGGGATCATGAGCCACACGGACGGCGGAAGCCGACGACGAGCGCGGTCGTCATTCAAGGAGACCCAATGGGTCGCGGATGCAGGACCCGAACACTGGGTCATCGTTGTCGAATGGGAGTGATTCCTGCTTCGCATCTGAGGCGAGGTCCTCGCCGGAGTACCCGGGTTCGACGAGCCCCGCATCGACCAGACATGCCGCGATGATGGCGTCTTCATCGCGCGCATCCGGATTGCGGGCAAGATCGCGGCGCAGACTGCTGACCGCGTAGAAGTCCGGCGTGCACGCGTCCAGCGCTGCGTCCGAAGCGGCGTCCGGCTTCGGCATGTCTGGGAGCGCGATCGCGCCGTACGCATCGTCGAGCGTCACCCTCACTCCCCTGTCCTGCATGCAGCCGATAAACGCGTCGCTGGTCTCCGCCCATTCGGCGTCGGAGATCGCACCATCCTCGAGGATCGCTCGGACAACGTCACTGCCAGCTCGATATGTGTCCGCGAACTCCGACGCCCACGGTCCCGTGAACTCCGGCACGTCTCCGGCACTCCCGGCAACGATGTCTGACGGTCCGAAGTCTGCGGCGCACCCGTTCGACGCGAACAACATGAGCGCTGCGAATACGGGGACGGTCCAGAGCCTACGCATTGCGGTAGGAGTAACCCGTCGCACCATCCCAACACAGCTGCTGTTTGGACCACTGCCCGGCGCGAGCGGGATTCCCGAGATGTGTACTCGACCCGAACGAAACGTGCACGATATTCAGGCACGTGGCGTTCTTCCCCTGCCACATGCTCAGATTGTCGACCCTGCAGGCAGCCTGCGCTGGAGCCGCGGCAGTCAGCGATACGCCCGTGACCAGAGCCGCCATCGCGACAAGACCGAACAGCTTCTTTTTCATCTCAACCCCCGTTGTTCCTGAAACGGCAGCCTATTGAGATAGGCCGCCGTCGGCCCGATTTCGAGCCAGGTCCAACATATCCAAAATATAAGATATGAGCAGTCGGCATTTTTGGGGACGGGGCAAGGCTCAGCTCCCAGAAACCTCCCCGGCACGCGCGAGAAGTGCGCGTGCGTGCCTCAGGAGCGGCTCGTCGACCATGCGCCCGGCATGCCGGAAGGCGCCGATGCGGTCGGCGGCAGCCGCCAGTAGCTCCCTCGCCGCGCGCACTGCCTCGGGGTCCGGACGGTAAGCGGCCTGGATGATCGGGACCTGCGCGGGATGGATGCACGCCGTCGCGACGAAGCCGACCGCACTCGCATCCTCCGCCTCTACCGCAAGCGACGCTTGGTCAGTGAGGTCGAGATGGACGGCATCGATCGCGGCGACACCGGCGGCCCCCGCTGCGAGCAGGACGTGCGATCGAGCGGCGCCCACGACGTCGCGGTAGCGTCCGTCAGAGCGCCTGCTGCTCGTGCCGCCGAGTGACGCCACCAGGTCCTCAGCGCCCCACATCACGGCGACGACCGAGTCGTGCGCGACGATCGATTCGGCGCGCACGACTCCGGCGGCCGTCTCGCATAGCGCGACGATCGCAACCCCCGGCAGGGCGCGGGCCAGGTCGTCGAGCTGCGCGACGCTCTCGGTCTTCGCGAGCATCACCGTTCGATAAGCCGTTGTCGCCACGGCGGCGACGTCGGCCGCGAAGTCCGGGCCATCCGCTGGATTCACCCGCACGATCGTCAGGAGCGGGTCCAACGGATGCTCCACCATCGCTACGCGACCGATCGCCTTGCGCGCCGCATCGACGGCGTCCTCGAGATCGAGGATGACGGCATCCGCACGCTCGGCCGCTTTCGCGAAGCGATCCGGACGGTCTGCTGGGACGAAGAGGATCGCCGGCCCCAGGTCGAACGCCGCGGCGCCGGTCACGATGCACCCGAGCACTGGACGAGCGTGCTCCTGGTCGCGGTCGCGACGACGACGCCGTCCTGGTTCCGACCCGTGTGGAGCAGGGTGACGACACCCTCGCCCGGCCTTGACGACGACAACCGTTTCGCCGTCACGAGCGTCTCGGCGTACAGCGTGTCGCCGTGGCGCATCGGGTTCGGGAAGGCGATGTCGGTGAAGCCCAGGTTCGCGACGATCGTCTGCTCGGTGAGCTGCGCGACCGACAGCCCCACGAGCGTCGAGAGGGTCAGCATCGAGTTCACGAGCCGTTCCCCGAAGGGCCCGGTCGCAGACCACGCGGCATCCACGTGCAGTGATTGCCCGTTCATCGTGAGGGTCGAGAACAGGACGTTGTCGGCTTCCGTGAGGGTGCGCCCGGGGCGATGGCGGTAGGTCGCACCCACCACGAACTCCTCGAAGTACAGACCTCGCTGCTCGATCACGGGGCCGGACGACGTCTCGGATGAGTCGGTCATCATGAGCTCACGACGCGAAGCCGAGTTCGCGGGCGATGATCATGAGCTGCACCTCAGTGGTGCCCTCACCGATCTCGAGGATCTTCGAGTCCCGGTAGTGCCGCGCCACCGGGTTCTCGTTGAGGAACCCGTAGCCGCCGAAGATCTGGGTCGCGTCACGGGCGTTGTCCATCGCGGCCTCCCCGGCGACCATCTTCGCGATGGAGGCCTCCATCTTGTAGGGCGCTCCCCGGAGCATGCGCGACGCGGCGTCGTAGTAGGCCTGCCTGGCGGTGTGGACCCGAGCCTGCATCTTCGCGATCCGGAAGGCGATCCACTGGTTGTCACCGATCGCCCGACCGAACACGACCCGCTCCTTGGCGTAGCGGATCGCCTCCTCGAGGCAGCCCTGGGCCGCTCCGACGGCGAGCGCGGCCACGGCGATCCGTCCACCGTCGAGCGCCGTGAGGAAGTTGGCGTACCCGCGCCCGCGTTCGCCGAGCAGGTTACCCTCCGGCACGCGGACGTCCTCGAACCGCAGCGGGTGGGTGTCGGAGGTGTGCCACCCGACCTTGTCGTAGGGCGGTAGCGCGGTGAAGCCCGGCGTCGGGACCGGCACGAGGATCGACGACAACTCCTTCGTCACCCGGCCGTCGGATCGGACCCGCTCCCCCGTGACGGCCGTGACCGTCACGAGACGGGTGATCTCGCTCCCGGAGTTGGTGATGAACTGCTTCGTGCCGTTGATCACCCACTCACCGTCGACGAGCTCGGCGGTGGTCTCCGTCGCGCCTGCATCACTGCCGGCACGCGCCTCGGTGAGGCCGAACGCGGCGAGCGCCTGCCCGCTCGCGAGCTGCGGGATCCATTCCTCGCGCTGGGCGTCGGTGCCGTACAGGTAGATCGGCATGGCTCCGAGGCCGACGCCGGCCTCGAGGGTGACGCCGATGCTCTGGTCGACGCGTCCGAGCTGCTCGACGGCGAGGCAGAGCGCGAAGTAGTCCATCCCCCCGCCGCCGAGTTCCTTCGGGAACGGCAGCCCGAAGAGTCCCAGCTCCCCCATCTGCGCGATGATGTCGTACGGCAGACGCCGTTCCGTGTCGTACTGATAGGCGGCGGGCGCGACGACCTCGTCGGCGAACGCCTTGACCGTGTCGACGATCCGCTGGTGCTCGGGGCTGAGCTCGGTGTTCATGCTGATGCTCCGTTCGTGGGTGCTGCATCGGTTGGGGCTGCGTTGAGGTGTGCTGCGACGGGGTCTGCGGCGATCGTCGCGACCGACTGACGGGTGGCGACCGTGCCACCCGTGGCGACGTGGAGGGTGACCGTGCCGTCGGTCGTGGCGGTGAGGAGGTGCTCCATCTTCATCGCTTCGACGG
Source organism: Plantibacter sp. CFBP 8798 (assembly GCF_014841195.1). NCBI lineage: Bacteria > Bacillati > Actinomycetota > Actinomycetes > Micrococcales > Microbacteriaceae > Plantibacter > Plantibacter sp. CFBP 8798. Next base: position 73,305 of record NZ_JACYTS010000004.1, read on the forward strand.
TGACCAGCGGCTGACCGGCGGTGACGGCGTCGCCGCTCGTGACGTGCACGGCCGTGACGGTGCCGGGCATCGGCGTCCGCACCTCCGGATCGACCGCACCGGCCGCAGTCGGATCCCCGCCGGCTGGGAGCGCCCCACGCGGGACCACCTCGACCAGACTGATGGCACCGTCGAGCGCGATCCATCGTTCGTCCCCCACGCGGACGGTCTCCAACGGGGTGCTGACACCGTCGTGCTCGAACCGCAGGGTGCCGTCCGACCGGCTGAGGACCGCGGCCCGGGTCGGTGCCGCGTCATCGACGGAGACGCTCGCGTCGTCGTTCGACCCACGCACCTCGATGCGGACGATGCGTCCGTCCTCAAGACGCAGGTGCTGTCGCGTCGGTGCTGCCGCGCCGAGGCGCCACCCACCCGGATCCGACCACGGCGTCCCGAGGCCGGCGGTCCGCGCTGCGGCCTCGAATCGTCGGTCGTCCGTTTCGGCGAGCGCCACTGCGGTCAGGACCCGCTCGGATGTCGCGGCGGACGGGCTGTCGTCGAGCAGGTCGGCGATGAGACCGGTGTGCAGTCGTCCCGCGACGACGTCCTCGTCGGCGAGGAGCCGCCGGAGGAAGCCGAGGTTCGTGCGGACACCGAAGACCACCGTCGCCGCGAGCGCTGCGTCGAGTCGCCGGAGCGCGGTCTCGCGATCCTCGGCCCAGCACACGATCTTCGCGAGCATGGGGTCGTACCAGGGGCCGACGAACTGCCCGGCGACGATGCCGCCGTCGACGCGGACGCCCGGCCCCTGCGGCAGACGCACCCGCTCGAGCACCCCGGTCTGGGGCAGGAAGCCGCTCGACGGGTCCTCCGCGTACAGCCGTGCTTCCACCGCGTGACCACGCAGGACGACGTCGTCCTGCGTCATCGTCAGCGGTTCACCGGCGGCGACGCGCACCTGCCACTCCACGAGGTCGAGCCCCGTGACGAGCTCGGTGACCGGATGCTCCACCTGCAACCGCGTGTTCATCTCGAGGAAGGCGAACTCGTCGGGTCGGTCGTCGGCGACGAGGAACTCGACGGTCCCCACCCCTCGGTAGCCGACGCTCCGGGCGACCGTGCAGGCCGCCTCGCCGAGTCGCGCCCGCTGCCCGTCGTCGATGAGCGGCGACGGGGACTCCTCCACCACCTTCTGGTGCCGACGCTGGAGCGAGCACTCACGCTCCCCGAGGTGCACGACCGCACCGTGGGCGTCCGCGAGCACCTGCACCTCGATGTGCCGGGGTCTCGTGACGAACCGCTCGAGGAGGAGCGTGGCGTCGCCGAAGGCCGCCTCGGCCACCCGGTGCGCGGAGGCGATGGCCGATGGGAGCTCCTCGGCGCGCTCCACCACCTGCATCCCCTTGCCGCCGCCACCGCCCGCCGGCTTGACGATGAGCGGGAAGCCGATGGCGACGCCGGCACGGACGAGCGCGTCGTCGTCGAGCGAGGCGTCGGCGACGCCCTCGATGATCGGGACGCCTCGAGCCGCGACGTGGTCCTTCGCCCGGATCTTGTCGCCCATGAGGACCAGGGCGCGCTCGTCCGGTCCGATGAAGACGATCCCGGCAGCGGCGAGCGCCCTCGCGAGCGCGGGTTGTTCGGACAGGAAGCCGTAGCCCGGGTGCACCGCCTCGGCCCCGGTCGTGACGGCGGCCCGGACGACGGCGTCGACGTCGAGGTAGCTGTCCGCGGCGGGCGCGGGTCCCAGGCGGACGGCGCGGTCCGCGAGCCGGACATGCGGGGCGTCGCGGTCAGCGTCGCTGAAGACCGCGATGCTCTCGATGTCCATCGCTGTGAGCGTGCGGATCACACGACAGGCGATCTCGCCGCGGTTCGCGACGAGGACGGAGCGGAAGGGACGCGCGGATGCGTGGCCCGGCCGGTTCGGTGTCTGGATCGTCATGCCGTCACATCCTGAAGAGGCCGAAGCCGGGTTCTGGCAGGGGCGCGCGGGAGCACACCTCGAGCGCGAGTCCGAGGACCGTGCGGGTCTGGGCGGGATCGATGATGCCGTCGTCCCAGAGCCGCGCGGTCGAGTAGTACGGGTTGCCCTGCTCCTCGAAGTCGGCGAGGATCGGCGCCCGGAAGTCATCCTCCGCCTGGGCGGTCCACACCTCACCGCGAGCCTCGAGCTGGTCGCGCTTGACGGTCGCGAGGACACTCGCCGCCTGTTGTCCCCCCATGACGGAGATGCGCGCGCCCGGCCACATCCAGAGGAACCGGGGATCGTAGGCGCGGCCGCACATGGAGTAGTTGCCGGCGCCGAACGAACCACCGATCACGACCGTCAGCTTCGGCACCCGGGTGGTCGCGACCGCGGTGACCATCTTCGCGCCGTGCTTGGCGATGCCTCCGGCCTCGGCGTCACTGCCGACCATGAAGCCCGAGATGTTCTGGAGGAACAGCAACGGGATGCCGCGCTGGTCGGCGAGCTCGATGAAGTGAGCGCCCTTCAGGGCCGACTCGCTGAAGAGCACGCCGTTGTTCGCGATGATGCCGACGGGGTGCCCGTGCAGCCTCGCGAACCCGGTCACGAGGGTGTCGCCGTACTCGCGTTTGAACTCCGAGAAGTCACTGCCGTCGACGAGCCGCGCGATCACCTCACGGACGTCGTAGGCCGTCTGCAGCTCCGCCGGCACGACGCCGTACAGCTCTGCCTCCGGGACGACCGGCGGCACACTGGGACGCACCTCCCACGCGCGCGGGTGGGGCGCCGGCAGCGTCGCGACCGCATCCCGGAGGATGTCGAGCGCGTGCGCGTCGTCGTCGGCGAGGTGGTCCGTGACCCCCGACACCTGGGCGTGGAGGTCGCCGCCGCCGAGTTGCTCCGGCGTCACGACCTCGCCGATCGCGGCCTTCACGAGCGGTGGACCGCCCAGGAAGATCGTGCCCTGACCGCGGACGATCACGTTCTCGTCGCTCATGGCGGGGACGTACGCGCCTCCGGCGGTGCAGGACCCGAGTACGGCGGCGAGTTGCGGGATGCCGGCCGCCGACATCCTGGCCTGGTTGAAGAAGATCCGACCGAAGTGGTCCCGATCCGGGAAGACTTCGTCCTGCGTCGGGAGGTTCGCTCCCCCGGAGTCGACGAGGTACAGGCAGGGCAGCCGGTTCGCGGCCGCGATCTCCTGGGCCCGGAGGTGCTTCTTCACCGTCATCGGGAAGTACGAGCCACCCTTCGCGGTCGCGTCGTTCGACACGACGAGCACGTGTCGTCCGTGGACGAGGCCGATCCCAGCGATGACCCCGGCGCCGGGAGTCGCGTCGTCGTACATGCCGTGCGCGGCCAAGGGCGCGATCTCGAGAAAGGGGCTCCCCTCGTCGAGCAGACGGTCGACCCGATCGCGCGGCAGCAGCTTCCCCCGGGCGACATGCCGCGCCCGCGACGCCTCCGGTCCGCCCAGGGCCGCGGTCGCCATCGTCTGCTCGAGCACCGTCACGAGCTCCCGCTGCGCCGCCTCCTGCTCGCGGAATCGGGCTGAGGTGGGATCGGCACCGCTCGTGAGGGTGGGCACTCGGGCTCCTGTCGTCGTCGACCGTGAGTGCATTCAGTTACTCACCACTCACTGAAAGTGAGGTTACAGTTCATTAACTGAAAAAGTCCACCCCGAGGAGATCCGATGACCGGTCGTGACACACCGTCCCCGAACCCGCCGCACCTCGGGCGCTCGGAGGCGAAAGCGGCACGTCGCTCGGCTCTCCTGCGGTCAGCAGCCGGACTGTTCGCCGAGCGCGGCTTCGCCGGGGTGTCGATGGAGGACCTCGGAACGGCCGTCGGCATGAGCGGACCCGCCGTCTACCGCCACTTCCCGAGCAAACAGGCCGTCCTCGCGGCACTCCTCGTCGGCGTCAGTCAGGATCTGCTGGACGGCGGGACCCGCGAGGTCGAGCAGGCTCCAGACAGCGATCGGGCACTGCGTTCACTGGTCACCTTCCACGTGGCCTTCGCCCTCGACGACCCCGACGTGATCCGCATCCAGGACCACGACCTCGACAGCCTGGCACCGGACGACCGCCGCGCGGTCCGCACCCTCCAGCGGCGGTACGTCGAGCGGTGGGTGGACGTCCTCACGACGCTGCATCCCACGATCCCCGCGACGGAACTGCGGGTCCGCGCGCTCGCGGGCTTCGGACTGATCAACTCCACGTCCCACAGCACCTCCCTCGGCAGGAACGAGGCCGGGACACCCGACCGCGAAGCGGTGCGTTCGACGCTCGAGCGGATGGCACTGGCCGCCCTGCTCGCCGCGTGAGGACGCGGGACAGGGTCAGTCGACGAGCACGGACAGGACGTTCCCCGCTGGATCGGTGAACCACGCGATGTCCGGGCCGTTCCCGCGCATGATCCCCTTCGCATCCGTCGGCAGGACGTCGTCGGGGTAGAGCTTCGTCACCACACCGCGGGCCTGCAGCTCGTCGACCGCCGTATCGATGTCGTCGACCACGAGGTTCAGCACGGTGAACGAGGCTGGTGTGTGGTCAGGCTTCGCGTAGACGAGCACCGACCCGCCGGCGGGCAGCGCCACGTCCAGGAATCCCATGGCGTTGTCGGTGACCGTGAGACCGAGGACGTCGCGGTAGAACGCCCTCGCCGCGTCGATGTCGTCGACCGAGAACCCGCTGAAGACATCCGTGTAGGTGACCATGAGCCGCTCCTTTGCTGATTCCCGATGCGTACACGATGCACGATGCCACGTCGCGGCCGTCGCGTCCAGGCCCGAACGACCGCCGGGGCCGGCGAGCGCGAGGGCCTGGACTCGACGATCACACCATCGTCAGGACCATCGCCGGATCGGAGAGCATCGTCCCGAGGTCGACGAGGAAACGGGACCCCTGCGCTCCGTCGATGAGCCGATGGTCGAACGACAGCGACAGCGTCACGACGTGTCGCAGCGCGACCTGCCCCTCGAACTCCCACGGCTGGCGACGGACGGCACCGAGCGCGATGATCGCCGCCTCACCGGGGTTCAGGATGGGCGTCCCCGCATCGACGCCGAAGACGCCGACGTTGGAGATCGTGATCGTCCCCCCTCGCAGTTCCGCCGGAGCGGTGCGTCCCTCGCGGGCCGTGCGCACGAGGTCCGCCACGGCGTCCGCGAGTTCGAACAGGCTGAGCTCCTCGGCCCGTGCGATGTTCGGGACGAGGAGTCCCCGCGGCGTCGCTGCGGCGATCCCGAGTCCGACGTGCCCGTACTCGACGATCTCCCCGGCAGCCTCGTCCCAACTCGCGTTGACCGCGGGAGTACGTCTGACGGCGATGCACACCGCTTTGGCGAGGACGGTCAGGATGTTGACCCGGTGGTCCCCGGTCCGAGGCGAGCGGGCGAGCGCGGCCAGCAGCGACATCGTCGGCGTCACGTCGACCGTCAGGAACTCCGTGACGTGGGGAGCCGTGAACGCGCTGCTCACCATCGCCTCGGCGGTCCGACGCCTGACCCCCGTGATCGGCCGACGCACCGACCCGTCGGCCGCCGTGGACGTCGCCTCTGGGGTCCCGGCCGGTGCCGCTGCCGCTCCGCGAGCACGCTCCGGCAGCTGCCCACTCAGGCCGGTCGCAGCGCGCTCGACCTCCTCACGCGCGATCCGACCACCGACGCCGGTGCCGACGAGCGTTCCGAGGTCGACGCCCAGATCACGGGCGAGTCGCCGGACCGGCGGTGTCGCGCGGGGCCGAGAACGCTCCGGCACCGGGGCGGTGTGCGCCGGGGCAGGTGTGTCATCGCCGGCGGACCGGGCACGGCGCCGTGGCCGTTCACCGCTCGCCGTGCGAGGACCGTAGCCGACGAGGACCGGCTCGCGGTCCGCGGCCCCACTCGGACGGTCGACCTCCGCTCGGTCGGCCTCGGGGACCGACGGGGGCGGAGCGGTCTCACCATCGGGGGCGAAGTCGACGAGCGCCTCGCCGACGAGGACCGTCGTCCCCGGTTCGACGTGGAGCCTCGTGACCACGCCGGCGGTCGGCGCGGGCAGTTCGACGAGCGCCTTCGCGGTCTCGACCTCGGCGATCACCTGGTTGAGCTCGACGTGGTCGCCGACGGCGACGCGCCAGGACACGAGTTCGCTCTCGGTCAGACCTTCACCGAGATCGGGCAGGGAGAACCGCTTCATCGCCGTCCCTCCCCACCGGTCACAGGCCGGGCATCGGCCCTGCCCACAGCGGAGGCCGAGGACCGACGCCCCAGTGCGCGATCCACCCCGTCCAGGATCCGGTCGAGGTCCGGGAGAAAGTGGTCCTCGAGCGCCGACGCGGGATAGGGGGTGTCGAACCCCGTCACCCGCACCGGGGCCTCTTCGAGAAGGTCGAAGCAGCGTTCGGTGATCGAGGCCGCCAGCTCGGCTCCGACCCCTCCGGAGCGTTGCGCCTCGTGCGTGATGACGAGTCGCCCGGTCTTCTCGACCGAGGCGGCGACCGCGTCGACGTCCAAGGGCGCGAGGGATCGGAGGTCGATCACCTCCAGGTCGACACCCTCGTCGGCCGCGGCCTCCGCAGCCTCGAGCGCCGTCTGGACGAGCGGACCGTAGGCGACCAGCGTCGCGTCCGTGCCGGCGCGAACGGTCCGCGCACGGGTGAACGCGAGCGGATCGGCGGGGAGGTCGTCGAGGACCTCACCCTTCGTCCAGTACCGCCGCTTCGGTTCGAAGAACAGCACCGGGTCGTCGCACGCGATCGCCTGACGGATCATGGTGTGCGCGTCCTGGGGGTCCGAGCACGTCACCACGCGCAGTCCCGCCGTGTGCGCGAAGTACGCCTCCGGGGACTCGGAATGGTGCTCGACGGCGCCGATGCCTCCGCCGTACGGCACGCGGATGGTGACCGGCATGCGCACGGCGCCCTTCGTCCGGTAGTGCAGCTTCGCCAACTGCGCGACGATCTGGTCGAAGCCCGGATAGATGAACCCGTCGAACTGGATCTCGCACACCGGGCGGAAGCCTCGGAACGCCAGACCGATCGCCGCTCCGATGATCGCCGACTCCGCCAGCGGCATGTCGACGACGCGATCGGCGCCGAACTCCGCCTGGAGGCCGTCGGTCACCCGGAACACCCCACCGAGCCTGCCGATGTCCTCGCCGAGCAACAGGACCCGGTCGTCATCGGCGAGGGCGTGGTGCAGTCCGGTGTTGATCGCCTTGCTGAGGGTGAGCGCGGTCATCTGGCACCGCCGTCGAACATCGCGAGGTACGAGCGGTACTCCTCGCGTTGCCGTTCGAGCCCGGGGTGGGCGGTGGCGTAGACCTCGTCGAAGAGCGAGAACGGGTCAGGTGCGGGCAAGGCGAGGCACCCCGCACGGACCCGGGCGGCAGCCGAGTCGGCGACAGACGCGACGTGGGCTCGGGCCGTCTCGTCGAGGACCCCCTCGGACTCCAGCAGACGCTCGAGACGGGCGATCGGATCCTTTGCACGCCACGACGCGACCTCGCTCTCGTCCCGGTACCGCGTCGGATCGTCCGAGGTGGTGTGCGGCCCCATGCGGTAGGTGACGGCCTCGATGAAGGTCGGCCCACCACCGGAACGTGCGCGGTCGACGGCGATCCGCATCGCCGCCGTCACGGCGAGCACGTCGTTGCCGTCGACCCGCATGCTCGGCACCCCGAAGCCCGGTGCCCGGTCCGCGATGGGGCGCTGGGCCTGCAGCCCGACGGGCTCGGAGATCGCGTACTGGTTGTTCTGGCAGAAGAAGACCACGGGTGCCTGGAAGCTCGCGGCCAGCACCAGCGCCTCGTTCACGTCGCCCTGACTCGTCGCCCCGTCGCCGAAATAGGCCACGGCCACCGCGTCGGACCCGTCGCGCTGACAGCCCATCGCATAGCCCGTCGCATGGAGCGTCTGGGCACCGATGATGACCGCCGGCGTCGCCATGCCGACCGCGAACGGATCCCAGCCCGACAGCGCGGTCCCCCGCCACATCGCCATCAGTTGGTCGAGTTCGACGCCCCGGCAGTAGGCGACGGCCTGTTCGCGGTAGCTCGTGAACACGAAGTCCCCGCGCCGCAGGACCCGCGCCGACCCCACCTGGGCGGCCTCCTGCCCGAGCGACGGCGGCCACAGACCGATCTCGCCCTGCCGTTGCAGAGCCGTCGCCTCCGTGTCGATGCGACGCGTGACGACCATGTCCTCGTAGAGCGCGAGCAGCTCCGCGTGACCGAGGTCGGCGACGAAGAGATCGTAGAGGGCGTCCTCCTGACGGACGCCGTCCGGATCGAGGAGCTGGACGCACCCGTGGTCGACCGGGACCGGTTCGCGTGCATCACCGCCCCGCTCGTCGGAATCCTGCGGGAATTGGGTGTGAGTCTCCATCGACACGATGCACGCCGCCTTGAGTTCGGTGACCTCACGGCGGTGCCTCGTGAGCGATGCCGTGCCCTCGCGTCATCGCGAGGTGGTCCGAGGCTACGCCGGATCACCCTGGCGCTCAACCGTCGACACTCCGCGCAACGGCGAACGCCCGCCCCGCAGAGGCGGGACGGGCGTTCGGGTGCAGCTTAAGGCTTAGCCTTCGGCCGGGGCCTGCTCTGGAGTCGCCTCCCGAGCAAACGACCGTTCGACCGAGATTTAGCCTTCGGCCGGGGCCTCGGGGCCTTCGCTGGCAGCGTCGCTGCCGTGCGTGTCGGCCTCATCGGCGACGACCGGAGCGAGCGAGAGCTTGCCGCGGTCGTCGATCTTCGTGATCTCGACGAGGATCTTCTGGCCGACGCCGAGCACGTCTTCGACGTTCTCCACACGCTTGCCACCGGCGAGCTTGCGGACCTCGGAGATGTGCAGCAGGCCGTCCTTGCCCGGGAGCAGCGAGACGAACGCGCCGAACGCGGCGATCTTGACGACGGTTCCGAGGAACTGCTCGCCGACCTCCGGGTTGGTGGGGTTCGCGATCGCGTTGACCTGGGCGCGAGCGGCCTCGGCCGACGGACCGTCGACGGCGCCGATGTAGACGGTGCCGTCCTCCTCGATGGAGATGTCGGCGCCGGTCTCGTCCTGGATCGAGTTGATCGTCTTGCCCTTCGGGCCGATCAACTCGCCGATCTTGTCGACGGGGATCTGGACGCTGATGACGCGAGGCGCGGTCGGCGCCATCTCGTCGGGAGCGTCGATCGCCGCGTTCAGCACGGAGAGGATCGTCGTGCGGGCGTCCTTGGCCTGCTGGAGCGCACCGGTCAGGACCGAGGTCGGGATGCCGTCGAGCTTCGTGTCGAGCTGGATGGCCGTGACGAACTCGGAGGTACCGGCGACCTTGAAGTCCATGTCGCCCAGGGCGTCTTCGGCGCCGAGGATGTCGGTGAGCGCCGCGTAGCGGGTCTCACCGTCGACGACGTCGGAGATGAGGCCCATGGCGATACCGGCGACGGGTGCGCGGAGCGGCACACCGGCGTTCAGCAGCGACAGGGTCGAGGCGCAGACGGAGCCCATCGAGGTCGAACCGTTGGACCCGAGGGCCTCGGAGACCTGACGGATCGCGTAGGGGAACTCCTCGCGGCTCGGCAGCACCGGCACGAGTGCGCGCTCGGCGAGGAAGCCGTGCCCGATCTCGCGACGCTTCGGCGAGCCGACCCGGCCGGTCTCACCGGTCGAGTAGGGCGGGAAGTTGTAGTGGTGCAGGTAGCGCTTCTTCGTGACGGGCGACAGCGAGTCGATCTGCTGCTCCATCTTGAGCATGTTCAGCGTGGTGACACCCAGGATCTGGGTCTCGCCGCGCTGGAAGATCGCGGAACCGTGGACGCGCGGGATGACCTGCACCTCGGCGTCGAGCGGACGGATGTCGGTCAGGCCACGGCCGTCGATGCGGATGCCCTCGCGGAGGACACGGCCGCGCATGACGACCTTCGAGACGGACTTGTACGCCGCCGAGAACTGGGTGAGCACCTCGGCGTCGAGCGAACCGGCCTCGACGCGCTCGGTGATCTCCGCCTTGACGCGGTCCTTGAGGGCGTCGTCGGCGTTCTGGCGCTCGATCTTGTCGGCGATCTGGTAGACGTTCACCAGTTCGTCGTGTGCGAGACCGGCGACGGCGTCGTAGCTCTCCTGCGTGTACGGGAGGAACACGGGGTAGGCCGCGATCTCCTTGGCCGCCTGAGCGGCGAGTTCGCTCTGCGCCTTGGCGAGCTGCTTGAGGAACGGCTTGGAGGCCTCGAGACCGGCCGCGACGACCGCCTCGTCGGGCTTCGTGGCGCCGCCCTTGATGAGGTTCCAGCTGTTCTCGGTGGCTTCCGCCTCGACCATCATGATCGCGACGTCTTCGTTGCCGTTGGCGTCGGTCACGATGCGACCGGCGACGATGATGTCGAAGACTGCTTCCTCGAGCTGGTCGACCTTCGGGAAGGCGACCCACTGGTCGGCCTCGCCGGCCTGGCCGGGGATCAGCGCAAGACGGACGGCGCCGATCGGACCGGAGAACGGCAGACCCGAGATCTGGGTGGACATCGACGCCGCGTTGATCGCGAGGGCGTCGTAGAACTCACCCGGAGCGATCGAGAGGACGGTGATGACGATCTGGACCTCGTTGCGGAGGCCGGTGACGAACGACGGGCGCAGCGGCCGGTCGATGAGGCGGCAGACGAGGATCGCCTCGGTCGAGGGGCGGCCCTCACGACGGAAGAACGAACCGGGGATCTTGCCGGCGGCGTAGGAGCGCTCCTCGACGTCCACCGTGAGGGGGAAGAAGTCGAAGTTGTCCTTGGGGTGCTTTCCGGCCGAGGTGGCCGAGAGGAGCATGGTCTCCTCGTCGAGGTACGCGGCGATCGCGCCCTGTGCCTGCTGCGCGAGGCGGCCGGCTTCGAACCGGACCGTGCGCTTGCCGAACTTGCCGTTGTCGAGAACGGCCTCGGCGAACTTGATTTCTGGACCTTCCACAGGTCTCTCCTTCGTACGTGTGCGCTCCCGTCGAGTGACGGGCCGCGCGTCCCGAATGGACGCGCCGTCGAGCGCGGTCGTGCATGATGCAGCGCGCAACACAGCCGCAGTACTTGCTCAAGCCGCCCGGTCTTCCGGGACTTGGCTGGCCACCAGTAGAACACCACCCGCGGATCGCGAGGGATACACCACCGAGGACCAGCTTCCTGTCGGCTGGCTGTGCGCGGAGCGGACCATCACGGTCCGCCGTCGGTCAGCCTAGCAGAGGGGGGTTCGGCGATCCCCGGAACGACACGGATCCTCAGGTGATGGGCGGGGTGCCAGGGGCGTCCGGAGACGCCGCGCGCCGGTGGTCGCGTCCCCAGGACACGAGCAGAAGGAGCATTGCGACGGCCGCTCCGAGGAGGGTGTCGAGCACGCGCTCCCCCACGATCGCGAGCACCGGCTGCGTCGACGAGGACGTGCTGATGATGAGCACGAGCGGCGTGATGAAGACGAGCGCCAACGCGTAGTGCCGGATGACGACGAGCTCGATCGTGAACTGCAGGGCGGCCAGCACGAGCGCGAGGATGTAGCCGTGCGGCTGGAGCGAGGCCACGGCGAGGAAGATCCCGGCGCCGACGACCGTCCCGAGCACGCGGTGCACGCCGCGTGTCGCGCTCAGGGTGCGCGAATGCCCGACGCTGAGGATCGCGACGGCGGACCCCGCGATCCAGTACCCGTGACCGAGGCCGAGGACCGCTCCGAGGATCGCACTGATCGCGAGCGCGACCGTGAGGCGGGTCGCGATCCGGCGGTCGGTCGCGCTCAGCCGGTACTCGGGGAACAGCACGCGCATCGGCGTCGGCTTCCCCGCGCCGCGGCGGACCGCCGGCACGAGCAACGGCGCGACGACCACCAGCGAGGCGAAGGCGGAACCGGCCGCCACGAGCAGGATGACCAGTCCGCCGTCGAGCCCGGCGCCGCCGATCGGGACGGGCGCGGTCAGGTGGCCGGCGATGCCGAACACGAGGATGAAGAACAGCGCGCCCGGAGGGCCGAGGACGATGCCCTGCACCAGCCAGATCACCACCGACCCGACGACGATGAGGCCGATCGCGGTCAGCGGCCGTGAACCCGACATCGCGACACCCAGCGCCCCGGCCGTGACGAGTCCTGCTCCGATGAGCGGCAGCACCCGCAGTCGGTCCCGGCGGCTGAGGGGCGCGCAGTAGAGCGCGGTGAACGCCCCGAGGCCGGTGAGCAGGCCGAGCGGCGTGAGTCCGAAGAACGTCGCGACCGCGACCGGCACGGCCATCGCGATGGCCGCGGTCAGGGCGGCGGGCCAACGTTTCGGCGACGGCGCGAAGCTGATCAGCGAGGTCTTCAGACCGCGTTCAGCCATCCGGTCCTCCGCTCTCGTGCAACCATCCAACGCTACGCCATCTTGAGCCCGGCGCCCGGGCCCCGCCGTCGCGCGGGCCCTCCCGGGCTACGCTGGTGCGGACCCCAGGAGGTGACGTTGACGCATCCCGCGCCGGCAGCCGCTCGCCCGAAGCAGCGCGTCCCGTTCTGGGACAACGCCCGTTTCGCGTGCATCACGCTCGTGGTCATGGGCCACGCGATCCAGCGACTGACCTCCGAGTCCGATCCCGCGCTCGTCGTGTACCTGTTCCTCTACGCCTTCCACATGCCGGCGTTCGCGATCATCAGCGGGTACTTCTCGAAGTCGGCCCCTCCCGGACGACGACAGATGCGTCGGGTGATCACGGACATCCTCCTGCCCTACCTGATCATGGAGGGGATCTGGTCCCTCGTGCAGTTCCTCGTCGAGGGCAAAAGCGCGTTCAACCCGACCCAACCGTCGTGGACCCTCTGGTTCCTCCTCGCGCTCGGCATCTTCCGCCTCGTCCTGCCCTATCTCGCGCTCCTGCGCTGGCCACTGCTCTGGAGCGTGGTGATCTCGATCGGCGTCGGCTACCTGGACAACGTCGACAGCACGTTCTCGCTCTCGCGCGCACTCGGGATCCTCCCATTCTTCGTGCTCGGGTGGCAGATCAACCGGTGGCGGCTCGTGGACCGCTGGCGCCTCGTCCGCACGAGGGCCTGGTGGATCCGGATCGCCGCCGCCGTCGTCCTCATCGCTTGGGCGGTCGTCCTCGTCGTCGGGATCGACCTGTGGCGGCGCATCGACCTGCGCTACTGGTTCTTCTACGACCGGGGGTACACCGCGCTCGGCAACGAGGACGGGACGGGCGGCCTGGTGCGACTCGCGGCGATCCTGCTGGCCGTCGTCCTCACCGCGGCGTTCTTCGTGCTCGTCCCCCGCGGCCAGTCGTGGATCACCCGGTACGGACAGTCGACGATGTACGTCTACCTGCTGCACTCCTTCGTGCTCTACCCGCTGCGCGAATCGGGCGTCCTCACTGACACGGGCAACCCGGACCTCGTGCTCGTCGGTCTGCTGGTGCTGTCGGTCCTGATCGTCGTCGTGCTGTCCAGCGGACCCGTGCGCCGCATCACGAGACCGCTCATCGAACCCCGCGCGGCGTTCATCTTCAGTCGCAAGCGGGCCTTCGACCCGGAGCCCCCTCGAAGCGACCCGACCGGGTCGCGCCGCGACGTCACGAGGTGACGAGGACGACCTTCCCGCGGACGTGACCGTCGATGAGGTGACGGTAGGCGTCGACGACCCGCTCGATGGGCCACACGCTGTCGATGGGGAGGACGATCTCACCCCGCGCGATCGACTCGCCGAGCGCTGCCAGCTCGTCGAGCGTCGCGTCCTGTCCGCCGACGCCGCGGAACCCGTGCTCGGCGGCGAAGGGTCGGTCCGCGATCGTGTTGACCCGCTCCGGCGCGACGCCGAGGTCGCGCGCCAGCTCGAGGGTCGGCCGGCCGTGCGTGTCGATGACGGCGGTGATCCCGCCAGGGGCCGCCTCGAGGACACGCTCGCGCAGGCCGTCGCCGTACTGGACGGGGATGATGCCGAGACCGCGGAGGAACTCCTGGTTGGCCGCACCGGCGGTGCCGAGCACGACCGCGCCGGTCCGTCTGGCGAGCTGCGCCGCGAGCACGCCGACCCCGCCGGCCGCAGCACTCACGAGCACCGTGTCCGGCTGCTGGACGCCGACGGCGGCCACCGATGCGATCGCCGCGCGTCCCGCGATGTCGAGGGCACCTGCCTGCTCGATGGTGAGCCCGTCCGGCACGTGATGGAGGATGCCGGCCGGAGCGATGAGGAAGTCCGCCTGCGCGTGGAACCGGTGTCCGCCGTAGACGTGGTCGCCGGTCGCGAATCCCTGGACGCCGCTCCCCACGCCGTCCACCACCCCGGCGAAGTCGTTGCCGTTCCCGCTCGGGACGTCCCGGCCGAAGGAGGCGAGCGCTTCGGGTGATGCCGCGAGCTTGTGGTCGACGGGGTTGAGGCCTGCGACGCGGACACGGACGCGGACCTCGTCGTGGCCGGGCACCGGGATGTCGCCCTCGACGAGGTGGAACACCTCGGGGCCACCGAACCGGTCGAACCGCACGAACCTCGCCATGATGCCTCCTCCGCCGGCTTCCGCCGACCTCCATGCTCACACGCTTCCCGGGCGAGGACCACCCTGCCCGCAGGGGACGTCACGCGCCGTTCACCCGGCCGAGCGAGAATCGCGGACATGGCATGGGTCGATGAGCTGCAGACGGCGATCACGGCGTGGTTGCTCGAGATCGCCGCGTCAGGCTGGGTGTTCCCGGCACTGTACCTGCTGACGGTCGCCGACGCGTTCCTGGTCGTCCTGCCGAGCGAGACCGCAGTGACGGCGCTCGGCGCGATCGCGGCGTCGAGCGGCTCGCCGGACCTCGCCCTCCTCATCGGCGTGGCCTGGGCGGGCGCCGTGACCGGCGACGTGTCCTGCTACCTCCTCGGACGACGGATCGGGACCACACGGTTCGCCTGGATGCGGCGCCCGCGGGTCGCGGGCGCGATCGGACGTGCGGGCGTCGCACTCGAGCGCCGCGCCGCTGCAGCCATCCTCACCGCGCGCTACATCCCGTTCGCGCGCATCGCGGTCAACCTCGTCGCCGGGGCGAGTGGCCTCCGCCCCCGTCGGTACCTTCCGATCACCGTCCTCGCAGGGCTCGCCTGGGCACTGTGGAACGTGGGCGTCGGAGCCGTCGTCGGCCGGTTCCTCCCGGATCAGCCGGTACTCGCGACCGCCGTCTCGATCGTCGTCGCCGTCGGCCTGGGCGTGACCGTCGACCGGATCAGCGCGGCCCTGGCCGCACGACGGCGACGGACGCAGGCCTCACTCGACGAGCTCGCCCCGCGCCTTCTTGCCGACGATGGAGTGCCGCCGGCTGTAGGCGAAGTAGATGATGAAGCCGAGCGCCAGCCAGACGAGGAACCGCACCCAGGTGAGCGTCGTCAGGTTGAGCATGAGCCAGACGCAGAGCACCGCTGAGAGGATCGGGAGGAACGGCGACCACGGGACGCGGAACGCGCGTGGCAGCTTCGGGTACTTCTTCCGCAGGACGATCACGGCGATGCTGACGAGCACGAACGCGGAGAGCGTGCCGATGTTGATCATCTCCTCGAGGATGCCCACGTCGGTCAGGCCGGCGATCAGCGCGACGAGCGCGCCGACGATGAGCTGCACCCGCACGGGTGTCTTGCGCTTCTCGGAGGTGACACTGAGTGAGCGCGGGAGCAGGCCGTCGCGGCTCATGGCGAAGACCACGCGGGCGAGGCCGAGCAGGAGCACCATGATGACGGTCGTCAGGCCGGCGAGGATGCCGATCGAGATCACCTGCGCCGCCCAGTCCGCGCCGACCGCGATGAACGCCGTCGCGAGTGAGGGGTCCTCAGCCTCGGCGAGCGTCGTGTACGGCACCATGCCGGTGAGGACGAGGCTCACGCCGACGTAGAGGACGGTCACGATGGCGAGGCCACCGAAGATGCCGCGTGGCAGGTTGCGCTGCGGGTTCTTGACCTCTTCCGCGCTCGTGGCGACGACGTCGAACCCGATGAAGGCGAAGAAGACGAGTGAGGCACCGGCGAGCAGACCGAAGACGCCGTACTGCGCGGGCGCGGCCCCCGTCATGAAGGAGAACAGCGACTGCGACCAGGCGTCGGACGCCCCGCCCTTCGTCGGGACCTCGTCGGGGATGAACGGCGTGTAGTTCGCCGCCTTGACGAAGAAGGCGCCGACGACGATGACGAAGATGACGATCGCGACCTTGATGATCGTGAAGACGCTCGCGACACGCGAGGACAGCTTCGTCCCGAGGACGAGCAGGGTCGTGAAGATCGCGACGATGACGAACGCGCCCCAGCTGACCTTGAGCCCGAAGACGTCGAGCTCGCTCGGCACGTCCCAGCCCCAGAGCAGGAAGACGTTGCTGAGGTAGATGCCCCAGTACTTGGCGATGACGGCGGCCGCCGTGAGCATCTCCAGGATGAGGTCCCATCCGATGATCCACGCGAGGAGCTCACCGAGGGTGGCGTAGGTGAAGGTGTAGGCGGAGCCGGCGACGGGCACGGTGGAGGCGAACTCCGCGTAGCACATGATGGCGAGGGCACAGGTAACGGCCGCGAGGATGAACGCGAGCGACACGGACGGGCCCGCGTAGTTGCCCGCGGCCTTGGCGCCCACGGAGAAGATGCCGGCGCCGACCGCGACCGCGACACCCATGATCATGAGGTCCCAGGTGCCGAGGGTGCGCTTCAGACTGCGCCCTTCGACGCTGGAATCCGCGAGGGAGTCCTCGATGCTCTTCGTCCGCCAGATGCTCATGGTGCTCCTTGCCGTGGTGCGGTACCTCGCGGCCTCGCTCGAAGCCGACTCTCGACCTTGCCAGATGAGCAGGCTGAGGTCGAGTCGCAGATGGGATGTTCCCCAGCTGCCGGGTTCCTGGTACAACACGAACGGGCCGCCATCCCGGAGGATGACGGCCCGTCACGAAGAAGCTCGCCGTGTCAGCGCCCTTCGACAGACTCAGGGACCGTGGGTCTCGTGAGCTGGCGGAGGGTTCAGAGTGCTGCCTAGCGGCGGAGTCCGAGGCGCTCGATCAGCGAGCGGTAGCGCTCGATGTCGACGGCCTGGAGGTAGCCGAGGAGGCGGCGACGCTGTCCGACCAGGAGCAGCAGGCCACGACGCGAGTGGTGGTCGTGCTTGTGCTCCTTGAGGTGCTCGGTGAGGTCCTTGATGCGGCGGGTCATGACCGCCACCTGGACCTCGGGGGATCCGGTGTCACCTGGGTGGGTTGCGTACTCTTCGATGATCGCCTTCTTACGGTCTCCTTCAAGCGCCATAGTGGTGATCCCCTCTCTGTTCGTTGCGCGGTGCCCGTCGCCTGATGCGTGGGCTCTCTTGATCCGCGGCCGTTCGACGGCAACCTTGTGATTCTAGCAGGTTCAGAGCGTGGGAGGTTCGCGGTGCGTCGAGCGCCGCTTCGCGTTGGCCCGTTCCTCCGCTTCGCTGGCTGCAACCCGGCGTCGGCGACGCAGCACGAGGATGAGGGCGAGCGCGATGAGGTCCAGGATCAGGAAGGCGAGGAGCAGCCAGACCCAGAGCGGCGGTCCGGCACCGGCGTTCGGCGCGGGCTCCGCTGCCGCCTCCGCAGCCTCGGCCGTCGTCGTGGAGTCGTAGACGAGCCGAACCGGGTCGCCGAGCGTGGCCCCGCCGTCGGCGTTCGTCGACACGAGGGCGAGGGTGATGTCGTACTCCCCTGCGTCCGCACCGCGCAGCCACTGGGTCATGTTGATCCTGGTGGACCATCCGCCGTCGCTCCCGATCTCGACCGGCTGACCGTCGAAGCGGAACTCGGTCGCCCCCGTCCCGCCGGTGGACTGCAGGTCGCACGACGCGTCGTCGGCCGTGGAGCTGCTGAAGCAGGCCTTCGCGGAGTCGTAGAGGTCGATCGAGCGCCAGTAGGACAGCACGACGTCGGCGCCCGTGTCGGCGGTGCCGGTGACGTCGAATCCGCTCACCTGCTCGCCGTCCAGGGTGTAGTCGACGCGGTAGACAGTATCGCCGTCGGTCGGGCTCTCGATTGTGCCGGTGCCGGCCGCCGACGCGGGAGCGGATGCGGCGAGGGGCAGGACGAGGGATCCGGCGCCGATCGACACCGCCACCACGGCGAGCGCCGCGGCACGAGCGGCACGCTGCAGCAGCGAACCGAGTCGACGCGCTCCGGGGATCACCTGGCCACCACTCCCTCCGGCGACGCCGGACGGCGACGCACGCCACCAGTATCCCAAAGACCGGGGCGCTGAGCCTGGGAACGACGGAGGCGGGAACCGCACCCGGCGATCCCCGCCCGCATCGGGGCGATCGGACGGAGACGTCCGATCAGGCCCCGAGACCGCCGAGCAGCTCGGAGAACGGGCGATCGAGCGCGAACGGGTCGTCCAGGCGCCCGGAACGGTCCGAGGCCGCCACGAGTGCGCTCAACTCGCCGGCCGCGCGGTCGATCCGCGCCGGCAGGGCGCTGACCTGCGCGTCGCCCGACCCCCAGTCCTCGGAGGCCGCGAACACGGCGGTCGGCACGGTCACCGCCCGCAGATAGGCGAACAAAGGACGCACGGCGTATTCGAGGGCGAGCGAGTGCCTGGCCGACCCACCCGTCGCACCGAGGACGACGGGCACCCCGGTCAGGGCGGTCGGCTCCACCACGTCGAAGAACGACTTGAACAAACCGGAGTAGCTGGAGGAGAAGATCGGCGTCACCGCGATCACGCCGTCGGCGGCGGTCATGGCTTCGATCGCCTCGGACAACCGTGGACTGGGGAACCCGGTCAGCAGGTTGTTCGTGATGTCCTGCGCGAGGTCGCGCAGCTCGATCGACGTCGTCCGGGCCTCGTACCCGTCCTGCTCGAGGCGCGCCACGGTGGCGTCGCGGAGGCGGTCGGCGAGGAGACGCGTCGACGACGGCTGGCTGAGACCGGCCGACACGACGGCGAGCGTGCGCTTCGCGGTCATCGGTTCGCCCCGACCGCCGCCGCGCCGAACGCCGAACCGGATGCGACCCGGCTCGTCTCGACCACACCGGAGCGCGAAGCGAGTTCCGCCTCAGCGGCCGCGACCATCGACGCGTGCGTCGGCGCCTCCGGCACGTCGGCCGGACGATCCTTCGCGAACTCCTTGCGCAGCACCGGCACGACCTCGCCACCGAGGATCTCGAGCTGGTCGAGCACCGTCGCGAGCGGGAGCCCGGCGTGATCCATGAGGAACAGCTGACGCTGGTAGTCGCCGAAGGTCTCGCGCATCCCGGCGTACCGGTCGATGACCTGCTGCGGGCTGCCGACGGTGAGCGGCGTCTGCTCGGTGAAGTCCTCGAGCGTCGGCCCGTGACCATACACGGGGGCGTTGTCGAAGTACGGCCGGAACTGGGCGACGGCGTCCTGCGAGTTCTTCGCCATGAACGCCTGACCGCCGAGTCCGACGATCGCCTGCGCGGCCGTGCCGTGTCCGTAGTGCTCGAACCGCTGACGGTACAGCTGGATGAGGCGCATGTAGTGCTCCTTCGGCCAGAAGATGTTGTTCGCGAAGAAGCCGTCGCCGTAGTAGGCCGCCTGCTCGGCGATCTCGGGGCTCCGGATGGAGCCGTGCCACACGAAGGGTGGCACACCGTCGAGCGGTCGCGGCGTGGACTGGAAGCCCTGCAGCGGGGTGCGGAACTGGCCCTGCCAGTCGACGTAGTCCTCGCGCCAGAGGCGGTGGAGCAACGCGTAGTTCTCGATCGCGAGGTTGATACCCTCGCGGATGTCCTTGCCGAACCAGGGGTAGACGGGCCCCGTGTTGCCGCGGCCCATGATGAGGTCGACCCGGCCGCCGGCCAGGTGCTGCAGCATGGCGTAGTCCTCGGCGATCTTCACCGGGTCGTTCGTGGTGATGAGCGTCGTGCTCGTCGAGAGGATGAGGTCCGTGGTCTTCGCCGCGATGTAGCCGAGCATGGTCGTGGGACTCGACGGGACGAAGGGCGGGTTGTGGTGCTCGCCGGTCGCGAAGACGTCGAGACCGACCTCCTCAGCCTTCACAGCGATCGCGACCATCGCCTCGATGCGCTCGTGCTCGGTGGGCGTGATCCCGGTGGTCGGGTCGGTGGTGACATCCCCCACCGTGAAGATTCCGAATTGCATCATGCGCTCCCACTCGTTCTTTCATGCGTTTGCATGGATATTCAGGACAACGGCGTTCACGCCCGCGCTATTCCCGGCCCGTTCGGCATCCTGTCCACAGCGCGCCGCGCGAGCCGTACGCCGTGTCGGCGGGCTATGGCAGGATCACCGCATGAACGGCTCACCGAACCCTTCGTCCAGCATGCCGACACCGGCCCCTCGGCACGTGTGCGGCATCGTCCCACCCTGGTTGCTCGAGCGCATCGCCGAACTCGACGCTCCGCAGCTGGCGCGTGCCGCCAGTGCCGCGCGGTACTCGCTGCTCGCCACGCGACCATACCGCTTCCCCGAGCCAGGGTCGGAGCGGGCCACTGATCCCGTGCGTAGCGCCACGGCCGGCAAGCGTCCGGTCGGCACCCCGGAGCGCAGCATCCACGACGCCCGGCGGACCGAGACCCTCCCGGGCACGCTCGTCCGATCGGAGGGTGAGCCCGCCACCACCGACGCCGCGGTCTCCGCCGCCTACGACGGCCTCGGAGACACCCACGCCCTCTTCGCCGAGGCGTTCGCACGCGACTCCATCGACGGCCGCGGGCTGCCCTTGCTCGCCACGGTGCACTACGGCGACGACTACGACAACGCGTTCTGGAACGGCGAGCAGATGGTCTTCGGCGACGGCGACGGCGAAGTCTTCCGCAGCTTCACGAGCTCCTTGAGCGTCATCGGCCACGAGCTGGCCCACGGCGTGACGCAGTACACGGCGAACCTCCTCTACGAGGGGCAGCCCGGAGCGCTCAACGAACACGTGTCCGACGTCTTCGGCGCCCTCGTCGAACAGCACGCGCGCGGCCAGGACGCGGCATCGGCGTCCTGGCTCATCGGCGAAGGGCTCTTCACGGACGAGGTCGAGGGCAACGCACTGCGTTCCATGCTCGCCCCGGGTACCGCCTACGACGACGACGTCCTCGGCAAGGACCCGCAGCCGGCGCACTTCGACGACTACATCGAGACGACCGACGACAACGGAGGCGTCCACCTCAACTCCGGCATCCCCAACCGGGCGTTCGCGACGCTCGCCGTCGCCCTCGGCGGAAACGCCTGGGAGCGTGCGGGGCTCATCTGGTACGACACCATCGTCGGCGGCCTGTCGGAGCGCGCCGACTTCGCGACCTTCGCCGCGGCGACGATCGCTGCGGCCGCCGCCAGGTTCGGTGTGGACTCGGAGGAGCACACCGCGGTCGGGCAGGCGTGGGCGCTCGTCGGTATCGAACCGTCCGCCTGAGCGTCGTGGCAGCGCCCGGGCTCGCGGAGTAGCATCGCGGCATGAAGGTCACGGTGACGAGGAGCGGCGGTGTAGCCGGTCTCACCCGACGCTGGGAGGTCGTCGTCGACGAGCAGCCCGACGTCGACCGGTGGATCGTCCTGCTCGACCGCCTCCCGTGGGACGACACCCCACAAGGGCCACCGGTCCCGGATCGGTACGTCTACCGCATCAGATGCGCGCCCAAGGAGGCCACCCTCGGCGAGCAGCAGCTCACCGGTCCCTGGCAGGAACTCGTCGAACGGGTGCGCGCCGTCCAGCCGCCACGCGACTGACGATTCTTCGCCAGTCGCGCGACGCCGACGGCGTCAGTGCTGCGGGAAGCGCTCCGCCAGCAGTTCGATCGTCCGCTCACGTGCGGGTGCCGAGTTCGACGATGTGCCCTCCCGTGCCGACCCGACGGGCGACACCATGACCTCGTCGACACCGAAGCGGTCGGCGAGACCCTGCAGCTCCGCCGCAGCCTGGTCGGCGTCGCCGATGATCCAGGCAGCGCGCATCTGCTCGACGAAACCGAGCTCGAGATCGCTCTGCTCGGTCGCGGCGGCCTCTTCGACGGTCGCGATGGGTCCGAGCGGCTTGCCGGAACGCAGTCTCGCCATCTGCTGCAGGTTGGGGAGCGCCAACGCTTCCGCCTCGGCGGCCGTGTCGGCGACCACGGCGTTCGCGGTCAGGAAGGTGCGAGGCGCGTCGAGATGTGCGGACGGCTGGAAACTCGACCGGTAGAGCTCGAGGGCCCGAGCCGTCCCCTGGCCGGAGAAGTGATGCGCGAAGACGTAGGGCAGTCCGAGTGCTGCGGCGAGCGCCGCCGAGTAGTCGCTCGAACCGAGCAACCACACGTCCGGCACACTGCCTGCCTTCGGCGTTCCCCGCAGGGCGTACTCCTCGCCGGAGGTCATCCGCACGCTCGCACCGTCGACGCCGAGGAGGGCGACGATGTCCTGCACGTTGTTCGGGAACCGGTCGACGTCGCTCGTGTTGCCGGACTGGCGGAGCACGGCGGAGATGACGGGGTCGCTGCCCGGTGCCCGGCCGAGGCCGAGGTCGATGCGACCGGGCGCGGAGGCCTCGAGGAGCGCGAACTGCTCGGCGACGACGAGCGGCGCGTGGTTCGGGAGCATCACGCCGCCGGAGCCGACCCGGATCCGCTGCGTGGCGGCGGCCAGGATGCCGATGACGACCGCGGGGTTCGTCGATGCGACGGACGGCATGTTGTGGTGCTCGGCCACCCAATACCGGTGGTACCCCAGCTCGTCGGCGCGCTTCGCCAGGGCGATCGTCGCTGCGAGGGCAGCCGCGGTGTCCTGGTCGGTGCGGACGGGGATGAGATCCAGTATCGAGAGTCGCATGGTCACCTTTCGTCGCGCTGCCGAACGGCGACAGACGCATCAGGGTGCAGCGCTCGGGCGGCCTGACATATTCCGCCTCGGTCACCGCAGTGGATTCCCAGGGCGATCCAAGCCGGATGCCACACCTGACGCGTACGCTGGACGCCCGCGACCATGAAGGAGCACAGCATGGGATTCCTCGATCGACTGCTCGGACGCCCCGACTCCGATGGACCTGTCCAGGGGACGGGCGGCGCGAGCCCGGCCTCGGCCCCCGCACGGACGGAGGACGAGATCGCCGTCGAACGCTACCGCTACCTCCTGCGGACCGCGCCGCCGGAGACCATCGAACAGGTCCACCAAGAGGCCTTCACGAAGCTCACCCCCGAGCAGCGGGGCATCCTGTACCGACAGCTGTCGGAGGACGCCCCGACCGGTGAGGCACCGGCAGACGACTCCCCCAAGGCCCTCGCGCGTTCGGCCACCCGGGCCGAAGTGCGGCAGCCCGGGACCCTCGAGCGCACCCTCGGTCCGCAGGGCGGCGGGATGAGCTTCGGCAGCATGCTGGCGAGCTCCATGCTCGGCACCATCGCCGGTGTCGTGGTCGGTTCGGCCATCGCGCAGGCGTTCATTCCGGAAACCGTCGGAACCGATGCCGCAGCCGATGCCGGCGCCGATCAGGGTGGTGCCGAAGCCGAAGCCGGGGCCGGAGACGGCGCGGCGACCGACACCTCCGCCGACGGCGGCGGCTGGGGTGACGGTGGATTCGGCGACGTCGGTGGCGGCGGCGACTTCGGTGGCGGCGGCGACTTCGGGTTCTGAGCCCTGCCGACGCCCGGGCGCGGCGTCATGCGTCCGTCAGCGCCGCTGACCACCCGCGGTGCGCGCAGGAGCGGCCGTCCGGAGCTCCACGGCCCGCTGGGCGAGCAACTCGATGACCGCTTCGATCCGTGCATCCCGGTGCGCGTCGTCGGATCGCTCCACCCACGTCGCGAGTTCCCGCTGTGCGCTGTTCGGCAGGCCGCGGAAGAACGACAATCGACCGGCGTCGTCGATCGCCTCCTCGAGGTCCGGCCGCAGCCGCACCACCGTGCCGGTCGCCGAGAGCGGCGCGGCTCCCACATCAGCGTGTCTGCCCATGCCGCAACGGTAGTGGGTCAGGCGGCAACCGTCGAGCAGCTCGGTCCTGACCGACCTCGGCCGGGTCTTCGGGCCGTCAGGCCCTCAGGCGAGTTCCCACGAGGCGACGCCACCGCCGACGACGACGAACACCGGGTGCGGCTGCGGTCGCCAGACCTTCGCCCATCGGGACGCGACGTCCGGGCTGCGTCCGAGCAGGTGCCGCCGCAGATTGCCCCATTCGTAGTCGAGCTGGCCGTCGGTCACGACGAGGGGGTCCCGGAGGACGCCGGAGGCGACGACCCGCGCGCGGTCGAAGACGATGTCGCGCTCCTGCGCCTCGTCGGCGACACCGTTGAGATAGGCCGCGATCGCCTCCAACGGTTCGTCGGCCTCGAGGAAGCGCTGGAGCTGCGGGTGTGCACGGAGGCTCGATCCTGGCTCCTGCAGGACCCGCTGGGCGATCAGCCCTTCACGCCAGGACGACGTCAACGCTTGGGCGTCGAAGTACCGGGGATGGATCGACCAGAGACGCATGTCTCCATCCTGCCCGAGGGCACTGACAACCGACTCCGGGCAGCCCCTGCCCCTCGCCGCCGAGCCCTGCCGCGACGCGCGTAGGCTGAGGTGCATGTCTGAGCGCGCCACATCCCGTCACCCGATGCCCCGGTGAGCGCTGCACCCGGATCCGGTCGGCGCGGGCTCCTCGTCGATCTGAGTCCACTCCGGGAGAGTCCCGCCTTCGCCCGCCTGTGGATCGGCGGGGCGATCACCGGGATCGGCGGCCAGATGACCATCGTCGCCGTCGGCCTCCAGGTCTACGACCTCACCGCGTCGACGTTCGCGGTCTCGCTCGTGGGCGTCATCGCCCTCATCCCGATGATCTGCTTCGGGCTCTACGGGGGCATGCTCGCGGACGCGTTCGACCGACGCACGGTCGCCCTGACGGCCGCCGTGGTCACGTGGGTGTCCACGGCGATCATCGCGGTGCTCGCCTGGAGCGGTTCGGAGCTGGTCTGGCCCCTGTACCTCCTCACGACGATCAACGCCGTGTCGACGACCGTCGTCGGGACGACGCGGCAGGCGATCCTCCCCCGACTGCTGCCGGCCCGCCTCCTACCGTCCGCCGCGGCGTTGTCCGGCATCGCCGCGGGGGTCATGGTGACGGTCGGACCAGCACTCGCCGGCGTCCTCGTGGCCGGCGTCGGATTCCGCTGGACCTACACGATCGACGTCGTGCTGTTCGTCGCCGCCTTCCTCGGGATCGCGTCGCTGCCGAAGATCCTGCCCGAAGGCGGCGTCAGTCGACTTCCGGGCCTCACGAGCCTGGTCGACGGCTGGACCTTCCTCCGGACGGCCCCCAACGTCCGGATGACGTTCATCGTCGACATCGTCGCGATGACGTTCGGCAACCCGCGGGTGCTCTATCCCGCCGTCGGCACCCTGTTGCTCGGCGGCGGCGCGATCACCGTCGGGGTCCTGACCGCGGCCGGCGCGGTCGGCACCCTCCTGTCGAGCCTCGTCTCCGGACGACTCGGCCGGATCGACCGCCAGGGCCGCGCCATCGAGCGGGCCATCATCGTCTACGGGCTCGCCATCGCCTGCTTCGGCGCGGTCCTCGCGTGGGTCACGTTCTCCGGAACGGCGACGCACGATGCCGCCGACGCGAACCTCCCCGCCATCGTGATCGCGGCGATCGCCCTCGCCGTCGCCGGAGCGGCCGACAACATCAGTTCGATCTTCCGGATGACGATCCTCCAGGCGGCCGTGCCCGATGCCGTGCGGGGCCGGTTGCAGGGCGTCTTCACCGTCGTCGTGACCGGTGGACCCCGCGTCGGCGACCTCTACATCGGCCTCGCGGCTTCGGCCTTCGCGCTCTGGGTACCGGCGCTCGCCGGCGGACTCCTGGTCGTCGTCCTCGTCTGGACGCTCGTCCGCGTCCAGGGGGCCTTCCGCCGCTACGACGCCCGGACGCCGACGCCGTAGCGTCTAGGCGGGAGCCGTGGCGATCGAGAAGACGTCGCGACCGCTGAGCGAGGCTCGGCCGGGCAGTCCCTCGAGCTCGAGCACCAGCCCGAGCCCTGCCACCTCGTATCCGGCGCGCTCGATGAGGTTGACCGCCGCACCGCAGCTGCCGCCCGTCGCTAGCACGTCGTCGAGGATGAGCACGCGCGTCCCGGCCGGTAGCTGCTCAGTGCGCAGTTCCAGGGCGGCGGCACCGTACTCGAGTCCGTAGTCCTCGCGGAGCACCTCACCCGGCAGCTTGCCCGCCTTGCGGATGGGGACCAGTCGCGTGTGGGTCGCGTACGCGACGGCCGCGGCGAGCAGGAACCCACGGGCCTCGACACCGGCGACGGCGTCGAAGCGACCCTCGAAGCGCGCCGCCAGCTCGTCGATGATCGCGCGGAAGGCGTCCGCGTCGGCGAAGACCGGGGTCAGGTCGCGGAACAGGATGCCGGGCGTCGGGAAGTCCGGAATGGTCGCCGTCAGGCGGTCGACGTACTGGGTTGCGGTGGTCATGTGGTCCTCGTTCGGTCTGGGAGACATGCGACACCCCTCGCCTCAGCGACGCGTCGGTCGAGAGAGACGAGGGGTGACCTGCGGATGGTTACTTGACGCCCAGGAGGTCGATCACGAAGACGAGCGTCTGGCCGGAGAGCTGGTGGCCGCTGCCGGCCGGGCCGTAGGCGAGCTCCGGCGGGACCGTGAGCTTGCGACGGCCGCCGACCTTCATGCCGGGGATGCCGTGCTGCCAGCCCTGGATGAGGTTGCGCAACGGGAAGTTGATGGACTGCCCGCGGCTCCAGGAGGAGTCGAACTCCTCGCCGGAGTCGTAGCCGACGCCGAGGTAGTGGACGTCGACGGTCGAGGAGGCCTGGGCCTCGTCCCCCTCGCCGAGGAAGATGTCCTCGATGACGAGTTCGGTGGGGGCCGGGCCCGTGGGGGCGTCGACCTCGGGCTTGGTACGTGCTGAATCGGTCATGACCCCATCCAAGCAGTTCCGCCCGATCGGTTCACGCGGATTTCGCTGAGCGCGTGACAGGGGCTTGCGGGTCGCCGCTCCCGGGTGCATGCTGTGTGCAGATCAACTCATCGCCCGGGCGACTCGCAGGCATTGCCGCAGCACCGGGCGATGAGTCTGTCCGGTGCCGCCGCCCGAGGATCCGCCTCGCATCCCGTTCCGTCGTGTCCGGGCACCCGCAGCTCGGACCGGTATGTCCACAACGCCCGCGCCCGACGCGCCTGCGATACCGTAGACGGGTGAAGTTCGCCCATTTCGTCGCCACAGACCACCAGCCGAGTACCCCCGCAGAGCCGCGGGTCCGACTCGCCGTCATCAGCGACACCGGGGCGGTGTTCCTCGACGAGATCCTCGAGGACGCCCCGCGCGACCTCCAGGAGCTCATCGAGCGCGGCCCGGCCGAGCTGGACCGTGTACGGAGCTTCGTCGAGACGTCGCTCGCCCACGGTGTCAGCGGAGAACCCCTCGACGGGCTTGTCCACGCATCCGCGGTCCTCCGTCCGCCGACGATCCTCGCGGTCGGGCTCAACTACTCGGCGCACTCGCAGGAGCTCAACCTCAAGACCGACAACGCCCCCACCATCTTCGGCCTGTGGGCGAACTCGCTCACCGGTCACGAGGGCACCACGAGCTGGCCAGCGGCGATCAGCGAGCAGGTGGACTACGAGGCGGAGCTCGGTGTCGTCATCGGCCGGGCCGCTCGCGACGTCGATGCGGCCGACGCCCTCGGATACGTGTTCGGGTACACCGTCGTCAACGACATCACCGCCCGCAACATCCAGTACTCCGAGGCGCAGTGGTCGCGCTGCAAGTCCTTCGACGGGTTCACCCCGACCGGCCCGGTCGTCGTGACCGCGGACGAGATCCCCGACCCGCAGGAGCTCCACATCTCGACCGTCCTCGACGGCGTGACGCTCCAGGACTCCTCGACCAGTCACATGGTCCGCAGCGTCGCGACGCTCATCGAACACTTGTCGGGCTCCGCGACCCTCCTGCCCGGAACGCTCATCTCGACGGGCAGCCCGGGCGGCGCGGGATACTCGCGCGACCCGCAGGTCTTCCTGACCGACGGCGCGACGGTCACCGTGTCCGTCGAAGGCGTCGGATCGCTCACGACGCACTGCACGGTCACCGCCGGGTAGCGACTCCCCCACAGCACACGACGAAGCCGTCCGGACCCTGGTCCGGACGGCTTCGTCGTGTACAGCCGCGTCGGTCAGCGACTCGGGTCGGAGTCCGCGCCCGGGATCGGCAGGTCGATGATCGGGATGGCCGAGGTGATGGCCTCGATCCCCGAGAGCCGCGCGGGCGAGAGCTGCTTCGTCACCTCGTCGCGCGTCATGAGGTTGGCCTCGACCACGAGGTCCGCGACGTTGCGGCCCGTCAGCAGCGCGGTCTTCGCGAGCGCCGCAGCCGACTGATACCCGATGAACGGGGTCAGGGCGGTGATGACGCCGACGGACGCGCCGACCATCACCTCGAGCCGTTCCTCGTTCGCCGTGATGCCGTCGATGCAGTTCACCCGCAGCGTCTTGCACGCCTGTGCCATCCAGACGATGCTCTGCAGCAGCGAGTGGGCGATGACCGGTTCGAAGGCGTTGAGCTGCAACTGCCCGGCCTCGGCCGCCATCGTGACCGTCATGTCGGCGCCGACGACGCTGAACGCCACCTGGTTCACGACCTCCGGGATGACCGGGTTGACCTTGCCCGGCATGATGCTCGATCCGGCCTGTCGGGGCGGCAGGTTGATCTCGCCGAGGCCTGCCTGCGGACCGCTCGACAGCAGACGCAGGTCGTTGCAGATCTTAGAGAGCTTGATGGCACTCCGCTTCAGGGTGCCGCTGAACGACATGAACCCGCCGGCGTCGCTCGTCGACTCGATGAGGTCGGGTGCCGTGGTGAGCGCGAGGCCCGTGATCTGGTTGAGGTGACGGACGACGGCCTCCGCGTAGCGCGGGTCGGCGGTGATCCCCGTTCCGATCGCGGTGGCGCCGAGGTTGACCTCGGCGAGCAGCCAGAGGGTCTCGTGGAGGCGGTCGTAGTCCTCGTTCAGCGTCGTGGCGAAGCCGTGGAACTCCTGCCCGAGGGTCATCGGGACGGCGTCCTGGAGCTGCGTGCGCCCGACCTTGAGGACGTGGGAGAACTCGACGGACTTCGCGCTGCACGAGTCGCGCAGCAGGCCGAGCTCCGTCAGGAGGAACTGCAGCGAGAACGCGAGCGCGATCTTGATCGAGGTCGGGTAGACGTCGTTGGTGGACTGCGACCGGTTGGTGTCGTCGAGCGGGTGCAGGAACTGGTATTCGCCCTTGGCGTGGCCAGCGAGCTCGAGCGCGATGTTCGTGATCACCTCGTTCGCGTTCATGTTCGTCGACGTACCTGCGCCGCCCTGGATCACACCCACGATGAACTCCTCGTGGAAGTCACCGTCGATGATGATCTGGCACGCGCGGTCGATGAGGTTCGCCTTCGCCGGGTCGAGGACCCCGATCTCGGCGTTCGCGCGGGCGGCGGCCTGCTTGACGCTCGCGATGGCGACGACGAGGTCGGGGTAGACGGAGATCGGACGCTTCGTGATGGGGAAGTTCTCGAGCGCGCGTGCCGTGTGGATGCCCCAGTACGCGTCGGCCGGGATCTCCATTGAACCGAGTGAATCCGACTCCGTCCGAGTCTCGTCGCTGTTCGTCCTGTCCGCCATGTCGTCGTCTGCTCCAAGGGTGGTGGGGGTGCTGCTGCTGGTGGTGCTGATCGTCACTCGTGGCTCCGTTGCCTGGTGGGTGGATGTCCCTTCCAGCGTAGCCGGGTGCGATCCGCGATGCCTCTGCGGTGTCTTGGACCCGAGACGGTTCCGTGCCTGCGGTTCAGCGACCGTGGGTCACCGCTTGCGCGAGAACGCCTCCAGCCGCTCGGCCGGGCTCAGGGCGGCCATGCGGTCGATGAACGCCGCACTGAAGGTGTCGGCGGTGGTGTAGTCACCGAGTGGGACCGTGGAGTGGGTGATGCGGTCGTCGTAGACGTGCACGAGGTTGAAGGACTGACCGCCGAACATCCCGTTCACCTCCACGGACGGGAGCGAGAGGTTCATCGAGTAACAGCTCGCGCTGGCGACCTGGACGGGGATGCCGGCGAAGGTGCTCGAGGTGGAGTAGTGCAGATGGCCGCCCAGGATGGCCCGGACGTCGCTCCCGCGCAGCACGGCCTCGAGCCGGTGCTGGTCGCGGAGCTCGAGGATGTCGAAGAACGGGATACTCGACGGCACCGGCGGGTGGTGCATGGCGAGGATGCTGCCGAGCGGCGCCGGCGTGGCCAGCACCGACTCCAGCCACTGCAGCTGGCTGTCCTCGAGCTCGCCGTGGTGCCACCCCGGGACGGTCGAGTCGAGGCCGATGACGCGCAAGCCGCCGAAGTCCCAGACGGCGTCGAGCGGCTGCTCCCCTGCCGGCAGGTCGAGGAGCTCCGTCCGCATGACCGATCGTTCGTCGTGGTTGCCCATGAGCCAGACGATGGTGGTGCCGAGTCGCTCGGCGACGGGCTCGACCCGCTCCCGGAGCCGACGGTAGGCGTCGGCCTCTCCGCGGTCCGCGAGGTCGCCCGTGAACACCATCGCGTCGGGCCGGAGCTGCATGCGCTCGATCTGACGGAGGGCCTGCTCAAGGTTGGCCTGCACGTCGACCGCGTCGTAGAGGCGTCGGCCGTCGGCCAAGAGGTGCGGGTCGCTCAGATGGACGATGACCCTGTCGGGAGCCGGGTACTGACCGAAACGGACGTCGGAAGTCATGGTCCGAGTCTAGGAGTCACCGCCGACGTGCTCCGCCGCGGTCGACCACCCGAGGGCGGCCGACCGCGGACGGTCAGGACGCGACGCCGAGGAGCTGCTCGATGGGTCCGCGGGCGAAGAAGACGAGGAACCCGGCTGCGACGACCCACAGCAGCGGGCTGATCTCGCGCGCCTTCCCGGACAGGGAGCGGAGCACGACCCAGGCGATGAAGCCGGCGCCGATGCCGTTGGCGATCGAGTAGGTCAGCGGCATGACGACGACCGTCAGGAACACCGGGAGCGCGACCGAGAACTCGGTCCAGACGATGTCCTTGATCTGCGACATCATGAGCGTCCCGACGATGACGAGCGCGGCGGCGGCGACCTCGGAGGGCACGATCTGCGTGAGCGGCGTGAAGAACATGGCGAGCAGGAACAGCGCGCCGGTCACGAGGTTCGCGAGGCCGGTCCGTGCCCCTTCGCCGATGCCCGCACCGGATTCGATGAAGACGGTCGAGGAGGAGGACGAGGTCGCGCCACCGGCGACCGCACCGACACCCTCGACGATGAGCGCCGAGCGGAGTCGCGGGAAGTCGCCCTTGGCGTCCGCCACACCGGCCTCCTTCGAGAGCCCGGTCATCGTGCCCATGGCGTCGAAGAAGTTCGTGAACACGAGGGTGAAGACGAGCATGAGCGCGGCGAGGACGCCGATGCGCTCGAAGCCGCCGAAGCTCACCTGGCCGAGCAGGCTGAGGTCGGGCACCCCGACGACCTGGGTGGGCAGGGTCGGGACGCTGAGGTTCCAGCCACCGGGGTTCTCGCCGCCGTTGGAGGCGCCGACCTTGAAGACGGCCTCGGCGATGATGGCGATGATCGTGGAGGCGACGATGCCGATGAGCAGGGCGCCCTTGATCTTGCGCGCGACGAGCACGCCCGTGAGCAGCAGGGAGATGACGAACACGGCGGTCGGCACGGTGGCGACCGAGCCCTCGATCCCGAGGCCGACGGGCGGCGAACCGGCGCCCGTCGAGCGGACGAAGCCGGCGTCGACGAAGCCGATGAAGGCGATGAAGAGGCCGATGCCGACCGTGATCGCGATCTTCAACTGGATGGGCACCGCGTTGAAGATCATGGCGCGGAGTCCGGTCGCCGCGAGCAGCACGATGATCAGCCCGTTGATGACGACGAGGCCCATCGCCTCGGCCCAGGTGACCTGACCGACGACGCTGACCGCGAGGAACGAGTTGATGCCGAGGCCGGCCGCGAAGGCGAACGGCAGCCGCGCCACGAGACCGAAGAGGATCGTCATGACGCCGGCGGTCAGGGCGGTCACGGCGGCGACCTGGGCGAAGCCGAGCTCGCCACCGGTGACGTCGGCCGAGCCGCTCAGGATGATCGGGTTGAGGATGACGATGTAGGCCATCGCGACGAAGGTCACGAGGCCGCCGCGCACCTCGCCTCCGACGGTCGAACCGCGCTTGCTGATCTCGAAGAAACCGTCGAGACGCTCTCGGAACGAGCGCGGAGCGGTGGGCGTCGTGGTCACTGGACCTCCTGGGTCTGCATCGAAGCAACCAGCGTACCGGCACGGCGGACCGCCCCGCGACGACCGGGATGCGAGGGTG
Organism: Plantibacter sp. CFBP 8798; assembly: GCF_014841195.1. NCBI lineage: Bacteria > Bacillati > Actinomycetota > Actinomycetes > Micrococcales > Microbacteriaceae > Plantibacter > Plantibacter sp. CFBP 8798. The sequence continues at coordinate 105,423 of NZ_JACYTS010000004.1, forward strand.
CCGCTACGATCGGCTGGACCCCTTACCCAGCACCCTCCTCACGGAATCGAGCTCACATGGCGCTGCCCTGGACTCTGCACGGCGACGGCAAGCACGTCCCGACCCACGCGATCGTCGGCCCCGGAGAACGGCTCACCTGGCCGCGGACCATCGGCCTCGGCATGCAGCACGTCGTCGCGATGTTCGGCGCCACGTTCCTCGTCCCCGTGCTGACCGGGTTCCCGCCCACCACGACGCTGTTCTTCTCGGGTGTGGGCACCATCCTGTTCCTCGTCATCACCAAGAACCGCGTGCCGAGCTACCTCGGCTCGTCATTCGCCTTCATCGCCCCCATCTCCGCCGCGGTCGCGAGCCAGGGCATGGGCAGCGCCCTCTTCGGCATCCTCGCGGTGGGGCTCCTCCTGGCGCTCGTCGGCGTCATCGTGCAGGTCACGGGCACCGGGTGGATCGATGCGCTCATGCCGCCGGTCGTCGCCGGTGCCATCGTCGCGCTCATCGGGTTCAACCTCGCCCCCGCCGCGAAGAACAACTTCGTGGCCGCTCCGATCACCGCCCTCGTGACGCTCGCGGCCGTCATCCTGTCGACCGTCGTCTTCCGCGGGATCCTCGGCCGACTGTCGATCGTCATCGGTGTCGTGGTCGGGTACATCGTCGCGGCGATCCGTCAGGAGATCGACTTCTCGAAGATCGCGGACGCCGCGTGGGTCGGCCTCCCCGAGTTCCACCTCGCGGACAACCCGATCTCGAACCCGGCGGTCTGGGCGGTCCTCCCGGCGTTCCTCCCCGTCGTGCTCGTCCTCATCGCCGAGAACGTCGGCCACATCCGCGGCGTCGCGCAGATGACCGACGCCTCGGTGAACAAGCAGACCGGTCGCGCGCTCCTGTCCGACGGTCTGGCGACGATGCTGGCCGGCTTCGGCGGCGGTTCGGGCACGACGACCTACGGCGAGAACATCGGCGTCATGGCGGCGACGCGGGTCTACTCCACGGCGGCCTACTGGGTCGCCGGTCTGTTCGCGGTCCTCCTCGGCCTCTCCCCCAAGGTCGGTGCGGTCATCAACACGATCCCGGCGGGCGTCCTCGGCGGCGTCACGACGGCCCTGTACGGACTCATCGGGATCATCGGGGTGAAGATCTGGCTCGACAACAAGGTCGACTTCTCGAAGCCCGTCAACCAGTTCACCGCCGCGACGGCGCTCATCATCGGCATCGCGGACTTCACCTGGGTGGCGGGTGGCGACGTCAGCTTCAACGGGATCGCGCTCGGCACGATCGCCGCGATCGTCATCTACCACGTGATGACGACCATCGGTCGCTGGCGGAAGACCGCCTGACCCGTCCGGTGCGGGTGCGTCAGCGCGGTGCGCTGGCGTCAGCGCGGGTCGTACGCGCGAGCGCGGGTCTCTGGAGCCCCGCGCTCACGTGTGTGACCCGCGCTCACGCCGGGTAGGTGCGGTTCGCGTCAGCGCGGTGCGCTGGCGAACCCCAGGGGTCAGCCCTGGTGGAAGAACGGCACGATCAGGTAGATGCCGAAGAGGACCGCCCCCGCACACAGGGCGAAGCAGGCGTAGGCGCCGGCGCGGGCCAGGTTCTGCTGCGCGGGGGTCAACGGGTTCTTCCGGGCGGCCTTCGCTGCCCGCTTCGCCGCCTTCGCGGCCTCCTCCGGCGTGATGACCGTGATCGCGTCGGTGAACTCGGCCGGCGCCACCACGGGCACGCGCCCGGCGGTGGTCAGGAGCCGGAGCCCGAGGGAGTACAGACTGACGATCGCGGTCGCACCGATGAGCGACGTCGCGAAGACGATCAGGAATGCTGCCCAGTCGATCACTTCTTCACCTTCTTGGGCTTGGGGTTGCGCTTGATCTTGACCGCACGACCGGAGTCGGCGACCTCACTGACGACGTTGCTGTGGTCGACCTGGTTCCGGCGCGAGATGAGGAAGATGGTGAGGATGACACCGACCCCCACCACGGCGTCGATGATGATGCCGACGAGGCCGAGGTGGGCGACGGCGGCGGCGAGTGCCCCGACGATGCCGGCCGCGGGCAGGGTCATCAACCAGCCGAGGGCGATGCGCCCGGCGGTCCCCCAGCGCACCTTCGATCCGCGTCGCCCGAGGCCGGAGCCGATGACGGAGCCGGAGGCGACCTGCGTGGTGGAGAGGGCGAAGCCGAGGTGGCTCGACGCGAGGATCGTGGCGGCGGTGCTCGTCTCGGCCGCGAAGCCCTGCGCCGGCTTGACGTCGGTGAGCCCTGTGCCGATGGTCTTGATGATCCGCCAGCCGCCCATGTAGGTGCCCAGCGCGATGGCGAGGGCGCAGACGACGATGACCCAGAGCTCGGGGCCGGTGCCGACCGCCTGCACCCCGACCGCGATGAAGGTGAGCGTGATGACACCCATGGTCTTCTGTGCGTCGTTCGTACCGTGCGCGAGGGCGACGAGGGACGAGGAGAAGATCTGCGCGTACCGGAACCCGTCGCGGCCGTCGGGCTTGCCGTCATAGCGGCGCGTGATCCGATAGGCGAGCTTCGTCGCCGAGTAGGCGACCAGACCCGCCGTGACGGGGGCGATCAACGCCGGGAGGATGACCTTGGAGAGGACGACACCGAAGTCGATCGAGCCGAAGCCGGCGCCGACGATCGCCGCGCCGATGAGCCCGCCGAACAACGCGTGGCTGGAGGACGACGGCAGGCCGAGGAGCCAGGTCAGCATGTTCCAGACGATCGCGCCGATGAGTCCGGCGAAGATCAGCTCCGGTCCGATCCGGATGCCGCCCTCGCCCTCCCGGATGAGCCCGCCCGAGATGGTCTTCGCGACCTCCGTGGACAGGAACGCACCGACGAGGTTGAGGATCGCGGCGAGCAGCACGGCGGTCTTCGGTTTGAGGGCGCCCGTGGCGATCGGGGTCGCCATGGCGTTCGCCGTGTCGTGGAACCCGTTCGTGAAGTCGAAGAACAGTGCCAGTGCGATGACCAGCACGACAGTCAGGGTAACGAGTTCCACTGGTGTCTTTCTCGAGGCGGAGCGAATACGGACACAGTGCTCCCCGACGAGATGTTTGGGGGGAATTCACGTGCTGGATACGGGCGGTTCACCCGCCGTACACGATCCTTACACCCTGCCCGGTCGAGGTCAACTCGACGCCGATCAGCGCCCGCCGCCGCCTCCGCCGCCTCCGCCGCCGCCCGCGAAGCCGCCGCCCGTCGAGCCGCCGGACGAGCTCGCTCCCCCACTGGTCGACCAGGACGCCGACGTACTCGACGCCGATCCGGAGAAGCCGGAGAACGCGTTCGCGAACATCGCCGCCTGGAACGGGGTGTTCGAGGCGTACCACGACGGCGCACTCCCGGCCTGCTCGTAGCGGATACCGAGTTCCTTGGCCCACTCGCGCTCCACGCCCCAGAGCACGGCGAAGGGCAGGAGCCGTTCGGTGACCCGGACGAGCTGGCCGGGGTCGCCGAGGTCCACCCGTTCGGCACCGTCGGGGCTCTGCAACATGCGGAAGCGGTCCTGCTCCGCCAGCGCCAGGTAGTCGCGGAGGCCGAGCAACTCGTCCCGCGCATCGGCACCGGTGGCGGTGAGCGGTTTCGGTGCGATGGCCAACACGATCCCGGCGAGCAGCGCGATCCCGGTCACGAAGAGCGCGGCGACCGACCAGCCGTTGTCCGCTCGCTGGGAGTAGGCGACCCCGAAGAAGACGATCCCGGCGACGCCCAGGACGGCGAGCGCCCCCACGATGATCCACGCCCGCCCGGAGGAGACCGAGCGTCGGAGGCCGAGGTCGAGGGCGTTCCGCTTGGCGGCCGCGAGTTCCGCGGTGACCGCCTTGCCGAGCGCCGGGTCGACCTCCTTCATCTCCCGCGGTCGGTTCCGGTCGGGGAAGAGCGCGGCGAGCACGCGCCGTTCCTGCTCATCCGTCGCGCTGTCGTCGAGGTACTGCAGGGAGTAGTCCTTCTTGCCCGGTCCGTCCACGATCCGGAGCTTGCCGCGGACGGCGAGGCTGACGATCTCGGCGGCCATCGACGAGGCGGCGCGACCGGCGAGGTCGCCCGCCAGCAGGAGGTTCATCTGCTTCGGGGCGGAGTACTGCGGCATGATGACGCCACGACCGGGGTGGTCCCGCCAGAAGCGCAGTCGGATCCACAAGAGCGCTCCGAGCCACGCGGCCGACAGCGCGCCGAGGACGATCGGGACGATGGAGAAGACCGGTGCCTCGCCGGGGCGGGCCGGTTGGACGAACGTGCCCGGTTCGAACCCGATCGCGACCGTCAGCGTCTGCCGGGCCTGCAGCGGGACGGAGGAGGTCGTGAAGACGTCTCCGTCGGCGTCCTCCGCCTGGGAGAGGTCGCACGGCGAGCTGTCGTCGGGATCCCCGCGGTAGCAGGCGCCGTCACCGGTGAGCGCGTCGGCGATGTCGGGCGCGACCCGCACCGTCATACTGGCGTCGGCGAACGGCTGGTCCCAGCCGGTCCCGGGTGCGTCCCAGTAGAACTCGTCGGAGCGTGTGTCGCGATAGGCGCCGACGACGCCGCGCTGTGTGTAGGTGATGACGTAGCTCTGCGTGCCGCGCACGTAGTCGTCCGTCCCGAGCGACAACTCGAGGAAGTCGCCGTCGCGGTCGGTCTCCCACTCCACGGGCGCACCGTCGGCGTCGGTCACCGAGACGATCTCCGTGTGCAGTGGTGCCCGGTCGAACTCGTCCGGGATCGCTCGGATGATGCCCTTGTTCTGGTCGGAGTCGGGGAACTCCGCGACGAAGGTCTCGACCGCGCGCAGCTCGGCTTGACCGTCGCCGCCACGGCTCAGGGTGTAGTCGCCGTCGAAGGACGCGAAGGTGAAGTCGGACACGTCGGTCCGAGCGTCGGCCGCGGCGGGCGGCGTGCTCGCCAGGGTCGCGACGAGTGGTGCACCCACCGCCAGGGCCAGGGCGACGAGGAGCACCCGCGACGAGCGGGCACGGACCGGGGACAGGCGACGACGTCTGGGCTTCACCCGGCCAAGTCTAGGAGGGGTGCCGGCGGGCGCGCGGACGCGCCCGCCGGGACTCACATCTCCTCGTGGGTGTTGGGGTCTCCGTCGAAGAGCCTGCCGTCGGTCCGCCCGAGTGCGGTGATCGCCTGCACCTCGGTGTCGCTGAGCTCGAAGCCGAACACGTCGATGTTCGTGCGCTGGCGTTCCGGGGACGCGGACTTCGGGATCGGGAGCACGCCGCGCTGGTGGTGCCAGCGGAGGACGACCTGCGCCGGTGAGACGTCGTGCGCCGCGGCGGCCGCTGCGACGGGTTCCTCGGCGAACGGCGCCTGTGCCTTGCCGAGCGGGCTCCACGCCTCGGTGACGATGCCGTGCTCGCGGTGGAAGGCGAGGAGCTCCTCCTGCGGGAAGTACGGGTGCAGCTCGACCTGGTTGACGGCCGGCAACACACCCGTCTCGTCGGCGAGGCGGGTCAGGAACTCCTCGGTGAAGTTCGAGACGCCGATGCTGCGGACGAGGCCCTCGCGCTGCAGCTGGATCATGGCCTTCCACGACTCGACGAAGCGGCCGACGGAAGGGTTCGGCCAGTGGATGAGGTACAGGTCGATGTGGTCGAGGCCGAGCGAGGCCAGGGATCCGCGGCACGAGGTGATGGTCTCCTCGAAGCCGTGGTCGCGGCCGGGCAGCTTCGTCGCGACGACGAGTTCGTCGCGGGGGACGTCGGTCTCGCGGACCGCGGCGCCGACGGCGTCCTCGTTGCGGTAGTTCACGGCGGTGTCGATCAGTCGGTAGCCTGCGTCGATGGCGGACAGCGTGGCGTCGGTGCCCTCGCGGCCTCGCAGGGGGTATGTGCCGAAACCGATCGCGGGGACGCTCGAACCGTCGTTGAGCGCGAATGTTGGGATGGTCGTCATCACCCCACGCTAGACCCGGCGGCCCTCCGATGGCTCCGAGCGGGCTGGGAGGGCGGCGCCTCGACTAGCGTTGGACCATGGCGAAGCTCTCTGCCCCCCGTGCCCAGACCCGACCGACCGAACGCACCCACCACGGCGACACCGTGGTGGACCCGTACGAGTGGCTCCGTGAGAAGGAGTCACCGGAGGTGATCGCGCACCTGGAGGCGGAGAACGCCTACACCGAGCAGGAGACGGCCCATCTGGCCGGACTGCGCGAGCGCATCTTCCAGGAGATCAAGAGTCGCACGCTCGAGACCGACCTCTCGGTCCCGACCCGTTCCGGTGCGTGGTGGTACTACGGCCGCAGTGTCGAAGGCCGCCAGTACGGCATCCAGTGCCGCATCCCGGTCGCCGACCCGGAGGACTGGACGCCGCCGACCCTGCCTGAGGGCGGCGCGGCCCCCGGCGAGCAGATCATCCTCGACGCCAACGTCGAGGCGGAGGGCCACGAGTTCTTCTCCCTCGGCAGCTTCGACGTGTCGGACGACGGCACGCGACTGCTCTACGGCGTCGACGTCGAAGGCGACGAGCGGTACACCGTCCGTGTCCGGGACCTCGCGAGTGGCGTCGACCTCGACGACGAGCTCCTCGGGACCGCGGGCGGGGCGGAGTTCTCCCCCGACGGCACCGCCATCGTCTACACGACGGTCGACGAGAGTTGGCGCCCCGACACCGTGCACCTGCACCGGGTGGGGACGTCCCAGGACGACGACACGGTCCTCTTCCACGAGCCCGACGAGCGGTTCTGGGTCGGCGCCGGATTCACCCGCAGCCGCGCGCTGCTCCTGATCGAGGCCGGCTCCTCGGTCACGAGCGAGACCCGGCTCGTCCCCGCCGACGCACTGTCCGAGGAGGCGCGGATCGTCTGGCCGCGGACCGACGGCGTCGAGTACAGCGTCGAACACCGGGTGGCCGACGGCGCAGACCGGTTGCTCATCCTGCACAACCGGGACGCGCCGGACTTCGAGCTCGTCGAGGTGCCACTCTCGGATCCGCTCGGCACGGCGCGGGTCGTCGTCGCGCACAGCAGCGAGCGCCGGCTCGAGGACGTTGAGGCGTTCGAGGCCGTGACCACCGTCTCCTATCGGCGCGACGGCCTCACGCGTATCGGCCTGCTCGACCCGACGAGTGGCGACATCGACGAGATCGCCTTCGAGGAACCGCTGTCCACCGTGGGCTGGCACGGCAACAACGAGTGGGCTCAACCGATGCTCCGGTTCGGATACGGGTCCCTCGTGACGCCGTCCACGGTGCTCGAACTCGACGTCCGGTCCGGCGAACGCTTCGTGCGCAAGCAGCAGCCGGTCCTCGGCGACTACGACCCGGCAAACTACGAGCAGTTCCGGGAGTGGGCGACTGCCGTGGACGGGACCCGTGTGCCGGTCTCCATCGTGCGCCGGGTCGGTGTCCAGGGGCCCGGGCCGCTCCACCTCTACGGGTACGGCTCGTACGAGGCCAGCATGGACCCGTCCTTCTCGATCGCGCGGCTGTCGATGCTCGACCGCGGCGTGACCTTCGCGATCGCCCATGTGCGCGGCGGCGGCGAACTCGGGCGTCACTGGTACGAGGACGGCAAGAAGCTCCACAAGCAGAACAGCTTCAGCGACTTCGTCGACGTGGCCGACCACCTCATCCGCGAGGGCTGGACGACGCCTGCCCGGCTCGTCGCCGAGGGCGGCAGCGCCGGTGGCCTCCTCATGGGCGCCGTGGCGAACCGTGCTCCCGACCGCTTCGCCGGCATCCTCGCCGGCGTCCCGTTCGTCGACGCACTGACGAGCATCCTCGACCCGTCGCTCCCCCTGACGGTCATCGAATGGGACGAGTGGGGCGATCCGCTCCACGACCCCGAGGTCTACGCGTACATGAAGGCGTACAGCCCCTACGAGAACGTCGACCCGGCGAAGCGCTACCCGCGCATCCTCGCGACGACGAGCCTCAACGACACCCGCGTCCTGTACGTGGAACCCGCGAAGTGGGTGGCCCGCCTGCGGGACGCCGGTGCACCGGCGCTGATGAAGATCGAGATGAGCGCCGGGCACGGCGGGGTGAGCGGCCGCTACAACGCGTGGCGTGAGCGCGCCGAGGAACTCGCCTGGCTGCTCGATGTGCTCGAACTCACGGACACCGATCCGGCCTGATCCGAAGCGACGACGCCCCTGCTCCGTCCGGAGCAGGGGCGTCGTCGGTGCGGCGGGTGTCTAGCCGAAGAGGATCGCCGCTTCGTCGTAGCGCTCCTGCGGCACGGTCTTCAGCTTGCCGAGCGCCTCTTCGAAGCGGCAGTTGACGAGTTCGGTGCCGCGGAGTGCGATCATCGTGCCCCAGTCGCCGGCCATGACGGAGTCGATGGCGGCCATACCGAGGCGGGTGGCGAGCACGCGGTCGTAGGCGCTCGGGACGCCACCGCGCTGCAGGTGGCCGAGCACGGTCGCGCGGGACTCGATGCCCGTGCGGCGCTCGATCTCGGGTGCGAGCACGTCGGCGATGCCGCCGAGACGGGGACGGTTGAACGCGTCGAGTCCCTTCTCGGAGTGCGCGGTCTCCATGGTGTCGAGCGTGAAGCCCTCGGACACGACGATGATCGGGGCGCGACCGCGCTGGTAGACGCTGTCCGCCCACTCGCAGATCTGCTCGATCGACTGCGGCTGTTCCGGGATGAGGATGGCGTGGGCACCCGCCGCCATACCGGCGTGCAGGGCGATCCAGCCGACGTGCCGGCCCATGACCTCGATGACCATGCACCGCTTGTGGGACTCGCCCGTCGTCCGGAGACGGTCGATGGCCTCGGTCGCGATCTCGACGGCGGTGTCGAAGCCGAAGGAGTAGTCGGTGGCGTCGAGATCGTTGTCGATCGTCTTCGGGACGCCGACGATCTTGAGGCCGGCGTCGGTCAGCCGCTTCGCCGCGGCGAGCGTGCCCTCTCCGCCGATGGCGATGAGCGCGTCGATGCCGAGCCGGTCCATGGTGTGCTGGACGTTCTCCGGGCCGCCGTGCGGTCCTTCGAACGGGTTGGTGCGGCTCGTGCCGAGGATGGTGCCACCCTGCTTGGCGAGACCACGCACGCTGTGGCGGTCGAGCGGCATCGTCAGGCCCTCGACGACTCCTCGCCAGCCGTCGCGGATGCCGATGAACTCCTGGTTGTGGATCTTCGTCCCTTTGAGGACCGCTCCTCGGATGACCGCGTTCAGGCCGGGGCAGTCGCCGCCGCTCGTGAGCACACCAATTCTCATATCAACAGTCCTCATGGGGATCGGGGCACCTCAGGTGCCGGGAGTCATCCCCGACAATACCGTCTCGCCGACGGTGCTTCATCCGGCGCGGACGGTCCTCCGGCCCAGAGGGTCGGTGCCTCGTCCACCGGGGTTAGGCTGCTGGGATGAGTGCCGACGACTACCTGCCCGCCGATGGCGGCATCACGATGTTCTCCACGACCTGGTGCGGGTACTGCGCCCGACTGAAGCATCAGCTGTCCGCAGCCGGCATCCCGTTCACCGAGGTCGACATCGAGCAGGTCCCGGGGACCGCCGACCTCGTCGCCTCGCTGAACGGCGGCAACCAGACGGTCCCGACGGTGATCTTCCCCGACCGCTCGACCGCGACGAACCCGTCGCTCGCTCAGGTGAAGGCGGCACTCGGCGTCTGACCAGCCGACGACGTCCGGCCGGGCGACCCGTGGTCACCCGGTCGGACGAACCGGACGTCAGGCGCCCAGCGCCTCGCGGAGCAGGTGGACGAGGGCGTTCAGCTGCACCGAGTCGACCGACGCGACGTCCTGGTCGCTGCCGTCGAGCGCGCGAGCGGCCAGGCCCTGCTTGCTGTCGATGAGTTCCGCGACCTTCGCGTCGATCGTGTGCGCGGCGATGATGCGCCAGGCGGTGACCGGCTCCTCCTGACCGATGCGGTGCACGCGGTCGATCGCCTGGGTCTGCTCGGCGGCCGTCCAGGACAACTCGGCGAGCACGACGTTGGAGGCGGCCTGCAGGTTGACGCCGACGCCGGCGGCGGTGAGCGAACAGACGGCGACCGCGACCTCCGGATCGGTGTTGAACGCGTCGATCGCGGCCTGACGCGCCTGCGCGGTCTGGTCGCCGCGGAGCGACACCGTCTTCAAGCCGCGACCCGCGAACAACTGCTCGGCCGCGTTCATGACGTCGATGTGCTTCGCGAAGAACACGACCTTGCCCACGGACCTCGCGAGCTGCGCCGTGTAGTCGGCGGCGAGGACGGCCTTCGCTTGACCGATCTTGCGGATCATGGTGAACACGTTCTCCGTGCCACCGGCGGCCTTGGACTCGTCGAGCTCGGCCTGGGCGACCATGCGCATGAGGTCGGTGTTCGGATCGTGCAGCGCGTCGACGCGCTCACCACGCGACTCCAGGACCCGCACGTAGCGGGACTTGAGCCGTTGCCCGAGCTCGGCCTCCGCGTCGCGGATGGACCGGATCGCCTCGTCGTCGAGCTCGACCGGGAGGTCGGCGACGCGCTTGGCGGGCAGGTCCTTGGCGACGTCGAGCTTCTTGCGGCGCACGATGCCCATGTCGATGACGGCGGACCGCGCGGCGGCGTAGAAGGCGTGCTCGGCCGGGGTCAGGCCGGTGTCCTCGAGCCGCTCCATGAGTTCGGCGGTCGGCTTGCCGTCCTTGATCCAGCCGAGGAACTGCCAGATGGCGTTGAAGTCCTCGACGTCGTTGATCAGCGGCGTACCCGTCAGCGCGAGCAGCAGCGGGTCCTGACCGGGCGTCGCCTTCCGGATCCGGTTCGCGAGCGACAGCACGTGCTGCGAGCGCTGGGAGTGGAGGTTCTTGATGAAGTGCGCCTCGTCGACCACCATGCCGCGGAAGCCGAGCGTCCCGAGCCAGGCCAGGTGGCGGTCGAGGACCTCGTAGTTCACGATGATGACGTCGGCGAAGGCGTCGAGCGCCTGGCCGTCGCCGTGGATGACCGTGGCGCGTCGGTGCGGCGTCCAGCGCTCGACCTCGCGCGCCCAGTTCATCTTGACGACGTTCGGCACGATGACGAGGAGCGGGTACGCCTCGGCGACCGAGGCGGCGAGGACCGACTGCGCGGTCTTGCCGAGGCCCGGCTCGTCGGCGAGCAGGAAGGAACGGTGTCCTTCACGGACGCTCTCGACGAAGCGCGCCTGGTGCTTCATGACCTCGAGGCCGCGCGGCGAGAGCCGGTCGAGCTTCGGGGCCTCGGGCAGGTCCATCGAGGCCGCTCCCCCGCCGGAACCGAGCTCGAACGCCTTGTACAGGGGGCCCATGAGCTCCCAGCTGTCGAGTCGTCGACGCACGGTCGGCTGCGGTGCCGCCTGGCTGAAGTCCGGGGCGAGGAACGGATTGGCCAACTGACGTGCCTTGACCGACTGCGGGATGACCTGCTTCTCGGCGAGCTCGGCCGGGACGACTGATTCCACGACGGGCTTCTCGACGGTGATGATGAGTTCGTCGGCGCTGAGTTCGGCGCCCGACTCGAGGAGCCAGTCGCGCCGGAGCCGCTGCGCGACGGGGCTCGTCGCGGCGTCGGCCTCGAGGAGCTGGATGAGCGAGGTGTCGCGCGCCGCCGTCTTGGCGAGGATGGTCGCCACACCGTCGAGGCGCTTCAGGAGCTCGGCCCGCGTGGCGTCGCTGTAGCTCGTGTCGGCCTTGACCCTGGCGCGTTCCTCGCGGACGAGGAAGGCGATGACCTGGTACTTGGTCCGGTTGGTTGGCCCGACCTTGCCCTTCTGCGCCTTCGCCTCGACCTCGCGCACCTTGCGAGCGAGGATGGGGATGATCGGCGCGTCGTCGTCGTGACGCGACGAGGACCCTCTGGGGTTCGAGCGGCCAGATGAACGGGTGCTGGAACGCCCCTGGGAACGGCGTTGCTGGCCGGTGTGCGGCATGCTCCTCCTGAGCAGTCGAAGAGCCTCATCGGCCGAGGGGCCGGAAGAGACGGGCGTCGGGCCCGACTGGTCGTCGTGGAGCAACAGAGCGTTGCACGAGACCGACACGGGCGCCCGACGGGCGTGTGCCCAGTCTACGCCATCGGCCGCATCGGTCGCGAGCGAGGCACGTGTGGCACGGCGCTAGACCCACGAGACGCCGGCCCCCGAAGGCCCGCCATCGTCGTCCGGACGTGTAGAGAATACAGCCCATACGTAATATACGTCGCTTGCGAACCAAGCGGGCAGTGAAATCCCTTCACGTGTGCGAAATCTGCGCTGACATCGAGGCAATGCCCGCTCACTGCACTCAGCTTGTCTCTCTATTCTGCCACAATCCGCCATTCAATTGGAGGCCAGCCGATGCTCACAATGTGGGAACTCGCCCCCTTTGAGACACCAATGCAGGTCAGTTTCGGGCCACGCAAGCGGTGCACGAGTGTTGCACGATGAACCGACTGCGTTCGTAGCGAATCCTCGACTTGCGGGTAGATCAGACCACTGCTGACAAACGATTCCCGGTAGAAATTCACCTCTACCCACCGAAGATCGCTTCACTTACCTCGCGGGCCGATCACAGATATTTTAATCCCTTTCCCGACCCATGCCCGGGATCCTGCCTCGATCAGTGGCTGCAGCGCGCAGGATCTGTAACACGACTTCGTTCGAGGTTTGTCAGCGCAACAATCCCCCTACAGATACGATGCCAGCATGACTGACGCCACCACGGTATTCTGGAGCTACGCGCACGACGACGACAAGTTCGACCGGGGACGACTCTTGTTGCTCGCTACGCACCTTCAAGAGGAATACGCGCTGCTGACCGGTGAACCACTCCGAATGTTCGTGGATCGCGATGACCTTGCCTGGGGGAACCAGTGGCGTGAGACCATCGATGGCGCACTCTCGATGAGCAGCTTCTTCATCCCAGTGCTCAGCCCACGCTACTTCAAACGACCCGAGTGTCGACGCGAACTGCTCGACTTTTATGCGCAAGCCGAAAGTCGCGGCGTATCCAAGCTCCTCTTACCGCTCAATTACGTCTCAGTGCCGGCATTCGGCCCAGAGCATTCTGATGAGCTCGTTGCTCTGACTGCTCGCACTCAGTACGTTGACTGGACCTCATTGCGGTTACAGGACCCCTCGACCACGGACTACCGACTCTCGATTAACCGACTGGCCCAACGGCTCGTGGAGCTGCAAGAAGAAGTTAGGCAGATTGAGCTAGAGGCGGAAGCTGCTGGATCGCCAGAGGAGGCGACTCCCACTGGGCTCCTCGACGCACTAGCGAAGGTCGATTCGCTCTTGCCGTCGTGGCTCGCCGCGGTGGAGAAAGATCCTATCAAAATCGCTCAGCATGAGGCCATAAACTTGGCATACCAACGGAAACGGGTCAGGGCTCGAAATCAACAGCAGCAACTCGCGTTACTCCATCGAGAAGCCACGGACTTACTTCCTATCGCTCGGGATGCGCTCGATCTGGCAACTATCTATTCAGCATCAACGATCGACTTGCACCCACATGTGACGAGCCTTTTGCGTGCCGTGCGAGTCGCCCCAGATTTTTCCGACGTGCTGGGGCCCCTTATGGAGGCAGTCTCAGAAGCGAAGCTGGCCATCGATGGGTCTGAACTTCAACCTGGCCAGATGAAGTCAGCCGACGCGTGGCGCGAGCGAGCACATCTTGGGCGAACGTTTCGAGACTTAGCAGAAACACATGAAAAATCCGAGAAACTTAGGTCGGAGGCAAATGAGATCGTACTCAGCTGGCACGACCAGCTGGTACCCCTGGCCGGCCGTTCCGCCGGGGCGCGCGAATCTGCATCCGAACAGTCAGCAACTCTCGACAGCAATTGAGGCGCCAATCCGCGAGAAAGGGCGTTTCAGGTGGAGCCTGGGCCGCGATCGTTCTAGGTGAGTCCGAACCGCTCGAGTTCGGCGTCGTCGAGCATGCGCGAGCGGATGAGGAAGCGCTGCCCCGTCGGGGCCTCGACGCTGAACCCGCTGCCGCGCCCCTGCACCACGTCGATCGTCAGGTGCGTGTACTTCCAGTACTCGAACTGGGAACGCGACATGTAGACCTCGACGGGCGCGTCGAGCCCGGGCACGTCAAGCGAGTCGAGCAGGACGTCGACCGCGCCCGTGCGGAACATCCCGACGGGGTAGCACATGGGCGAACTCCCGTCGCAGCATCCGCCGGACTGATGGAACATGAGCGGTCCGTGCAGCGCGGTCATCTCCCGCACCAGCGCGGCCGCAGCGTCGGTGACGTCGACCCGTCCGGTCATGCTGTCCTCCTTCGTCATGTCGTGTATCCGGCCCTTCCCCTCCGCCGGCCCCTGAGCCTGTCGAAGGGCGCCCTTCGACAAGCTCAGGGACCGGGTGGGGGCTCAGGGACCGGGATGTGGATCAGAAGAAGCCCATCGGCCCCTCCGCGTAGCTCACGAGCAGGTTCTTCGTCTGCTGGTAGTGGTCGAGCATCATCTTGTGGTTCTCCCGGCCGATCCCCGACTGCTTGTACCCGCCGAACGCCGCGTGCGCCGGGTACTGGTGGTAGGTGTTCGACCAGACGCGTCCCGCCTCGATCGCCCGCCCGGCCCGGTACAGCGTCGTCGCCTCACGGCTCCACACACCGGCACCGAGGCCGTAGAGGGTGTCGTTCGCGATGGAGATCGCCTCGTCGTAGTCCGCGAAGCTCGTGAGTGCGAGCACGGGCCCGAAGATCTCCTCCTGGAAGATTCGCATGTCGTTCGTCCCCTCGAAGACGGTCGGCTGGACGTAGAACCCGCCGCTCAACTCACCGCCGAGGTCGGCTCGCTCGCCGCCGATGAGCAGCTTCGCGCCGCCTTGCTTGCCGATGTCCATGTAGGAGAGGATCTTCTCGAGCTGGTCGTTCGACGCCTGGGCACCGATCATCGTGTCGGTGTCGAGCGGGTTGCCCTGCTTGATCTTGCCGATGCGGGTCAGCGCGTCGCCCACGAAGCCGTCGTAGATGGAGCGCTGGACGAGCGCCCGACTTGGGCAGGTGCAGACCTCGCCCTGGTTCAGGGCGAACATACTGAAGCCCTCCTGCGCCTTCTCGTAGTACTGGTCGTGCTCGCGCGCCACGTCTTCGAAGAACACGTTCGGGCTCTTGCCGCCGAGCTCCAGCGTCACGGGGATGAGGTTCTCGCTCGCGTACTGCATGATCAGGCGACCGGTCGTGGTCTCACCGGTGAACGCGATCTTCCGGATCCGCGGGTGGGAGGCCAGCGGGGCGCCGGCCTCGATGCCGAAGCCGTTGACGACGTTGAGCACGCCGGCCGGCAGCAGGTCCTTCACGAGGTCGACGATGAGATGGATCGACGCCGGGGTCTGCTCGGCCGGCTTCAGCACGACGCAGTTGCCTGCGGCGAGCGCCGGTGCGAGCTTCCACACCGCCATGAGGATCGGGAAGTTCCAGGGGATGATCTGCCCGACCACGCCGAGCGGTTCGTGGAAGTGGTAGGCGACCGTGTCGTGGTCGAGTTCCGAGATGCCGCCCTCCTGAGCGCGGATCGCCCCCGCGAAATAGCGGAAGTGGTCGATCGCCAAGGGGATGTCGGCGGCCAGGGTCTCGCGGACCGGCTTGCCGTTCTCCCAGCTCTCGGCGACGGCGATCTCCTCGAGGTGCTCCTCCATGCGGTCGGCGATGCGGTTGAGGATCACCGCGCGCTCGGCGACGCTCGTCTTCGACCAGGCGGGGAACGCCCTCCATCCCGCCTCGACCGCTCGGTCCACGTCGGCCGCGGTGCCTCGGGCGATCTCGGTGAACACGGCTCCGGTGACCGGGGTCTGGTTCTCGAAGTACTGCCCGTTCGCGGGCGGGACGTACTCGCCCCCGATGAAGTGGTCGTAGCGGGGGGCGTAGCTGAACACGGCACCTTCGGTACCCGGGTTGGCGTAGACGGTCATGTCACTCCTTCTCGACGACATTGTCGGTGGCGCACCGCTCAGGTGCGTGCCGTCGACGCTAGTCGGCAGGAGGTTGCAGGAGGTTGCAGGAGGTTGCGACGAGGACCGCGGACCGGATCGGCCGTCAGGACACCGAGAGCTCGGCGTCGATCGCCTCGATGCGGGCGACGAGGCCAGCACGCTTCGGTGACCGCGGCGGCAGCAGTCGGAGGCAGGCGTGCAGGACCTCGACGTCGTCGGGCGCGGCCGCCGTCCGGATGTAGTCATGCAGCAGGTCCGCCGAGGCGTCGGTCAGCATCGCCTCGCGGAGGCGCGTCGCGACCCGGTCGCGGAGGTCGACGACACCGGGGGCGGTGGAGTCCGGCAGGAGCGGGCCCGGGTACGCGGCGAGCGCGGCGCGGTGGGCGCCGCGGTCGAGGAGGGACAGCACCTGGTGGGCGTCGAGCTGGAGCGGGGTGGTGAGCCGGTACGGCCGCGAGGCCGGCACGAGTGTCGGCGCGGTCCCGCCGAGCACCTTCCGCAGCCGGACGAGCTCCGCCCGGAGGGTGACCGACGCCTCGTCCGCGTCGTAGAGCAGCCCGGCGAGCGCGTCGGCGCTGAGGCCCTGGTGGTGCCAGGCCAGCAGGGTCAGGATCTCGGCATGCCGTCGGCTGAGCTCGGTCGGGCGGCTCGCCCCGTGTCCGACCAGCAGGCCGGTGTCACGGCCGAGCGCCTGCAGGCCGGGCCGCACCGTGGTCGTCCGGCGGGGTGTGTCCGTGCGTGGGCGACCGGTGAACCGGCGGTCGGCGACCGCGCGCAGCCGCTGCACCATGATCTCGGACTCGACGGCGGCCGCGGTCGCCTCCATGAGCGGCAGCGCATGTGAGGCGACCGCCTGCGGGCCACCGGTGATGTCGATCACGCCGATGATCTGCCGGGTCTCGGGATCGTGCACCGGGACCGCCGTGCAGCTCCACGGGTGCACGAGGCGGTTGAAGTGCTCGGCCGCGTGGATCTGGATGCCGTGGTCGAGTTCGAGCGCGGTGCCCGGGGCGCTCGTCCCCACCTCCCGCTCCGACCACCCGGCACCCTCGACGAAGAGCATGCCCTCCGCCCGTCGCCGCAGATGACGGTCGCCGTCCACCCAGAGCAGTCTGCCCATGGCGTCGCCCACCGCGACGAGCATGCCGGAGTCGTCGTCCGCGTCGTTGACCAGCAGCTTGGTGATCACCGGGAGGACGCCGGCGAGCGGGTGCCCGAGCCGGTGGTCGCGCAACTCGTCCTCGTCGAAGGCGAGCTCCGGCATGAGGTTGTCCGGGTCGAGGTGACGGCCCATCGACCGTTCCCACGACTCGCGGACGAGCCGTCGGACGAGTCCGCGCTGCGCTTCGGCACGCGCCGGGGCCGCCAGCCACGGACTGGACACCTCACCACCACCCATCCACGTCGACCGGTTCTGCGGACAGTGTATCCGCCGCAGCCCACCGGTCGACGGGTAACCTCAGGCGGCGGGACGGAACCGGCGGAGGCGCAGGCTGTTGAGCACGACGAACACGCTAGAGAACGCCATCGCCGCACCCGCGATCATCGGGTTGAGGAGGCCGAGCGCGGCGAGCGGGATCGCCGCCACGTTGTAGGCGAACGCCCAGAACAGGTTGCCGCGGATGATCCCGAGCGTCCGCCGGGAGAGCCGGACGGCGTCGATCGCCGTGGCGAGGGAACCGGAGACGATGCTGAGGTCGGCTGCGCCCTTGGCCGCATCCGTACCCGTCCCCATGGCGATCCCGAGATCGGCCGTGGCGATCGCCGCTGCGTCGTTCACCCCGTCGCCGATCATGGCGACGCGGTGACCGGCCGCCTGGAGCCGTTCGACGGCGGCGACCTTGTCGGAGGGGCTCGCGTCGGCGATCACCTCGGTGATCCCGACCTCGCCCGCGACCCGCGCTGCGACGGCCGCGTTGTCGCCGGTGAGGAGTACCGGTGTCATCCCCAGGGACACGGCACGTCCGATGGCGGCGCGGGCCTCCGGCTTCACGGTGTCGGCGACCTCGACGACGCCGCGGACCTCGCCGTCCCAGGCGACGACCACCACGGTGCTCGCACGTTCCGCGGCTGCAGCCAGGGCGCTCGCCGCGTCCGGCCCGATGCGGAAGCCCTGGTCCTCCGCGAAGGCGGGACGTCCGGCCAACACGGTTCCTCCGTTGATCGTGCCGGTGACGCCGAGCCCCTCGAGGCTCGCGAAGTCCGAGACCACCGGACGAGCTGCATCGCGGCGGGTCGCTTCGGCGACGATCGCCTCGGCGATGGGGTGCTCGGAGGCCGCTTCGAGCGCCGCGCCGAGGGCGAGCACCTCATCCGTCGCACCGGACGCCCAGACCTCCGTGACGCTCATCCGCCCGGACGTGACCGTCCCTGTCTTGTCGAGCAGGATGCGGTCGATGCCGCTCGCCCGCTCGAGCGCCTCCGGTCCGGCGATGAGGATACCGAGCTGCGCGCCACGCCCCGTCCCGACGAGGAGGGCCACCGGGGTCGCGAGCCCCAGCGCACACGGGCAGGCGATGATGAGGACGGCGACCGCGGCGGTGAACGCCGCCTCCAAGGTCGAGCCGGTGAGCGCCCACACGATGGCGGTGCCGAGGGCGATCACCAGGACGACCGGGACGAACACGCTCGAGACGCGGTCGGCGAGCCGTTGGACCCGGCTCTTCCCGAGCTGCGCCGCCTCGACCGCTTGCGCCATGCGCGCCAGCTGCGTCTCGGCGCCGACGGCCGTCGCCCGCACGACGAGACTGCCGCCGCGCGCGATCGTGCCACCGATGACCCTCGAGCCGGCTACGAGCTCGACCGGGACGGACTCCCCCGTGACGAGACTCTCGTCGACACTCGCCGCCCCCTCGACGACGATTCCATCGGTGGCGACGGACTCACCGGGACGCACGAGGAAGTGGTCTCCGACGAGCAGCTGCTCGATCGGGATCCGTTCCTCGGTCCGGGTGGGCGCCATGAGGTCAGCGGGGTCCGCCGCACGGTGCCGGAGCACGGAGACCTCGGAGGCGCCCAGCGTCATGAGGTCCCGGAGCGCCTCGCCTGCCGCACGCTTCGACCGCTGCTCGATGAGACGGCCGGCGAGCAGGAAGACGGTCACGCCGGCGGCCATCTCGAGGTACAGCGCGCTCGACGGGTCGGCGTCGGGTGCGAAGAAGGTGAACTCGTGCCGCATGCCCGTCATCCCGGCCATGCCGAAGAAGAGCGCCCAGACGGACCACAGGTACGCGGCCCCCGTCCCGAGCGTGATGAGGGTGTCCATCGTCACCGAGCCGTGCCGCAGCGTCGCGAACGTCGCCCGGTGGAACGGGTACCCACCCCAGAAGACGACCGGCGTCGCGAGCGTGAGGGAGAGCCACTGCCAGTGGTCGAACTGCCAAGCGGGGATCATCGCGAGCAGCACGACGGGCAGCGCCAGCACCGCGCTGACGAGGAGGCGGGTGCGCAGCGTCGTCACGGTCGCCGAGGGGTCGGACGTCGTTCCCGAGGTCGGAGTCTGCTCCCGGTCCGCCGCGGCGCGTTCGTCAGCGGGCGGACGCACCGTCGCCGTGTAGCCGGCCTTCGCGACGGCCGCGACCAGCTCGTCCGCGGTGACGGAGGAGGGCGCGGTCACCGTCGCCCGTTCGGTCGCGAGGTTGACCTGCGCCTCGACACCGTCGAGCGCGGTCAGCCGCTTCTCGACGCGTGCCACGCAGCTCGCGCAGGTCATGCCCTCGATGTCGAGGTCGAGCTGGATGAGTGGCGCGCTCATCAGCGACGACCCACGAGGGTGTAGCCGGCCTCCTGGACGCCGGCACCGATGGCCACCTCGTCGGCCGACGAGGCGCCCGAGACCGTGACCGTCCCCGCGTCGAGATCCACGGCGACCCCGTCGACGCCGGAGAGCGCGAAGAGCTCGGTCGTGACGGCGGACACGCAGTGCGCGCAGGTCATGCCGTCGACCCGGTAGGTGGTGGTTGCGGTGGTTTCGGACATGCGTCCTCCTCAGTGGATCGGAGCCCTAACTATACCCCCAGGGGGTACCCCTTGCAACCGTCCGCGGGACGCGATCGCCGGGTCAGCCGAGCAGGTCGAGCGCCCGCACCGCCGCCCGCTCCTCCTCGAGTTCCGCCACGGAGGCGTCGATGCGCCGCTGCCAGACGGGCGCGATGTCGAGCCCCTCGACGACCTCCCAGCGTCCGTCGACCGAGCGGGCCGGGAACGAACTCACGAGCCCCTCCGGCACGCCGTACCAGCCCTCCGAGGGGAGCGCCACGGACGTCCAGCGCTCCGGCCGACCCGGGGTCGCCGTGCCGTTCACCCAGTCATGCACGTGATCGATGGCGGCGGCAGCGGCCGAGGCGGCGGACGACGAGCCCCGGACCGCGATGATCTCCGCACCGCGCTTCGCCACCCGTGGGATGAACTCGTCGGCGATCCACTCCTCGTCGACGAGTTCGAGGGCCGGACGACCACCGACCGTCGCGTGGGAGAGGTCCGGCACCTGGGTCGCCGAGTGATTGCCCCAGATCACGACGCCGTCGATCTCGGACACGGCTGCGCCGGTCTTGGCGGCCAACTGCGCGACGGCGCGGTTGTGGTCGAGTCGGGTCAGGGCGGTGAACCGTTCGGCCGGCACCCCGGCGGCGGCCGACTGCGCGATGAGTGCGTTCGTGTTGGCCGGGTTGCCGACCACCAGGACGCGCACGTCGTCGGCCGCACCGGCTCCGATCGCCGCGCCCTGCGGTGCGAAGATCCCGCCGTTGGCCGCGAGGAGGTCGGCTCGTTCCATGCCCGGACCACGTGGACGGGCACCGACGAGCAGGGCGACGTCCACCCCGTCGAAGGCGCGCGACATCTCGGTCGTCGCCTCCACCCCGGCCAGGAGCGGGAACGCGCAGTCCTGCAGTTCCAAGGCCGTCCCCTCGGCCGCTCCGAGACCCTGCGGGATCTCGAGCAGGCGCAGGACGACGGGCCGGTCCGGCCCCAGCAGCTGACCTGACGCGATGCGCAAGAGCAGGGAGTAGCCGATCTGGCCTCCGGCTCCGGTGACGGTGACGACGGTGGGTTCGCTCATACGCCCACGCTACTCCGCGGCCTCCGGGGTGGGTCGTGAGGCCTGCAGGTCCGCCTCGGCGGAGTCGACCGCCTCGTGCTCCTCCGGGGACACCGGCCCCACCCGGCTCTTCCGTTGGGCCGAGGACTCGGACGGCAGCGCGACGGCCGCCTCCGTGATGCGGTTCGCCATCCCGTTGAAGATGATCCCGTGGAACGGCAGGATCGCGAACCAGTAGAGGCGTCCGCCGAGCCCCTTCGGGAAGAAGACGGCGCGCTGCCGGTAGACCGAGCCGTCCCCGACCGGGGTCGCGCTCATCTCCAGCCACGCGAGACCGGGCACGCGCATCTCGGCGCGCAGGCGAAGCATCCGACCCCGTTCGAGGTACTCCACGCGCCAGAAGTCGAGGGCGTCCCCGACGCTCAGGTGCTGCGGATCGTCGCGACCACGTCGCAACCCGACACCACCGACGAGCTTGTCCATCCAGCCACGGATCGCCCACGCCAACGGGAAGGAGTACCACCCGTTCTCGCCGCCGATGGACTCGATCACCGAGAAGAGCCGGTCGGCGCCCGCGGAGGTCTTCCGTTCCTTGAGATCGATGTAGACGGTGTGCCCGGCCCAGTCGGGGTCGCTCGGCAGCGGGTCGCTCGGCGCGCCGTCCACGGTCGCGTTCCGCCAGGAGGTCTCGACCTCACCGTCGCGCATGCGCTGCAGCGCGAGGCGCACCGCGCGTCGGTACCCCGTCAGACCGCCCTCCGGCGGCGGGATGACCGCGTCGATGTCGTGGTCGCCCATGACGCAGTCGACGAGCAGCGACTCGATGATCGGCGACGCGAGCCGGCGCGGGATCGGGGTCACGAGGTTCACCCACTGCGAGGCCAACCACGGGGTGAGGACCGGGAGCGGCGCGATCGGGCGCTGCGGGAGGCCGGCCTCGACCGCATAGCCGTTCATCATCTGTCCGTACCGGAGGACGTCGGGGCCGCCGATGTCGAAGGCCCGGTTCACGTCGCGGTCGACCTCGGCGCTCGCCAGCAGGTAGTGCAGGACGTCACGGACCGCGATCGGCTGGATGAAGTTCCGGACCCAGCGCGGCGCCGGCATGTACGGCAGGATGTCCGTCAGATGGCGGATCATCTCGAAGGAGGTCGATCCCGAACCGATGACCACGCCGGCCTGCAGGACGATCGTCGGAACGCCCGAGGCGAGCAGGATCCGCCCGACCTCGGTGCGAGACCGCAGGTGCTTCGACAGCTCGACGCCCTCGGGGTGCAGGCCACCGAGGTAGACGATGCGCGACACCCCTGCCGCGGCAGCGCCGGCGGCCACGTGCTCCGCGGCGTCGAGCTCCGTCTGCTCGAAGTCGCCCTTGCCACCCATGGAGTGCACGAGGTAGTAGACGACGTCGACGTCCACGCAGGCCGATGCGACCTGAGCCGCGTCACCGAGATCACCCTCGACGACCTCCACCTGATCGTGCCAGGGCACGTCGGTGAGCTTCTGCGGCGAGCGCACGAGCACCCGGACCGTGTATCCGGCCTCCAGCAGCCGCGGCACGAGCCGCCCGCCGATGTAGCCGGTGGCACCCGTGACGAGCACGCGCTTCGGAGTCGATGATTCGGTCATGGGTGCAACGTTACGACCCGTCGACGACAGCGGCGCCCGGCTGTACAGCCGGGCGCCGCTGTGCAAGCACCACGCGGGTGCCACGAGTCGCTACAAGAGCGCCTTCGTGTGCCAGACGGTCTTCACCTCGGTGAACGCGGTGATCCGGTCGAGACTCGCGAGGACCGAGCCCCGGGAACCGTTCGGGCGGACCACCCGTTTGAGCGTCTCGGCCGCGAGGACCTCGAGCTCGATCCAGTCGAGCTCGCCGGCGCCGGCGAGGTCGATCGCGTTGACGTCGGCGTGCGATGCGAGCCACGGAGCCATCTCAGCCGGCGATCCGGTCAGCACGTTCACGACGCCGCCGGGGACGTCACTCGTGGCGAGCACCTCGGCGAGGCTGATCGACGAGAGCGGCAGGCGCTCGCTCGCGATCACGACGACCGTGTTCCCCGCGACCAGCGCTGGAGCGACGACGCTCACGAATCCGAGGAGCGACGAGTCCTGCGGCGCGATGAGCGCGACGACGCCCGTCGGCTCCGGAACCGAGAGGTTGAAGTACGGACCGGAGACGGGGTTCGCTCCCCCGACCACCTGGACGTACTTGTCCGCCCAGCCCGCGTACCAGACCCAGAGGTCGATGGCCTCGTCGACCTGTGCTGCGGCCTTCGCCTGCGGGACGCCTTCAGCCTGGACGATCTCCTCGATGAACTGCGCCCGCCGACCCTCGAGCAGCTCGGCGATGCGGTACAGCACCTGCCCGCGGTTGTAGGCGGTGGCACCCGACCACCCGGCCAGCGCCGATCGTGCGGCGACCACCGCGTCGCGGGCATCCTTCCGCGAGGCGAGCGATGCGTTCGCGAGGAACTCCCCCTTGGCGTTCGTCACCTCGTACGTCCTTCCGGATTCGCTGCGTGGGAACTTGCCGCCGATGGCGAGCTTGTAGGTCTTCGGGATGGTGAGCCGGCTCATCGCTGGGCTCCCTTCTTGGCAGCCTTGGGAGCTGCGGTGGGGGCGGACACTGCGGAACCGGCCGGCGCGAGGTAGGCGCCGAGCCCGTGGCGACCACCCTCGCGGCCGTACCCCGACTCCTGGTACCCGCCGAACGGGCTGGCTGGATCGAACCGGTTGAAGGTGTTCGCCCAGATGACGCCGGCGCGGAGCTTGTCCGCGACCGCGAGGATCCGGCTGCCCTTGTCGCTCCAGATCCCGGCCGACAGTCCGTACGGGGTGTTGTTCGCCTTCGCGATGGCCTCCGCGGGCGTCCGGAAGGACATGACCGAGAGGACCGGCCCGAAGATCTCCTCGCGGGCGATCCGGTGGCTGGTGGACACGTTCGTGAAGATCGTCGGCGCGAACCAGAACCCGTTCTCGGGCAACTCGCAGTCCGGGCTCCACCGTTCGGCGCCTTCGAGCTCGCCGATGTCCGAGAGCTCGCGGATACGGGCGAGCTGCTCGGCCGAGTTGATCGCGCCGACGTCCGTGTTCTTGTCGAGCGGGTCGCCGACGCGCAGCGTCTGCAGACGGCTCTTCAAGCGGTCGACGACCTCGTCGTGGATGCTCTCCTGGACGAGGAGCCGGGATCCGGCGCAGCAGACGTGACCCTGGTTGAAGAAGATGCCGTTGACGATGCCTTCGATGGCCTGGTCGATCGGTGCGTCGTCGAACACGATGTTCGCGGCCTTGCCACCGAGCTCGAGCGTCAGGCGCTTGTCGCTGCCGGCGATGGTCTTCGCGATCTCGCGCCCGACGGCGGTCGACCCGGTGAAGGCGACCTTGTTGACGTCGGGGTGGCGCACGATCGCCGCCCCCGTCGCTCCGGCACCCGTGACGATGTTCACGACACCGGCCGGCAGCTCGGCCTGCTGGAGGATCTCAGCGAAGATGAGTGCCGTGAGCGGCGTGGTCTCGGCCGGCTTGATGACGACCGTGTTGCCTGCGGCGAGCGCCGGTGCGACCTTCCACGCGAGCATGAGGAGCGGGAAGTTCCACGGGATGACCTGCCCGGCCACGCCGAGGGCACGGGGGTTCGCGCCGAGGCCCGCGTAGTCGAGCTTGTCGGCCCAACCGGCGTAGTAGAAGAACCAGGCGGCGACGAGCGGGACGTCGACGTCGCGGGACTCCTTGATCGGCTTGCCGTTGTCGAGGCTCTCCGCCACGGCGAGCTCGCGGGCGCGCTCCTGGACGAGGCGCGCGATCCGGAACAGGTACTTGCCGCGGTCGGCGCCCGACAGCTTCGACCAGACGCGGTCGTAGGCACGCCGCGCGGCGGTGACGGCGCGATCGACGTCGGCGTCACTCGCCGCGGAGATCGTCGCGATCGACTGCTCGGTGCTCGGCGAGATCGTCTGGAAGGTCCCACCCGTGCCCTCGGTGAACTCCCCGTCGATGAAGAGGCCGTACTCGGAACGGAGGTGGAGGACGGAGGTGGACTCCGGGGCTGGTGCGTATTCGAGGAAGCTCATGATGTCCTAGTCGATGGTGACGTAGTCGGGGCCGGAGTAGTGGCCGGTGGTGAGTTTCTGACGCTGCAGGAGCACGTCGTTGAGGAGGCTCGAGGCACCGAAGCGGAACAGGTGCGGCTGGAGCCACTCCTCGCCGACCGTCTCCGCGACGGTCACGAGGTACTTGATCGCGTCCTTCGAGGAACGGATGCCGCCGGCGGGCTTCACACCGATCTGCTCACCGGTGAGGCGGTGCCAGTCGCGGACGACCTCGAGCATGAGGAGGGTCACCGGGAGGGTCGCGGCGGGCGCGACCTTGCCGGTGGACGTCTTGATGAAGTCGCCGCCCGCGAGGATGGCGAGCCAGGAGGCGCGCTTCACGTTGTCGTAGGTGTTCAGCTCGCCGGTCTCGAGGATGACCTTGAGGTGCGCCGAGGTGCCGTCGCTCCGACGGCAGGCCTCCTTGACCGCGACGATCTCGTCGAAGACCTGGCCGTACCGGCCGGAGAGGAACGCACCCCGATCGATGACCATGTCGATCTCGTCCGCTCCGGCGTCGACGGCGTCGGCCGTGTCCGCCAGCTTGACCGCGAGGGAGGCGCGTCCGCTCGGGAAGGCCGTCGCGACCGCCGCGACGTTGATCCCGCCGGCGTCGTGTGCCGCACCAGGCTGCGTGTGCGCCGCGCCGAGCGCCTCGACGGCGTACGGCACCATGTCGCCGTAGACGCAGACCGCGGCGACGCGCGGTGTGGACGGATCGCCGGCGTCCGGGGTGATGGCCTTGGCCACGAGGGAGCGCACCTTCCCGGGGGTGTCGGCACCCTCGAGGGTGGTGAGGTCGATGAGTTCGATGATGCGGTCGAGGGCCCAGGCCTTCGACGTCGTCTTGATCGAGCGAGTGCCGAGGTCCGCTGCGCGCTGTTCGAGCCCGACGGCGTCGACGCCCGCGAGGCCGTCGAGGTAGCGTCTGAGGCTGGCGTCGGTGACGGGGCCGTCGACGAGTTCGAGCGCCGTCGGCTTGGCCACGAGGTCGCCTGGTGGAGTGGTCATGGTGCGTTCCTTCCGAGCAGATCCTGCTCCGGGGTGTGCTGCTTGGCGGATGATGGTTCGTGGTCGGCGAGCAGTGCGGTCGCGGTCGCCTCGTCGGTGACGAGCACGGTGCAGAGGCCGCTGCTGACGACGGCTCTCGCGACGGCGTGCTTCTGCGCTCCGGCGATGACCGCGATGCTGCGACCGGCGCGTCGGAGCGCTTCGAGTCCGAGCCCGACCGTGCGCTCATCGAGTGTGGGGTCGACGATCATGCCCTCGGCGTCGATGTAGCGCCCCACGACGTCCCCGACGGCACCGCGTGCGACCAGGACGTCGACGTCCGCGGCCGTGAGGTACCCGCTGTGGACGAGGGCGGAGTCGGGCCCGGCCACGCCGGCACCGTAGAGGTAGGTGTCGGCCGCTGCGGCCGTGCGGAGCACCTCCGCGACGGTGCGGTCAGACTCGATGCTCAGCTTCGTCTCCAGGCGCTCGAAGATCGCCGGGCTCGGGAGCAGGGTGACGTCGCCACGGCCCTTCTCGGCGATCCGTGCAGCCGTGGCGGCCGCGGTGCCGACGCGCTGGTTGAGGCTCACGCCGCCGTTGATCTGCACGACGGAGAGTCCCGTCGCCCAGCCGTCGGACAGGTGGTCGGCGATGTCACGCAGCGTCCTCCCCCAGCTCACGCCGAGCGTCCGCGGCACCGGTCGCATGGCACCGAGGTAGTCGGCCGCCGCGCGAGCGACGCGTTCGTGGAGGTCGGCACTGTCGCTCGGGCTCGGCACGACGACCGCGTCCACGAGTCCGAAGCGCTCGCGGAGCGCCCGTTCGAGTGGGAGGCGACGTGCGCGCGGGTGCACGATCTCGATGCGGATGTAGCCGAGTTCGCGGGCTTGGGCGAGAAGCCGACCGACCTTCCACCGCGTGATGCCGAGCAGCGCGCCGATCTCGTCCTGGGTCTTCGTCTCGTCGTAGTACAGCTCCGCGGCGCGCACCGCGAGCAGCTCGTCGCTTTCGATCACCTCGGGCCTCCTCCGGATCGTCTCCAGCCTAGGACGCCGTCACTACCCGGACAACGCCTGTTGGTACCCACGCTCAGATGAGCAGAGGCCGGTGCGCGGATGCGCATCGTCGCCGGGGATCCGTCCGGAGGTCGAAACAGACCGGTCAGCGATCGCGCGCCACCAGATCGGCTTCGATCGTCGTCGGCCGGCCGGTGATTCGGCCGGCGATGGCGCACAGCGCGCCCGTGGCCAGCAGGAGCAGCAGCGGGACGGTCCACGATCCGGTCACGGCGTGCAGCAGGCTCACGACCAGGGGGCCGAGTGCGCCGAGGGTGTAGCCGACGCTCTGCACGAAGCCGCTCAGGGCGACCGCGCCCTCGTGGGTCGCCGTCCGCAGGTTGATGAGCACGAGGGCGAGCGGGAACAGCAGCGGGCCGAGCCCGGCCAGCAGCACCCACAGCCACGTGAGCGTCGCCGGCCACAGGAGCAGCCCGAGATAGCCGAGCACGAAGCACGCGCTCGCGACGTAGACGAGGACGGCGACGTTCCGCAGCCTCGCGACGAGCATCGGGACGATCAGGCTCGCCGGGACACCCATCGCGGAGAAGAGCGAGAGCAGCAGGCCACCCTGGGCCGGGGTGACGCCGGCGACGTCACCGACGATGGTCGGGAGCCAGGTGAACATCGCGTAGGCGTTCAGCGACGAGGTGGCGAACACCGCCGCGATGGCCCACGCGATCGGCGAGCGGTGGACGAGGACGCGACCGGCGCGGGGCACCTCCTCGATCTCGGGGTCCGTCGCGGCGGCGGCCCGGGCGTCTCGACGCTCCCGGACGATGAGCGTGATCCAGGGCAGCACGGCGAGCATGGCGACGATGGACCACACCCCGAGCGACACCTGCCACCCCGCCGCATCGGCGACCGGTACGGCGATCAGCGGCGGGATGAACGTGCTGACCGACAGGACCGTCGCATAGAGGGAGGTGACGAGGCCGACGCGGTCGGGGAAGTACTTCTTGACCAGCGGTGGGAGCACGACGTTGCCGATGCCGATCCCGGCGAAGCAGAGCGCACTCCCGATCGCGAGGACGGCGAAGTCGGGGGCGAGCGAGCGCATGAGGTGCCCGGCCACGATCGACCCGAGTGCGATGAGCAGCACCGGCTCGAGGTGCAGCCGACGCACGAGTCGCGGGGTGAAGACGCCGAAGAGGGCGAAGCACAGTGGCGGCAGCATCCCGAGGAGCCCCAGCCCGACCGACCCCACGCCGATGTCGCCGTCGATCTCGGCGAAGATCGGCGACAGCGAGGTGACGGCCGTGCGGAGGTTCGCCGCGACCAGCACGATACCGACGAGCGCGAGGGCCCTCCCCCGCCACAGGGGCGGGGTTTCGGGAGTCACGCGCCCCAGTTCGGGGACGGCGCCACCACACGCTCGATCGGTGCGGCGTCCGAACCGATGACGCCGACCGCCCAGGACCGGGATTCGACTCCCGGCTCGTCGACCACCGGCGGGATGGGTGTGACGTCGGCTCGGATGAACACCTCTGGCGTACCGTCAGGCAGGGTGTAGCGCTGGACATCCTCCGGTGCGGCTCCCTCGGCACCCGAGACCTCCGCAGCCACGGCTTCGGTGTCGTCGCCCACAGCGTAGCCACCGACCACCTCGATCCGGACACCCGACTCCTCGGCGGACTCGACGAACACGACCGTCGCAGGGGTGTACGGCTCGCTCTGCTCGACCTCGCGATCGACGACGGCCAGGCCACCCCAGGTGTAGCGGGTGCCGGGTGCCGTCTCGTTCCCAGCGGGATCGGCCGAGACGACGGGGTCTGCGCCGAACGCGGCCGTGAGGGCTGCAACGAGCGATGCGGCGGGGTCGAAGTAGCGCGCAGAGGCGATCAGCGTGTCGTCCTCCGCGACGACCTCCACGGTCTCCGCGCCGATGACGACGCGCGAGGCCACCGGCGCGGGTGCCGCCGTGGGTGTGGACGATGTTGCGGTCGTCGTCGGGCTGGCACTCGGCGCAGCCGCTTGCGGCGCACAGCCGACCAGGAGCAGGAGACCCGCGATGAGCGCAGGCAGGACACGAAGACGTGAGTGCATGGTTGGATTCCCCCGGGTGATGTGGCCCGAACGGGCGTTCACCAGCCTATCGATCGGCACGTCCATGCGAGTCGGAGACACCCCGAGACGCGGCGCGTCGGCTAGGACAGCATCCGGCGCGCGCGCTCGACGTCGTCGGTCATCTGCACGATGAGCGGCTCGATCCCGGTGAACGCGACCATGCCGCGGATGCGCTCGACGAACTGCACCTCGACCTCGTCGTCGTAGAGGTCGAGATCGGTCTCGTCGAGGACGTAGGCCTCGACCTGTTTCTGCGGGACGCCGTCGAAGGTCGGGTTGTTCCCGACCGAGATCGCCGCCGGATACCGGCGTCCTCGCCAGAACAGCCAACCCGCGTACACGCCGTCCGCGGGGATGAGGCCCTGCGAATCGGGAGACAGGTTGGCGGTCGGGAAGCCGAGTTCCCGGCCACGCTTGGCACCGTGGACGACGACGCCCCGCACGCCGGGCGGACGACCGAGGAGTCGCGACGCCTCGCGGACGTCACCCTCCTCGAGGAGTTCGCGGATCCAGGTGGACGACACCCGACGCCCGCCGCCGGGACGGACGTCGTCGACGACGCGCACGGAGAAGCCGTAGACCTCACCGAACGACTTGAGCGTGGCGACCGTTCCGAGGCCGCGATGGCCGAAACGGAAGTCCTCGCCGACGAGCACCGTCCTGGCGTGCAATGCTCCGACGAGGATCGAGGTGACGAACTCCTCCGGCGTGAGCTGGGCCAGTGTCTGGTCGAAGCGCAGCAGCAGGGCCGCGTCGACCCCGGCGTCCGCCAGGAGACCGAGCTTCTGCTCGTTGCTCACGAGCGACGCCGGGCAGCGGTCGGGGTTGATGAGACTCAGCGGGTTGCGGTCGAAGGTGACGGCGACGGAGCTGAGACCGGCTGCCGCGGCTTCCTCGAGGAGCGCGGCGACGACCGCGCGGTGACCCGTGTGGACGCCGTCGAACTTGCCGATGGTGACGGCCGACGGTCCGAACGCGTCGGGGACCTGGTCGAGCTCGGTGAACGTGATCATTTGCCGGTACGCCGATGTCCGGCCAACCACCACAGTCCGAGGACCGGGAGGACGAGCGGGATGTAGACATAACCGCGGCCGAAGCCGGACCAGACCGTGTCGTGGGGGAACAGCTCGGGATCGAGCAGGCTCAGCAAGCCGACGATCAGGACCCCGGCGAGCTCGAAGGAGATCGTGGCCCAGGCGATCCGCCGCCAGACGGCGCCTGGAGCGACGAGCGAGACGGTCGCCAGGATGTACACCACCGCGGCGACGGCCGAGAGCAGATAGGCCAGTGGCGCCTCGTCGAACTTGGTCGTGATCTGCACCACGGACCGGCCGGTGGCGGCGAGCGCCAGGATGCCGTAGACGGCGACGAGCACGACCCCGACACCACGGACGCGTGGGCGGGCTGGAGCGGTGGTGGGGAGAGGCATGACCCGACGATTCTATGCGACGCAGGCCCTCGCCCAGACACTTCGCGACGGTCACACGAGCTGCGGTGCCGTCGTCCTCAACCGCCGTCGGTGCGCCGACGGTCAGCCGAGCTGGACGGTCCAGATCTGCTCCATGCGGTAGAGCATCACCGCGATCGCGAGACAGACGACGCCGAGGACGACCGTCGACCATCGGGTGCGCTCGACGAGCGCCCAGAACCCGCCGGCGATCGGCAGGATCATCGCGGAGACGAGGTAGGTGTAGAACTCGGGCACACTCCCCGTGGCGGTGTTCCCGAACGCGGGCGCGGCGATCGCCACCACCAGTTGCGCGATGAGGAGGACCTCGACGAGTGCCGTCGCCCCCATCGTCAGGTCGTTCGGCGCGCGCCCGGCGAACCCGAGCACGATGCAGAGGAGCCCGGCCACGACCGCGACCGCGATCTGGGCGAGGGTGAACCACTCGATCATGCCGATTCCTCCGCCGGGAAGTTCACGACCGACTTGAGCGAACCGCCACGGCGCTCGACGAGCCCCACCAGTCGGCCCTCCGGTGCGACGGCGGCGATCGGACCGGTGTGGCCGGCCGGCAGCTCGCGTTCGAGCCGCTTCCCGTGGCCGAGGTCGACCGCCTCCTGCTCCGTGAGCTCGAGGGCACCGAACAGGCGCTTCGCGACGTCGGCCGGGTGCAACAGCGCCGTCTCAACGTCGAGGTCGTCGATCGTCGACGCGTCTGTGACGTCGAAGGGTCCGATCCGGGTCCGGCGAAGCGCGGTGAGATGGCCGCCGACGCCGAGGGAAGCCCCCAGGTCGCGGGCGAGGGCACGGATGTAGGTGCCGGAGGAGCAGACGACCCGGACGTCGACGTCGACGGCCGCACCATCCCGACGGATGGCCAGCACGTCGAACGCACTGACGGTGACCGCACGGGACTTCAGCTCCACCTCGATCCCCTCGCGGGCCAGGGCGTAGGCGCGCTTCCCGCCCACCTTGATGGCGCTCACCGTGCTCGGCACCTGCTCGATGTCGCCCGTCAGCGGACGGATCGCGGCGATGATCGCGTCGTCGTCCACGGCAGCCACCGCGGCCTGGTCGGCGCGCTCGGTGACCTCACCTTCGGCGTCGTCGGTGGAGGTCGCCGCGCCGAGGCGGATGGTCGCCGTGTATTCCTTGTCGAGACCGACGATGAACGTCAGTAGTCGGGTCGACGAGCGCGTGCCCAACACGAGCAGCCCGGTGGCCATGGGATCGAGCGTTCCCGCATGCCCCACCTTGCGCGTGCCGGCGAGCCGTCGCACCCGGGCGACCGCGTCGTGGGAGGTGTGACCCTGCGGTTTGTCGATGAGGAGGATACCGGGACGGGCGGACGCCGACCCGGGTGCTGCTGTGCTGTTCTCGACCACCTTGCAACGGTACCAGCGGCGGTCGGCACCGCCGGGCGGCCGGAGCACACCTGGGCGGCGGCGCTCAGCAGAAGTCGGCGAAGATCCGCCGTGGGTGCCGCTCGTCCGTGTTGTCCACGAGGGCGGTCGCCCGCGCGGTCGGGTCGTCGTCCTTCCGGTAGAGCGCCTGCCCGCCCACGTAGCGCGCGTTGGACGGCGCCGTCGGGTCGGCGTCGACGCCGAGGCGCTCGTGCAGCCGCTCGTAGGCCGTCGCCATCGGGACGTCGAGCCAGACCGACGCATGCCAGAGGCCGCGGAGCTCGGGACGGTTCAGGAAGACGCCGTCGACGATGAGGACGGCGTCCTGCGGGCCGGTCGTCCAACGCAAGGGAGCGCCGACGTCGCGCTGCTCGTCGAACCCGACGAGTTGGAAGCCGGCGCTACCCGCCAGGCGGAAGGGCTCGACGAGCACCCGGCGGAACAGCGAATAGTCGAACGAGTCGAGCCAGTAGCCCTCGGCCGAGTCCCGCCCCCGCGCGTACCGTTCCTCGCGAGGACGGTGGAAGTCGTCGATCGAGGCGCGGAACACCGCGCGTCCGGCCTCGTCGAACACCTCGGCCAGTCCGTCGGCGAACGCCGCCGTGCCAGAGCCGCTGACGCCGTCCACCGCGATGAGGGTGCGGCCTCGTGGGTAGTCCCGCTGGAACTGGTCTCGCAGCTGCCGGAGCAACTCGATCCGTGGTGTCGTGACGAGCTTCATGGCGCCGAGCCTACCCGCGCGGATCGTAGGCTGGTGCGGTGCCGCCCGAACCCTCCGACCTCGCCCCGCTCGTGACGCGATGGTTCCGCACCAACGCGCGCGACCTCCCGTGGCGACGCCCGGGGTTCCCCGCCTGGGGCACGCTCGTGTCGGAGTTCATGCTCCAGCAGACGCAGGTCAGCCGGGTGATCCCGCGGCTCGAGGAGTGGCTCGGGCGCTGGCCGACGCCCGCCGACCTGGCGGCCGAACCACCGGCCGAAGCCGTCCGCGCCTGGGGCCGACTCGGCTATCCGCGCCGAGCGCTCTGGCTCCATGCGGCGGCCACCCAGATCGCCGAACGGCACGACGGCATCGTCCCGTCGGACGTGGACCAGCTCCTGGCGCTCACCGGCATCGGCGACTACACCGCCCGCGCCGTCGCCGTCTTCGCCTACGGGGACCGGCACCCGGTGGTGGACACGAACACCCGACGGGTCATCGCCCGAGCCGTCCGCGGCCAAGGCGAGCCCGGCCCACCGAACGCCAAGGCGGACCTCCCCGCCATGGAGGCGCTCCTGCCGGAGTCCCGCTCGGAGGCAGCCGTCTTCAACGCCGGGCTGATGGAGATCGGCGCGGTGGTCTGCACGGCTCGAGCACCGCGGTGCGAGGAGTGTCCGCTCCGCGAGGTGTGCGCGTGGCGCGCGGCGGGATACCCGGCCTACGACGGGCCGGTCAAGACGAAGCAGAAGCAGTTCGCGGGCAGCGACCGACAGGTCCGGGGCATCATCATGGCCGAGCTCCGCTCGACCCACCGCTCACTGACGGACGAGGAGCTCCGGGCGCTCTGGCCCGACCGCGAGCAGTTCGACCGCGCACTCGCCGGACTGGTCGCCGACCGCCTCGCGGTGCGCGTCGACGGCGGGTACGCCCTCCCCCACGACTGACCGGTCCCTCAGCCCCACCCGGTCCCTGAGCCCGAATCGGTCCCTGAGCTTGTCGAAGGGCGCACGCCGACAGGCTCAGTGACCGGATGACGGAATCCCGGTCCCTGAGCCTGCCGAAGGGCTGATGCGAGGTGTCTAGTCCTCGGCGTCCACGTCGCGCGGCTTGACGTAGGGGTCCTCGTCGCCGGCGTAGGCGGCACCGGCGGCAAGCCCGGCCACCTCGGTGTCGCGGTTCTTCGCCTCACGCAGCAGGTCTTCGATGTGCTGCGCGTTCTCCGGGATCGCGTCGAGGAAGAAATCGAGGCTCGGGGTCAGCCGGGTGTTGATGTTGCGGCCGATCTCGGCACGCAGCAGGCCCTTGGCGGACTCGAGCGCGGCCGAGGTGTCGGCGCGTTCCTCGTCGGAGCCGTACACCGTGTAGAACACGTTCGCGTGCTGGAGGTCGCCGGTCACCTGTACGTCGGTGATCGTCACGAAGCCGAGCCGCGGGTCGCGGATGCCCTTGTCGAGCCGTTTGGCGATGACTTCCTTGATGCGGTCCGCCAACTTGCGGGCCCTGGGGTTCTCTGCCATCTCGTCCTCCTCTGATGACCGTCGGGCGGAGGGCCGCCCGACGGATGCTGCACACACAATACAAGCAGGAATCCCCGCCGCCCTCCCGGAGGAGGACGACGGGGACCGGCCGAGCGGACTAGCCGCGCGGCTTCTCCTTCATTTCGATCGTCTCGATCTCGTCACCGATCTGGATGTCGTTGAACTTGCCGAGACCGATACCGGCCTCGAAGTCCGTACGCACCTCGGTGACGTCGTCCTTGAACCGACGCAGCGATTCGATCGCCAGGCTGTCGCCGACCACGACGCCGTCGCGGATGACCCGCGCCTTGGCGTTCCTCGTGATCGTGCCCGAGCGGACGATGACACCCGCGATGTTGCCGAACTTGGAGGAACGGAACACCTCGCGGATCTCTGCGACACCGGACTGCACCTCTTCGTACTCGGGCTTGAGCATGCCGGTGAGGCTCTGCTCGACGTCCTCGAGTGCGTTGTAGATGACCGAGTAGAACCGGACGTCCACACCCTCACGGGCCGCACGCTCGCGGGCCTTCGGGTCGGGGCGCACGTTGAACCCGATGATGATCGCGTTGTCGATCGTGGCGAGGTTGACGTCGGACTCGGTGACCGCACCGACACCGCGGTGGATGATCCGCAGCTGGACGCTGTCGTCGACGTCGATCTTGAGCAGCGACTCCTCGAGTGCCTCGACGGCACCGGAGACGTCACCCTTGATGATGAGGTTGAGCGACTCGACCTTGCCCTCTTCGAGTGCACGGGTGAAGTCCTCGAGCGAGATGCGCTTGCGAGCCTTGGCCAGAGCGGCGTTGCGCTCCGCGGCTTCACGCTTCTCGGCGATCTGACGCGCGGTGCGGTCCTCCTCGGTGACGAGGAAGGTGTCGCCGGCCCGAGGAACACTCGAGAGGCCCTGCACCTGGACGGGACGCGAGGGACCCGCCTCGGCGACGGTGTCGCCGTTCTCGTCGACCATCGCACGGACGCGGCCGTAGGCCGTACCGGCGACGATCGCGTCACCGACGCGGAGCGTACCCGACTGGATGAGGACGGTCGCGACGGAACCGCGGCCCTTGTCGAGCTTGGCCTCGATGGCCACACCGCGTGCATCCTTGTTCGGGTTGGCGCGCAGGTCGAGACCGGCGTCCGCGGTGAGCAGCACGGCGTCGAGGAGGTCCTTGATGCCGGTGCCGGCACGAGCCGAGACGTCGACGAACATGACGTCTCCGCCGTACTCCTCGGCGACGAGGCCGTATTCGGTCAGCTGCTGGCGCACCTTGGCCGGGTTGGCGTCGGGCTTGTCCACCTTGTTGACCGCGACGACGATCGGCACGTTGGCCGCCTGCGCGTGGTTCAAGGCCTCCACCGTCTGCGGCATGATGCCGTCGTCGGCCGCGACCACGAGGATCGCGATGTCGGTGACCTGCGCACCACGAGCACGCATGGCGGTGAACGCCTCGTGACCCGGGGTGTCGATGAAAGTGATCGGACGCTCGATGCCCTCGTGCTCCGCGACGACCTGGTACGCACCGATGTGCTGCGTGATGCCACCGGCCTCGCCGGCGACGACGTTCGCGTTGCGGATGGCGTCGAGGAGGCGCGTCTTACCGTGGTCGACGTGACCCATGACGGTGACCACGGGAGGACGGATGGCGAGGTCCTCGTCGGACTCGTCCTCCAGCTCCTGGTCGAGGTCGATGTCGAAGCCCTCGAGGAGCTCCCGGTCCTCGTCCTCGGGCGAGACCATCTGGATCTTGTAGCCGAGCTCGGAACCGAGCACGTCGAAGGTCGCCTCGTCGAGGGATTCCGTCGCCGTCGCCATCTCACCGAGGTGGAACAGCACGGTGACGAGGTTGCCGGGGCTGGCGTCGATCTTGTCGGCGAAGTCCGAGATGGACGCGCCACGACGCAGACGGATGATGGTGTTGCCGTCGCCGCGGGGGACGCTCACGCCGCCGAGCGACGGGGCTTCCCGCAGCTCGAATTCGGCCCTCTTCGTCCGCTTCGACTTCCGTGCCTTGCTCTTGCCGCCACCGCGACCGAAGGCACCTGCGGTACCACCGCCGGGTCCGCGACCACGACCGCCGCCGCCACCGGGGCGACCCGCGAATCCACCGGCGGGTGCACCACCGGGGGCACCACCGGGACGGAAACCGCCACCGGCGCCACCGGGACGGAAGCCGCCGCCACCGGCGGGACGACCTGCGCCACCCGGACGACCGGGACCACCGGGACGCTGACCCTGGCCGACGCCCGGACGGGGCGAGCCGGGGCGCGGAGCCTGCGGACGCGGGATGTTGCTGGGGTTCGGACGCTGACCCATGCCCTGAGCCGCTGCGAACGGGTTGTTCCCCGGACGCGGCGTGCCAGTCGGGCGCTGGCCCATGCCCTGCGAGGACGCGAACGGGTTGTTCCCCGGACGCGGAGCACCGGGACGGGGGCCGCCCGGCTTCGCGGCGTCGCCGGAGGGCGAGTCGCCGGCGGCCGGAGCCGCGGGTGCGGACGGTGCCGCCGGAGCAGCAGCTGCGGGTGCCTCCGCCGCAGGGGCGGGGGCGGCCGGAGCCTTCGGGCCTGGGGCGGCCTGCTTCGGCGCAGGCGCAGCAGGCGCCTCGGCCTTGGGGGCGGGTGCCGCGGGGGCCGGAGCCTTGGGTGCGGCGGGACCCGGGGTCGGAGCGCCGGGCGTGGCCGGACGCTTCGCCGGGGCGGCGGGGGCGGCTGACGCCTTCGCGCCCTCGGCCTCGAGGGCGGCGCGCAGCTTGCGGGCCACCGGCGGTTCGATACTGGAAGACGGTCCCTTGACGAACTCGCCCAATTCCTTGAGCTTCGCCATGGCGATCTTGCTGTCTACTCCGAGTTCGGATGCGATCTCGTGTACACGTGGTTTTGCAGCCACAATTCTCCTGTCTGAGCTTGCACCCAGGCAGGGGCAAGCGTTAGTGGTGGACGGTGCTCATTTCGAGCCGCTCATGAGTTGTCCATTAGCCGTTCAGCCTGTTCTCTCGGAATGCCGCACCCGGGTGGGGCGGCAGCAGGATGGAGGCCCGGGATCCGGGCCTGATACCTGCGGTGGGAAGCACGGTGTGCGCCGGAGCGCTCTCGCGTGCACTCACTATCGTACACCCCGACCCTGGGTGCGGGCTCACCACCGGATCGTGAGCGGGTCGTTCGAGCCCGACGACGTCATTCAGCCGTCGGCACGGCCGGTTCCGTCGACACGAAGGCCCGGACCGCCGACGCGTCGGGTCCCGCGGTCAGTCTGAGCGCCCTCGTGAACGCCCGACGCTGCACCGCCTGGTCGACGCACGCCGACGTCGGGTGCACCCAGGATCCGCGGCCCGGCAGGCGCGCCGCAGCGTCGGGGACGAGCGCCCCCTCGACCGCGACGACGCGCAGCAGTGCCGACCGCGGCTCGCGACGGCGACAGCCGACGCAGGTCCGCACCGGTTCCATCCGGCTCAGTCCGATTCGAGGATCGAGTCCGGCTGGATGTCGATCTTGGCGCCGGTGAGCTTGGCGGCGAGACGGGCGTTCTGCCCCTCCTTGCCGATCGCGAGCGACAGCTGGTAGTCCGGCACGAGCGCCCGGACGGCCTTGAGCGACTGGTCGATGACGTACGAGCTCGTCACCTTGGCCGGCGAGAGCGCGTTCGCGACGAACGTCGGCAGGTCGGGCGAGTAGTCGACGATGTCGATCTTCTCGGCACCCAGCTCGTCGGTGACCGCGCGGACACGACGCCCGAGCTCACCGATGCAGGCGCCCTTGGCGTTGATGCTCGGGTCGTTCGCCTTCACCGCGATCTTGGTCCGGTGTCCGGCCTCGCGAGCGAGTGAGACGATCTCGACGATGCCGGATGCGATCTCCGGGACCTCCAAGGCGAACAGCTTCCGTACGAGTCCGGGGTGGGTGCGCGAGACGGTGATCTGCGGACCCTTGAGGCCCTTCGTCACGCTCGTCACGTACACGCGGATGCGTGCACCGTGCGGGTACTCCTCACCGGCCACCTGCTCCTCGGGCGGAAGGATCGCCTCGATGGTGCCGAGGTCGACGTGGATCATGCGCGGGTTCGGGCCCTGCTGGATGACGCCCGCGATGATGTCGCCCTCGCGGCCCTTGAACTCGCCGAGGACGGCGTCGTCCTGGATGTCGCGGAGCCGCTGGAAGATGACCTGCTTCGCGGCGAAGGCGGCGATGCGGCCGAAGTCGTCCGGCGTGCTCTCGGCCTCTCCGATCAGGACACCCTCGTCGTCGAACTCGGGCACGAACACCCCGACGTGGCCGGTCTTGCGGTCGAGCTGGACCCGGGCCGCCGGGACGTCGCCGCGCGAGGTGGTGTCGGTACCCTCGGTGCTCTTCAGGTACGCACTCAGGATGGCCTGCTCGATGATCACGACGAGCTCCTCGAACGGGATCTCCTTCTCGCGTTCGATCGACTTCAACAAACCGAGATCGATGTCCATCGATGGCCTCCTCTATTCAACTGGTGGTGCCGCGGCAAGACGTGCAGCGGCACGACGGGCATGCTGCTGCCGTGCTGCCGAACCCGTCTGTCTACGGTACCGGATGCCGAGGGGTACGTCATCCACCCAGCTGGGAAGCCGCCGCGCGTCCTCGAGGGTCCCGCTCCCGGCTCGACCGCGTCTCGGGGCGGGTGACATGATTGGCCAATGGTCTTGGGCGAGCTGCGGAACGTCATGCGGAGCACGAGGGTGCGGATCCTCGTCGCGATCCTGCTCGCGACGACGCTCGCGATGACGCTCGTGGGCGTCTCCACCTACACGCTCGGCCGACAGCAGACCCTCGCGACCATCGACGCCCGCCTGGAGCACAGCGCCGAGCTCATCGCCTTCATGGTGGTCGGTTCAGGCGACTCCGCCGATGCCCCGGCGACGAGCGACGCGGCAGTCGACGCGGTGATGCGACGCTGGATCTTCGCCGAGGACGAGACCGCCATCGGTGTGCGCGCCGACGGCTCGACGGTCGCGCCCAGCGCCCCGTCCGCCTTCCGCCTGGACGACGACCCGCAGCTCCTCGACACCATCACGGCCCGATCGTCCCGCGGCGTCGTGACCGGTGAGGCCACCGGTGACCGCACCGTGCGGTACGCGATCATCCCGGTGCAGGTCGTCGGCGACCCGAGTGTGGCCCACGTCGTCATCGCCACCGACGTGCACGCGGCACTCGCGGAGTCCCGAGGCATCCTCGCCGTCGAGATCGTCGTCGCCGTGGTGTGCCTGCTCCTGCTCGGCCTCGTCGGCTGGCAGCTCGC
Source organism: Plantibacter sp. CFBP 8798 (assembly GCF_014841195.1). Lineage (NCBI taxonomy): Bacteria > Bacillati > Actinomycetota > Actinomycetes > Micrococcales > Microbacteriaceae > Plantibacter > Plantibacter sp. CFBP 8798. The sequence continues at coordinate 144,795 of NZ_JACYTS010000004.1, forward strand.
GGGTGGACTGCTCCACCCGATCCGACTGCTGCGGGACGCCGCCGCCCGCATCACCGAGTCGGACCTCGACGAGCGGATCCCGGTCGTCGGTCGCGACGACGTCTCGGAGCTCACCACGACCGTGAACGGCATGCTGGACCGGCTCGACGAGGCCTTCACCAGTCAACGCCAGCTGCTCGACGACGTCGGCCACGAGCTGAAGACGCCGCTGACCATCGTGCGCGGACACCTCGAGCTCCTTGATCCGTCCGACCCCGCGGAGGTGGCCGCCACCCGCGACCTCGCCCTCGACGAACTCGACCGGATGAGCTCCCTCGTCGCCGACATCACGGAACTCTCGACGGCCGGACTCGCGTCGACCCTCGACCGGGAACCGGTCGACATCGAGGCGTTCACCGCCTCGGTCCACGAGAAGGCCACGGCGATCTCGACCGAACACGAGTGGACCCTGGGCGAGCAGGCCGCACTCACCGCGGACGTCGACGCCGGGCGCTTGGCCCAGGCCTGGCTGCAGCTCGCGGACAACGCCGCGAAGTACTCCCCGGCCGGGTCGACGATCGTGATCTCGAGCCGGTTCGACGAGTCGGACGACCCGGCGCTCGTGCTCTCCGTCGCCGACGACGGGCCCGGGGTGCCGGAGGCGCTCCGCGAACGCATCTTCGACCGGTTCACCCGGGTGAGCGGTGGACGGGGTGTCGCAGGCTCCGGCCTCGGCCTGTCGATCGTGCAGGCGATCGCCGCGGCACACGGCGGGTGGGCCGAGGTCGAGGACACGCAGCAGGCCGGCTCCCTCTTCAGCATCCGACTGCCGCTCGCGGTGGCGGACGACGACGAGGGGTCCGACGCGGACCTCGACCTCGACCCGGACGAGACCGCGGCGATCCCCCGCAGCGCGATGGCCCAGGCGATCGCGCTGCGAGAGGCGCAAGCTGCTCAGGACGCCGCTGAGGCTCAGACGACCGCGGCGATGCAGGCCGGGCCGACACCCGGCGATGCACGCTCCGCGAACGACGCACCACCACGCTCGCGAGCACCGTCCCCTGAGGACGACTTCCCGGACCTCGTCGACACCTCGGCTCGGCGGAGTGCGCCGGAGGACCACGCATGAGCCGGATCCTGGTCGCCGAGGACGAGACGCGGATCTCCGCGTTCGTGAGCAAGGGCCTGCGTGCCGCCGGCCACACGGCGGACGTGACGGTCGACGGATCGCAGGTCGTCGAGCTGGCGGAGAGCGGCGACTTCGACCTGCTCGTCCTCGACATCGGACTCCCCGGCGTCGACGGCTTCGAGGTGCTCAGACGGCTCCGCGACGACGGCAGCGAGCTCCCCGTCATCATCCTGACCGCCCGCGATTCCGCGCGAGACCTCGTGGCGGGCCTCGACGGCGGGGCGAACGACTACATGTCGAAGCCCTTCCGGTTCGAGGAGCTCCTGGCCAGGATCCGCCGACGCCTGGCGGAGCGGGCACCGGCGTCCACCACCGCCGTCCAGGAACGGCTGTCGGTCGGGCATCTGGAGCTCGAGCTGCGCGAACGGCGCGTCCTCGTCGATGGTGTGCCGGTCGAGCTGTCCACCCGCGAGTTCGCCCTCGCCGAGGAGTTCTTCCGCCACCCGGACCAGATCCTCAGCCGGGAGGAGCTCCTCAGCCGGGTCTGGGGCTACGACTTCGATCCCGGTTCGAACGTCGTCGACGTCTACGTGCGGTATCTCCGGAACAAGATCGGCAAGGACGCCATCGCGACCGTCCGCGGAGCCGGCTACCGCCTCAGCACGAGAGCGCAGTAGCGGCCGTCATCAAGACGGGGATGACGACCGCTCCTGCGCTCTCGCGGCTCAGAGGGCGAGGTCGGCGATCGCGACCCGGTCCTTCGTGCCGGCGGCCCGGTCCCAGAGCTCGACGAAGCCCTCGGTGGCCTCGCGACCGACGACCACCACGACGGGCACGCCGATCAGCTCGGCGTCGCCGAACTTGACACCCGGGGACACCTTGCCGGTGCGGTCGTCGTAGAGGACGTCCTTCCCGCTCGCCTCGAGCGAGGCCACGAGTTCCTCGGCCACCTCGAAGATCGCCGCGTCGCGTCCTGCTGCGACGACGTGCACGTCGAACGGGGCGACGGCCTTCGGCCAGATGAGACCGCGCTCGTCGTTGTTGCCCTCGGCGATGATCGCGAGGATGCGCGTGATCCCGATGCCGTAGGAGCCCATGGTCACCGTGACGAGCTTGCCGTTCTCGTCGAGCACCTTCAGTCCGAGCGCCTCGGCGTACTTGCGCCCGAGCTGGAAGACGTGTCCGATCTCCATGCCTCGAGCGAGCTCGACCGGTCCGGAGCCGTCGGGCGCGGGGTCGCCGGCGCGGACTTCCGCCGCCTCGACGAAGCCGTCGGCGGTGAAGTCGCGCCCGGCGACGAGGCCGAAGACGTGCTGCTGATCGACGTTCGCGCCGGTGATCCACTCGGTGCCGTCGACGACCCGAGGGTCGAGGAAGTACCGGATCTCCGTTGCCGACTCCTCACCGAGGACGGGCCCCTGCGGGGACCACGGTCCGATGTAGCCCTTGACGAGCCCGGCGTTCGCGGCGAAGTCCGCTTCGGTCGCGGCCTCCACCTCCGCGGGGCTGAAGGCCACCTCGACGCGCTTGAGGTCGACGTCGCGGTCGCCCGGCAGGCCGATGACGACCAGCTCGCGCGTGCCGTCGAGGTGCCGCAGTGCCAGCACGACGTTCTTGAGCGTGTCGGCGGCCGTCCAGGCCCGTCCGTCGTCGCGCGGGTGTCGCTCGTTGGCGAGGTCGACGAGCGTCGAGATCGTCGGGGTGTTCGGCGAATCGAAGACCGTCGCGGGTGCCAGACCCTCGATGGGGCGGGCCTCCGGGACCTCGGTGGTGTAAGCCTCGACGTTGGCGGCGTACCCGCCGGCCGAACGCACGAAGGTGTCCTCACCGACCGCGGTGGGGTGCAGGAACTCCTCGCTCCGCGAACCGCCCATCGCGCCGGCGTCGGCCTGCACGATTTCGTACTCCAGGCCGAGCCGCGTGAAGATGCGCTCGTAGGCGTCGCGCTGCGCCTGGTAGCTCGCGTCGAGCCCGGCGTCGGACACGTCGAACGAGTAGGCGTCCTTCATGGTGAACTCACGACCGCGCAGGAGGCCTGCCCGGGGACGGGCCTCGTCGCGGTACTTGTCCTGGATCTGATAGATCGACAGGGGCAGGTCCTTGTAGGAGGAGTACAGGTCTTTCACGAGCAGGGTGAAGACCTCCTCATGCGTCGGCGCCAGCAGGTAGTCGGCACCCTTGCGGTCGTGCAGGCGGAAGAGGGCGTCGCCGTACTCCTCCCATCGGCCGGTGACCTCGTAGGGCTCGCGCGGCAGGAGCGCGGGGAAGTGCACCTCGAACGCGCCGGCGTTCGCCATCTCCTCGCGGACGATGGCCTCGATCTTGTTCTTCACCCGCAACCCGAGCGGCAACCAGGCGAAGACACCCGGCGCCTGGCGTCGGATGTACCCCGCCCGCACCAGCAGGCGGTGACTCGTCACCTCCGCGTCGGAAGGGTCTTCACGGAGCGTACGGAGGAAGTAATTCGAAAGGCGCGTAACCACCTGTCCATGCTAGTCCGTCACGCGCAGGCCGCCCGGAACCGCTACCAGGGGCGATCGGCGAAGTTCCCGTTGTCGTTGTTCCGACCGCGGTTCTTGGCGTCCTCGGTCGACTTGTCCTGCTGGGCGTCCTGGCCGGCGTCCTTCAACTTGTCGACCTTCCCGTCGACCTCGCTGTCACCGGTACCGCTCGAGCCGCTCGAGTCGCCGTCGCCCTGTCCCCCGTTCGAAGGATCCTGCTGGCCCTGCCCGCCGGACCGGTCGCGCTGGTCGGTCGCATCCTGACGTTTGCGGTCGATGCGATCGCCGGTGTCCTGCAGGTTCTCACCGGGCGTGCCCTTCGGATCGATCACGTCGGGCTGCTGCCCGGTTCCGCCCTGATCGCCCTGGTCACCCTGGTCCCCCTGGTCACCCTGATCGCCCTGGTTCCCCTGGTCGCCCTGGTCCCCCTGGTCGCCCTGGTCACCCTGACCGCCCTGGTCGTCCTGACCTCCTTGACCACCTTGATCACCCTGGTCCTGCGGGTCCTGCGGGTCCTGGGGGTCCTGCGGGTCCTGCGGGTCCTGCTGGTCCTCGTTCTGATCCTGGGACTCCCCCTCGAAGCAGCCCTCGCCCTCGTCGACGATGCGCTTCGCGGTGTCGTAGAGGTTGATGGCGCCCTGGAAGAACTGGCCCTTCACGTACTCGTCTGCCTGGGTCTCGTACGCGCGCGCCAGGTTGACCCGGACGATGCAGGCGGTCTCCTCCGTCGGCGCGAGCTCGAGCGCCTTGCCGAGGTCGTCGGTCCCCTGCACCCAGTCCTGTCCGGCCGCGGCTGCGGTGCCCCGGTCGAACCAGGCGATCCACGGCTCGACGACGTTCGCCGTGAAGAGGTGGCCCGCGCTCAACTGCGCCCCGGAGTAGTCCTCGGCGCGGTACTCGGCGATCGCCGACTGCGCGACGACCGGCAGACTCACGAACTTGACCCCGACGACGAGAGCGACGAGGACCAGCGGAAGGGACCACCAGAACAGCCGACGGCGCAACCGGGCGACCTCGGCCGGGGCCAGCGGCGGACGCCGCGGTTCCTCGAGTCGTGGCCGTGGCTCAGGGCTGCGCGGCGCATCGTCGGGCCGGTCGGTGCGGGTCCGATCGTCGAAGAGGGTCATGCCTGCCCACCCTTCGTCCGTCGGAGCTCGCCCAGCGCGCCGACCAGGCCGGGGAGCTCGGTGAGGAGCAGCACACCGAACCCGAGCGCGAACACCCAGTACAGCTCATCGGTGCGCCGGATGTCCACCTCGTCCTCGACGGTGACGCCGCCGACGGCGAGGCCGTCGAGTGCGTCGTCGAGCGACGCACCCGGTGTCCTGATCTCCGACTCGACGCCGAGCTGCGACGCGATCGTCTCGAGTGCGCCCGGATCCAGCCGGGACACGGCGGGCTCACCGGTCGAGTAGTCCTGGATGTAGCGGACGCTGCCGTCCTGGTACCCGGAGAACTCGCGCATGGTCCCACCGGCCTCGGTCCCATAGCCGAGCACGCCACCGCCGCCGATGAGCGGTGCGATGCTCTCGAACGACCCGGGGGCCGCGCCACTCGTCTGCTCGCCGTCACCGAGGTAGAACATGATCCGGTTCCGACCCGGCTCCTGCTCCTCGGCCTGGGTCAGCAGCGTGGTCATGAACTCCACCGGTGCGTCGATGCTGCTGCCGCGGGAGTAGGTGGTGATCTCCTGCGTCATCGCCTCCGCAGCCGACCGGAGCGCCGTCGCGTCCGTCGTGAGGGGCATGCGCTGGACGGCCACGGCGTCGAACGTCACGAGGGCGTATCGGGCACCGGCCAGCCGGTCGGCGATACCGGTGATGTCGGCCTTCGCACCGTCGAGTCGGGTCGGCGGCTTCGGGGCGCCGTTCTCGTCCGTCCCCGACGCGGTCTCGTCCGGCCAGTCCTCGGCGGCCATCGAGCTCGTCGTGTCCACGACGAAGTAGACGTCGAGGTCGCCCATCGCGGACGGTGGGCGATGGTTGCCGGGGATGGTCGGTCGGAGGGCGATGATCACGAGCACGACGACCATGGCCAGTCGGGCGATCCAGTGCCAGGCTCCTGGCCGCCGCACCCCGGCGAGGAACTGCCAGACGGCGAAGGCCGCGAGGACGGTGCCGAGCACGGCGACGGCCCAGATCGGCAGAACGGGGTTGATGGTCATCGGCGCAACCTCCAGGCGAGCAGCATGAGCGCCGCGAGGCCGCCGAACGCCGCCAGCACGAACACGAACGGCTCGTCGACCTGCACGAGCTGTTTGGCGCCCTTCAGCGTCTTCGTCTGCTCCGCCGTGATCTGCTGGACGATGCCGCCGACCGCGCCGGGGTCGGCGAGCGCGTAGTAGTCCCCGCCGGTGGACGTCACGACCTCGTCCATCTCTGCGGCGAGGTCGTCGAGGTAGTCCTTGCTGGAGACGTCGCCGGGGTTGATCCCGTACACCGTCACGTCCTGCGCCTTCGCGTAGGCGCCGGCCTCCTTGAGCGTGAGGATCGGCTCGCCCGCGACGTAGTTGTCGGTCGCGAGCACGATCGAGCGCGACCGTTCCTCGCCGACCTGGTCGAACCGCATGACGCAGGACCCGAGACCGTCGCCGATGAGGGACGAGCCGTTCCCGAGATCGGTGCCGTTCCAGTACTCGTAGTCGCTCTCCGGCGAGGTGAGGTCCTCGACGAGGTGGTCGAGCTGCGCTGCCACGTAGTCGTAGTCGCTCGTCAGCGGGAAGTACGTGGTCGCGGACGCGTTGAACAGGACGAGCGCGATCCGCTCACCGTCGAACCGCTGCACGAGCTTCTCGAACACCCCGACCAGCGCGGCGTCGTACTCCGTCATCGACCCGGACACGTCGAGGCAGAGCACGATGTCGCGGTTGCGCAGTTCGGGCTGGAACACCGTCGTGCTCACCACGCGTGACCCGAGGGCCGTGCCGGCGAGCAGCAGCACCCCGAGCGCGGCGATCGTCGCGATGATGAGGCGCCGGTACCGCGACAGCGCGCGACGGTAACCGGGGAGCGCGGTGAGCCGTTCGGAGTGCGCGACCCACAGGGGCTCGGCGTTCGCCTTCCGGCGCCGCCCGGTGCGGGCCACGAGGACGACGACGGCGACCACCGCGGCCACGGCGAGGAGCCAGACGAGCGGCATCCACCAGTAGATCAGCTCCACGTCGTCACCACCTGGCGGGCGAGCGTGGCGGCCTCGGCGACGCTGCCCGTCTCGGCCTCGCGGAACTCGACCGGGTAGTAGGCCGACACGGCACGACTGAGTGGCGCGAGTCCGGCGCGATCGAGGTCTGCGAGGGTCATGACCTGGGCGCGGACGCCGCTGGACTCGTGCGCGTACATCCGGAGGATCGCTCCGAGCCGTTGGTGGGCGCGCCGCGTACTCAGGGCGCCGTCCCCGTGCTCGCGCTCGATCTCGCCGATGAGTGCGAGGTAGCGGTCGCGCAGGACGGTCGGCGACGGCTGCGGCGCCGGGCGCGGCGCGCTCCCGCGCGCGCGACGGCGCACGTGGGCGAGCATCCAGACGTACCACCCGATCACGAGCGCGATGAGCACGAGTCCGAGCACCGGCCAGAGCAGCGTGTACTGGACCGGTGCGTAGTAGCCGTTATCGCCGGGCATGTCGGTGGGCCTCGAGGAGGTGGAAGAGGACGGGGACGACGTCGTCGGCTCCGGTCACGCGCTGACCGCTGATGCCGAGTTCCTCGAGCTGGTCGAGGTGTCGGGCGGTGGCGCTGGTGACGGCCTCGGTGAACTCACGACGGAGCGCGTCGTCCGACCGGATGAAGGCCGGCAGGGACCGCTCGTCGGCGACGTCGACCATCGCCCGACCGGTGTACTCCGCCCGCATGAGGTCGGCGTCGCCGACCGAGATCCAGAGCACCTCGTGCTGGACGTGCAGGCGGCGGAGGATCTCCGACCGCTTCGGCGTGATCTCCTCGTCATCCGAGACGATCACGAGCAGACAGCGCTGCTTGACCGACCGTGCCGCGTAGCCGAGCAACTCGTCGAGATCGCTCTGGGGTGCCGCGAGCGACGCACGCCGGTCGATGTGCTGCAGCAGGCGCTCGAGTGCCGATTCGGTGCCGGCGGGTCGGACGAGTTCCGGCGCGGCGGCGTCGCCGGCGACGAGACCGACGAGGTCGCCGTGCCGGATCGCGAGGTATCCCAGGATGCCGACCGCAAGGATGGCGACCTCGCGTTTGGTGCTCCCACCCTCGGCGAGCGCCGCGAGATCACGACCCGTGTCGACGACGAACAGCACCTGGTGTTTCCGCGTGGCGATGTAGCGCTTCACGAGTGGAGCGCCGTGTCTGGCCGTCGCCTTCCAGTCGATGTCCTTGATCTCGTCGCCCGGGGTGTACTCGCGGAGGTCGTCGAAGTCGAGGCTCCTGCCCTGGAACACCGAACGGTACTCGCCGTCGAGCATCCCCCGCACGCGGCGGTGGGCGTGGATGAAGAGTTTGGACTTCACCCGGTGGAGCAGCGGGGCTGACACGGGCCTACGGCGCCTGGACCGCTCCGAAGACGGCGTCGATGATCGTCTCGGGCGAGACGTCGTCGGCCGCGGCTTCGAAGTTCAGGATGATGCGGTGCCGCAGCACCTGGTGGCGGTAGCCCTTGACGTCCTCCGGGATGACGTGGTCACGCCCGGCGAGGATCGCGAGCGCCCGCGCGACGGTGCTGAACGCGATGCTGGCACGCGGGCTCGCCCCGTACTCGATGTAGCTCGCGAGCTTCGGCGGCAGGTAGTCGCTCGCATGGCGGGTCACGTAGACCGTCTGGACGATGTAGTTGAGGATCGATGCGTCGAGGTAGACCCGCTTGGCGAGGGACTGCAGGAACAGGACGTCCTCGAGGCTCACCCCCGGGCGGTCCTGGTCGGTCTCGTAGAGCCCGGAGTTCACCCGACGGACGATCTCGGCCTCCTCGCCGATCGTCGGGTAGTCGAGGACCTCCTTGAGGAGGAAGCGGTCGAGCTGCGCCTCGGGCAGGTGGTATGTGCCCTCCTGCTCGATGGGGTTCTGCGTGGCGAGGACGAAGAACGGCTTCGGCAGCGGATAGTGCGTGCCGCCGATGGAGGTCTGGCGTTCCTGCATCGCCTCGAGCATCGCGCTCTGGGTCTTCGCGCTCGACCGGTTGACCTCGTCGAGGAGCACGAAGTTCGCGTGTACGGGCCCGAGCTGGGTCTGGAACGCGCCCGTGCGGGCGTCGTAGATCTGGGTGCCGATGATGTCGCTCGGCAACAGGTCGGGGGTGCACTGGATGCGTTTGAACGAGGCGTTCACCGCTTGGGCGATCGATTCCGCCGCGGTCGTCTTCGCGAGTCCTGGGACGCTCTCGAGCAGGACGTGTCCGCCCGAGACGAGCGCCGCGAGCAGGGTGGTGCGCAGGCCCTGCTGGCCGACCACCTTCGCATCGTAGGCACCGACGATCTCGGAGAGGATGCTGCGGGCCCGCTGCAGCTCGGCTGGCGCGATGGGGGTGCTCGGCGTCACGGTCACTGGTCTCCCTGGCGAGGCTGGCGGTCCGGACGGATGACCGTCGAACGCGGATCCGCCTGGTGGAACCCGGCGGTCCGAACAGTCTACGTGTGAAGATCCGGAGCTCGGGCGCCTCGGCCACCGGATGGCCACCAGGGCGTCGGCCGCCGTTCGCCCGCCGTCCCCCTCGCGTCCACCGCCGCTTCCTACCGTGGATCGATGACATCTGCAGCGCACGGGAGGCACCCGGAGACCGACGGCGCGACGGCGATCGTCCCGGTCAGGGGCGGTTCGAAGGGGATCCACCGCAAGAACCTCAGGACGGTCCGCGGGAGCACCCTCATCGCGCGATCGGTCGAAGGGCTGCTGCGGTCGGGTGGCGTCTCGCGCGTGGTCGTCACGACCGATCACCCGGACCTCGCCGCCGCCGCCGTCGCCGCCGGTGCCGAGGTCATCGACCGGCCGGCCGAACTCGCCGAGGACAGCACCTCCTCCGAGGCCGCGCTCCTCCACGCGCTCGGCGTCCTCGCGGAGCGCGGAGAGCTGACCCCCGTGACGGTGTTCGCGCAGGCGACGTCGCCCTTCCTCGACGTTGAAGCACTCGACGACGCCGTCGCCCTGGTCTCCTCCGGGCGGGCGGACTCCGTCTTCGCCGCGGTGCTCGACCACGGATTCCTCTGGACGGAGAAGACGAAGGGTGCCCGAGGGATCGGTCACGACCACCGCGAGCGGCCCCGGCGACAGGACCGCGCCCCGCAGTACCGCGAGACCGGCTCGTTCTACGTCTTCGACACGGACGGCTTCCTCGAGGCCCGGCACCGCTTCTTCGGCCGGATCGCGCCGGCTGTCACCAGGTCCTTCGCCGCGCTCGACATCGACGAACCGGAGGATCTGCTCGTCGCCGAGGCGATCGCCGGACTCGCCGAACGTCAGCTGGGCATCCCGTCGGGCTCCGAGCGTTCGGAGCACCACCTCGACGTCGACGCCGTCGTCACCGACTTCGACGGGGTCCACACCGACGACCGCGCCAGCATCGACGCCGACGGGGTCGAACGGGTGAGCGTCCATCGCGGTGACGGCCTCGGCGTCCGTCTGCTGCGCGAGGCCGGGCTGCCGTTCCTGATCCTGTCGACCGAGCGGGTCCCGATCGTCGCCGCACGCGCGGCCAAGCTCGGCGTCGACGTCGTGTACGGCTCGGCCGACAAGGCGACCGCGCTCCGCGACTGGGCGACGGCGAAGGGCGTCCCACTCGACCGCATCGCGTACCTCGGCAACGACGTCAACGACATCCCGGCCCTCGAGATCGTCGGCTGGCCGGTCGTCGTCGCCGATGCGCACCCGGAGGCCCGTGCCGTCTCCCGGCTCGTCCTGGAACGCCGAGGCGGCGACGGGGCCGTCCGCGAACTCGCCGACCTCGTCCTCGCCGCACGCGCGACCCTCGACCCCCTGAAGCTGTCCACGCTGCAATCGAACGGAGCACGACCATGAGCATCCACCAGGACGCGAACGACACCACCGACCTCGACGGCCGGACGCAGCCGTCTCCCGTGCGCATCGACGGCATCCCCGTCGGCGGCGGCGCCCCCGCGTACGTCATCGGGGAGATCGGTCTCAACCACAACGGCGACGTGGAGCTCGCGAAGCGACTCATCGACGTGGCCGCCGACGCCGGCGCACAGGCCGTCAAGTTCCAGAAGCGCACGCCGGAGATCTCGACGCCGGCGCACATGCGCGACGTCCCGCGGCAGACGCCGTGGGGTGAGATGAGCTACCTCGACTACCGCTACCGGGTCGAGTTCGACCGTGAGCAGTACATCGAGATCGGCGACCACGCCACCCTGCGAGGCCTCAGCTGGTTCGCCTCCCCGTGGGACGAACCGTCGGTCGACTTCCTCGAGGACCTGGGCGTCAGCGCGCACAAGGTCGCGTCCGCCTCCGTGACCGACTCGGGCCTCCTGACCCGTCTCGCCGCGACCGGGAAGCCGATCATCCTCTCGACCGGCATGTCGACGCTCGAGCAGATCGACCGCGCAGTCGAGATCCTCCGGGGCTCGCCGCTGGTCATCCTGCACGCGACCTCCACGTACCCCTTGCCCGCCGAAGAGGCGAACCTCCGGATGATCGACAGCCTCGCCGCCCGGTACCCCGGTGTGCCCATCGGGTACTCCGGCCACGAGACCGGTCTGCAGATCTCCCTCGCCGCGGTCGCTCTCGGAGCCACGATGGTGGAACGCCACATCACGCTCGACCGTGCCATGTGGGGCTCGGACCACGCCGCGTCGCTCGAACCGCACGGCTTCTCGAACCTCGTCCGCGACATCCGGGTCATCGAGACCGCCATGGGTGACGGCGTCAAGCGCATCTTCCCCGGCGAACTCGCCCCGCTCGCGAAGCTGCGCAGGGTCGATGCCTGATCATCGGCCCCGCCGTCGGGTGATCGGGGTGGTGGACTCCGACTCCTTCGTGAAGTGGGGCGCCGCCACCCTCTCCCGCGCGACCGGCTGGGACGTCGACCTCGTCCTCATCGAGAGCGACGTGTCCGCCACCGACCGGCAGGTGGACATCGCCCTGCTCCACACGGCGTTCGAGGGGCGGACCGTTCGTCGCCTGTCGCTCCGACGACTCGTCGACCTCATCCGGACCGAGCAGCCGGACGGCGTGTTCGTCTCCACACGTGGCCCGGTCGCCGAGGTCGTCATCTCGGAACTCCTCGCGCTCGGGCGCGCCACCCGCCCGGTACTGCTCACCGGTCTGCCCGGCATCTCGATCCCGGCGAAGTGGAAGGGGATCTTCCTCCGCGCGCAGGCGGACGTCTTCGTCCTGCACAGCCATCGCGAGGTCGCCGCCTACCGTGAACTCGCGCTGACGCACGGGGTCGAACCGGCGTTCGCGCTCGCGACCCTGCCGTTCCTGACGGACCCGGCGACCGAGTCACCGGCCGAGCCCGCCCCGCGTACCCGGGTCGTCTTCGCCGCCCAGGCCACCGTCCCGGCCGATCGCGGCGACCGGCTCCGGATCCTGTCCTGGCTGCGGACCCTTGCGATCCGGCACCGCGACCTCGACGTCGTGATCAAGGTGCGCGGCCTCGCCGGCGACCCGCAGACCCATCACGAGCACTACCCCTTCGACACCCTCCTGACCGGTCCGACACCCGACAACCTGCGGGTCGCCACCGGGTCGATGGCGGTCCACCTCGGCCACGCGGCCGGGCTCGTCACCGTGAGTTCCACCGCCGCGATCGAGGCCATCGCGGCCGGGGTCCCGGTCATCCTGCTCGACGACTTCGGTGTGGACCCGGCACTCATCAACACCGTCTTCGAGGGCAGCGGGCTGTTGGCTTCCAAGGACGACCTCATGGCCGCCCGGTTCCGGCACCCGAACCCGGACTGGCTGCAGCAGAACTACTTCCACCCCGCCCCGGAGGACGACTGGATCCAGCGGTCGGAGGAGGCGTTCGCCGCGCGCGACCTCGGGACCCTGCCGATCCGCCCTCGGGCACGACAGAGTCGCGGCGGCATGCTCCGCACCGGTTGGGAGCGGCGTCGGGCGTTCGGGCGGGCCGACACGAGCGCGCTGGGCACGGTCGCCTTCGTCATCGGGCGGCCACTGCAGATCGCTCGCCGTCTGGTCCGTCGCGCTCGTGGCGTCCAGCCGGCCGAGCGCCAACCGATCCCCTCCCGTCGGCTCGCGCCGATCGAGACGGAGACACCGGTGCGCGCTCCGCACGGGGCTCGTCACCGCACGGCCCGCTGACGGGAGCGCCCCTCGACCGGAGACCGGTCGGGCGGCGCTCCAGGCTCAGTTGGAGCCGACCGTCACCACCGGAGCGCCCGTGGAAGTGTCGTCGGCGGGCATCTCGGCGGCCAGACGGTTGGCCTCCTGGATGAGCGTCGCGACGATCTCCGATTCCGGCACCGTCTTGATGACCTCGCCCTTGACGAAGATCTGGCCCTTGCCGTTGCCGCTCGCGACGCCGAGGTCGGCCTCGCGAGCCTCTCCGGGGCCGTTCACGACGCAACCCATGACAGCGACGCGCAGGGGGACGCTCATCCCCTCGAGGCCGTCGGTCACGTCGTTCGCGAGCTTGTAGACGTCGACCTGGGCGCGCCCGCAGCTCGGGCAGGAGACGATCTCGAGCTTGCGCTCGCGGAGGTTCAGCGACTGCAGGATCTGCAGCCCGACCTTGATCTCCTCCGCCGGCGGCGCGGAGAGCGAGACACGGATGGTGTCGCCGATGCCCTCGGAGAGCAGGATGCCGAACGCGGTCGCGCTCTTGATGGTGCCCTGGAAGGAGGGACCGGCCTCCGTCACGCCGAGGTGCAGCGGCCAGTCACCGCGCTCGGCGAGCAGCCGGTAGGCCTTCACCATGACGACCGGGTCGTTGTGCTTGACGGAGATCTTGAAGTCGTGGAAGTCGTGCTCCTCGAAGAGGCTCGCCTCCCAGACGGCACTCTCGACGAGCGCTTCTGGGGTCGCCTTGCCGTACTTCTGCAGCAGCCGCGGGTCGAGGGAACCGGCGTTGACACCGATGCGGAGGGAGACGCCGGCGGCCTTCGCGCGCCGGGCGATCTCGCCGACCTGGTCGTCGAACTTCCGGATGTTGCCGGGATTGACCCGGACGGCCGCGCACCCCGCGTCGATCGCGGCGTAGACGTAGGCGGGCTGGAAGTGGATGTCGGCGATCACCGGGATCTGACTCTTCTTCGCGATGATCGGCAGCACCTCGGCGTCGTCGCGGGTCGGGACGGCCACGCGGACGATGTCGCAGCCCGAGGCCGTGAGCTCGGCGATCTGCTGGAGGGTCGCGTTGATGTTGGTCGTCTGGGTCGTCGTCATCGACTGGACGCTCACCGGGGCGTCGCCGCCGACGAGCACCTTGCCGACCTTGATCTGTCGCGACTTGCGCCGCGGGCTGAGCGTCTCGGGAACCGACGGAAGACCCAGATTGATAGCTACCACGAGCCTCAGCTTACGCGCGCGACGCCCCGCAGGCTCCCCGTGAGCTGAATGCCTGCTGGGACGTCGCGATCCACGGTCAACGGGCGGGCGGTGCCTCGCGATTCGCTCGCAGGACGCCGAGCCGTTCCCGGTACTCGACCTCGTCGATGTCGCCCTGGGCGAAGCGCTCGGCGAGCGTCTGCTCGGCGCTCCGCGACCCGTCCTGGCGCCAGGCCCACGGCGGGCCCTGGTGGCCGTCCGGGGACGCCCCGGACCAGGCTCGGCGACGCCACCGCCGACCGACGAGCGCGACGATGAGGACGATCACGGCGATCCAGAACGCGGGGATGAGCAGCAGCCAGAGGAGGTGGAAGCCTGGTCCGGGACCGCCGGGATGCATGGCGGTCGCGGCGAGCACGATCAGGGAGGTGGACATGGAGGACTCCGTTCGTCGGGCGGACGACGACCGTCGTCCGCATCACGACCCCGAGCCTCCTCCGGATGGTGGCCGAGGGCATCCGACGACGGGACGGATCACTTGACTCCCCTGGGAGTACGACCACCGGTCGCTCAGACGCCGGGACTGACGAGCCCGGTCTCGTAGGCGATGACGACGAGCCGGACCCGGTCGCGCGCGGCGAGCTTCGCCATGATGCGCGACACGTGGGTCTTCGCCGTGAGCGGGCTGAGGAACAGCGCCCCTCCGATCTCCTCGTTGGTGAGTCCGCGTCCGACGAGCCCCAGCACCTCGCGTTCGCGCTCGGTGAGCTCGGCGATCACGGCGTCGTCGAGCGGCGCGGCGATCGCTCCGGCGACCTGGGTGAGCAGCCGCCTCGTGACCCCGGGCGACAGCAGGGCGTCACCCGACGCGACCACACGGACGGCCCGGATGAGCTCGGCCGGCTCGGTGTCCTTCACGAGGAAGCCGCTCGCACCTGCCCGGATCGCCTGCGCGACGTACTCGTCGAGTTCGAAGGTGGTGACGACGATGATGCGGGTGGCCTCGAGCGCCGGATCCGCGACGATGGCCTCGGTTGCGGCCAGGCCGTCCCCTCCGGGCATCCTGATGTCCATGAGGACCACGTCCGGGCGTTCCCGACGGACGACGACGAGCGCCTCGTCCCCACCGGCCGCCTCACCGACGACCGCGATGTCGGGCTCCGCGTCGAGGAGGGCGCGGAACCCGCCGCGGATGAGTGCCTGGTCGTCGGCGACGACCACGCGGATCATGCGACGCCTCGGACCGGCACCCGGGCCGTGACACGGAAGCCGCCGAGCGGACTCCGCCCGGTCTCGAGGGTGCCGCCGAGGAGCTCGGCGCGCTCGGTCATGCCGAGGAGGCCGTTGCCGTGCTCCGCGGGTCCGGGCGGGCCACCGACCCCGTCGTCCTCCACGAGCAGGCGATAGGTGCCGTCGACCTCGACGAGCTCGACGGAGACCCGTCCGGCCTGCGCGTGCCGGAGGACGTTCGTGACGCTCTCCTGCGCGATCCGGTACAGCGCCTGCTGCACGGCCGCGCCGGGCGTGGAGACGAGGCGCAGCTCGAGTACCGCGTCGACGCCCTGGTCTCGGAGGGACTGGACGAGGACTGGTAGTGCCTCGAGATCCGGCCCCGGTCGCCTCGGCGCGCCGGTCGTGGGATCCTGGGCCGCATCGGCACCACGGAGGACGTCGAGGAGGCCACGGACCTCGTCGAGCGACGCCTTACTCGACCCCTTGATGTTCGTCAGAGCCTCCCTGGCACGTTCGGGCTGGGTGTCCATGAGATGCAGGCCCATGCCGGCCTGGACGGTGATCTGCGCGAGCGAGTGGGCGACCACGTCGTGCAGCTCACGGGCGATGCGCACGCGCTCCTCCTGCGCGGCGGACGCCCGGCGTTCACCTTGACGCCGGCGATCCGCGTCGAGCTGTTCGCGCCGGGTGCGGAGTCCCTCGGCGAGGAGGACGGCGACGATGACGAGGGCGGTCGTGGCCCCGACACGGAAGCCCGACACCTTCCAACCGACGGCGAGCGCGACGGTCAGGGCGAGCGCCCACCCGAGTCCCAGCGACGGATAGGCCCAGCCGCGCGCCCCACGGACGATGCCGGAACCCGCGGCGAACGCCAGCGCCACGGCGGGAGGGCCCCAGGTGGGACCCGTCAGCATCGAGGCGCTCGACAGCACGGCGACCGCCGCGACCGTCGGCCCGGGCGACCGCCTGGCAGCGAGCAGGCAGAGCACGCCGGCGAGTGCCAGGACGACTGCCGAGGAACGGGACCACCCCGAGGCACCGGCACCCGGGCCGAAGGAACCGTGGAGGGCGAGCACCGCTGTCGCGGGCACCTGGACGAGGAAGGACACCACCACCGGCGCCCAGAGGCGCCAGACGGGGCGTCCGGGTCGGCGATCGCTCGGCGTCGTCCAGGGTGCCGAACCCGTCTCGACCGATGCCATCCCTGCATGCTACTCGCGGGTCGGAGCCGCCGCGTCGCCCGCACGGAGCCTGCACCGTACTCCCCGGGGAGTACGGCCGTACCGGGATGGGACGGTCCCGCGGGCTCCGGTCGGGTCGGCCTAGCCGAAGAGGTTGACCGGCTTGACGATGTCGGCGTACACGAGGAGCGCGCTCATGCCGCCGAGGACGATCACCACGCCGAAAGTGAGCGGGATGAGCTTCGCCGCGTCCACCGGTCCCGGGTCGCGACGTCGGAAGACCTTCGCGAAGCGGCGACGGATCGCCTCCCAGAGCGCTGCTGCGACGTGCCCGCCGTCGAGGGGCAGCAAGGGGATGAGGTTGAAGACGAAGAGCGCGACGTTGAGCGACCCGAGGATGCCGAACACGGTCGCCGCCTTCGACGCGACAGGGATCTCGTCGAGGCTGACCACCTCGCCCACGACCCGTCCGACGCCCACGACGCTCATCGGCCCGTTGGGGTCGCGCTCACCGGATCCGAACGCTGCCTGCCCGACGTCGATGAGTCGCTGGGGCAGGTTCAGGATGATGTTGGCGGTCCGGGCGATCGTGTCGCCGACGGTCGGCAGGATCGTGGTGACGGGCTGCGCCACCATCTGCTGCTGCGGGGTGATGCCGACGAAGCCGACCTCATGGGTCTTCGCCGAGCCGTCGGCGTTCGTGACGATCTTGCCGGTCTCGGCGTCGACGACGTCCCGCTCGAGCAGCAGCGGCGTCAGGGTGAGGTCGAGTCGCTGCTCTCCGCGGGCGACCTCGAGGGCCAACGGCTTGCCCGGCGAATCCTGCACGGCCGCGGAGATCTCGGCGAAGGTGGAGATCGGGGTGCCGTCGATCGAGAGGATCGTGTCGCCCGGCTTCAAACCCGCGGCGGCCGCCGGACCCTGCGGATCCCCCGCTGCACAGCTCTGGCGGTCGCTGGTGGACGGCAACACGCACTCGTACACCGAGGTCAGCGTGCTGCTCTGCTGCGGGACGCCGAACCCCGACACGGCGATACCGATGAACAGGACGGCGAGGACGAGGTTCATGAACGGCCCGCCGAGCATGACGACGATCCGCTTCCAGACGGGCAACCGGTAGAAGGTGCGCTCCTCGTCGCCGGCGCCGATCGTGTCGGCACTCGCCTCCCGCGCGTCCTGGACCAGCGTGTCGAAGAAGCCGGTGCTGGCGTTCCGGGCGGCACCGCCGGGCTGCTTGGGCGGGAACATGCCGATCATCGAGATGTAGCCGCCGAGCGGGATCATCTTGACGCCGTACTCGGTCTCGCCCTTGCGGCGCGACCAGATGGTGCGACCGAAGCCGATCATGTACTGGGTGACCCGCACGCCGAACAGCTTCGCGGGCACGAGGTGACCGACCTCGTGCAGCCCGATGGACACGATGAGGCCCACGAGCACGATCACGATGCCGAGGAGGTAGAGGAGGACGGATTCCACGGCGTAACCCTACTCGCGCGGTCGGGTCACCGGCTGCACGCCGGCTGTACGGCCGCTCGGAAGCTTCCGACGATGGACGGGCAGGTCAGCCGATGCGCTGCTGCGCGCGAGCCCTCGCCCAGCGCTCCGCCTCCGCGAGCGCCTCCCGGGTGAGCTCGCCCTCGGGCGCCTCGTGGTCGTCGACGACCGTGCGGACGGTATCGAGGATGCCGAGGTAGCCCAGCCGACCCGCGTGGAAGGCCGCAACGGCCTCCTCGTTCGCCGCGTTGAACACGGCCGGATAGGTGCGACCCTGCCCGCCCACGAGCTTGGCCAGCCGCACCGCCGGGAAGGCCTCGTGGTCGAGGGGCTCGAACGTCCACTGCTGGCGCGAGGTCCAATCGAGCGGGACGCCGACGCCTGGGACCCGGTTGGGCCAGTCGAGCCCGAGGGAGATGGGGAGCCGCATGTCGGGCGGGGAGGCCTGGGCGATGGTGGAACCGTCGATGAACTCGACCATCGAGTGGACGATCGACTGCGGGTGGACCGTCACCTCGATGCGGTCGTACGGGACGTCGAACAGCAGGTGCGCCTCGATCACCTCGAGACCCTTGTTGACGAGGGTCGCCGAGTTCGTCGTGACGACGAGACCCATGTCCCAGGTGGGGTGGGCGAGTGCCTCGGCCGGCGTGACGCCGGCGAGCGACGCGCGGTCCCGTCCGCGGAACGGTCCTCCCGAGGCGGTCAGGACGAGCCGTCGCACCTCGGTGGCGGTGCCGGATCGGAGGGCCTGGGCGATCGCGGAATGCTCGGAGTCCACGGGCACGATCTGGCCGGGTGTCGCGATCCGCCGGACGAGGTCGCCACCGACGATGAGCGACTCCTTGTTCGCGAGCGCGAGCGTCCTGCCCGTCTCGAGGGCCGCGAGGGTCGGGCCGAGCCCGATGGAGCCCGTGATGCCGTTCAGCACCACGTCGGCGTCGACGCTGCGGATGAGCCGCTCGGCGTCGGCCGCGCCCAGGGCCGTGTCGTCGACGTGGAAGGCGGCGGCCTGCTCGGCGAGGAGCTCGGCGTTCGAGCCGGCCGTCAGGCCGACGACCTCGAAGCGGTCGCGGTCACCCCGGATGACGTCGAGTGCCTGCGTGCCGATCGAGCCGGTTGATCCGAGGATGATGACGCGTCTCACGGCGGTCAGTCTACGTCGGCGGCGGTGCGGGCCGCTCAGCCCGCGGCGGGAGCCGTGGTGCTGCTCGCGTCGAGGATGTCGATGACGAACACGATGGTGTCGTCGGCCTCGATGCCCGCCTGGCTGTTGCCGCCGCTCGGTCCGTACCCGAGGTCGGGTGGGATGACGGCGATGACCTGCGATCCGATGTGCTGGCCGGCGATGGCGCTCGAGAAGCCCTTCACCACGGCGGACAGCTGGAAGTTGGTCGGTCCGTTGCCCCAGCTCTCGTCGAAGACCTCGCCGGTCCGCCAGTTCACACCCTGATAGTTGATGATGACCTCGGCGTCGGGCTGCACCACCGCTCCGTCGCCCTGCTTGAGGACCGCGACCTGGAGATCGGCCGGAGCGGGCTCCTCGGGGATGGTGACCGTGGGTCGTCCGGCGGTGTCGAGCTCGACCGCGGGCATCCCGGCGACGGGCTCCTGCGGGACGCCGTCCGCCTTGGCGTCGCTGTGCACCGTGCTGAGGACGTCGGCCACGACGACCAGCGGCTGGTCGGCCTGGACCGTGCCGTCGCTCGACCCTGCGGAACCGAACCCGTCGCCCGCCGTGACGAACGCCGCGACGCGGGATCCGACGTTCGTGCACTCGACGGCGCGGACGAGGCCCTTCAGGTACTTCTGGTCATTGACCACGATCGCCGTCGCCGGGCTCGCACCGTAGGCGGTCTGCGCGACGATCGACCCGGTCACGGCGTTGTAGATCGAGATCTCGACGAACGTCGTGTCGCCGGGATCGACCCGCTCTCCGTCGCCCTTGGCCACGATCGTGCGTTCGGTCGTGTCTGCGGCGAGGGTGCCCTTCGCGAAGGTGACCTCGGGGATCGAGCCGAAGTCGCCACTGACGCTGATCGCCTTGGACGCCTTGCCTGCGCTCGTGTCGGCGCACTCCCCCGGACTGGGAAGCGCTTGCGACTGCGACGTCGCCGAACTGCACGCGGTCAGCGACACGAGGGACGCGATGACGGCCAGAAGGCAGAGGCTCTTGCGCACAGGGGAACTTTCGGTCGTTGCTGAGGGGTCGGTCCAGTTTCACGCACCAGGCTCCATGCTGGCTGACAGCGCGCCGAACATCCGCGGAGCATCGCCACACGTGAGTATGCCGGGTCGCGCATGCGTCGGCGGGTACAGTCGTGCGCATGGCCGATGAGGAGCAGACGCAGCGACGCGCCCAGGAACCCTCCGACCAGACCATGGTCGAACCATCGACGGACGACACGGTGGCCACGCCCTCGAAACCCGGTGTCGTCTACTACTTCGGACGAGCCGTCCTGAACACGACGGCGAAGCTGCTCTACCGCCCCAAGATCATCGGCCGGAAGAACGTCCCGAAGCGTGGGCCGGTCATCCTGGCGAGCAACCACCTCTCGTTCATCGACAGCATCGCGATCCCGATCAGCGCGCCACGACGGGTGCAGTTCCTGGCGAAGTCCGATTACTTCACCGGACGCGGTCTGAAGGGCTGGGTCTCGCGCACCTTCTTCACCTCGATCGGCGCGGTCGGGGTCGAGCGTGGCGTCGGACAGGCGGCGCAGGAGGCGCTCGACCAGGGACGCCGGATCCTCGAGAGCGGCGAGGCCTTCGCCATCTACCCCGAGGGCACCCGGTCGCTCGACGGACGGCTGTACCGCGGCAGGACCGGTGTCGCCTGGCTGGCACTCACCACGGGCGCGACGGTCGTCCCCGTGGGCCTCATCGGCACCGACGACCTCATGCCGGTGGGCACCACGATCCCGAAGTTCAAACCGGTCACGGTGATCTTCGGTGAACCCATCGACGTGAGCCACCATGGCCCGGCGACCTCAGGACGCGCCAGACGCAAGGCGACGGACGAGATCATGGCGGCGATCCACGCCCTCACTGGCCAGGAGCTCGCGAACGCCTACAACGAGTCGCCGCCCGCCGACACCGTCGAGCGCATCAAGCGCGCCTTCCGCCCGGAACGGCTCTGAGCCGCGGCGTCGGTCCACTCCTCAGGCGGTCGTCGCGACGACGATCGTCGGCTCATGACGGACCGGGAAGTTCACCGAGTTGGCGATGAAGCACAGCTCGTTCGCGCGGGCGTGCCCTGCTCGCGCCGCCTCGACCATCGACGCATCGGCGACCGTGACCTGCGGACGCAGGACCACCTCCGTGAACGCACCGCTGCCCGCGCCGTCCTCGACCATGGTCCCGACGGCGTCGTCCGTGTAGGCCGTCACCACGACACCGAGGGTCACGGCGACGTGCAGGTAGGACAGGAGATGGCACTGGGCGAGGGCCGCGAGGAGCAGCTCCTCGGGGTTCCATCGGCCCGGGTCGCCGCGGAACGGTTTGTCGGCCGAGCCCTCGAGGTCGTGCTTCCCGGCGGCCGTCACCGTGAGCTCCCGGGAGTAGTCCCGGTACCCGCTCGTGCCCGTCCCGAGGTCTCCGTCCCAGCGGACGCCGATGGTGTAGTCGTGGTGGCCCGTGATCATGCCACCAGTATCCCACTGGCCTCCCCACCGCGGCCCGCGTTCGCGGCCCCGCTGTCGGGAGGTCGCGCTACGCTGGAGGACTATGACTGACACGCTCGACACCACGGACCAGACGACCGCCTCCGCCCCCAGCGTGACGCAGGAGCGTCGCATCGTGACGGCCGTCCCGGGCCCGCGCTCGCAGGCGCTGCACGCCCGCCGGACCGCGGTCGTGTCCGATGGCGTGTCGAGTGTCCTCCCGGTGTACATCGAGCGCGCGCACGGCGCCATCGTCGTCGACGTCGACGGCAACCAGTTCATCGACCTCGGTGCCGGTATCGGCGTCACCACCATCGGCCACACGGAGTCCTCCGTGGTCGGCGCCGTCCAGGACCAGGCGGCCGACGTCCTGCACACCCTGTTCACGATCACCCCCTACGAGGAGTACGTGCGCGTCGCGGAGCTGCTCGCCGAGCACACCCCGGGCGACTTCGCGAAGAAGTCGGTGCTCGTGAACTCGGGCGCCGAGGCGGTCGAGAACGGCGTGAAGATCGCTCGCAAGTACACCGGTCGGCGGGCTGTCGCGGTGCTCGACCACGGCTACCACGGTCGCACCAACCTGACCATGGCGATGAACTACAAGGCCGCCCCCTACGCGACCGGCTACGGTCCGTTCGCCGGCGACGTCTACCACGCCCCCAACTCCTACCCCTACCACGACGGCCTGTCCGGAGCTGCGGCTGCGGCCCGCACCATCGCCTACCTCGAGAAGCGCATCGGTGCCACCGACCTCGCATGCCTCGTCGTCGAGCCGATCCAGGGCGAGGGCGGCTTCGTCGTCCCCGCGGAGGGCTACCTCCCCGCGCTCCAGGAGTGGTGCACGGCCAACGGCGTCGTGTTCATCGCCGACGAGATCCAGAGCGGCATGGCGCGCACCGGCGAGTACTTCGCGAGCTCGCACTTCGGCCTCGTCCCCGATCTCGTGCTGAGCGCGAAGGGCATCGCCGGCGGTCTGCCGCTCGCGGCGGTCACGGGGCGCGCCGAGATCATGGACGCCAGCCAGCCCGGCGGGCTCGGCGGCACCTTCGGCGGTAACCCCGTCGCGTGTGCCGCGTCGGTCGCGGTCTTCGAGTCGATCGAGTCCCGTGGACTCCTGGCCGAAGCGGATCGCATCGGTGCCACCCTGACGGCGGCACTGCTCGAGCTCCAGGGCAAGTACGACATCATCGGCGACGTCCGCGGCATCGGCGCGATGATCGCGATGGAACTCGTCCAGCCGGGTACCGCCTCGACGACGAAGGAGCCCAACCCGGCCGCCGTCAGCGCCATCGCCGCAGCCGCCGCGCAGCAGGGCGTGCTCGTCCTCACCGCCGGCACCTACGGCAACGTCCTCCGCTTCCTCCCGAGCCTCGCCGTCTCCGACGAGCTCATTGCGGACGCGATGACGGTCATCGATCAGGCGCTCGCAGCACTGTGAGCACGACGGTCCCCCAGACCTTCCGCGTCGCGGACGCGGTGGAGTTGGCCGTCGTCGAGCGCAGCGGCTTCATCGAGTCACGACACGCGGGATCGGCGATCGTCCTCGGGCCCGAGGGCGAGGTCCTCGCGAGCCTCGGAGCACCGGACGCACCGGTCTTCCCCCGCTCGTGCCTCAAGCCCTTCCAGGCGATCACGATCATGAACGCCGGGGTGTCCCTCGAGGGCGCTCAGGCCGTGCTCGCGACCGCGAGCCATGCGGGCACCCGCAAGCATGTCCAGGTCGTGCGCAGTATGCTCGGCCGGGCTCGGATCGAAGACTCGGCGTTGCAGTGCCCAGCCGATTGGCCCGGTGATCGCGCGTCCCGCGACGAGCTGGTCCGGGACGGCCTCGGCACGAGCCCCCTGTACATGAACTGCTCCGGGAAGCACGCGGCCATGCTGCTCGCCTGCGCGCAGAACGGGTGGGACCAGGCGACGTACCTCGAGCCCGACCATCCGTTGCAGCTCGCCGTCCGCGACACCGTCGAGCGCTTCACCGGCGAGAAGCCCGCCGCGAGCGGGGTCGACGGCTGCGGGGCTCCGGTGTACGCGATCTCCCTGACCGGACTCGCACGTGGCATCGGACGTGTCGTCAACTCCTCCCCCACCTCGCCGTTCGCCCTGTACCGGAACGCCGGGCTGCTCACGGCGGCGGTGCTCGCCAACGGCTGGGCACTCGACGGACCCGGCCGGGCGAACACGCTCGTCATCGAACGCCTCGGCCTGTTCGCGAAGCTCGGTGCGGAAGGCGTGATGGTCATGTCGGCACCCGGCGGCGCGACCGTCGCGCTCAAGGTCCTCGACGGCTCGCTCCGGGCGTCGACGATCGTCGCCCTCCGACTGCTCGTCTCGGTCGGAGCGCTCGATGCGGCCGCCGTCGACGCCCTCGAACCGGAACTCGACCTGGCCATCCACGGCGGAGCCGCCGTCGTCGGCCGGATCGCCGTCACCGCGGTCTGACCGCCCGGCCGACAGCCTCGGCCGCTTCGGGTCAGGAGCCGAGCAGGTCCACACGCATCGCCTCCTGTCCGGCCCGCCACCACCAGGCACGGCCGCTCGCATAGCCGAGGAGCGGCGGGAGTTCACGGCTCCTGGTCACCTGCCGGAAGTCGGCGGCGGAGCAGCCGTGGACCACCAGGTCGGCACCGGCGGTGCTCGGCGGAAGGTCTCGCCCGACGACCAACCGGCCCGACAGCCACGTCTCGGGGTCGACGAGGACGACGATCGCGGCGTCGTCCTCCAGGACGTCGCTCTCGATGCCCGCGACGCCCGCGAGCGGTGCGGACGGGAACAGGTGCGCTGCCGGTTCGATGAGCCGCACGCGTAGCTCCGTCCCGGTCGAGCGCTGCAGCATCGCCCGGACCGCTCCGGTCGCGCGCGTGACGATGACGGTCGCGCGTGCCGGGCTCGGCCGCCAGCGGTGGACCCCGGGCGCAGAGGACGGTGACGTCGGCGACGGTGGAGCGAGCGCGATCTGCACCTCCGAGTCCTGCCAATGCGCGCGGCCGGCGGGTCGGCGTGGATCGAAGCAGGAGGCGGGTGCGCCGGCGACGAGATGATCCTGCCGATCGGCGAGGCGGAGGACCAGGGTGCTGCCCAGCTGAGCCGAGAACCGGTGGACCACACCGCCGAGCCGGGAGGCGACGAGGACGACGCTGATGCCGCGGCGTCCCCCGTCTCGAAGCAGGCCGAGCAGTGCATCGCGGAGTGCGGCGCCGTGCTCGTCCCCGGCGGTGGCGAGGAGCGACTCCACGTCGTCGACGAGCAGGAGGGTGCGCTCGGTCGGGCGGAGCGGATCCGACAGCGCCATGACGGTGTCCCAGGCCTGCTCGGCATCCTGGCCGACGCGCTCCACGCGGAAGCGATCGCGCGCGCCGACCTCGAGCGTGTCCAGCAGGGTCGTTCGACCGGAACGTCCGGTGCCGAGCACCAGCAGCGAGCCGTCGTGCTCCGGACACCACACCGCGGGGCGTTGTGCCTGCTCCTCGGGGAGGTCCGCGAGGCCGAACACGATGCCCTCCCCGGGAGGACAGTCGACACCGGTGCGCTCCGAGCCTCCGGCACGTCCCGCCTCGATCGCCGAGACCGCGCTCAAGGCCAGGAGTGCCGGCAGGGGGTCGAGCCATGGTCGCCGAGGTGCAGGCGCGTCGCGCCAGCGCTCACGGACCGCGAGGATGTCGTCGGACGTGGTGACCGCGGACTGGAACACGAGTCGTCGGTCGCCGTTCCAGACGATGCAGCGGCCCGGTGTTCCGGCCGGGATCGCGGCCGCATCAGGCACACCGAGGATCGCGGCACTGTCGGGGCGCGAGGTGACCCGGAGCGAGAGGCGGAGCGTGCAGTTCGCGAGGATGGCGTCGGCGGCGACCGCCGCAGGACGCTGACTGCAGAGGATCAGATGCAGGCCGAGTGATCGCCCACGGGCCGCGAGGTCGGCGAACACCTGATGGAGGTGCGGGCTCGCATCGAGCAGTGCCTGGAACTCGTCGACGACGACGACGAGCCGTGCCGGGCGATGCTCCGGCAGGAGCACGGGGTCGAGCAGGTGCCGCGCCCCGTGTCCGGCGAGCACACGCTCGCGGTGGCGCAGCTCGGCACGCAGACTCGACACTACGCGGTCCGCCGCTCCCGGTTCGAGGTCGGTCACCATCCCGACCACGTGCGGCAGGGTCTCCACCGCTTGGAAGGAGGCGCCGCCCTTGCAGTCGACGAGGAGCAGGGAGAGCTCCTGCGGCGAGCACTGCGCGGCGAGAGCCGTGATCCAAGTGATGAGCAGCTCGCTCTTGCCGCTCCCGGTCGTGCCGCCGACCAGTGCATGGGGTCCGTCCGCTCCGAGGTCCAGCAGCTGCACGCCCTCGACGCCGGTGCCGACGGCGGCCCGGAGCGCATCGGGCCGCCAGTCCGATCCCGCCGACGGGCGACGGCCCCGCACCGGATGCACCTGCGCGAAGGCGACGTCGGTCGGCAGACTCGAAAGGGTCGGGGACTCCCCCGTCGTGAGTGCGGCGGCGGTGAGCGCCCCGACGACGTGTTCCGCCTCGGCCTCCGCGAGCAGGGTTGGCGACACCGGCACGGACGAGGAGGCGCCGGTACCGTCGGCGAGGACGGTCCGGCCGTCGGTGTCGAGGACGAGCAGGTGTCGGCAGCGGGTGGGGATGAGCTCGACAGTGTCGGACAGGGCGACGAGTACACCGCCGGTCGGCGGGCGTCCTCCCGATCGCCCCGCGGCGGACCCGACCGCTTCCCAGCGTTCGACGACCGAGACGAGGGTCGGCTCCGCCGTTCGCCCACCGGGCATCGGGTCGGCGGGGTCTGAGACCGCACGGTGCGGGAGGTCCTCGAGGAACGCCCAGGTGCGGTCGTCGGGAGCCGCGGGCTCACCGGAGAACTGCGCTGCCTGCGGTGGGAGCTGCCGGGCGAGCTGCAGAAGGATGCTGCGGGCCACCGCGCGCGCGAACACCTTCCCACCGACGATGCCGATCCCCTCGACCGCCTCGACCACGACCGGCGCCTCGGACAGCCGTCCCGCCCACTCCCATCGGTCGTCGTCCGCCCCCGCGTCCACTCGGACGGCACTCCTCGTCTCCCCTCGCCCGACGCAGACGAGCGTGCGGCGGGCCTCCGGTACCCGCCACCTGGCACGATCGGGTCCGTCGATGACCTCGAGGAGCCGACCGGCAGGGTGGAGTGCTCGCAGTTCCTCGCGTTCCTCGACGTGTGCTCGCGCGATGTCCTGCTCCAGCTCCTGCGCCGCAGCGTCATACGCTGCGCGCGCCCGCCGTCCGCGCCGACGTCTGGTCCAGCGTGCGTCGATGTAGCCGGCGACGGCGATGAGGGGCCCGAGCGCGGCGAAGACGAGGGTCACGGGTGAGCCGGTGATCGCGAACAGGGCGACCGACCCGACGACCGGGGCGAGACTTGCGAGGATCGGGAGCGACCCGGTGGGCGGCTCTGCCGGCGGGCTGGGGGCACGGAGGCGGGCCGGCGTCGGCGCGGGCCGGTGCGAGGTGGTCGCGGAGGGCGTCACGTCCGAAGGGCTCATGGCTCCAGTGGAGCACCCTGTGGCCCTGACCGGCTGACGGGACGATCCGACCGGGCGCGAAGCCCGCGCGAGCAGCGGCTGTGGAGCGAGCTCAGGAGGCGGGCTGCTCGACGCTCTCGTCGACCGCCGCGATGTCGAGCACGATGACCGAGACGTTGTCGCGTCCGCCGTTGTCGAGGGCGGCACGCAGGAGGAGTTCGGCCGCGTCGACCGGCGTGGCCCCCTCCGTCAGGAAGTACCAGATCCCGTGGTCGGTGAGTTCCTTCGTGAGCCCGTCCGAGCAGACGAGCCATCGGGCACCGGTCTCGATCGGGAAGAGCTCGACGTCAGGTACGGGGTCGTCCGACGGTCCGACGGCCCGGGTGATCATGTTGCTGTTCGGGTGGAACTCGGCCTCCTCCGGGCTGATCGCTCCCGCGCGGATCAGCTCCTGGACGATCGAGTGGTCTTCGGTGACCTGAACCAGCTCGCCGTCCTGCAGCCGGTACACCCTGGAGTCGCCGATGTTGAAGACCGCGACGCGACCCTCGCCCTCGTCGGCAGTCAGCACGACACCGGTGACGGTGGTGCCCATGCCGAGTTCGCCCTCCTCCGCGGTGTCGATCATGTCCGCGACGGCCATGCGCAGCGCGTCGACGAGGCCGTCGACGGTGAGGATCTCGGCTCCCTCGGTGGCCTTGGTCAGGCGGTGCGCGACCGCGGCACTCGCGACCTCGCCGGCGGAGTGCCCACCCATGCCGTCGGCCACGGCAAACACGGGAGGGAGCGCCACGAAGGCGTCCTCGTTCAGCTCGCGTCGCTTGCCGACATCGGTCATGCCGGCCCACGCGAGTGAGACTCGACGCCCGCCGGGCAGCGTGACGATCCGTTGCCCGTGCTCGGTCACGTCTGCTCCTCTAATACGGCTGGCGGTGGCTGATGCACCCTCGACGATAGTACGGTACCGGCCGACCGCAGGACCGCCCCACCCGGCTCGGCGGATTCCGTCCGGGGATCGGCGACGACGGATCCGGACGCCGGGGTCGGTCGGTCCTACGGATCCGCTTGCCGCGACCCGTCCACGCTGTCATGATCGACGCATGACACGAGCGAGCTCCGATGCACCGGCGAAGGCGGCGCCGCCCGACGACACCTCGAAGGCGATCATCGAGCAGCTCCAGACCGACGGACGCCGCTCCTACGCCGAGATCGGGAAGGCCGTCGGACTCAGCGAGGCCGCGGTGCGGCAACGGGTGCAGAAGCTCACGGAGTCCGGCGTCATCCAGATCGTCGCGGTGACCGACCCGATGCAGCTCGGTTTCACCCGACAGGCGATGATCGGCGTCCGGGTGACCGGTGACACCCGCGTGGTCGCGGACCGCCTGTCCGCGTTGTCGGCCGTCGACTACGTCGTCCTGACCGCCGGCTCCTTCGACCTGCTGGTCGAAGTGGTCTGCGAGGACGACGAGGAACTGATCGCGCTGCTGAACGACGAGATCCGCACCGTCGACGGTGTCTCCGGAACGGAGACCTTCGTCTACCTGCGCCTGCACAAGCAGCTCTACGACTGGGGCACCCGCTAGAGGGGATCCCCGCACCGGCGCAAGCCGTCCCCAGTATCACGTTCCGCCACCCCCGACAGAGGTACGCTCAACCCATGCCCGCGAAGCCGATCGGAGAACGGACTCCCCCGTCCGGCCCGTCGGCGTCGGGTGACACCGCCTCAGCACCCGGTCTCGCGGACACCGGGCCCACGAGAACGGGCCCGCACGCGGTCGAGGTCCCACGACGCGTCGGCCGGATGACCGGCTACAGCGCCTTCCCACAGCTGCTCTTCGGCCTGGCGGTGGTCGCCATCCTCTTCGCCACGCTCCTGTTCCAGGGCGTCGACGACAACTCCGTCCTCTTCTACATCGGGGTGATCCTGGCGTTCATCGCGACGGCGCTCGCGCCGATCGTGCCGTGGCACCAGGTGCCGCGGCTCCTCATCGCGCTCCCGATCCTCGACATCATCGCCATCGCGCTCATCCGGCAAGGCGAACCCCTGATCGGCGCGGGACTCCTCTGGGTCTTCCCGACCATCTGGATGGCGACGGCCTTCGGCCTCGCAGGTGCCGTGACCGCCATCGTGCTCGTCTGCACGTCGAGCTGGTCATCCCTCGCGATGACCCCGGGGGACATCACCATCGCCAACCTGCCGGCGCTCGTCATCCTGCCCACGGTCCTCGCGTTCGTCGCCGTCTCCACCGCGATGACCGCGAAGCGGACGGAGGCGCAGCGCGTGCTGCTGAACAAGCAGGCCGGACAGCTCGAGACTGCCCTGGGGCGTGCACAGGACCAGGAGAGCCGCCTCGCGGAGATCCTGAACGCCGTGAACTTCGGCGTCGTCCGCTTCGACCGCATCGGAGCCCGGGCGATGGTCAACCGGTTCCAGACGCGGCTGCAGGACGAGGTCGGCGAGCTGTCCGACGTCAATCCCGCACTCCCGGTGTGGGCCGAGGACGGACTGACCCTCCTCCAGCCGCAGGACAAGCCGTACATCCGTGCACGCCGTGGTGAGGAGTTCGAGAACCTCACGGTGTGGCTCGGCGCCCCCGGTACCGAGCGGATCGCCCTCGCCCTCACCTCCCGCCGCCTCTACGACCACGAGGGCGGCTACGACGGCACGGTGCTCGTCTCACGCAACGTCACGAGCGAGATCAACGCGATCCGCGCCAGGGACGATCTCGTGGCCTCCGTGTCGCACGAGCTCCGGACGCCGCTGACGTCGATCCTCGGGTACCTCGACCTCGCGCTCGACGACCCGGGGCTCCCACCGCGGGTCGCGAAGCAGCTCACGATCGCCCAGACGAACGGCGATCGACTCCTCGAACTCATCGCGGACATCCTCGCAGCCTCCCGCGACGTGAACCGGACCATGGTGCTCGAACGCTCCGAGTGCGAGCTGCGGGAGATCGTCGACCGCTCGGTCGAGTCGTTGGCGCACGTGGCCGCCGAACGGAGCATCACCATCGTTCGCCACGACGAGGAGGCCGTGCCGTTGTTCGCCGACCCGTTCCGCCTCCGGCAGGTCGTCGACAACCTGCTCTCGAACGGCATCAAGTACAACCGGGACGGCGGCGAGCTGAGCGTCGGTGTCACCGCGGAGGGCGACACCGCCTGGGTCATCGTGCGGGACACCGGCATCGGCATCTCCGAGGAGGACCAACCGAAGCTCTTCGAGCGGTTCTTCCGCTCCGACCTCGTCCGCAACTCCACGGTGCACGGCAGCGGTCTCGGCCTCGCGATCAGTCGGGACATCGTCCGTCTGCACGGCGGCGACCTCACCGTCCACAGCGTGCTCGGTGAGGGCACGACCGCGGTCGTCCGTATTCCGAGAGGCGGGACCGAATGACCTTCGACAGCCAGACCGTCGCGGTGATCAACGCGCTCGTCATCTTCGTCTGCGGCGCGACGTTCATCGTCAACACCTTCATGCGCAAGGACGACGCGAGCGGGAGGGTGTGGTCCGTGTCCTACATGGCCGGGATGTTCACCAGCTTCTCCTACGTCGTCAGCGCCTTGAGCCAGGAGGCCTGGTGGGCGATCGCCGCCGGGAACGGTGGATACGTGCTGAGCATCGCCGCCCTGTGGTCCGGCGCGCGGCTCTTCAACGGCAAATCGAGTCTGCTCTGGGTCTCACTCATCGGGACGACGGTCACGATCGTCGCCGCGCTCGCCGCCGGGCCCTCGGGAGGCCCCTGGGCGGGCGCGCATGCGACGTTCCTCTGCATCGCCCTCTTCGCGGGCCTCGGCGCGGCTGAGACGCTCGTCGGCGCGATGCGGGACAACCCGACCACTCGTGGCTTCACCATCGTGCTCGGCATCGCGTCGGCGTTCTTCGCGGCTCGGCTGGTCGCACTCCTCGTGGAGGGGCCGGACGGTTCGTTGTTCACGACGCTCTTCGGGACCGTGGCCGCCTCGCTGCTGCTCATCGCGCTCCTCATCGTCGCGACCGTGGTGCTCTCGGTCCTGCGGGCCGAGCGCGCCGCGCCCGCCAGCCGACGGCACGGGAGCATCGTCGCGTACACGGGCGACGACGTCCTCCTCCAGGAGTCCTTCGTCCGGATCGTCGACGACTGGCTGGAACGGGCGAACTTCCATGACGAGCAGCTCGCGATCCTCCACGTCCGGCTCGACGACCTCGATGAGATGAAGACGGCGTTCGGAGCGGCGTTCAGCCGTGAGGTCGCCGAGGGGTTCATCTCCTCGGTCCGTCGGTACGGTCCGACGCTCTCCGACATCGGCGAGGACGGCGCGGGGTGTCTCCTGATCGCGACCCCCGCAACGGACGCCGACGTCGCGCTCCAGGCGGCCAAGGGCATCCAGGACGGCCTGCTCGACCACCCCGTCGAGACCACGCCGCGCCTGCGCCCGACGGCCAGCATCGGGATCGCTCTGACCGACTACCTCGGGTACGACGTCGCCGTCCTCACGCGTGCCGCCAGCGACGCCAGCCTGCGTGCCGCAGCGTCCGGCGGGAACCGCACGGTCCTCGCCTCGTCCTCGCCGACGGGCCGCTGACGGATCGGATCGAGCTCGGTCAGGCGGGCGGGGCGATGGCGATGGTGAGGGTGTCCACCGCAGTCTGCTTCGCATATTCGGCGGACGTCGGCGTCGCCTGCACCAGCAGCTCGTAGGTGATCGTCAAGGTGACGCCGGTCGCGGTGCTGTCCACCTCGGGGAGGACGAACGTCTGGCTGTAGCTGTACGGTGCCTTGATGAGGTACCCCGGTGCCACCGTCGACTGGTCGGTGAACGGGGCAGGCGACTCCAGCTGCCCCTTCGGTCCGTGGACGGTCGTGGTGAGCGTCACCCGCGAGAGATAGAGCGCCTGGAGGTCGTCGGGGTTGAGCACGCCGCTGAGCGAGAAGCTCACCGGTTTGTTGACGTCCGCGGTCCACGCGTCCATCGACAGTGTGGACCAGTAGTCGACCGTGAGGGTGGCGGAGCCCGCCGTGAGCGTGTGCTTGGCACTCCCGCTCGCGAGTTCGTTGGTGATCGCACTCACCGTCGGCCTCGGTGTCTTCGACACGCGCGGCGAGCTGGTCGGCTGCGCGCCAGGCTCCTCCCACGGAGGCGTCCCGCAGGCGCTCAGCCCGAGGACGAGCGCGGCGGCGGTCGCGGCCTGGAGGGCGTGCCTGACGTGCCGGTTCCGGACCGGGCTTGGGTGGTTCGACATGAGGCTCCTGGCGGGTGTCGGAGGGATGATCGAGTGACCCTCGAGGGTCCATATGACCCACGAACTGGGGCCAGCGCGAATCTTGAGGAAATCCTGAGCCGACGCTATCGCATTCACGCGCGAAAGCCGCGCCCAACGCGGCAGAGTTGCAACTGCAGCGCGAACCGTTGCACTCGACCCACTCGGAACAGGACCCCTGATGTCAGAACTCGAAGCGCGACCGGACAGCTCTCGGCCCAACGCCCAGCAGCCTGACCCTCGGTACATTCAGACGCAGCCGCTTCTCGCGCCCGAACTTGAAGCGTATGCCAA
The DNA here is from genome assembly GCF_014841195.1 of Plantibacter sp. CFBP 8798. Taxonomy (NCBI): domain Bacteria; kingdom Bacillati; phylum Actinomycetota; class Actinomycetes; order Micrococcales; family Microbacteriaceae; genus Plantibacter; species Plantibacter sp. CFBP 8798. Next base: position 177,424 of record NZ_JACYTS010000004.1, read on the forward strand.
CGAATTCATCGACTCGGTCAACTCGCTCCCCGAGTACCGCGCGACCATCGGGTGCATCATCCCCGCCTACAACGAGGAGGAGTCGCTGCCGGCGGTGCTCGCGTCCCTCCTCGAGCAGACGCGGATGCCCGATGTGATCCACGTGGTCATCAACAACACCACGGACCGGTCGGTCGACGTCGCCGCGCCCTACGCCGGCCCGCACTCCCGGGTCGACGAGGACGGCTACGAGCAGTTCACCGAGGTGTTCATCCACGACATCGGGAAGAACCCCGACAAGAAGGTGGGCGCGCTCAACTACGGCTTCACGCTCGTCGAAGGCTACGACTACCTGCTCGGTGTCGACGGTGACACGGTCGCCGACCCGACCGCGATCGAGTCGCTCGAAGCCGAGATCGTCTCGGACAGTCGCATCGGCGGCATCTCCGCGATCTTCTCGATCGACGACGAGCCGTTCAAGAAGCAGCTCGTCCCGGCGTTCCTCATCGCCGGCCAGCGCACGCAGTTCGCCGCGTTCAACATGCAGAACATGCTCCGAGGCCGCAACATGGCCGTGCTCGGCGGGCAGTACTCGATCTTCTCCGTCCAGGCCCTGCGCGACGCGATGGAGCAGAACCACCAGTCCACCCCGTGGGTCAAGGACTCCGAGGTGGAGGACTCGCTCCTGTCGCTGCAGATCAAGAGCGCCGGCTACCTCACGAAGATCAGCGCCCGCGCCCGTGCCGACGTCGGTGGGATGACCACGGTCCGCTCCCTCGACGCCCAGCAGGTGAAGTGGAACTACGGAGCGATCGAGCTCATGTGGCCCGGCCAGCGCGGCGACACCAAGGGGCAGCCGTTCCACCCGAACTTGCGACTGCGGTGGCTCGAGAACGCGGAGATGCTCCTCAACATCGTCACGCGCATCCTCTTCGTCGTGCTGCTCGCCGGTTCGCTGTCGATCCACGCCTTCGTGTTCAGCCCCGTGTGGCTCATCCCGCCGCTGGTCGCCATCTTCCTCAACCTGCGCATCGCGCTGTCGATGAAGAAGCGGAACGCCCGCGACATCCTCTTCGCGGTCCTCATCTTCCCAGCCGAGTTCTACATGTGGATCCGCATGGGCCACTTCATCCGTGCCTGGTCGAAGTTCGCGTCGAACAAGAAGGTCGACAACTGGGCCGAGCAGGCGAAGGCAGAACGCGGCTCGGGCAACGCGCACCTCGCGCCGCTCCTGTTCGTCCTCGCCGCCATCATCGCGATCGTCGCCGCCTGGACCCAGCTCTCCCCCGTCGTCCAGTCCACGATCCTCTGGGCGGGCTGGCCGGTCCTCGGCGTCATCACCGTGCTGCAGACGCTCAGCATGTTCGGCAAGCTCATCCGTCGTCAGCGCGGCTACCGCGTGTGACGTCCCCCGACCCGGGCACGGTCGACGCCGACGAACTGCGCAGGTTGCTCCGAGAACTCTCGGGCGACCTGCGCAGTCGTCGTCGGTTCGTCCAGACCTACGTCGAGATGTGGCCCACCCGTCTGGCACGTCTGGGAGCGGCGCTCGACGCGCATGACACCGACGAGTCCAAGGTCGTCCTCCTCAGCATCCGCTCCTCCAGCGTCATGCTGGGCGTGATCGGGGTGGCCGGACTCGCGAGTGCCGGTCTCCAGGCGATCGAGCTGGGGCGACTCGAACGCGCACGCGAGATCCACACCGCCCTCCAGGAGGTCGGCCGCCGCAGCTGCGAACGACTGCTCGAACTCGACGCGGCAGACGCAGCGGAATCCTGAGCTCCGTCCACCAGGCGTCGTTGGTCGCCGGCGAGGCGCCGTCGCGGTCGGGACCGCGGTGGTCTCAGTCGTCGGAGGTCATGCGGTAGCCGACGCCGCGCACCGTCTCGATGAACCGCGGGGCCACGGTGCTGTCCGCGAGCTTCCGTCGCAGGTTGGCGAGATGCACCTCGATCGCACGCTTGTCGGCTTCGCTGACGTAGTAGGCCGTGATGTAGCTCTCGCCACGGAGCATGAGCGCGAGGTCCGCCTTGCTGCGCACTCGACGGCGGGACTCCATCAGTGCTTGCAACAGGTCGAACTCGCTCCGCGTGAGGTCGACCTCGGTGCCGTCGACCTCGACGATGCGGGTGGCCGAGCTGAGCTTCAGACCGCGGTGGACGAGCCACCCCTCGCCGTCGTCGGGCGCTGCGGCAGCCGGTTGCATGATGATCGGGACGACCGACTGACCGACGGGAGCGGCATGACGCGCGACGGTCTCGTGGACGATCGTGGGGTCGGGCGACGACACCTGCTGCTGCAGCGGCGGAGTCGCGACCTGAGCAACGGGAGCCGGCGCGACCGCGGTCGGAGCCGGTTGCGCCGGTGCCGCCGCGGCGACGGCCGGAGCATCACCGTTCGCGCGAGGCCGACGCAGCATCGCCTCGATGCGGGCACGGAGCTCGCGCGGACGGAAGGGCTTGGTCATGTAGTCGTCGGCGCCGGAGTCGAGGCCCTGCAGGGTGTCGATCTCGTCGCCTCGGGCGGTCAGCATGACGATGTAGGTGGAGCTGATGGCGCGGATGCGCTTGGCAGCCTCGAAGCCGTCGATACCCGGCATGCTGACGTCGAGGGTCGTGACGAGGGGGTTGTGCCTCCGCACCGCCTCGACGCCGTCCAGACCGTTCGCAGCGGACACGGTCTCGAATCCGGCCTGCTCGAGAACGGTCTCGAGCAGTTGGCGGATGTCCGCGTCGTCTTCGATGACGACCGCGGTCCGACGTTCGCTCAGCTCTTCGGTCACGATGCCCCTACCCGTTCCACCCGTCAGCGACGTGCCGGATGTAGCCGTTGCCGACTCACCACGCGCTGAATCCCTTGGCCAGTTGCACGGCCTGCTCCGGCCACCATACCCCAGCAAGGGGGCCACCGTTGCACGCTCCGTCGCTCTCGCCGGGGGCTTTCACCCAGAGGTTCGCGTCGAGGTGTTCGGCCTGCGCGGTGAGGGGCTGCTGCCCCACCGTCCGGCCGGACGGGTTGCACCATTCGCCGTTCGAGCCACTGCCGTTCCGAGAGGTGTCGATCACGTAATGGGCGCCGTCGAGGAGGCCGCTCAGTTCCTCCGCATAGGCGATCTCGTCCTCGGTCGTGTTGTAGTTGGAGACGTTGGTGGCGAAGCCCGTTGCGTCGGCGACACCGGCCTCCCGGAGGAGCTCGGCCATCTCGGCGGGCGGTCGCCAGTCGGAGTGGCCGCCGTCGAGGTACACGGGGACCGATGCGTCCGCGAACTGCTCGGTCGCGGCTGCAAGTTGCCGCATCCGCGCGGTGCGGTCACCGCAGTCCGGCGCGAGCGCGACGGCATCCGGTTCGAGGATCACGGCGACGCGGTGATCCGCGACGGCGGCGACGATCTCGGCGACCCAGTCCTGGTACTCGTCGCTCGACAACCCACCGGCGGACTGGTTGCCGCAGTCCCGCTCCGGCACGCCGTAGACCGTGAAGACCGGCATGGACCCGGAGCGCTCGGCGGACCGGACGACCTCGGAGACGGTGTCCCGGACGGTTCCGATCGGGTAGCGCTCCGGCACGAGCCAGATCGCGGTCGGCTCCGCCGCGAGCCGCTCCGCCGCTGCGAGCTGTTGGGCGACGTCGCTCGGGTCGCCGTTCGAACCGCCGCTCGTCCCGGCCGTGGCGGAACTCGTCGGTTCCTCGGTCGCGGCCGCCGGATCGGCTGCGGCGGCTCGGGCGGCAAGCGAGGACGGATCGACGTACAACTGCGCTCCGTCGAACGGGCCGGCAGCGGCGTTCGGGACGCGGCTCACGAGCGACACCGCGAGCGCACCGCCGGCGAGGAGGACGGCGACGACGCCGAGGGCGACGGCCGTCCGGGTACGTCGTCGGTCGCGGGGCGTTCTCGGCACGGATCCTCCTGCATGGTCATCCGCAATTGTGCCCGACAAAGCCTCGCCACGGTGCCGATTCGCTCGAATCCGTGCCCCGAGTGGGGGTGGGCGCGATGTCCGAGAGGCACCGACGCGTCCGGGACCGCCCAGCCGCTCGACGAGCGCGCACGCCGGACTGCACACCAGGGCCCGCTGCGCAACGTTGTCCGGATCGCCGCGGCTCCCTACCCTTGATGATCGTGGCGACGCAGGGTCGCCCGCACGGCCCGAGGAGCGCACACGTGAGCACGAAGACCATCCCCACCTCCGACGCGGCGGCTGGTGACGCCCCCGCGAAGGTCATCCCCTGGGTGCTCGGGCCGGCCCTCGTGGTCATCCTCGGTGTCGCGCTGTTCTCGATCCTGCTCCCGAAACAGGCCGAGTCCGTCTTCAACGCCATCCAGTCCGGGATCATCGGAGGCCTCGGGTGGTACTACGTCCTGCTCGTCGCCGGGTTCGTCATCGTGGCGATCGTCTTCGCCGTCTCGAAGTTCGGCGACATCAAGCTCGGCAAGGACGACGACGAACCGGAGTTCTCGCTCCTGTCCTGGTTCTCCATGCTGTTCGCCGCCGGGATGGGCATCGGGCTCGTCTTCTACGGCGTCGGTGAGCCGCTCACACACTTCCTCGAGCCGCGCCCCGGGGTCACGGGCTCCCAGCAGTCCCTGGCCCAGCAGGCCATGAGTCAGACCTATCTCCACTGGGGACTCCACGCCTGGTCGATCTACGCGGTCGTGGGTGTGGCCCTGGCGTACGCCGTGCATCGCAAGGGGCGCCCGATGTCGATCCGGTGGTCGATCGAGCCGTTGCTCGGCAAGCGCGTGCAGGGCGGCTGGGGCAATGCGATCGACGCGATCGCCGTCATCGGTACCGTGTTCGGCGTCGCGACCTCGCTCGGCCTCGGTGTGCTGCAGATCTCCGCGGGGCTCGGGTACACGGGCATCGCCGAACCGAACATCGTCACGCAGGTCATCCTCATCCTCGTGATCACCGGCGTCACGATCTTCTCCCTCGTCTCCGGCGTGCACAAGGGCATGAAGTGGATCTCGAACACCAACCTCGTCCTCGCGGCGCTGCTGCTGTTCTTCGTCCTGTTCGCCGGCCCGACGCTGTTCCTCCTCCGCGAATGGGTGCAGGCCATGGGCGCCTACCTCCAGAACGTGGTCGGGCTCACCTTCAACGTCTCCGCGTACCAGGGTGCTGCGGGCGAGGCCTGGCAGTCCTCGTGGACGACCTTCTACTGGGGCTGGTGGATGTCGTGGGCGCCCTTCGTCGGCGTCTTCATCGCCCGCATCTCGAAGGGACGCACCGTGCGGCAGTTCGTGCTCGGCGTCCTGCTCGTCCCGACCCTCGTCACCTTCCTCTGGTTCGCCGTGCTCGGCGGCACCGCCATCATGCAGTCGCTGGAGGGCCGTGACTTCAGCGGCGCCGACGGCCCGGTGGATCTCAACACCGCCCTGTTCAACATGCTCGCCGGGCTCCCTGGCGGATCGATCGCGACCGTCGGTGCCCTGCTGCTCATCCTCCTGTTCTTCGTGACCTCGGCCGACTCGGGATCGCTCGTGATGGGCATGCTCACCACCGGCGGCACGGAACCGCGGAACCGGGTGCGGATCGCGTGGGCGCTCGTGACGAGCCTCCTGGCCATCTCGCTGCTGATTGCCGGCGGTCTCGCATCGATGCAGACGGCGGCCATCATCACCGCGCTGCCCTTCAGCGTCGTGATCATCCTCATGTGCATCTCGTCGTTCAAGGCATTCGGGATCGAGGTGCGACGGGAGCAGCGGGCGAAGCGCCGCCTGTTCGCCGCAGAGCTCACCGAGAGCGTCTCAGCCGACGTGAGCGAACAGCTGTCGGATCAGGTCTCGGAGCAGGTCACGGAGCACTTCGGCACGATGACCGCCCAGCTCGACCTCCGGCAGCTCGCGTCCCCGGACGCACCGGGGTCATCGGCCGCATCCACGGAACCGCAGACGCAGGACCCGGAGCAGCGCCGCTCGAAGGACTGACCGGACGGCTCAACCGACGGGGAAGCGGTCCGAGATCCAGGCCGCTTCCTCGGCGGTCGGCGACCACGCCGAACCGGCCGCGGCGTTCGCGCGGATCTGTTGCGGAGTGGTCGCACCGGCGATGACACTCGTGAGCCCGTCCTGAGCGAGCAACCAGCCGAAGGTCGCCTCGAGCATGGAGATGCCGCGCTCGTCGCAGAAGACCTGGTAGGCCTCGATCGCGTCCCAGGGCGCCGTGTCGAGGAGGTGCTTGCGCTGGCGCATGATGCGGCTGTCGGCCGGCCCGCCGTCGCGGGAGAACTTCCCCGTGAACAGGCCGTTGTAGAGCGGGAAGTACGGGAGGAAGCCGACGCCGGCGGCGCGTATGGCCGGGAACAGCTCGCGCTCCGCTCCCCGGACGAGCAGGCTGTACTCGTTCTGGGCCGAGATGAAGGCGGGGTGGCCGGCGGTGCGAGCCGCCCAGTCCGCCTCGGTCAGCTGCCAACCGGCGAAGTTCGAGTGGCCGGCGTAGCGGATCTTCCCCTCGTGGACGAGCTCGTCCAGGGCCGCGATCGTCTCCTCGATGGGCGTGAACGGGTCTGGGGTGTGCAGCTGGTACAGGTCGATCCAGTCGGTGCCCAGGCGGCGGAGCGAACCTTCGACCGCGAGCCGGATGTAGCGACGGGAGCCCTTGGCACCCCAGTTCGGGATCGGGCTCTCGTAGTCCACATGGCCGAACTTGGTCGCGAGCACGATCTCATCCCGCCGTCCGGCGATCGCCTGCCCGAGGAGTTGTTCGCTCAGCCCGTACTCCCGGCCGTAGATGTCGGCGGTGTCGAAGAGGGTGACTCCGGCGTCAATGGCCGCGTCGACGACGGCTCGCGTGCCGTCCAGGCTCTCGGTGACCGTGCCCTCGCGTCCGAAGTTGTTGCAGCCGATGCCGACAGCTGAGACGAGGAGGCCGCTGCGACCGAGTGGGCGATAGCTGAGATCAGACATGCATCCAGGCTAGCCCGACCGTCCTCCACAGGCACCCGTCGGCCCCCGACGCCGCGGCCAGGCCCACGTGACGCATCGCGCCGATCACGGGCTTCCTACGCTCGGTGCATGACCACACACCTCACCGTCACCGCTCCCGTACTCCCCTGCTCCGTCATCGCCGACCCGACCACCGAGGGCTTCCTCAGGATGCCGACGCCGGTGGGGCGGATCGAGCTCCGCTCCGTCGACGACGCGGTCTCAGCCGTGCGCTTCGAGCACCACGGGCGACTCCCCCTCGACGGCGTGGACGAACGCCCCACCGCGGTCCTCCTCGACGCCGCGGAGCAGATCGACGAGTACTTCCGCGGACGACGCACCGTGTTCGACCTCGCGCTCATCACGACCGGCACGCCGTTCCAGCAGGCGGTCTGGTCGGCGCTCGGCGAGGTGCCGTTCGGCGACTCCATCGGGTACGGCGCCCTTGCGGCCGCGGCCGGTGCCCCGCAGGGCGGCCGGGCGGCCGGCCAGGCGGTCCGGGCGAACACCATCGCACTCCTCATCCCCTGTCATCGCGTCCTCGGAACCGGGCGGATCGTGACGGGCTATTCTGGCGGAGACGGACCGGCCACCAAACGCTGGCTCCTCGACCACGAAGGGATCCCGTACCGCCGATGAGTCCAGCCTCCCCGACCATCGTCGGCACCGACGGCCTGACCCGCTGCGCCTGGGCCGGGACGGACGCGGAGTACCAGCGCTATCACGACGAGGAGTGGGGCGTACCGCTCCACGGACAGCGGCAGGTTTTCGAGAAGATCAGTCTCGAAGGGTTCCAGGCCGGGCTCTCCTGGATCACGATCCTCCGGAAGCGACCGGCTTTCCGGGAACGGTTCCACGGCTTCGACCTCGACGCCGTCGCAGCGTTGACGGAGGCGGATGTCGAGAGCCTGCTCGAGGACGCCCGGATCATCCGGCACCGCGGGAAGATCAACGCGGTCATCGGCAATGCCCGCACCGCCCTCGAGCTGGGCGACGACCTGGACGAGATCCTCTGGAGCTTCGCTCCCCCGCCACGGCCCGCACGGTTCGCCCAGTGGACGGAGGTTCCCGCGGTGACCCCCGAGTCCACCGCGCTCAGCGCCCACCTGCGGAAGCGCGGCTACCGGTTCGTCGGCCCGACGACGATGTACGCCCTCATGCAGTCCGGAGGCCTCGTCGACGACCACCTCGTCGGCTGCTGGCGCTCCGAGAGCACTCCCTGATCCGGAGGTATCAGACGACGAGGGCGAGCTCCGTCACCCGACCGTCGTCGGCACGGGAGTGGATATCGAGCACCCATCCGGTCGACCGCGCCCACTCGAGCAACGAGTCGACATCAGGGTGGTCGACACCGGCCTCCAGCATCGCGCGGGTGAACCGGCCCTTGCCCTGCTTGTTGAAGTGGTTGAGCGCACGACGGCGGCCATCGTCACCGACCGTGAGCACACGCAGGTAGACGGCACCGACGCGGTCCGGCAACGGCCCGAGCGACGCGTAGCCTTCCGAGCGCAGGTCCAGCAAGACACCCTGGACGGCGTCCAACTCTCGCGCGACCGGCACCGCCCAGTGACGTTTCAGGACGAACCCGGGGAGCCTGGAGTCGTGGGAGAGCCGATACGCCGGAATGGGATCGAGCGCGCCGACCGGGCCGAGCAACGCCGAGTGCACGACCAGGTGCTCAGCGGCGAAGCGTCGCGCGTCCGCTGAGAGCGTGGCACCATCGAGCGCGTCGTACAGCACCCCCGTGTACCGGTCGATCGCCGGCATCGTCGAAGACGTCGCCGCCACGCGGTTGCGCTGGACCTCACCGAGCTGCTTGGGGCCGAGCTTCAGCGCCTTCACCGTCGCGGCCTCATCGGCAGCGAGCGACACCAGGGCGCCGAGGCAATCATTCCGGGACGAGGAGAGCCCTGGAAACCGCAGCAGGGCGGTGTCCAGGGCTCGTCCGTCGCCGCCGTCCCGCTTCGTCTCCGAAGGGGGAAGGAGGATCAGCACTGAATCAGGAGCTGGTCACGAGCGTGGCGTTGCCGGCCACGACGGTGACGGTGTTGTTCTCGACCGACAGGAAGCCGTCTTCAGCGTTCGCGACGATCTTCGAGCCGTCTTCGAGCGTGACACGGACCTCACCGGCGGCGAGGATGGCCAGCATCGGCTCGTGGCCGGGCAGGATACCGATCTCGCCGTCGACGGTCTTCGCGATCAGCTGGCGTGCCGGGCCGGACCACACTTCGTGGTCGGCCGCGACGACGCTCACGGTCAGAGGAGCGGAAGCCATGCTTAGCCGTTGTCCTTCTGGATCTGAGCCCACTTCTCTTCGACGTCGGTGATGGAACCGACGTTGAAGAAGGCCTGCTCGGCGACGTGGTCGAACTCACCCTTGGCGATGGCGTCGAACGACTCGATGGTGTCCTTCAGCGGGACGGTCGAGCCCTCGACACCGGTGAACTTCTTCGCCATGTAGGTGTTCTGCGAGAGGAACTGCTGGATCCGGCGCGCACGCGACACCGTGATCTTGTCTTCCTCAGAGAGCTCGTCGACACCGAGGATGGCGATGATCTCCTGCAGTTCCTTGTTCTTCTGGAGGATCTGCTTGACCGTGGTGGCGACGCGGTAGTGGTCGGCACCCAGGTAGCGGGGGTCGAGGATACGGCTCGTCGAGGTCAGCGGGTCGACGGCCGGGTACAGACCCTTCGACGCGATCTCGCGGGAGAGCTCGGTCGTCGCGTCGAGGTGCGCGAAGGTGGTCGCCGGTGCCGGGTCGGTGTAGTCGTCGGCGGGGACGTAGATCGCCTGCAGCGAGGTGATCGAGTGACCACGCGTCGAGGTGATGCGCTCCTGGAGGAGACCCATCTCGTCGGCGAGGTTCGGCTGGTAGCCCACGGCGGACGGCATGCGACCGAGCAGGGTCGACACCTCGGAACCGGCCTGGGTGAAGCGGAAGATGTTGTCGATGAAGAGCAGCACGTCCTGCTTCTGGACGTCGCGGAAGTACTCCGCCATCGTCAGCGCGGAGAGGGCGACGCGCAGACGCGTTCCCGGCGGCTCGTCCATCTGGCCGAACACGAGGGCCGTCTTCTCGAAGACACCCGCCTCTTCCATCTCGTGGATGAGGTCGTTGCCCTCACGGGTGCGCTCACCGACACCGGCGAACACCGACACACCACCGTGGTCTTGCGCGACGCGCTGGATCATCTCCTGGATGAGGACGGTCTTGCCGACACCGGCACCACCGAAGAGACCGATCTTGCCGCCGAGGACGTACGGCGTCAGGAGGTCGATGACCTTGATGCCGGTCTCGAACAGCTGCGTCTTCGACTCGAGCTGGTCGAAGGGCGGCGGCTGACGGTGGATCGGCCAGCGCTCGGTGATCTCGATCTGCTCGCCGGGCTCGGCGTTGAGCACCTCGCCGATGACGTTGAAGACCTTGCCCTTGGTGACGTCGCCGACGGGCACCGAGATGGGCGAACCCGTGTCGGTGACCTCCTGGCCGCGGACGAGGCCGTCCGTGGGGTTCAGGGCGATGGCGCGGACGAGGTCGTCACCGAGGTGCTGTGCGACCTCGAGCGTGAGGACCATCGTCTGCTCGCCGATCACGACGCTGGTCTTCAGGGCGTTGTAGATGCCCGGGATCGCGTCGTGCGGGAACTCGATGTCGACGACCGGGCCGGTGACGCGGGAGATGCGGCCGACGGCGCCGGCCTTCACCTCTGCAGCGCCCTGCTCGGCAGTTGCGGTGGGAGTCATGTTCTTCTCTTCTCTGTCTCTACAGATACGTGTGCGTGTTGCGATGACTAGGACGAGAGCGCGTCTGCGCCGCCAACGATTTCGGAAATCTGCTGGGTGATCTCGGCCTGCCTCGCGTTGTTGCGGAGGCGGGTGTAGTCGGTGATGAGCTTGTCGGCGTTGTCGCTGGCCGACTTCATCGCCTTCTGCGTCGCGGCGTGCTTCGCGGCGGAGGACTGCAACAGCGCGTTGAAGATCCGGCTCTCGATGTAGTTCGGGAGCAGTGCATCGAGCACGCTCTCCGCATCCGGCTCGAACTCGTACAGCGGCAGCACAGCGGTGTCGGTGGGCTCCTCGACGCCTTCGACGACCTCGAGCGGCAGGAGACGGACGACCTCGGGGGTCTGCGTCATCATGCTCACGAGGCGGTTGTAGACGATGTGGATCTCGTCGACGCCACCCTGGGAGGCGTCCGTGAGGAACGCCTTGAGGATGGACTCGCTGATCTCCTGCGCCGTGGCGAAGTCGGGGTTCTCCGTGTTGCCGACCCACTCCCCTGCAGCCTGCATCCGTCGGAACGTGAAGTAGGCGACGGCCTTGCGGCCCACGAGGTAGTGCGTGACGTCCTTGCCCTGGCTGCGCAGGAGCTCGGTCAGCTCGGCGGCCTCACGGAGGACCTGCGAGTTGAAGGCGCCGGCGAGGCCTCGGTCGGATGCGAACACGACGACCGCAGCCCGCTCAACCTTCTCCGGCTCGGTCGTGAGCACGTGGTCGACGTTGGAGTACGTCGCGACGGCGGACACGGCACGAGTGATCGCACGAGAATAGGGTCCGGATGCCGCCACCCGCGCCTGCGCCTTCTGGATGCGCGACGCGGCGATGAGCTCCATCGCCTTCGTGATCTTCTTGGTCGTCTGCGCAGACTTGATCTTCTGCGTGTAGACCCGGAGTTGAGCGCCCATGGACTAGCGGCGACCCTTCACGATCTTCTCCTGGTTGACGTCTTCAACCGGGAGCTCCTCGACCTGCTCCGAACCGAGGGCAGCGCCCTCGCCCGTCTGGAACTCGAGCTTGAACTGGTCGACAGCGGCATCGAGCTTCGAGACGGTGTCGTCGTCGAGCACGTTCGTGTCGCGCAGCGTGGAGAGGACCTCGGTGTTCCGACCCAGGTAGTCGAGCAGTTCGCGCTCGAAGCGGAGGACGTCCTCCACCGGGACGTCGTCCAGCTTGCCCTTGGTTCCGGCCCAGATGGAGACGACCTGCTCCTCGACGGGGTACGGCGAGTACTGCGGCTGCTTGAGCAGCTCGGTGAGGCGGGCACCACGGGCGAGCTGACGGCGGCTGGCCGCGTCGAGGTCGGATGCGAACATCGCGAACGCCTCGAGCGAGCGGTACTGCGCGAGCTCGAGCTTCAGCGTTCCGGAGACCTTCTTGATGCTCTTCACCTGAGCGTCACCACCGACGCGCGAGACGGAGATACCGACGTCGACCGCGGGGCGCTGGTTGGAGTTGAAGAGATCGGACTGCAGGAAGATCTGGCCGTCGGTGATGGAGATCACGTTGGTCGGGATGTACGCGGAGACGTCGTTCGCCTTGGTCTCGATGATGGGCAGACCCGTCATCGACCCGGCGCCGAGCTCGTCGGACAGCTTCGCGCAACGCTCCAGCAGACGGGAGTGGAGGTAGAAGACGTCACCCGGGTAGGCCTCGCGTCCCGGCGGACGACGGAGGAGGAGGGAGACGGCACGGTAGGCCTCGGCCTGCTTCGACAGGTCGTCGAAGATGATCAGGACGTGCTTGCCCTCGTACATCCAGTGCTGGCCGATGGCCGAACCGGTGTAGGGGGCGAGGTACTTGAAGCCGGCCGGGTCGGACGCAGGCGAGGCGACGATCGTCGTGTACTCGAGCGCGCCGGCCTCTTCCAGCGCACCCTTGACGGAGGCGATGGTCGAGCCCTTCTGGCCGATGGCGACGTAGATGCAGCGGACCTGCTTGTTGACGTCGCCCGAGTCCCAGTTGGCCTTCTGGTTGATGATGGTGTCGATCGCGATGGCGGTCTTGCCGGTCTGGCGGTCGCCGATGATGAGCTGGCGCTGGCCGCGGCCGACGGGGATCATGGCGTCGATTGCCTTGATGCCGGTCTGGAGCGGCTCGTGCACCGACTTGCGCTGCATGACGCCCGGAGCCTGGAGCTCCAGTGCGCGGCGGCCGGTGCTGGCGATCTCGCCGAGGCCGTCGATCGGGTTGCCAAGCGTGTCGACGACACGGCCGAGGTAGCCGTCGCCGACGGGGACCGAGAGGACCTCGCCCGTGCGGGTGACGTCCATGCCTTCGACGATCTCGTCGAACTCACCGAGGACGACGACGCCGATCTCGTGCTCGTCGAGGTTGAGCGCAAGGCCGAGGGTGCCGTTCGCGAAGCGGAGGAGCTCGTTCGCCATGGCGCCCGGGAGGCCCTCGACGTGGGCGATGCCGTCAGCGGCATCGATCACGCGTCCGACCTCGGTGGCCGCGGCGGTGCCGGGCTCGTAGGCCTTGACGAAGTCCTTGAGAGCATCCCGGATCTCGTCTGGGCTGATCGTGAGTTCTGCCATCATGTTCCTTTTGGTTGTGGAACCCGGGGGTTCCGAGAGGTGCGATCCGTCAGGATCAACGTCTTGAGTTGTGGAGACAGTCGGGCCGGTCCCCGCGCTGCACGGGCCGTTATCCGGCCAGTTGCAGACGGAGGTCGTTCAGTCGGGCAGCGAGGCTGCCGTCGATGACGTCGTCCCCGAGCTGCACGCGCAGTCCACCGACGACGGCGGGGTCGATCACCTGGTTGATCTTCACCTGACGGCCGTAGGCCGTGGCGAGGTGGCGCTCGAGGCGCTGGAGCTGCGACGCCTCGATCGGTGCGGCTGCCGTGACCGTGGCGACCGCGAGGCCCTGCTGGTCGGCGACGATGCCTGATGCGTACCGGAGCAGTTCTCCGATCCGACGGTCACGGGGCTGCTGCACGAGCTGACCGACGATGCTGACGGTCTGCGGGCTCGCCTTGCCCGCGAGGAGGGACGCCGCGAGGGCACCCTTCGCAGCGGACGAGCCGAGCTTGCTGCTGAGGGCGAGTTCGAGCTCGTGGTTGCTCGACACGAGCTTCCCGAACTCGAACAGCTCGGCCTCGATGTCGCCCTGAGCGCCGGCGGAGATCGAGGCGGCCCGGAGGCCGAGCTCCTCGATGCCCGCGAGCAGGTCGGCCTCGCTGGACCAGCGGCCGGAGACGACGGTCTGCAGCAGGCCGAGCGCCTGAGCGCTCAGCTGGGTGCCGAAGATCCGCTCGACGACGGTGCGCTTGGCACCGGCGTCGGCTGCGGGGTCGCTGAGCGCTGCGCTCAGGTGGCTCGAGCCGCCGATGGCCCGGCCCGCTGCGAACAGTCCGTCCGCGGTGGCCAGATCGGCCCCGGCGCCGAGGGCGGCGAGGGCCTCCTTCGACGAGGCGAGTGCTTCTCTGGTCGCGCTTCCCATTACTTGGCTGCCTTCTCCGACGCTTCGAGGTCCGCGAGGAACCGGTCGACGACCGCCGTGGCCTTCGCGTCGTCGTTCAGCGTCTCGCCGATGACGCCACTGGCGAGGTCGAGTGCGAGCGTGCCGACCTCGGCACGCAGCGACACGACGGCCGCCTGACGCTCGGCTTCGATCTGTGCCTGAGCGCTCGCGGTGACGCGAGCGGCTTCGACCGTGGCCTGCTCCTTGAGCTCGGCGAGGATCGTCTGACCCTCGACACGAGCCTGCTCGCGGATGCGGCCGGCTTCCTGACGGGCCTCGGCGAGCTGAGCGTTGTACTGCTCGAGCGCCGCTTCGGCCTGCTTCTGCGCTTCATCGGCCTTGGCGATGTTGCCCTCGATGGCCGCTGCGCGGTCGTCGAGGAGCTTCTGCACCTTGGGCAGGACCAGCTTCCAGAAGAAGCCGAGGATGATGATGAAGACGACGGCAGACCAGACGATGTCGTAGACCGCTGGGATGAGAGGGTTCGTTGGAGCGCCCTCTTCAGCAGCGATGATCACTGCATCAAACATCTTGCCTCCTTCGGAGATGTGAAAGGGGGCTTAGACGAAGATGAAGTAGGTCGCGATGCCGATGAAGGCGAGCGCCTCGGTGAAGGCGATACCGATCCACATGAGGACCTGGAGACGACCACCCAGCTCGGGCTGACGCGCGGTGCCTTCGATCGTCTTGCCGACGACGATACCCACACCGATGGCGGGGCCGATGGCTGCGAGACCGTAACCGACCGTCGCGATGTTTCCTTCAAGGGCGGCGAGAACGGTAGTTGCGTCCACGTTTGTTTCCTTCCGTTGGGTGAGACCTGGCGGGTGCCGGGCTCGATTAGTGCTCTTCTGCGACCGCGAGCTGGATGTAGACCGCGGTGAGGAGGGTGAAGACGTATGCCTGGAGAACTGCGACCAGGAGCTCGAAGAGGGTGAAGACGAGGCCGAAGGCCAGCGTCCCGACGCCCATGAGGGCGAACCATCCGCCGAGGTTCACGATGAAGAACTGGGTTGCCGCGAAGAACAGGACCAAGAGCAGGTGCCCGACGATCATGTTCATGAGGAGTCGGAGCGTCAGCGTGAGCGGGCGGATGACGAAGGTCGAGATGAGCTCGATCGGCGTGACGATGATGTACACCGGCCACGGCACCCCGGAGGGGAAGAGAGAGTTCTTGAAGAACTTGCCCGGACTCTTCTTGATACCGGCGTAGATGAAGGTGACGTAGGACACCAGCGCGAGCACCAGCGGGACACCGATGACGGAGGTACCGGCCAGGTTCAGCCCGGGGATGATGCCCGTCAGGTTCATCGCGAGGACCATGAAGAAGATGGTCGTCAGGATCGGCAGGAACCGGAGGCCGTCCTTCTTGCCGAGCAGGTCTTCCGCGATGTTGACGCGGACGAAGCCGAGCCCCATCTCGGCGAGGCTCTGTGCGCGGCCGGGGACGAGGCGCATCTTGCGCGTCGACAGCCAGAAGAACAGGAGGAGCGCGATCACCGCGATGAACCGGATCAGGATGACCCGGTTGATCGCGAAGGGCGTGCCCTCGAAGAGGATGATGTCGGGGAAGAACTCGTCGATCGACGGACCGTGGAACTCGCCATCTTCGGCGGCCATCGGTGCGATCAGGTGCACGGCGTTAGCGAACAGCACGTATCTCCAGTTTCGGGGGCGTGGAGCAGAGCTCTCGCGGCGACGAACAGGGGGGATGTCTCCTCGCCGCACGCCGAAGCGGTGCTAGTGGGAGGATTCGTTGACGAGTCTAGCAAGGAAACCGGGCCCCGACGAACCCAGGGGTGGTATTCCACGGCTATATTCCGAGCCGCGACCTCGGCTGCGCCTCGGATACCGGTTCCGGCATGCTCCCGCGCGACCACGTTGCGTCCGCGGCGTCAGCTCGGGTCGGAGTCCTGCGGCGACGCCTTCGGGAGGATGTCGTCCGAGACGTAGGGCACCCGCACCTTCGCAGCCACGACGGCGTCGATCACGAGCGATCCGACGACACCCACGATGACGCTCCCGAACAGGATCGGTGCGTTGACCCACGGCTGGTCCTTCAGGATGAAGCCGAGCACGAGGAAGATGACGAACTTCACGAGCCAGCTGCCCATCACCACCCCGAACAGGATGCCGACGAAGAACTCCTGGCCGGACCAGCGGTTGGCGAAGAGGATGCTCACCGAGGTGATGCCGAGGAACACGAGCGCCATCGCGGTGCCGATGAGCGCACTCGTCAGCCCGCGGGAACCGTCGACGCTCCAGCCGACCACTCCCCCGACGACGGCGATCACGAGCGCGAGGAGCGCGCTGTACCGGAGTGCCGTGCGGAAGACCCGGTTGGCGCTCGCGTGCGAGCCGGCCTGGGCGGGAGGAGTCATGGGTGCTGGTCCTTCTTGGCGAGAGAGTCGAGGGTGTCGAGGGTGTCGCCGCTCACGGGCGCCTCGGGGTCGCGCTGCCCGGAGGCCTCGTCGAGCCGATCGTACAGCGCGGACCCGGGAGCGCCCTCCGTGCCGGTGGCAACGCGCTGCGCGAGCCGGTCGGCCCGCCTGCGGCGACCGATCGGCAGGAGGGTGAACGCCGTGCAGGTGACGACCCCCACGGAGACGAAGAGGACGGCCAGCCACGTCGGGGCAGCGAAGAACGCCAGGCATCCGACGGAGATGACGACCGTCCAGCCGTAGAAGATGAGGACGGCGTGCACCTGGCTGTGACCGAGGTCGAGCAGCCGGTGGTGGAGGTGCATCCGGTCGGCGCTGAACGGTGACTTTCCGGCGCGGAGACGACGCAGGACGGCCAGGACGAAGTCGGCGAGCGGCACGACGAGGATGGCGAACGGCAGCAAGATCGGGATGAACGCGGGCAACAGTTGCGTGCGGCCGAGGGCGGCCGGGTCGACCTGGCCGGTCACGGCGGCTGCGGAGGTCGCCATGAGCAGCCCGACGAGCAGGGCGCCGGCGTCGCCCATGAACAATCGGGCGGGGTGCCAGTTGAGCGGGAGGAAGCCGAGGCAGGCTCCGACGAGGATCGCGGCGATCAGCGAGGCCAGGTTGAAGTAGTCGCTCGCCCCGGTGGAGGTCACGAGCAGCTGGGTGTAGACGAAGAACACGGTGTTCGCGATGACGGCGACACCGGCGACGAGTCCGTCGAGTCCGTCGACGAAGTTGATCGCGTTCATCACGAGCACGATGGCGAAGACCGTCATCGAGAACGACACCCATGACGAGCCGACCGTCAGGCCACCGATGGGCAAGGAGTAGATCTGCACACCGAGCCAGGCGACGAGCCCTGCCGCCATGAACTGCGCGGCGAGCTTGATCATCCAGTCGAGGTCCCACAGGTCGTCGGCGACGCCGATCCCGACGATGAACAGGGCGGCACCGAGGATCGCCAGCACCGGTTCCGGATCGGCGAACACGAGGTCGAAGAACGGCAGCTGCCAGGCCACGCCGAACGCGACCAGGATGCCGATGAACATCGCGACCCCGCCGAGCCGCGGCGTCGGCGTCTGGTGGACGTCGCGTTCGCGGATCGGCGGGTGGAGACCGTACTTCACGCCGACCCGCCGCGCGAGGTGGGCGAAGCCGAAGGTGATGCCCGCGCTCACGACGAGCACGATGAGGTACCCGGAGAACTGGCTCATGGTTCGCGCGGCTCGGGGAGCAGATCGCCCACCACGCCGCGGATCGCCTCGCGGGAGACGGCTCCGTCGCGCAGGACGACGATCCGTTCGTCGGCTGTGCCGAGTCGGGTCGCGTCGATGATCGTCGACGACTGCTCGCCGCTTTCGCCGCCGTCGAGGTAGACCGAGACCGAGTCGCCCAGCATCTCGAGCGCGGCAGCGGCTGAGGTGGCGGCCGGTCGGCCGGTGAGGTTCGCCGAGGAGACCGCCAGCGGGCCGGTGTCCTGCAGGAGTTCGAGGGTCACCGGGTTCGACGGCATCCGGAGCGCGACCGTGCCCGCGGTCTCGCCGAGGTCCCAGGCGAGCGACGGCTGGGCCTCGAGCACGATGGTCAGGCCGCCGGGCCAGAACGCCTCGACGAGCCGGTGCACGGCATCCGGGACGGACGCCGCCAAGGCCTCGAGCGTGTTCACACCGGAGACGAGGACGGGCGGCGGTGACTGCCGGGTCCGACCCTTCGCGTCGAGCAGGCGCTGCACCGCGGCCGGCGAGAACGCGTCGGCGGCCACCCCGTAGACCGTGTCGGTCGGGAGCACGACCAGCTCACCCCTCGCCAGGGCCGTCCGTGCCAAGCGCATCCCGGCGAGCAGCTGCGCGTGATCCTGGCAATCGAAGGTCTGCGGCATGTGGTGGGTCCTGGCTGAACGGGGCCGCCGATCGGTGATCAGTCGGCCGGATGATCGGGGTGACGACGCTCAATCATAGCCTCGGGCGTCTTCCGAGCAGTCTGGGCAGGCACAGGTAGACGGCGAGGACGAGCAGGATGCCGAGGACGGCGAGGACCTGGAAGGGCCAGGTGCCCGTCGCGACGACCACCCCGAGGAGCCCGGTGGCGAGGGTCGCGACGCTGACGACGGCGGTGGACCCGAGGTGGCCGAGTCCTCCGGCGGCGAGACGCTGGTACACGTGGCTGCGATGCGCCTCGTGCAGCGGCTCCCCCCGCCTCCAGCGCGCGATGATCGTCGTGCCGGTGTCGGCGACGTACACGAGGACCGGGCCGATCAGCGCGACGAAGGAGATGCCGCTGAAGGCCGCGTAGATGGCGACCGCGACGAGGGAGCCGCCGAGCAGGTAGCTGCCGACGTCGCCCAGGAACATCCGGCGCCGAGCGAGATTCCACGGCAGGAACCCGAGGAACGCGGCCGCCACGACGAGGCCGGCTGCCGTGACGCCCGGGAGACCGGCCACGGCGCCGAGACCGGCGTAGAACCCGCCGACGACCGTGCCGTGCATCGAGGAGATGCCGTTGACGCCGTCCATGAAGTTCGCGATGTTCGTGTAGGCGACGAGCGCCACGATCCCGAGCGGGATCCACCAGGAACTCGCGGCCATCGAGACGACGAGCACCCAGGTCGCCACGAGTCCGAGCACGACCTGCAAGCCGAAGCGCACCCGGACGGGGAGTCCGCGGACGTCCTCCACGGCTCCGATGGCCGCGTTCACGATCGACACGGCGGCGACGATCCAGAGCGGCAGACTGTGGAGCAGGACAGCGGCCGTGCCGAGGCCGACGGCGACCGCGAGCGCGACCCCGATCCCTCCCCCGCGAATCGTCGGGGTGACGTGCATGGATCGGTGGTTCGGGGTGTCGACGACCGCCCGACGGAGGAGGATCGGGCGGATGGCGAGCTGGGACAGCAGGCTCACGACGAGCGCGAGCACCCCCGCCAGGATGGCAACCGTCATTGCACCAGGTGGTGGGTGCCGGCGCCCTCGTCGGCGATCGTCTCCCGCCAGACGGCGATGTCGAGCAGTGCCGGGTCGAGCGGCTGGATCCGCGTGTGCGAGACCTTCGGGTGCTTCGAGCGGTCGGCGATCTCGTCGGTGTCGATGAGGACCTCGTGCAGCTTCTCGCCGTGCCGGAGACCGGTGTACACGATCTCGACGTCCTTGCCGGACGCGGCGATCATGCGCTTGGCGACGTCGAGGATGCGGACCGGACGGCCCATGTCGAGGATGAGGACCTCGCCCGGGTCGCCGATCGCGCCGGCCTGGATGACGAGCTTCGACGCTTCGGGGATCGTCATGAAGAAGCGGGTGACGTCGGGGTGCGTGACCGTGACCGGACCGCCTGCCTCGATCTGGGCGGTGAACGCCGGGATGGCGGAACCGCGGCTGCCGATGACGTTGCCGAACCGGACCGAGAGGTACCGCGCGTCGGTCTCCTGGGCGCTCATCCATGCGGTGAGCTTCTCGGCGATGCGCTTGCTGTACCCGAGGACGGTCGTCGGGTTCGCGGCCTTGTCGGTCGAGATGTTGACGAAGGTGCCGACGCCGACCGCCCGCGCCGCGTTGAGGACGTTCAGGGTGCCGAGGACGTTGTTCTTCCAGGCCTCGTCGGGGTACTGCTCGAGCATCGGAGCGTGCTTCAGCGCTGCCGCGTGGAAGACGACGTCGGGACGGCGGTCCTCGAAGATCTCCATGAGCGACGGGAGGTCGCGGATGTCGGCGAGCACGACCTCCTTGGTGTCGAGCAGTCCGTGTCCCGAGATCGAGAGCTGTGTGGTGTGGAGCCCCGTCTCGTCGCGGTCGAGCAGGACGAGCTCCGCCGGGCCGAACTGGTTGACCTGGCGGGCGATCTCGGATCCGATGGATCCGCCGGCACCGGTCACGAGCACGCGCTTGCCGGTGAGGTACCCCGCGATGCTCTCGACCTGGAGGTCGACGGTGTTGCGGCCGATGAAGTCCTCGACGTTGAGGTCGCGCAGGCTCGGCGCGCTCTCGCCCGTCCCGGGAGCCAGCATCGTGTCGATGGGCGGCACGACGAGCACCCGGAGCTTCGCCTCGTCGGCTCGCTCGCTGACCTGGCGGATGAAGTCGTTGTCGACGTCCGCGATGCTGATGATGAGCGCCTGCGCCCCGGTGCGCTTGACGGCCGCCACCAGGTCGGCTCCCGTGCCGACCACGGCGACGGAGGCGATGCGGAAGTTGCGCTTCGACGGGTCGTCGTCGATGACGCCCACCGGGAGGTAGGGCGACTGCGGGTCGCGCATGAGCCGAGGGATGATCGACATCCCGAGCGCACCGGCTCCGTAGACGAGGACGCGCTGCGCCTCGATCGGCCGACTGCGGCTGTCGACGAAGAGGCGCTTGACGTAGCGCGTGATGCCCATGAAGACGATGGCGAACGGGAACGCGATGACCGTCGTGGATCGCGGAACCCCCCAGGCGACGCCGAACACCGCGTTGACCGCGATGAGGATCGCGGTGACGATCAGCGCGACGACGATGAGCTGTTTCGCCTCGTAGAAGCTGCCGAAGCTGTGCAGGCCGTGGTAGTAGCTCCACAGGTAGGCCACGACGAGCTGGGCGACCACGGCGATGACGCACAGGAGGACCGTCCCGACGAGGGCCACGCGCTCGTACTCGAGCTCGAACCGGACGAGCTGGGCGACCACGATGGCGAGCACCCAGCACAGTGCGTCGAGGGCGGTCTTCGCGGCGAAACGAGGGCCTGGCGCCTGCGTCCATCTACGGGGGGCGTCGGGGAGCGTGGAGGTCATAACGTGTCGATCCTACCGATCGCCGGCTTCGCGTTGGCTGCGCACGGACTGCGCGTCGGGGCCGGGCGCACCGCGCTCCGCGGCGAGGGCTGCGATCGAGGACCGGAGACCGTCGTCCGTCGCCGTCGGCATGCGGTCGTGCCCGAGCGCGCCGAGCAATCGGGCACCGGAGACGCGGTAGTCCTCGGTGAGCTTCGCGAGACGCCCGGAGTTGAGCGGCACGGCGGGGACGCGATCGCCGACGGCGGCCGCCAGCCGGACGAGTGCCGGCGGCAGGGCCAGGCGACGGACCCGGCGACCGGTGACCTCGGCGATGAGGCTGACGAGGTGCCCCGTCGACACGGCCTCGTCGTCGGCGACGAGGTAGACACCCGTCGTGACGGCGGGCGTGTCGATGATGCTCGTGATCGCCCACGTGAGGTTCTGGATCGACACGAAGCTGCGCTCGTTGCGGAAGGCGTCGAGCGGGTACGGGATGCCGCGGGACAGGAGGCCGAAGAGGAGGCGGAGGTTGCCCTTGTCCCCCGGCCCGTGCACCATCGTCGGACGGAGGACGATCGTCCGGCGACCGGCAGGGGGCTCGACGGCGAGCAGGAGCCGCTCGGCCGCGAGCTTCGACTTCCCGTACGGGGTCACCGGGTGGGGCTCGGCGGACTCGTCGAGCACACCGACGACCGTCGCCTCGTTCACCGCGGCGACGCTGCTCAGTTGGATGAAGGTGGTGGCGTCCGACGCCAGGAAGGCGACGTACGCGCGTTCGGCGAGGTCGGTGTTGATCCGGCGGTAGACCTCGGGAGAGGCGGTGCCGTCGAGGTCGTGCGCCTTCCCGGCGAGGTTGACCACGACGTCGACGTCCGCGGGGAAGGGCTCCCCCGTCCACCCGCGCAACGAGAACGGCACGACCTCGTGGCCGGCCGCCTCGAGGACGGGGACGAGGTTCGTCCCGATGAAGCCGGTCGCACCGGTCACGAGCACCCGGCTCATCGTCCGAACCATCCCCACGTGCGGAAGTACACGAAGGCCCCCTGGATCGAGTACCACATCAGCTTCCGGTTGTGATGCGAGCCCTTCGCGAAGTGGTGGTGGATCGTCGCGCCGGGATAGTACGCGGTCCGGGACACCTGGAGGAAGCGTCGGGTGAGGTCGGCGTCCTCGATGTACATGAAGATCCGCTCGTCGAAGAAGCCGACGCGGTGCAGGGTCGAGGTCCGGAGGAACATGAAGCACCCCGAGAGGTAGGGCACGTCGAACATCGTCTTGCTGTAGTCGTGCGCCGGGTTCTCGTCGATGTCGCGGTACTCGTAGCGGGCCATGCGCTTCGCGACGAGCGGCTTCAGCGGACCGGGCAGGAATCGGCGGGCGAACAGGTCGAAGACGGAGGGGTTCCGCTTCACCAGGTACTGGAGGGATCCGTCGGGGTACAGCACCTTCGGCATGACGTGCCCGACCTCGGGGTGCTCGAGCATGAACTCGTGGAGCTGCTCGATCGCCTCCGGCTCGAAGTACACGTCCGGGTTGACCACCATGTGGAACTTCGAGCGCCCGAGGACCTTCGCGATCGCGAGGTTGTGGGCGGCGCCGAAGCCGGGGTTCGAGGGGTTGTGCAGGTACTCGACCCGCGGGTCGACCACGAGGTCGCGGAGCTCGTCCGTCGGCGAGTTGTCGACGAGGTAGAGCGTCTCGACGAGCGGGCTGCCGAGGGTCGAGTCGATGGCCGCACGCAGCTTGTCGCGATCGTTCCGGTACATGACGATGCAGGCGGTCACAGGACGGTCCACGGTTCACCCTCTCCGGCGGCGGGGACGGCACCGCCGAGGCACGACGGACGTGGGCCCGACGCGCCTGGTCAGTCTACGTGCTGCCCGCGTCCGGTCCTGGGAGCCCGTGGCCGCATACTGGAGTGGTGCCAGAGCGTGTGTTCTTCTTCGACTGCGACAAGACCCTGTACGACTACGACTTCCGGAAACGCCTCCCGGCGCTCTCCCGGTTGACGGGCGTGAGCCAGTACCGGCTCGCGAAGCAGTGGTGGGTCGGCGGCCACGAGGCCGCGGCCAACATCGGCGAGTACCCGACGAGCGACGACTATCTGGCGGTGTTCGCCGAGGTCACCGGATACCCGCTGTCCCTCGAGGAGTGGCGCGAAGCCCGTGCGGCGGCGATGACCCCGGTTCCCGGCGTCCTGGCCACCCTCGCCCGTGCCGCGACCCTCGGCACGGTCTCCCTGCTGTCGAACAACCCGATCCCGTTCCGGGACTCCTTCGCGCAGCTGGCTCCCGAGGCCGCAGCCCTCCTCGGCGAGAACGACCTCGTGTCCGCCGTCCTGGGAGCGGAGAAACCCGAGCCCCGTGTCTACACCCGCGCGCTCAGCCGGTACGGCGTCGCGCCCGACCGCACCATGCTCATCGACGACTCCGCGGCGAACTGCGCGGGCGCCGAGGCCGTGGGGATGCACGCGTTCCAACTGACGAAGGACGCCTCAGGGGCATTCGACGTCGCGGGACTCGACGCCGCGGTCGACGCCTTCGTGGCGGCCACACCCTGACTCGGCCCACCGGGCGGTGCGTCCCACC
Source organism: Plantibacter sp. CFBP 8798 (assembly GCF_014841195.1). Classification (NCBI taxonomy): domain Bacteria; kingdom Bacillati; phylum Actinomycetota; class Actinomycetes; order Micrococcales; family Microbacteriaceae; genus Plantibacter; species Plantibacter sp. CFBP 8798. Next base: position 201,328 of record NZ_JACYTS010000004.1, read on the forward strand.
GGTCCCTGAACCGAACCGAACCTCGATTCCCTGAACCGAACCACCGGTCCCTGAGCTTGTCGAAGAGCGGCGGATCCACGGCTCGGACTCGCCCTTCGACAGGCTCAGGGACCGGAAGAGGGGCCCACGGAGCGGAGAAGCGCGGGCTCGCGACGCGTCAGCGGATTGCGATGGTGGTGCGGTCTCGGGTGGTGAGGTCGCGGTGGGTCGCCGCAGCGTGCCAGCCGTCGGCCGTGAGCAGCTCGCGGATGGCCTGCCCCTGGAGTTCACCGTGCTCGATGATGAGCGTGCCGCCCCGGTGGAGCAGTCGCTGCGCGGTGGCGGACACCTGGCGCACCACGTCGAGACCGTCCGGCCCGCCGTACAGCGCGGCCGAGGGGTCGTGGAGACGCACTTCGGGATCGCGCGGGATCGCGTCGTCCGGGACGTACGGAGGGTTCGAGATCACGACGTCCACCGAGCCGTCGAGCTCGTGAAAGGCGTCGGCGAGGTGCTCGAAGACCACGGTGGCGTTGGCTGCACCGGATTCGGCGAAGTTCCGTCTCGCCCAGATGAACGCCTCGACCGAGTTCTCGGTCGCGTAGATCGCCGCGTTCGGGACTTCGGTCGCCATCGCCAGCGCGATCGCTCCACTGCCGGTGCCGAGGTCGACGCCGATGGGCCGAGGGATCGGCACGGCTCGGAGCGCATCGATCGCGAACTGCACGACCGACTCGGTCTCGGGGCGCGGGACGAAGACGCCCGGTCCGACCGCGAGTTCCATCGAACGGAACGCGGCGCGACCGGTGATGTGCTGCAGCGGTTCGCGCGCGGCCCGACGCTCGACCAGCTCGGCGAACACGGTGCGTTCTTCGGCGTCCAACACGCGACCGGTGATCGCCGCGGCTTGTACAGCCCCGCGACCGAGTCCGAGCACGTGTCCGAGGAGGAGCTCCGCGTCGACGTCGGGTGACGGCACGGCTGCACGGATGAGGATCTCGACGGCGTGTCGGCGCGCGAGTTCGACGGTCGCAGGGTGGCCGGCGGACGGGGTGTCTGCGGCGGCGGCGGAAGGGGTGCTGGGCATGAGCGAGGTCATCATCTGGGGCGGCCTGGTCGGGTGGGCCGCACCGAGCCTACCCCACCGCCTCGGTGCGGCCGCGGGCCGGCGACCCTCGTCGTCACACGGGACACCCCCGATCGGCCAGGTCGTAGGCTGGACCGAGCCCCGTTCGAGGAAGAGGAACACCGTGACCGGCACCGTCTACACCGACATCACCCAGGCCTACGGCCGTACCCCGCTCGTCCGTCTGAACCGCATCGCCGAGGGTGTCGGCGCGACCGTCCTGGCGAAGCTGGAGTTCTACAACCCCGGATCGAGTGTCAAGGACCGTCTGGGTATCGCGCTCGTCGATGCGGCGGAGGCCTCGGGCCAGCTGCAGCCCGGAGGGACCATCGTCGAGTCGACGAGCGGGAACACCGGCATCGCGCTCGCCCTCGTGGGAGCCGCGCGGGGCTACCGGGTCATCCTCACGATGCCCGCCTCGATGAGCAAGGAACGCCGGACCCTCCTCCGCGCCTACGGTGCCGAGCTCGTCCTCACCGATCCGACCAAGGGGATGGCGAACGCCGTGCAGGAGGCGCAGCGCATCGTCGCCGAGCACCCCGGCGCCGTCTGGGTCAGGCAGTTCGAGAACGAGGCGAACCCCGCCATCCACCGGCGGACGACCGCACCCGAGATCTGGGAGGACACCGCCGGCACGGTCGACGCGTTCGTCGCGGGCATCGGGACGGGCGGGACGATCACCGGCGTCGGCGGCTGGCTCCGCGAGCACAACCCCGACGTGCAGATCATCGCCGTGGAACCCGCGGACTCCCCGCTGCTCAGCGAGGGTCGCGCCGGTGGACACAAGATCCAGGGCATCGGCCCGAACTTCGTGCCCGACATCCTCGACACCTCGTTGTTCAGCGAGATCATCCCGGTCGAGACCGACACGGCCTACGCGACCGCACGACGCCTCGCGACCGACGACGGCATCATCGGCGGCATGTCCTCCGGCGCCGCGGTGTGGGCAGCCCTCGAGGTCGGACGCCGTCCGGAGATGGCCGGCAAGACCATCGTCGTCATCATCCCCGACGCGGGCGAGCGCTACCTGTCGACGACGATGTACGACGACCTGCGCGACTAGGCTCGACGCATGGGAATGCTGTCGCGGGTCCGCGAGGACATCGGTGCCGCACGCGCACACGATCCGGCGGCCCGCGGCACCATCGAGATCGCGCTCAGCTATTCCGGTCTGCACGCCGTCTGGGCGTACCGGCTGCACCATCGACTGTGGCGGCGCGGCTTCCGCACCCTCGCCCGGTTCGGCTCGCAGTTCACCCGGTTCCTCACCGGGATCGAGATCCACCCGGGCGCCCGGATCGGCAGGCGGTTCTTCATCGACCACGGTATGGGCGTCGTCATCGGCGAGACGGCCGAAGTGGGCGACGACGTCATGATCTTCCACGGCGTGACCCTCGGCGGGAAGAGCCGCGGCGTCGGCAAGCGCCACCCGACCATCGGTGACGGCGTCGCCGTCGGTGCCGGGGCGAAGATCCTCGGGCCCATCCTGATCGGTGCGGGGACCATCGTCGGCGCGAACGCCGTCGTCACCAAGGCCTGCCCACCCCGCAGTCTGCTGCTCGGCGTCCCGGCGGTCGAGCGCCCGCGCGGGAGCGGCGCCCACGGCCTCGCGTTGCTCGATCCCGAGTACCACATCTGATCCGCGCGAGGTGAGGTGATCCGTCGCCCACGCCTCCCCCGGACGACGATCTCCCGCATTCCACCCGCATCCCCGCTCCTCGAGAGGTCCCCATGAGTCTCATCCGCCTGCACGACGTCACCGTCCGGTTCGAGGAGCGCCCGGTGCTCCGCGACGTCTTCTTCCGGCTCGAGCCAGGCGACCGGGTCGGGCTCATCGGCCGGAACGGCTCCGGCAAGTCCACCCTCCTGAAGCTCGCGCTCGACCAGCTCCAGCCGGACTCGGGCACCGTGACCATCGAGGACGGGACGCGGATCGGGTACTTCTCGCAGTTCTCGGAGCTCGACGGCAGCGCAACCATCACCGAGGTCCTCGAAGGGCTCTTCGGTCACATCCACGCCATCGAGGCGGAACTCGCATCCATCGACGCCGCGATCGCCGCCGACCCGGACGACCTCGACGGGATGACGAAGCTCATCGAACGGCAGGCCGAACTCTTCGAGGAGATGGAGCGCCAGGACGGCTGGGACTACCAGCGCCACATCGACACCGCCCTCACCACGCTCGGCTTCGACGCCGCGCGCCGCGTGCTCCCCATCGACTCGCTCTCCGGTGGTTGGCGCAACCGCGCGGCGCTCGCGAAGATCCTCCTCGAGCGGCCGGACGTCCTGCTCCTCGACGAGCCGACGAACTTCCTCGACGTCGCGGGGGTCGAGTGGCTCGAATCCTGGTTCGGCTCGTTCCGCGGCGCGGCGATCGTCGTCTCGCACGACCGGACCTTCCTCGACGCCGTGGTCACACGCATCGTCGAGGTCGAGAACTTCCACCTCCACGAGTACCCCGGGAGCTTCGACGAGTACGTCGTCCAGAAGCAGTTCCGGCTCAAGAGCCTCGAGGCGCAGTTCGTCCACGAGTCCGAACTGCTCGCCTTCGAGGCCGAGGGCATCTCGGACCGTCGCGAGGCGGCCAAGGCCGCTGGGAAGAAGGACCTCTCCTCGCAGCTGGCGAAGATCAAGAAGGCCAGGCCGCCGCGTCCGGTCGACGACATCATCACCGACATCTACGGCGGCCTGCACATCAAGGACACGCTCTGCCGGATCCAGGGGCTCACGAAGGCCTACGGCGAGCACACGCTGTTCGACGGACTCGACCTCGAGATCGGCCGCCGCGAACGCATCGTCGTCCACGGTCCGAACGGTGCGGGCAAGTCCACGTTCCTCCGGATCCTCGAGGGCGACGAACGCGCCGACGCCGGTCACGTCACGTGGACCGGCGGGGTCAGATACGCGTCCTACAACCAGATGGTCGACGAGCTGGACCTCACCGACACGGTCGCGCACGCCGTCGGCGCCATGCCCGACAGCCTCGCCTTCGCAGCGACGAAGAAGTCGGTGAACCGCTTCCTCGGCATGTTCCAGTTCTCCGACGCCGACCTCAAACAGAAGATCGGCATGCTCTCGGGTGGGCAGCGCGCCCGCGTCGCCATGGCCCAGTGCCTGCTCTCCGGAGCTTCGGTGCTCCTCCTCGACGAGCCGACGAACCACCTGGACCTCGCGAGCACGCAGGTGATGGAGCGCGCACTCGTGCACTTCCCCGGTGCCATCGTCGTGGTCAGCCACGACCGGTTCTTCGCCGACAAGGTCGCGACGAAGCGACTGCGCATCGGCTGAACGACGAGAGCGCAGTCGTGGTCGTCATCCGAGCGGGATGACGACCACGACTGCGCTTTCGAGTGCTAGTCCTGGTCGCCGATGTCGGCCAGGCGCGCTTCCTCATCGGCGGTGATCGCTGATTCGATGATCGGCCCGAGCGCGCCGTTCATGACGCCGTCGAGGTTGTACGCCTTGTACCCGGTCCGGTGGTCGGCGATGCGGTTCTCGGGGAAGTTGTAGGTGCGGATGCGCTCGGAGCGGTCCATCGTGCGGATCTGCGTCTTGCGGGCAGCGCTGTCGAGTGCCGCCTGCTCCTCCTGCTGACGCGCGAGGATGCGAGCGCGGAGCACACGCATGCCGGCCTCACGGTTCTGCAGCTGGCTCTTCTCGTTCTGCATCGACACCACGATGCCGGTCGGCAGGTGGGTGATGCGCACCGCGGAGTCCGTGGTGTTGACCGACTGACCGCCGGGGCCGCTCGACCGGTAGACGTCGATCTTCAGGTCGTTCTGGCTGATCTCGACCTCCTCCGGCTCATCGACCTCGGGGAAGACGAGGACACCCGTGGTGGAGGTGTGGATGCGGCCTTGGGACTCGGTGGCCGGGACGCGCTGCACGCGGTGCACGCCGCCCTCGTACTTGAGGTGCGCCCAGACCCCCTGCGACGGGTCGGTCGCGTTCGACTTGATCGCCACCTGGACGTCCTTGTATCCACCGAGGTCGCTCTCGGTGCGTTCGAGGAGCTCGGTCTTCCACCCCTTGGACTCCGCGTAGTGCAGGTACATCCGGAGCAGGTCGGCGGCGAAGAGCGCGCTCTCGGCGCCGCCCTCGCCACCCTTGATCTCCATGATGACGTCGCGGCCGTCGTCGGGGTCGCGCGGGATGAGCAGACGGCGGAGCTTCTCCTGGTTGGTCACCAGCAGCTCTTCGAGCACCGGCACCTCCTCGGCGAACGCCTCGTCCTCCTTGGCGAGTTCCCGGGCGGCGTCGAGGTCCTCCTGCGTCGCCTGCCAGGTGTGGTAGGCCGCGATGATCTTCGACAGCTCGGCGTAGCGGCGGTTGATCTTCTTCGACCGTGCGGGGTCGGCGTGGACCGCCGGGTCGGCGAGCTGATCCTGGAGATCCTTGTGCTCGGCGACGAGCGTCTCAACTGATTCGAACATCGTTCTCTTCCTTCATCACCATCATGCGGCACCGGGGGCGAAACGGGACCGACCCCACCCGTTCCCGATGCCAGTGCGGCGCGGGTACGGATGGGGTCGGTCGGGACCGCTAGCGGTGGTTGTTCTCGTGTCCGTGGCTGTGCGAGGTCGGTGCGGGCATCGACTTCTGCATCTGGACGAGGAACTCCACGTTGGACGTGGTCTCCTTCAGCTTGCCGAGGACGACCTCGAGGGCCTGCTGCTGGTCGAGGCCGGCGAGGGCACGACGCAGCTTCCAGGTGACCTTGACCTCGTCGGGGGCGAGCAGCATCTCCTCGCGGCGGGTCGAGGACGCGTTGACGTCCACGGCCGGGAAGATCCGCTTGTCGGCGAGCTGGCGCGAGAGCCGGAGCTCCGAGTTGCCGGTGCCCTTGAACTCCTCGAAGATGACCTCGTCCATCTTGGAACCGGTCTCGACGAGCGCGGTCGCGAGGATCGTGAGGGATCCGCCGTTCTCGATGTTGCGAGCGGCACCGAAGAAACGCTTCGGCGGGTACAGCGCCGCGGCGTCGACACCGCCGGAGAGGATCCGACCCGAGGCGGGTGCGGCCAGGTTGTAGGCACGACCGAGACGCGTGATCGAGTCGAGCAGCACGACGACGTCGTGGCCGAGCTCGACGAGACGCTTGGCGCGCTCGATCGCGAGTTCGGCGACCGTCGTGTGGTCCTCGGCCGGACGGTCGAAGGTGGAGGCGATGACCTCACCCTTCACCGTGCGCTGCATGTCGGTGACCTCTTCGGGACGCTCGTCGACCAGCACGACCATGAGGTGGACCTCAGGGTTGTTGATCGAGATCGCGTTGGCGATCTGCTGCAGGACGATGGTCTTCCCGGCCTTCGGCGGGGCGACGATCAGGCCGCGCTGGCCCTTGCCGATCGGTGCGACGAGGTCGATGATGCGCTGCGTGAGCTTCGTCTGCTCCGTCTCGAGACGGAGGCGCTCCTGCGGGTACAGCGGGGTCAGCTTGCCGAACTCGACGCGGGCGCCGGCCTCGTCGACGGACAGGCCGTTGACGGAGTCGACCTTGACGATCGCGTTGTACTTCTGGCGGCTGCTGCTGTCGTTGTCGCGCGGCTGACGGATGGCCCCGACGACGGCGTCACCCTTGCGCAGGTGGTACTTCTTCACCTGGCCGAGGGAGACGTAGACGTCGTTGGTGCCCGGGAGGTAGCCGGAGGTGCGCACGAAGGCGTAGTTGTCGAGGACGTCGAGGATGCCGGCGACCGGGATGAGGACGTCGTCCTCGGCGATCTCAGGCTCGACGTCGTCGTTCTGCACGGATCCGCGACGCTTGCGGTCGCGGTAGCGGCTGCGGCCGCCACGACCCTCGGAGTCGTCGCCCGGTGCGCCCTGGTTGCCCTGACCGCCCTGGTTGCCGCGGTTCTGCCCCTGCTGCTCCTGCTTGGCGTCGGCCTTCTGGCCGCCGTCGGCGTTCTGGCCACCGTTGTTCTGGTTGCCGTTGTTCTGGCCACCGTTGTTCTGGTTGCGGCCTCGGCCACGACCGCGGCGCCCGCCGGACGACTGGCCGTCCTGCTGCTCGCCGTCCTGGGTGTCGTCGGCGTCCGTGTTCGCGGCGTCGTCGTTCGAGTCCTGCTCGGAGGCGTTCTGTGCGGCGCGGTTCTGCTCGCCGCCGGCCTGCTCGCCGGTGCCCTGCTCAGCCGTGTTCTGCTCGGCGTCGTCGGCGTTGCGGTCGCGATCGCGTCCGCGACCACGGCGGTTGCCGCGCGAACGCCTCGGCGTCTGCTCGGGGGTCGTTTCGTCGGCGCTCGGCGACTCGGCGGTCGCGGCAGCGTCATCGGACTGCTCGGCGGGAGCCGCGTCGGCCGGAGCGGACGGTGCCTCGGCCTCGACCGGGGCGGGCGCTGCAGCCGGCGCAGCCGGTGCCTCGACGACGGGGGCGCCGACGATCGGGGTCGCGTTCGGGGCGACGGTGGCCGTCGTGGCCCGGCGGGACTTGCGTCGCGCCGGCGGGGCCGCCTTCTCGGCACCGAAGGCCTGGTCGAGCGCGAGGTCGAGCTCGGGCAGCTTGGACTGCACCGGTGCCTCCGGCGCGACTTCGAGCGCGGAGACCGACTCGATCACGTCGGCGGTCTCGGTAGCCGCGGCGTCGGTGTCGGTGTCGGTGCTGTTCTGGATGTTCTGGATGGCTTCGACCAGCTCGCCCTTGCGGAGCTTCGAAGCTCCGGCCACTCCGAGAGCGGCGGCGAGACGCTGCAGGTCGGCGACCTTGAGCGTCTTCGGGTCGGCATCCAGCGAGACGCCTGAGGCGCCTTCGTTGACGTCTGTCACGTGTGTCTTCCTTCCCTTGCGTCGAGACAGAGCTGTCTCGCGCAGGCGGCGATCGCACCGGAATCCTGTGCGGCGGGTGGGTGATGTTCACACGACGCAGAGCCTGTGCGGATAGCCCGGTGCGACGACCCGGCGGAGCGCTGCTCAGCAGGATGGAAACACGGTGGGACCCGAACAGACGCGATCAATTGGTGCGAAAGCGATGATTGTGCGGAATTGCCCCGGAAGCCGGTTACGCCGAAGAGGCGGGGTGGGCCGGGTGCCCTCCCACTGTAGCACCCTTGAAGTCGACCGCGAGCATGAGCGACTGCCACGGCGTGGTGGCGTGCTCGGCGACCAGCGCAGTGGCTTCGAGGCGTCGTCCGGGATCGTCCGCGAGCACGAGGATCGACGGACCGGCGCCGGACACGACGGCGGCGAACCCGTGCTCGCGCAGCACCGTGATGAGGGTGTTCGTCTCGGGCATCGCGGCGGCGCGGTAGCTCTGGTGGAGCCGGTCCTCGGTGGCCGCGAGCAGGAGCTCCGGGCTCTGCGTGAGCGCGGCGACGAGGAGCGCCGAACGCGAGACGTTGAACGCCGCGTCGGCGTGTGGCACGTTGGCGGGCTGCAGGCTGCGGGCGAGTTCCGTGGACATCGTGTGCTCGGGGACGAGCACGAGCGGCGAGACCCCGCGATGCACGATGAGCTTCTTGTGCTGCGGGCCGTCGTCCGTCGTCCACGCGATCGTCAGGCCGCCGAACAGCGCCGGAGCGACGTTGTCGGGGTGACCCTCCATCTCCGTCGCGAGCCGGAGGAGGTCGTCCGGTCCGAGCTCGACCCGACCCTCGAGGAGCCCCTTCGCCGCCATGATGCCGGAGACGATCGCGGCGCCCGAGGAACCGAGGCCGCGGCCATGCGGGATGACGTTCCGCGCGACGACGTCGAGACCGGGGAGGTCGTGGCCGTAGGCACGCAGAGCATGTGCGATCGCGGTGATCACGAGGTTGGACGCGTCGGTCGGCACCTCGCCGGCGCCGACACCGATGACCTCCACGAACACGCCAGGCTCCTCGCGGACCGTGACAGTCAGCTCGTCGTACAGGGCGAGCGCCAGACCGAGCGTGTCGAAGCCGGGGCCGAGGTTGGCGGTGGTCGCCGGCACCTTCACGGTGACGGTGCGTCCGATCGCAAGCGGTTCGGTGTGACTCATAGGGATGCCTGCAATCTGGTGAGAGGTCGGCGAGCGACGCGGTCGGTGGTCCTGCGGTTCGGCACCTACTCGGCTCCTTCGACCCGGAGCACGGACACGACCCGCTCGACGTGGGCGTTCGAGGCGAGCTGCTCGACCGTGGCCGCGAGGGCCGATTCGAGCGCCCGGTGGGTGCCGATGACCAGGGTAGCGGTCGACAGCGTCCCGTCCGAGGAGGCCACGGACTGCTGGAAGGTCTCGACCGAGACACCGCCGTCGCTGAGGATCCCAGCGACCGCGGCGAGCACGCCGGGTTCATCGGCCACCTCGAGGGTGACCTGGTATCGCGTCGTGACGCGGCCGATCTCGAGGACCGGCAGGTCGGCGTGCGTGGACTCGCCGACACCGGGGCCGCCGGCGACGTGACGACGGGCCGCCGAGACGAGGTCGCCGAGCACCGCGGAGGCGGTCTCCTTGCCACCGGCGCCGGCGCCGTAGAACATCAGACTCCCGGCGTTCTCGGCCTCCACGAAGACGGCGTTGTTGCCGCCGTGCACCGCGGCGAGCGGGTGCTCCCGACCGATGAGCGCCGGGTAGACGCGGGCGGACAGGCCCTCCTCGCCGGTGGTCTCGTCGACGATCCGCTCGGCGATCGCGAGCAGCTTGATGACGTAGCCCTCGCTGCGGGCGAGGTCGACCTGCGCCTTCGTGATCCCGGTGATGCCTTCACGGTGGACGGCCTCGACGGGGACGGTGGTGTGGAAGGCGAGACTCGCCAGGATGGTCGCCTTCTGCGCCGCGTCGTAGCCCTCGACGTCGAGGGTCGGGTCGGCCTCGAGGTACCCGAGCTCGCTCGCGACGGCTGCCGCGTCCTCCATCGTGTCGCCGAAGCGGTCCATCCGGTCGAGCATGTAGTTCGTGCTGCCGTTGACGATGCCGAGCACCCGGTTGATGCGGTCGCCTGCAAGGCTCTCCCGCAGGGGTCGGATGATCGGGATCGCCGCGGCGACGGCCGCCTCGTAGTACAGCTGGGCGCCGACCTGCTCAGCCGCGTCGAACAGTTCAGGGCCGTGGGTCGCGAGCAGCGCCTTGTTGGCGGTGACGATGTCGGCACCGGCGTTGATGGCCTGCAGGATGTGACTGCGCGCCGGCTCGATGCCGCCGATGAGTTCGATCACGATGTCGGCGCTCAGGATGAGCTGCTCGGCATCGGTCGTGTACAGCTCGTTCGGCAGGTCGACGTCGCGAGGTGCGTCGACGTCGCGCACGGCGATGCCGATGAGCTCGAGGCTCGCTCCGGCTCGGGACGCCAGTTCGTCGGCGTGCTCGAGCAGCAGACGCGCCACCTGCGAGCCCACCGATCCGGCACCCAGGAGGGCGACCTTCAGTCCGCGGTATTCGATCATTCCGTGTCCAATCCCGCATCGCGGCTGAGGAGGTCGTGCTCGGTCTCGCCCCGCACGATGACGCGGGCCGCGCCACCCGACACGGCGACGACGGCCGGGCGACCGAGGTAGTTGTAGTTGCTCGCGAGGGACCAGCAGTAGGCCCCGGTCGCGGGGACGGCCAGGAGGTCGCCGTCGCGGACGTCCGCCGGCAGGTAGTCGGCGTTCACGACGATGTCGCCCGACTCGCAGTGCTTGCCGGCGATCCGGACGAGCGCGGGGGGCGCGTCGCTCACGCGATCGGCGATCCGGACCGTGTAGTCCGCGCCGTACAGCGACGGCCGCGCGTTGTCGCTCATCCCGCCGTCGACGCTGACGTAGCGGCGGACGGCCGTCTCGCCCTCGTCGTTCCAGGCGACCACGACGTCCTTGATCGTGCCGACCTCGTAGAGCGTGATGCCTGCGCCGCCGATGATCGCGCGTCCCGGTTCGAAGGCGAGCTTCGGGATCCGGACGCCGTGGAGGTCTGCCGCAGCCTGGACTCCGGCGAGGATGTCCGCCGCGAGCTGCTCGATCGGCGTCGGGTCGTCGGCGCTGGTGTAGGCGATCCCGAAGCCGCCACCGAGGTTGAGCTCGGGCACGGGGCCGCCCTCGAGCAGGCGCGCGTGCACGGCGAGCAGGCGGGCGGCGGATTCGGCGAACCCGTCGGACCCGAAGATCTGCGAGCCGATGTGGCAGTGGAGTCCGAGGAAGTCGAGCGAGGCGTGGGCCCGGATGCGCGTGACGGCGTCGACGGCGTCCTCGAGCGGCAGGCCGAACTTCTGGTCCTCGTGGGCGGTCGCGAGGTACTCGTGCGTGTGGGCGTGGACGCCGCTGTTCACGCGCAGACGCACCGACTGGACCCGGCCGGCGCGCTCGGCCGCTGCGGCGACGCGGTCGATCTCGGTGAGGCTGTCGAGCACGATGGCGCCGATCCCGACGCCCACGGCTCGCTCGATCTCCGCGACCGACTTGTTGTTGCCGTGGAAGCCCAGCTGGGCCGGATCGGTTCCGGCGGCGAGTGCGACGGCGAGTTCTCCGCCGCTGCAGATGTCGATGCGGAGGCCCTCCGCCGTCATCCACCGCGCGACCTCGGCCGAGAGGAACGCCTTCCCCGCGTAGTAGACGGCGACACTCGTGCCGCGGGCGGCCGCCTCACGCTCGAACGCCTCACGCAGCGTGCGGGCGCGGGCCCGGGCGTCGTCCTCGTCGACGACGTACAGCGGCGTGCCGAAGCGCTCCTGAAGCGTGCGGACGTCGACGCCGCCGAGCTGCAGGCGGCCGTCGGTGTCGCGGGCGGCCGATGCCGGCCACACGGCTGGATCGAGCGCGTTCGGATCGACGGGCTCGGCGAGCCAGTCGGGGGCGAGGGGGTTTCTGGCCACGGGGGTGTCCTGAGTCCTGTTGAGCGGAAAAGGAGGTTCTCGTTGGGCGAGCGGACCCGGTTTGGCCCCTGAAGCACCGATTTGTAGAGCACCGATGAAGGTGGATGCGCACGGCCCGGTGGTTGGTGATCCCGGTCGTCCGCACCCATCGCCGCTCGGTTGGAACGACTGAGGTGGAACACGGGCCGGAGGGCCCGACGGCACACCTCACCGCCCGGTCGGAGCAGTGGGTGTGTGGAAAGTCTAGCGAGACGCGCGTGCCCGTGCAGCATCGTGACGTCGGGTGGCCTGCTCCCCTCCGCCGCCGGGTGGCGGGGCGAGGTTCAGTCGCAGCTGCCGAGCGTCTGCAGCGACGCCTCGTCGAGGCGGAGCGTCGTCGAGGTCAGGGTGGCGGTCGCCGCCTCCGGCGTCACTGCGAGTCCATCGAGGTCGACCCCCTCGGGCAGGTACTGGGCGACGCAGATGCTCGGCGGGTCGCCCTGCAGGAAGCCGGTCACGAGCGCCCGCAGGTCGATGACGCCGAGGAGGCCGGTGTCGACGTTCACGGACGTCGGCATGAGGTTCACGCGGTCGGCCGTGGTGGTCGGCGCCACGGAGAAGTCGTACGGGATGGTGAACCCGAGGACGGTCGCCTCACCCGCGTACCCGATCTCGTCGTCGCCGAGGGTGAGCGTGCCCGGAAGCCCGGCCGTCTTGGCGAGGTCCGCCGCTCCGGCGGCATCGATCCTGATGGTCGCCACCACCCGACCGATGGTCTGCTGCGGGTCGAGGGGGACCCGGTCCGCGCTGACCCGGAGGTCCAGCGGGACGCCGTCGACGCTCGCGTCCGGTGCACGCAGGTCGACGTGCTCGAACGTTCCGGTGAGGTACTGGGCGATGACCGAGGCACCGCCGATCGACACGGCGACGTCCGCGTCGACGTTGTCGGGCAGACTCTGCTCGATCTGCGTCGCGACGCGCTCTTCGGCGACACCGCGCACGATCGCGTCGGCGATCAGGAACGCGCCGACGAGGACGACGAGCACCCCGACGACGATGACGATCGGAAGCCAGGGACGCCTGCGCTTACCCGACGGTTGCTGCTCACTCATGTTCCGAGGGTAGCGAACCGTCGTCGGCAGGAGGACGCCGCGAGCGCAGGACCGTTCCCGAGGAACCGTCCTGCGCTCGCGCGGATCTCCCGCTGCGGGGAAGCTACATGCGCTCCGGCGCGGAGACGCCGAGGAGCGCCAGCCCGTTGCGGATGACGGTGCCGGTCGCGTCGTTCAGCCAGAGGCGCGTGCGGTGCAGGTCGGTGACCGGCTCCTCCCCCATCGGGACGACCCGGCAGCTGTCGTACCACTTGTGGTACAGGCTCGCGGTCTCCTCCAGGTGCCGGGCGACGCGGTGCGGCTCGCGCAGCTGTGCGGCCTGCGCGACGATCCGCGGGAACTCCTGGAGGACGCCGAAGAGCGCCGACTCCGTCTCGTGGACGAGCAGCTCCGGAGCGAAGGCGCTGCGGTCGACCCCGGCCGAGGCGGCGTTGCGCGCCACCGAGTTCGTGCGGGCGTGGGCGTACTGGACGTAGAAGACGGGGTTGTCGTTCGTCCGGCTGCGGAGCTGCTCCGGGTCGAGGGCCAACGGCGAATCGGCCGGGTAGCGACCGAGCGAGTACCGCAGGGCGTCCGTACCGATCCAGGCCTGCAGGTCGTCCAGCTCGATGATGTTGCCAGCCCGCTTGGAGAGTCGGGCGCCGTTCACACTCACGAGCTGCCCGATGAGCACCTCGATGTCGCGGTCCGGGTCGTCTCCGGCCGCGCCAGCGAGCGCCTTCAACCGGTGGACGTACCCGTGGTGATCGGCACCGAGCAGGTAGATCTTGTGCTGGAAGCCGCGGTCGCCCTTGTTCAGGTAGTACGCGGCGTCGGCGGCGAAGTAGGTGTAGACGCCGTTGGAGCGACGGATGACGCGGTTCTTGTCGTCGCCGAAGTCCGTCGTGCGCACCCAGACGGCGCCCTCCTCGTCGAACACGTGCCCCTGCTCGCGCAAGCGGTCCACGGCCTGGTCGATGAGGCTCGTGCCGTCCTCGCCCGTCGCGTGCAGCGTGCGCTCGCTGAACCAGACGTCGAAGTGGACGTTGAAGCGCTCGAGGGACGCGCGGATCTCACCGAGCTGCAGGGCGTAGGCGCGTTCCCGCGCGACCTCACGGGCGTCCGGACGCTCGAGGAGGTCGGGGATCTCGGCCAGCACGGTCTTCGCGAGGTCGCCGATGTACGCCCCGGGATAGCCGCCCTCGGGGGTCGGCTCCCCCTTGGCCGCGGCGAGGATCGAGTCCGCGAAGGTGTCCATCTGGTTGCCGGCGTCGTTGATGTAGTACTCGCTGACGAGCGTCGCACCGGACGCGCTCAGGACGCGGGCCAGGGAGTCACCGAGCGCGGCCCAGCGCGTGTGGCCGATGTGGAGCGGGCCGGTCGGGTTGGCCGAGACGAACTCGATGTTGATGGTCTGACCGGCGAGGCTGTCGTTGCGACCGAACGCGTCACCGGCGTCGACGATCACCTTCGCGAGCGCACCCGCGGCAGCGGCGTCGAGGCGCACGTTGATGAACCCGGGACCGGCGACCTCGACCGAGGCGACACCGTCGACCTGCACGAGCGCGTCGGCGAACTCCTGCGCGAGCTCGCGCGGGTTCGCCCCCACCCGCTTCGCGAGCTTCATCGCGATGTTGCAGGCCCAGTCGCCGTGATCGCGGTTCTTCGGACGCTCCAGCACCACGTCGTCGACCGACACCGCGACCTCGTCGGTGATGCCCGCCGCCTCGCGTCGTCGTTCGACGATCGGAACGACGATGGCGTGCAGGGCGGAGGCGAGGTCTTCAGGAGTCACGAGGAGCGATTCTACCCGGGCGCGTCGCACCGGTGACACGGCGGCCTCGGGGCGACTGTCAGGCGAGCACGACCGCCTGCGCCGGGTCGTCGGCGGGCAGGACGTCGATCAGGGCGTCGATCCGCATGTCCTCGACGGTCACGTTGCCGTGATGGTTGCTCAACCAGGCCACGTCCGCGGCGTCGCGTCCGGTGGCGATGCGGACGAGCGACTGCCGGGGAGCCAGGCCCGTCGCGTCGACCACGTGCCAGGCGCCGTCGACGAAGCCCTCGGCCACCGCGTGGAAGTCCATGGGGACGAGACCCGGGGCGTAGACCGCGGCGTACCGGGCCGGGATGTCGAGCGCCCGCAGCATCGCGATGGTCAGGTGCGCGAAGTCCCGGCACACGCCACGCCCCGCGGCGAGGGTCGACACCGCACTGTCCGACACGGTCGTGGAGCCGGAGACGTAGGAGAGGTGGCGTCCGACCCAGGCAGCCACCCATGGCAGCACCTGCAGACCGCCGGACACCGTACCGTCCTCGTGCAGGCGACGGTGCTCGAGGAGGTAGCCGAGCTCGGAACGCGCGAGCGAGAACAGCGCGTCCGACTCGCAGTACCGGCTGGGACGGAGGTAGGTCACGGTCTCCAAGGCGTCCACGGGACGCGGCACGGCCTGCCCGACGACCACCGCCTCGTAGTCGACCTGCAACCGGCCGGGCTCGGCGATGACCCGGTGGAGTCGTGTGTCGTCCGGACCCACGATCTCGGTGACCGCGCACGGGCCGTCCGAGGAGTGCACCTGCAGTCGCTCACTCGCCAGCGGGGTGCCGCCGGCTGCAGCGATGGAGAAGATGAGGTCGGCTCGATCGTGCACCCGCAGATCGAGCGACGCGGTCAGGGTGCGCTGCATGACCTCATTGTTCCACGCGACGGGCGACGCGGATCCCGCACGCCTCCGGTACCGGCGTGGGTCCCGACTCTGGTAGCTTGGAGACGTTCCGCCTTCGTAGCTCAGCGGAAGAGCGCTTCCCTCCGGAGGAAGAAGTCGCTGGTTCGAATCCAGTCGAGGGCACCATCACCATCTCGCGAGGTCCTGCTTCGCATCGCTCCGACTCCGGGACGCGGGGGCCATGCACCGAGCCGATCCCCTCCCGCAGCCGACGGTCCGCTTCCTGCACTGGGCCAGCGCGGCTGAGCTCGACCTCGCCGGCACGGCCGCCCGGCTGGACGCGTCCGCCAGTGACCGCCTCGACACCTCGTCCGCGACCGCGGCCCGTCGGTTCCTGTTCGGTCGCGCACTGCTCGTGCGCACCGTCGCGGAGACGATCGGCACCGACCCCGAGCGGATCGAGGTCATGGCGGTCTGCCCGGACTGCGGTCTCGCGCACGGACGACCACGGGTGCACACGGGTGACCGGACCGTCCACGTGAGCGTCTCCCACACCACCGACGCCTCCGCTGTGGCGGTGTCGATCGAGCACCCCGTCGGTGTCGACGTCGAACGGCTCGACGCGGCCCGGTTCGCCGGCGTCGCGGACGTCGCCCTCACCCCCGCGGAACGGGAGCAGTGGCAGCGGCTGCCGGACCGACGACGCCTCCGGGCGCTCGCCGAGCGTTGGACGGCGAAGGAGGCCGTGACGAAGGCCCTCGGTACGGGCCTCATGACCGATCCAGCGACGATCGACCTCGGGCCGGATGCCGCACCACACGTCACCGAGACCGCGGGCCACCGCTTCGTCGTCGACCACCCGGAGTCCGTGCCGGGATTCGTCGTCGCGACGGCCCTCTTGCTCCCCTGACCCGGTTCAGCCGACGGGGAACGGCGGGAGCGCCTTCTGGAAGAGCCACGCGTCGAGGAGCGGCTCGACCGGTGCCGGTGCATGTCGATCGGCCATCCGGATGAAGTCGTCCGTCGACACGCTCGAGTGCCGGAAGGACGCCACCCAGTCACGCAGGAGGTCGAAGAACGCTTCGTCGCCGAGCAGTCGGCGCACGGCGTGCAGGGCGATCGCGCCCCGCTTGTAGACCCGGTCGTCGAACATGTCCGCGGGTCCCGGGTCGCCGACGACGAGGTCCTGCGGTGCGCGTCGGAGCGCCGCGTAGTGCGCCCGGGCACAGGCGTCGGCGCTCTCGGCCCCCGACTCCTCCGACCACAGCCACTCGGCGTAGCAGGCGAAGCCCTCGTGCAACCAGATGTCCCGCCAGGTGGCGATCGTCAGACTGTTCCCGAACCACTGGTGGGCGAGCTCGTGCGCGATCAACCGTTCCGAACCGCTGACGCCGTCGACGTGGTTGCGGCCGAACACGCTCATCCCCTGCGCCTCGAGTGGGATCTCCAGCACGTCGTCCGTGACCACGACGCCGTAGCTGCCGAAGGGGTAGGGTCCGAAGGCGCGCTCGAAGCACGCCAGCATGTCGACCTGCTCGGCGAAGTCGTGTCGGAACCGCGCCGTGAGGTCGCGCGGCAGGTGTGCGACGACCGGCACCGTGCTCGTCGCGACCCGAGCGCTGACGGCGAGCCGCTGGTACCGGCCGATCTGCACCGTCGCGAGGTAGGCGGCCATCGGTTCGGGCTGCTCGTAGACCCATGTGGTCCGGCTCGCGCGGGCAACGCGCGACACCAGCTCTCCGGGGGCGACGACCGTGTACGCCGACGACGCCGTGACACTGATCCGATAGGACGACTTGTCCGAGGGGTGGTCGTTGCAGGGGAACCAACTCGATGCGCCGCACGGCTGGGACGCCACGATGACGCCGTCCTCGAGTTCCTCCCAGCCGATCTCGCCCCAGGGGCTGCGCACGGGACGGGGCGCACCCGAGTACCGGACGACCACGGAGAACTCGGCGCCGTCCGCGATGGTGTTCCGGGGCGTCAGCGTGAGCTTGCCCGAGCTGTGCGTCCGCTTCGCCTCGACCCCGTCGACCTGGACACGGGTGACGCGCAGCGCGGCGAGGTCGAGCGAGAACCGCGTGAGCTCCTCCGTCGCGACGGCGGTGAGCCGAGCCGTCCCGGACAGGGCGTTGCGGTCGACGTCGTAGTCGAGCTCGAGCTCGTACCGTACGACGCGGTAGCCACGATTCCCGCTGGAGGGCGTGTAGGGGTCGCCTGCGCTCCGCAGACGGGCGAGAGCCTCCCCCATCAGGACGCGACCTGGGGCTCCCGGTACTCCGCCGTCGTCACCTCGCGCCACGGGCCGATCGGGTTGCCGCTCCACCGGGTGCCCGCCGGGACGCGTTCTCCGCGCATGACGAGCGAGGCCGGTCCGACCGTCGCGTCGTCGTCGATCCGCGCTCCGGGGAGGATGACGCTGTGCGGCCCGAGCGTGGCGCCCGATGCGAGTTCGACCTGATCCATACTCATGATTCGATCATGGAACAGGTGCGTTTGCACAACGCAGCCCCGGTTGACCGTCGCGCCGTCGCCGAGTCGGACGAGGTCCGCCTCCGGCAGCCAGTAGCTCTCGCACCAGACCCCACGACCGATGCGGGCACCGAGCGAGCGCAACCACCAGGTGAGGGCTGGGGTGCCGGTGGCGGGTGCCGCGAACCAGGGTGCCGCGACCATCTCGACGAAGGTGTCGGACACCTCGTTGCGCCAGATGAACGAGGACCAGAGCGGGTGCTCCCCCGTGCGGATCGGGCCGACGATGACCCACTTGGCGACGGTCGTGATCCCGGCCGCGACCGCGCCGGCGGCCAGGAGCACGGCACCGCTGACGGCGATCGCGACACCGAGACCCCAGGTGTCGGCGAACCAGGCGAGGGCGAGGAGCACCAGGAGCGCGATGCCCGTCGTCACCATGACGGGGACGATGCGGCAGAGCTCCCACAGCGCGCGGGCGATCCGGAGCCGGAGCGGCGGGTCGTAGGTGCGGTCGAGATCGGCGTCGGACACCTGCCGCCGGAGCCGCATCGGTGGGCTCCCGAGCCAGGACGAGCCGGACTTGGCCTTCCGCGGTGCGGCCGACAGCACGGCGACGAGGCCGTTCTTGGGGACGTGCATGCCGGGGCCCGCCATGCCGGAGTTGCCGAGGAAGGCGCGCTTGCCGACGGACGCACCGGCGATCCGCATCCACCCGCCACCGAGCTCGTAGGAGGCCACCATCGTGTCGTCGGCGAGGAACGCACCGTCGCCGACGGTCGTCATCCGCGGGAGGAGGAGCACCGTCGACGCCTCCACGTTGCGCCCGACCTTCGCCCCGAGCAGGCGGAGCCAGACGGGCGTGAAGAGGCTCGCGTACAGGGGGAAGAGGAGGGTGCGCGCGGCGTCCAGGAGCCGCTCCGTGGCCCACACCTGCCAACCGACCCGACTGCGCACCGGGAAGTAGCCCTCGCTGAGACCGAGGCCGAGCAGCCGGACCAGGCCGATCGTGCTGATCGCCAGGACGACGAACCACACGAGGGTGGCGACGGGCACCCAGAGGAGCGCGCGCCAGGAGAACTCGAGCAGACTGGTCGCGCCCGACGCCCCGGCCGCCACGACCGCCGCCGCCAGCACGAAGGCGAGGAACGGCAGCACCGACAGCAGCGCCGATCCCGCGCCGTACGCGAACAGCCAGCGTCGGCGACGCGGGGGTCGTTCGGTCGGCCACACCGGCTTCGCCTTGCCGACGCGGACGGCGGGCGACCCTGACCACAGGTGTCCGGAGGGGACGCGGCCGAAAACGGACGATCCCGGCGCGATCTCCGCACGCTTGCCGATCCGGGTGCCGGCGAGCAGGGTACTGCGAGCGCCGACCGTGCTCTCGGCGCCGATGTGGACGTGGCCCAGTCGGAGCGTGTCGCCGTCGACCCAGTAGCCGCGGAGGTCGACCTCGGGCTCGATCGACGCGCGCGCCCCGACGGTGAGGAACCCGGTGACCGGCGGCACGCTGTGGAGGTCCGCGTCGGCACCGATCTTCGCGCCGAGCGCCCTGGCGTAGCTCGAGATCCAGGGGGCTCCGGCGAGACTCACCGCGCCGACCGTGTCGGCGACGCGTTCGGCGAGCCAGAGTCGCACATGGACCGAGCCGCCGCGCGGGTAGTCGCCCGGGCGGACGCCGACGAGGAGGAGCTTCGCCGCGATCACGGAGATCGCCATGCGTCCGATCGGGGTGATGACCACGAGGAAGCCGAGGGCGATCCACCACCACGAGACCATGGGGAGGTACGGGACATCCGCGACGAGGCCGAGGACCCGACTGCCGGCGAGCAGGTACACCAGCCACCGGAGTCCGACGAGGATGAGGAGCGGGACACCCAGGAGGGTCTGTGCCCACTGGGTCGCGAGCGGCGTCGGGAGCACGGGGTCCGCGACGGCCGCTCGGCTGCGACGCTCGGGGCGTCGGCCGTCGAGTTCGGCGGCCATCGCGCCGAGTCGGGGGTGGCCGTAGATGTCGGCGACCGTGAACTCGGCATCGCGGGTGCGGATGAGCGAGACGAGCTGCGCGGCCGCCAGGCTCCCGCCGCCCAGGCTGAAGAAGTTGTCGCTCTCGGCCGTGACCCGGACCCCGAGGACGGCCGTCCACTGCTCGGCGAGCCACGCGGCGGTGCCCGACAGGGTCGAGGCGTCCTCCCCGTCGGCGGCGTCGAGCGGCCACGGCAGCGCGGCCCGGTCGACCTTGCCGGAGGTGCGGGTGGGCAGCTCGCCGACGACCGCGAGGAGCGGGACGAGCGGTGCCGGGAGCTGCTCACGGAGGGTGTCGAGCGCCCGCTCGACGGAGAACCCGTCGCGGTCGGGCACCGCGAGGTACCCCACGAGGACGGCGTTCCCGGCGGCGGTGCGCTGGACGGCTGCTGCCGCACCCGAGACACCCGGCAGCGCCTGCAGGGCGGCCTCGATCTCTCCGAGTTCCACGCGCCGACCGCCGATCTTCACCTGGTCGTCCGCGCGCCCCTGGAACACGAGTCCTGCGGCCTCGTAGCGGACGAGGTCGCCGCTCCGGTACGCCCGCGACCACCCGATGCTCGGCATGGGCGCATACCGTTCGGCGTCCTTGGCGGGGTCGAGATACCGGGCGAGTCCGACGCCGCCGATGATGAGCTCGCCGACGCCGCCCTCCTCGACCGGGACGCCCTCGGCGTCGACCACGGCGAGATCCCAGCCGTCGAGCGGCAGTCCGATGCGCACGGGCTGCTCGCCGGTCAACAGCGCGGCGCAGGCGACGACGGTGGCCTCGGTGGGTCCGTAGGTGTTCCAGACCTCGCGACCGTCCACGGCCAGCCGGGCGGCGAGCTCCGGCGGGCAGGCCTCGCCGCCGAAGATGAGCATGCGGATGTTCTCGAGGGATTCGGCGGGCCACATCGCCGCCAGCGTCGGAACCGTCGACACCACGGTGATGCCCTTCGCGGTGAGCCAGGGTCCGAGGTCCATACCGCTGCGGACGAGCGAGCGCGGCGCCGGGACCAGGCATGCGCCGTGTCCCCAGGCGAGCCACATCTCCTCGCAGGACGCGTCGAAGGCGACGGACAGGCCGGCCAGCACACGATCACCGGGGCCGAGGGGTTCCGCCTGGAGGAAGATCCGCGCCTCGGCGTCGACGAACGCGGCGGCAGAGCGGTGCGAGACGGCGACGCCCTTCGGCGTGCCCGTCGAGCCGGAGGTGAAGATGATCCAGGAGTCGTCGTCGAGTCGCGGTGGTTCGAGGACGGGGATCGCTCGGGTGCCCGGGTGGGGTGCCGCGCCCGTCGCGAGTTGCACCCGTTCGGGATCGACGCCGTCATCGGCCGGGTCCTCCGTTCCGCGGCGCGAACGCTCGAAGACACCGCCGTCGACCAGGACGCCGACGACGGCCGCCTCACCGAACACGAGTCGTGCCCGCTCCTCCGGGTCGTCGGCGTCGACGGGCACGTAGGCCGCTCCGGTGAACAGGATCCCGAGGATCCCGAGGTAGAGGTCGCGGGTGCCCGAGGCGATCCGGACACCGACCCGGTCACCGCGCCGGACCCCGGCGGCGAACAGCCCGGCCGCGACCCGCTCCGCGCTGAGGACGAGCTCGCGGTAGCTGAGCGCTCCCTCCGCGTCCTCGATCGCCGAGGCCTCGGGGTGCGACGCGGCGACGTCACGGAGGACGTCGAGGAGGGTGCGCTCGGCCGGTGCGCGCACGCCACCGAGCAGCGCGGGCTGCCGCTCGATGAGGAGGGCGGTGCTGGTGTCGGCGTCCATACGCGATCCCCTGTCGTCCGGCTGTTCAGCGCCGCCAACGGTAGGCAGCGCGCATGGACGGTTGGTGAACACCAGTCAACCGCCAGATGTCGTGGAATCGTCGGCGACGCTCCGTCGGCCCCAGGCATCCTCGGAGGACGCGCGCCTACCATGGCCTGCATGACCATCGACTACTCCGTGCCCCAGGAACGCCAGCTCGTGACCGCCATCCCCGGCCCCCGATCGCTCGCCCTCACGGAACGGCGCCGCCGGGCGGTGTCACGCGGTGCCGGCAACCTCGCGCCGGTGTGGATGGACCACGGCTCCGGCGGCATCCTCGTGGACGTCGACGGCAACCACATCATCGACCTCGGAACGGGCATCGGCGTGACGACCATCGGGCACGCCCACCCCGACGTCGCCGCAGCCGCAGCCGAGCAGGCGACGAAGCTCACGCACACGCTCTTCACCGTGACGCCCTACGAGAACTACCTGCGCGTCGCGGAGAAGCTGTCCGAGATCACGCCGGGCGACTTCGAGAAGCGCTCGATCCTCCTGAACTCCGGTGCCGAGGCCGTCGAGAACGCGGTGAAGATCGCGAAGAAGTACACCGGACGTCGCGCGATCGTCGCCCTCGACCACGCCTTCCACGGACGCACGAACCTGACGATGGCGATGACCTACCGGCCGGCGCCCGAGCGCCTCGGGTTCGGCCCGTTCCCGGGTGAGATCTACAGCGTCCCGCTCTCCTACCCGTTCCGCGACGGACTCGACGGACCGGCGGCTGCCGAGGTGACGATCGACTACATCGAGCGGCACATCGGTGCGAGCGAGGTCGCCGCGTTCTTCGCCGAACCGGTCCTCGGCGACGGCGGCATCGTCATCCCCGCGCCCGGCTACTTCGCGCGCATCAGCGAGTGGTGCACCGAGAACGGGATCGTGTTCGTCGCCGACGAGATCCAGGCCGGCATCGGCCGCACCGGCGCCTGGTACTCGATCGAGCACCACGGCGTCGTGCCCGATCTCATCACGAGCGCCAAGGGCATCGCCGGCGGCTTCCCGCTGTCGGCCGTGACCGGGCGCGCCGAGATCATGGACGCCGTCCAGCCCGGTGGCATCGGCGGCACCTTCGGGGGCAACCCGGTGTCCACGGCGGCCGCGCTCGCGACGTTCGAGGTCATCGAGCGCGAGGACCTGCTGGGCGAGGCCCGTCGGGTGGAGGCGACCCTGCGATCGCTCATGGGCGACTGGGCCGAGCGGTTCGACATCGTCGGCGAAGTCCGGATCATCGGTGCGATGGCCGGCGTCGAGTTGGTCGTCCCCGGCACGAAGCAGCCGCACCCCACGGCACTGCAGACCGTCATCGACGCGGCGATCGCCCAGGGCGTGCTCGTGCTCGACGCCGGTTCCTGGGACTCGGTGCTGCGACTCCTCCCGAGCGCGGTCATGTCCGACGGGCTCCTCCGCGACGCGGTGTCCGTCCTCGAGGACGCCCTGGGGCAGGTCACCTCCTAGCCGCGGCGGTCGCGCGGGCGGGTCAGTCGACGGTGACGAAGTCGATGAGCTGTTCGACGCGACCGAGGAGTTCCGGCTCGAGGTCGTTGAAGGTCCGGACCTGACCGAGGATGCGCTTCCAGGCCCGGGCGATGTCGGCCTGCGAGTCGTGCGGCCAGCCGAACGCCTGGCAGATGCCCTTCTTCCACTCGATGGAGCGAGGGATGGTCGGCCACTCGCGCAGGCCGACCCTGGCGGGCTTCACGGCCTGCCAGACGTCGACGTACGGGTGCCCGACGATGAGGACGTTCCGGCCGTTCGGTCCGGCCATGACGGCGTCGGCGATCCGCTGCTCCTTCGAGCCGGGAACCAGATGGTCGACGAGGACGCCGACACGGCGGTCCGGGCCCGGCCGGAACTCGGCGAGCGCGGCGTCGAGGTGGTCGACGCCCGCGAGGTACTCGACGACGACGCCCTCCACGCGGAGGTCGTCGCCCCAGACCCGCTCGACGAGTTCCGCGTCGTGGCGACCCTCGACGAAGATCCGGCTCGCGCGAGCCACCCGAGCGGTCGTCTCCACCGCGAAGGAGCCGGAGGCGGTGCGCGCCCGCCCCGTCGGTGCGCGCTTCGGCACGACGAGGACGACGGGTTCACCCTCGAGGAGGAACCCCGCCCCCATGGGGAACACGCGTCGCTTGCCGCGGTAGTCCTCGAGCTCGACCGTCTTCGCCTCGACGCGCGTGATCGCGCCGCAGAAGCCGCCGAGTTCCTCGACCACGAGGTCGGTCACCGCCTCGACCTCACGGGCCACCACGCGGTTCTTCTTCCGCCAGTCCCCCGCGAGGACGTCCTGACCGTACCTGTCTTCGAACACCCGTCAACGCTAACCAACCCTCCGACCTTTCTCAGGACGGCCTCGGCGTGGCGCGGCCGACACGCCGCAATCCAGGCTCGACACGCCGACGCTGTCCTGAGTTGGGGACAGGTCGAGCGGTGGGTCGCCTGCAGCGGGAGGGCCTCCTGGCATGCGAAGCCGCCCGGTGCGGAGACACGCCCCGACTAGGCTGCGGCGCGCTCAGCCTCGCGGGCGAGACCGCCGAGCAGGAGCCCGAGCTGGTCGTCCACGGTGCCGGGGTCCTCCGGGTGCCATTGCACGCCGGTGATCGGCAGGGTGCGGTGCTCGATCGCCTCGACGGTGCCGTCGGAGGCCCAGGCGACGGCACGCAGGCCCTCGCCGAGCTCGCCGACCGACTGGTGGTGGGCGCTCTGCACCTGGAGGTGACGGGCACCGAGTCGGAATGCGAGGGCACTCGAGGGGTCGAGCTCGACCTCGTGCGGGGTCATGCTCTCATCGACCGGGACACCCTCGTTGCGGTGGGCGCTGTGCTCACCGAGGTCCTGCACGAGCGTCCCACCGAGGGCGACGTTGATGATCTGGTGACCGCGGCAGATCCCGAGCAGCGGTGTGCCCCGCTCGGCGGCGCGACGGGCGACCGCGAGCTGGGCGCGGTCGGCCTCGGGGAAGTGCTGGCCTTCGGCGCGGTAGCCGGTGGTGCCGCCGTACTGGGCGGGATCGATGTCGGCTCCACCCATGATGACGACGGCGGAGGCCCCGTCGGTCGAGGCGAGGAGTGCTTCGGTGCCGAGGTCGTGCGCGGCCAACCGGGTCACGCGCCAGCCGGCCCGTTCGGCAGCGGCGATGGTCCGTCCGACGAGGATCTGCACGTACTCGTGGTACGCCTGGTCGTCCTCACGGAACCTGGTGACCTCGACGAGCGCCAGCATGGGTGAGACGTGTCCTTGCATGATGCTCCTTCCAGGGGTTCCGTGAGGTGACTCGACCAGTCTCGCCGGGCAGATGCCCTCGCGCGAGTGGCCGCGTCATGGTCGGTAACAGAGTCCGTCACGGTCGGTGACAGCGTCACGGTCGGTGTCGGCGAAGCCCCGTCACCGCCGTATAGCACAGCTCTGGTTCGGTGCGCTCGCTGGGAGCCCGCTGTAGAGATGTCGAGGGCCCGGACCTAGACTCGGAACCGAGCCGCGGGGTGGGGCTCCAGGGTCCGAACGAGTGACGAGGTGGCCGATGCGGGTTCGCTGGGCGGTATCGATCTGGGCGTTCTGCGTGGCCGTGCTCCTCGGAGCGGGAGCCACCGCCGCCCGGGCGGAGAGCCCGGTGCAGCTCGGGGCTGGGCGCGTGAGCGACAGCGCGGGTGTCCTCAGCAGCGGTGAGGTCACCGAGGTCACGACGGCCGTCGACGACCTGGCCGCGGATCACGGCGTCGACCTCTGGGTGGTCTACGTACCGACCTTCACCGACCCGAGTGACGCCGAGTCCTGGGCGAACCAGACCGCGAAGGACAACAACCTCGGACCGAACCAGTACCTGCTGGCCGTGGCGACCGAGGACCGCGCCTACTACCTCTCCGGCGACTCCAGCGGACCGGTGAGCGGCGATCAGCTGACCGAGATCGAGCAGCAGCGCATCCTGCCGCAGCTGCGTGACGACGACTGGGCCGGCGCCGGCGTCGCTGCCGCCGAAGGCCTGGGCGCCGCCGTCGGCGGCGGGTCGATCGGAGGCACCGATGGCGGCTCAGGGGGCTCGGCCGGTTGGTTGACCATCCTGCTGATCGTGGTCGTCGCCGTCGTGGCCGTCATCCTCCTGGTCGTCTTCCTCCGCCGGCGCCGCGCTGCGAACGGCGACGGCGCGGTGACCGCGGGCCAGCAGGGGGCACCGGTCGACCCGCTGACCACCGCCCCGATCCCCGAGCTCGAACGACTCGCCGGCAGTGCGCTCGTCCAGACCGACGACGCCGTCCGGACGAGCGAGGAGGAGCTCGGCTTCGCCACCGCCTCCTACGGCGAACCGGCCACGGCCGCGTTCACCGCCGCCCTCGCCGGAGCGAAGGACGACCTCGCACACGCCTTCGCGCTCAAGCAGCGGCTCGACGACGCCGAGCCGGACACCGAGCAGCAACAGCGCGACTGGAACCTCCAGATCATCCGGCTCTGCGAGCACGCGAACCACGTGCTCGATGAACAAGCAGCCTCCTTCGACGAGCTCCGCGCGCTCGAGAAGAACGCACCCGCCGCGGTCGAGGAGCTGCGAGCCAGGGCGGCCGCGGCCGGACCGACGGTGACGGCCGCGCAAGACGCGGTGCGCGCCCTGCAGACGCGCTACAGCCCCGACGCCCTCATCACCGTGATCGACAACCCGGCGCAGGCGACGGAGCGTCTCGCCTTCGCCACCGCGGCGATCTCGGACGCAGCTGCACGGCTCGCCGCCGGAGACTCGGGCGAGGCCGCCGTCGGCATCCGAGCCGCCGAGGAAGCGCTCGACCAGGCCACCCAGCTCACCGGGGCCGTGAAGCGGCTGCAGGCCGACCTGACGACCGCCGAGCAGCACCTCGCCGCCCGACTGGCCGAATTGGACGGAGACGTCGCCGCGGCTGGCGGCCAACCGGACCCGACCGGCACCCTTGCCGCGGCGGTCGCGAGCACCACCGCGACGGTCTCCCAGGTTCGCGGCGCGCTCGGCGCACCGAACAACCCGATCGCCCTCCTCGCCCGCCTGGATGCGGCAAACACGCAGATCGACGGTGCTCTCCAAGGGGTGCGCACCGCGGCGGAGCAGCGACAGCGCGCCGCAGCGGCCCTCGGACAGACCCTGCAGACGGCGGGCGCGCAGGTGTCGGCTGCAGAGGACTTCATCGTCTCGCGGCGCGGAGCCGTCGGCCCGGAGGCCCGGACGCGCCTCGCCGAAGCCGGCCGCACCCTCGTGCAGGCCCAGGGCCTCGCCGCCACCGACCCGACGCAGGCGCTCTCCCTCGCCCAGCGCTCCAACTCGCTCGCGAGTCAAGCGGTGCAGCTCGCCCAGGCCGACCTCGGGCAGTTCCAGAGCCAGTCGGCGGGCGGACTCGACGGCATGTTCGGCGGCGGCCAGGGGCAGCAGGGCGGCAACGGGATGCTCGGTGCCGTCCTCGGCGGCATCCTGATCAACTCCGTCCTCGGCGGCGGCGGGTCCCGTTCCGGCGGCGGCATGTTCGGCGGCGGAGGATCGAGCGGCGGCATGTTCGGCGGCGGCTCAGGTCGCTCACGCAGCGCCGGCAGCTTCGGTGGCGGCGGCACCCGTTCCCGACGCGGCGGCGGTCGCTTCTGATCCGCGGCACCACCCACCTCATCACCAGACACCGACCGACACGATCCAGCAGGACACGAGAGAGGAACCACACCATGGCAGAGAAGCAGTCCATCTTCGGACGCATCGCCCAGCTGACCAAGGCCAACATCAACGCGCTGCTCGACTCCGCCGAGGACCCGCAGAAGATGCTCGACCAGATGGTCCGGGACTACACGAACTCGATCGCCGACGCCGAGAGCGCGATCGCCGAGACGATCGGCAACCTCCGGCTCCTCGAGCAGGACCACCAGCAGGACGTCGAGGCGGCCTCCGAGTGGGGCACCAAGGCGCTGGCCGCGAGTCGCAAGGCCGACGAATACCGTCAGGCGGGCAACGCCGCGGACGCCGACAAGTTCGACAACCTCGCGAAGATCGCGCTCCAGCGCCAGATCGGCGCCGAGAACGAGGCCAAGCAGGCCGAGCCGCAGCTGGCCTCGCAGACGAAGGTCGTCGAGCAGCTGAAGAACGGCCTCAACGGCATGAAGACGAAGCTCGAGCAGCTGAAGACGAAGCGCAGCGAGCTCGTCGCCCGGGCCAAGACCGCGGAGGCCCAGCGCAAGGTCGCGGATGCGGTCGGCAGCATCGACATCATGGACCCGACGAGCGACCTGAGCCGCTACGAGGACAAGATCCGCCGCGAGGAGGCGAAGGTGCTCGGCCAGCAGGAGCTCGCCGCGTCGAGTCTCGACGCGCAGTTCAACGACCTCGAGGACCTCGGCGAGCTGACCGAGGTCGAGGCCCGCCTCGCCGCGCTGAAGGGCGGCGGTTCCGCGTCTCCCGCGATCGAGTCCTCCGGCCCCGAGTACACGCCGAACGCCGGCCAGTAGTGCCGATCCGACGGGCCCTCGGGACCTCCCGAGGGCCCGTCGCCCTCGCCCCCTCGCACCACCTCCAGGAAGGCACCGCATGACGAAGTTCGTCGTCGTCCCCCAGTGGCAGGGCTCCGGTTCGTCCAGGGCCATGCAGTTGATCGATGGAGCCGAGGCGATCCGTGGCGACCTGCCCACGGCGGCCACGACACTCGTCCACGTGCCGACGGAGGCCGGCGAGGCCCTCGACACCGACATCCGGCGCGCCAGTTCCCTCGTGACGACCGCGGAACTCCAACGTCAGGCGCTTGTCGGGATCGACGAGCCCGTCATCACCATCGGTGGGGACTGCGGCGTCGAACTCGCGTCAGTCGGTGAGGCCCTCCGACGCGACCCCGGCATCGCCGTCGTCTGGTTCGACGCCCACGGCGACCTCAACACCCCGCTCAGCTCGCCGTCCGGGTCGTTCAGCGGCATGGTCGCCCGAGCACTGACCGGCGAAGGCGCCGCGATGCTCCTGCCCGAGGCCCCACTCGATCCCGCCCGGCTCGTCCTCGTGGGGGTGCGCGACCTCGACGACGGTGAACTCGCCCACATCGAGGAGCGTGGCATCCCCATGGTCTCCTCGGTGATGACGAGCGCCGCCGAGGTGGTCGCCGCCGTCGAGGCGACGGGCGCCGACCGCGTCTACCTGCACGTGGACGTCGACGTCCTCGACCCCGCCGTCATCGCCGGCGTCAGCTCGGCCGTCCCCTTCGGTCTCGAACTCGGCACCCTGCTCGACTGCATCACCGCGCTCCGCGCGCGGTTCGGCTTCGCCGGGGCCGGCGTCACGGGCTTCTCCCCCGGTTCCCCCGACGCCGCAGCCGACGACCTCGGCACCATCCTCCGCATCATCGGCGCGATCAGTCGCGAACCGAAGCCCGACAGCACCAACCCGACAGGAGTCACCCCATGAGCCGTACCGTCGATCTCGTCGTCATCGGAGCCGGACCCGTCGGCGAGAACGTCGCCGACTACGCCCACAAGAGCGGTCTGAGCGTCGTCATCGTCGAGAGCGAACTCGTCGGCGGTGAGTGCTCCTACTGGGCCTGCATGCCGTCCAAGGCCCTCATCCGGTCGGGCGCCGCCCTGCGTGCCGCCAAGCGCACGGGTGGAGCCATCCCCGAGGACACCGCGCTCGACCCGCTCAAGGTCCTCGCGCGACGGGACTCGTTCACGAGCGACTGGTCGGACGACGGCCAGGTCGAATGGCTCCAGGGCGCCGGCATCGAGCTGGTGCGTGGGCACGGTCGACTGACCGGCGAGCGCGAGGTCACCGTGACGGCCGCCGACGGTTCGACCACCGTGCTCACGGCGACGCACGCCGTCGCGGTCTGCACCGGATCCGCCGCGCTCCTGCCCGACATCGCGGGGCTGGCGGCAGTGGAGCCATGGACGAGCCGCGAGGCCACGAGCGTCCAGACCCTGCCAGCGTCCGTCGCCTTCCTCGGAGGCGGCGTCGTCGCCGTCGAGCTCGCGACGGCCTACCGCTCACTCGGGGTCGACGTCACGCTCGTCGCCCGCAGTGGCCTGCTCGGCAACACCGAACCGTTCGCCGGCGAACTCGTCGAGTCCTCCCTGCGTGAGCTGGGTGTGACGATCGTGCACGCCTCCCCCACCGCCGTGTCCCGGGCCGCCGACGGTGCCGTCACGCTCGAGTTCGACGGCCGGGATGCGGTGACGACGGCGGAACTCGTCGTGGCCACCGGCCGGACGCCACGGACGGACGACCTCGGGCTCGAGACCGTCGGCCTGGAACCGGGTGCCTGGATCGAGGTCGACGATCAGCTCCTCGCCCACGGCAGCGACTGGCTGTACGCCGTCGGCGACGTCAACCACCGGGCACTCCTGACGCACCAGGGCAAGTACCAGGCACGCGCCGCGGGCGCGGTCATCGCGGCACGGGCGAACGGCGAGGACGTCGACACCAGCCCGTGGAGCGACCACGCGGCGACCGCCGACCACCGTGCCGTGCCGCAGGTCGTCTTCTCCGAACCGGAGGTCGCCGCCGTCGGACTCACGGCCGCGCAGGCCGAGGCGGCGGGGATCGACCACCGGGTGGTCGACTACGACCTCGGTGGCATCGCGGGCTCGAGCCTCCACGCCGACGGCTACACCGGGCAGGCGAGGATGGTCGTCGACGAGGAGCGCGGCGTGATCATCGGGATGACCTTCGTGGGTCAGGACGTCGCCGAACTCGTCCACGCGGCGACGATCGCCGTCGTGGGTGAGGTGCCGCTGCACCGCCTCTGGCACGCGGTGCCGTCCTACCCGACGATGAGCGAGATCTGGCTGCGGCTCCTCGAGACCTACCGGAGCGGTGCGTGACCCGTCGCGGCGACGTCGATGAGCCGCGGAGCCGTCGTTCCGGCGGCCCGTGGCTCGACTCACCCCTGAGCCGGATCGGGTACTGGTACGCCACGCTCACCGGGCTCGTCTGGGGTGCACTCTGGAGCACCGGTCCGGTCGAACGGCGGGGCGGGATGATCGTCTTCCGCGGGATGCCGTCGTGGACGTTCGGCCGAGGTGGCTCATGCGTCGGCGGGGTGTACCTCACCGACCGGAACGTGTCGACCCGGGTACTCGAACACGAGGCGGTGCACAAGCGGCAGTGGCAGCGGTACGGCATGCTCTTCCCACTGATGTACGCGATCGCCGGTCGTGATCCGCTCCGGAACCGGTTCGAGATCGAAGCCGGCCTCGAAGCGGGAGGCTACCTGCCGAAACGCCGCTGACGAGCGTCGCGGCGTCTGTGCAATGCCGTGCCGGTGCGAGGTCGTGTCAGTGCGATGCGCGCTCGACCGAGCTCGAGCGCTGACGTGCACCGATGCTCGCCAGGGTCATCCTGAGGTCGTTCCGGAGACCGGTGAGGTGCTCCGTCTCGCCGCCGATCCACACGTGGTAGTCGGCCGCGTCGTGTCCGTCGACGTCGAGCATCTCGCTCGCCCAGGCCCGGGTCGCTCGCGCGACGGCCTGACCGCGTGCGCACCGGCTGCCCGTTCCGGGTTCCCCCGAACGCGCCGCGCGGACGAGCCACGTCACGACGACGCGTCCCGGCGAGTCGAGGGTGGTGATCGACGCGGCGTCGTCGACCTCGACGAACACCTGACCGCGGGCGCAGATGGGGAGCAGCGCGAGGACCTCGGCCAGCTCGCCGACCGACGACTCGTCGCCCGCGAGCAGCACGTGGCGTGCGTCCGCGACGGCGAACTCCGCCGGATCCTCGAAATAGCTCACACGATCAGTATAGGCGAGCCTAAGCTCACTTCGATCCCCTGCGCAGGGTCTTCCAAGGCGGCGGAGCACATCACGATCCGATCACTCTGTGACGCCCCCTGACACCGTGGCTGGCACCACACACGTCGACTGGGTACGCTCGCTGGAGCCCCAGCGATGCGGCTTTCCGGACGCGGTCCAGTATTCACGCGGCCCAGGCGGGAATGCCCGCTGCCCGGAACCGGTTGTGCGTCTCCAGATGCCGGCCACTCCAGCATCCCCGAAAGGACCTCCATGCGTCATCGTCAGCTGCGTCGTCAGCTCCTCACCGCCGCGATCGCGGTCACCGGCGCCGCCCTCGTCCTCACCGGCTGCGCAGGCCCGGCCGCGACGCCGACGCCCGACGCCGACGCGACCCTGCGGGTCGGTCTCGTCCTGGAGCCCTCCGACCTCAACATCCGCACCACCTCCGGCGCCGCGCTCGACCAGATCCTCATCGACAACGTCTACCAGGGCCTCGTGTCCCGCACCGAGGACAACCAGATCGTCGACACGCTCGCGAAGAGCCACGACATCAGCGCCGACGGTCTCACGTACACCTTCGTCCTCCGCGACGGCGTGACCTTCCACGACGGCGCCGCCCTGACCGCGGCCGACGTCGTCGACTCCATCACCCAGGTGCAGCAGGACCCGACCTTCGTCGACAACGTGGCCCTCCAGAAAGTCGCCTCGATCACCGCCGTCGACGACTCGACCGTGCAGTTGCAGCTCACCTCCCCCGACTCCAACCTGTTGTGGACCCTGACCGGACGCGCAGGACTCGTGCTGGAGTCGGGCGCCACCAACGACCTGTCGACGACCGCCAACGGCACCGGGCCGTTCACCCTGAAGACCTGGAAGCAGGGCGACAGCATCACCTTCGACCGGAACGCGAAGTACTGGGGCGACGCTCCGAAGGTCAAGGAGGTCGTCTTCAGCTACATCCCCGACGCCTCCTCCGCGGTCAACGCCACCCTCGCCGGCGAACTCGACGTGCAGACGGCGCTCGACGCGAACCTCAAGGACCAGATCACCCGCGCCGACGGGTTCAGCATCACCGAGGGCAAGACGACCGACAAGTACACCCTCGCCTTCAACAACCAGCGCGCTCCCTTGAACGACCCCCTCGTCCGGCAGGCGCTCCGCTCCGCCATCGACCACGCCGCGATCGTCGAGGCCGTCGGCGGCGCCGCGGTCGAGCAGTACGGACCGATCCCCGAGCTCGATCCGGGCTACGAGAACCTCAGCGAGCTCGTGAAGTACGACCCGGAACAGGCGAAGGCGCTCCTCGCCCAGGCCGGCCAGGAGAACCTGTCCCTGACGCTCACGATCCCGAGCTTCTACGGAACCTCGGTGGCCAACGTCCTGGTGTCCGAGTTCAAAGCCATCGGCGTCACCCTCACCGTCAAGAGCGTCGAGTTCCCGACCTGGCTGAACGACGTCTACACGAACAAGGACTACGACCTCAGCTACGTGAACCACGTCGAGGCACGCGACTTCCAGAACTGGGCGAACCCGAACTACTACTTCGGCTACGACAACGCGCAGGTCCAGTCGCTCTATGCTGAATCCGTAGCGGCGACCGATCCGGCCGTCGCAGCCCAGAAGCTCAAGGAGGCGGCGTACCTCGTGTCGAAGGACAACGCCGCCGACTGGCTCTACACCGCGATCACCCTCACGGTGGTGCGCGACGGCGTGACCGGCTTCCCCGTGGACTCGGTCAACTCGCGCATCAACCTGGCGAAGGTCGCCGTGACCGGGTGACCCGCTTCATCCTGACGAGGCTGGTACTCCTCCTCGTCGGGCTCCTCGCCGCCAGCGCCCTGATCTTCTTCACCATCAGGGTGCTCCCGGGCGACGTCGCCCAGGTCATCGCAGGGACGGACGCGACGCCCGAAGCGGTCGCCGCGATCCGTGAACAGTTGGGACTCGGCCAGCCCGTCCTCCTGCAGTACCTCGACTGGATCGGCGGGTTGCTCCGCGGCGATCTCGGGAACTCGCTCATCACGGGCACCCCCGTCGCCAGCGAACTCGCCCAGAAGGCGCAGGTGACCGTCCCGCTCGGCATCATGGCCCTCGTGATCGCCCTCGCGTTCAGTGTGCCGCTCGGGGTGCTCTCGGCCGTCCGGCGCACCCGCGCGACGGGCGTCGTCATCTCCTTCGCGTCGCAGGGGCTCGCCGCCGTCCCGGTCGTCTGGGCCGGCATGATGCTCGTGCTCCTCTTCGCCGTCGTACTCGGTTGGCTCCCGGCGCAGGGCTTCCCGCGCGCGGGCTGGAACGATCCGCTGGCGGCGATCCGCGCCCTCCTCCTCCCGGCACTCACGATCGGCGTCGTCGAGGGCGCGGTCCTGCTGCGCTTCGTCCGTTCCGCCGCCCTCGACGCGATCGGCCAGGACTACGTCCGGACGGCGGCGGCGAAGGGGCTGACCCGTTCGCAGGCACTCATCCGCCACGGGCTGCCGAACGTGGCCCTCTCGGTCGTCACCGTGCTCGGGCTCCAGATCGCCGGGCTCATCGTCGGCAGCGTCATCATCGAACAGCTCTTCACCCTGCCAGGCATCGGGCGCATGCTCGTCGCCGACGTCGGCAACCGCGACCTCGTGAAGGTGCAGGGCGAGCTCCTCGTCCTCACCGGGGTGGTCCTCGTGATCGGTGCCGTCGTGGACGTCGTCCACCGTCTCGCAGACCCGCGACTCCGAGAACGGGAGCGGACCACATGACCGCCCGTCAGGATCACCCGCGTCGGCGCGCGGCATCAGGCGGACTCCGCACCCTCGTGTCCGGCCCGGCCGGCGTGTTCGGGCTCGTCGTGGTCGCCCTGCTCCTCCTGAACGCCGGCGTCTCCTTCCTCTGGACGCCGTACGACCCCCAGCTCACCGATCCGTTCGCGAAGTGGCTGGCTCCGTCGCCGGCCCATCTGCTCGGCACGGACGAGGTCGGACGCGACATCTTCAGCCTGCTGCTCGTCGGTGCGCGGGTGACCGTGGCCGTCGCGATCGGTTCCGCAGTCGTCTCGACGGTCATCGGGGTCGCCCTCGCCGCCCTCGGTTCGCTCACGCGGCGCTGGGTCCGGGAGACGGTCGCGGTGCTGATCGACATCCTCATCGCGTTCCCCACACTGCTCATCGCCATGATGATCGCCTCGGTCTTCGGCGGCTCGCTGTGGGTCGTCATCTGGGCGGTGGGCATCAGCTTCGGCGTGAACATCGCCCGGGTGACCCGCCCCGAGATCCGCCGGGTCTCGCACAGCGAGTACGTGCTCGCCGGCAAGGCCGCCGGTCTCGGACCGGTGAGGAACCTGACGCGGCATCTGCTGCCGAACGTCGCACCGGTGTTCATCGTCCAGCTGTCGTGGTCGATGGCGGTCGCGGTGCTCGCCGAGGCGGGCCTGTCGTACCTCGGCTACGGCGCCCCCTCCAGTGTCCCGTCCTGGGGTCGGATGCTCAGTGAACTGCAGACCTACCTCGCCGTGCACCCGCTGTCTGTGCTGTGGCCGGGGCTCGCCATCACCATCACCGTCCTCGCCCTGAACCTGCTGGGCGACGCCCTCCGGGACGCGACCGATCCGACCCTCGGTCGCCGGGGACCCGCCTCGACCCCCACCTCGCCCCAGGGGGTGACCGCATGAGTCTCGACGTCCAGGACCTCGTCGTCACGCTCGGCGGCCGCCGGGTCGTCGACGGCGTGAGCTTCAGCGTGCCGGCGGGCGCACGGTTCGGCCTCATCGGCGAGTCCGGATCCGGGAAGTCGCTGACGGCGCTGGCGATCCTCGGACTGCTCCCGGACGGCGCCGCGGTGAGCGGCAGCATCCGCTGGCAGGGCGAGGAACTCCTCGGCCGCGACGACCGCGAACTCGCGCGGATCCGCGGGCGTGAGATCGGGATCGTGTTCCAGGAACCTCGGACGGCGCTCAACCCGATCCGCACCATCGGACGACAGATCGGCGAGCCGCTGCGCATCCACGAGGGGCTGTCGAAACGGGAAGCGCTCGACCGTGCCGTCGAACTCGCCGCGCGGGTCCGTCTGCCCGACCCCGAGCGCATCGTCCGGCGGTACCCGCACCAGCTGTCGGGCGGACAACGCCAGCGGGTCGCGGCCGCCATCGCCCTCGCCTGCGGACCCTCCTTGCTCATCGCGGACGAGCCGACCACAGCGCTCGACGTCACCATCCAGTCGGAGATCCTCGGCCTCTTCGAGCGTCTCGTGAGCGAGACCGGGGCGTCCCTCGTCTTCATCACCCACGACCTCGCGGTCCTCTCCCGGATCGCCAGTGACGCCGTGGTGCTCGCGCAGGGGAAGGTCGTCGAGGCCGGGCCGGTGGCCCAACTGCTGTCGATGCCGGTGTCGCCCGTGACGCAGCGGCTGTTGGCCGCCGCGAAGACCATGAGCTGGAAGGGCGAGGACGATGACTGAGCCGCTGGTCCACGCCCAGGGGCTCGGACGGGTCTACACCAACCCGAGGGAGTCGCTCTTCCAGCGCCCGAGCCGCACCGTCGCGCTCCACCCGAGCGACCTCGTCGTCGCCCCCGGTGAGGCCGTCGGCATCATCGGTGAATCGGGGTCGGGCAAGTCGACGCTCGTCCGCCTCCTGCTCGCACTCGACACCCCGAGCTCCGGGTCCGTCGCGTTCGACGGCCGTCCCGTCAGCGCCGCGGCGAGCGCCAGGAGTCTGCACTGGTTCCGTCGACAGACGGGTGTCGTGTTCCAGGACCCGTACGCGTCGCTCGACCCGCGCATGAGCGTGGGGCGGATCGTCGCCGAGCCGCTCTCGGCGCTCGGGATCGAGGGCGACCACCGTTCCAAGGTCCGCGCGGTGCTCCGGCTCGTCGGGCTCGAGGCCGACGCGGCCGACCGCTTCCCGCACGAGTTCTCGGGTGGTCAGCGCCAGCGCATCGCCCTCTCGCGCGCGATCGTCCACCGCCCGCGCCTCCTCGTCGGCGACGAACCGCTCAGCGCGCTCGACGTCACCGTCCGCGCGCAGATCCTCGAGTTGCTCGGCGGGCTGCGGCAGGAGCTCGGGCTGGCGATCGTGCTCGTCTCACACGACATCGGCGTGGTGCAGCATCTCTGCGACCGGGTCGTCGTCATGCGCGACGGGGCGATCGTCGAAGAGGGTCCGGTCGACAAGGTCCTCAGTCGGCCCTCGCATCCGTACACGACCCAGTTGCTCGCCTCGGTCCCCCGCCTCTGACGCCGTCCCGGTCCCTGAGCCCGTCGAGCGGCCTCAGGCCGGCGGGTCCGCCAGGCGCCGGTGCCGGCGCAGGGCCGCGCGCTGGCTCGGTGACTCACCGTGCAGGACGAGCCCCACGATCCACAGGACGACCCGCGTCGCCGTCACGACCGGCAGCGGGATCGGGCCGAGATGGGCGGTGCGGAGCCCGAGGATGCGGCGGTACTCGGGTGGGATCGTCGCGACGGCGCCCGCGAAGAGGATCCCGTAGGCGGGGAGCAGCGAGCGGTCGAGCGGCGGTCGACGGAGGAACGCCAGGGTCTCGTCCACCCGCGGGCCGCCGGTCAGGTCGCCGGCGTCGAGGTACACGCGCAGCTGTCGGGCCAGCTCAGCCTCGGAGCGGGGCGGATCGACGACGCCCATGAGTTCGCCCGCGAGTGCCCAGTCGGCCACATAGGCGTCCGCACCACCGGGGATCCGACCGCCCCAGGTCTGTCGCACGCTCAGGAAGGCGTCGGTGAACGCCAGGTGCACCCAGCGCAGGAGGTCCGGGTCGTTGGCCGAGTACGGGCGCACCACGCCATGGGCGTCGAGGTATTCCCCGACGACGCGTTCGTGGAGCTTGAGCACAAAGTCGCTCGTCCGACGGGCCGTGTCACGGTCGCCGTAGGTGACGGTGAAGATCCAGCGGATGGTGCCGTCGAGCCGTCCGAGGGGGTCCTCCCGGTATCGGGACCAGTCGTGGACACCGGCCAGGGCGCCCGGGTGGGCGGCCTGCAGCAGGAGCGCCCGGATACCGGCGACCATCGTCTCGACCCCGCCGTGGACGACCCAGGCCGCAGACTCGGGCGCGAAGTGGCCGGTGTCGGTGCCGTCCTCGAGATCGAGCGTCCACTGCGGCGGGCGGTCCTGCTCGACGGCGAAGACGGAGAGGATGCGCGCCCGGAGGCCGGCGAGCAACCGTGTGCGCAGACGGGAGACAGGACGTCGCCCGGTACCGCTGTCCGTCACTCGATCGTCCTCCGCCCGCCGTCACGACGAGCCTACGTCGGGATCGCGCGTCACCCGCCCGTAGGGGGATCGTCTCCCGTCTTCCGGTCCCTGAGCCTGTCGAAGGGCGCTTCGGCAGGGCTGCTCACCGGGCGGGCTTGCGGGCCTCGATGAGGGTGCGGGAGGAGTGCGCGACGAACGGGCCGTCGTCCTGCAAGGACCGGTGCAGCTCCTGCAGGCGGTCGAGGTACCGCGCGGAGGTGAATCCGGGCACCATCCAGATCACCTTGCGCAGGAACCAGATGATCGCACCGACGTCGTGGAACTCGATCCGCAGTCGTTCGGTCCGCAGGTCCACGATCTCGAGTCCGGCGGCGCGGGCACCGTCGGACTCGTCGTCAGGGTGACGTGCTCGACGGACGGCTTCGGGCTGCGGGCCGAGGAAGGCCTCGACGAGTTCGAACACGCTCGCCGGTCCGACGTGCTGGGCGAGGTAGCTTCCTCCTGGCGCGATCACCCGCGCCACGTCGCTCCACTCCACGGCGACGGGATGCCGGCTCGACACGAGCGCGAACGAGCCGTCCGCGAACGGCAGTGGAGCACCCTCCTCCGTGCGAACGACGACGACGCCCCGCGGGTGCAGGCGGGCGGCGGCTCGGGCGAGGTTCGGTGGCCAGGACTCGGTGGCGGCGGCGAGCGGCGGAAGCACCGGCGCCGTGTCGAGCACCTCTCCCCCGCCGGTCTCGAGGTCGAGCGACGACGGGACGTCGGCCAGACGTCTCCCCAGCAGTTCGGAGAACCGCCAGGAGGGGCGCTCCTCACTGGCCCGGCCGTCGAGCCAGGAGAAGTCCCACCCGTCGACCGAGGCGGCGTCGGCCTCGGCGACGAGGTCGTCGAACGGTCGTGACATGGTCTCCTCCGTACGTGGCTCCGTGGTCGGTGCGCTCATCCGACGGCCTCGAACCGGCTCGGATCGAGCCGCTCGACGTCGAACCGCGGCACCGCGTCGAGCAGCTCCCGAGTGTACGCGTGCTGCGGATGCCCGAGGACGGCCGAGGCCGGGCCCGACTCGACGACGTGCCCGTTCGACAGCACCGTCACCTCGTCGGCGATCTGCCGGACGAGACCGAGGTCGTGCGAGATGAACAGGTAGCTGAGCGCGTGCTCGTCCCGGAGGTCGAGGAGCAGTTCGACGATCTGCGCCTGCACCGAGACGTCGAGCGCCGAGGTGGGCTCGTCGAGGACGAGGACCGACGGCGCGAGGACGAGCGTCCTCGCGAGCGCGACCCGTTGGCGCTGGCCGCCCGACACCTCCCGTGCACGACGCCCCAGCGCACTCGCGGGGAGGGCGACCTGATCGAGGATGGTCGCGACGCGGCGCCGGCGTTCGTCGGCGCTCCGCACCCCGTGGATCCGCAGGGGCTCCTCGATG
Source organism: Plantibacter sp. CFBP 8798 (assembly GCF_014841195.1). Taxonomy (NCBI): domain Bacteria; kingdom Bacillati; phylum Actinomycetota; class Actinomycetes; order Micrococcales; family Microbacteriaceae; genus Plantibacter; species Plantibacter sp. CFBP 8798. The sequence continues at coordinate 240,511 of NZ_JACYTS010000004.1, forward strand.
ATCTGTCCGACGGTGTACCGCGGATCGACCGCCGAGAGCGGGTTCTGGTAGACCAACTGGAGGTCGCGCGCGAATGGGTTGGCGACGGCGTTGTCCCGTGACAGCTCCCGGCCGGCCACCCGCACCGACCCGTCGTCGAAGGACGTGAGCCCGGCGACGATGCGGGCGAGTGTCGATTTGCCCGACCCGGACTCGCCCACGAGCGCGTGGATCGAGCGCGGGCGGAGCATGAGCGAAGCCTCGTCGAGTGCGGGCGGCGTCTGGGGATCGCGCCCGTACCGTTTCGACACGTGCGACACCTCGACCACGGCGGGTGGCACGATCGTCCCGCCGCGCTGCTCCACCTGCACCTGCTCGGCCGCAGCGCGGATGCGTTCCCGGTAGCGCAGCGGCGACGACGCGGGCGAGTCGGCGAGCAGCGCGACCGTGTAGGGGTGCTGCGGTGCAAGCAGCACCTCCTCGGCCGGACCGGACTCGCGGACGTTCCCGTCCTGCAGGACCACGATCGCGTCGCTGCGCTCCTGCGCCAGCGCCAGGTCGTGGGTGATGAAGAGGATCCCGAGCCCGAGCTCCTGCCGGAGGCCGTCGAGGAGGTCGAGGATGCGCCGCTGGACGGTCACGTCGAGCGCGGACGTCGGTTCGTCGGCGATGAGCAGCTTGGGCCTCGCCGCGATGGCGATCGCGATGAGCACCCGCTGCAACTGCCCGCCGGAGAGCTCGTGCGGGTAGGACCGCACGCGGGCCGAGGCCTGACGGATGCCCACGTGCTCGAGCAACTCGATCACGCGCGCGGGGACCTCCGAGCGCGGGGTGTCGCCCGCCACCTGGACCGCCTGGGCGATCTGCACGCCGATCCGCTGCAGCGGGTCGAGTGAACTCAGCGGATCCTGCGGGATGAAACCGAGCGTCGAGCCGCGCAGGGGGCGCCACTGCTTCCGGGAGAAGTCGGCGACCTCGTGTCCGGCGACCGCGACCCGACCGGCGGTGACCGAGCCGTTGCCCGGGAGGAGTCCCGCGACCGCCCGGGCGATCGTGCTCTTCCCCGAACCGGACTGACCCACGAGCGACACCGTCTCGCCGCGGCCGACCTGGAACGACACGTCGCGCACCGTGTCAGTCGGCCCCCTCGAGCCACGCGTCCGGTACCCGACGGCGAGCCCGTCGACGAGCAACGGCACCGGAGCCGCGTCGACGACGTGGAGTGAGCTGTGCTGTAGGGCTGCCTGGTTCATGCGGTGGTCCTCTCGCGGGTGAGCTGGCTGAGACGGCTGATGGCGAGCACGGTGACGGCGATCACGAGGCCCGGGACGACGACGAGCCACGGCGAGGACACGACGTACTGACGACCCTCGGAGACGAGCAGGCCCCACTCCGGGTCGGGCGGTGGGGCTCCGTACCCGAGGAAGCTGAGCGAGGAGATCCAGATGATGGCGAGGCCGAACTGGAGGGCCGTGAGCGACAGCACCGCGGAGTACGAGTTCGGGAAGACGTGCTTCGCGAGGACGTACGCCCGCGAACCGCCGAGATGGTGACTCGCCTCGACGAACGGCAGGTCCTTCTCCGTCAGCACCTCGGAGCGCATGATCCTGGTGAACGCCGCGATCGAGGAGATCCCCACGGCGACGGCCGCGTTCAGGGTGCCGAAGCCGAGCGCCACGACGACGACCATCGCGAGGAGCAGCCCGGGGATCGAGAGCAGCACGTCGACGATCCGGCTGATGACGGCGTCGACGAGACCGCCGAACGACGCGGCGACGAGCCCGAGGACCGTGCCGGCGCCGAGACCGATGAGGACGGCGACCGCCGAGCCGAGCAGGGTCCGACCGGTGCCGTGGATCACCCGCGACAGCAGGTCGCGACCGAGGGAGTCGGTTCCGAACCAGTGCGCGACCGATGGAGCGGCGAGCGCGTTGGCGTCGTCGGGCTCGAGCGGGTCGTACGGCGTGAGGAGGCCTGGTGCGATCACGGACACGAGGACGAGACCGACGACGATGATCGCCAGGACGTCCGCGACCCCGAGGCGGCCGAGGAGTCGACGGAACGCGTCCGGTCCGTCGTCGGCCGCGGTGACGTCACGGTCCGCTTGGAGTCGGAGGCTCATGCGTCCACGCTCGCTTTCGTCGGGATACCGCCGGGTACCGCCGTCCCCGTCGCCGCCGCTGTCGCGACAGCAGGCCTGGCGAGGCGGGAGCGTCGTGACCTCCCATGCCCGGGCCGGACGATGCGCGGGTCGAGGACGGGGTAGACGAGGTCGGTCACGAGGTTGATGCCGACGTAGATGGAGGAGATGAGGATGACGACGGCCAGGATCACCGGGGTGTCCTGATCGCGCACGCTCTCGAAGGTGATGAATCCGAGGCCGGTGCGGGTGAACACGGCCTCCACGACGACGGCACCGGCCAGCAACTCTCCGACGACGAGGGCGAGCATCGTGATCGACGGGATCGCACCGTTCTTCAGGACGTGGCCGAGGGCGATCCGGACCTCGCTCGTCCCCTTCGCGCGGAGCACGGTGACGAAGGGTTCGTCCGCAGCCTTCCGGAGTCCCTGGATCAACACCTGCGTCAACGGACCGTTGACGGCGAGCGCCAGGGTCAGCGCCGGGAGCACGTAGGACACGAAGCCCTGATCGCGCACCGACGACACCCAGCCGAGCTGGAAGGAGAAGATCGCGAGGAGCACGAAGCCGATGAGGAAGCTCGGCGCGGAGATGGAGGCGATGGGCGCCGATGCCGCGATGCTCCTGATCGCCCTGACGGGGGCGTACACGGCGGTGAGCGCGATCGCGAGCGAGAGCACGATCGTCATGACGAACGCCACGCCCGCGAGCACGATCGTGTCCGAGAAGCCCTGCGCGACGAGGTCCGACACGGCACGACCGCTCACGAGCGAGTAGCCGAGGTCCCCGTGGAGGAGCCGCCCGACCGTCAGCGTGAACTGCTCGAGCGGCGACAGGTCGAAGTGGTAGTACGCCCGCAGTGCTTCGCCGGCGGACGGGGGCAGTGGGTTGAGCGGACTCGTCAGCTTGTTCTCGATGGGGTCGCCGGGCAGGACGAAGAGGGTGAAGAAGACGAGCGTGTAGACGAGCGCGATGACGAGGAGCGCCTGGGCGACGCGCCTGATCACGTACTCGCGGTACTGCCGGTGTCGCGTGTCCGCCGCGCTGGCGTTCGGATGCTGGTTGGACATGTGGGGCCTCCTCTCGGAAGGGACGGGACCGGACACGGGAGGGAGGGCGGACCGATCGACGGCCCTCCCGCTCGCTCAGTCCTCGATCGAGGTGTTGTAGAACTCCGGCAGGGCGCCGTCGCTGAGGGAGAAGCCCTTCACCCGCTGCTGGGTGACGAACACCTGGCTGTCGTTGAGGATCGGCACGACGTAGGCCTGGTCGATCAGGTGGTCCTGGATCTGTCCGAGGATCGCCGCACGGGTGTCGTCGTCGGTCGCGGCGTTCTGCGCGTCGAGCAGCGACTGCAGGGTCGTGTCGGAGCCGGCGAGACCGAGGAGGTCTGAGCCGTCCTTGCTGTAGTACTCGCTGAGGCCCTTCGAGGGGTCCGGGTGCGGCCAACCGACCCGGAGCGCCCCGACCTCCGGGTCCGCGAACGCGGTCGCCCAGTAGGTGGAGTAGTCGAGCTCGTTGAGCGACAGCTCGATCCCGACGTCCTTGAACTGGTTCTGGATCTGCTGGAAGAGGCTCTTCGCCGTGTTGTCGTAGACGTCGATGTAGGTCTTCACCGTGAGCCGCTCGCCGCCCTTCGTGCGGTAGCCGTCCGCGTCGCGCTCGGTCCAGCCGACGCCGTCGAGGAGGCGGTTCGCCGCATCCGGGTCGTAGGCGAACTTCGCCGATTCGTCGACGTAGCCGAAGGTGCCCGGCGACAGGACCGACGTGGCGGGCGTCCAGCTGTCGGTGTACTGCGTCTCGATGATCTGCTCACGGTCGATCGCGTGCAGCAGCGCCTTGCGGACGTCGACGTCGTCGAGGAACGGCGCCTGGCTGCGGAGGAACCACTGGTTGCTGAGACCGACACCCGTCTTGGACACGATGTCGTAGCCGGCGTCGACGAGCCCTTGCTCCTCGCTCGGCTGGACGTAGCGGATGACGTCGGCCTCGCCCGACTTCAGGGTGCCGAGCCGGACGCTGTCCTCCTGCACGGGGATGACCGTGACCGAGGCGAGGTGCGCCTCGCCCTGGTTCGGGGAGGACGGCGGGGCCCAGGCGTACCCCTCACGACGGTCGAGCACGATCTCCTTGCCGTAGGTCTCGGAGGCGACGACGAAGGGACCGGAACCGATGAGGTTCACGAACTTCGACTGCTCCTCCTTGCTCGCGTCGATCGTGGCGTCGGCGACGAGCCCGGATCCCCACCCGGTGAGCACGTTGAGGAAGGGCGCGTAGGGTGCGGCGAGGACGACGGTGACGGTGCTGGTCGCGTCGTCCGGCGTCGCGACGAGACCGGGCGGGAACTGCGCGTTCGGGGTCGTGCCCTTCGCCTCGTCGCCGGTCGACTGCCAGTTCAGGTTCTTCGCGACGCTCGTGGCGTCGACGGCGGTGCCGTCGCTGTAGGTGACGCCGTCACGGATCACGAAGGTGTACGTGAGACCGTCGGGGCTGACGGTCCAGGAGTCGGCGATCCACGGTTCGAGTTCGCCCGTCTCCGCGTTGCGGTAGAGCAGTCGGTCGGTGATGTTCTGCTGGAGCGCACGGGTCTGCCATGTGCCCGCCTCCTGCACCTGCGCCGAGGTGGGGATCTCCGCGTCGAGGTAGGTGAGGCTGCCACCGTCCGCGTCGGACGAGGCCGACGCCGCCGAGCAGCCGGTCAGCGCGATGCTCACGGCGACGAGGGCTGCGGCGGCGAGTCGTGCTCGCCGTCTGGTGGTTCGGGTCATGACGGGTACTCCTGTGGGTCGGGGTGGTCCGGTGCTGTGCCGGTGTGGTTGCCCATCCTGGTCGGCACACCGGGCCACCCCGCGGCTCTGTTACGACAGGTTTCCCGCGGGTTCCCTCGATGACGCCGTGTGACCGTCGAGCGCCCTCTCGTGCTGGTCGCCGAGGTTCCGTCCTCCGCGATACCGGGCGGCCGGGTGGTCGTCCGGGAGCCGGGCCGCTCCGCCCGTCAGGCGCTCACGGAGCGTCTCCCCCGGTCGATACGCGTCGCGCAGTCGTCCCCGACGACGCAGCTCCGGCACGACGAGTTCGACGAAATCGGTGAGCGTGTCGAGGCTGTGGTACTGCCGCAGGTTGATGCCGTCGATACCGACCTCGTCCAACCATCGCTCGATCTCGTCGGCGACGACCTCGGGGGTGCCGACGGCGAAGAAGTCCCGTTCGAGGTCGCTGCCGACCCGCACGATGAACTCGCCGACGGTGCCGGCCGTCACCTGCGGCGGCAGGGCGTCCGCCGGGACCCCCTCTGCGGCGAGCGCCTCGGCGACGGTCCGGTCCTCCGGGTGCGCCAGCGGGTCGAACGGCAGCCCGGCGTGCACGAACCGGCCGACGATACTCGCATGCTCGCGGTACTGCGCGGCCTTGGCCTCGGCCTCCTCCTGCGTCCGCGCGACGATGACGGCCGCCTGGACGACGATCTTCAGCGCGGCCCCGTCGCGTCCGTTGTCGGCCGCTGCCGCACGGAACCGCTCCAGGAGGGGGCCTGCACCACCTGGACCCCGCACGCCCGTGAACACGGCCTCGGCGTGCCGTCCGGCGAACGCGATGCCGGCCGGTGAGGCGGTCGCGGTGTAGAGCAGCGGTGTCCGTTGGGCGCTCGGCTCGGACAGGTGCGGTCCGGCGACCTGGAAGTAGCGCCCGACGTGATCGATGTACCGCACCTTGTCGGGGTCGGAGTAGACGCCGGCCTCCCGGTCGCGGATGACGGCGTCGTCGTCCCAGGACCCTTCCCAGAGCTTGTAGAGGACGTCCAGGTACTCCTCGGCGATCGCGAACCGTTCGTCGTGCGGGATCTCCTCGGCGAGGCCGAAGTTCCGTGCGGCGTTCGGCAGGTAGGAGGTGACGATGTTCCACGCGACGCGGCCGTTCGTCAGGTGGTCGAGGGTGCTCATGCGACGCGCGAAGGCGAACGGCGGCTCGTAGCTCGTCGAGAAGGTGATGCCGAAGCCGAGGTGCTCGGTCACGGCGGCCATCGCGGGGACGACGAGCAGCGGGTCGTTGTTCGGGATCTGCAGGCCCTCACGCAGGGCGTCGGCCGGGCCGCCGCGGAAGACGTCGTAGGCGCCGACCACGTCCGCGATGAAGATCGCGTCGAACCCGCCCGCCTCCGCTGTCCGGGCAAGTGTCGTCCAGTACCGGATGTCGGTGTACTGGTCGCGTCGGTTGTCCGGCAGGCGCCAGAGGCCGTGGGTGATGTGGCTCACGCAGTTCATCTCGAACAGGTTGAGGATGAGCTGCTTGGGGCTGGACCGCGTCGGGCTGGACTGTTCGCTGATGATCGACTCCTCCGGTGGAGCGGCGATCGGTCCGTCCGGACCGGGCCGCCTCAGCACCCTAGGCGCAGCGGGAGGGACGAGGTCCGGCCGCGGTGTCACATCCCGTCATACGCCACCGGGCGACGCGGGGCGACGATCGGTCAGCGGGCGACGGACGGGACGCGGTCCTGCCAACGCAGTCGCCGCTCCAGTTGCGCACCGAGGGCGAGCAGGGTGGCCTCGCCTCCGGGACGCCCGATCAGCTGGACGCCCATCGGCAGCCCCTCGGACGTCTCGTGCACCGGGAGCGTGATGGCCGGCAGGCCGGTCGCGTTCACGAAGGAGGTGTGCGGCGCGTAGCGCACCTGCTGCTCGAAGTTCAGCTCGGGCGAGTCCTGGTCGTACCACCCGATCGGCCGTGGTGTCTGGGCGAGCGCCGGCGTGATGATCGCGTCGAACGGCGCGAACTGCGCGAGGACGCTGCGTTCGAACCGGTGGAGACTGGCGAGCGTCTCCATGAGCCGGGTCGCCGGCAGCGCCCGACCGCGCTCGACGAGGGACCTCGTGATGGGTTCGAGGAGCGCCAGCTCCGCCTCCGAGGACGCCGGGACACCGGCCGCTGAGGCCTGCCAGATCGTCGTGAAGTCGGTCGGGTACCGTTCGGCGTCGCGAAGGGTGAGCTCCTCCAGGCCGTGCCCCATCGCGGTGAACGCCCGGGTGGCGACGTCGACGGCGGCGCGGGCCTCCGGGTCCACCGCCAGCTCGAAGGCGCTGTCCCAGGGTGAGCCGTCGAGGACCGCCAACTGGAACCGGCCCTCGCCGCGCACGGCGTGCCCGAGCAGGGGTCCGTCGTCGGCGTCGGGTGCTCGCAGCGTGAAGTGATGGTCGATGCGTCCGTGCACGCGCTCGATCATCGCGTCGAGCAGGAGCGCCGCGTCGGCGACGGTCCGGGCGATCGGCCCGGGGACGACGAGGCCGGCGAGTCGGTCGACACCGGAGCCCGCGGGGACGAGCCCCCGCGTGGGCTTCAGGCCGACGAGCCCGCAGGCGGCCGCCGGGATGCGGACGGAGCCGCCACCGTCGGAGCCGGGGGCGAACGGGAGGAGCCGCGCGGCGACGGCGGCTGCGGCCCCGCCACTCGACCCCGCCGCTCCGCGGTCGAGGGCCCACGGGTTCCGCGTCGGCACCCCGTCGAGCGGCTCCGTGTAGCCGTACAGCCCGAACTCCGGGGTCGCGGTCTTCCCGAGGCTCACCGCTCCGGCCCGGTCGAGGACGCCGACCAGCTCGTCGTCGGTCGTCGCCACGACCTCCGCGGTGAGCCGTGACCCGAAGCGGACGGGCTGACCGGCACGGGACACGAGGTCCTTGTCGCCGATCGGGAGTCCCCAGAGCGGTGCGGTCCGAGGAAGTGCCTCGACCGCCTCCACGCGTTCGGCGAGCGATCCGGCGGCGACCGAGGTGAAGGCGCCGATCGCGTCGTCGAGGCGCTCGATGCGGTCGAGGTAGTGCCGGGCGAGCTCCGTCGGTGAGACTTCGTCCCGCTGCAACGCCTGCCACTGCTCGAGCGCCGTCAGCTCGTGGAGTTCCGCCATGCGACCAGCCTAGAGGCGGCGCTCTCCTGTGGTCCCCGTTCCCCGGCGGTTCCGGTCTCTGAGCCCGTCGAAGGGTGTCGACCGGTTCAGCGCTTCAAGGACTTCTGGAGGAGGACCGTGCCGATCCAGCGGCCGAACTTGAAGCCGACACGGCCCATGCGGCCCACCTCGGTGAACCCGAACTTCTCGTGGAGGGCGATCGAAGACTCGGCGCCCTTGTCGGCGATGACGGCCAGCATCTCCTTGAGCCCGGCGGCCTTCGAGCGCTCGATGAGCTCACCGAGCAGATCGGTGCCGAGGCCCTTGCCGGTCGCCGCCGCTCCGAGGTAGATCGAGCTCTCCACGGTGAATCGGTAGGCGCGCTTCTGCTTCCACGGCGCGCACAGCGCGTACCCGAGGATCTGTCCGGTCGGGTTGACGGCGACGATGAACGGGAGCTGGAGCCGCTGCAGGTAGGCGAACTTGGAGCGCCACTCGGCGAGGGTCATCGCGTCCTCGTCGAAAGTGACCATGCTGTTGGCGACGTAGTGGTTGTAGATCGCCCGGATGTCGGGCAGGTCGGCCGCAGTGGCGTCGCGCATCGTGAAGGCGAACGGCGTCTCGGGGGTCGGCGGCTTGCGCAGGTGCGGCGGCAGCCGGCGCCTCGGCTCGTACTCCTCTTCCAGCATCCCCCAAGCCTAACGAGGGGGTGGGTCGGCGGACAGCCCTTGCGGCCGATGCCACGACCCGGTCGTCAGTCGAGCGACCAGTCGATCGGGTCCACGCCGCGGGAGACGAGGAAGTCGTTCGTGCGGCTGAACGGCTTCGAGCCGAAGAAGCCCCGCGAGGCGGAGAGCGGACTCGGGTGCGCCGAGACGATGACGTGGCGGTCGGGGTCGCCCGATGATTCGAGCAGCGGTGCCAGTCGTTCGGCGTCCTTGCCCCAGAGGATCGACACGAGCGGTGCGGGGCGTGCGGTGAGCGCGCGGATCGCCTGTTCCGTGACCGCCTCCCAGCCGTGTCGGCGGTGCGACCCGGCGGAACCCGCCTCGACCGTGAGGACGCGGTTGAGGAGCAGCACGCCCTGTCCGGTCCACGAACTGAGATCGCCGTGTTCCGGCGTCGGGACACCGAGGTCCTCGCGGAGTTCCCGATGGATGTTCGCGAGGCTGCGCGGCACCGGGCGGACCTCCCGGTCCGCGGCGAACGACAGGCCGATCGGATGACCCGGCGTCGGGTACGGGTCCTGCCCGACGATGAGGACCCGGACCGCGCTGAACGGCGTACGGAAGGCCCGCAGGACGAGCTCGGGTGCCGGCAACCATCGGGCACCGGCCGCTGTCTGCGCCGCGAGCCAGTGGTCGATCGTCGCGAGGTCGTCCGCGACGGGTGCGAGCGCGCCGGCCCACCCCTCGTCCATCGACCCCGCCGCGGCGAGCTGTGCCGGGGTGCCGCCGAGGATCCCGTTCGTCATGGACTACTGCTGCTGCGGCTGCTCGGCACCGATCGTGCGGACGACGACCCCGTGCTCGGCGGTGAAGACCTGCCAGACACTGCCGCCACCGAGGACGGAGAGCGCCCCCTGCCCGACGACGAGCGCCGTGTTCTCGTCGATCGCGACCCCGCCGTCGACGACCCCGGCCTCCGTCGCGGCGACGAGCCGCCCGAGGGTGCCCCACTGTGCGGCATGCGCCTCGACCGCGATGTCGACGAGCCCGAGACCGTCGCCGATCGTGACCTCGTCGAGTTCCTCGGACGCCGCCTCGGGGCTCACGGGGACCTCGCCGACACGCCATCCGCCGATGATCGCGTGCTCGGCGGCGATCATCGCGCCGGCCGAGATGCCGAGGTAGGGCAGACCGGACGCGACGAGGCGTCGGATGTCGGTGGCGACCGGCGCGACCGCCTCCGCGTAGGCCGAGGGCAGTCCGCCGCCGACGACGATCCCGTCGACCTCGGCCAGCTGAGCCTGCGCGACCACGCCGCCCTCGCGGACGACCACGCGGATCGCCTCGATCTCACCGGAGCGTGCGACGGCACGTTCCAGGGCGGCGGACTGCTCGAGCCCGTCACCGTCGTGCACGACGACGATCGCGATGCGCGGGGCCAACCGACCGGCGACGACCGCGAGCGCGGCCGCCTCGGCGATGAACGCTGCGTAGACGGTCGACTCGGTCTCTGGGGCGGCCGGACCGCCGAGGAGGAAAACACTCACCCTGAGACCCTACCCGGCACCCCGGATCAGGCGGGGACGATCAGGCCGTGATCGTCGGCAGCGTCGACCAGGGGAAGGAGATCCAGCGGTCGACACGCTTCCACACGTAGTCGGGGCGGAGCACCGTCTGCGGCTTCTCGTACAGCGTCACCGTGCGGACCTCCGCACCGCTCGCCTGCATGAGTTCCAGCACCATCGCGAGCGTGCGACCCGAGTCGGACACGTCGTCGACGAGCAGCACCCGGCTCCCCGGCAACCCGGCCACGTCGAGCAGCGGCGGGAGCACGACGGGCTCGGGGAGACGCGCGTCGACCCCGGTGTAGAACTCGACGTTCAGCGCGCCGCACGCCTTCACGTCGAGGGCGTAGGCGATGGCACCGGCGAGCAGGAGCCCACCGCGCGCGATCGCGACGACGGAGTCGGGCCGGAACCCGCTCGCGACGATCGCACTGGACAGTTCGCGGGCCGCGTCACCGAACGTGGGCCAGTCGAGGACCTCTCGCTCCGGGGACGCTGCGCTGGGGTTCTCGGTCGACATCCTCCAACGCTATCCTGCCGGCCGGGCCGCCTGTACCATCCCCACATGGCGCGAGACAGCACGACGACCGGCGGAGCCTCGGCGACCGGATGGCGGACGTCGATCCGTGGGTCGGCAGCCGGCATCACCGCAGGACTCATCGGCTGGTTGTTCCTCGTCGAGATCACGAGCGGCGTCCTGCAGGGCTACTACGTCCCGCTCATCCCGGACCTCGTCGAGCACCTGGGCATCCACGACGCGGACTTCAACTGGTTCGAGGCCGCGCAACTGCTGTTGTCGGCGCTCGTCGTCCCCGTCCTCGCGAAGCTCGGCGACATGTTCGGGCACAAGCGGGTCCTCCTCGTCTCCACCGTGTTGACGGCCGGCGCCAGCTGGTGGCTCGTCCTCGCCGGGGACTTCTGGTCGTTCCTCGCGGCCTGGGCGCTGCAGGGCTTCTACGTCGTGTGGCTGCCACTCGAGATCGCACTCATCTTCGAGCGGGGCCGTCGCTCCGGCACCGGGGCCTCGCAGACCCGCCGGGCCGCCGGCCTGCTCGTCGTGGCGCTCGAGGCCGGCGCCATCATCGGTGCGCTGTCGAGCGGACGCATCCTCACCGCCCTCGGCGGCGACATCCCACTCACGATGATGCTGCCGGCAGTCGCGGTGACCCTCGTCTTCTTCGCCATCCTGTTCGGCGTCCCCGAGTCCGAACCCCTGCCGGGCAGGACTTTGGACCTCGCGGGCTTCGTACTCCTCAGCCTCGCGCTCCTGCTCATCACCTCTGGGCTCACCTTCCTGCGACTCAACGGTCCGCAGACGTGGTGGGTGTGGGGGCTCATCGCGATCGGCGTGCTCGCGTTCCTGCCGTTCGGGCGACATGAACTGCGGCAGCCCGACCCGGCGATCGACCTCCGGGTGCTCCGGCAACCCAACATGTGGCCGGTGCAACTGACCGCCGGGCTCATCGGGATCAGCCTGCTCGGCGCCCAGGCCCCGCTCAGCACCTATGCGGGGACACCCCGGGAGAACGGATACGGACTCGGGCTCGACGCCGGCGACATCTCCACGCTCATCGGCGCCTACCTGATCTCGATGATCGTCGGTGCGCTCCTGTTCCCACTCGTGTCGCGCTGGGCGACGCCTCGGATCGCGCTCATCATCGCCGCCTCACTCGTCGCGGTCGGGTACCTGCTGTTCCTCCCGTTCCACCTCGAGACGTGGCAGGTCTTCCTGAACATGGCGATCGCGGGGCTCGGCTCCGGTGCCCTCGTCGGAGCCATGCCGGCCGCGGCCGCGGCCGCGGCACCTCGCGGGCAGACGGGCGTCGCGTCGGCACTGACCAACACGACGAAGACGATCGGTGGCTCCTTCGCCTCGGCCGTCTTCGGCGTGGTGCTGTTCGCCGGCGCCGCGCAGGCCGTCACGGCCGGGGCGTCGAGCCTGTCCGGCTACCTCACGGTCTGGGCGATCTGCGGGGCGGGTGCGCTCGTCGCCGCCGTCCTGCTCTGCTTCGTCCCGAAACTCGCCTTCGCGGACGCGGCCCCGGTCGACGCGGAACCCGGGCCACGCATCGATCCCGCTGCCGAGCACCCGACCGGTCACTGACCTCCCGCCTGGTCCCTGACTGCAACCGGTCCCTGAACTCCCGACCGGTCCCTGAACTCCCGACCGGTCCCTGAACTCCCGACCGGTCCCTGAGCCTGTCGAAGGGTCTACTCCGCGACGCGCAACGGCCCCTTCGCCAGGCGGTACGGGGCGGCCTGGGCGACCGGCTTGATCGTGATGAGGTCGAGGTTGACGTGGGGCGGCAGGGAGGTCGCGTGGACGATCGCCTCGGCGACGTCGTCGGCCGAGAGCGGATCCGGCACGTCCTCGTAGACGGCGTCGGCGCGGTCCTGGTCGCCACCGAAGCGCACGAGCGAGAACTCCTCCGTGTGGACCATGCCCGGCGCCACCTCGATCACCCGGATCGGTTCGCCGTTGAGCTCGAGCCGGAGCACCTCGAAGAGCGCCCGCTCGGCGAACTTCGCCGCGTTGTACCCGCCGCCACCCACGTAGGCGACGTGGCCCGCGATCGAGGTGACACCGACGATGGTGGCGGCACCACCCTCCGGGATGCTCCGGCGGAGGATCGGCAGGAGCGCCTGGACCACGCGCTTCGTGCCGAGGACGTTGATGTCGAACATGCGGCGCCAGTCCTCGGCGTCGCCGTCCTCGACGGACGCGAGGCCGAAGGCACCGCCCGCGTTGTTGACGAGCGCCTGGGCGCCACCGAGTACCTCCACCCGGGCGGCGAGCGCGTCGACGTCCGCCTGCACGGTCAGATCCGCGACGACCGCCGTACCGCCGATGTCCGCGACGAGCGCCTCGAGCCGCTCTGCTCGGCGGGCCACCGCCACGACGTCCCAGCCGTCGGCGGCGAATCGCCTCGCGGTCGCCTCCCCGATCCCTGAACTCGCACCGGTCACCACCACACGTCTCGTCGTCATGCCTCCAGGGTAGCCACCGGTCCGAGGCGTTACGCCGTGTTTCCGCGTGGTTGGCGCGTGCAGGTGGGGCCGGTAGCCTCGGGGTCACGACGGAGCACCACCCGGAGCCACGCCCGGCGACATCGCTGTCGGACCGAGCGGCCACACCGGCGGCACCCATCACCCGAGCAGCACCGACCACCCGAGCAGAGGGGACCATCCACCATGAGCGATGCCACGAACGACTGGAAGTTCGAGACGAAGCAGATCCACTCCGGAGCTGCGCCCGACCCGGTCACGAAGGCTCGGGCCACGCCGATCTACCAGACGACGAGCTACGTGTTCGACAACGCCGACCACGCCAAGAACCTCTTCGCCCTCGCGGAGTTCGGCAACATCTACACGCGCATCCAGAACCCGACGCAGGCCGTCGTCGAGGAGCGCCTGACCGCGCTCGAGGGTGGCAGCGGCGCCCTCCTCCTCGCCTCCGGGCAGGCGGCAGAGGCCTCGGCGGTCCTCAACATCGCGCAGGCGGGCGACCACATCGTGTCGTCCTCGTCGATCTACGGCGGCACGTACAACCTCTTCAAGTACACGCTCGCGAAGCTCGGCATCGAGACCACCTTCGTGGAGAACCAGGACGACGCCGAGGAGTGGCGGCGTGCGGTGCGCCCGAACACGAAGCTGTTCTTCGCGGAGACGATCGGCAACCCGAAGATCAACATCCTCGACATCCGCCTCGTCGCCGACGTCGCGCACGAGGCCGGCGTCCCGCTGATCGTCGACAACACGATCGCCACGCCGTACCTCATCCGTCCCTTCGAGCACGGAGCGGACATCATCGTGCACTCGGCGACGAAGTTCCTCGGCGGTCACGGCACGGTCATCGGCGGGGTCATCGTCGACGGCGGCACCTTCTCCTGGACCGGGCACGCGGACAAGTTCCCGGGCCTCACGACGCCGGACCCCTCGTACCACGGCGCGGTCTACACCGACGCCGTGGGCGACTCGCTCGCCTACATCATCAAGGCGCGCGTGCAGCTCCTGCGCGACCTGGGTGCGGCCATCGCCCCGGCGAGCGCCTGGCAGCTCATCCAGGGCATCGAGACGCTCAGCCTCCGCATCGAGCGCCACGTGCAGAACGCCCAGCAGGTCGCCGAGTGGCTCGACGCCCACCCCGACATCGCGAGCGTCAACTACTCGGGTCTGCCGTCGAGCCCCTGGTACGCGGCGGCCAACCAGTACGCCCCGAAGGGTGTCGGAGCAGTTCTGTCCTTCGAGCTGAAGGGCGGGGTCGACGCCGGCCGCGCCTTCGTGAACTCGCTGCAGTTGTTCTCGCACCTCGCGAACATCGGCGACGTCCGTTCGCTCGTCATCCACCCGGCGTCGACGACGCACTCGCAGCTCACCCCGGAGCAGCAGCTCACGGCCGGCGTCACGCCCGGGCTCGTGCGGCTCTCGGTGGGACTCGAGAACATCGACGACATCACGGCCGACCTCCAGGCCGGTCTGACCGCCGCGAAGCAGGTCGTCGAGGCCGCCCGGGTCTGAGTCCGTCCCGAGGCGTCCCCTCCTGGGTTGCGCCAGCGCGGTGCGCTGACGCGAGCGCACCCCACAACCGCGAGCGCGGGTCTCCAGAGACCCGCGCTCGCGTCGTTCGTTGCGCACTCGGGCCGGTCCCGCGTCACTCGGGCCGGTTCCCCGTCGCTCGAGCCCGTTCCGGTGCGCCGGAGCCGAGGGGAGCGCACTCGCGCCAGCGCACCGCGCCGACCTCGATCGATCGGGTGACGTAACACGGCCGGTCGACGCCCCAGGGCACGCCACAATGGAGACCTATGGACTGGCAGACCCCGGAAGACAGCGTGCCCTCCCGCTTCGTGACCGAAGCCGAGGTCGGCGCCCTGCTCGCGAACCCGCCCTCGAGCGGCGCCTGGCGCGACGGCGACC
Source organism: Plantibacter sp. CFBP 8798 (assembly GCF_014841195.1). Classification (NCBI taxonomy): domain Bacteria; kingdom Bacillati; phylum Actinomycetota; class Actinomycetes; order Micrococcales; family Microbacteriaceae; genus Plantibacter; species Plantibacter sp. CFBP 8798. The sequence continues at coordinate 255,649 of NZ_JACYTS010000004.1, forward strand.
GGCCGGGCGACCGGCTCTTCGCCCCGCTCGGCCGCCTCGACTTCGAGCACGGCGGGAGCATCCCGCACGCCAGACTCGCCTACGAGACCTGGGGCACGCTCGACGACGACGGCGGCAACGCTGTCCTCATCCTCCACGCGCTCACCGGAGACAGCCACGTCCTCGGAGGCGCCGGCAACGGGCATGCGACCGCCGGGTGGTGGGCCGGCATCGTCGGTCCGGGACTCGCCGTCGACACGGACCGCTGGTTCGTCGTCGCGCCGAACATGATCGGCGGCTGCCAGGGCAGCACCGGCCCCTCCTCCTTCGCGCCCGACGGCGTCGAGTGGGGTTCGCGGTTCCCGTACACCTCGATCCGCGACCAGGTCGAGGCCCAGCACCGATTGCTCGGACACCTCGGACTCGACCGCTGGGCCGCGGTGATCGGCGGGTCGATGGGCGGCATGCACGCCCTCGAGTGGGCCGCCACCCACCCCGAGCTCGTCGACCGACTGGCCGTGATCGCCGCGCCCCCGGTCACGACGGCCGACCAGATCTCCCTGAACTTCGTGCAGCTCGAAGCGGTCCGCACGGATCCACACTTCCAGGGCGGCGACTACTACGACGCCCCGGACGGTGAGGGCCCGCACCGCGGCCTCGCGCTCGCCCGACGGATGGCCCTGCTCAACTACCGCAGCCCGGGTGAGCTGAACGCCCGGTTCGAGCGCAGCTGGCAGTCGAGCGTGAGCCCGCTCGGGCACGGCGGACGCTTCGCCGTCGAGTCCTACCTCGACTTCCACGGCAACAAGTTCACGCGACGCTTCGACGCCGGGAGCTACGTGACCCTCGTCGAGGCGATGAACTCGCACGACGTCGGACGCGATCGCGGCGGCGTCGGCGCGGCGCTGCGGGCCTACACCGGTCCGTCGCTCGTGCTCGGGATCGACAGCGACCGGCTCTTCCCGGTCAGTGGGCAGGAGGAGATCGCGCTCCACCTCCCCGGCAACCTCGACGGCACACGACCGTCGGTCCTCCGGTCCGACTTCGGACACGACGGCTTCCTCATCGAGAACGCGTTGGTCGCCCCGCATCTCAGCCGGCTCCTCGCCGTCTGACAGCTGCGCCCCGTCTGTCCGACACCCGTTCCGCGGCGGTCGTGTCACCCGATAGGGTGACTCCTCAGAGGAGCGTGAGCATGGATCGGGTGGCGAGGACCCAGCGACGGCTGCTGCTGCGTACGACGCGTCTCTTCGGACTCGCGGGGTGCGTCACGGCCGCGATGATCCTCAGCGTCCCGGGTGTCGTCTCGGGAGGTCGGTACACCGTCCTCCTCGTCCTCGTCGCCGCCCTCGCGCTCACCCACGTGGCCGCCGAGCAGTACGACGGCCGTCGGTGGGTGGTGCTGGTGTTCCTGGTCGGTGTCGGGGTCGTGATCGTGATCGGTCTGTCCGACGGGAACACCGGCCAGGTCGGCTCCGCGAGCGCGATCGCCGCGATCACCTCCCTCGGCATGGGCGCCGTCGCGGCCCGACTCGTGCCGCTCCGGCGCACCTGGCCGTTGCTCCTGACCGCGTTCGTCGTGACGGCGGTCACCATCATCGTCGTCACCGGGCCCACCGCGCTCACGGTCCCGACCATCGGCCTGACAGCGGTCGTGTGGGTCGCGATCGGTGCCTTCGGCGGGTGGCTCGACACGAGCATCCCGCGGCTCATCCGCCGGGTCGACACCATCGGCAACGCCTACAACGCCGAGCGGCTCGCGAGCCAGGCCGAATCACAGCGACGCCAGGACGCACGACTGCTGCACGACACCGCGCTCGCGACCCTCACGATGCTCGCCCACTCCGGACGCGGCGTCGACGCCGCAGCCCTCCGTTCGCAGGCCGGGAACGACGCGCATCTGCTCCGCAGCCTCCGCCTCGGCGAGGAGCTCAGCCCCGTCTCCTCCGGCTCGTACATCCTCCAGCGAGGTGCCGACTTCACCCTCGACGAGGGCATCGAGGCCGTGACGGACCGGTTCGCCGGGCTCGGCCTCACGGTCAACGTCTACGGCGGTGGACAGGCGAACCTCGACCCACGTGTGCGGGAGGCGTTCCTCCTCGCGCTCGGGGAGTGCCTGGAGAACGTCCGGCGTCACTCCGGGGTCGACTCGGCCGACGTCACGGTCTCGATCGACGAGCTGACCGCCCGACTCCTCATCACCGACACCGGCACCGGGTTCGATCCGTCGGCCGTGCCGGACGGCCACCTCGGCGTCGCGGAATCGGTCGTCGCGCGCATCCAGGAGGTCGGTGGGCAGGCGCGTGTCTTCTCCGCCCCGGGGGCCGGGACGACCGTCATCCTGGAGGTCCCGCAAGCATGAGTGTCGACGCCCTCGTTGAGGCCACCGGGCCGACCCGGCGCTACCGCCATCGGCGCGCCATCGACCGGCAGCGCTCGTCACTCGGAACGACACAGCTCGGCATCGGGCTGTCGGTGTCCGGCCTCATCCTCGTCGTCTACGCCGCGATCCGCTTCGTCGGCTCGGTCCACCACTACCCGCGACCACTGCTCAGCGTCGTCGCCTGGCTGCTGCTCACCGCGGCGATCGCGTCGACCTTCCTCCTGCTCCGCCGTTCCGCGTTCCACCTCTCGGACCGGCTGTTCGTCGCGCTCCTGATCCAGCTGGTGGTGGTCGCCGCGCTCGACCTGGCGAGCGTCTGGAGTCGCGACGCCGTTGGCGTCTATCCGACGGCGGCCGCGGCGGTCGGCGGCGTCCTGCTCGCGGTCGTCGCCCTCCGCCCGGTCCGCGACATCGCCGCCGCGACCGTGGTGCTCGGGCTGATGCTCGTGGGGTCGATCCTCACCGTCACGCGGACCCAGACCGCGACGCTCGGGGCTGAGCTGCTCTTCGCCGCGGTCGCCGTCGTCCCCCCGCTCATCGCCTGCGCGATCGTCTCCCAGTACCGCCGGATCGTCCGCCTCGAACTCGACCGGGTCATGGTCGCCTCCACGGTCGCGAGCGTCCGGGACGCACTCGGGTTCTTCGACTCGGAGGAACTCGTCACCCTCGACCTCGAAGCGGAGGAGCTGTTCGTCGGTGTCGCCGACGGTTCGGTCGACCTCCCGCTCAGCCCCGAGCTCGCGGCGCGCGCCTCACGCCTCGCGACCGAGCTCCGGCGTCATCTGATGTCCGAGGGCAAGGAGTCCTGGCTCGAGCACGCGTTCCAGGAGTCGTCCGTGTTGTCGGACCGCGCGACCCTGCGCGACCCCGAGCGACTTGCGACGTATCTCGCAACGGATCAGCGGGATGGACTGCTCTCTGCAGTATGGTTGCTCCTCGGGGAAGCAGATGCGCAGAGTGCCAGAGCTGTGCTGACGCTCGGACCGGTCGACCGCTCCGAACGACCGGGCCGATCTGGTGCGCTCGTCATCCCGATCGTCCTCGAAGCGGTCGGAGTGCAACGCGCCAAGGTGGATCCCGCGGTGTGGGAAGCGCTCGGACGAGTGGGCAGCTCCACGGACACGTACCAGAAATCCCGGATCAGGATCGAGATCGACAGCACCGTCGACAATCCTGCTGCGGGCCAGCGGAAAGGGGAACGTCAATGACGTCACAGGAGTCTCGCATCAGGGTCGGCATCGTCGATGACCACCGGATGCTGCTCGGTGCGCTCACCGAATGGATCAGGAGCGTCGCCGACGACATCGAACTCGTCGTCGTGACCCCGTCCTGGCCGGAGCTGCTGACGCACCCCGCCTTCCCCGTCGACGTCCTGCTGCTCGACGTCGACCTCAAGGACAACGTTCCGGTCGCCGTGAAGCTCGCGACGCTGAAGACCACGGGCGTCACGACCGTCCTCATGAGCACCTACAGCGACCCGGCGGTCGTCCGAGAGGCATTGGCCGCCGGCGCCCTGGGCTACCTCGCGAAGAGCGAGGACGCCGAGACCATCGTGCACGCCCTCCGTGCGGCGTCACGCGGTGAGTCCTACATCTCCCCCGAGCTCGACCTCGCCCTCGCGAGCGGCGCCTCCGGGACCGGCCCCCGCCTCAGCGCGCAGGAGCGTCGCGTCATGGCGCTGTACGCCGCCGGTGAGCCCGTGAAGATGGTCGCCGAGAGCCTCGGCATCTCCGACGAGACCGCGAAGAGCTACCTCAAGCGCATCCGCGAGAAGTACCGCAACGCCGGCATCGACGTCGGCACGAAGGTCGCCCTGCGCAAGCGGGCGATCCTCGACGGCATCATCGTCGACTAGCAGCGCGGTGCGCCGACCCGAGCGCGCGGGTGTCGGTCAGACGGGGATCGGTGCCGTCGGCGGGTTGCGGTCCGCGATCCGGCGATCCTCGGCGTCGTTCGCCCGCAGGAGTTCGCGCCGGAGCTGCCGGCGTTCGACGGAGAAGCTCGTGATGACGATCCCGAGGCCGATCCCGGTCAGCACCACACCGGTCCAGACCGGAGCGAGGTAGCCGAGGCCACCGGCGATGACCACACCGCCGAGGAAGGCGCCGAGCGCGTTGCCGATGTTGAGCGCCGAGTGGTTGAGCGCTGCGGCGAGCGATTGGCTGTCGCCGGCGACGTCCATGAGCCTCGTCTGGATGGCCGGACCGAGGCCCTGCGACGCGAAGCCGACCGCGAAGACGAAGAGGAACATGGTCGGGGTCCATGTCGCGGTGAGCGCGAGGGCGGTCAGGACCACGATCATGAGCGCGAAGAAGACGATCAGGGCTCGCTTCACCCCACGGTCCGCGAGATGCCCACCGACCAGGTTGCCGATCGTCATGCCGACCCCCATGGTCGCGAGCGCCCACGGGACGAGCGTCGCCGACTCCCCCGCGACCTCGGTCACCAGGGGCGCGAGATAGCTGTACACGGCGAAGAGGCCGCCGAACCCGATCGACCCGAACCCGAGCACGAACCACACCTGGCCTCGTCGGAAGACGCGGAGCTCCCGACGCATCGTCTGCTGCGGGTTGCCCGCCTGCACCGGCACGGCGAACCAGATGGTCACGGTCGCGAGCGCGAAGATGCCGGTGACGATGAGGTAGGCGGAGCGCCACCCGAACTCCTGGCCCACCCAGGTCGCGAACGGCACGCCCACGACGTTGGCGATCGTCAGCCCGGTCATGACGAGCGCGACGCCCTTGCCGCGCTTCCCGGGCCCCATGAGACTCGCGGCGACGAGGGCCGCCATGCCGAAGTACGCGCCGTGCGGCAGGGCCGCGACGAACCGTGCGAGGAGGACGAGGCCGAAGCTCGGCAGGACCGCAGACGCGAACGTGCCGACGGTGAACGCGACGCCCAGCCAGAGCAGGACGGTCTTGCGCCGGTATCGCGCGACGAGCGCGGCGATCGTCGGCGCACCGACCACGACGCCGAGCGCGTACGCCGTGATCAACCAGGCGGCTTGCGCGTTCGCCTGCTCCTGGCTGCGAGCGACCAGCTCGGGCAGGAGGTCGGTCGCGATGTTCGGCAGCAGACCCATCGCCACGAACTCGGTCGTACCGATGCCGAAGGCCCCGACGGCGAGCGCGAGGATGGCAAGACGAACACGGGTCGGCGACAGCTGCGTCGACCCGTCCAGGATGGTGGGCATGGATCGAGTGTACGGGAATCCTCGAATCGATTCGAGTCCCCGAGCGGCGAAACCGGACGACCGCTCGGGGGTGGGCTCAGCCGTCGTTCTCGAGCGCGGCGTCGAGGCGGTCGAGCTTGGCGGTCAGCTCACCCGTGTAGCCGGGACGGATGTCGGCCTTGAGGACGAGCGAGACCCGGCTGCCGTAGGCGCCGACCGCCTCGGTGGCGTCCTTGATGACCGCGAACACCTCGTCCCACTCCCCCTCGATGGTCGTGAACATGGAGTCGGTCCGGTTGGGCAGGCCGGACTCGCGGACGATCCGCACGGCCGCGGCGACCGCGTCGTGGACGGAACCGTCCGAGTTGCCGGAGCCGCTGGGGGCGACGGAGAAGGCGACGAGCATGGTCACTCCTTGTGGGTTCGAGCGGGGACGGGGATGGACACCGACGAGACGTCCTCGTCGTGGTGGGACGGGGTGAACAGCGCGTGGACGGCCCAGCCTGCGAGGACCAGGTAGGCGAGGTTGCGGACCGTCAGCACGGTCACGAGGACCGGGTCGACGTTGAGCAACCACAGGTACAGGTAGGGGTAGACGAGCTGCGTGAGCGCGGCGATCATCAGCGCGAGCACGGCCGGCGCGACGAAGCGCCGACGCTGCAGGACGATCCCGAGGATCACCGGTGCAGCCAACCACATCGCGAACTGCGGTGACCCGACCTTGTTGAAGATGATGAGCGTGAGGACGAAGAGGAGCGACAACGGCGCGAGCACCTGCACGAGGGGGCGTCCGGACCGCACCGCGAGCACCCCGAGGAGCACCGCCCCGGCGACGGCGAGGCCGAGCAGCGGCGTCATGACGGCGATCGCCGTGTCGACACCCGGGCCGGTGACCTGGAAGGTCAGGATGTCGCGGTCGTAGTAGACGAAGCTCTGCGGGACACCCAGGACGGCGAGCCACAGGTAGGCGTTGCCGATGGGCGACTCGATCTGGAGACCACGTCCGGTCTGCTCCGTCACGAAGCTGACGGCGTTCGCACCGCCGAGCACGAGGCCGACCCCGAGGACCACGACCGACGTCGCCGCCGCCGCGACCAGGACCTGTCCGCGATGGCGGTGCGCCAGGACGATCGCGCCGATCAGGGCCGCCGGCCAGATCTTCATCCAGGCGGCGAGCGTCAGGAGGACGGCGGCGACCCGCGGGCGGCCGGCGACCAAGAGGAGCCCGACGATCGCGATGGGGACGGTCACGGAGTCGATCCGGGCGAGCGCGATCGGTCCGAGCAGGAGGAGGAACGCGAGCCACCACCATGCCGCGATCAACCGTGGGCGTGAGTGGCCGTTGCCGAGGAGGACCGCGAACGCCCCGGCGTTCATCGCGGTCACCAGCAGGAGCCAGCCGACGCCGTACCCGGCGCTGCCGAGCAGCAGGGGGATCAGCATCGGCACGATCGCGAGGATCGGATAGACCCAGGGCTCGTCGATGGCGGGGATCGGGCCGCCGGACGTCGCCTGTTCGACCCACGGCCGGTACACGAGGACCACGTCGCCGAGCGGGAGGCCCTCCGCCACGAGGCACAGCCAGCCGACGAGGAGGTGCACGAGGCCGAACCCGCACCAGAGGAGCCAACGCCGCATCACGTGGACCATCCTAGGCTCGTGCCGCCGATGGAACCGGTCCGCCACTCGCTCGACGCCCGAGCGGGTCGGGTCCGCGAGCCTGCTGATCAGTACCCGCTGAAGGCGTCGGTGCGGACGTGTCCGACACCGATCCCGCGCAGGGCTGGCTTCAGGGCCTCGATCATCGCGGGCGGACCGGAGATGAAGACCTCGCGCTCGGCAAGGTCGGGGACGGCCTCGGCGAGGCGCTCGTGGTCGAGGCGCCCGGGTCCGAGACCACGCCAGCCGTCCGGCAGCCGGACGTCGTCCGTCGGTCCCACGACGAGCACCGGTGTCCCCCAGGTCTCGAGCTCGGCCGCGTAGGCGAGCTCCTGCGGGTCGGACACGACGTAGACGAGGACGACGTCACGCTTGTCGGCACGGAGGTGCAGTCGGGAGAGCTGGCTGACGAACGGGGTGATCCCGATCCCGGCGGCGAGGAGCAGGATCGGCTTGCTCGTGTCCTTCGGCAGGACGAAGTCGCCCCACACCCCGGTCGCCGAGAGGCTCGCGCCGACCGGCAGCGCGTTCAGCGCCCGCTTGAAGCTACTGGCCCGCTCGGGCACGCGCATGGCCACGCGGATCGTACGGTCGTCGTCGGGTGGCGAGGAGATGCTGAAGACGCGCCTCGAGCCGCGGACGTCGGCTCCGCGGTGCGGCAGCGACAGCTCGAGGTACTGGCCGGCCGCGAACGGGATCGACCGCTTCGAGCTGAACCGGTACTCGACCGCCGTCGGGGTGAGCGCGCGGGTGCCTTCGAGCGTCAGTCGCATCCCGCGACGACGGGCGACGATGAACGCCAGCACGTTGCCCACGATGAGCGCGAGCTCGGGGGTCGACGCCACCTGGCCGAGCGTGAACGGGATGGAGAACAGCGCCGCGACGATCGCCGCCTCGGCGAGCTGCTGCCAGCGCCGCGGTGGAAGCGTGAGCGGCTCGGTGAGCATGAACGCGGCGAGGAAGAGGATCGGGTAGGACGTGAGCGGAGCCAGCAGTGCCGGTCCCAGCTCTTGACCACCGGTGACGAGCCGGACGGTGACGAGCGCCCAGGAGAGCACGATGAAGACGAGTGCCATCGTGAGTCGCTTCGTCCGGATGAGGACGAGGCCGCCGAGGATGACGACACCGGGCAGCAGCCACGGGTTGGCGACCCACCAGACCGACGGTGAGACGCCGGGGAGGGTGACGTAGCTCGCCAGCACACTCATCACGAGTGCGGCGATGGCCGCCGGGTTGAGGACGTGTCGGCCCCGGATCGCGAGCAGGTACTTCGACGCCGAGGCGACCGTGGCGGCGAGGGCGATCCAGGCCAGCGCGGTGGGCTCGCTCGTCGGCCACAGGATGAAGAACAGCAGGAGGGAGGTGATGACGGACGACTCGCTGTGCGGCTGCACCTGGAACAGCGCGCCGAACAGGCGGTTCGTCAGGTAGCCGACGACGAGCAGCGTGGCCAGGGTGGCGAGGAGCTCGAGCGGCTTGTAGAACACCTGCCCGAACAGCGACAGCACGAAGGCGTAGATCGCGAGGGTGCCGAGTGACAGCGTCACGAGGCGGTACATGGTGACCCGCCCGAGGACGGTGCCGAAGAAGGAGCCGGTGCGGCCGTTCATGTGCGGTCTGCTTTCTGGAAGATGGTGCCGTCCGGGCTCAAGCCCTGTGGCGCGTGACTCAGGTGAAGAGTTCGCCGGGGAACCCGACGGACCGGTCGGTGAGACCGGTCGTGAACATACGGACGCTCTCGAAGGTGAACGCCTCCGCCAGGGTCTCGTGATCGGTGAAGAACAGTGCGGTGGCCAGTCCGTCGGCGACCATCGCGTTCGGGGCGGTGACCCAGGTCGCCGCGACGGTCCTCGTCGGTTCGCCGGTCCGGCCGTCGATGACATGGTGGAGTCCGTCGCCCCAGGCACGACGATTGGTCGCGGAGGCGCACAGGGCGCCGGCGTCGATCGTCGCGACCCCGATGGCCTTGCTGGGATCGTACGGATGCTCGAGCGCGATACGGAGCGGGTCCGCCGCGCGGGACCCGTGCTCGTGACGCAGGTCGCCCGAGGCGTCGACCGTGAAGGACTCGTGACCGTGGCTGCGGAGGAGGTCCGCGACGAGGTCGACGAGCCGCCCCTTGCCGGCCGCACCGATGTCGATCACGAGCGGGAGGCTCGTCTCGAGCACCTCGCCGTCCCACCGGGCCACGTCGTCCCAGTGCGGGGCGGCGACCGCCGGGCCCTGGGGGACGAGCGAGTAGGAGGCGTCGTAGCCGAGCCGTTCGAGCGAGGTGCCGATGAACGGCGTCACGGCCCCGGCGGTGGCATCGTGCAGACGGCGGTACGTGTCGAGCAGTGCGACCGCATCCTCGCGCGCGCCATCGGGGAAGGCGGTCGAGACCGGGCCGGCGGCAAACCGCGCGATGAACGCGTCGTCCCGGAACCTCGACCACGTCCGGTCGAACCGGTCGATGCACGCGGCGACGGCCTCAGCGGTCTCAGGCGCGAGCGGGAGCGCCGTGTCGAGCTCCCATCCGGTGCCGATCGCCTCGAAGCGCAGTGTCGTCTCGCTCATCGTCGGTCCGGCCCCGCGGCTCAGCCCTTCGCTTCGGTCTTGATCGTGTCGATGGCCGCGTTGAAGCCGCCGCTCGTGAGCGAGGAACCGGCGACCTTGGAGACCTTGAGGCTGTCGATGTCCTTGCCGACCACCTCGGCTGCGATCCCGGAGATGAACTCCGCCTGGTAGCGCTTGCTGTTCGCGCTCTCGGCGTGCGAGACGACGTCGACCGCCGTGACCTTGTCCTCGGCTAGCGTGACGGTCACCGTGATCGACTCGGTGCCGTTCGGCGACTGGTAGCTGCCGTCCGCGGTGTACGAGCCGTCCTGGTAGTCGGTGGCGCCGGAGCCCGCTGCAGCGTCGGTGGAGGTGGTCGCCTCCGGCGCCGCCGTGCTCTTCGTCTCGGGAGACGTGGTCGTGGTCGAGCTGCCGGCGTCGGCCGCCGAGCAACCGGCCAGGCTGCCGACGAGGGTGAGGCCGGTCAGGGCTGCGAAGGTCGTCTTCTTCGCCGCCACGGACAGGCGTGGCGTGCGAACGGGAGGCTGGGTGGTGGTGGGGTTGCGCATCGTTCAATCTCCTCGGGCGATGTGTGGGCCGCGGTGCGGCGGCCGCCGTGGCGAGGTCTCCGCCGCGGTGGCACCAGTGTCCTGAGCTTCCCTATGGGCGAGCTATGAGCGTTCTGGGAGTTGTCCTTCGTCCACCGATGAACGATCGTTCAGCGCAGGAGACCACCGACGACACCGCGCACCGCTTCGGCCACGTCGAGCGCGGCCAGCGGGCCCTCGGCTGCCGCGGCATCCCCGGCAGCCGCGTGCAGCAGCACCCCGCTGGCGGCGACACTCGCCAGGCAGCCGGGGTCGGCGAGCACGCGCTCGGCGTTCGTGGCGACGAGCGCGCCGATGATCCCGGCGAGGGCGTCGCCGGTGCCGGCGGTCGCGAGCCAGGGCGATCCGCCGGAGACCGTGATGGCGTCACCGTCGGGCGCGACCACGTGGGTCGTGCCGCCCTTCAGCACCACGACGATGCCGAGGCGGGCGGCGACGTCGGCCGCGTACGACACGGGGTCGGCACGGATGGCCCCGACCTCGGCCGGGCTCCCCAGACCGCTCAACATGGTCGCCAGCTCTCCGACGTGGGGTGTGGCCACGATGCGCCACGACTCGTCGACACCGAACACCCGCTGGTGCGCACCCGCTGCGACGCGACGGAGCGACCCGGCATCGGCGACGACCGGCTCGCCCCCGTGCAGGGCGGCGTCGAGCAGGGAGCTCTCCTCGCGGGTCAGCTTGCCGGGGTCCATGCCGGAGCCGATGAGCCACGCCTGCACCCGCCCCTCCGCCGTCACGATCTCGGGGCGGCGCTGCAGCACGAGGTTCGCCGGACGGTCCGCGCCGAGATAGCGCACCATGCCGACGCCGGTGCGGATCGCCGCCTCGACACCGATGACGGCGGCACCCGGGTAGCGGTCGGACCCGGTCACGACCCCGAGGACGCCCCGGGAGTACTTGTCCGAGTCGGCGTCGGGCACGGCGATCCAGTCTCGTGCGTCGGCAGGGGTCCAGAGTCGCGGTTCGGCCATGCCATCACCCTAGGCCAGTCGTCGCGGCGGACTGACGCTGAGCCGTCGATCGTCGGTCATCCTGCAGGCGGGAATCCGAACGCATTCCGGAACGTTGGGCCGGGTGGCGACGCCCGTCGCCCCGAGACCCGAGGAGTTCCGTGCCCCAGCTGTTCGATCCGATCACCATCCGCGACCTCACCATCCCCAACCGCCTGTGGATCGCCCCGATGTGCCAGTACAGCGTCGCCGCCCAGGACGGCGTCCCGACCGACTGGCACCTCATGCACCTCGGCCAGTTCGCGGCGGGCGGCTTCGGCCTCGTCATCTCGGAGGCGGCTGCGATCAGTCCCGAGGCCCGGATCTCGCCCCAGGACGCAGGCATCTGGAACGACGAACAGCGCGACGCCTGGCGACGGATCACCGCGTTCATCACCGAGCAGGGTTCCGTGCCCGGCATCCAGCTCGCGCACGCCGGCCGGAAGGCCTCCACGTTCGCCCCCTGGGGCACCGACGGTCAGGGCAGCGTCCCGATCGAGGACGGCGGCTGGTCGACCGTCGCCCCGTCGCCCGAGGCCTTCCCGGGCTACGCGGTGCCGGAAGCCCTCGACGATGAGGGCATCGACCGCGTTGTCGACGACTTCCGGGCGGCGGCCGTCCGGTCGGTCGACGCCGGCTTCCAGGTGATCGAACTCCACGCCGCGCACGGCTACCTGCTGCACCAGTTCCTCTCCCCGCTCGTCAACCACCGCGAGGACGGCTACGGCGGCTCGCTCGAGAACCGGGCCAAGCTCCTCCTGCGGGTCGTCGATGCGGTGCGCGAGGTCCTCCCGGCCGGTCTGCCGTTGTTCGTCCGGTTCTCGGCCACGGACTGGGTGGACGACGGATGGGACGAACACCAGACCGCGACCGTCGCCGCCTGGTGCGCCGAGCGCGGCGCCGACTTCTTCGACATCTCCACCGGCGGAGCCGTCGGCGGCGTCCGCATCCCGCTGTCCCCCGGCTACCAGGTCCCGTTCGCGGCGCACATCGGGTCGACGGGTGTCGACACGAGCGCCGTCGGGCTCATCACCGACGCCCAGCAGGCCGCGGCCATCGTCGCCGACGGGCAGGCGGAGGCGGTCATGGTCGCCCGCGAGGCGCTCCGTGATCCGCACTTCGCGTTGCGCGCCGCCACGGAGCTCGGCGTGGAGGTGGCCTGGCCGGGCCAGTACGAGCGGGCCAAGCCGCGCTCCTGAGCGCGACCCCGACACGACGACGGCCCGCACGCGATCGCGCGTGCGGGCCGTCGTCGTGTCAGCGCTCAGCCGTCCGATCAGCGACGCCGGGTGGCGTCCTGGACCTCTCCGACGAGTTCCTCGATGATGTCCTCGAGGAAGAGGACCCCGGTGGTGGCGCCCGCTTCGTCGAACACCCGGGCGACGTGGGCTCCCGAGCGGCGCATCGTGGTCAGTGCGTCCTCGACGTCCGAGTCCTCGAACACCGACACCAGCTGCCTGATGTGCTTCGCGGGCACCGGGCGCTCCTCGTCGCCACTGCCGTCGAGGTCGTCGTACCGCAGGACGTCCTTCAGGTGCAGGTAGCCGATCGGCACCGACTCGTCGTCGACGATCACGTACCGCGAGTAGCCGTACTTCGCCACCGCGCGCTCCACGTCCGAGGGGGTGGCCTCCTCCGTCAGCGTGATGAGGCTCCCGAGCGGCAGGGCAACGTCGTGGACCTTCTTCTCGGTGAATTCGAACGCCGCCACGAGCGCACCCGTCGAGTCGGTGAGCACACCCTCGCGGGTGGACTGGTCGACGATGGTCGCCACCTCGTCCAGCGTGAACGCGCTCGCAGCCTCGTTCTTCGGCTCCACCCGGAACAGACGGAGGACGGCGTTCGCGGTCGCGTTGAGGGACACGATGATCGGACGGAAGACGCGCGCCACGAAGACGAGCGGCGGAGCGAGCAGCAGGACCGCACGATCCGGGATCGAGAAGGAGAGGTTCTTCGGGACCATCTCACCGAAGACCACGTGGAGGTAGGACACGAGGAGCAGCGCGATGATGAACGCCACCGTACCGATGGTCTCCTCGGGCCAGCCGGTGAGTGCCAACGGCACCTCCAGCAGGTGGTGGATCGCCGGCTCGGAGACGTTCAGGATGAGCAGCGAGCAGACGGTGATGCCCAACTGACTCGTCGCCAACATGAGCGTGGCGTGTTCCATGGCCCACAGCGCGGTCTTGGCGCTCCGGCTCCCCTGTTCGGCGAGGGGTTCGATCTGCGACCGTCGCGCGGAGATGACCGCGAACTCGGCACCGACGAAGAAGGCGTTCGCGAGCAGCAGCACCACGAGCCAGGCGATTCCTGCCCAGTCACTCATACGTCACCACCGTCCTCCGACACGACGGGTCTCGGGGTGAATCGGATCCGATCGATCCGTCGGCCGTCGAGTCGCTCGACGCGGAGCGTGCCGTCCTCGAGCTCGAGCTCGTCGCCCGAGACCGCGAGTCGTCCGAGCTCGCTCATGACGTAGCCCGCGACCGTCTCGTACGGACCGTCTTCGGGGACGCGCACGCCGGCGCGCTCGAGGAGTTCGTCGGGACGGAGGCTGCCCGGGAAGGTCGTGGAGTCGCGTCCGCGGACCACCCCGGCACGTGAACGGTCGTGCTCGTCGGCGACCTCGCCCACGAGTTCCTCGACGAGGTCCTCGAGGGTGGTCACGCCGGCGGTGCCGCCGTACTCGTCGACCACGACGGCCATCTGGTAGCCGCGTCCCCGCAGCTGCGAGAGCAGCACGTCCAGCTTCATCGTCTCGGGGACGCGCAGGGCCGGCGACTGCAGGGCCGAGACGGGCACCTCGCCGCGTCGGTCGCGCGGGACCGCGATGGCCTGCTTCACATGCACGACACCGGTGATGTCGTCGACGTCGGCATCGGTGACCGGGAAGCGCGAGTGGCCGGTCGACCTCGCGAGGGCGAGCACCGCCTGGGCGGGTTCGCCGCGCTGGATCGACGCGATGCGCGGCCTGGGCGTCATGACGTCCGACGCATCGTGGCTCGAGAAGCGGAGGGTGCGGTTGAGCAGGGTCGCGGTGTCGGCCTCGAGTGTGCCCTCGAGCGCCGATCGACGCACGAGGGACGACAGCTCCTCGGCCGTCCGGGCTCCCGACAGCTCCTCCTTGGGCTCGATGCCCATCGACCGCAGCAAGCCGTTGGCGCTGCCGTTGAGTACGACGATGGCGGGCTTGAACACCCAGGTGAAGGCCGTCTGGAACGGGACGACGAACTTGGCCGTCTGTCGGGGCAGCGCGAGCGCGAAGTTCTTCGGGACGAGCTCGCCGATGATCATGCTGAGCAGCGTGGCGAGGGTGATCGCGACGATCGTCGCTACGACTGCGACGACGCCCTCGGGGATCCCGATGGAGCCGAGTGGACCGGCGAGCATCGACGACAGCGCCGGCTCCATGGTGTACCCGGTGAGGAGCGTGGTCAGGGTGATCCCGAGCTGCGCGCTCGACAGGTGCGTCGAGGTGATCTTGAGCGCTGCGATCGTCATCGTCAGGCGGGTCTCGCCACGGTCGCGGCGGGCCTCGAGGTCGGCGCGGTCGAGGTTCACGAGCGCGAACTCGGAGGCGACGAAGAAGCCCGTCCCGATGGTCAGTACGAGGCCGACGCCGAGCATGATCCACTCAGACATGACGATCCCGTCCGTGCTGAGCGGTCGATGCCGGAGTGGGGGTTCCGTCGCCCGGGTGGGCGGTCGTCGCCCGTGATCGGGTCAGCACGGGGCTGGGATGGTGGCCGGGGGATCTGTCTGAAGGAGGGTCGTCCATTGTGCGGACGAGTCTATCGGACATCCGCGGCTGTGGACCCCGGATTTCCGGGGTTCTTCTCAGCCTCCGCGAGACGCCGGCGCTCCTCGGCCGCGCGACGCTTCCGACGCCGCAGGAGGAGGAACCGCACGCCGATGCACGCCGCGGCGAGCGCCGGGACCCCACCCGAGACGATCATGCCCACGTGTGCCCCGGCGACCTCGACGAGCCACCCCATGAGCGGACCGCCGATCGACTGTCCGCCGAGCAGCACCAGGATGTACAGCGACATCACCCGGCCACGGATCGCCATGTTGGACGACAGCTGGACGAGTGAGTTCGCCGCCGTGATGAAGAGGAGGTTCGCGACCCCGCCCGCGACGAGCAGGAGGGCGAAGGGGAGGAGCACGGGCATCGCCCCGGCGGCCGCCTGCAGGACGCCGACCGCCGCCGCCGCGACGATCACGATGCGCAGGTCCACACCCCCGCGCCGCGTCGACGCGAGTGCACCGGTCAGCGCGCCGACGGCGACGAGGGCGTTGAGGAACCCGTAGCCGCTCGCGCCGATGTCGAAGACGTCCGAGGCGTAGGCGGCGAGCAGGACCGGCAGGTTGAACGCGAACACCGACATGAACGCGACCATGATGACCGTCCACCGGATGGCCGGCTTCCGCATGGCGTACCCGAGTCCCTCCTTGAGCTGGCCCTTCGCCTTCGCGACGACCGGCGTCGGGACGAGTTCCGAGACACGCATGAGCGCCAGGGTGAGCACGACGCCGGAGCAGGCGAGGGCGTTGATCGCGAAGGACCACCCGGAACCGACGGCGGTGATGAGGACACCACCGACGGCCGGACCGACGAGCTGGCCGAGCTGGAAGACGGCGGAGTTGAGGCTGATGGCGTTCCGCAGTCTCGCCGGGCCCACGAGCTCGTTCACGAACACCTGCCTCGCCGGGTTGTCGACGACGGTGACGAGACCGAGCATGAAGGCGATGACGTAGATGTGCCACACCTCGACCGCGCCGCTGAGCGTCAGGATCGACAGCGCGACCGCGAGGACGGCGGCGAGCGACTGCGTGATCATGAGCAGCACGCGCTTGGAGTAGCGGTCCGCGATCACGCCGCCGAGCAGTCCGAACAGCAGCATGGGCGCGAACTGCATGGCGACCGTGATCCCGACGGCGGCGACGCTGCCGGAGAGCTCGAGGACGAGCCAGTCCTGCGCGATGCGCTGCATCCCGATCGCGGTCGTCGCGACGATGTGCCCGATCGTGAAGAGTCGGAAGTTCGGGACGCGGAGCGAGGAGAAGGTGTCCCGCCAGGCGGGACGCTCCCCCACGATCGGCATGGGGGCGGTGGGCGGTGGTGGAGCGACGGCGGTGTCGGATGGAGGGGTCACGGAGAAGGCCAGCGTTTCGTATGTCGAGTGCGTGTCGTATGGGTGGAGCCGCGGAGGCCGTCGGCTCCCTTCCACGCTATTGCCGACGCGACCATTTCCGAGCAGGATGATCCCTATCAGTCCTATTCGATTCCCGAATGATCGGCTCACGCATGTTCGACCCCGCCCTGCTGCGCACCTTCCTGGCCGTCGCCGAGACGAAGAACTTCACGCGCGCCGCCGCGCAGCTCGGGTTGAGCCAGCCGACGGTCAGTCAGCAGATCCGACGGCTCGAGGAGGCTGCCGGCCGGTGGCTCGTCGTCCGGGACACGAGAGCGGTCCGCCTGACCGACAATGGTGATGCGATGGCCGGATTCGCGCGCACCATCCTCGCTGCACACGCCTCGGCGGAGAGCTACTTCACCGGCTCGGCGATGAGCGGTCGACTCCGCTTCGGGGCCGCCGACGACCTCGCGATGACCCAGCTCCCTCGGATCCTGCGGCACTTCCGTCAGGGTCACCCACAGCTGAACCTCGAACTCACCGTGAACCAGAGCGGGCCGCTCTACCGTCGGCTGAAGGCGGGCGCCCTCGAACTCATCTTCATCAAGATGCACCCCGGCCAGAACGAGGGCAAGCTCGTGCGGACCGACTCGATGGTCTGGGTCGGTCTCGAGAAGACCACGATCGAACCGGGCCAGCCCGTCCCCCTCATCGCCTACCAGGACCCGAGTCTCTCCCGGCAGCTGGCGATCGACGCCCTGGAAGCCGCTGGGCGCACCTGGCGGATCACCTGCAGCACCCGGGAGGTGAACGGCGTCCTCGCGGCGGTGCGGGCCGGGCTCGGCGTCGCGGTCTTCCCGCGCAGCCTGATCCCGAGCGACCTCGTCATGCTCAGCAACCGGCTGGAACTCCCGACCCTGGGCGGCGTCGACTTCACCCTGCTCGCGAACCCGTTGGCGGCGGCCGGCCCGGTGGAGGCGCTCTCCTCGGCCATCATGGACCGGTCGCTCGCTTGAAGGAGCACGCGGCGGTCAGGCGTCGACGGACTCCGACGCCTCGGCGAAGGGTGCGGGGATGAGGTAGGTCTCGCGGACCTCGGCCGATTCGTGCGGGCCGCTGCCGTCGGGCGGCGTGAAGGGTTCGTCGAACTCGACGATCCACGTCGTCAGCTGTTCGGTCCACACCGAGATGAACGCCGCAGCACGCTGGCGGCCGGGTGCGACGATGACCCCGGAGGCACGCTCCCCCGTCGAGGGATCGGATCCCGGGTCCACGAGCACGAGGACCTGCATGCCGACACCGAACCCGTGCGTCCCACCGTTCACCACCATGGGCCCATCATCCCACCGCGGTCGTGCGTGTTGCACCAGCGCCCCGGCTCACCAGGAGACGGGCAGCGCCTTGCCCTCCTCGTACCCGGCGGCCGACTGGACGCCGACGATGGCGCGCTCGTGGAAGCCGGGGACCGAGTCGGCACCCGCGTAGGTGAACGACGAGCGCACCCCGGCGGTGATCATGTCGAGGAGGTCCTCGACCGAGGGCCGGAGCGGGTCGATCGTGATGCGGGAGGACGAGATGCCCTCGGCGAAGAGCGTCTTCCGCGCGAGTTCGAACGGGTCGAGTCGGCCGAAGCGCTCGTGCACGGCCTTGGTCGACGCCATGCCCCAGCTCTCCTTGTAGAGCGACCCGTCGGCGGCGCGCTGCAGTTCACCGGGGGCTTCGATCGTGCCTGCGAACCAGGAACCGATCATGACCGAGGACGCGCCGGCCGCGAGGGCGAGGGCGACGTCGCGGGGGTAGCGGACACCACCGTCCGCCCAGACCTTCGCACCGAGGGCGCGGGCGGTCGCGGCCGTCTCGAGCACGGCCGAGAACTGCGGACGCCCGACCGCCGTCATCATCCGCGTGGTGCACATCGCACCGGGTCCGACACCGACCTTGAGGATGTCCGCACCGGCGTCGACGAGGTCCTGCACCGCGACGGCGGACACGACGTTGCCGGCGACGATCGGGAGGCCGAGACCGAGGGCGCGGACGGCCGCGATCGCCCGGAGCATACCCTCCTGGTGCCCGTGGGCGGTGTCGATCACGAGGACGTCCACCCCGGCGGCGGCGAGCGCCTGCGCCTTCACGGCGACGTCGCCGTTGATGCCGATCGCCGCGGCGACCCGCAGTCGGCCCGACGCGTCGAGCGCCGGCGTGTAGATGGTCGAGCGGAGCGCACTCGTGCGGCTGAGGGTGCCGACGACGGCGCCGTGGTGCAGCACGGGCGCGAACTCGAGGTCGGCGGCGACCATGAGGTCGAACGCGGCCCGGCCACCGGTCACGTCGTCGGCGTCGATCGAGGCGAGCGACCCGCGAGCGAGGTCGCCGAGCCGTGCGTCGGGCAGCGCCGTGGCGAGACGTGCGGCCGGGATGCAGCCGGCGAAGGCGTCGCGCTCGTCGTGGAGCACGATGCCGTGACCGGCGACCGCGGGGATGAGGCGCAGGGCGTCGGCCGCGGTCTGATCGGCGCGCATGATCAGCGGGGTGTCGAAGGCGACCGGCTGCTCCTTGACCCAGCGGATCGCCGCGTCGAGCTCCTGGAGCGGCATGTCCTGCGGCAGGACGCCGAGTCCGCCGCGCCGCGCCAGTGCCGCCGCGAGGCGTGGGCCGGTGACGGAGTTCATGTTGGCGGAGACGATCGGGATCGTGGCGCCGGTGCCGTCGTCCGGAGCCAGGTCGACGTCGAGTCGACTCGTGATCCCGGAGCGGCTGGGGACGAGGAACACGTCCGAGTACGTCAGGTCGTGGCTGGGAATCTCACCGATGAACCGCATGAGAACACCGTATCCCGACCGGCGTCCGAGCCGCACCGACGACGGAATGGGTTTAGGCTTGATGACTGGATCGTGCGGGCATGTTCCCTGCCTGCAAACAGTGAGAATTCAACGGAGAGAGTGGGCGATCGACGGTGTCGAGCCAGATGACCGGAGTGGGCGCCGATGACGGCGCAACGAACGAATTCGGAGCCAATGAATGGCTCGTCGACGAGATGTACGAGCAGTACCTCGTCGACAAGGATTCCGTGGACCGCTCCTGGTGGCCGATCCTCGAGCACTACCGGCCGGTGAACGGCGCAGCCCAGGGAACGACGGGCGGCCAGTCGGACGACGGTGCGGCGTCCGCCGGCACCACGGCGTCGGCTCCCGCCCCTGCGGCGGCGGACGAGGCGGCCCGGGTCAACCCGCCGACGGCCCCGATCCAGGTCATCGGCGCGCAGCCGGTCGCGCGCACCACCTCGGTCCAGGCGAAGCCGGCCCCGATCCCGGCCGACGCCCCGATGACGAGCCCCAACCAGGTCCAGCAGCCGAAGAGCGACCAGACCGAACCCGCTCCGGAGGACGTCGACAAGGTCACCGTGCTGAAGGGCATGGCCAAGTCGCTCGCCACCAACATGGACGCGAGCCTGACGGTCCCGACCGCGACGAGCGTGCGCACCATCCCGGCGAAGCTGATGATCGACAACCGCATCGTCATCAACAACCACCTGAAGCGTGCCAGAGGCGGCAAGGTCAGCTTCACCCACCTCATCGGCTGGGCCCTCATCCAGGCGCTGAAGGACTTCCCGAGCCAGAACGTCTACTACGAGGAGACCGACGGCAAGCCCACGGTCGTCGCCCCGGCGCACATCAACCTCGGCATCGCCATCGACCTCCCGAAGCCCGACGGCTCCCGCGCCCTCATGGTGCCGGGCATCAAGCGCGCCGACACCCTCACCTTCAACGAGTACCTCTCGGCCTACGAGGACCTCGTGACCCGCGCCCGCAAGGGCAAGCTCACCGGAGCCGACTTCCAGGGCGTCACGATCTCGCTCACGAACCCCGGTGGCATCGGGACCGTGCACTCGGTCCCCCGCCTCATGAAGGGCCAGGGCTGCATCATCGGCGCCGGCGCCCTCGAGTACCCGGCCGAGTTCCAGGGCGCCTCCGAGCGCACGCTCAACGAGCTCGCGATCGGCAAGACGATCACGCTCACGAGCACCTACGACCACCGCGTCATCCAGGGTGCCGGCTCGGGCGAGTTCCTCAAGGTCGTCCACGAGCTGCTCATCGGCAGCCGCAGCTTCTACCAGGACATCTTCGCCGCGCTCCGCATCCCGTACGACCCGATCCACTGGTCGCCCGACATCAGCGTCGACCTCGCCGACGCCGTCGACAAGACCGCCCGCGTCCAGGAGCTCATCAACGCGTTCCGCGTCCGCGGCCACCTCATGGCCGACATCGACCCGCTGGAGTACGTGCAGCGCTCGCACCCCGACCTCGAGATCGAGACCCACGGCCTGACCTTCTGGGACCTCGACCGCGAGTTCGTCACGGGCGCCTTCGGCTCGGCCCGCACGGCCAAGCTGCGCGACATCCTCGGCGTCCTCCGCGACTCGTACTGCCGCACCACGGGCATCGAGTACATGCACATCCAGGACCCCGCGCAGCGCAAGTGGATCCAGAGCAAGGTCGAGCGCAAGTACGAGAAGCCGACGCACGACGAGCAGATGCGCATCCTCGGCAAGCTCAACGAGGCCGAGGCCTTCGAGACCTTCCTGCAGACGAAGTACGTCGGCCAGAAGCGCTTCAGCCTCGAAGGCGGCGAGTCCACCATCGCCCTCCTCGACACCATCCTCCAGGGTGCGTCGCAGGCCCAGCTCGACGAGGTCGCGATCGGTATGGCCCACCGCGGCCGCCTCAACGTCCTCACGAACATCGCCGGCAAGACGTACGGTCAGATCTTCCGCGAGTTCGAGGGAACGCAGGACCCTGCGAGCCACGGTTCCGGCGACGTGAAGTACCACCTCGGCACCGAGGGCACCTTCAAGGCCGAGGACGGCCGCGAGATCCCGGTCTACCTGGCAGCGAACCCCTCGCACCTCGAGGCCGTCAACGGCGTGCTCGAGGGCATCGTCCGCGCGAAGCAGGACCGCGGGCCGATCGGCGCGTTCGGCACCCTCCCGATCCTCATCCACGGCGACGCGGCGATGGCGGGGCAGGGCGTCGTCCTCGAGACGATGCAGTTGTCCCAGCTCCGCGGCTACCGCACGGGCGGTACGGTCCACGTCGTCATCAACAACCAGGTCGGCTTCACCACGCCTCCTGGCGAGGGCCGCTCCTCCATCTACAACACCGACGTCGCGAAGACCATCCAGGCGCCGATCTTCCACGTGAACGGCGACGACCCCGAGGCCGTCGTGCGGGTCGCGGAGCTCGCCTTCGAGTACCGCCAGGAGTTCAAGCGCGACGTCGTCATCGACCTCGTGTGCTACCGCCGACGCGGCCACAACGAGGGCGACGACCCGTCGATGACGCAGCCGCTCATGTACAGCCTCATCGAGGCCAAGCGCTCCGTGCGCAAGCTGTACACCGAGGCGCTCGTCGGCCGCGGCGACATCACCGAGGAGGAGTACGAGGCCGCGCACCGCGACTTCCAGGACCGCCTCGAACGCGCCTTCATGGAGACGCACGCCGAGCAGACCTCGCCGACGCCGATCCCGACCGAGGTCCTCGACGAGGACGGCTACTCCGGCGAACTCGAGACGACCGGCGTCTCCGAGGGCGTCGTGCAGCTCATCGGCGACGCGTTCAACAACAAGCCCGCCGGGTTCACCGTGCACCCGAAGGTGCAGCAGCTCCTCGAGAAGCGACTCGACATGAGCCGCAACGGCAACATCGACTGGGGCTTCGGAGAACTGCTCGCACTCGGATCGGTACTCATCGAGGGCACCCCGGTGCGGATGTCCGGACAGGACTCCCGCCGCGGCACCTTCGTGCAGCGTCACGCCGTCCTCCACGACCGGGTCAACGGCCAGGAGTGGCTGCCGCTCGCGAACCTCAGCGACAACCAGGCCCGCTTCTGGATATACGACTCGCTCCTCAGCGAGTACGCGGTCATGGGCTTCGAGTACGGCTACTCGGTCGAACGTGCCGACGCGCTCGTGCTGTGGGAGGCGCAGTTCGGCGACTTCACCAACGGCGCGCAGACGATCATCGACGAGTTCATCTCCTCCGCCGAGCAGAAGTGGTCGCAGCGGTCGAGTGTCACGCTCCTCCTCCCCCACGGCTACGAAGGCCAGGGCCCCGACCACTCGTCCGCGCGGATCGAGCGGTTCCTGCAGCTCTGCGCCGAGGACAACATGACCGTCGCACGGCCGTCGACCCCCGCGTCGTACTTCCACCTCCTGCGTCGCCAGGCGTACGCCCGCCCGCGTCGGCCGCTCGTCGTCTTCACCCCGAAGGCGATGCTGCGTCTGCGTGGCGCGACCAGCCCGGTGGCGGACTTCACCTCCGGCCGCTTCCAGCCGGTGATCGACGACGCACGGATCACCGACAAGGCCGCGGTCAAGCGGGTGCTCCTGCACTCCGGGAAGATCCACTACGACCTCCTCAGCGAGCTGCAGAAGCAGCCGAACGACGAGATCGCCCTCGTCCGCGTCGAGCAGTTCTACCCGGTCCCGGTGGCCGAGCTGAACGCCGTGGTCGCGCAGTACCCGAACGCCGAACTGGTCTGGGTACAGGACGAGCCGGAGAACCAGGGCGCGTGGCCGTTCATCTGCCTGGAGGCTGCCAAGCACCTCGAGGGTCGGACGATCCGCAACGTGTCGCGCACCGCGTCCGCCTCCCCCGCCACGGGTTCGGCGAAGCGTCACGCCGCCGAGCAGGCGGAGCTCCTCCGCACCGCGCTGTCGCTCTGACCTCAGCCGCACGACCGACGACCGCCTGTTCCGACAGGCGGCGGTCGTCGTCGTCTGCGTCGTCGTCCGGACGCGGGCGGTCAGCACGGCGACAGCGATCCGTGAGTGGGCGGTGAGCCACCGCCAATAGGCTGACGCCATGGACTTCGCATTCCTCGCCGTCGTCGCGGTGGTGACCATCGTCGCGGTGGCCCGCTTCGCGAACAAGCTTCGCGTGGCAGCCCCGCTCATCCTCGTCCTGGTCGGCCTCGCCCTCAGCTATCTGCCGTTCGTGCCGGACGTCGAGGTCAAGCCGGAGTGGATCCTCGCCGGCGTGCTGCCGCCGCTCCTCTATTCGGCTGCCGTCAACGTCCCGCTGGTCGACTTCCGCCGCAACCTCAAGGCGATCTCCGGGCTCTCGGTCGTCCTCGTCGTGGTGTCGTCGGTCCTCATCGGCTGGATCCTGTCGACGATCCTCCCCGACCTGAGCCTGGCCGCCGGCATCGCCCTCGGCGCCGTCGTCAGCCCGACCGACGCGGTCGCCGCGACCTCCATCGGCAAGCGGCTGGGCATGCCGTCGCGACTCGTGAGCGTCCTCGAGGGCGAGAGCCTCGTGAACGACGCCTCGGCCCTCGTCCTCCTGCGCTCCGCCATCGCCGCGACCGCCGGGACGGTCTCGTTGTGGGGTGTCCTGGGCGACTTCGCCTATGCCGTGGCGCTCGCGATCGCGATCGGGATCGTCGTCGGGTTCATCACGGTCCGGATCCGATCCCGCCTCGGCGACCCGGTCCTGACGACGGTCATCTCCTTCGCCGTGCCGTTCATCGCGTATCTGCCCGCCGAGCACTTCCACGCCTCAGGCGTCCTGTCGGTCGTGGTCGCCGGGCTCTACACCGGGCATCAGAGCGCGAAGTACTTCACCGCCCAGGACCGCATCAGTGAGCGGATCAACTGGCGGACGACGCAGTTCCTCCTCGAGAACGGCGTGTTCCTGCTCATGGGGCTCGAGCTCGAGGCCATCGTCTCGCAGGTGGAGCAGGACGACCTCGGCATCTGGTCGTCGATCGGCCTCGGGTTGCTGACCGCCATCACCCTCATCGTCGTCCGCATCGTGTTCGTCGGCGTCCTCGTCTGGTCGTTGCGACGCGATGAACGGGAGGCCCTCGCCCGGCGGCCGAGACTGGAGCAGGTCTCCGCACGCCTCGAGGAGCATCCGACGGAGAACGCGCGATCAGCCAAGCGCAAAGCCGCCTTCTCGAGGTCGATCGCCCGGCGGAGCGCCGACCTGGACTTCCTGCAACGTGAAGGACTCGGCTGGCGGGGCGGCGCGGTGCTCGCCTGGGCGGGGATGCGCGGTGTCGTCACGATCGCCGCCGCGCAGTCGCTGCCACTCGACACCCCGTATCGGGCGGAGCTGGTGCTCATCGCCTTCACGGTCGCGATCGTCACCCTCCTGCTCCAGGGCGGGTCCCTCCCGCTCGTCATCCGGATGACCCGGGTCGGCGGGACGGACGAGCAAGCGGCGATGGCGGAGCTGGCCGGTCTCGTCGAGGAGATCTCGACCGTCGGTGTGGCCGCCCTCGACGACCCGCAGCTGCGCACGGACGGCGGGGAGCCGTTCGACTCCGCGGTCGTCGACCGGGTGCGCACGAGCAGCCTCATCCGCGTCGAGTCGGCGGCGGAACGCACCGATGCCGGCGTGGGCCCGCACGAGCAGTTCCGACAATTGCGACGCCGAGTGCTCGACGCCGAACGCGATGCGCTCCTCGATGCGCGGGCGACCGGCAGCTACTCCTCCGAGGTGCTGGCGAAAGCGCAGCGGATGCTGGACGTCGAGGAGTCACGCCTCGACGGCGCAGGCTGATGCGGTCGGTCCGTCGTCAGGCGCTCTCGTGGGTGGCCTGGGTGGCCCGCAGCGACGCCAGGACCTGGTTCTTCAGGTCTTCGGGTGCCGTCTCCTTGCACGCCCGCTGGACGGCCTCGGTGAGGGTCTGCGCGATGAGCGCCTCGTTCTGACACTCCGGGCAGTTCGCGAGGTGCTCGCGGATGTCGGCCGCTTCGGTCGTGCACACCTCGTGACGGAGGTACTCCTCGAGGTCCTTCTTGGCCTTGTCGCAGCCGCAGTCGCTCATTTCTTGCTCCCCTGCTTCGTCACGGTGAACCCCCGGGACTCGGCGTAGTCGGCCAACAGGTCGCGGAGGAGTCGTCGGCCACGGTGCAGACGACTCATCACGGTCCCGATGGGCGTTTTCATGATGTCGGCGATCTCCTGGTAGGCGAAGCCCTCCACGTCGGCGAGGTACACCGCCAGGCGGAAGTCCTCCGGGATGGCCTGCAACGCGTTCTTCACGTCGCTGTCCGGCAGGTGATCGATCGCTTCGGCCTCGGCGGATCGGCTGGAGGTCGCGCTGATCGACTCGGCGCCGCCCAACTGCCAGTCCTCGAGGTCGTCGATGGTGCCCTGGTAGGGCTCGCGCTGCTTCTTCCGATACGTGTTGATGTACGTGTTCGTGAGGATGCGGTAGAGCCATGCCTTCAGGTTGGTGCCCTGTTCGAACTGCGCGAACGCGGCGAAGGCCTTGACGAACGTCTCCTGGACGAGGTCCTGAGCATCCGACGGGTTCTTCGTCATGCGCATGGCAGCGCCGTACAGCTGATCGATGAACGGCAGTGCCTGTGCTTCGAACAGTGATCGGGGGTCCGGCTCGGCCGGAAGGGCTTCTGGGTCGACGGAGGTCATCACCGGCCAGTCTACGGCCAGCGCCAGACGACCGTGATCGGCCTCCGTCACCGGTCGTTCCAGTACCGCTGTGGACATCCGCTCCTCCTTCTGCTCTCGACCCCGACTACTGTTGGAACCAATGTTGACCAATCCGTATTCCGCACCAGATTTCGACGTGTACGGCGATGCCGAACCCGAGCACGACGACGCAGCCTGGCCGGCGCCCGTCGCGGGCGGTCCGGTCGACGCGACCGTCTCGCTCCCGGGCTCGAAGTCGCTCACGAACCGCGAGCTCGTCCTGGCCGCTCTGGCCGACGGGCCCTCCCTCCTGCGCGCCCCGCTCCACTCGATGGACAGCACCAACATGGTCGAGGCGCTGCGCGCACTCGGGACCACCATCGTCGAGCGACCGGCGTCGGGCGCGTTCGGCAAGGACTGGCTCGTCACGCCGGGTGAGCTGTTCGGCAGCACGACCGTCGAGTGCGGGCTCGCCGGCACCGTCATGCGGTTCGTTCCTCCGCTGGCCGCCCTCGCCCTCGGGCCGACCGTGTTCGACGCCGACCCCTCGGCCAGGAACCGGCCGATGGCCACCATGATCGGCTCGCTCCAGGCGCTCGGCGTCGACATCAGCGACGACGGCCGGAAGGCGCTCCCCTTCACGGTGCACGGCACAGGCACGGTCGCGGGTGGCAAGCTCACGATCGACGCGTCGTCGTCGAGCCAGTTCGTTTCCGGCCTCCTGCTGGCCGCGGCCCGCTTCGAGCAGGGTCTCCACCTCGTCCACGAGGGCGAGCGTCTGCCGAGCCTGCCACACATCGAGATGACCATCGCGGCCCTCGCGGCCCGCGGGGTCACCGTGGAACAACCGGCTGTCGGTGAGTGGGTCGTCGCCCCCGGCACGATCGCCGCGCTCGACGTCGACCTCGAGCCCGACCTCTCCAACGCCGCACCGTTCCTCGCGGCGGCGCTCGTCACCGGCGGAAGCGTCACGCTCCGCGGCTGGCCCACCTCCACCACCCAGGTCGGTGCCGACCTGGCGGACCTCCTGCCCCGCTTCGGCGCGACGGTCACCCTGGACGGCGACCGCCTCACCGTCACCGGCGGCGAGCGGATCACCGCGGTCGACCTCGACCTGACCACCGGCGGCGAGCTCGCGCCCGCCCTCACCGCGCTCGCGGCACTCGCCGACGGACCGTCGACCATCACGGGCATCGGGCACATCCGTCACCACGAGACCGACCGCCTCGCGGCCCTCGCGACGGAGATCAACAAGCTCGGGGGCGCCGTCACGGAGCTGCCGGACGGCCTCCGCATCGAGCCGCGCCCCCTCCACGGCGGCGAGTGGTCGAGCTACCACGACCACCGCATGGCGACCACGGGAGCGATCCTCGGTCTCGTCGTGCCCGGGGTCACCATCGAGAACGTCGCCACGACCGCGAAGACGCTCCCGCAGTTCACCGAACTGTGGCACGCGATGCTCGGGGGCTGAGCCGATGAGCTGGTGGGACGACGGCGTCGACGACGACGAGCCGGAACTCGACGAGTCGAGCATCAGGATGCGGCCGAACCCGAAGGCGAACCGCCCACGGACGAAGACGCGGCCCGAGCACCTCGATGCACTGACCGCACGCGTCCTCGCGGTCGACCGCGGTCGCTACACCGTGCTCCTCGACGAAGGCACGCCCGAGGAGCGCGTCCTGACGTCGACCCGCGCTCGTGAACTCCGTAAGCAGGCCATCGTGACCGGCGACCGGGTCGATGTCGTCGGCGACACCTCGGGTGCCGAGGGCACGCTGTCGCGCATCGTGCGGATCGTGCCGCGCACGACGCTGCTCCGCCGCAGTGGCGACGACACCGACGCCATGGAGCGCGTCGTCGTCGCCAACGCCGACCAGATGCTCATCGTCGTGGCTGCGGCGAACCCCGAACCACGGGCCCGACTCGTCGACCGTTATCTCGTCGCCGCCTACGACGCGGGGATCACCCCGATCCTCTGCATCACGAAGACGGACCTCCAGGACCCCGACGAGTTCCTCGCGAACTTCGCCGGGCTCGGCCTGCGCGTGTTCCGCAGCCGGGAGGACGACGTCCCCCTGGCCGAGATCACCGAGGCCCTCATCGGCCACGACACGGTCTTCGTCGGCCACTCGGGCGTCGGCAAGTCCACCCTCGTCAACGCCCTCGTCCCGACCGCTGAGCGCGCCACAGGGCATGTGAACGTCGTCACCGGGCGTGGCCGCCACACCTCCTCGTCGACCGTCTCGCTGCGCATCGAGGCGCCCCGAGGATCCGGGTGGGTCATCGACACCCCGGGCGTCCGATCGTTCGGTCTCGGACACGTCGACACCGCCAACATCCTGAAGTCGTTCACCGACCTCGCGGAGATCGCGCTCGAGTGCCCACGCGGCTGCACCCATCTGCCCGACGCCCCCGACTGCGCGATCATCGAGGCCGTCGCCGAGGGGCGGCTCGGGGAGAACGGCCCGGCACGCCTCGACTCGCTCCAGCGGCTGCTGGGCACCTTCGCGACGATCAAAGCCGACCAGTACTCCTGACTAGGCTTGGGGTATGCCTGAACCCCTCCGTCTCTCCGCCGGCGACCCGGCCCCCGCGTTCACCCTCACCGACCAGGACGGCGCCAGCGTGTCCCTGTCCGACTTCGCTGGACGACGGGTGATCCTCTACTTCTACCCCGCCGCGATGACGCCCGGCTGCACCACCCAGGCGTGCGACTTCCGCGACAACCTCGCATCGCTCGGCGGTGCGGGGTACGTGGTGCTCGGCGTCTCGAAGGACTCCGTCGAGAAGCTCAAGGCCTTCCAGGAGGAGGACGGGCTCACGTTCCCGCTCCTCAGCGACCCGGAGCTGACGGTCCACCAGGCGTACGGAGCCTACGGTGAGAAGAACTCGTACGGACGTATCGTCACGGGGGTCCTCCGCTCGACGTTCGTCATCGACGAGACGGGCACCCTCACCCTCGCCCGGTACAACGTCAAGGCCACCGGCCACGTGAAGAGCCTCCGCAAGGCCCTCGGCCTCGACGCCTGACGCGTCGCTGCTGGACCATCACGACCGACGCGTTGCGCTCAGATCTCGCGTCGGGTCACGGCGGCGACCGCGGGCGTGAACAGGAGCCCGAGGACGGCCAGCGACGGCAGCAGCAGGAACCACCCGATCGCGGGTTGCGCGAAGACCCCTTGGAACGCGCCGACGGCGACGGCGATCTGCACGAGCTGCCAGGTGACCGCTCCCCCGCGGATCCAGCTCCGTCCGCGGATCGCGCCGAGCGCGAGCGCCGTGACGAACGCCGTGGCGATGAGCAGGATCACGAAGATCGCCAGCGCGCTCGTGAACGAGGCCGGCGTCGCCGCGACCAGCTCGAAGAGGAACCAGGCCGAGAGACCGATCATGAGCAGCGCCTCGGCGACGAGCAGGACGATGAAGGCCAACACCGCCGGACGACGACGCTCCTCCGGGTTCGGAGCGGAGGCGGCGTTTCGATCGGTACTCACAGGGTTCACCCAAACTTGACTATTGATTTGCTCTTACCGATATGAAACCATGTTTGAGGCCGACATGAGGTCCACGAGGGTGTGGACAGATCCCGAATCCCGGACGATCATCCCCCTCGCATTTCGGCTTTCGCTTCCCGAGACCCCTCACTCGGTTGAAGAAATCTCACCATGCAATAAAAGGAGCTCCCCTATGGATTGGCGCGATAAAGCTGCCTGCCTGACCGTCGACCCGGAATTGTTCTTCCCGGTCGGGAACACCGGTCCGGCGGTCGATCAGATCGACAAGGCGAAGGCCGTGTGCGCCACCTGCAGTGTCACGGAGCTGTGCCTCCAGTACGCGCTCGAGACCGGCCAGGACTCCGGCGTGTGGGGCGGCCTCAGCGAAGACGAGCGTCGCGCCCTCAAGCGTCGCGCTGCTCGCGCTCGCCGCGCCTCCTAGTCGCAGACGAGAACCCCGGGTGCCGAACGGCCCCGGGGTTCTCGCATGTCTGCGGCCGTTCGTGACCGACCAGGACCTCAGCTCTTGGCGACCCAGCGCATCGGGATCGCGATCGTGACCTCGGTTCCGCTCCCCATGAGCGTGTGCCAGTCGATGGTCCCGCCCAATTCACCCTGGATGAGCGTCCGCACGATCTGGGTGCCGAGACCGGACCCGACCTTCCCCTCCGGGAGCCCCACGCCGTTGTCGCGGACCTGCACGCTCAGCAGCTCGTCCGTGCGGTCGGCCGTGATCTCCACGTCGCCGTCGCGGCCGTTCAGTCCGTGCTCCACCGCGTTGGTGACGAGTTCGGTGAGCGCGAGGGCGAGTGGCGTCGCGTACTCGCTCGGGAGCACGCCGAACGAGCCGGAGGACTTCGGGCGGACCGTGGTGTTGTGCGAGCTCGCCACTTCGGCGATGAGCAGGAGCACGCGCTCGAAGACCTCGTCGAAGTCGACGTTCTGATTGAGCCCCTCGGACAGCGTGTCGTGCACGACCGCGATGGCGGCCACGCGCCGCATGGCCTGCGTGAGGGCGTCGTGGGCGTCCTCCGAGTGCGTCCGCCTGGCCTGGATCCGCAGGAGCGACGCGACCGTCTGGAGGTTGTTCTTCACCCGGTGGTGGATCTCGCGGATCGTCGCGTCCTTGGTGATGAGTTCCTGCTCCTGGTGACGCAGTTCGCTGACGTCGCGGCAGAGCACGATCGCGCCGACCCGCTCACCGCGGCTCCGCAACGGGATCGCCCGGAGGGAGACCGTCACGCCCTTGTCCTCGATGTCGGTCCGCCACGGCGCCCGACCGGTGACGACGAGTGGCAGGGACTCGTCGACGGTGACGGTCCCCGTCCCGGAGAGCAGATGGGTCGTGACGTCCGCGAGCGACTCGCCCTCGAGTTCTTCGGCGAATCCGATCCGGTTGAAGGCCGAGAGCGCGTTGGGGCTGGCGAAGGTGACGGTGCCGTCGACATCGAGACGGATCAGGCCGTCGCTCGCGCGCGGCGCACCCCGGCGCGGTCCGGTCGGCGCTCCGAGATCCGGGAAGTCGCCGACCGCGATCATCTCGAACAGGTCGCTCGCGCAGTCGTTGAACGTGAGTTCCTGGCGGCTGGGCGTCCGAGCCTCACCGAGATTGGTGTGGCGGGTGATGACCGCGATCGGTCCGTCGGCATTGGTCGTCTCGGTCGGAGATATCCGCCGGGCGACGGGTACGGCACGAACCCTGGTCGGGGTCTCTTCGTACCAGTCCGGTGCTGACGACTCGATGATCCGTCCACTCTCGAAACAGTCGGTGACCTGCTTGCGCCATTCCTGCTTGATGGATTGCCCGACGAAGTCGCGATAGAAGAGTGTCGCGGCACTCGACGGACGCGAATGCGCGACCGCTATGAAACTGCCGGAATCGGTCGGTACCCAGATGACGATATCGGCGAACGCCAGATCCGCGAGGAGTTGGCTGTCCGCGAGCAGCATGTGCAGCCACTCCACGTCGGCCGCACTGGAGCGGCCCTGGGCGAGAACGAGATCACTGAGCGTCGACACGATTCCAGTCTAGGCTCGGCCGGCCGACACCGAGTGCGCCGAGCGTGCCCTGACGACCACTGTCAGGCAGGCGTGGAACGGCGACGGGGCTCAGCGGCCCGTGGGGGGCCGCTGAGCGCCGTCGCCGGACGTGATGGGTCAGTTGGCTGCGCGGTAGGCGTCCTGGACCGCCTGAGGGATGCGTCCGCGCGACGACACGGCGTGCCCGTTCTTCGCGGCCCACTCGCGGATCGCGGCGAGGTTCTCGGCGCTGTTGCGGGTGCTGGTGCTCGAGGTGCGGCGCCCACGCTTGACCGGGCGTCCGGCTCCGATGTAGGGCTTCAGCGACTCGCGGAGGTTCTTCGCATTGTCTGCCCCGAGATCGATCTCGTATTCGGTTCCGTCGATCGCGAACCGGACGGTCTCTCCTGCACCGGAAGCGAGTTCGCTGCCGTCGAGATCGTCGATGTATGTGGTGATGACTTTCTGAGCCATGGGGGGTCCTCCTGAAGATATCCGTGGTGGGTCCGACGGTTATCCGATCATATCGAACACCACCAAGCGAATTTGAATACCGACACGATACCGAAGTAATTCATCACCCAACGGATAGCGATGCTTCGGAGAAGAATGCAGATGCATATATCGGCGGGCCAATGCATATTCGGTTGATCGCCCAATTGTATTGAGTGAATCTGTCGAGACTATTCCGCTCGGCGTGACCGACTCCGCGCACGACGCCCGCGTGCTCCACCCGCCGAGCGCCGCGAGCGGTCGCGCACCGGCGCCGGCTCCTGGTCCAGGAGGGTGGACACGAACCGCCGCAACGCGACGGGCAGCGCCCCGCGCGGGGCCTGGTCGCGGAGGCTCCTCCCCGCGATCACCGCGGCGTCCACCACCCGCTGGTCCTCCGGCAGGAGCGCGGCCGCCTCGATCCCGCCGAAACGGGAGAGCGTGGACGCCAATTGACCGGCCGGGCCGGTACCGAGCGCGACGCCACGCATCCGGTTCACCACCACCGAGATGCGCGACGGGTCGACGAGTTCGACGAGTTCCGCGTGGCCGCGGAGCAGCCTCGTGACCCCGACCGGGTCTGCCGCACCGACCTCGACCACCCGGTCTGCGGACCCGAGGACGGCGAACGCCGCCCCGTTCCGTCTGGGCGCGAACAGGTCGCTCGAGATCTCCTCGTCCGCCTCCAGGCAGAACGCCGTGTCGATCACGATGTCGTCCATCCACGCCCGGCACCGTTCGATGGTCGTCGCGACGCGTTCGGTCGACAGTTCCGTCCAGCGTGCCGCGCGCGAGATGCCGGTCAGGACCCGGAACGCGCCGGACGGCGACGGATGGACGACCGCGATCCGCTCGAGCTGCTCGATGTCGAGCGCCCCACTTCCGGCCAGTCGGCAGGCCGCGGCGAACCCGGGTGCCTCGTCGAGGAGGCCGAGCATGGCCGCGACGGATGACCCGTAGGTGTCCGCATCGATGAGGACGACCCGGCGGCCGCGCGCAGCGAGCTCACTGGCGATGCCTGCGGCGACGGTGGTCGTGCCGGGCGACCCGGCCGCACCCCACACGGCGATGACCCGCCCTGCGGCCTGGGCGACCGGACGAGGGCTGTCGCCGCCGAGGTCGAGCGGCGCGATGCTCCGATCGAGCTCCTCGGGATCGACCGGCAGGAGGACGATGTCGACGAGACCGAGCCCAGCCGCATGGCGCCGTTCGGACTCGCCGGACGCGAGCGCCACGACCCTCGTGCCCACGCGGTCCGCGAGGTCGATGAGTTCGGCGCGCAGGCGGTCGGCCCCGGGTGACACGAGCAGCACGTCGACGGGCGTACCGGCGCCGACGCGATCCTCGAGTTCGGCGCCGTCGTGACAGCGCCAGGCGACGCGGTGTCCGAGGTCGAGCATCGTCGCGAGGATCTCACCCTCGACCCGTGGATCGAGGGCGAGTCCGACGCGCAGCATCAGCGTTCGCCGGGCTCGGTGGGGACCACGGACAGTAGGTGCGCCGCCGCCGTCGCCGAGAGCACCGTCGCGACGGCGGAGCGCGGGACCGCGAGCTCGAGGGCGACCGAACCACGACCCGACAGGAGCCCTTCGTCCTCGCCGACCCGGACGACGGTCGCGGCCGAGACCAGCACCTCCGGGACACCGTACCCGTCGCCGTCCGGCGCGGCCGCCCAGAGGTCGACGACGGTCCCCGGCACGATGTCGGCGCCGAGCCGCCCGGCCGGTTCGACGACGAGCGTGGTCACGCCGACGGCGCTCGCCTCGCCGAGCGCGTCGAGCGGCACGAGCTCCCCCGCTGCGATCGTCCGCGTGACGACGATCCCCGGCGGCGGTGCCGCTCCAGCTCCGAGGTACCCGCCCTCGACCGACCCCAGACGTGCGTCGATCACCTGGAGTGAGGAGCGGTCGAGCCGCGTTCCGGGCGTCAGCGTCTCGGACGCCGCATACACCGGGGTCGTCCGACTCGAGGTCGTGACGAGCCACCACACTCCCAGGATCGACGCGACCACCAGCATGAGGCCCACCAGGAAGCGTGGGTCCACCCAGATGCGCGACCGGGACACCTGCCGTCCGCCGACACCATGACGCAGTCCGGCGAGACGGTCGGTCATCCGCTCCCCGCCGTCGATTCGCGCTCCTCCCGACTCCGATCCGTGTCCCCGCTCGATTCCCCGCACCGTCTCCTCCTTCATGGGCACCCCGTGCGCCGCCTCCGGTCCCATGCTGCCCGGGCTCCGGACATCGCGCCGAAGTTATCCACAGCCCGGCGGACGCCGCCCGCGCGAGAGGATAATCGAGGAATGGAATCGCAGCGCGATGCGGCCCCGCTCGGTCGCTTCCTCACCGTCGCCGATACGGCCGAGGTCTTGAACGTCTCGGCCCAGCACGTGGCCGAGCTCATCTCGAGCGGTGAGCTGCCCGCCATCCGGATCGGGCGCAGCGGACCGTGGCGCATCGAGTTCCCGGCACTCGAAGCCTTCATCAGCGGTCAGTACGAGGAGGCACGTCGTGCAGGCCTCTGGCACCAGGCCCAGCTCACCGAACTCGCCGAGTTCACCGGCGCCCCGATGCTCCGGCCCGTGCCGCCCCTCGGCTGAGCCCCGGTTCCGGCAAGCGTCCGACGCGCCGCCTCAGGCGGCACGCTCGACGACGACGACCTCAGCGAGCACGATGACGCGGATCTGCTCGATGCTCCGGCTGCGGCGCGGCGACCCTGGCTCGTGGACGGCCAGATCCAGATGGTCGCGGCCCACCCGGTCGACCGTGCCCGTCCAGCTCCCCGTCCGGGTCCGCACGATCACTGCTGCACGGCGTCGGCACAGATCACGGAGCAGGAACGAGACGGTGAGGCGGTCGAGCAGTCGCGGTTCGCGGACCGCGACGTCGTCGAGACTCCAATCGATCTGCGTCTGCGTCATGGCGATCGCCGCGATCGCATCGAGCGGGACGACCACCTCTCGGCCGCCCGGGGTACCGGAATCGGCCTGCAACCAGTCCTTCCCGATGCTCCGGACCCGCAGCCGCCAGGTCGTCCCGTCGACGAGTTCGACGACGAGCGGGCCTGGTGCGTCGGCGTCGCCGCAGAGGGCGACCAGCCGCTCGCGGAGGATGAGACGCCCACGCCGAAGCCGCTCGGCCTCGATGCGGACGGCGTCGTCGTCGACGGCGAGCTCGTCGTCGAGCTGACCGGCGAGATCGTCGAACAGGCTGTCCCAACGCATACGCCGACGGTAGTGCGCAGAGGGCGGCGACGTCCTGCGTTCTCCACAGACCCCTGGTCCTGGACACCAGGGAACTGACATGATGAGTGTGACATGTCAGATTCTGGTCGCCCGACTCGTGGCGACCGCTCACCCCTCGGAGGCCCCATGAGCACCGTTGCCCGGCACGACGACGACGAGCCCGAAGCACGCACGGCTCGCCTCCGGCCGGCGCCTCCGCTCCCCGAGCGACGCACGCCGGAGATGCGGGCGGCGGCGCGCACCGGCGCTGACGACTACTTCGCGCCGCAGCCGGCGCCCCGAGCCGAACTCCCTGATCCGCGACCACTGCTCGAGAACCTCACGCGGAGCGTGATCGAGGTGATCGCCGGAGCCCGCGACCTCACACAGCTCGCGCGGTGGATCACCGCCGACGTGCACACCGTCCTGCTGAAGCGCGTGATCCTCGCCGAACGGGCACGACGCGTCCGCGGTGTCCCGGGCACCGTCCCGGTCGTCTCCATCGGCACCGTGACCGTCTCCGAGCCACGCGACGGCGTCGTCGAGTCCGTGGTCATCGTCCACGGACGAGCACGGTCCCGAGCCGTGGCCATCCGGCTGGAGGGCTTGGACGGCCGCTGGCGGGCGACCTCGGTGAGCGTGCTCTGACCGCCGCTGCACATCCGCCCGCAACCGACAGACGGGAGCCCTCCGAACCGACGTCACCATGGTCCGGAGGGCTCCCGTTCGTTCCGGCGTGGGCCTACTTCTTCTTGCCCTGCTTCCGACGGTCCGAACGGTTGCTCGGAGCAGCCGCAGGCACCTCGGACTGCTGACCGAAAGCCCCGCGCGACGCCTTCGCGGCCGGGGCGGCCTTCGTCGCCGCAGCCGCATCGCCGGCGGGACGGTTCGTCTGCTGGAGCCGCTGTGCGCGTTCGGTGGCCGCCTTCTCGATCTGCCCGCGCTGGTTGCGGACCTCGACCCCACCCTGCTCACTCGGAGCGGAGTAACTGAGCTTCTCGGTGTCGGGGGTCTCCTGTGTCAGGCCCTTGGCCGTGATCGCCGGTGCAGCGGTGCCCGCATCGACCTCGCCGGCGACCTCGACCTCGAGGTTGAAGAGGAAGCCGACGCTCTCCTCGCGGATCTGCCCCATCATCTGCTGGAACATCGCGTAGCCCTCGCGCTGGTACTCGACCAGCGGGTCGCGCTGCGCCATGGCCCGCAGACCGATGCCGTCCTTCAGGTAGTCCATCTCGTACAGGTGGTCGCGCCAGCGACGGTCGATCACCTGGAGGACGACGCGGCGCTCGAGTTCGCGCATCGCCGGGGCACCGAGCGACTCCTCGCGGTTGGTGTACGCGAGCTTGGCGTCGGAGAGGATCTCGCGGCGCATGAAGTCGCGGTTGATCCGCCCCTTCGTCCCCGCCTCCTGGACGACCTCGTCGATCGTCAGGCCGACGGGGTAGAGCGTCTTCAGTTCGGCCCAGAGTGCGTCGAAGTCCCAGTCGTCGCCGTTGCCCTCGCCGGTGTGCTCGTCGAGGACGTCGTCGACGACGCTCTCCAGGAACTGCTGTGCGCGATCGTGGAGGTCGTCGCCCTCGAGGATGTGGCGGCGGTCGGAGTAGATCGCCTCGCGCTGCCGGTTGAGGACGTCGTCGTACTTGAGCACGTTCTTGCGGATCTCCGCGTTCCGCGCCTCGACCTGCGACTGGGCGCTGCGGATCGCGCGGCTGACGATCTTCGACTCGATCGCGAGGTCGTCCGGCACGTTCTGGCGCCCCATGAGGCTCTCCGCGGCTCCGGCGTTGAAGAGGCGCATGAGGTCGTCGGTGAGGGACAGGTAGAACCGGCTCTCGCCGGGGTCGCCCTGACGGCCGGAGCGACCGCGCAGCTGGTTGTCGATGCGGCGCGACTCGTGGCGCTCGGTACCGAGGACGTAGAGTCCGCCGGCGTCGATGACCTTGTCGGCCTCCTCCTTGACCGCGGCCTTCACCTCGGTGAAGACCTCGTCCCACGCGGCCTCGTACTCCTCGGGGGTGTCGATCGGGCTGAGACCCTTGGCGTTCATCTCCGCGACGGCGAGGAACTCGGCGTTGCCGCCGAGCATGATGTCGGTTCCACGACCGGCCATGTTGGTGGCGACGGTGACCGAGCCGAGTCGACCGGCCTGGGCGATGATCGCGGCCTCACGCGCGTGGTTCTTCGCGTTGAGGACCTCGTGCTTGACGCCCTTCTTGGCGAGGAGCCTCGACAGGTACTCGCTCTTCTCGACGCTCGTCGTGCCGACGAGGACCGGCTGGCCCTGCTCGTGGCGCTCGACGATGTCCTCGACGACCTGCGCGAACTTCGCCTCCTCGTTCTTGTACACGAGGTCCGACTGGTCGATGCGCTGCATGGGGCGGTTGGTCGGGATCGGGACGACGCCGAGCTTGTACGTCGACATGAACTCCGCCGCCTCGGTCTCGGCCGTACCGGTCATACCGGACAGCTTCTCGTAGAGACGGAAGTAGTTCTGGAGCGTCACGGTCGCGAGGGTCTGGTTCTCGGCCTGGACGGCCACGCCCTCCTTGGCCTCGATCGCCTGGTGGATGCCCTCGTTGTAGCGACGTCCGACCAGGATGCGCCCGGTGTGCTCGTCGACGATCAGCACCTCGCCGTTCATCACGACGTAGTCCTTGTCCTTCTTGAAGAGCGCGCGGGCCTTGATCGCGTTGTTCAGGAAGGAGATGAGCGGGGTGTTGGCGGACTCGTAGAGGTTGTCGATGCCGAGGTAGTCCTCGACCTTCTCGATGCCGGGCTCGAGCACGCCGACGGTGCGCTTCTTCTCGTCGACCTCGAAGTCCTCACCGGGCTCGAGTCGCACCGCGAGCCGGGCGAACTCCTGGAACCAGCGGTTCGCCTCGCCGGAGGCCTTCCCGGAGATGATGAGCGGGGTCCGTGCCTCGTCGATGAGGATGGAGTCGACCTCGTCGACCACGGCGAAGAAGTGACCGCGCTGGACCATGTCCTTGGCCTGCCACGCCATGTTGTCGCGGAGGTAGTCGAACCCGAACTGGTTGTTCGTGCCGTAGGTGATGTCGGCCGCATACTGCTCGCGGCGCTGCTCCGGCGTCTGACCCTCGACGATCACGCCGGTCGTCATGCCGAGCGCGCGGAAGACGCGCCCCATGATCTCCGACTGGTACGACGCGAGGTAGTCGTTCACTGTGACGATGTGCACGCCCTTGCCGGCGATGGCGTTGAGGTAGGCCGGGAGGGTCGCGACGAGCGTCTTGCCCTCACCGGTCTTCATCTCGGCGATGTTGCCGAGGTGCAGCGCGGCGCCACCCATGATCTGGACGTCGAAGTGGCGCATGCCGATCGTGCGGCGTGCAGCTTCGCGCACCGCGGCGAAGGCTTCGGGAAGGAGGTCGTCGAGGGTCTCGCCGTTCTCGAAGCGCTCGCGCAGCTCGACGGTCTCGCTCTTCAGCTCCTCGTCGCTCAACTCCGTGAAGTCGTCCTCGAGGGCATTGACCGCCTTCGTGAGGCTGGTCAGCTTCCGGAGGATGCGACCTTCGCCGACGCGAAGGATCTTCTCAAGTGGTGAGGCCACGAATTGCTCTCCATTACGTGTTCCTGATCTCCGTCCTGGTCGACTGACCGGGACGGACGGGGTGCACCAGAACGGGGCAGTCCTCTGAACATGTTAGCGGGGAGTCCCTTGAGTGGACGCTGTGTATCGAGGGGCGGACGGATGTCGACGGAGCGCCGCCGCAGCGCGGGACGGACGGGTCACTAGGCTGGCGACACCTACGGCGTAGGTATTTCATGGAGGTTCGATGTCGGTCAAGCACGGTCTGCTCGCGATCCTCGCGCTCGGCGACGACTACGGGTACCGTCTGCGCGGTGAGTTCGACCGGCGGACGACACCCGACACACCGCTCAACGTCGGCCAGGCCTATGCGACCCTCGATCGTCTCGAGCGGGACAAGCTCGTCGAGCGGGCCGCCGTGGATGCGCAGGGGCATGTCTTCTACCGCATCACCGCCGACGGGCGCGACGTCCTCGAACGCTGGTGGGCGACACCCGTCACGGCGAGCGCTTCGCGAGACGAACTCCCGAACAAGGTCGCCCTCGCGGCGTCACTCGACGGCGTCGACGTGTTCGGGGTCATCGCCGTCCAACGCGCGTGGGCGCTCGATCTCGTGCAGCAGCTCGACGAGGATCTGTCGACGCTCCCCGCGACGCCGCAGGGTGACATCGCGTGGATCGGGCTCGAAGCCAGACGGCGACGCTCCCTGGCCGAGCTCGACTGGCTCGAGGTGACCTCGGCACGCCTGCGGGTACACGACGCCGTCTTCGACGTCGCCACCGACATGCCACGACGCGGCCGCCCGGCGAACCGGGCGACCGCGTCGGTCGGGGTGCAGGACGCTAGTTCGAGCCGTCCTCGAGGCTGATCACGCCGTAGTCCCAGCCCTTGCGGCGGTACACGACGCTCGCCCGCTCCGACGAGGCGTCGATGAACAGGAAGAAGTCGTGGCCGACGAGTTCCATGCGGTCAACGGCGTCCTCGACGCTCATCCACTCCGCGGGGAACTCCTTCGTGCGGATGACGACGGGCGAGTACGCCTCCTGCTCCTCGTCCTCGTGGGTCAGCGTCGCGACGCTGCCGGTCGCGACCTGCTCGAGCAGCTCCGGCGCGGCAGGAGTGATGTCGACGCCGCTGAACCCCTCGCTGCTGGCGGCGTGCAGGGAGGTGCGGTGCTTGCCGCGGTGCTCCTTCTTGCGGTCCTTCGAGCGGCGGACGCGCTCGAGCATCCGCGCGATCGCGAGATCGAAGGCCACGTACTTGTCGGAGCCGGTCGACTCCGCACGGACCAATGGTCCGGGGCCGACGAGCGTCAGCTCGACGCGGTCCTCGCCCTTGCGTCCGTTGGCGTCGTGATGGCGGGACACCTTGATGTCGAGCGACTGCGCCTGCTCGACCAGATGGGCGACCTTCTCCGCCTTCTCGGTCGCGTACTCGCGGAACCGATCGGTGATGCCGAGTCCAAGTCCGACGATGTTGATATCCACGTTCGACCTCCTCATCCGGCTGACCACCCGGTCCCGGGCGGTCCTTTCACGCCGTTCTGCAACCGTAGTGCCCGAGCCTGCGGAAGTCATCAGCGGTGTTCAGGGAACGTTCATCTTCCGGCCTCGTGACCCACCGTCCGTTCACGGTCCGACCCTGGCGAGGGCCACGACGCCGACGACGAGGCCACCGCCGTCGTGCATCGCCCGGACCGCTTCCCCGACGGTCGCGCCCGTCGTGACGACGTCCTCCACGAGCAGGAAGCGGCGCCCGTCGAGCCGCCGTGGCGCGACCAGGGCCTCGGCGAGGTTCTCCAGACGCTCCGCCCGGCCGAAGTCCCGCTGGTCGGCGGGCTCCCGCGCCCATCGCAGCGGGCGCGACGGTCTGGCGCCGAGCCGGCGCACGAGCTGCTCCACCGGGTGGAAGCCCCGATCGCGGGCGGCGCGTCGTCTGGCCGGGATCGTCGCGATCTCCGGCGAGACGCCGCCCATCGCCCGGCTCGCCTCGAGCATGGCGGACCGGAACGCCGGTTCGAGTGCGGCGGCCAGCGGTCGGACGAGGCCGGTCCGGGCATCCTCCTTGTAGGCGAGGAGGATGGCGCCGACGAACTCGTCGTAGCGACGGGCGGCGAGACCGGGGGTACCGTCCGCACCGTTCCACCGCACGAAGTGGGCGTCGTCGTCGGGGGCCGCCGGTCGGACCAGACGCCTGCGGCAGTCGTCGCACAGCCCGCGGTCCGGCGCACCGCATCCGGCGCACGTGACCGGGACCACGAGGGCCCATGCGTCCAGGCAGGCCTCGCGGGCATGAGCGAGGGGCGTGCTTCGACTCGACGAGGATCGCATCATCCGATGGTCGCGCCCACGCGGCGCGTCCGGTGGCGCATCGTCCGAGACGCAGACGGCCCCGGCACTCCGAACGCGCTGTGGAGCGCGTTCACTCAGTCGGGTGATCCCAGCTGGGTCGCGATGAACCGGACGTCGCTGCCCGCCTCCTGCCAGCTCGACCCACGGGGCAACAGCAGCCGACCGTCACTCGTGAGGGCCCGCAGTTGCGTCGGTCCGTTGCCCCCGACCAGGTTCGTGACGTCCGCGAGCTTCGGCACGGGCGCGGAGCGGCCGCCGATCTGCTGCGTGACGATCGTCGTCGCGTCACCGCCGCCCAGCAGGACGGCGACGGTGATGTCGTCGACCCAGGTGACGGTCGTCGCCTCCGTGGACATGACGCGGAGCTCGACGGGATCGCCGAGTCGCAACGGCGCGTTCCGGTCACCGCGGATGATCGCGGCGGCCACGAGCCGCGACTGCGTCCCGTCCCGGAGCAGCGCGACGAGGCGCGTACCCTCCCGGGACACCTGGATCGAATCGATCGTGGACGCGCCGGTCCAACTCGTCGCGACCTGCACCGTGCCACCCGCGGCGTCGTGCGCGAGCAGCGCGGACGGCGCCGCCGCCGGCACGGTCCAGGTGAAGCCGAACGGGTCCATCGTCGGCGGAAGGAGTCCCGGGCGGTTGTCGACGAGCCGGATGTCGCCGTCGGCCTGGATCACCGTGACACCGGCGGCGGAACGGACCGCGGCCTGGTCATGGTCGGCGGACAACACGGCCGCGTCGGCCCCGGCCGCCACGACCGCCGTCGAGATCCCCGGCACGGCCTCGAGCCGGTTCTCCGAGGCGAAGCCGAACTCGTCCCCGCGCTGGACGAGCGCCCGGGGGTCGACCCGCGGTGCGGCGAGCGACAGCGGCGAGACCGTCTGCGTGGAATTGCCGACGACGGTGATCGCGACGTTCGAGACGGCGGCCACCCCGCCGACGCTGCCGGACAGCTGCACGAGGCTGCTGCTCAGCTGGAGCTGCATCCGCTGGAGCGTGACGGCGTCCGCCTGCAGGGCCGGTTTGGTCAGGTCCACGCGCGCGGTCCCGGCCTCGACCGGAACGGCGTCGCTCGTGAGCGAGGTCCCCTCGGGGAACGCCGTCGCCACCGCGCCCTTCAGCCACTCCGCCGGTCCGTCGAGCAGCGCCCCCACGATCCTCGTCGCGGTCGACGCCCGCGAGGGGAACCAACGTTGGTCGGGGACGAGTCGGGTGAAACTCGGGTCGAAGTAGCTCAGTGAGTAGGCCGCGAAGACGTCGGCGAAGGTCGATGACTCGAGGACGATGCCCGGCGGAGCGGCCGCGATCCGCCACTCCCCCCGCACCTGCTCGAAGGAGTAGGTCCAGCTCAGTGGCGACGAGTTCCCCGATTCGCGGTACTCACCCCGGTCGTCGACCGCCGCGACGGGGCTGACGGTGAGTTGCACCGTGTCGGCGACCGGGGCGAACGTGCGGCCGCCCTGGTCGATGGTCACTCCGGCGTCGGGATCCCAGTCGGACCGGAGCGCGGGTGCGAGGAACTCGCGCGCGATCTCGTAGTTGTTCTGCGGGCTCGCGGCGGCGTCGATGAAGCCCCGGAGGATCTGCTC
Source organism: Plantibacter sp. CFBP 8798 (assembly GCF_014841195.1). Lineage (NCBI taxonomy): Bacteria > Bacillati > Actinomycetota > Actinomycetes > Micrococcales > Microbacteriaceae > Plantibacter > Plantibacter sp. CFBP 8798. The sequence continues at coordinate 298,279 of NZ_JACYTS010000004.1, forward strand.
CGGCGTCGCCCCCTCGGCGGGGCCCGGCGCGATGAAGTTGACGTCGACGTCGCCGCCGTCCCCCTCGACCGTTCCGCCGTCCTGCACGGAACCGCCCCGCGGGATGCCCACGCAGGCGCTGAGCACCACCACGAGGAGCATCGGCAGCGCCGCCGCAGCGATCCGACGTACTGCGGATCGTCGTCTCGGCGCTCGTGCGGGGACGTCAACCACGAGCATCCTCCTTGTCGTCGTCGGCCGATCGCACGGTCGGGAGTGAGCGGGTCGTCGGCGCGGTGAGCTCGTCGACGATGGACTCGATCGCATCGTCGGGCGGCAGGCTGATGGGCGAGCGGACGATCTCCGTCCCGGGTTCGCGTGGGATGGTGAGGCGGAAGGACGAGCCGGCGGCGGGCTCCGACCAGACCTCCAGCCACCCCTCGTGCAGGACCGCGTCCTCGAGGGAGATCGCGAGTCCGAGCCCGGTGCCGCCGATGGTGCGCTTGCGGGACGGGTCCGCGCGCCAGAAGCGGTCGAACACGCGCTCGGTGGCCTCACGCGTCATGCCCTGGCCGTAGTCGCGCACCGCGATCGCGACCGAGGACTCGTTGCTGTCCACCGACACCACGATCGGTTTGCCCTCGCCGTGCTCGATGGCGTTGCCGACGAGGTTGCGCACGATCCGCCGGATCCGCCTCGGGTCCATCGGGACCGCCGAGTAGCCACCCGGTGCGACGATCCGGAGGTCCGAACCGGTCGGCTCCGCGAGCGGTCGGAGCTCCTCCACGACCTCCTCCGCGAGATGGACGAGACTCGTCGGTTCCAGTTCGAGTTCGATGCTCCCGGCGTCGTAGCGGCTGATCTCCAGCAGATCGGCCAGCAGGATCTCGAACCGCCCGACCTGATCGTGGAGGAGCTCGGCCGTCCGCTCGGTGGCCGGTGGGAAGGAGTCGCGCTGGTCGTAGAGCACGTCGCCGGCCAGGCGGATGGTCGTCAGAGGTGTGCGCAGCTCGTGTGAGACGTCCGACACGAACCGCTGCTGCACGAGCGAGAGGTCCGCGAGTTCCTTGATCTGCTTCTGCATGCTGGCGGCCATCCCGTTGAAGGAGCGGGCGAGGATGGCGAGCTCGTCCTCGCCCTTCTCGGGCATCCGCACGTCCAGGTCGCCGCCGGCCAGACGCTGACTCGTCTCGGCGGCGAACCGGATCGGTGTCGCGACGAAGCGGACGATGAACCACGCGGCACCACCGACGAGGATCATGAGGCCGACGCCCGCGAGGAAGAGGGTCCGTTGGACGAAACCGAGCGTCTGCTCCGAGTCGCTCAGGTCGTAACCCAGGTAGATCTCGTATGACCCCGCGGTCGGCATCGACACCATGGAACCGACGACGATGCCGGCGGTGGTCGAGCCGTCGGCGGCCGTGAGGGTCACCGACTGCCACTGGAGGGTGTCCGGGTCGGCCCGGACCGCCTCGCTGAGCGCGTCCGAGATGACGCCCCCTCCCAGCCCCGGCGACTCGAAGCCCGGAGGCGTGACCTGACTGGGGTCCTGCCCGGGCGCCCGGTAGGCGGCGATGAGACTGCTGCCGGAGGTCGTCTGGAGATCGGTCCGGACGGTCCCCATGAGCTGCTGGAGGGCGACGCGCTCGCTGGCGTCGGACGCGTCGAGGATGCTCTGCGCGGACGCGATGGCACGACCGGAGCCGCCGAGCGCCTGCTGCAGTCGGGATTGGAAGAGATCGTTGCCGATGCTGAACGAGAGGTAGGCACCGGTCAGGAGGATGGCGAGTCCCGAGAGGCCGACCGTGATGGCGACCGTCCGGAACTGCAGCGAGCGCCGCCACTGCGAGCGCACCTGCTGCGGCCACCTCCGCCATAGCCGCCAGTCGGCCGCCCAGCCGGCGAGTCGGGAGGCCATGTCGGATCAGCCGGTGACCGCGCCGGCGCGGTATCCGACGCCACGCACCGTCATGACGATCTTCGGGTTGTCGGGGTCTTCCTCGACCTTCGCGCGGAGCCGCTGCACGTGGACGTTCACGAGTCGGGTGTCGGCCTTGTAGTGGTATCCCCAGACCTGTTCGAGCAGCATCTCGCGGGTGAACACCTGCTGGGGTTTGCTCGCCAGTGCGAGGAGGAGGTCGAACTCCAGCGGCGTGAGCCCGATGACCCCGTCGGCGCGACGGACCTCGTGGCCCGCGACGTCCACGGTGAGGTCGCCGATGCGGAGGGTCTCCGCGAGGTCGGCGGCCGGCGCGCGCAGCCGCGTGCGGATCCGGGCGACGAGCTCCTTCGGGTTGAACGGCTTCACCATGTAGTCGTCGGCGCCGGACTCGAGCCCCTTCACCACGTCCGCGGTGTCGGACTTCGCGGTCAGCATGATGACCGGGACACCGGACTCCTGACGGATCAGGCGGCACACCTCGATCCCGTCGATCCCCGGGAGCATGAGGTCGAGGAGGACGAGGTCGGGCTTGGTGTCGCGGAACGCCTGGAGCGCGCCGCCCCCGTCCGCGCAGAACGACGGCTCGAAGCCCTCGGTGCGCAGCACGATGCCGATCATCTCGGCGAGTGCGGTGTCGTCATCGACGACGAGAATGCGTGCGTTCATAGCTCCGTCTCGGGTGTGACCGGCCGGCCGCGCTGCCTGACCGGTGTCCTTACGTCTCGCCTCAGCGTAGTCGAAGTGTCCAGGAGAACCGCCGAACCGCCGGTCGCGGGCAGGCTCGGTGTGACAACATGGAGGGGTTCGAGACGGCGAGGGGGTGTTGCTGATGGACACGGAACAGCGAGCCGGGGGCGAGATGGGCGATCAGGATCCGAACCCGTGGGCGACCCCGCAGGGGCCACGACAGCCGGTGGCGCCGGAGCAGGCGACACCGCAGCCGCTGCCACCGCAGCAGGGGTATCCACAGCAGCCCGGGTATCCGCCACAGCAGGGATACGGCCAGCAGCTCGGGTATCCGGCGCAGGCGACGTACCCACAGCAGGGATACGGCCAGCATCCGTATCCGCAGCAGGTCCCGCCCCAGTACACCCAGCCGTACCCCCAGGCTCAGCAGCCCGGGTACGGGACCCCTCCTTCGGCTCCGACCGCCGCCTATGACGCGAACCCGTACGCGACCGGTGCGTCCTGGGCCCCGGGTCCCCAGCAGGGATGGGCACCGCCGCCGAAGCCGGGGCTCATCCCGCTCCGGCCGCTGTCCTTCAGCGACCTGTTCGGCGCCCCCTTCCTCGTCCTGCGACGCAACCCGAAGGCGACGTTCGGGAGCGCCCTCCTCCTGCAGGGTCTCACCGCCGTCCTCTCCCTCGTCATCGTCGGCGTCGTCACCTGGCTCTCGTTGAGCCGGCTGTCGCAGGCGGCCCCCGGCGAGGAGGACGCCATCAGCGCCGGGGCGATCACGGCCATCATCCTGTCCTTCCTGATCCCGGTGGCGGTCTCGATCGCCGGCAGCGCGATCCTGCAGGGCATCATCGCGCAAGAGGTCGCTCGCGGCACCCTCGGCGAGAAGTTGCCGCTCGGCGTGCTCTGGCGACGCACGAAGGCGCGGTTCCTGCCGCTCATCGGTTACACCTTCCTCCTGATCGGTGTCGTGACGGTGTTCATCGCCGTCGCGGTGGGCCTCGGATTCGTGCTGACCGGTCTCGGCGGGACCGCGGGCGTGGCCCTGACGGTGGTCATGGGCATCGGCGCACTGCTCGTCCTGATCGCCGCTTCCGTGTGGCTCGGGACGAAGTTCTCCCTCACACCGAGCATCATCGTCCTCGAGAACGGCAAGGTCTTCGCCTCGCTCGCTCGCTCCTGGCGCCTGACCGACGGCTATTTCTGGCGGACCTTCGGCGTCCAGTTCCTCGTCTCCTCGGTCGTCAGTGTCGCGTCGCAGGTCGTCGCGACCCCGATCAGCCTGCTCGCGAGCCTCGTCCCCGTGCTGTTCGTCGGGGTGGACTCGGAGGCGACCATGATCGTCGCCACCATCGCCGCGCAGGGCCTGTCCCTGCTCGTCTCCGTCATCATCGGTGCGATCACGGTCGTCGTCATCAGTGCCACGTCGGCGGTGATCTATGTGGACCTGCGGATGCGCAAGGAGGGGCTCGACCTCGACCTCGCGCGGTTCGTCGAGGCGCGCGCCGGCGGTCGCGAGACGGTCGACAACCCCTTCGACGTCGCGGCCGCCGGAGGCAAAGCGACCCGATGAGCCCGCTGTTCCTCGCGTCGCGCCTCGACGTCCCGCTCGTCCCGGATGCACCGGGCGCCCGGGACCTCCTGCAGCGTGAGCTGTCGAAGCCCGAGTACCAGACAGCGCAACCGTCGTTGTGGGACATCGTGTCGAAGGCGTTCTGGGACTGGGTGAACTCCCTCCGGGTGCCGGGTGAGGGCCCCTTCACCGGCCTGTTCCCGATCATCGCGATGACCGTGGTCGTCGTCGGGATCGTCATCGCGTTCATCGTGTGGGGCGTCCCCCGCCTCAACCGGCGGAGCGCCCGCCAGCTCGACCTCTTCGGCGAACGCGACGATCGGACCGCCGAGCGGTTGCGCCAGGACGCGAGGACCGCCGCCGCGGCCGGCGACTGGACCCTCGCGCTCCAGGAGCTGTATCGGGCGATCGCTCGTGGACTGTCCGAGCGGACGATCGTCGTGGTCACCCCTGGCACGACGGCGCACGGTTTCGCCGCCCGGGCGGCGGCCGCGTTCCCGCAGGACGGGCGCGCGCTCGCGGAGGCCGCGGACGTCTTCGACGCCGTCCGCTACCTCGAGGCGAGGGGTACCGAGGCACAGTACCGGGAGCTCGAAGCGCTCGACTCGCGGCTCTCTGTCGCCGCGCCGCAGCTCCTCGCCGACCCCGAGGAGCTGGTCCGGTGACGCTCACGACGAAGCCCACGGGGCATGGGCAGCCCGAGCCCGACGTCGCCACACCACGGCTGCGGACCCGGCTGCGACGGAACCGGTTCTGGATCATCGCGGCGGTCTTCGCCATTGGGATCGCCCTCGTGCTCATGTTCGCGACGCGAGGCGCGTCGATCGACGCGGCCCTGCTCAGCCCGGGCAACCAGACCCCGAACGGCGGACGCGCGCTCGCGCAGGTGCTCCGCCAGGAGGGCGTCACCGTGACGGAGACCACCACGCTCGACGCGACGCTCGAGGCGGTCGAGGACACCGACAGCACCGTCCTCCTGTTCGATCCCAGCGGACTGCTCGACGCCTCGCAGCTCGAGCGGTTGAGCGACGCCGACGCCGGACTCGTCGTCGTCACCCCGCGAGCCGCGGCGCTCCGCACCCTGTTCCCCGGCGTCTCGTTCGCGGGCAGCTCGGACACCGCCGACGTCCTGTCGTCCGACTGCGGCGACCCCACCGCCGAGCGGGCCGGGACGGTCACCGGTGGGTGGACGCTGTACACGACCACCGACGCCGACGCCGAGGGCTGCTTCACCGCCGACAGCGGCGGGAGCGCGGTCGTGACGCAGACGGACGGTGCACGGGTGCTACTCGGCTCCGCCGACGCCCCGACGAACGACGTCGTCGACCGTGCGGGGAACGCCGCCCTCGCGCTCGGCCTGCTCGGCTCCACCGAGCAGTTGGTCTGGTACCTGCCGAGCCTCGCCGACGTTCCGGTCACCGGTCCCCCGAGCCTCGACGAGCTGACGCCGAGCTGGGTCGCCGGAGTCACCGGCACCGTCGTCATCACGGCGATCCTGGCCATGTTCTGGCGCGGGCGACGCTTCGGCCCGCTCGTCATCGAGGACCTGCCCGTCGCGGTCCGCGCAAGCGAGACGATGGAGGGGCGCGCACGCCTCTACCAGCGGTCCGGCAACCGTCAGCGGGCGCTCGACGCGCTGCGGATCGGCACCGTGTCCCGCCTCGCGGTCGCCGCAGGCCTCTCGCGCCACGCCTCCGTCGTCGAGGTCGCCGACACGGTCGCCGGACTCGCCGGACTCGACCCTCGGCACGTGCGGTCCGTCCTGCTCGACGCCGTACCGACGAGCGACGCCGACCTCGTCTCCCTGTCCGATCACCTGCTTGATCTCGAAGCCGCCGTCGCGCGCGCCACGGACCTCACCGGAAGGAACCATCCATGACCGACGCCCCCGTGCCAGGATCCACCGCACCGAACCCCGACGACCTCCGGCGAGCACTCGCCCAGGTCCGCGTCGAGGTCGGCAAGGCCGTCGTGGGTCAGGACGCCGCCGTCACCGGGCTCGTCATCGCGCTCCTCGCCAAGGGCCACGCGCTCCTCGAGGGTGTGCCCGGCGTCGCGAAGACGCTCCTCGTCCGATCGCTCAGCCACGCGCTGAGTCTGGACACGAAGCGCGTGCAGTTCACGCCCGACCTCATGCCCGGCGACGTCACCGGCTCGCTCGTCTACGACGCCAAGACCGGCGAGTTCGAGTTCCGCGAGGGCCCGGTGTTCACGAACATCCTGCTCGCCGACGAGATCAACCGCACACCCCCGAAGACCCAGTCCGCCCTGCTGGAGGCGATGGAGGAGCGCCAGGTCAGCGTCGACGGCCGTTCGCTCCCACTCCCGGACCCGTTCATCGTCGCCGCCACGCAGAACCCGATCGAGTACGAGGGCACCTACACGCTCCCCGAGGCGCAGCTCGACCGCTTCCTGCTGAAGCTCGTCCTCGACGTGCCCGAGCGCGACGTCGAGGTGGAGGTACTCCGACGGCATTCCGCCGGGTTCAGCCCGCGCGACCTCACGGCCGCGGGTGTCAGGCCGGTCATGGGCGCGGCCGATCTGCGGGCGGCGCAGCTCGAGGTCGGACGCGTGGGTGCCAGCGCCGACGTCCTCGCCTACATCGTCGACCTCGCGCGCGCCACTCGGCGCAGCCCGTCCGTCCGGCTCGGGGTCAGCCCCCGAGGGACGACCGCCCTCCTCGCGTCGGCGAAGGCCTGGGCCTGGCTGAGCGGCTACCAGTCGATCACCCCCGACCACGTGCAGACGATGGTCCTCCCGGTGTGGCGCCACCGCATGCAGCTGCGGCCCGAGGCCGAGCTCGAGGGCGTCTCGGTCGACGCGATCCTGCGTTCGATCATGCAGCAGGTGCAGGTGCCCATCTAGATGGCCGTCACCGGGAGGTTCGTCGCGCTCGTCGCGTTCGGCATCGTGCCGATCGTGGTGCTCGGCGTGCTCACGGGCGACGCAGCTCCGGCGTTCATCGCATGGCTCGTGCTCGCCGCCGCGCTCGGAACGGTCGACCTCGTGGTCGCCGGTTCGCCTCGGGACATCGTCTTGCAACGGCAGCTGCCGTCCCGGGTCCGGCTCGGTGACTCGGCGACGAGCACTCTCTTCCTCACCAACCGCGGAGGTCGCCGCGTCCGGGCGCTGGTACGCGACGCCTGGCAGCCGTCCGCCGGCGCGCCCGCCGAGCGACTCCGCGTCGACCTCCCGCCCGGTGAGCGGCGGAGCGTCAGCCTGGTGCTCACGCCGTTCCGTCGGGGCGAGCGACGGGTGTCCCAGGTCACGGTGCGGTCGTTCGGTCCGCTCGGTCTCCTGGCTCGACAGGCGACGCTGAACAGCGCCGGGCACCTCCGAGTCCTGCCGGCGTTCAACTCCCGGAAGCACCTCCCGAGCCGGATCGCACGCCTCCGCGAGCTCGACGGCGCGACGAGCGTCATGGTCCGCGGTCAGGGCACCGAGTTCGACTCCCTCCGCGAATACGTGCGAGGTGATGACGTCCGTTCGATCGACTGGCGTGCCACGGCACGACGCGGCGACGTCATGATCCGCACCTGGCGGCCAGAGCGCGACCGCCGGGTCGTCATCGTCACCGACACCGGCCGCACCTCCGCCGCGCGCATCGCCGACGAGCCGCGCATCGACACCGCGTTCGAAGCCGCGCTCCTCCTGGCCGCGCTCGCCACGAGAGCAGGCGACCGCATCGACTATCTCGCCTACGACCGTCGCGTGCGTGGTCGCGTCCAGGGGGCGACCGGCGCCGAACTCCTCTCCAGGATGGTCGATGCGATGGCGCTCGTCGACCCGGAACTCATCGAGACCGACTGGGACGCTGTCCCCGGCCAGGTCAGGCAGATCACGAACCAGCGCGCCCTCGTCGTCCTGCAGACCTCGATCGACGCCCCCGGGGCCGCGCGCGGGCTCCTCGCCGTCCTCCCCCAGCTCACGCAGCGCCACACGGTCGTCGTGACGAGCGTCGTCGACCCGGCGACCCTCGAGGCCACGCGCGACCGCGGCGACCGCGAGACCGTCTACCGCGCCGCTGCGGCCGAACGCGCCCTGCTGGACATCGAACGCGTGTCGGCGGCGATCAGACAGCTCGGGGCCGACGTCGTCACCGGTTCGCCGGAGACCCTCCCCCCGGCGCTCGCCGACGCCTACATCGCGCTCAAGGCCTCCGGTCGGCTCTAGCCCGATCCGTCGCCGATCGAGCGGCTTCCTCCGAGTGCCGGCCGGAACCGGATCGACGGATCAGCGGCCCTTGCGCTTCTTGCGGCGTTCCCGCGCGAGTTCCTCCTGCTTGGCCTTGCGCGCGGCGAGCTGGGCGCCTCGGCTCGTCCCGGCGGCGGTGCCCTGGGTCGAACCGGCCTTCGGCTTCTTCCGTCGTCTCGCGGCCTGCTGCGGTGCAGGAGCGGCGGCCTGCTCGGTCGGGGCGGACCGTCGCGAGCTGTTGGCCGTGCGTCCGCGCACGATGCCGATGAACTCCTCCACGGCTTCGTCCTCGCGGTCCTGCGGCCAGACCAGCACGACCGGGATCGAAGGAAGATCGGCGATCGGACGGTACTCCACGTCCTTCCGCTGGTGCAGTCGCGCGACCGACTGCGGGACCACGACGATCCCGACCTCGGACGCGGCCAGTTCGACCGCTGCCTCCGGGTCGTCGGTCAACGGGGCCGCCGGGGCGTCGAACCCGAGCACGGCGGCACGTTCGGCCCACTCGAGGACGAGCGGCGTCATGATCAGCTGCTCGTCGGCGAGCGCGGCCATCCCGACCGTGTCCTCGGCTCCGAGTGCAGCGCCCTTGGCGAAGACGACGACGGGGAGTTCCTCGAACAGGGCGATCGTGTTCAGCCCGTCCTGGTCGATCGGGACCCGGGCGAGCACGACGTCCGCCGCACCGGAGGCCAGGACCGCTCGCTGCTCGTCGAGGTCCACTCGGATCAGGCGGAGTTCGTCGTCCGGACGGCGCTCGCTCCAGATGCGCGCCCACTTCCCCGGGTTCACGCCGCGCGCGTAGGCGACGGTCAGCGCCGGCGGGACGATCTCCGGCACCGTGTCGGCACCGATCCCGTCGTCGCCGACCTCGATCCCGTCGACCTGGTCGTCCTGCCTGTCCATCGAAGCCTCCACTGCTCGGCTTGCCACACTACTGCAGCTCAGTCGACGGGTGATCCGGCCGGTTGGGCGAGGACACCGCAGCGAGGTACGCTGAGCGGATGGGTGCGAGCGAACAGATCATGAAACCGGCGACCGCGGCGAAGAAGCTCGGGGTCTACCTGCCGGCGACCCCGGCGTCGTTCCAGGAGGAGCCGATCACGCGGTCGGCGTTCCTCGAACTGCAGGCGAACCCGGCGGACTGGCTCGTCGAGCTCCGCAAGAACGGACCGCACCCGCGGGACGTCGTCGCCCGCAAGCTGGGTGTGTCGACCTCCGGTCTGGCTCGCGCCGAGATCACCGAGGCGTTGACCACCGAACAGATTCAGGAGCTCCTCCGCACGCTGCCCGCCTGGCTCGTGCAGGAGCGCGCCGTCCACGCCGAGGTGAACGCCGAGAACGCCCGGGTCAACGCCAGGAACGCCGAGCGCCGCGCACGATCCGAAGCCGGCGAGTAGCCGTCAGCCGGCGACGATCCGCTTCGCGCCAGCCTCGAACTCAGCCAGATCACCCCGCTCGCCCGAGCGGTACGCGCGGCCGCCCCACCAGCACATGTACGTCAGGAATGCGGCGAGCGCTCCCCCGCCGATGATCATCTTGACCGCCCACGGCCACGGTGCCGGCGTCACGAAGCCCTCGACGAGCCCGGAGACGAAGAGCACGATGACCAGCCCGATGGCGATCGTGAACAGTGCTCGGCCTTCTTCCGCAAGCGCCTGGCCCCTCGTCCGTGGGCCCGGTGCCACCCAGGCCCAGAAGATGCGCAGACCCGCCGCGGCCGCGACGAACACCGCCGTGAGCTCGAGCATGCCGTGCGGGAGGATGTACTCGAAGAACACGTCGCCCTTGCCGTAGGCGAACATGACCCCCGCGGCCTGCCCGACCCCCTGGGCGTTGGTGACGATGATGTACGGGACCCAGACACCGCTGATGCCGAACGCGACGCATTGCGCTGCGATCCACGCGTTGTTCGTCCACACCTGGCCGGCGAAGCTCGCGGCCGGGTTGTTGGAGTAGTAGGCGACGAAGTCGTCCTCGACGTACTGCTTGAGCTGGGCGTCGGTACCGAGGTTCGCGAGGACCTGTGGGTTGCCGGCGATCCACACGGCGTACAGGGTCGCGATGACGACCGTCGCGACCGCGACCGCGAGGGTCACCCATCGGACCCGGTAGAGCGCGGCCGGCAGCGCCAGGACGAAGAACCGCGGGACACTCGACAACACGTTCGCGCTGGCCCCGGTGAACCGGAGGCGCGCCCGCGAGAGCGACACCGAGAGGCGGTCGCCGACGAGGGTCGATCCGGCCGTCGTCTTGATCGCGGAGAGCTGGGTCGCTCCGGCCTGGTAGCGGTCGATCAGCTCGTCGGCCTCCGGCCCGCTGAAGAACCGCTGCTTGCCGAGCGCGTCGAGGCGGTCCCATTCCTGGCGGTGGGCTGCGGAGTAGGCGTCGAGGTCCATCGCAGCCATGCTACGCGGTGGTGGCGCTCCATGGCCGGTCCCCCGCGCATCTGCTTGAATGGAGCACATGTCCGAACCGGCCCGGGTCCCGCTGCACGAGACGACGCTGGACGACGGCACCGAGCTGATCACCGGCGAGGCGGTCGCCCTCGACGTGCGGCCCACCGGATTCATCCTGCGCGCGGCGGGCGCCATCATCGACTACGTGGTGTCGATCCTCGTGTTCGTCGGCCTCATGCTCGCGATGTTCTCCTGGATCCTGTCCGGGGTCGCCATGGACACCGCGATGTTCACCGCCATCGTGCTCGGCCTGACGGTGCTCTGCCTCGTCGTCCTGCCTGCGGCGGTCGAGATCGCCACCCGCGGACGGTCGCTCGGCAGACTGGTCGTCGGTGCCCGCATCGTCCGAGACGACGGGGGTGCACCCGGCTTCCGGCACGCGTTCATCCGTGCCCTCACCGGGTACTTCGAGATCTACGCCACAGCCGGCGGCATCGCCGCACTCACCGGCCTGCTCAGTGCTCGCTCGAAGCGTCTGGGCGACGTGCTCGCCGGGACCTACAGTCAACGTGAGCGTCTGCCGCGGGTGGTGGAGCCCGTCGCGATGATCCCACCGCAGCTCGCCGCTTGGGCCGGCGGTGCCGACGTGGCCCGGCTGCCCGATCCGCTGGCGCGGCGCGTCACCCAGTTCCTCAAGCAGGCCGGATCGCTCACCCCGGCCACGAGGACCCGATTGGCGGCCGAACTCGCGGCAGAGGTGTCCCGATTCGTGTCGCCGCTGCCGATCGCTCCGCCGGAGGCGTTCCTCGTCGGGGTCTCCGTCATCCGCCGGGAACGCGAGTACCAGGCCCAGCTCGCGGCCCGTCAGCGCCTGTCGCTCCTCCAGCCGGTACTCAGCGGTCAGCCGCACCGGTTCCCCGACCGCTGAGGCGGGGAACCGGCGGCACCGCCTAGTAGCGGTAGTGGTCGACCTTGTACGGGCCCTCGACCGGCACGCCGATGTAGTCGGCCTGCTCGCCCGTAAGCGTCGTCAGCTGCACGCCGAGCGCGTCGAGGTGCAGGCGTGCGACCTTCTCGTCGAGGTGCTTCGGCAGCACGTACACGCCGATCGGGTACTCCTCGATCCGCGTCCAGAGCTCGAGCTGTGCGAGCACCTGGTTCGTGAACGAGTTGCTCATCACGAACGAGGGGTGCCCCGTCGCGTTCCCGAGGTTCATGAGTCGTCCCTCGCTGAGCACGAGGACGCTGCGCCCGGTGGGGAGGCGCCACTCGTGGACCTGGGGCTTGATCTCGATCTTCTCGGCGCCCTCGAGCGCCTCGAGGGAGGCCATGTCGATCTCGTTGTCGAAGTGCCCGACGTTCGAGACGATCGCGAGGTGCTTGAGCGCGAGGATGTGGTCGAGGGTGACGACGTTGAAGTTGCCGGTGCACGTCACGATGATGTCGACCTGGTCGGCGACGCTCTCGAGGGTCGCGACCTGGAAGCCGTCCATCGACGCCTGGAGGGCGCAGATCGGGTCGACCTCGGAGACGATGACCCGAGCGCCCTGCCCGCGGAGGGCCTCGGCAGCACCCTTGCCGACGTCGCCGTAGCCGGCGACGAAGACGACCTTGCCACCGATGAGCACGTCGGTCGCGCGGTTGAGGCCGTCCGGCAGCGAGTGCCGGATGCCGTACTTGTTGTCGAACTTGCTCTTCGTGACCGAGTCGTTCACGTTGATCGCGGGGAACAGCAGCTCACCCTGCTTGGCCAGCTCGTAGAGGCGGTGGACACCGGTGGTGGTCTCCTCGGTCACGCCGAGGATGTCGGCGGCGACCTTCGTCCAACGGTCGCTGCTGCCGGCGAGCGAGCGACGGAGCACGTCGAGGACGATGCTGTACTCGTGGCTGTCGGCGTCGGTCGTGTCGGGGACCGCTCCGGCCAGCTCGAACCGACGGCCCTGGTGGACGAGCATGCTCGCGTCGCCACCGTCGTCGAGGATGAGGTTGGGGCCGGTCCACTCGGCTCCGGCCATGGCCGCTTCGGTCGACCAGTCGAAGATCTGCTCGGTGCACCACCAGTACTCTTCGAGCGTCTCGCCCTTCCAGGCGAAGACCGGCACACCGGCCGGTTCCTCGACGGTCCCGTGCGGACCGACGGCGACGGCGGCCGCCGCCTCGTCCTGGGTCGAGAAGATGTTGCAGCTCGCCCAGCGCACCTGGGCACCGAGCGCGACGAGCGTCTCGATGAGCACCGCGGTCTGCACCGTCATGTGCAGCGAACCGGCGATACGGGCGCCGGCGAGCGGCTGGCTCGCGCCGAACTCCTCGCGGAGGGCCATCAGGCCGGGCATCTCGTTCTCGGCGAGGCGGAGTTGGTGTCGGCCGGCCTCGGCGAGCGACAGGTCGGCCACCTTGTAGGGCAGGGTGGTCGTGGGGGCAGACGGTGCGGAAGAACTCATGACGCCATTCTCGCAGACCGTCACGCGTCGTGGACCTTCATGTCGGCCCCGAGATCGGCACGGCGCGGTGGGATGCCGCTGGTCAGGAGCCGTAGCCGACGTCGCCGAGGACGCTGTGCTTCACGACGCTCCAGCCCTGCGGCACGCTCAGCCGCACGGCGTGGATGGAGCACAGGTCGTAGCTGTGCGGGCTCTTCTCGATGCTCAGCGGTCCGAGGACGGCCATCGAGTCACGGTAGTCGTAGGTCAGCGTCGCCACGGGCTCGCGCGAGCAGCCGACCTTCGAACACATCCTGTCCACCATTTGCCCCAGCGTAGCCCGCGGGCGACGGCGGCACCGTCCGGCTCGCCGGTCGAGCGGGTCTGAACCGGGCCGCCGACGACACCTAGACTGGACGCATGGCGCAGGCTGACGAGGAGACGCGAGGCGCCCTCTCGCGCCGCCGATCACGGCACGGTCGCAACGGTCGTTCGAGCGTCGTCGGACCGGACGTTCCACCGATCGACACCCGGATCGACCAGTTCGACCTGACGGTCGCCACCACCGCCGACTACCTCCGCGGAGCCTGGCCCGCCGAACTCGCCGACGTCCGGTTCGAGGTCGGCGCGATGCCCGCGCAGAACTCCGGGACGGACGGCGTCGACCGTTGGTTCGTCGACCGAGCACGCCGACGGATCATCCTGTACCGGTTGCCCATCCAGCGGATGAGCAAGCTCCACCGGAACGACGAGCTGCATCAGCGCATGATGGTGGAGAGCTGCGTGTTCCGCGCCGTCGCCGAGCTCCTCGGCAAGGACCCCTGGGACCTCGGGCCGGAACGCTACCGGTTCCTCTGACCCGAGGCCGCCGCGGTCAGCGCGGGTAGACGCTGATCGGTGCCGCCAGTGGGTTCGGCGGTGTGACCGGCAGCGACGTGAGCCGCCCCGCCGCAGCGAGACTGATCGAGGCGTGGAGGCCGTCGGCCCCGGCGAGGACGTAGCTCTGACCGGCGCCGACGCCGATCGTCACCGCCGCTCCGGCTCCGACCTTCGTCGTGGTCTCCTTGCCGTCAGCCCCCGTCAGCGTGAGTTCGGCCTCGGAGCCAGACGGGTTGAAGACGTGGAGCTTCTGCCCCGGCCCGGTGGGGACCGTGAAGGCTGCGGTGTCATCGAGAGCGGGTGTCGCTCCGAACCAGGCGAAGTCCTCGAGCGTTCCGCCGCGCGAGTTCGTCCTGGCCGCCGCGACCACGGGTCGGGTCGAGGTGACCTCCAGCGAGAACTCACCGGCCGGGAGTTCGGCGAGCGCGATCTCACCGGGAACTCCCGGCTGGATGGTCGCGTCGATGACGATCGGCTCGTCTTTCGCGTTCTCTCGGGTGGCGGTGATGACGACGTCGGCGGGCTCGGATCCCGGCGCGAACAGTCTGAGGGCCGTCGCCCGGTCGTCGACGGACGCCGTGTCGGAGCTCGCCCCGGCGGCCGCCGGGGCCGTGACGACGACGCCCGGGATCACGAGGTCGGTCGACGGCGACGCGGTCGGCCCCTGGACTTCGACACCACCGGGGGTCAGGACGCGGACCGTGCTCTGCTGGAGCGCGGCCACCACCTGGCCGCCCTCGCTCGTCACGTGCACGACCGGGGTCGGCTCGTTGGGTGCGAGGCCGGTGAGGGCGATCACGCGCTGCGTGCCGGTGGCGACGACGATCCCGGCGGCACCCGGAGCGTCGATCCGCCCGGCGGCACCGAAGACCTCGAGGGTCACGTTCGCGTCGACGGCCGACGGGTTGCTCAGGAGGATCAGGGTGGTACGACCGATGTCGCTCGAACCACCGACGAGCCAGCTCTCGGCCGATGCCGGCGTGCAGGCGGCGGCCGCCAGACCGGCGACCTCGGCTTCGGCGGCGATCTGCGACTGCGCGCCACTCAGGGGCGTCACCGTGCCGTCGGTCGCGCCGGGGACGGTGATCACCGTGGGTCCGCCGTCCGCCGCACCGCTCGTGTTGTCGGGTGCTGCCAGCTCACTCGTCGTGGGCGTCACCCCGTTCGCTCCGAAGTCGACACTCGCCGGGCCGAAGGAGCCGGCTGCCGTGGCGGCCGTCGCGTCCTGGGCCAGGGCGAGCAGCGGCCCCGGGCACACGACCGACTGATCGCCGGCCACCGGGGTGACTCGGATGTCCTGAGGGGCGATCTCGACCGTCGGGAGGGGCAGCTGCCCAGCCGCTGCGATCGTGACCGCGGCGATCCCGATCCCGACGAGGCCGGTGACGATCCGACCGGAGGTGATGGCGACTCCGCGCTTACTGGGCATGCGGCTGCTCCGTTCCCGGGGTGTCCCGGCGGGTGGTGTCGGGATCCGGCGTCGTCTCGGTGGAGTCGCTCGGATCCGGATCGGGCACGGCGACATCGCCCGTGGCGACCGCCGGTTCGTCGGGGACCTCGTCGGCTGTGGTGTTCGTGTCGGCGTCGGCGTCTGGAGTCGACCCGGTCACGTCGCGGTCCGTGTCGACGGTGTCGTCCGCGACCGGCACGGTTTCATCGCGAGCGACGGTGTCGTCGGCCGACCCGGTGTCGACGGTCGATGCACGGTCGTCGACGGACTCGGCGTCATCGGCTGGTTCGGCAGTTACCGCCGCGGGCGCGGGCGCCTCGGCGGAGGCCTGACCCCGACGCCACCAGCGCGGCTTGGGCGGGCGGGTCGACGCGTCGGCGGTGTCGGCCGACTCGGATCCCTCCGCCTCGTCGTCGAGATCGGCGGTCGGTTCCTCGTCGTCATAGGTGCCGGTCGCGTCGTCGTCGATCACCGCGACCGTCGCCCCGGAGGCGGCCGCCTTACGAGCGGCACGGCCCTTCAGCTTCGCCGGCTTCCTGGATCCCGCGCGGTACCCGTCGCGGGACGCACCGTTGGGGATGCTCAGGAGCAGGGTGATGAGGAACACGACGCCCAGGCCGACACCGATGAGGGTGCCGAGCACGTTGGACGTGGGGAGCTCGGGGCCGGTGCCGACGTCCGCGACGGTGCGCCAGAGCGTCCCGCTCGTCGTGTCGCCGACGGCGACCAGCGCTGCGTTGGCGTCGAGCGCACTCGTCGCGCGGCCGGCGGTCTGACCCGCCACCGTCTGCTCCTCGCCGTCTGCGACCGGCGACAGCAGCACGAAGGCGATGCCGTGCTCGACGAGGGTCTCCGTCGGGTCCAGTCCGCTCTGCGACGCGAGGTTGCCGGCGAGCTCGGCGACGACGCGGTCGTCCGAGGACACGCCTGGGGCCGTCTGGGCGATCGTCGACTGGCCGTCGAGTGTCTCCCCCTGGCCACGGATGACGACCGCGGTGATGGTCCCGTCGTCGCCGGGCGTGATGACGAGGGTGCCGAGCCGAGGATCGGTCTGCGTCGCGGCCGTCACGTAGGCGGGCAACTGGCGACCGGAGCTCTCGCGGACCACCGAGGTGCCGAGGGGCTGGGCGAGGGCGAGCGGGAGGGCGATCACCGCGGCGGCGAGGACCATGACGAGCGCCGGGACAGCCCGGAACCGCGGGATGCGGTCGAGGCCGAGGGTCGCAGCGCCCACGATCCCGAGCCAGTAGAGGCTGATCGCCGCGCCGGCCCAGACGGGGACGGCCGTTCCGGCGGCGGAGGCGAGGAGGAGATGCGTGGCGAACACCGCCGACACGAGTCCGAGGAACGCCGCGATCAGCAACGGGACGGCCCGTCTGGAGCCCGGGAGGAACAGGGCCAGCAGAGCGACGATCGCGAGTGGCGCGAGCAGCGCGGGTACCACGATGGCGGGAGTCGCACCCGGCAGCCCGAGCGCTGCGCCGAGCTGGCTCCATCCACCCAGGCTGCCGCCGGGGAAGCCGAGGGACAGTTGCCAGCCGGACGCCGCGGACCCGGGCGTCGCGACGCCCGGGTCGGCGAGGAGTCCGAGCCAGTTGTCGCGATGGAGCCCCTGCTGCCAGATGAGCGGGGCGAACAGCGCGATGGCGGGGATCGGGACGAGTCCGACCCTGGCGACACCTCGACCGGCGAAGACCATCGCCACGACCCAGATGACGAGCAACGCCGGGGCGAGGGACGGCGAGCTCGCTGTGATCGCTGCGAACAGGAAGGCGCTCGTGCCGGCTGCGGCCCACGACCGGGACGCGACCACACCCGCGTAGAAGAGCCAGGGCAGCAGGACATGGACGATGACGGCGGCGGGACGACCGTCGGCGAGCGCGGTCAGGAGCGTCGGGGCGAGCGCCCAGAGCAGCGCCGCCACCGCACGAGGACCGCTGCGCTCCGTGAGCCGGGTGGCGGCGAACCAGGCGCCGAGCGCCGAGAGCGGCAGCGCGAGCAGGAAGAGCAGGACCAGGGAGAACGAAGGCTGCCAGAAGGTGATGGTCCCGAGCACCGCGAGGACCGCACTGAACGGGTCGGCGGCACCGACGAAGCCGAGGCCGACGTCGCGCCACCCGAAGCCGATGTGCTGCCAGAGTTCGCCGACGGTCGCCGAGAGCGGGAGGAGTCCCCCACCGGTGAGGTACGTGGCTCCGAGGAGCGGAGCGAGGATCGCCGCTCCGATGACCGCCGTCGCGAGGACGACCCAGGCGCCTCCGCCGGAGAAGAAGCGGAGGTCGCGTTCCTCACCGATGAAGCCGATCTGCGTCGCCTCCCGCGCGAGCGCGCGTTTGCGTCGGACCTCGTCGAGTCGCATCCGCAAGCCGGCGATGCTCGACCAGCCCAAGGTGCGGTTCTTCGCGAGCTGGCGCCGGGCACTCCCGACCTTCGTTCCGGAGAACGCGACGGCGAACGCCGCCGAGAGCTCGCCCAGCACGAGCTCGGGTTGCTTCTTCACGAAGTGGCCGATGACCCGCAGGATGGCGAGGGGCACGAGGCTGAGCCAGTGCACGGGGACCATGATCCCGGGTGCATAGACGAGACGCCGGTGGAGCTGTGCGGCGCGGGCCTGGCGATGGCGACGACGACGCGCGCCGAGCCGGTTCGACCAGGAGGGCCCGGCGATGCCTTCGCCGGCGGAGGCGACCCGCGCCGTCGGCACGACCGCGACCAGGTAGCCCGCGAGGCGGGTCCTGATGCAGAAGTCGAGGGCGTCGTCCGCCACGAGGGCCTGGTCGAAGCCGCCCAACTGGTCCCACAGCTGATGGCGCACGAGCATGCCGGCCGGACCGACCGCCATCACGTCGTTCATCGTGTCGTGCTGGGCCTGGTCGAGCTCGTCCTCGACCACCGGGACCGCCGCCCCGAGGGTGGTGATGGTCTCACCGTAGCGACGGAGGAACGACGCGTCGTCCCAGTCGAGGATCTTCGGGCCGGCCACACCGACGGACGGCGAGACCTCGAGGGCGCCCAACAGGGCCGCGAGCGCCGTCGGCTCGGGAGCCGTGTCCTCGGAGAGCAACCAGAGCATCTGCTCGGCGTCCTCCGGCTGATCGGTGACGCGGACGCCGGCGGCCACAGCTTGCGCGAAGCTGAGGTCCTCGGTCGAGGTCACGAGCTTCATGCCGGGGACGCGACCGAGTTCCTCGATCGTCGCCTCACTCGCGCGGGTGGCGACGGCGATGATCCCGTCCGCCGGACGGGTCTGGGCACGGAGGGCGTCGAGCGTGCGTGCGAGCGGCTCTGAGCCGTCGCGCACCACGAGAATCGCCGTTACTCGGGGAGACATCGGATTCAGACTAAGCGGGTCCGGCCGGAAGAGCGGGAACCGAGCGGGCGCGCCCCGAATCGGGGGTGTTCCGGTGAGTCGGGAGCGGTTCGGTCAGCGTCCGGCGACGGGTCAGACGGCGCGTTTGCGGAGTTTGCGACGCTCGCGTTCGGACAGGCCGCCCCAGATGCCGAAGCGCTCGTCGTTCGCGAGTGCGTACTCGAGGCACTGCGACTTGACGTCGCAGCTGGTGCAGATCCGCTTCGCGTCGCGCGTGGAGCCACCCTTCTCGGGGAAGAACGCCTCAGGGTCGGTCTGCGCGCACAGCGCGTCGGTCTGCCAGGAGAGCTGGGTGTCGTCCTCGCCCTCGGCAGCGGGCTGACGGACGCCGGGGACTCCGAGATTGACCGGATCGACGAACCAGTCGTCGGGTACTCCGGCACGATACTCAGGAATCGCCATACCGTCTCCCCACCTAGTCGTACCCTGCGCCACGCGGCGCGATACATAATTACACCCTTGTAGTTATGGTCGAGTCAAGTCGCACATCGTAAAGCCTCAATCACGAGGTGAGGGTTCGCGACGCGCCGGGTGTGACCCGAACTGGGTGTCGGGGCCTGCCTGGGCGGATCATGCGGTCGCGCGACGTCAGTCGGCGGCGCGCCTGGCCCGCCATGCGCTCTCCACCATCTGGCGCAGATCGTGTCGCATCCGCCAGTCGAGATCGCGAGCTGCGAGCGCACCGGACGCGACGATCCGCGCGGGGTCGCCCGCCCTCCGCGGCATGATCTCGGGGGTGAAGTCGATCCCGGTCACCTCCGCCATCGCGGTCATGATCTCGCCGACGCTCGACCCGTCGCCGCTCCCGAGGTTGTAGGCGGCCTCGAGGGACTCACCCGCATCGAGCCGCTTGGCTGCGGCGACGTGCGCGGCCGCGAGATCCGCGACGTGCAGGTAGTCGCGGACGCAGGTGCCGTCCGGCGTCGGGTAGTCGTCACCGTTGATGCGGGGGGTGCGTCCGGCGAGAAGCGCGTCGAAGACGAGTGGGAAGAGGTTGTGCGGGCTCGTGTCGTAGACCTCGTCCGTCCCGGAACCGACGACGTTGAAGTACCGCAGCGAGGTGTGACGCAGCCCGGTGGCGACACCCTGGTCGCGGAGCAGCCACTCGCCGATGAGCTTGGACTCGCCGTAGGGCGACTCGGGCGCTTTCGGGGTGTCCTCGGTGACCAGGTCGACGTCCGTCGTCCCGTACACCGCGGCGCTCGACGAGAAGACGATGCGCTCCACCCGGTGCTCCTCCATCGCGGCGAGCAGCATCGCGGTGGCCGTGACGTTCTGGGCGTAGGTGTGGAGCGGGCGCTGCACGGAGACACCCGCGTACTTGTACCCGGCGACATGGACGACACCGCTCAGCTCGAACTCGGAGAAGGTGCGCTCGAGGACCGAGCCGTCGAGCAGGGTTCCGCGGACGAACGGCACCCCGGCCGGGACGAAGCGCTCGTGCCCGCTCGACAGGTCGTCGAGGACGACGACGTCGATCCCCTCCGCCTGGAAGGCCCGAACCACATGGGCTCCGATGTATCCGGCTCCGCCCGTCACCAGCCACGCCACGATGCTTCCTCCAGGGAGTCCTCCACCTGCCGTGCTGCAGACGGAGTGACCAGACTACTGGAGGCGCGTGCCCCGTGCGGCGGGGCGGACGGGGACGCGGCGATAGCCGTCCGTCAGGACGGCACGGATGGTCGCGGCGGAGGCGACGACCGCGACGAGGACGATGAGGAAGCCGACGACGAGTGCGATGATGGACATGTCTGAAACTCTAGGAATAGCGAAAAACTGCCACCAGTGGCAGGATGGACGCAAAGCAGCACATTCCTGCCAAATCGATCATCCGGAGGTCCCATGCTGTCGAAGGTCGCCCTGCTCGCCATTCCGGGGCTGCAACCGTTCGAGTTCAGCGTCGTCTGCGAGGTCTTCGGCATCGACCGGTCGGACCAGGGCGGTCCCGCCTTCGACCTCCGCATCGTCACGAAGGACCCAGGTCCGGTCCGGATGAACCTGAGCGACGACGGTGCGCGGGGCTTCGACATGATCGTCGACGACGACCTGTCCTTCGCGGCCGAGGCGGACCTCGTGGTGATCACCGGTCGTGGCGGATCGCGTGGCGGAGCGGTCGACGAGGCCTACCTCGGCGTCCTCCGAGCGGCGGAGGCGCGGGGTGCCTGGGTCCTCAGCGTGTGCAGCGGGTCGTTCGTCCTCGGTCAGGCGGGGCTGCTCGACGGTCGCCGCAGCACGACCCACTGGATGTACACCAGCGAGCAGCAGACCATGTTCCCGGGAACCACCGTCGACCCCGACGTGCTGTTCGTCGAGGACCGCAAGGTCATCACGGGCGCGGGGACCGCTGCCGGCATCGACGCGTGTCTGCACCTGGTACGACAGGAGTACGGCGCGGCGAGCGCCAACGTCATCGCCCGCCGGATGGTCGTCCCGCCACAGCGCGACGGCGGTCAGGCCCAGTACGTCCTCTCCCCCGTCGCGGCGCAGCAGTGCGAGTCGCTCGCCCCGGTCGTCGACTGGATGCTCGACCACCTCGCCGAGGACCTGCCCATCGGGCGTCTCGCGCGGCAGGCGCACATGTCCGAGCGGACCTTCGCGCGCCGCTTCCGCTCGGAGCTCGGCAGCACGCCGGCCGCTTGGTTGAACCGGCAACGCCTGTTCCGAGCGCAGGAGATGCTCGAACGCACCGACCACGGTGTCGAGCGGATCGCTGCGGACACCGGGTTCGGCACCGCGGCGGTCCTCCGTCATCACTTCGACCGCGTCCTCGGCACCACGCCCGCCGCCTACCGGCGGAGTTTCGGGATGCGGGAGAGCGCCTGAGCTGCGTGGACCGGACCAGTCGGCCGGGCGGTCAGCCCTGGGTCGTCGCGAGGAAGAGGGTCCCGGTCCCGGAGAAGCGCAGTTCCGCCTCGTCGGGCGTGATGAAGGCGTAGCCACCTCGAGCGAGCTCCACCGACGAGGTGGCTCCGGTGATCCGCACCGAACCGTCGGTCACGATCGCGATGCCGGGTCCGGGGAGGTGGAACGAGGGATCCTGCTCGGACGGCTCTGCGGGCAGATCCACCCGCAGCAGCTCGAAGTCCGGCACGTCCGGGACGAAGAGGCTGCGTCCCCCACCCAGGTCCGTCGGGGTCAGCCACGGCACCGGCCGCGGCTCGAACTCCAGGACCTCGAGCAGCTCGGGCACGTCGACGTGCTTCGGCGTGAGCCCGCCGCGCAGGACGTTGTCGCTCGCGGCCATGAGCTCGACGCCGATCCCCCTGAGGTAGGCGTGGATGTTGCCGGCGGGGAGGTAGAGCGCTTCGCCGGCTCGCAACGTGACGAGGTTGAGGAGCAGGGCGACCGCGATGCCGGGATCGCCCGGATACTCCTCCGCGAGCCGCCCGACCAGGGCCCGCTCGGCGTCGAATGCACCCGACCCGGGAGCCACGGCGGACGCGACGAGGGCGTCGAGCAGCCCGCCGGGGAGCTGTTCGAGCAGGATCCGCACGGTGTCGCGGAGCCCGTCGGGGGCGGCCAGCATCCCGCGGAGCATCGTGATGCGCGCTGCCGCAGCCGGATCGGGTGCCGAGGCCACCAGCTCGACGAGCAGCGCATCGGTCGCGGCGAGTTCGCGGAAGCCGCAGAGCGCCTCGAAGCCGTCCCGGAGCGCGACGATGAGTTCCGGCTTGTGGAGCGCGTCCTTGTAGTTGCGGTGCGGAGCGTCGAGCGGCACACCTCGCGCGTTCTCGGCGGCGAAGCCCGCGGCGGCCCGGTGCAGGTCGGGGTGGGCCTGCAGCGAGAGCGGATGGGCCGCTGCGAGGACCTTGAGGAGGAACGGCAGCGAGCCGTGCCCGCCGAGCGCGGCGGGATCGGCGGCGAGCCAGCTTTCGAGATCAGCGTGCCCTCCCACCCTCGGCGGATCCGCGATCGGCGTCGGAGCCCCGGGGTGTGCGCCGAGCCAGAGTTCCGCCTCCGGGCGTCCCGAGGGCTCGGACCCGAGCACCTCCGCGATCGCCGTCGACGACCCCCACGCGTAGTCACGAGGAGTGGCACGGAGCGGCACGAACATGGTGGGGCCCTTTCGACGGACGAGGGTGACGCGCCAGCCGGACTCTGGGGCCGCTTGGCGTCGTCCTACAAGCCGTGCGACGCGGTCGCCCGGCACCGTGCACCAAACTACCAAGCCGTTGTCCGCGCCGAGCACACCTGCCTAGGCTGGCCGGGACGCCGATCCGGCGCCAGCGGACGCAATGGAGCAACGGACCATGATCTTCGAACCCCTCGCCAGCGACTTCTACGGCTTCGAGAGCCTCCTGACGGCTCCCGAGCAGGAGGCCATCGCCCGCCTCCGAGCCTGGGCCGAGACCGAGGCGAAGCCGATCGTGAACGAGTACTGGGAGCGGGCCGAGTTCCCGACGCACCTCATCACCCCGCTCCTCGAGCTCGACGTCGCCAGGTGGGCCTGGCCGGAGACGACGCCGTTCGAGAACAGCGCCGTGTTCCGCGGCCTCGCCTCGATGGAGCTCTCCCGGATCGACGCGTCGATCTCCACCTTCGTCGGCGTGCAGGACGGTCTCACCATGGGATCGATCAGTGAGTGCGGCTCGCAGGAGCAGCAGGACGAGTGGCTCCCGAAGCTCGCCTCGGGCGAGGTCCTCGGTGCGTTCGGCCTCACCGAGCCGCAGTCGGGGTCGGACAGCGCACAGGGGCTTCGCACCACGGCCACGAGGGACGGCGACGACTGGATCCTGTCCGGCTCCAAACGGTGGATCGGCAACGCGACCTTCAGTGACATCACGATCATCTGGGCGAAGGACACGGCCGACGGTCAGGTGAAGGGCTTCATCGTGCCGACCGACTCCCCCGGCTACTCCGCGACCAAGATCGAGGGCAAGATCAGCCTGCGCATGGTGCAGAACGCCGACATCACCCTCGAGGACGTCCGGGTCCCCGAGCGCCTCCGGCTGCAGCACGCGAACTCCTTCCGCGACACGGCGAAGGTCCTGCGGCTCACCCGCGCCGGCGTCGCCTGGTCGAGTGTCGGCGTCGCTGTCGGCGCGTACGAGGCGGCGGTCGCCTACGCCAAGGAGCGCGTGCAGTTCGGCAAGCCGATCGCGGGCCACCAGCTGATCCAGGACCTCCTCTCGAAGTGCCTCGGGAACATCACGGCATCGATGGCGATGTGCGTCCGGGTCTCGCAGATGCTCGACGAGGGCACCCAGCGCGACGAGCACTCCGCGCTCGCCAAGGCGTTCTGCACCGCGCGGATGCGCGAGACGGTCGCCTGGGCACGGGAGATCATGGGCGGGAACGGCATCGTGCTGGACTACCACGCCGCCCGGTTCTTCGCGGATGCCGAAGCCCTCTACAGCTATGAGGGCACGCGGGAGATGAACGCGCTCATCGTCGGGCGGGCCATCACCGGCACTGCGGCGTTCGTCTGACCACCGCGCTCGACGAGGGCCTGGGTGGCGGCCGCAGCCGCTACCCTGGGGGCACGATGCTGTCCACCGAACCCGCCCCGCCCCGCCCGCCGGCAGCGCTGACGACACGCGCGCTCGTCGTCAGGCACGTCGCCGTGTTCGCGACGTTCGCGGTCCTCGCCGGGACGTTCTGGACGAACCTCTTCACCATCTGGGGGTACACGGCGGTGGCCCTGGTCTCAGGCGGCGCCGCGCTCGCGTGCCTGATGGTCGTCCGCCCGAAGTGGCGGCGCACCCGGGTGCCGTGGTCACTCGTCGGGTACGGGGCGCTGTCGATCGTCTCGCTCGCCTGGTCCGCTTACCCCAGCGGCACAGCCGCGACCCTGCTCGGTGCGGCGCTCTGCACCATCCTCGGCGTGACCCTCGCCGGCTGCTTCACCTGGCCCGAGGTCATCCGGGTCCTCGGACGTGCCGTGACGTGGGTGCTGTCACTCTCCCTCCTCTTCGAGTTCGTCGTCGCGGCGATCATCCGGCACCCGGTGCTCCCCAACTTCTACGCCGGTGACGCGGCGGACCCGCCGTTGCTCGACTACTGGTCGCGGGACCTCCTGTTCTCCGGAGGACGCATCCAGGGCATCTCGGGGAACGCCAACCTCCTCGCCGTGGTGGCGCTGCTCGGGATCATCGTCTTCGGGCTCCGGCTGGCGGCGCGACGCGACGAGCCCGGCGCAGCCAGGCTGGCCGGCCCCGAACGTCGCTGGACCCTGCTCATCCGCCTCGGTCTCTCCGTCGTGATGTTCCTCCTGAGCTTCTCGACCACCATCCTGCTCGCCGCCGTGGTGACGGCGGTGGTCCTCGCCGCTGCACTCGCGATCCGTCGGGCACCTCGCCCGGAGGCGAGGACACCGGTGTACCTCGGCTTCCTCGGCATCGGGGTCGTCGGCGCGGTGGGAGCGGTCGTCTTCCGGACGCAACTCCTCGGCCTCCTCGGGAAGAGCCCGGACCTCACCGGTCGACTCGACATCTGGGCGACCGTCTGGCGCCTCATCGAACAGCGGCCGGTCTTCGGTTGGGGCTTCTCGAGCCCGTGGGCACCGTGGGAGCCGCTCTTCACCGACCTCGTCATCCGACGCGGCGTCCGACAGCTCCAGGCGCACAACGCCTGGCTCGACGTCTGGTTCCAACTCGGCATCGTCGGCCTCGTGCTCTTCGCCGCGGTCGTCCTGTCCATGTTGACCCGCACCTGGTTCCTGGCCGTCGACCGTCCGCGCGTCGACCTCGACGCACATCGGCCGTACACGGCTCTCTCGCTCGCTCCCGTCCTCATCGCGGTCTCTCTCGTCGTGCAGTCGGTCGCGGAGAGTCGACTGCTCATCGAATCCGGCTGGGTCCTCCTCGTGCTCCTCGTCGTGAAGACGAAGCAGGAACCTGCCTGGCCGATCCCCACCGTCGCAGCCTCGTCCGACCTCGCACTCGCGCACCGCCGCGACGTCGTCGACGGATGAGCCCGGCGTGAGACCGGCGGACTTCGACGCGTTCTCCGTCGCCGCGCGCGTCCTGTCGTCTGCGCCGTTGGCCGCCGCGTTCGCCACCATCGCCGTCGCGACCGCCTTCGGTGAGCACCTCGTCACGAGCCTGATCGGTGTCGCCGGGTTCAGCGCGATGCTCGTGGGCCTCGCGACGATCGGTACGGGCATCCTCCTCGCACGCCTCCCCATCATCGAGTGGCGTGGCCTCCTGCCGATATCAGTCCTGCTGTTCCTCGCCTGGAGCGCGCTGTCGCTGGTGTGGAGCGCCACGCCGCTCGCGACCGTGCCCGCTATCGGCGGACAGCTCGCGTGGGCCTTCATCGCCATCGTGATCGCGCTGACCCGCGACACCATCCAGATCGTCCGGGCGACGGGCACCGCCTTCCGAGCGCTCCTCGGCACCTCACTGGCACTCGAGGTCGTGAGCGGCGTCCTCATCGACACCCCGCTGCCGTTCCTCGGGATCAGCGGGAACCTCGCCTTCGGTGGCCCGTTGGAGGGGGTCTTCGGAAGCCGGAGCGCTCTCGGCATCACGGCTCTGCTCGGTCTTGTCACCTTCGTCGTCGAATGGCGGACCCGTTCCGTGCGTCATGGGGTGACGATCGGGTCCATCGCCCTCGCCTCCGGGCTCATCCTCGGCACCCGCTCGCCGAGCATCGCGCTCCTCGCCGCGACCCTCGGCATCGCGACCGCCGTGCTCTACGTCTTCCGGCAACTCCGTCCGGAACTGCGCCGCACCTGGCAGTTCGTCCTCCTCACCGTCCTCGCGCTCGTCGGCCTCATCGGGTACTTCTTCCGATCCGAGGTGTTCCGCGTCCTCGGTCTCGGACTCGAGATCGAGCAGCGTTACGCACTCTGGCAGGAGACCCTGCGACGCCTGGCCCCGAGCGAGATCAACGGCTGGGGATGGACGGGTGGCTGGGTCTCCGATGCGGTCCCGTACCGGTTCATCGACGCGGGCCTCGGCCGCGCGAACGACTCGGCACTGAACGCCTACCTGGACGTTTACCTGCAGCTCGGACTGATCGGGCTCGCCCTGTTCCTCCTCCTCGGCGGCCTGGCGCTCGTGCGGACCTGGCTCATCGCGACCAATCGGCGCAGCGTCGTGCACGTCTGGGCTGCGCTCATCGTCGTGACCCTGCTCGCATCGGGCGCCGCGGAGAGCAGCCTGCTGCTGAGCGGCGGCTGGCTGCTCCTCGTGGTCTGCGCGGTCATCGGTGCCGGCGGGCTGAGCTGGCGGCACAGGCTCCCCGAACGCTGAACCCGGCCCGCGCGGATCCGGATCACCGTGCATCGGTTCCCGGGGCGACGACCGCTCGCACCGTCTGCGCGAGGATCTTCAGATCGATCGCGGCCGACCGGTTCTCCACGTAGTACAGGTCGAGGTCGACCGAGTCGTCCCAGGAGAGGTTGGACCGCCCGCTGACCTGCCACAGCCCGCTCATACCCGGCTTCGCCAGGAGTCGTCGCTGGGCGAGCAGATCGTAGCGTTCGACCTCCCATCCACGGTGCGGCCGCGGGCCGACGAGGCTCATCGAACCGCCCAGGACGTTCAACAACTGCGGGAGCTCGTCGAGCGAATACTTCCGGAGGATCCGTCCGACCGGGGTCACGAGCGGGTTGTCCGGAGCCTTCGAGAGCAGTTCGTCCGCATGCTGCTGCACGGCGAGGGCCGCGCCGGTGTCGGCGTCTGCGGCCATCGAGCGGAACTTCAGGATCTGGAAGGGGCGGCCGCGCAGGCCGACGCGCTCCTGCCGGTACAGCACGGTCCCCCGACTCGTCGTCTTCACCGCGAGCGCGACCGCGAGCATGACCGGGGCCAGCAGCAGGAGCAGCGTCGCGGAACCGACGACGTCGAACGCCCGCTTCGCCGCCGCCTCGAGCCGGGACAACTCCAGGTGGTCGACGTGGATGAGCGGGATGCCTGCCACCGCCTGGAGGTACAGGCGGGTCGAGGCCACCCCCGTGAGCGTCGGCGCGATGATGAACTTCACCCCGCGCTCGCTGAGGTCCCAACCGAGGCGGCGGAGCTCGGTGGGGGTGAGTTCGACGGGGCCGACGAGGATCACCGTGTCCGCTTGGACCTCCTCGGCGGCATCGACGATCGACGGTCGTCCGCTGAGGACCGGGGCATCCACGATGCGGTCGTCGTCGACGATGCCCGGGGTCGCGACACCGACCACCCGATGCCCGGCCCAGTCGCCCCTGCGCATGCGCTCGGCGACGTGCACCGCGTGGTCTCGGTCACCCACGAGCAGCGTGCGGTAGACGAGTGCGCTTCCGCGTCGCCGCGCACGGAGGTGTCGACGGGCGCCCCATCGGACCGCCAGCAGGAGGGCGACTCCGAGCGGCATGGCGGTGAGCAGGAACCCGCGTCCGATCT
Source organism: Plantibacter sp. CFBP 8798 (assembly GCF_014841195.1). Classification (NCBI taxonomy): domain Bacteria; kingdom Bacillati; phylum Actinomycetota; class Actinomycetes; order Micrococcales; family Microbacteriaceae; genus Plantibacter; species Plantibacter sp. CFBP 8798. The sequence continues at coordinate 326,483 of NZ_JACYTS010000004.1, forward strand.
CGAGCTTGAGGAGGTAGGACGCCATCGCCACCGTGCCGAAGACCGTCGTCGTCACGACCACGACCCGTCGATACGGCGTCCAACCGTCCGCCAGGACCCGCGGGTGGCGCGATCGGGCCGCGGCCAGGGGCGACCACCACGCGACGGCGAGCGCGAGGGTGACCGCCGGGTATCCGAGGTGTAGGCGTCCGAACGGCCCCGCGACCTCCACGGTCCCGCGCCAGTACGCGTCCCACCACAGGAGCTGGGTCACGGTGAGCGCCAGGGTGACGGCCAGGAGGTCGAGGACGAGGACCATGCGCGAGCACCGTCGCTCCCAGCAGCGGCGGGCTTCGACGAAGGGCATGACGGTGGCCTCCCTGGGGATGTTCTGGTGTGCATCGGATCGAGCAGCGGCGCGCACGGGTCGCGGCGGGCGAGGTCGATCGCCGGAGCGCGAGACGACCCGGCGACAATCGAGCATAATGTATTTGACCAACTGAAGTATCCGATTCCAGCACAGCGCTCGGTGTCGATCCGGACGGAGTACCCATGCCCTACCTCGAGACCATGCGACAGCGCACCGAAGCCTCCTTCGTCGAGCTGCATCGCGGTGTCACCGAACTCCACTACACACAGTTCCCCGATCACCGGAACTCGGGCGACTCGGCCATCGCGCTCGGACAGGCCAGGTTCTGGCGCGCACACGACATCGCGGTCCGCACCACCTCGAGCGCCGGCAGCATGCCGGAGCGGGTCCGGGACTCGTCGATCCCGGTCCTCATCCAGGGCGGCGGCAATCTCGGAGGCCTCTACCCGGTGCTGAGCGAGGCTCGCTACGAACTCGCAGAGCGTCTCCCGGTCGACACGTTGCTCATCCAGGCACCGCAGTCGGTCGTGTTCCCCGCGGATGCAGACCGCCGGGCGTTCTCCCGACGGTTCGCCGCCCGGCCCAAGCTGCGGGTCGCCGTCCGCGACCAGACCTCCTACGACCTCCTCCGCGACGAGGTCGACGACCTCAGCCTCTCGCCGGACGCGGTGCACCTCCTCGGCCCGATCAGCGCCCCCGAACCGACCCAGCGGCGCATCGTCATCGCCCGGACCGACGGCGAGAGCGCGGGTGGGCTCGTGGGCTCCGAGAGCGCCGACTGGCCGGCCGACCCGTTGGACCTCCGGGCGCACGAGTGGCTCGGCTGGCGGGCGGCGAAGCACCCGGTGTTGAAACCCCTCATGGAGCGCGACCATGCCGCGTGGATGCGGCGAGCCGAACGTCGATTCGACGCCGCCGTCCGGCTGATCGGCCGCGGCGAGGTGGTCGTCACCGATCGCCTCCACGCCATGCTCATCGGGCTGCAGATGGGCCGCCGGGTCGTCGCGCTCGACAACAACAACCGCAAGCTGTCGAACTACGCGGAGACCTGGTTCGGTGACCTCCAGCCGAGGTTGCGCTTCGAGCACACGATCCGTCCGTGACCTCCGGGCAGCCTTCCGCGCACCTGACGCGGCGGGACGCGGCCAGAGCCCGCGCGGAGGCCGGCGCCCACCGTGCCGTGCGGCGCCGGCAGCTGACGCGACGGACGCCCGTTATCGGCGGGCGGGAACGTGACCGCCCGCTCGTCGGCGGTTCGCTCCTCATGATCGCCTCGCTCCTCGCGCTCGCATGGGTGGCAGCCGACCAACCAGGACTGCCCGGGCACTTCGCGAACGACGAGGGCACGATCATCAGCGTGAACCGGGGGACGTTCACCGAGGCCGACTCGTCGTTCCAGCTCATCGCCGCGGTCTACCGCTGGATGGGCCTGGCCGAGCTGCCGACGCTCGCCGCCCTCGTCGGTGTCGCGAGCTACCTGCTCGTCCTGACGGTGGCGATCTCACGCACTCGGACGACGACGGCCGAGTGGGTGGACTGGGCCATCATCATCAGCTGCGTCGCGCTCGCCGCCGTCTACCACGGCGCGTACACGAAGGACCTGCTGACCGTGGGCGCGGTACTCGCCCTCATCGCCCACCGCGGACGAGGTCTGTCGGCCGAGCTGGTGCCGGTGGTCGCGATGCTGCTGTACGCCCAGGGCTTCCGCACGTACTGGTTCCTCGTGGCCGGCCTCTACCTCGCGCTCCGTCTCGCGCTGCGGGCGCGGCGCGGCTGGACGGCCACCGTGGCGGTCGTCCTCGTGCTCTACGCCGGGCTCTCCGTCGTCTTCCCGCTGATCGTCGGTGTCGACCTCGACCATTACCGCCTGACGGTGAACGAGCACCGCTCCGCGGAATCGGTCAACACCCTGATCGTGCAGTTCTTCCCCGGTGCCGGCCCCGTGTCCGGGTTCGTCAACAGTGTCCTCACCTTCGCCTCGTTCATCATCCCGATCCCCCTGATGCTCCGCGGCGGGGCGATCTACCTCGTCGTGGCGCTCGTCCTGCTCGCCATCTGGGGATCACTCATCGCCGCGATCGGGTCGGCGAGGTTCCGAGCACCCTGCGGCTCGTCGGTCCTCACGGCGTTCCAGAACCGGTTGTTCGCGGCGATCCTCGCGTTCCTGATCGTGCAGTCGATCTTCGAGCCGGACTACGGCTCGTTCCTCCGGCATCTCACACCGATGCTGATCGTCGCCGTGTGCCTCCTCCTGAGCCTGCGGCCCGGAGCGGCGGGAGCCTCAGCCCGGTGGGGGCCGCCATCCGCCGCATCCCGAGGGGGTCAGCGACCCGTGGACACGACGGATGCTGCCGCGACGCGCACGTCGGCCGCGACGCGCGCCCAGGAGAACGGACCCGCTGCAGCGAGCACACCGGCCGCGGAGAGCGCCTGGTAACGATCGGCGTCGGCGAGGATCTCCTCCAACGCGTCGGCGAGCGCGGTCGACGTCACCGCCGTGGCCACGATGCCCGATCCTGACGCGATCGCCTGCTCGGCGAGGCCGCCGACCGGCGTCACGACGGAGGGCACCCCGAGCGCCATCGCGTAGGCGAGCACCCCGGACTGGCTGGCCTCGGTGTACGGCAGGAGGGCGATGTCGAACCCGCCGACCACCTGCGCGATCTCCTCCTGGCCGACCCAGCGGTTCTCGAGCTCGTCGTCCTCGTGTCGGAGGAGGCCGAGGGCGTCGTCGGTCCCGGACCCGACGACCCGCAACCGGACCCGAATCCCGCGGCGGCGCAATTCGGTGATCGCTTCCACCCCCAGACCGAGCCCCTTGTACGCCGAAAGCCGACCGAAGCATCCGACGACCGGAACACCCTCCCGGTACGTCGACCGGACCACGGCACGGCCCGCGTCGACCCGGTACGCGGCGTGGACGGTCTCGTGGACGCGGTCCGCGCGGAACTCACCACGGGACGTGAGTGCGGCGGCGACCGGGGCGGAGAACACGATCGCTCCGTCCGCCGCCCGACGCTCGGCACGACGCAGGAGGTGCTCGAGCCGCGAGAAGTCCCCGGGGTGCATCGTCGCGTCATGGACGCAGAGCAGACTCCGACGACCGCCGAAGCGGAACACGGGCGCGACCGCCCCCTGCCAGAGCTGCTCCATGGCGATGACGACGACGTCGATGCGATGCCGCCGGAGGAACCGGTCGAGCCGGAACGCCGCCCCGAGCAGACGCGGGAGACCGAGCACCGCGCCGCGCTTGTCGCGATACGTGCGGATCGTGAAGGACGGCACACCGAGTGCCACGAACCGGTCGGCCACCTCGGCGTCGAGGGAATAGGACACGACGACATCGCAGCCGTCCTCCTGCAGCGCCTGAGCCAGTTCCTGGGCGAAGAGCGGGCCCGCACCGGTGCGGCCCCACTGCACGACAGCGACCCGCATCAGGCCACCTGCGGTATCCGGTACGCCTCGGCGAGGGCCGCGCGTTGGCGGGCCGGGGTGTGATCCTTGAGGCGTTCCGACCAGCGGGAGACGTTCCGCTCAGCCCAGGCGGCGAACGCCTGTGGTCCGGCCAGCCGACTGGCGACCATCGCCTCGAGCCCGCCCTCGAGGGTGAGGGCGTCCGGGACCACTCCGAACGCGGCGATCGGCCGGACGAGCGTCGGCACGCCGGCCTGCACGGCTTCCAGAACGGCGAGGGGAAAGCCCTCCCACGCAGCGGTGTGGAGGTAGACGTCGCTCTGGACGAGGCGCGAGCCCACCTCGGCGTGCGGGATCCATCCGGTGACGTCGACGCCAGCCCTCTCCAGCCGGGTGACGTCCTCGACGCGGCCGCCGCCCATCCACACGGGAGCCACCTCGACCCCGCTCGCCCGGATCGACGCGATGGCTTCGGCGAACCGCATCGGATCCTTCTGGGGAGCAATGCGTCCGAGACTCGCGACCCGCAGCGGCCGGTGCTGACCCGGGTCGTCTCGGCGGTCATCGGGCAGCGGAACCGCGACCACGTTCGGCACGTGGACGACGCGCGGCCGGAGGGGCCCGCGACGTTCCGCGGCTTCGGCCTCGCCCTCGGAACAAGCAGCGATGGTCTCGACGTTGAACGAGAGCAGCCACTCGACGGCCCGGAACATGCGGCGGCTCCAGACGGAGAGGTCGGCGCGCTCGAACGCGTAACAGTGCGGGGTGTAGACGATGCGGGTCCGCGGCGAACTCCGCAGGGCGACCCGCGCGTACGCGCCGGCGAAACTCGAGTGGGCGTGCACGATATCCGCTCCGGTACGACGGCGCACCCGGCGGATCGCTCGCACGGCAGCGAGCCGTCGCCGCTCGAGCGCGGTCACGGACGCGAAGCAGTCGGACAGCGTGTCGTCGACCGGGGCGCCGTCCGGGATCTGCGCGAGCAGGTGATGTTCGACGCCCGGCGGTGAATTCCGCACGTAGGCCTCGATCGCCACGGGGATCCCACCCGCGTAGCAATCGGTGACATGGAGCACGGTCGTCATGTCTGCCGCTCGTCGAACGGGAGGAGCGGGTGGACGACGACGATCAGGCTCATATCTCATATGTTGTATGTTAGACGACGGCAAAGTTGGTCACCTCGCCCATGCCAGATCCGGAGGACCGTGTACTCGATCGTCATTCCCTGCCGAAACGGCTCGGAGACCCTCGCCACGCAACTCGAAGCCCTGCTCGCCCAAGGCTCGTCCGTCGACATCGAGATCATCGTCGCCGACAACGGCTCCGTCGACGGCACCGCAGCACTCGTCCGCCGGTTCAGTGAGAAGGACGGGCGCGTTCGCCTCGTCGACGCGAGCGGCAGGCCGGGTATCAACCACGCTCGCAACACCGGCATCCGGGCATCACGGGGTTCAGCGGTGCTCCTCTGCGATGCCGACGACGTCGTCCAGGCCGGCTGGATCGAGGCTCACCGGCGCGCGCTGGAAGTCGGTGCGGACTGCGTCGGCGGCGCGCTCGAGCGGACCCTCCCGGACGGCACACCTGCGGGAAGACAGGAGGCCGTCAGCACCGTGCACGGCTTCCATCCATGGCCGCCGGGAGCGAACTGTGGGTTTCAACGACGGGTGTTCGACCGGCTCGGTGGATTCGACGAGACCCTGCTCGGCGGCGGCGACGAGACGGACTTCTTCTGGCGGGCGGCGGCGGCTGGTCACCCGACCACCGCGGTCCCTGAGGCCGTGGTCGAGTACCGACTTCGCGGTGACCTTCGAGCCGTGGCTCGGCAGTTCTTCGGCTACGGCCGGGGAACGGTGCGGTTGTTCCGACGACACCGTGGGCTGGGCATGCCGAGGTCCTTCGGCTGGGAGCTCCCCATCGTCCTCGTCGTCGGAGCGCTCCAGGTCATCAGCCCGAGCCGCGACGGCACGCGCCGTCGACGTGGTGTCGAGCGGCTCTCGTCGAGGGCAGGGCGCGCATTCGAGAGCCTGCAATCGAGGACGTGGTACCTGTGATCACGACGATCGTGGCATCCGACGACGACGAGGGTCCCGCCGACGCCACGACAACGCTCACCGACCGAGACGCGGATCGACCACCGTGCGGGTGAGCGGACGATGATCCACCTCGCTTGGGCGATCGTCGAGCGGATCCTTCCCCGGGTGGCGTCGGCGCTCGTCATGCTCGTCCTGGCCGCCCGCCTCACGCCGTCCCTCGTCGGCATGTACACGTGGATGGTCCTCGCCCTCACGCTCGTCCAGACCGTCGGCGACACGGCCGCCCGGCAGACCGCCGTCGTCCACGGAGGCACCGAGGCCGGGGACCGGTTCGTCCTCCGGTTCCGGGTCTGGTCCGCGCTGATCGGAGGCGCCACGCTCGCCGTGACCGTCGGAGCCCTGCTCCTGACCCATCACGCGGAGGACCGATGGCAGGCGATCGCCCTCGCGCCGTTCGTCCTCGTCCCGGCGGCTTCGGCCGTGGGCATCGACGCCCTGGTCCGCCTGCAGCGAGCCCGGAGGTGGAAGGAGATCGCATCGCATCAGGCGTGGTCGTCGACAGCCTCCCTGCTCTGCAGCGTGCCGACCCTCCTGGCGACGGGATCGCTGCTAGCCAGCGCCCTGCAGGCGATGCTCGCGGAGGCGGGGTTCGCCCTGCTCAACCGGCGACGTGCTGCGCGGCTCCCCCGCGCGTCCACCACCGATGCGCGTTCCCGCGAACCGACCGTGAACGTCCTCGGCGACTACCTGCACACGGCGCTGTTCTCGCTCCTCGGTTGGGGACAGGGGCAGACCGATCGCCTCTCGATCGGGGCTCTCGCCGGCGGGGCACGCCTCGGCCAGTACGCGTTCGCCATGTCGCTGTCACGGAGCATCGGCGATGCGGCGGCGCTGGCCACGATCAACGTCCTCCGGCCGGTCCTCGCCGAAGCGGCACGCGACGGCCGGGGGTCCGAGATCGTCGCGGTCACGGAGGCTTCGCTCCGACGATCGCTGGCCCTGGCGGTCGTGGCCGCCGTGGCGACGAGCATCGGGGCTGAGCTGGTCGTGGACCCCGTCCTCGCAGACGACTGGGACCCCGCCCTCGCACTCGTGCCGGTCCTCGCCCTGTCGGTCGCTCCCTCGGTCGTCGCCTGGTCGGTCACGGCGGTCCTCCAGGCCGAGAGCCGGATGCGCTGGGCGAGTCCGATCAAAGCGGTCGGCGTGCTGCTGTCCCTCCCGGTCGGCATCGTCGCCCTCCACGACCTGCAGCTCGCGGCCTGGCTCGTGAACGCCCGGGAACTCGCCGTGATGGCGCTGCTCCTCCTCGCCGCGCGCCACCGAGCCCCGTGGCGGGGCGGCCTCCTCGCCCTCGGCGTCGTCGTGGTCGGCGCGGCCGTATGGCAGGTGACGCGAGGCTAGGCCGGCTGCAGCAGATCCCTGACGATGTCCAGCGCCCCCTGGCTCGCATACCGCTGGTACTCGCCGCGGGGAGCACGCAGCATGACGGGGAGGATCCGTCGCCACCGGGCCGGAGCGAGATCGGCCCGGAACCGCTCGAAGGCCGCTTTGGCGACGACGGACGAGGGATCGGCGCGCGGCGCGGGCTCACGGGCATCGTCGAGCCAGGAAGCGAGACCGGCGACGCGATCTGCGATGTCGCGGTTGCGCTGGCGCCCCGGCTGCATCAGTCTCGAGATCTTGTACGCCAGCGTCGGCTCGACGATCCCGATCTGGTTCGCGCCGTGCTGCCGGTAGTCGACGAGCGGTTCGTCCAGGAACTCGATCGGTCCTCGTGCTGCGGCCACGATCGCCAACCACTCGTCGTGCACCCACGGAGCGGGGAACGGCGCTGCCGCGTCGAAGACCGCACGTCGGAACATCGCGGTCGCGCCAGTGACGAGGTTGCGACGCAAGAGCACGCCGAACGCGTCGCCCGCGCGGATACGGTCGCGCTCGACCGGCCCGATCGACAGCGAGGCGAACAGGGTGGTGCCGAGCGGGGTACCGTCGGCTCCGACGAGCCTGGCGTCCGAGCACACCAGTTGGAGCTCCGGACGCGCGTCGAAGGCGGCAAGGGCACGCTCGACGCGGTCGGGCCGCCATACGTCGTCCTGATCGGACAGGACGACCAGTTCCCCGACGGTCGCACGGATGGCGCTCTCGAAGTTGCGCGTCACGCCGAGCGCGGTCGGGTTCCGCAGGAAGCGGACCGGGATCGGCGACGCCTCGGCGAAGCGCTCGACGATGGCCGACGTCCCGTCGGTCGACCCGTCGTCGCTGATCACGATCTCGCCGGGCAGCACGGTCTGTCGGGCGATGCTCGCCAGCTGCTCGCCGAGGAACGCCTCACCGTTGTAGGTGCAGAGGGCGACGGAGACCCGTGCATCGACTGGTGCTGCTGGCATTGACCCGCTCCTCACCGCTCGCCGGACCGCCCACCAGCCTATCCCCACCGTCCCGCTGGTATCCTCGGGCCTTATGCCCCGCGTAGCCGTCGACCTCCTCTCCTACACCGGGACGAAGGGCGGCATGGAGACCTACGCCCGCGAGCTCTATCGGGAGATCGGCCGCCAGGGCAGCGAGTTCGAGTTCGTCGGACTCGCCAGCCGAGAGGGATACCGGCTCGACCGCTCCTGGTTCCCCGGCGAGATGGTGGACACCGGGATCAGCGGCGAGAACCGGTTCATCTGGGCCTACGGCGAGCTGTTCCAGGTGGCCCGCCAGGCGAAGCGACACGGAGCGGATCTCATCCACTCCCCCGCCACGCTCGGGCCGGCGCGCTCGTCGATGCCGTCGGTCGTCACCATGCACGACATGCTGTACTGGAGCAATCCGGAGCTCATGACGACGCCGCTGTACACCGCTCCCGTAAAGCTCATGGAGCGCCTCACCTCCAGGAACGCCACCAGGGTCCTCACCATCAGCGAGGTCTCACGTGCCGAGATCGAGAAGTACCTGCACGTCCCGCGGGCCCGGATCGACCTCGTGCCCCTGGCCGGCACCATGCCGACGATCGACGGCGACCGCGACCCGGATCAGGAGCATCCGTTCGTCCTCGCGACCGGAAACCGCCGCCCGCACAAGAACTGGGCGAGCCTCATCCGCGCCCTGCCGTTGCTGGCCGAGCACGAACGCCCGCGGCTCGTGATCACCGGCAGCCACGGAGAGGATCCCCTGCAGGCGGTCGTCGAGGAGACCGGCATGCAGGACTGGGTCGAGCTCAAGGGCTGGCTCACGAGCGAGGAGCTCGGAGAGCTCTACCGCCGGGCGACGATCATGGCGATGCCGTCCTTCGTCGACGGCTTCAGCCTCCCGGCGCTCGAATCCATGATGGTCGGCCTCCCCGTTATGATGAGCGACATCCCCGTCTACCACGAGGTGTGCGGCGACGCGGCCCTCTACCTGGACCCCACGTCACTCGACAGCATCGCGTCGGTCATGCGCACCGCCGTGACCCGGCCCGATGAGATGCGACGACTGGCCGCGGCCGGTCTTGAACAGGCGGAGCGGTTCTCCTGGGAGCGCACGGCGACCCAGACGCTCGAGACGTTCCGGCGGGCACTGACCGTCTAGCGCGGCGCCGTCCCCGGTCCCAGCGGCCAGGAACCGAGCCCGGAGCCGACCGTCGTCGACTGACCCACTCGACGGTCGGTCGAGCGGGTCAGTGGACGACGGGAGTCGCCTACTCCGACTGGGGCTGGATGATCGGGATCGACTCGGTGTCTGCCGGCCCGAGCGCGATGGTCGGCATCGACACGGTGATGAGCGAGCCGTCGGCACGGCGGCTGCCCTCGATGTCGCTCGCGCTCGGCTCGCCGACGAGGTGCGGACCCTGGTTGTCGAGCGGAACGGTGACCGTCGTGCCGGCCTCGACGAGGACGTTGCCGCCGCCGACGACGAAGGAGGCGGAATCGCCCTCCTCGACGGTGAACCGCATCTCGGTGCGCCGGACGGAGATGCGCACCCGCGTGCCCTTGACGGTGAGCCGGAAGGTGATGCCCTGCCAGTCGACCGGCAGTCGCGGCGAGAAGGAGATCACGCCGCCGTGGTCGCGCATCCCGGCGAAGCCGAGCACGAGCGCGCTCCACACCCCACCGGTGGAGGCGACGTGCACACCGTCCGGGGTGTTGCGGTGCAGGTTGGCGAGGTCGACGAACAGCGCCGACCAGAAGTACTTGAGTGCGAGCCGCTGGTACCCGACCTCGGCGGCGATGATCGACTGCACGACCGCCGACAGGGTCGAGTCGCCCGTCGTCAGCGGGTCGTAGTAGTCGAAGTCGGCGAGCTTCTCCTCGTCGGTGAAGTGGTCGCCCTGCAGGAGCAGCGCGAGCACGACGTCCGCCTGCTTGAGCACCTGGAACCGGTAGATGACGAGCGGGTGGAAGTGCAGGAGCAGCGGGAGGTGCTCGGGAGGGGTGTGGTCGAGGTCCCACAGCTCCTTCTCGAGGAACTGGGCGTCCTGCGGGTGGATGCCGAGCCGCTTGTCGAAGGGGATGTGCATGTGCTCGGCGGCGCGCTGCCACTCACGGACCTCGGCGTCGTCGAGCGACAGCCGCGTGACCAGGCGTTCGAAGGAGGCCGGATCGTCCTCGCGGAGGCGCTCGACGGCCTCGACGGCCGACAGCAGGTTGGCCCGCGCCATGACGTTCGTGTAGAGGTTGTCGTTCACGACGGTCGTGTACTCGTCGGGCCCCGTGACCCCGTAGATGTGGAACGAGTCCTTGCCGTTCGCGCGCCAGAAGCCCAGGTCGGCCCACATGCGCGCCGTCTCGACGAAGATGTCGACGGCTCCGCGGGCGAGGAAGTCCTCATCCCCCGTCGCCGCGACGTACTGCCGCAGCGCATAGGAGATGTCGGCGTCGATGTGGTACTGCGCCGTGCCGGCCGCGTAGTACGCGGACGACTCGAGCCCGTTGATCGTGCGCCACGGGAACAGGGCGCCGTGCTGGTTGAGCTCGGTCGCGCGGGAGCGGGCGGCGTCGAGCATGTTCTGACGGAACCGGAGGGCGTTCCGCGCGACGAGCGGCGCCGTGTAGCTGAGGAACGGGAGGACGTAGACCTCGGTGTCCCAGAAGTAGTGGCCGCCGTACCCGGAGCCGGACACGCCCTTCGCCGCGACACCGCCACCGTCCGTGCGTGCGGACGCCTGCGCCAGCTGGAAGAGGTTCCAGCGCGTCGCCTGCTGGATTGCCGGCTGTCCGTGGACCTCGACGTCGGAGCGCGCCCAGAAGTCCTCGAGCCACAGCTCCTGGTTGCGGATCGCCGATTCGATGCCGTTCTCCGCGGAACGGTCGAGCGTGCGGGCACAACGGTCGGCGAGTTCTTTCGGAGGGACGGCGTTGGAGGTGTGGTAGCTGATGATCTTGGTGAGCTTCGTGGGCACGCCCGCGCGGCCGCGGATCGTGTACACGTGCTTCGCCAGGTCGGCCTCGATGTGCGTCGAGACCTCGTACTCGTTCTCGGTCTCGATCATGTGGTCGGCGCCGGCCACGATCGTCATCCCGGAGTTCGTCGTCTGGTAGCCGAGCATGGCGCGCGGACCGTCGATGAGTTTGAACCGCGGCTGCAGCACTCGCTCGGTGAGGGACTCCGCCTTGCGCGGGTCGCCCATCCCCGGCTCGGGTGCGTTCGTGAGGTAGTCGTCCTGACGGTCCTGCCGGTTGATGATCTGACTGGAGAGCACGAGCGACGCGTCCGCATCGAGCAACGTGACCTCGTAGTCGAGGACCGCGAGATGGCGGTCGGTGAAGGACACCATGCGACGGGAGCGGATGTGGACCCGCTTGCCCGAGGGCGTCCGCCATTCGAGTTCACGGCTGAGGACACCGGTTTTGAAGTCGAGGCGACGCTCGAAGCTCAGGAGGTCGGCGTCGTTGAGGATCAACGGCTCGTCGTCGACGTAGAGGCGGACGACCTTCGTGTCGGGCGCGTTGACGATCGTCTGACCGACGCGCGCGAAGCCGAACGCCTCCTCGGCGTGACGGATCGGCCAGGTCTCGTGGAACCCGTTGATGAACGTGCCGTGGACGTGGCCGTCGCGGCCCTCCTCGACATTGCCGCGGAACCCGAGGTAGCCGTTGCCGAGCGCGAACAGGGTCTCGGTCGTGCCCTCGTCGTCCGCGTCGACGTGGGTCTCGACGAGCGCCCAGTCGTCGAGCGGGAACCGGTGACGGTCAAGCGGGTCGCTGGTGATGTGGTTCATGCCTGGTCCTCGGAGGAGTCGTGGGGTGCCGTGGGGGTGTGGGAGTCGGCCGGATCGTCCGGCCCGGCTGTTCGCGAGGTCGACCGCAGCGGTTCGACGAGGTCGGCGAGGTCGTCGACCACGACGTCGGCTCCCGCATCGATGAGCGCCTGGTGCCCGATGCCGCGGTCGACGCCGAGTACGAGGCCGAAGTCGCCACGTCGACCGGCCTCGACCCCGGAGTGCGCGTCCTCGACGACGACGCATTCAGACGGCGCGTAACCGAGCAGACGACCGGCCTCGACGTAGGTGTCCGGAGCGGGCTTGCCGGCGATCCCCTCGCGCGCGGCGACGACGCCGTCCATCACGACCGGGAACCGCTCACGGAGTCCTGCCGCTCGGAGGACGACCTCGGCGTTCTTGGAACTGGACACCACGGCGACCTGGAGGCCTGCCTGCTCGACGGTGTCGAGGAAGGTCAACGATCCCGGGTACGCTGCGATGCCGTCGGCTTCCAGGACGGCCGAGAAGACCGAGTTCTTCCGGTTGCCGAGGCCACACACGGTCTCGAGCTCGGGGGCGTCGGACGGCGAGCCCTCGGGAAGCGTGATGCCACGCGACGCGAGCATCGCGCGCACCCCGTCGTACCGCGGCTTGCCGTCGATGTACTGGAAGTAGTCGGCGTCGGTGTACGGCTCAGTGATCCCGCGGGCGACGAGCTCGTCGGTGAAGAGCTTCGCCCAGGCATGCATGTGGATCTCTGCGGTCGGGGTGATGACGCCGTCGAGGTCGAACAGCACCGCCTTGCATCCGAGGAGGCGCGAGGCCGCCTCGGGGAGGCTCAGGACGTCGTTCGATGGCGCGTTGATCGGCTGGTTCACGGTGCACGGTCCTCGTCGGTCGGGGGAAGAGGTGGACAGTGGGGCGGAAGCTGCTGCGGACCGGTGGGGCGACCGCGCAGACCCAGCCTAGGAGAGTTTGGCCACCACGTCGTACACGCGGTCGATACCGGCGTGGACCGGGAAGTGGTGGTTGCCCACGAAGAGCCCGTCCTCGTGGATCTTGTCGGCGGCGGGGAGTTCAGCCGGGACCTTCGCGTCGAGGTACTTCATGACCGGGTTCTTCGTGAAGTTGCCCGCCACGATGGGCCGTGATTCGATCCCCTCGGCAGCGAACGCCCGCACGACCTCCTTGCGTCGGCCGGCGAGCGCGCCCTCGAGCACGAGGGAGAAGCCGAACCAGCTGCTCTCGCCCTGCTCGCGCTGGATGCGCACGGAGTCGAGGTCGGCGAAGCGTTCCGTCCAGTACGCGGCGTTCTCCCGACGACCGGCGATGAGCGATGGGACCTTCTGGATCTGCTCGATGCCGATCGCGCCGGACATCTCGAGCGGACGGACGTTGTAGCCGGGAAGGACGAAGCGGAAGAGGTCGTCCCACTCGTCGCCCGACTTGTCGTGCACGGCGTTCTGCTCGGGGAGTCCGCGCGTCCAGCCGTGGGCCCGCAGCGAGATGAGCATCTGCGCCGTGGCCTCGTCGTCCGTCAGGATCATCCCGCCCTCCATCGTCGAGATGTGGTGGGAGAAGAAGGCGCTGAACGTGCCCATCGCTCCGACCGTTCCGGCGAACCGACCGTCGTCCTTCGCGCCGAGCGACTCGCAGTTGTCCTCCAGCAGGAGGAGACCGTGACGTTCGGCGAGTGCCGTGAGCGCCGCGAAGTCGTTCGGGTTGCCGAGGAGGTTGACCGCGAAGATCGCCTTGGTGCGAGGGGTGATGGCGGCCTCGGCGAGCGACAGGTCCAGGTTGAGCGTGTCGACGTCGATGTCGACGAAGCTCGGGATGAGGCCGTACTGCTGGAGCGGATAGTAGGTGGTGGCCCAGGAGACGGCGGGCACCAGGACCTCGTCACCGGCCTGCAGGTCGACCCGGTCGTCGAGGACGGCCGCCGCGATCGCGAGCAGGTTCGCGCTGGAGCCCGAGTTGACCATGACGCCGAAATTGGCGCCGAACGCGCTGGCGAAGTCGCGCTCGAACTGCGCGACGAGCGGCCCCATGGTGAAGCGGCCGCTGTCGACGACGCGCTGGATGGCGGCGTATTCCGCGGCATCCCAGGAGGACGTGGCGAGGGGGAAACCGGAGTCGAAGGTGTCGTCGGTCATGCTGTCTGTGGCTCCTGAGCTGCGAGGTAGGCGTGGTAGCTCGCGGCGACGCCGGCCGCGAGCGGGGTGGTGGGGTTCCAGCCGAGCGCGCGGGCGGCGGCCGAATCGAGCAGGCGCTGGTGCACGCCGGAGGGCTTGGTGGCGTCGTACCGGAAACGACCGGTGAAGCCGGCGGCGCGACCGGCTGCTTCGTAGTACTCGGTGATGCTGTGGTCGACACCCGGCCCGAGGTTGAGCGTGACGGGCCAGGCGTCGAGCGAGCCGAGCTGTATGACGAGCCACGCCGCGAGGTCGGGCGTGTAGGTGAACTCCCGTCGGGCGGTGCCGTCGCCCCAGACCTCGACCTCGTCGGAGCCGCCGGTCACTGCGGCATGGACCTTGCCGAGCGCCGCGGCGATGAGGTGCGCCTGACCGTGGGTGTAGTCGTCGCCCGGGCCGTAGAGGTTCGACGGCACTGCAGCGCGATAGGCCAAGCCATACTGACGACTGGCGTACTCGCAGAGCTTCGTTCCGGCGATCTTCGCGAGTGCATATCCCTCGTTCGCGCCCTCCAGCGTGCCGCTGAGGAGCGCGCCCTCACCGATCGGCTGTGGGAGCCCCTCGGGGTAGATCGCCGCGCTCGACACGTAGAGCAGCTCGGGGACACCGGCGTCGATCGCGCCTCGGATGACCGAGGTGTCGATCAGGAGGTTGTCGAGCAGGAAGTCGGTGGGGCGCTGCAGCTTCGCCTGGATGCCGGCGACCTTCGCTGCGGTGTGCACGATCGCGTCCGGCGCCGTCCGACCGATGAGGGCCGCGACGGCGGCGCGATCGGTGAGGTCGGCGTCCGCGCGCGTCGCCACGATCAATTCGTCGGCGGCGCGGAGCGTGGGCCAGACCTCGGCGATGCTCGAACCGAGCATGCCGGCACCACCGGTGAGGAGGACGCGCACCGCGCTTAGACCTCCGCGGTGTCGATGTAGGGCTTGCCCGACGCCTCGAGCTCGGCGACGTCGGAGTCGACCATGATCTGCGCGAGCCTCGGCGGGAGCACCTTCGGCGTCCAGCCGAGGACGGACTCGGCCTTCGCGTAGTCGCCGATCAGCGCGTCGACCTCGGTGGGGCGGAGGTAGCGCTCGTCGAACTTGACGTACTGCTCCCAGTCGAGGTCGAGCCGCTCGAAGGAGAACTGCAGGAAGTCCTTGACCGTGTACGCCGTGTTGGTGGCGAGCACGAAGTCGGTCGGCTCGTCGGCCTGCAGCATCCGCCACATGCCCTCGACGTAGTCGGGCGCGTAGCCCCAGTCGCGGACGGCGTCGAGGTTGCCCATGTAGAGGAAGTCCTGCCGACCGGCGGCGATCCGCGCAGCGGCGCGCGTGATCTTGCGGGTCACGAAGGTGCCACCCCGTCGCGGCGACTCGTGGTTGAACAGGATGCCGTTGACCGCGAACATGCCGTAGGCCTCGCGGTAGTTCCGGGTGATCCAGTAGGAGTAGACCTTCGCGACGCCGTAGGGCGAACGCGGGTAGAAGGGGGTCTCCTCGTTCTGCGGCGGCGGCGTCGCACCGAACATCTCGGAGCTCGAGGCCTGGTAGAAGCGGCAGTGCAGACCGATCTGGCGGATGGCCTCGAGCAACCGGACCGTCCCGATGCCGGTCGTGTCGCCCGTGTACTCCGGCTCGTCGAAGCTGACCCGCACGTGCGACTGCGCGGCGAGGTTGTAGACCTCGTCGGGCTGGATCTCCGCGAGCAGCGTCGCCAGGCGCGAGCCGTCGGCCAGGTCGGCGAAGTGCAGCTGGAGCCTGGGCGAACCGTCGTGGGTCGCCTCGGGGTCGTAGATGTGGTCGATCCGCCCGGTGTTGAAGGTCGACGCGCGGCGGATGAAGCCGTGCACCTCGTAGCCCTTCGCGAGGAGGAGCTCGGCGAGGTAGCTGCCGTCCTGACCGGTGATACCGGTGATGACGGCTTTCTTGATGGGGGTCTGGGTCACGGGGTGCTGCTCCGTCATGGGGTCCGCTCCGGATCGCTTCGCGCTGATCCTCGGTGAATGGTTCGTTCCTCTGCTGAGGCACATCGACCCGCCCGAGCTTACCCGAGTGACCCTCGGCCCCCGCTATGCTCGGCTCTCGTGCCCCTGCTTGCCGTCGATCTCCTGTCGTTCACCGGGACGAAGGGCGGCATGGAGACCTACACCCGCGAGCTCTACCGCGCCGTCGGTCCGCAGGCGGCTGAGTTCGACCTCGTCGGTCTCGCCAGCACGGAGGCGATGCAGGGGGATCTCTCCTGGTTCCCGGGCGAGGTCATCGCCACCGGGATCAGCGGCGAGCACCGCTTCGCCTGGGCGGCCGGGGAGCTCTGGCGCATCGCCGGGATCGCGAAACGGAACCGCGCGGACATCATCCACGCACCTGCGACGCTCGGACCGGCACGCACCGCGCTCCCGCTCGTGGTCACCATGCACGACCTGCTGTACTGGAGCCACCCGGAGCTCATGTCGACACCGTTCTACACGGGGCCGGTGAAATGGATGGAACGTCAGGTCGCTCGGGCGGCCTCCCGCATCATCACGATCAGCGAGGTCTCGAAGGCGGAGATCGTCAAGTACCTCGGGACGTCGCCCGAGGCGGTCGACGTCATCCCCCTGGCCGCGTCAGCTCCGTGGACGGCAACCCGAGAGCCGGATCGCGACGACCCCTTCATCCTCGCCACGGGCAACCGCCGCCCGCACAAGAACTACGACGGCCTCATCCGAGCGCTCGCCCTCGTCGAGGAACGCGTCCGCCCCCGACTCGTCGTGACCGGCAGCCACGGGCTCGACGATCCGCTGCGCGCCGTCGTGGCCGAACTCGGCCTGGAGCGGTTCGTGGAGCTTCGGTCCTGGTTGTCCCCGGAGGAGCTGGGTGAGCTCTATCGCACGACGACCGCCCTGGCCGTGCCCTCGTTCGCCGAAGGCTTCAGCCTGCCGCCGCTCGAGGCCATGCTCAGCGGCGTTCCGGTGCTCGTGAGCGACATCGACGTCCATCGGGAGGTCTGCGGTGATGCGGCGTTGTTCGTCGACCCCCACGACCTCGCCTCGATCGCATCCGGTCTCCGCACCCTGGCGACCGACACCGCCGAGGTGACGCGCCTCACCGAGCGCGGACGGGCGAGAGCCGCCGCCTTCAGCTGGGCGTCGACCGCCGAGCGCACGCTCGACGTGTTCCGTGCCACGCTCGACCCGACGGCGTCGCGACCCCGGTGAACCCGATCGGGCCCTCGCGGCCCGGCGATCTCGGCAGCCGGACGAAGCTTGCTAGCGTAGCCGGGTGACGCTCGACATCATGATGCCCTTCTACGGCCGCTTCGACCACTTCCAGGCGGCGGTGGAGAGTGTGCTCGCGCAGTCCGACTCCGATTGGACGCTGACGATCGTCGACGACGTCTACCCGGATCTCGCTCCGGGTGAGTGGGCCGTCGCCCTCGGCGACCCGCGCATCACCTACCTCCGGAACGAGGTGAACCTGCGGCCGTCGAAGAACTACCGCAAGTGCGTGTCCCTCATGACCGGCGAGTTCTCCGTCATCATGGGTTGCGACGACGTGATGCTGCCGAACTACGTCCGTCGCGTGCGTGAACTCGTCGCCGGCCACCCCGACGCCTCGATCATCCAGCCCGGCGTGTCCGTCATCGACGAGCACGGCACGCCGTCCAGTCCACTCGCCGATCGGATCAAGGCGAAGTACCGGTTCTCCGGGACAGGGGCTCGCGAATACCGGGGTGAGCAGCTCGCCACGAGCCTGCTCCGCGGCAACTGGACCTACTTCCCGTCGCTCGTCTGGCGGGTCGAGGCGCTCCGCAAGCACCAGTTCCGGCTCGACCTCGACGTCGTGCAGGATCTCGCGATGCTCCTCGAGATCACGAAGGACGGCGGGAGCCTCGTCCTCGACGACGAGATCTGCTTCGCCTACCGCAGGCACTCCCAGAGCGTGTCCGCGGTCACCGGGCCGGACGGATCGAAGTTCCGGCAGGAACGGACGCTGTTCGCCGAGGCGCGACGGGATCTCACGGCGATGGGGTGGAATCGCGCGGCGCGAGCCGCCGCGAACCACTGGACGTCGCGTGCCAACGCGCTCAGCGAGCTGCCTGCAGCGTTGCGGTCCCGCAACGCCGCAGGGCGTCGTGCCCTGCTCGAGCACGTGTTCGCCAGGGTCTGACCACCCCACCTCCCGAGCGCTCCGCCCTCCGATTGCTAGGATTCCGCACATGACGACCTCCCTCGCCGGCACCCTCATCGTCATGCCAGCACTCAACGAAGAAGCCTCCGTGGCTGCGGTCGTCCGCGAGGTCCAGGAGAAGCTGCCCGGTGTGGCGGTGCTCGTCGTCAACGACGGCTCAACCGATGCGACCGCCACCGAGGCGCGTGCAGCCGGAGCGATCGTCGCCGAGCTGCCGTTCAACCTCGGGGTCGGCGGCGCGATGCGTGCAGGGTTCAAGTACGCGCTCGCCCACGGATACCGCAACGTCGTGCAAGTCGACTCGGACGGTCAGCACGACCCCGCCGGTGTCGTCCGGCTCGTCGAAGAGCTGCAGTCCGCCGACCTCGTGCTCGGCGCACGCTTCGCGGGCGAGGGCGATTACGAGGTCCGGGGTCCCCGGAGGTGGGCGATGGTCGTGCTGTCCGGCGTCCTGAGCGGCGTTGCGAGGACGAAGCTCACCGACACGACCAGCGGATTCCGTGCCACGGGTCCTCGCGCGGTGCGCCTCTTCGCCGAGCACTACCCGGCCGAGTACCTCGGTGACACGATCGAGTCGCTCGTCATCGCCGCGCGCGCCGGCTGCGTCATCCGGCAGGTGCCCGTCGCGATGCGTCCACGCGCCGGCGGTACTCCTTCGCACAATCCGTTCAAGGCTGCCCGCTACCTCGCCCGGGCCGGCCTCGCGCTCGTCTTCGCGCTGATCCGACCACCCGTCGCGCTCCACGAAGGGGTGGTGACGGCGTGATCCCCATCGGCACCTACATCCTCGGCATCGTCGCGGCCCTGTTCACGCTCGGCCTCGTCGTCGAGATGCTCCGCCGGCGCCAGCTCCGCGAGCGCCACGCGATCTGGTGGCTGATCGCCGGCCTGCTGGCACTCGTCATCGGCGTCTTCCCGCAGGTCCTCGTCTGGGCCGCCGGCGTGATCGGCGTCGAGATCCCGACGAACCTGGTCTTCTTCGTCAGCATCCTCATCCTCTTCCTCGTGAGCATCCAGCACAGCTCGGAGCTCACGACACTCGAGAACCGCAGCCGCACCCTCGCCGAAGAGGTCGCGCTGCAGGACCTGCGCATCCGCGCACTGGAGCAGCGGCTGGCCGACACACATCGAGGCGACCGCTCCTCCTGAGGCCGGGCCGGCACCGATCCTCGTCGTGCGGCCGATCGCTCAGGCCGTCGGCGGTACCGGCGGGGCGTCCGCTCCGGCGACGTCCGCTCTCGGCTGGCGGAACAGAGCCGCGCCCTGCAGCAGGAGTCCCGCGACCGGGCCGACGGTCAGCGCCAGGATCGTCCGCTCGTGCAGGCCGAGGGGAAGGAGCAGCATCCCCACCGTCACGACGGCGGCGAGGATCCAGCCGCCGGCGAACGCTCCGTGCTGCGCGCGGGACAGGGTCGCGGCACCGGTCACGCAGAGCACGCCGACGAGGCCGGCGGTCGCGACGAGCAGGCCGATCGTGCCGCCCGCCAGAACGTCGGAGCGTCCGAAGAGGACCGAGAGCGCCCAGGGGCCGAGCCACCAGGCGAGGAGCGCGAGCAGTCCTGCACCGACGAGGACCAGCGCGGAGAGTCTGGCGACCCAGCCGAGGACCGCGTCGGCATGGGATCGGAACACCACCACGAGATAGCTCTGCAACGCGAGGACGACGATGACGATCGGTGCGCGGGTGAGGGTGATCGCGTACGTCAGCGAGCCGAACGCGTCCGGCGACACGGTGTCGCCCGTGGCCTGGATCATCAGCGGGAGACCGCTGACCATGACACCGGTCGCCGCGGCCGCGACGACGGTGCGCAGCACGTTCCAGCTGAGTTCCCGCGGACCGACGTCGACGGCGAACCGCCCGACGACCCCGCGGCGGATGAACAGCCAGAGGACGACCGGGGTGACGGCGAACGGCACGGCGACGCCCCAGGCGAGGACGGCGGTGTCGGTCGTGACCAGGAGCAGGCCGCCGACGAGGGCGAACCGGAGGACGCCGTCGATGACGGTCATCGCGGCCGCTGCGGCCCAGAACGACAGCCCGTACAGCACGCCCGAGACGGCTGCCACCACCAGGTAGGCGGAGACGCCGAGGATGAGCGGTGGCACGAGCGCCCAACCGTCGACGGGGAACACCGCGCCGACCCAGATCCAGGCCGAACCGGCGAGGATCGCCGCCACCCCGACCACCGCCACAAGGGTGAAGTTCCGCACCACCGGGACTCGTCGGGTCTCGCCGGGCGCCGCCCCGGATCGGTCGACCGGGTGCGTCGCGCGGGCGATCTCCTGCTGCGCGCCCGACAACGCGCTGACGAGGAGGTAGAGCGCCGACCAGAAGACCGCGAACGAGGCGTAGGCGGCGGTCCCGAGCGCCACCCCGGTGACGATCTGGAGCAGGTACCCCGCTCCCCCACCGACGGCGGTGGCCAGCAGGATCAGGACGGCGCCGTTCGGCCCGCGACGCGCGACCTCGGGAGGCACG
This sequence comes from Plantibacter sp. CFBP 8798, assembly GCF_014841195.1. NCBI lineage: Bacteria > Bacillati > Actinomycetota > Actinomycetes > Micrococcales > Microbacteriaceae > Plantibacter > Plantibacter sp. CFBP 8798. The sequence continues at coordinate 347,270 of NZ_JACYTS010000004.1, forward strand.
TCCCTATTCCTGGACGTCGGCACCACGCTGGGCGGCGATCCACTCCTGCAGTGCGGCGACGCCTCGGGTGACGTCCCAGGCGGGGGCCCAGTCGAGACCCGCGAGCGAGTCCTCGATGCTGCACTCGGCGTGCCGGACGTCGCCGTCGCGGTACATGCCGTTGACCACCGGAGCCGGAGCGTCGTGGTAGGCGGCGATCGCCTGGGCCAGCTCGAGGATCGTGGTGCCGACACCGGACCCGATGTCGAACCGCGAAACGTCCGCCGAGGGCCCGGCCGTGATGACGGCTCGGAAGGACTCGGCGATGTCGTCGATGAACACGAAGTCACGGACGATCCGGCCGTCTTCGTAGACCTGGATGGTGCCGCCGTCCATCGAGAGCTGGGAGAACAGGGATACGATGCCCGTGTAGGAGTTGATGAGCGACTGGCCGGGACCGTACACGTTCTGCAGTCGCAGGACCGTCAGCTTCGCGTCGTGGGCGGCCGTCCATGCCGACAGGATGTGCTCCTGCGCGAGCTTGGTCGCTCCGTAGACGCTCGTGGGCGCCGGCATCGTCACCGCGGCACGGCTCGGCAACGGCTTCGCCGCCGGGAAGTCCCACTCGCCCCGCTCGAACTGGGCGTGCGAACGCTGTCCTGGCTCGAAGACGGTGCCGTCCTCCCGCTGCCACTGCCCCTCGCCGTAGACCGCGCGACTCGACGACAGGACGAAGTGCCCGGGGACCTGCCCGGCGCGCCCCAGGGCGTCCAGCATCTCCGTCGTGCCGACCACGTTCGCCTCGGCGTGACTCGTCGCCGCGTGGAGCGACTGCGCCGTCCCGGTCTCAGCGGCAAGGTGCACGATGACGTCGGGCCGGACGTCGGCGAGGAGCGCGTCCCACGCCGCGGCGTCCGTGACGTCGCCGACGACGAGTTCAGCCGCCTCGTGGAGGTCTGCCGGGCGCTCGGCGCTCGGGTGCACCTGCGGGTGCAGCTTGTCGATGACGACCCACCGCTCCGCGGCCGCAGCCAGCTTGTGCGAGAGCGCGCAGCCGATGAAGCCGGCGCCTCCCGTCACGAGAACGGTCCCGAGGGTTGATGCAGTCACGAAGCGGTGTCCTTAGCTGTAGGCGAGTCGACATTCGATGGTACTGGACGAGCCCGCGACGAGAGGAAGGCGATGCCTCGTCCCGGCCCGCGGTCCTTCAACGCCATCGCCCGCTTCTCCACGAGGTGCCAGCTCAACCAGGCGCACCCTGCGGTGACGACGATCGTGAGCGCGACCCACGCCCAGTAGCCGAGCAGATGCCAGCCGAGGAACGCGGTGAACTGCTGCACGAGGAAACCGTAGACGTACATGCCGTAGGAGTAGTCGTTCTTCGCGCCGATCCACTGGACGCGCTTGGGCAGCCGGGCCGCGAGCCAGAGGACGAAGTACGCGTAGGCCGGATACCCCAGGAAGAACCATCCGCCGGTGAACAGGGTGACGACCATCACGACGCCGCACGCCGCACCGATCCAGTCGTTCAGCGGAATCCTCCGCGAGTACATGGCCAGCGTCGACCCGATGAGGAAGACGAGGGTCAGGGTGACCTTGAACCGATCGGAGAAGTAGGGCAGGTACACCTGAACGCCGAGCGGGAACAGCGTGTGGGCGATCAAGAGGAGGTAGAAGACGCCTGCGAGCGCGGGTACGACCCACTTCGCCCGACGGAGTGCACCGGTGACGAGCAGGATCGCGATGAGCAGATAGCAGGACCACTCGTAGACGAGCGTCCACAGGGAACCGTTGAACACGCTCTGACCGCCCAGCGACTGCCCGTACGGTGTCGTCTGCGCGAAGATGTCGTAGATCCCGTACTGCCGCATGACCAGATCGGCGTTGAGGACGATGTAGCTGATCGGTTGCCCGCCGACGTAGGACTGGAGCGTGTTGCCGCTCAGCACCCAGACGACGGGTCCGATGACGACGGCGCCGACGATCAGGACCGTCCAGAACGCGGGGAAGATCCGCAGCGCACGACGCCACAGGAACTGCACGATGTCTGCGGACGCGCCGCTCTTGGCGATCAGGTAGCCACTGACCGCGAAGAACCCCGCGACCGCGATGCCGCCGATGGTGTCCTGACCTCGGCTGAGGTGCAGCAACGGGTCCTCACCCCAGCCCCCGGTCGGGAAGGCGTGGGAGAAGATGACGGCGGACGCGAGCACCAGGCGGATGATGCCGAGCGAGTTGCGGTGGCCGGCGAGTCCGTCGCTCAACGAGACCCGCGGGCCGCGTCGTCCGCGAGCCTGGGCCGGCTGATCGAACGGTACGTTCGTCGTCGACGTCATGCGGTCCGATCGGTCGTGCGGGAGGGTCGCCCCAGAATACCGCGCTCCTGTCGGGTTACCCGGCGTTCCACGCACGCGCCAGTAGACTGACCGGCGAACGAACGGCGGTGACGCCCCGCATTCTGATTGGACCACTTCGCGCATGGCAGCTCTCGCTCCCACAGACCGTCCGACGCGATGGGAGCGACGGCGGTGGCTCACCTTCCTCGTGGCGTTCGTCGCGATCCTCGCGCCCACGGCCCTCTGGGCACTCGCCTCGCCGATCGGTTCGATCCCAGACGAGCCGTCGCATGCGATCCGGGCCGCCGCAGTCGCTCGCGGCCAATTGGTCTCGGAGCCCTGGGACAAGAACCCGACGCTGGCCGAGGCGACGGTCCCGGAGAACATCGCCAACGCGCACGACCTCGTGTGCTTCGCCTTCGACGCCGAGAAGACCGCCGACTGCCAGGACGCCGTCCGGGACCGCGATCAGGACCTGGTCGCCACCGGGAGCTCGGCCGGCCTCAACTCGCCCGTGTTCTACGCCCTGGTGGGCTGGCCGTCCCTGTTCCTCGAGGGTGACGCGGCGTTCTACGGCATGCGTCTCGCGGGTGCAGCCCTCTGCTCGCTCGCGTTGGCGATCATGGTGATGCAGCTCACCCTGCTCGCGCGGTTCCGTTGGGCGGTCGTCGGCGGGATCGTCGCCATCACCCCGATGGTGCTGTACCTGGGCGGCTCCATCAACCCGAACGGACTCGAAGCCGCAGCGGCAGGCGGTCTCTTCGCGACCCTGCTCGCCACGTTCCGCGGCAGGCAACTCGGCCGACGGCTCTGGGAGCAGGCTGGTCTCGCCCTCCTCACGGCATCATTCCTCCTGACCGGTCGCAGCATCTCGCTCCTGTGGGTGCTCGTGATCGCCATCGTCGCGATGCTGCTCGGGAGCAGGGAGCGGACGCTCGAGCTGCTGCGGAAGCCTGCTGCGTGGGCGCTCATCGGCGGGCTGGCCGTCGTCGGGCTCCTGACCGTGCTCTGGTATGTCTTCCCGCCGGTGTACGGTGCCGAGACCGAACCCGGGAAGCCGAGCATCGTGGGCCTGGCCTTCGTCTTCGTCTTCACCCTCCTGCAGACCGTCGACTTCGTGTTCGGCATGATCGGCTTCTTCGGGTGGGTCGACACGGGTGCGCCGTCGCTGACCATCGCCGCGTGGATCGGCGCGATCCTGCTTCTGCTCGCGACCTCGGTCCTGTGGGGACGCAAGGGCACCCGCTGGGCCGTCTGGGTTCTGCTCGCCGTCACCGTCCTGGTCCCCGCGATCACGCAGATCGGCGTGTACACGCAGTACGGCTTCATCTGGCAGGGCCGGTACATGCTCGCGATCCTGGTCTGTCTACTGATCGTCGCCGGGCTCGCCCTCGACGACGCCGGGATCGGCGCTGACGCGAAGCTGTCGCGATTCGTGACGGGCGGCTACGTCCTCCTGGCGGCAGGACAGCTCCTAGCGTTCTTCATGGTGCTGCGCCGCTACATCGTCGGAGCGAACGGGAGCCTCTCGGCCATGCTCTTCGACGACGGCTGGGAACCGCCGTTCGGCTGGAACAGCCTCGTCGTGCTCTTCACGCTCGTCATGATCGTGTGGGTGCTGCTCGCGCGGCGAGTGTTCCGCGCGGCTCCGGTCGTGGAGCCATCGCACGCCGTCGAGCAGGACAGCCGCCCCCGTCTCGACGCGTGAGCCGACGTCTCCCGACGGTTGAAGCTTCGGGAACAGCCGCGGTCAGATCGCGTGCGTGCGCTGACGGTTCCGAGCGCGTCGCGACCACCCTGCGGCGGCCATGACGACTCCCCCGAGGCCCACCAGGAGGAGCCCGAGCGGTGATGCCTCGACACCGGTGTCGGGAAGGCGGGGTACACCGTCGTCCGACCCGGCATCCGGCAACGCCGCCGACGCTGGCCCGGCCTCGACCGTGAACGTGTGGGCGACCGGGCTCGAGATGCCGCCCTCCTGCTCCTCTGTCACGCTGACCTCGTGATCTCCAGGACCGACCGCGGTATCGAACCGCAATTGGAAGACCCCCTCGGCGTTCGGTGTCGCCTCGGCGGTCTGCGGGACGCCGTCCAGGACCGCGCGGATGATCGACCCCTGGGCCCCGACCCCGGCGACCTCGACGGGAGCTTCGCTCAACGGGAAGACGTACTCGTCGACGGGTGAGAGGATCCGAGGTGGGAAGTACAGCGAGAACGACAGGAACGCGGGCTCGGACGTCTCGCTTCCGACGGTCTGCGTCGCGCTGAAGTCGTACTCGTTCGACGGGAACAGGGGCGGGATGAACGGGACCGACCAGGTTCCGTCGGGCTGGACGACGGCCGTCCTCGTGCCTCCGCCGTCGAGCGCGATCGTCGCCCCCGGAACACCGGTGCCGAGAATGCCGTACAGAACGCCGGGTATGCGTTCGCCGTCGTCAGGAGAGGTGAACACGGGCGGCTGCAGCACTGCGGCCGGGGCCACCTCCTCCGATGCCACCGGCGGCACCTCGACGGCGGATCGAGACGTCGCGGACACCGGCGAGAGACCGCCCGGTGCGAGCACAGCCGCCATCGCGAGAACGAGCACGACGGCTCCGTACCGTTGCTTCCTGAGCAGCAGCGATCTGCGGGAACTCCCCATCGACATCGTCGTCCCCCCGAGTTGTCCGATGGCTGATACTAGCGTGACCCCTTGCCCGACGGGTCGAACGCTGCCGCAAGCAGGACGAGGTCCTCCTCCTGATAGCCGGCGGCCTGCGCGCCGCGCAGGTTCAGGCCGTGCACCCTGGCCGGATTGCCGTACGCCTTCGCGAAATCCGGGACATCCCGCGTGACGACCGACCCCATTCCCACCATGGCACCCCGGCCGATCTCCCGACGCTGGTGCACGAGGGTGCCGAGACCGATGTTGGCGCCGTCGCCCACGCGGACATGGCCTGCGAGACGCGCGCCCCCGGCGATGGTGACGTCGGCGCCGATCTGACAGTCGTGCGCGAGGTAGGACTGGTTCATGATGAAGGCGCGATCGCCGATGACCGTGGCCGCCTGCCATCCCTGATGGATCTGGCTGTACTCGCGGATCACCGTGTGGTCACCGATGTGGACCCCAAGCGGCTCGTCGGGGCCATCCGACCCGCTGTCCGCCATGTGCGGGAAGGCCCGGACCTCAGGGAGGGCTCCGATCACGGCGCCGGTTCCGATCCAATTTCCGTTGCCGATCGAGACAGGCCCGGTGATCACGACGAACGGGCCGATGACGTTGCCCTCCCCCATCGTGACCTCGCCGCTGATGATGGCCGTCGGGTGGAGAGTGTTCATGCCCACAGCATAGAAGGACGCGCGTCGCTCACAGCCGACGCATAGCGGGTATCGTATCCCTTTGGGGGACGTCCCCCGTGCACGTAAGAACGAGGCGACATGATTCCAATCACCACGGTCCGATTCGGCGAAGCCGAGGAGCGTCGGGTGCTCGACGTCATTCGATCCGGCGTCATCGCACAGGGACCCGTGGTCGCCGAGTTCGAAGCCCGGTTCGCCGCGCTCCACGATGCCCGACATGCGGTCGCGGTCAACAACGGGACGACGGCACTCGTCGCCGCGCTGCAGGTACTGGACCTGGAGCCCGGCGACGAAGTCATCACCTCCCCGTTCACGTTCGTCGCGACGGTCAACGCCATCCTGCAGGCGGGCGCGACCGTGCGGTTCGCCGACATCAACGACACGGACTTCGCACTCGACCCGGTCTCCGTGGCGCGCCTCGTCAACGACCGCACGCGGGTGATCATGCCGGTGCACCTGTACGGCCAGATGGCGGACATGGAGCCCATCGAGCGCCTGGCGGCTGCGCACGGGCTCCGCTTGGTCGAGGATTCGGCGCAATCGCACGGCGCACGGTACCGGGGACGAGCAGCCGGCAGCTACGGGATGGGCACGTTCTCCTTCTACGCCACCAAGAACATCACGACCGCTGAAGGCGGCATGATCACCACCGACGACGACGACATCGCCGCGCGCCTCCGCATCCTCCGCAATCAGGGGATGCGGGCGAGGTACGAATACGTCATGGCGGGCAACAACTACCGCCTCACCGACCTCCATGCGGCGCTCGCCCTCCCACAGCTGGAACGCTACTCCGAGACCGTCGCACAGCGACGTCGGAACGCGGCGGCCCTGACCGGCGGCCTCCAGAACGTGCGCGGAATCGTCACGCCCGCGACCTTCGCCGATCGCGACCATGTCTGGCACCAGTACACGATCCGGGTGACGAGCGAGTCCGCAGTCACGCGGGACGCGTTCGTCGGTGCGCTGGCCGAACGAGGTGTCGGCAGCGGCATCTACTACCCCGGCCTGATCATCGATGCCGAGGCATACCAGGGCCGGCCCGACGTCATCGCCGACGCGACCCCGGTCGCAGCTCGTGTCGCGTCGGAGGTCCTCTCCCTCCCGGTCCACACGGAGCTGTCCGAGGAGGACATCACGACGATCGTCGAAGCGGTCCGTGCCGTCGCCGGAGGTGGACGATGAGCGCCCGGAAGCGGTTCGCGGTCGTGGGTGCGGGGATGATGGGCAGCAACCACGCCAGAGTCGTGGCGCAATCCGATCTCGCCGATCTCGCCGTCCTCGTCGACCCGCGCGAGGACGTCGGTCGCCGCCTCGCCGAGCAATACGGCGCGCACTGGTCTCCCGAGCTGCCGGACCTCCAGCAGATCGACGGCGTGATCGTCGCCGCCGCCACCGAGGCCCACGAACCCCTGGCGATGCAGGTGCTGGAGAGCGGTACGCCGCTGCTGATCGAGAAGCCGATCGCCGCCGACATCGGGCAGTCACGCGACATCCTCGCCGCCGCCGATGCAGCTGACCTCCCCTTCATGTGCGGTCTGCTCGAGCGGTTCAATCCGGCGGTGCTGACGGCCCGATCGTTCATCGAGTCACCCGTCCACCTGTCGGCGACACGCCACTCGCCCTACGCACCGCGCATCCGCACCGGTGTGGCGTGGGACCTCCTCGTGCACGACGTCGACCTGTCGATCGTGCTGGCGGGCGGGCAGACCACCTCCGTGGCCTCCTCGCTCGGGTTCTTCCACGAGCGCTCCGAGCGCGGAGCGGAGGATGTGGCCGAGACGGTCCTGGGGTTCGACACCGGCGCGATCGCGCACATCTCCGCGAGCCGCATGGGCCAGAAGAAGATCCGGCAGGTCTCCGTCTACGAGCGCGAGCGGCTCATCGAGATCGACCTCCTCCGCCGGGACGTGACGGTCTACCATCACATCTCCGAGGACCTCGTCGGCGGCGCCAACCGGGGCTACCGCCAGCAGACCGTCATCGAGATCCCGGAGATGGTCACGAGCATCGAGCCCCTCACGGCACAATTCGCCCACTTCTGCCGGATCATCGACGGCGTCGAGGACGCGGCCACCGAGCGCAGGAGCCTGTTGCCCCCGCACGAGGTCATCGCCCAGGTGCTCGACAGCGCCCTGGCGCGGGCGTGACCACTCCCCGACCAGGACGGCTCCGCAAGCTGGTCTGGAACAGCGGCGTCCGATACCTCCTCGTCGGAGGCTCGGCGTTCCTCGTCGACCTCGGTCTGCTCGCGCTGTTCTACACGGTCCTCGGGTGGCCGCTCCCGGTCGCGACGGTCGTGGCCTTCCTCTTGAGTTTCGTCTACACCTACTCCATGCAGCGCGTGTTCGCGTTCGGGTCTCAAGCCCCGCAGGGCGGTGCGCTCGTGAAGTACGCCATCCTCGTCGTCTTCAACACGATCGCGACCGCCGCGATCGTGTCACTGATCGACACCACGTTCGCCGGATGGATCGGCGGCAAGGTCGTCGCGACCGTCGCGACGACGATCTGGAACTATTTCGCCTACCGGTACTGGGTGTTCGCCCATCGCCCTGACACCCCCGCCGGCCCCGCCGGCCTCCAGGAGGAGTGACCGTGTTCAACGGAGCAACCATCGCAGCCGTCGTCCCCGCCTACCGCGAGGAGAAGATGATCTCGACGGTCATCGACACGATGCCCGACTTCGTCGACCACATCGTCATCGTCGACGACTGCAGCCCGGACGACACGAGCGGCGTCGTCAGCCGCTCAGCCGATCCCCGCGTCGCCCTCATCCGCCACGAGGTCAACCAGGGTGTCGGTGGCGCCATCATCACCGGACACCGCCGCGCCATGGAACTCGGGTCGGACGTGAACGTGATCATGGCCGGCGACGCGCAGATGGACCCCGAATACCTTCCCGAGCTCTTGACGAAGGTCACGACCGACGGCTACGGCTTCGCGAAGGCGAACCGGTTCTTCTCGCCCGAGTCCTTCCACGGCATGCCCGGCTACCGTGTGTTCGGGAACATCGTCCTCTCGTTCATGACCAAACTGGCCTCCGGGTACTGGCACCTCTTCGACCCGCAGAACGGCTACACCGCGGTGCGGACCTCCGAGCTGCGTCGGGTCCCCCTCGACCACGTCTCGCGCCGGTACAGCTTCGAGAACGACTTCCTGATCCACCTCAACATCCTGCAGGTACCCGCGGTCGACGTGCCCATCCCCGCCGTCTACGGTGACGAGGTCTCGAGCATCAAGCTCAGCCGCGTCGTCCCGGAGCTCCTCAGCCTGCTCACGCAGGGGTTCTGGCGCCGCATCTGGTACCGCTACGTCCTGTGGTCCTTCTCACCGATCGCGCTGCTCCTGAGTCTCGGACTCGTGCTCTTCGTGTTCGGTCTCGCCGTCGCCATCTGGGTGTGCTTCCAGGTCGCCGCGTCGGTGGTCGCGACTGCCGCGACGGTGATGCTCGCCGCGCTCCCCCTCATGATCGGGACGCAGATGCTCATCAGTGCTCTGCAGCTGGACATCCAGGCCAGCCCGCAGACACCGACGCACCCTCCGTACGACTCGGTGTGACGGATCCTCCCCGGGTCTCAGTCAGAACCCGGGACGACCTCGAAGATGTAGAAGGTCGACGGGCCCTGGTGCACCGTCCGCATGAGCTGCACACACGGCTGCTCGATGAGGAACTCCGACAGGACGTAGCTGACGTGTTCCTGCGCGAACGAATTGCAGGAGTCGAAGGTCAGACGGATCTGATCGTCGGTCGGGTTGAACGGTGACGGCGGGCCTTCGCCGACGCCCCAGCTGACGTTGCCGAGCCGGTTCCAGGCGTTCTCGGAGGCGCGATTCGGGTCGATCATCCGCCACATCTTCGTGGGAGGGAAACTCTGCACGCCGTTGAAGGAGGTCAGGCCCGATTGCACGAGGGTGACCCCCAGCAGACCGGAGTTTCCGGCGCCGACCCAGGCCCCCGGACGCGCAGCGTCGATCTCCTTCATCGTCTTCACGAGGGTCGTACCGTTCAGGTCGTAGACACCGACGTAGACGGGATTCGCGTTCCCGCCGACGAGCAGTGACACCAGTGCGAACGCCGCCGCGCCGACCGCCACCGGACCACGCACGAACCACCAGACGGTGGCGACGGACAGGAGGACGATCCCGATCCAGAGCGTCCCGGCGGTCAGGATGTTGTCGTACCGGAGCACATACCACGCGATGGCCGCGGTCGTCGCAGCGGCGAGCCCGGTCGTCGACACCGGCACCCAGAGCGGCAGACGTCGTTCCCCGGCCCGCCGACGTTCGTCGAGTCGCACGATGAGCAGGACCGTCAACACCATGGCGATCATGCCGACAGCGAGGCGGATCCGGCTCACGGGAGAGCGGTCGAGCAAGAGGAGGTGCGCTATCGCGTCCCATCCGGGCACGAACATGAATGCCGCGATGAGGACGAGGAGGATGAGCATCGAGGCTGACGCCCAATCGAGCGGGAGCTTCCGGCGGATCTGACCGACGATGAGCCACAGGATCGGCAGAGCGAGGAACACACCGGCCAGGATGAAGGTCGATGCTTCCGAGGCGTTCATGCCGAAGGGCACCCCTTCGGCCTCGCCGAGCCAGCGTGTGAAGGGTCCGGAGAACAGGGAGAGGAGTTCTTTGGGACCGGCGACCCCGGTGCTCTGGAGCCGCTCGCCCGGATAGACCGTCGAGGTGAACCCTTGGATGGTGCCCCAACGGGTGGCGACCCAGAGTCCGAGGACACCGGCCGCCCCGGCACCGGCGACGAAGATCGGCCACAGCGACCGTAAGCGGCTTCCGATACCGGAGATCGAGGAGCTGCTCCGCGTCACGACGAACCCGATGCAGAAGGCGAGGGCGACCAGTGTCGCTGGGATGATGAACGGGACGTAGACGCCCATCCCGACCGGTACGGCGGTGTATCCGACGAGCAGCGGGAGCATGATCCTCGGGAGCAGTCGACGTGTCCGGAGAAGCCAGACGACCGCGGCCATGAGGAGGAACGCCCAGGCCACCGGCCAGAAGGTGATGGGGAGATACCACCATTGGAAGAACGGCGCGAAGAAGAAGCCGACCGACAACAGGACGGAGGTCAGCGGCCGACGCGGCAGGAGCGTGATGGCGAACAGATAGACCGCAGCGAGCATGGCGAACGCGGGGAGCCACCACCGGACGGCCATCGCGTTGTCCAGCGGGAGGACGCTGAAACCCAGCAGGTGGGGCCGGAACGCCATCGACCAGTCACCGCTCGGAAGATCGTTCTGCACGGTGGAGTCCATGCCACCGGGGAAGTTCTCGTTCACGACCGGGAGGCCCTGCTCCACTTGCGAGATCACCCACGAGGTCTGAACAGACCACTCATCGCTTCTGATGTTCCGCGGCTCACCGGCCAGGAGGTTCGGATCAGCCGCAGAGTTCACCGACTGGTTGAGGATGCCGCTCGAACTCCCAGTGATACCCGCTGCGACGAGCGCGATGAAGACGACGAGGAGCGCGACAAGCGGCACCATGAGCGTCCGTCGGTTCGGCAGCCCCTCGGTCGTGGGCTCCATAGCGTCGGCGAAGCGCCGTTGCCAGGTACTGATGACGGTCGGGGCACGCATTCTCCCCACCCTACCGGGGACGCGACCCGGCACCTGCCGGCTACGCGTTCGGGCCGACCGGGAACTGATCCGACAGTGTGTACGGCACGTCCAACCAAGCACCGACGACGCCTCCGAGCTCCGCGAACCGAGCCATCGAGGAGATACCGCGTTTGGTGCCTCCCTCGAGCAGGTAGATCGTGCCGTTCGGCGTCCGGACGAACTTACCCGCGTCGATACCCGGAGTCAGGAGAGCGCACGTGATGGGCGACAACGCCGTGAACCGGATGGGGTACAGGCTCTTCAGGGAGGGGTCGAGCTTGTGGATCGTCCCGGCGGCTGCAAGGTAGTCCTGACCGTTGCAGGTGATCCCGAAGCCGAGCGGTGCCGGGTCGACGGTGTAGGCGTCGAGGTGGGCCTGAGCGACGAACGAGGTCCCGGTGAAGCCGAGCGCCGTGGTGTAGTCGAAGCTCGAGACCGGAACGCGGTTCTGGGCACCGTCGATGAGGTACACCGTGTTCGAGCTCTCGGTGCGCACCAAGGAGCCCGGGGTCAGGACTGGTGCGCCTGAGGCCAGTTGACCGATGACCGGTGGCGGCAGCGTGATGATGGACGGGTTGGCGTTGTTCACCATCGCGACCAGTGCGTTCCACGAGGTGTACGTTCGCAGCTTCCCACCGGTCAGCAGGTAGACGGCAGATGTCGCCCCCTTGACGTTGGCCCCGTCTCCGATCGTGCCCAGCGCCGGATAGCTGTCGATGAACGACTGAGTGGCGGGAACCGTCGCGAGGGACGGACCGCCCTGCCAGGAGTACCGACCGGCCGCCGTCACGATCTGCGGCGTCGTCGTTGCGGTCGACACGACCGCACCGGTGAACGCACCGCCCGCTCCGAGCTTCGCGACGTTCCGCGGCCAGAGAGCGCTCGCCGACCGGCCAGGGAGCCCCAGGGTGGGTGCCGTACCGGCTCCGATCGTGTAGGTCTTCCCGCTCACAACGTAGTTGTACACGCCCTGCCCTCGGGAGTTCAGATAGATCGAGTCGCGTACGATCGGCGCACCGTCCGGAAGATTGGCAATGCCGTCCTCGGTGAGCACGATGATCGGCGCGGGGATCCCCGCCGCCGCCTGCGCGGTCGCATCCGAGATCTCGCGCTTCGTGCCGAGCGTGACATAGTACCGAGCCCCTGCGGTGGTCGCGAAGACCGGAGTGACCACGGCTGCGGAACTCACGAAGAGGGACGTCTGCGCATCCGTCAACTGGGTGTAGCCACCCGCATTGCACGAACCGCCGTAGTCGACGACCATCCCGCAGCTTGAGAACCCGACCTTGATCCCGGCATCGATGAAGTAGATGCCGCCACTGGCCGAGCGGATGATCCGCGTCGCGTTGCCCGCCGTCGGATAGCGGTCGAGCGTGGACCGGGAGACCGTCGCGATCCCGCCGAGGGACGAATAGGCGGCGAGCGTGGTGGTGTCGGTGATGTAGTACTTCTGGGTGTCGGTGACGACGTAGATCGCTGCGGAGTCGGCCGTCTTCATGAGGCTGGATCCGCCGGTCGTCGACCCGTACCAGTCGGTGTAGAGCCGCCAGAAGTTCCGGTTCCCGTAGGCGCCGCACGCATCGCCGGTGCCGTACAGGTTGGCGAGCGCGGAGGCGTTCGGTTGGTAGGGCGTGTAGTTGTACAAGCCGGCCGTCGCGGCGTTCTGGATGAAGACGTTGCTCGACCCGCAGGCAGCGTTCGGATTGAACCGGACCGCATTCACCCGGCCGGCGACGTGGTTCCACCGCGTCGGGTTGGCCTGGTAGTTCTTGAACTGCAGCGCCGCGGCGTAGACCTGGTTGAAGAACCCGTAGTAGTTCGTGTCGCAGTCCGCGGTGTCCGGGCATCCGTAGCCCATCGCGCTCCGGTACTGCCGAGCGGATGGCCAGTCATCGGTGATGAGGCTCTGTTCCTTCTCGAGCATGACGATGAGGACCTTCTGGCTGATCCCGCACGCCGCGCCGACCTTGGCGATGATCGTCGCGGCAGACTCGAGCGCTGATCCTGCGTAGGCCGCACAGCGTCCTGCGACGGCGGCGCGACTCGGTGTCGCCTGCCCGTAGTCCTTCAGACAGGTGTAGCCCGAACGACACGACGGGCGTGCTGAGTTGAGGAACCCCTGCACCTGCCCGGCCGTCATCGCTCCACCGTCGTAGAACAGCGCATCACTGATGATGTTGCCCGCCTGGAAGTCGCTCGCGACTGCCGCCGAAGCGGGCTGTGCGACCACCGGCGCGACGGTGAAGAGACCGGCGAGGAGCGCGATCGAAGCAAGGACAGCTGGGATCCGTAAACGCATCACGGCACCTCCACAGTGAGAGCAGACGAAGTGAGAGTGCCGGCGGCGGCCGACGTGTAGCTGAGGGTGACCGACCAGGTCCCCGACGGGAGTTGCGCGATCGGGACCGACACCGTACCGCAGCTCGTCGTGCTCGAGTCCGCGATCCCTTCGGAGGCGACGGAGACCGGTTCACCCAGACCGGTGAAGGTGAAGGTGCAGACCCCTCCGTTTTCGAGGAGCCCCTGGACGTAGCCGGCTGCGGAGACCTGCGTGCCGTCGACATCGACGCCGGCGAAGCTCATGACGGCGTCCGCCGGGTCCGGTTCAGGTGTCGCGTCACCCTTGTCCGTCGGCTCGACGCCAGGCGCGATGCTGGTCGATGAACCCGTCGGATCGGGAGTGTCGCCTCCGAACGTGCATCCGGCGAGGCCGAAGACGACGAGAATGCCCGCGGCGACCGCGGCTCCCCCTGACATCCGTGTCGGCATGCTCTTCCTCGTTCCTCGACAGCTACTACCCCCGTTCAGGGTAGCGGTACCGTCGACACCACCGCGACACCTGGGCGGTATCGGTGCGGCGACGGGCGCGACCAGGGGATCAGTCACGCAACGAGACGAGCAGCTCCTCGTAGGTGGCGCGGACGCCGTCGTCGAGGTCGACGATCGACGGCGCTCCGAATTCCTCGGTGTACCGGCTCACATCGAGCACGACGCGGTCGACGAAGGTCGGGGGCGCCGGTCGGTCCTCGATCGGAAAGTCGATGCCCGTGACCCGACGGAGCGAGTCGAAGACCTCGTTGATCGAGTAGCCCGCCCCGCTGCCGATGTTGTAGAGGTCGTGTCGGCGATCACGTCCGACGATCGCGGTGATCATGCGCACCGCGTCCTCGACGTAGATGTAGTCACGGACCATCGAGCCGTCGCCGAGCCGGACCGTGGTCTCCCCCATCGCCACCTGTCGCAACGCGATCGGGATGAGACCCTGTTTCTTGTGGGGGTGCTGCCTGGTGCCGTACGGGTTGGAGATCCGCAGGCTCGTGGAGTCGAGCCCGTGCATGGTCCGGAAGTAGTGCAGGTAGTGTTCGATCGTCAACTTGCCGATGCCGTACGGCGAAACCGGGAGCGCACGGTCGGTCTCGCCGTAGCTCTCCTTGCCCTGCGGCCCGTAGATCGCTCCACCGGTCGAGGCGAAGTAGAAGTGCCCCACACCGGCTGCGGCCGACGATTCGAGCAGTTCCACCGTTTGCGCGACGTTCGTCCGGATGTCGAGCGTCGGATCCGCCTCGGCGGTCGCGGGATTCGTCGTCGACAGGAAGTGGAAGACGTGGTCTTTGCCGCGAACCGCGGAGTCGAGGTCGGTGCGACTGAGGAACTCCCCGCGCAATAGCTCGACACCGGAGGAGCGGTAGCTCGGCTCCCCGCTGCTGAAGCGGTCGAACGCGGACACGTCGTGCCCGTCTGCGACCAGGGCGTCCACCAGGTGGGACCCGATGAAGCCGTTGGCGCCGATGACGAGTGCTTTAGCCACGCATTGCCCGTTCGAACGCCTCGACGAACTGGCGGCCGCTGTCCTGCCACGTCGTGTTCTCGAGCGACTCCGACATCGCGATGGATCGCGCGACCGCGTCGGGACGATCGACGACCTCCACGAGCCGCTTCGCGATCGCACCGGGAGCGGGCTGCACGTATTCGATAAAGGGGTTGTCCGAGACCAGACGGTTGTTCGGGGCGTCGTTGACCACCGGGGCCACGCCACTCGCCATCAATTCCAGCGGGAGGAGCGACATGTTCGAGAGCGAGAGGACCAGGCCAGCGGCGCACCGGTTGTAGATGGCGTTCAACTCGGAGATCTCGAGGCCGGAGAGGTTGTTGTACTCGAACGGGATGTCCCAGTCCGAGACGTCCCATCCGGCCATGTTGATGATGTACTCCGGCCGCTGCTTGGCGAACTCGGTCAGCGCGATGACGCCGAGCTCGAAGGCGCGGCGTGGCGTGACCGGGCGCGCGTAGAAGAAGATCTCCTTGCGCGGCTCGCGGTTCGTCACGGAGTAGTACTTCCGCTCGACGGAGAAGTCGAAGTGATCGGTCGGCATGCCGTACTCGTCATGCAGCTTCGTCGAGAGCCAGCCGCCGGCGGTGATGCCGTGGAAGCCGAACTTGTAGGTGTTCTCGGCCAGGATCGCCTCGGTCCCCGCAGCGTAGAACGAGGGTTCGAAGTCCTGGACGAAGTAGAACCGCCTCGCGTTCGAGGGATCGGTGTACGCGGGGTAAGCGGTCTCCCACCCGGTCGCGAACAGCGCGTCGTGCCCGGGGCCGACGCCGCGCTTCGGGTCGTAGTTGTGGAAACTCGCCTTGACGTCCGGGTAGGCGTGCGACTGCGTGAGCATGCGACGCATGTCGCGCACATCGACCACGACCCCGATGCTGTTGTAGAAGTGGATGCTGCAGGTGTGACCTGCCTGCTCAGCGAAGTCGATGAACCGGAAGAGGTTCTGGTGACCGCCGCTGGTGGCGCTCGGGGGCGACATGATCCACGCGATGTGCGACTTCCGGTCGGTGACGACGACGGGATCCAGCAGCTGCGGGCCGGGCTCGGTCCAGTCGACGGCGATGGCGTCGTCGATGATGACCGGCAGGTAGATCGTCTTGCCCTTGACCCGGGCGCGCAGGTTCATCTGCACTCGGCGGACGAAATGCCGTGGGCCCTCGTGCCGGAGCACATGGAGGCTGACCTTGAGGTAACGCAGGAGGGATCTCATGATTCTTTCTCTGTCACCTAGACAGGGTACGGCCAGTAGCCGGGCTGGTGCATGCGGTGCTCCCAGCGACCCCACGCGGTCGCGACCTCGTAGTGTCGGACGCGGGCGTCGCGTGTCTTCGATTCGTAGTGGTAGAGCTCGGCGTGGGGCGTCCAGAGGATGTCGTATCCCTGCTGCAACACCTTGAGGCACAGGTCGACGTCGTTGAAGGCACCCGGGAGAAGCGTGGTCATACCCCCGACCTCGAGATACACGGAGCGCCGCATCATGGCGCACGCTGCGGTGATGCCCACCACCTCGCGCTCGACCCGATAGCCGTCGGTCGGCCCGGCGGTGCCCCGTGGAAGGTTCATTCCGACGTGGATGGTGTCGCCACGCCAGTAGTGGTGACCGGCGTGCTGGATGGTGTCGTCCTCGTAGTAGAGCATGCAGCCGGACATCCCGGCGTTCGGCAATTGGGCGAGCGCGAGCATGGCCTCGAGCCAGTCAGGCGTGAGCACGCGGACGTCGTCGTTCAGGATCAGGACGTACTCACCGACGGCGTTGAGG
Organism: Plantibacter sp. CFBP 8798; assembly: GCF_014841195.1. Classification (NCBI taxonomy): domain Bacteria; kingdom Bacillati; phylum Actinomycetota; class Actinomycetes; order Micrococcales; family Microbacteriaceae; genus Plantibacter; species Plantibacter sp. CFBP 8798. The sequence continues at coordinate 364,136 of NZ_JACYTS010000004.1, forward strand.
ACGCCGAGGTTGATCTTGCCCGAGAAGTTGAAGGACTCGGTCCAGGTGACGAGGTGCAGTCGGTCGCCGGCGAGCTCCGCGACGCGGTCGATGACCCCGGCATCCGCCACGTCGTCGACGACGACGACGAACTCGTAGTTCCCGTAGGTGCTCCGCTCGACGATGCTCTCGATCGCGTCGACGAGGTAACTGCGCGTCGACCCGGGGAGGTACTGACCACGCGTCGGGATGACGATCGAGATGAGCGGTTCACCCTGCACGGGGCGCACGGTGTCGTGCACCCCGTCGCGTCCGATGGAGCGGACGGTCCCGCCTCCGGTGGCGCTGAGGTGCTGCTCCAGAGCGCGGCGCGCCGGCTCGACGCTGGACTCGTCGAGGGCGCCGAGCTTGGCCTCCGCGTCGACGACGACTGCCGGGGTGGCCAGATGACGGATGGACAGCCCCGCACGAGTTGCTCGCAGCGCCAGGTCGTAGGCGGTCGCGTCGGCGAAGCCCTCGCGCGGGCCTCCCAGCCGACGGAGGGACCCGGTCCGGAAGACGACGAGGTCGCCCCAGAAGTACTGGTTCCGGAGGCGTTCCGGTGCTGGGTCCGGCTTCAGGACGTCGGAACGACCGGCCTCGGTGACGAAGCCCTCGTCCGTGTACAGGACCTCGGTTTCGGGATGGGCGATGAAGGTCTTCGCGATGTCGGCGGCGGCACCGGGCGCGAACACGAGCGGCCGGGAGACGACGGCGACCAGCGGCGTCGACACGAGATCGATCGCGGCACCGACGACCGAGGCATCGTCTGATTCGAGGGCGACGATTTCACCGGCGTCGGCCGGGAACGAATCGCGGAGTCGGGCGAGAGCGCCGTCGGGCAACCCGGCGGCCAGGATGGTCAGGGTTTCGGGCGTGACAGCTGGCACCGTCAGCTCCGGCCTCGCGACACGATCCGGAGCGGAGCGAGTACGGCACGTCCGGCCTTCCAGGTGCGCGTCGTGTGGAGGGCCGCCACCTGTTGCCGAAGCCCCTCGTTCTCGCGCTCCAAGGCCTCGAACTGCTCGCGCGTCGGGTTGTTGTAGACGGAGACCCGGGCGAGTTCGGCTTCGAGACCGAGGATGCGGTCGACGAGTTCGAGCACGCGACGCTCCTCGACGATCCGTTCAGGTGTCGGACGGTCAGCTGACATGGTGATGGGCCTCGCTCTGCGTCTGCCGGATGAACTGGTCGAGTGTAACACCGGGGCTCCGAGGGGCCCTCTGGGCGCACTCAGGAACGCCTGAGGCCGTGCACCACTCGGCGGAGCGGGGCCGTCACCCGCCAGGAGGTGCTGTCGAGCACGGCCGCACGATCGCGCTCGGCCTGTGCGACGCGGTCTTCGGTGACCGCGAGTCGAGCTTCGGCCTCGGTGACCGCCTCGGCTGCCAGGTGAAGACGGTTGCGGTAGTCGAGGTCCTCCTCGTATCGGACCGCCACTGCACGGCCGAGGTGGTGGTAGTCGGCTCGGACGCGCTCGGCGTCCGTGCGTGCAGCACGGAAGAACGCGCTCACCGACTCCGGCAGCTCGTCACCGACGCCGATGACCCCGAGTCCGTGGCCGTGCTCGAACTGGAAGCTCGTGTCGGGGAACCGCTCGACGAGTTCCGCCCACAGTCGGTGGACCCCGAAGCCGTTCTCGAACTCGAAGGTGTCGTGGAACATGACGACGCCGCGATTGGACAGCTTCGGTGCGTACGTCTCCCAATCCTCCACCGCGTCCTCGTAACCGTGCCGACCGTCGATGTGCAGGAGGTCGACCGATCCGTCCGGGATGTGGTCGGCGCTGTCGCTGAAGTAGCCACGGAGCAGAGTCGCCACCTCCGCGTACTCCTCGTCACGGATGGTCCGGACGGACTGGTACACGTCCTCGCCGTAGAAGCCCGCCTGATCGTCCCCCTCCCAACTGTCCAAGGCGGTGCAGGCGGTTCCGAGGCCGAGGCGCGTCACCGCGTCGCAGACGGTGAAGAAGGAGAAGCCGTTGTGCGTCCCGAGTTCGACATAGCTGGCGGGACGCAAGGCGTCCACGATCCAGAAGGCGAACGGCGCGTGCTCCAACCAGGCGGACTGGACGATGTGGTTCGGCATCCAGTAGGAGGCCGGGCTGATCCACGGGGACCCGATCACCGGGTCTCCGACGACGGGTCGGGTTTCGTCGGCATGGCTCATGAGGCTCCTTCTCGGGGGTGGGTCGTGCCGTCGGCGCGATGTCCAGGAAAGCTAAGGTAGATTGACGTGGTTCACGTCGTCGAATCATCTCCCGAATGCACAATCGAGGCTCAATGCAGTATCTCAGGGATCTGGCTTCCGCCAGGGAACTCCTGGCGAATCTCACCCTCCGAGACATCCGCGGGCAGTACAAGCGGACCATCTTCGGACGACTGTGGTCACTCGCCAGCCCGCTCGCCTCGATGCTCGTGTACACCTTCGTGTTCGCCTTCATCTTCCGCGTCCAGCCGAGCCCCGGCGACCCCAGCGGGGTCAACGTCTTCGCCATCTGGCTCCTGTGCGGACTGCTGCCGTGGACCTTCTTCTCCACGGCCCTGAGCACGAGTATGGGTTCGATCGTCGGTGGCGCAGGGCTCATCACGAAGGTCTACTTCCCGCGGATGGTGCTCCCGATCTCGTCGGTGCTGACGGTCGGGTACAACTGGCTGTTCGAGATGGCCGTCCTGACCATCGCACTCCTCATCGTCGGATCGTTCGTCCTCCCCTGGCTTCCCCTCGTCGTCCTGATGATGGCGCTGCTCGCTGTGTTCGCCACCGGCGTGGGTCTCATCCTCGCCGTGGCGAACGTCTACTTCCGGGACACGCAATACCTGTTGGGCATCGTGCTGCAGATTTGGATGTACCTGACGCCGATCGTGTACCCGTCCACCCTGGTCAGCGATGCGTCGAAGAACGTCGGAGGGCTGTTCGGAACACCGATCACCGTCTGGGACATCTACGAGCTGAACCCGATGCTGCACTTCGTCGACGTGTTCAGGAACCTCATGTACGACAACCGTTTCCCCGACCCTGCCGACGTCCTCGCATGCGTGGCCTGGGCCGTCGTCGCCCTCTTGGTCGGCATGTGGGTGTTCGCACGGAAAGAGAAGAGACTGGCGGAGATCCTATGACCGACATCGCAGTCCACGTCGACGACGTGAGCAAGAAGTTCCGCCTGTACCACGAGCGGAACCAGAGCCTGAAGTCGGCGATCATGCGTCGCAAGATCTCCGTGCACGAGGACTTCTGGGCCCTCCGCGACATCAGCTTCGACGTCCCGACCGGCTCGACGTTCGGGCTCATCGGCAGCAACGGTTCGGGCAAGTCGACCCTGTTGAAGTGCCTGGCCAAGATCCTCTACCCGGAGACCGGCACCATCACCGCCAACGGCAAGGTCGCCGCGCTCCTCGAGGTGGGTTCCGGGTTCCACCCGGAACTCTCCGGACGCGAGAACGTCTTCCTGAACGGTTCCATCCTCGGCATGAGCCGCAAGGAGATCCAGGGCAAGTTCGACGAGATCGTCTCCTTCTCGGGTGTCGAGCAGTTCATCGACCAGCCCGTCAAGAACTACTCCTCGGGCATGTACGTGCGTCTGGGGTTCGCAGTCGCGATCAACGTCGACCCGGACATCCTGGTCGTCGACGAGGTCCTGGCCGTCGGCGACGCGGAGTTCCAGCAGAAGTGCTTCCAGAAGTTCGAGGATTTCAAGGCTGCGGGCAAGACGGTGATCCTGGTGAGCCACTCCATGGGTTCCGTGAAGTCCATGTGCGACCACGCCGCCTGGATCAACAAGGGGAACCTCGAACTCGTCGGCGAGGCGGATTCCGTGATCGCGGCGTACGAACAGTCCTACCCCCACCAGCCGTAGGCGGCCAGGCAGCACAGATGCCCCTCGGGTACGCTACGGGTGTCCCCCGAAGAAAGGACCCCGATGTCGACGGCAACCGACCATCGCCCGTCCGGAGCTGACTCCGACACCCTCGCCCACGTGATTCTCCAGCTCAGAGACGAGTTGATCGCCCAGGCCGGCCATGCGGCCGCGCTACAAGCCGCTCTGGATCGCGAGCGCGAGACCCGGATCGCGGGTGAGGCGAGCGCCGCGCTGGAACTCGAGCAACTCCGCCGCCGTCATGCGGAGGATCTCGCGGCCGTCGAGGCAGCCCGTGTCCAGGCGTTGTCCGATCTCAGCCATCAGTTCACCGGATCCGCCACCTGGGGTGTGGGTAAGGCGCTGCTGGCGCCGGCCCGGCTCGTCAAGCGATTGGGCAATCGCACCTGATGACCGAGGCCCACGCAGACGTCCGTCCGTTGATCTCCTTCATCGTCGTCGAGGGCGTCGCCGACCCCGACGCGCTCGATGCGACGCTCGGATCCCTCGCCGCGCAGCTCTCGAGCGATTGGGAGGTACTCGTCGTCGGCGCCGCAGAGCACCGCTCGTCGGACGACCCCCGCGTCCGCTCACTGCGGACCGAGCCGGGCGCCTCCGCGATCGCATCGATGAACCTCGCTCTGCGGACCGCGACCGGGTCGTTCGTGACGCTCGTCCGACCGGGCGACTCACTCCGTGACGACGCCGTCGTGCGGATCGCCGCGGCCCTCGCGTCCTGCCCGGACGCCGACTTCCTGTATTCCGACGAACACGTCCGGGTCGGCGACGACACGACCACCACCGAGTTCACGAAGCCGGAGTGGTCTCCTGAGCGTCTGCTCGGTCAGCCCTACGCCCTCCGTCTCGCGGTCGTCTCCCGCTCCCTCGCCGACCGTATCGGCGACTTCGAGGAGCGCTTCGAACAAGCGGCACCTCAGGACTTCGTGCTCCGCGCGACCGAGCAGGCCCAGCGGGTCGTCCACGTTCCACACGCCCTGTACCGCGTGGCCGGTGGTGGACGGACCCTCTCCGACACCACCGATCCGGTCGGCTGGGAGTTCGGTCGACAGGCCGTGCAGGCGGCACTGGATCGCCGCGGTATCGCGGCCTCCGCCGTGCTCGGTCCCCTACCGGGCACGTTCGGGGTGCATCGACACCCCGGCGACCCCCGCCACGTCAGTATCGTGATCCCGACCCGGGGCACGTCTGGCACGGTCTTCGGATCGGAACGCGTGTTCGTGCTGGAAGCCGTGCGGTCGGTGCTGGCTGCGCCGACGATCCACCACTTCGAAGTCGTCATCGTGCACGACCTCGACACGCCGGCGCCGGTGCTCGACGCACTCGTCGGTCTCTCGCCCGATGCCGTCCGGCTCGTGCCCTTCGACGGACCGTTCAACTTCAGCCGGAAGTGCAACGTCGGTTTCCTGGCGGCGCACGGCGAGATCGTCGTCTTCCTCAACGACGACACCGAGCTCATCACCCCAGACGCGATCGACCGCCTGATCGCACCGCTGCGCGAACCCGACGTCGGCATGACGGGCGCGAAACTCCGATACGAGGACGACTCACTGCAGCATGCAGGGCACCGGTACAACGACAACGAGTTCACCCACGCCTTCCTCGGCGCGACCGACGATGATCGTGGGTTCGGGGCCCTCCAGGTGAACCGTGAGGTCTCCGGTCTCACAGCCGCCTGCGTCGCCCTCCGGAGTGAGGTCTTCGAGGAGGTGGGCGGATTCTTCGAGGGTCTGCCGATCAACTTCAACGACGTCGACCTGTCGCTCAAGCTCCGTTCCGTGGGCTACCGTCTGCTCTGGCTTGCAGGCGTCGAGTTCTCGCACTTCGAGTCGAAGTCCCGGGCACCCGAGTTCTCACGGAACGAGGTCGAGATCCTGCTGGCGCGCTGGGTGGCTTTCGGTCGCGACCCCTACACGCCGGTCGTCTGACCGCCCACCCTCGGCTCCGCGTCGTTCTCGACCCCGACGTCGCCCGGCCGACGGGCTCGACGGACGACGCGTACGCCGATCCACCAGAGCAGCAGCAGGCCGATCGTCGCGAGAGAGATCGCCGCGCCTGCGGCGAGGCCTGGGGCACGATAGACCAGTTCAACGTCGTGGTCACCCGGCGGGACGGCGATCGCAGCGCCCGCGTGTTCAGCATCGAGCAACGGCACGGACGTCCCGTCGATCGTCGCGCTCCATCCTGGACGGCGGAGTGAATCGTCGAAGACGACCCAGCCGGCCTCGATCCCGGACGTCTCGACCCGGATGTCCCCCGTGACCCCGGTGTCTTCGACCCGGGTGACGGCCGATTCTGCGGGGACGGCGTCATCGTCCATAGCAGGCTCCGCAGTCCCTGGCGGGAGATCGGACGGGTGTTCGAGCACCACGGTCGAACCGGGGAGGTCCGGGTCCGCGAGCATCGACACCCGCCGCTCCGGGTCCGTCTCGACGACCGCGTTCGACGCCCATCGGACACGCTGCAGCGCACGGGCTCGCTCCAGGATGGTCGCATCGCCCGTGTGCACGACGTTCAGGTCGTCGTCGGCCGGAGCGGTCGTCGACATCGCCGGGACCGTCGGGTCGCCACCGGCCGCGAGGAGCGAGGACCGGCCGCGATCGATGGAGAAGACCGCGTACCACGCCCTGCCCGCGGCGATCTCGTCACCGTCGACGGCGATGTTCTGAGAGCCACTCAGCATCGGCTGCCAGGTCGAGGTCGTCGTGATCGACTCACCCGAGGTTGCATCGACGATATCGGTCGTGAGCTCGACGTCGTCGACCGGCGCGGCCGAGCCGTCGAACTGGACCGTCACGGCACGCACGGGGCCCGTCCTGACTCCGGAACGGATGGGCGCCGATCCATCGAACTCGAGGCTTCCGCCGCCGGCGAGTTCCTCGGTGACGACGCCGGGAACGGCGACTCCTGGCCCGAGGAGGGCGAACCGGACCCCGAGCCGGTCGAGGACTGACGAACGCAGTGAGGAGCCCAGCTGCGCCGACGGCAGGGTCGAGTAGGTGGGCGTGAGCAGCATGTCGGGGTCGATCTCGGTGAGAAGGTCCTTCCACTGGGAGGTCTGGTAAGCGTGACCGTCCACCGAGCGGAGCCCGTACATCGCGTTCGTGCCCGGGAAGCCCGCCTGATCGACGCTGACGTAGCGTTCATCGCCGAGGTGGTCCGCCAGGTAGTCGAGCGCCGGGGTCGCCGGGTACACGGTCGTCGTCGGCGAAATCGGCCACCAGGTGTCGGCGAGCGTGAGCGCCGGCGCAGCGACGAGCACCGGGACGACGACGAGTGCCGACAGCCGCAGTGGCCTCAGCCGGCCGAACCGGGCGACGAGCGCGATGATGACCGCGACCGAGCCGATCCACGCGGCGGTGACGGAGGCGTCTCGGATATAGCTGCGGTACTCGCTCGGCACGAGCGCCATCGCGTCGCGGAGGACGAAGACGCCGCCCACGATGATCGCGAGGACCACCACAGTGGCCGACGTCCGACGGGCCCACCTGGTGCGTCGGGACTCGACCGGAGTCGTCGGGTCGACGCGCGAGGTCGATGCGGTCGACGCCCCGTCGAGCAACCGCCCGCCGACGGCGGCGAACCCGAGCGCCGCCGCCACGGCCGCGAAGAACCCGAACATCACGCGCAGGCGCCCGATCGGGTTGTTCGAGAAGATCGGCAGGTGTTGGGCGGCAGCGAGGACGGGGCCGCCGATGTAGATCAGGACACCGCACAGAGCGAGCCCGCCGACGAAGTACCACAGGACGGGGCGCCGCCCGCCACGCCCCGGAACCAGAAGGATCGCTGCGAGGACGAGCAGGGCCGCCACGACACCGACGTACGAGAGGCGTTCGATGGGCGATCCGTCGCCCCAGGTGGCGCCGGTCGCTTCGAACCCGACGAACTGCGCCACGACGGCCGAGGCCAGGTCAGTCACCTGCAGATGATCGGCCGGCGTCTGCTCTCGGACCGAGAAGTCGAGGACGCTCGACGCGTTGATCGCGAAGGGGACGAGGGTGACGGCGGCGAGCAGACCGCCGAGGACGACCCCCGTCGCGCTCACGAGCGCCGCGCGGAGCAGTCCCCGCAGTCTGCGGTCGGCTACCAGCGAGCGCACGATGACGTACGTGCCGCCCGCGTAGAGCGCATACCCGACAACCGCCGGGAACCCTCCGAGGAACATCGCCGCAAGCGTGGCACCGACCGGCACCGCGTCTCGGAGCCGCCTGGCCACTGCGGCGCGGTCCAGGGCCCAGAACAGCAGCGGGATGAACGCCGCCACGCGCGTCTGCGGCCAGTTCGTCCAGGCGATCATGAAACCCGAACTCACGAAGACGAGGCTGCCGATCGCCCAGGCGGCGTTCGGAGCACCGAGCCGGCGGAGCAGCAGCGACATCCCGAGCGTCGAGACGGCGATCTCGATCAGCTTCGTCACGCCCGGTGCGTACTCCAACGGCACCACCCACCAGGCGATCGAGATCGGCGAGTAGACACCGGAGTTGGGCAGCGCGCCGAGCTCCGTGCCGCCGCCGACCCAGGGATTCCACGCCGCGAACACCCCATCCTTCGCTGCCTGCACGATCGACCAGGCCTGCGGGGTGACGGTGTCGACCGTGTCGCCGATCATGCCGTTGGTCACGGCGAGGGAGTGACCGAACGCGGAGGTCCAGGGTGGGAGGACGCGGAGGACGTCGGTTCCGAGGAAGGTCCCACTCCCGATCAGTGGACCACCGATCGACAGGAGGGTGAAGACGACGAGCGCGCCCCAGGCCACGATGGACACGGTCACACGAAGCCACCGGATCACCAGGCTCCCGCGAGCGTCACGGTCGTCGTCTCGGTCCACGGCGGGAGCCGTACTCACATCGATCGTCCTGCTCCTTCACACCGGGTCGGCTCGGGTAGCCCCGTCAAGTATGCCAGCCAGGCGCGGTGCCGCTCGGTGGGCCGGGTTCCGCCGACCTCGGGGATAATGGGAGGGTTGTGTCCGGAGCCACCCGAGAAGGTCGTATGAAACTCATTGTTCAGATCCCCTGCCTGAACGAAGAGGAGACCCTTCCGTCGGTCTTGCGGTCCATCCCCACCGTCATCCCGGGAATCGACGAGATCGAGATCCTCGTCATCGACGACGGGTCGACCGATCGCACGGTCGAGATCGCTCGGGCGCACGGGGTGGACCACATCGTCCAGCACACCCGGAACATGGGTCTCGCGCGGTCCTTCCGCGACGGCGTCGACTACGCGCTGCTGCACGGCGCCGACATCGTCGTGAACACCGACGGCGACAACCAGTACCCCCAGGACCGCATCGGCGATCTCGTCCAGCCCATCCTCCGCGGTGACGCCGACATCGTCGTCGCCGACCGCCAGACCGCGCTGATCGAGCACTTCTCGCCGTTCAAGAAGTCCATGCAACGCTTCGGCAGCTTCGTCGTGAACAAGGCGGCGGGCACCGACCTCCCCGATGCGGCGAGCGGCTTCCGGGCGTACTCGAAGTACTCGTTGATCCGACTGAACGTCGTCACCCGGTTCAGCTACTGCATGGAGACGATCATCCAGGCCGGCTACAAGCGTCTCGCGATCACCAGCATCCCGGTCACGACCAACGCGAAGACCCGCGAGTCCAGGCTCTTCCGGAACATCGGCGAGCACATGTACCAGTCCGGCGTCGCGATCACCCGTGCCTACCTCATGTACCGGCCATACGTCGTGTTCGCCGGTCTCGGAGCCCTGCTCGCGGTCGCCGGACTGATCCCGTTCCTGCGGTACGCCGTCCTCATGTGGATCGACGACGGCGGGAACCACCTGCAGTCGCTGCTCGTCGGTGCCACGCTGCTGATGGGATCGCTCCTGTCCTTCGCGATCGGGGTCGTGGCGGATCTCACCCGGATCAACCGGACCCTCAGCGAGGAGACACTGGACTACCTCAAGCTGCAACGCTACGGCGACTGAGGGCGGTTCACCGAGCGCGTTCGGCGAGCACCTCGTGCAGCACGGCCGAGTATCGAGCGCCCGCCGTCTCCAGGGAGTACTCGGTCGCCCGTTCCCGGGCACCCCGCCGGAGGTGCGCTCGGAGTGGAGCATCGGCGAGCAGCCGACCGAGCACCTCGGTCAGACGGTCTGCGTCGTCCGGCGGCACGATCAAGCCGCTCACCCCGTCGACGACGGCCTCGTTCAGCCCGGGGAGGTCGGAGACGACGATGCAGGCTCCGGCGGCGAACGCGTCCAGGATGACCACCGGCAGGCCGTCCTGATCCCCTGAGGCGGAGAGCACCGAGGGGAACACCACCACATCGGCCCTCGCGAAGGCGGCATCGAGCGCGTCCCGATCCAACTGGCCGTGGAACGTGACCGGAAGGCCCTCGGCCTGCGCCTCGGACGCTCCGCGGAGTGGACCGTCACCGCCGACCTCGAGGGTCCACGCGGGACTGGCCGGGAGCCCACGGAGTGCGCTCAGGAGCACGTGCAGCCCCTTCTTCTCCACGAGCCGCCCGACGAAGAGGATGCGCAGGGGGCGGTCGTCCTCCGGAAGCGGCACGATGTCGGGTCGCGAGTCGGCTCGGGCGTCGACCGCAGGCAGCCGGGTGCCCATCGGGAGCACCCTGGCGTGCTCGGCGGGGACCCCGAGCTCCACGGCTCGCGCCAACATGTCCCGGTTCATGACCGTCACCCGGTCCGCGTTCCCGAGGACCCAGCGCTTCACCCGGCGCATCGGCGCCGAATCGAGCGCGTAGATGTCGCCGCCAGGCGAGGTGAGGAGCTTCGGCACCCGAGCGGCGGCGATACGCGCGATGATCCCCTGCGGCACGATCCAGTGCACGTGGAGCACATCGGGCTTGAATCGCCGCACCGCCCGGCGGGTCGCGACGAGCTGACCGAGCAGGAAGAACGGCAGTTGCAGCCACCGCGTCCGGCGGGCGCGAAGGTTCTCGAGGATGGCGCCGTCCGCCAGATCCTCCCATCTCGTCGGGAAGAAGCGGTAGCGCCGGACGAGGATCGGTCCGTCCTGCTCCTCGGCCACGGAACCGGGCACCCTCGGCACGAGGGCGAGCACCTCGAACTGCTCCGCCTCCTCGATCGCGAGGTCGCGGACGAACGACGGCGTCCCGTCCTCGGGGATCGCCGGCCAGGTGGACGCCAGCACGAGGAGTCTGGGCTTCGGCATCGGGTGACTCCTTCACGGGTCGCTGCGGGATAATGGGCACATCCCATGAAGATCCTCACCAAGTATAGGAAGCCGCTCCAGGTCGGCTTCGCGGCCGTGGTCGTCGCCTGCATCGCCTGGACCGTGGTCGCGAACTGGTCCTCGTTCTCGACGAGCGTGGGACGGATGGATCCGTGGTGGCTCGTCGGGTCCGCGCTCGCCGGGTTCGCCGGGGTGGCCCTGTCCATGCTCGCGTGGCGGGCCATCGTGATCGCGTTCGGCCGCCGCATCTCGGTCCGCGAAGCCGGCTACGTGGTCTTCGTCTCGCAGATCGGCAAGTACATCCCGGGCGGGGTCTGGCCGATCGTCGCCGGAAGCCAGCTCGGACGTCGCGCGGGCCTGCCGACGGCCACGACGGTCGTGACGCTCACGGCACAGCTGGGAGTCAGTCTCGTCACCGGCTCGACCCTCGCGGTCGGAGCGCTCTTCGGGTTCCCCGCCCTCCGGCAATACGCGCCGCTCCTGATCGCCCTCGTCGCCATCGGCGTGATCGCGCTGCTGCCCCCGGTCATGCGACTCGTGCTGGGATGGATGTTCACCCTGATGCGGCGTCGGGACGAGCTCCCGCAACTCCGCAGTCTGCCCCTCCTCTCCGCCGTCGGCTGGTCGCTGGCCAGCTGGGGCGCGTTCGGGGTCCACCTCTGGTGCATCGTGTCCGCGCTGGGCACTGTCGACCCGGCGGCGATCCTGCCGGCGGTCTTCGGTTACTCGCTCGCCTGGGTGGCCGGCTTCCTGGCGGTCATCGCACCGGCGGGCGCGGGCGTCCGGGAGGCGATCCTGGCCCTGGTGCTCGCGAACACCGTCGCCGCCGGTTCGATCCTCGGTATCGTGCTCGTCAGCCGCTTCCTGCTCATCATCGTCGACGTCGCCGTCTGCGTCTACGCGGTCGTACGAGGTCGTGTGACTGCGGTCGTCGTCCATCCGGAGTCGGCCGATGCAGCAGACCTGGACCCACCGGCGGAGGCTGGAACGCCGACACCCGACCCACGCTGAGCGCAGGTCGGGTGCAGGGAGCGAACCGATTCAGCTCTGCTGTGCCAGCAGCGTCTGCAGGTACCGGCCGTAGCCGCTCTTCACCAGCGGCGCGGCGAGGGCGGCGAGCTGCTCGTCGTCGATCCACCCGGCGCGCCAGGCGATCTCCTCGATGCAGCCCACCTTGAAGCCCTGGCGGTCCTCGATGACGCGCACGTACTCGGACGCCTGCATCATCGACTCGAAGGTGCCGGTGTCGAGCCAGGCGGTACCGCGGTCGAGCACCTGGACCTGCAGCGCGCCCTGCTCGAGGTAGCGCTCGTTGACCGTGGAGATCTCGAGCTCGCCTCGCGCGGAGGGCTCGATCGTCTTGGCGATCTCGACGATCGAGTTGTCGTAGAAGTAGAGCCCGGGGACCGCGTAGTTGCTCTTCGGCTTGGCCGGCTTCTCCTCGATGGAGAGCGCCTTGAAGTCGTCGTCGAACTCCACGACGCCGTAAGCCTTCGGGTCTGCCACCTGGTACGCGAAGATGAGCGCACCGTCGATGTCGTTGTGGCTGCGGAGGGCGGAACCGAGGCCGGTGCCGTGGAAGATGTTGTCACCCAGGACCAGGGCGACGCTCTCGTCGCCGATGAACTCCTCACCGATGATGAAGGCCTGTGCCAGGCCGTCTGGCGAGGGCTGCACCGCGTACTCGAGCCGGATCCCGAGGTCGTCACCGTTGCCGAGGAGTGCACGGAACTGCTCGTTGTACTCAGGGGTGGTGATGATGAGGATCTCCTTGATCCCCGCCATCATGAGCGTCGACAGGGGGTAGTAGATCATCGGCTTGTCGTAGATCGGCATGAGCTGCTTCGAGATGCCCTTGGTGATCGGCCAGAGCCGCGTGCCGGATCCACCGGCGAGAATGATGCCGCGCATCGTCAGTTCCCCTTCAAGGTCGCGTAGAACGCCCGGGCGTCGTCCCAGGTCGGCAGGAGGCCGGCGGCGGCCGCCTCGTCGAGGCCGGGGGCCTCGGTGTCCTTCGGTGAGAGCAGCGGCGTACCGGCCTCGGGCGGGATGACGAGACCGACCCGCTCGTCGAGCGGGTTGATGCCGTGCTCACGGTCGGGACGGTAGACGTCGGTCACGAGGTAGCTGACGGTGGCGTCGTCGGTGAGCGCCACGAAGCAGTGACCGAGGCCCTCGGAGATGAAGATGGCCTTGCGGTCGGTGTCGTCGAGCAGCACCGAGTCCCACTGGCCGAAGGTCGCTGAGCCCACGCGGATGTCGATGACGTAGTCGAGGACGGCGCCGCGCGTGGCCGTGACGTACTTCGCCTGGCCGATCGGGATGTCCGCGAAGTGGATGCCGCGCACCGAGCCGCGCTTCGACACCGAGGTGTTCGACTGCGCGAGCTTGATGGACCGGCCGGAGGCCTCTTCGAGCTTGTCGAAGCGGTACCACTCGAGGAAGACACCTCGGTCGTCGCCGAACTGCTTCGGCGTGATCTCATAGCTGTCGGGGACGTTCAGTTCGCGGATCTGCACCCGGGGAGTCTACCAAGACGGTGCCCTGCGGCGGGATGCCGCGGTCCGGTTCCCGGTCGCCTCAGGCATAATCGAGTGTCCGCGCACAGAACGGCCCGCCATGATCCCCCTGCTCCGCCGCCTCTGGGACGGCGTCGCCGCGTACGCGGTGAAGTTCGGCGTCGTCGGACTCATCGGCTTCGGCCTCGACGTCCTCGTGTTCAACCTGCTGCGGGTCGGCGTCTTCGGGCATGACCACCTCGCGCAGTCCCCCATCGGCGCCAAGGTCATCAGTGTCTCGGTCGCGATCGTCTTCAACTGGATCGGCAACCGGTACTGGACCTTCCGCGAGCACCGCCGGAAGAACTTCGTCCTGGAGCTCGGCGAGTACGTCATCGTGTCGCTCGGCGGCATGGCGATCGCCGTGGGGTGCCTGTACATCAGTCACTATGCGCTCGGCTTCACCTCGCTGCTCGCCGACAACATCGCGTCGAACGTGATCGGGCTGGGCCTCGGAACCCTCTTCCGGTTCTTCCTCTACCGGTTCTGGGTGTACGGGCACCACCGGGCGGACGGTCTGGCCAACCTCGCCCGTGTGGAGGAGGCCCAGCGGACCCTGTTCGAGGAGCCGCCGACCGACGCCACCCGGTCAGCGACCTCCACGACCGAGCCGGGTACGATGAACGGGCCACTCCCGAGAGGACCCCTATCTTGACGTACCTGATCACCGGCGCTTCCGGCATGCTCGGCCACGACCTGCAGGAGGCCCTGACGGGTCGTGAGGTCACCGCCCTCGGTCGCGCCGAGCTCGACGTGACCGACCTCGAGGCGGTCCGCGCCGCTGTCGCGGGTCACACCGCCGTCATCAACGCCGCCGCCTACACGAAGGTCGACGACGCCGAATCGCACGAGGCCGATGCAGCCGCCGTGAACGCCATCGGCGCCCGCAACCTCGCGGTCGCCGCCCGGGAGGCCGGCGCGAAGCTCGTCCAGGTGTCCACCGACTACGTCTTCGACGGCTCCGCCACCTCGCCGTACCAGGAGGACCACCCGCTGGCCCCGATCAGCGCCTACGGCCGCACGAAGGCCGACGGCGAGCGAGCCGTCCTCGCCGAGCACCCGAACGGCGGCTACATCGTCCGCACGGCCTGGCTGTACGGCAAGAACGGACCGAACTTCGCCGCCACCATGGCGAAGCTGGCTGGGAACGGCGTCGACCCGGCCGTCGTCACCGACCAGCTGGGGCAGCCCACATGGACCGCCGACCTCGCCGCGCAGATCGTCGCGCTGCTCGACGCCGACGCGCCCGCCGGGATCTACCACGGCACCAACGCCGGGCAGGCCTCCTGGTACGAGTTCGCCCAGGCGGTCTTCGCTGCGGTCGGCGCAGACCCCGCACGGGTCTCCCCCACCGACAGCTCGGCGTTCGTCCGCCCCGCGCCGCGCCCTGCCTACTCGGTGCTCGGCCACGACGCCTGGGCCACCGCCGGACTCGCGCCGATGCGCGACTGGCGGGAGGCCTTCGAGGCAGCGACGCAGCACGGCGTCGTCACGGCACCGTGACCACCCTCCGCGTCGTCGTCGACCAGATCGTCGCACCGGTCGCCGGTGGAGTCGGTCGCTACTCCGAGGAACTCACCCGGGAGCTCATCGCGAGTGCCCCGGCCGGATGCGACGTCGAGGGCATCGTCTCGGCGGTGCCGAAGGAGAAGATCGACCTCCTCGAGTCCAAGCTCCCCGGGCTGGCGACGCTGCATCGCACCACGCTGCCGCGACGCGAGCTCAGTGCCGCCTGGCAGCTCGGCATCGTGGCACCGGGGACGGCGAACGGCATGGTGCACGCCCCGGGCCTGCTCGCCCCACTCAACCGCCACGACCGCATCAACGACGGCAACCAGATCGTCGTCACCATCCACGACACACTCGCCTGGTCGCACCCCTCGTCCCTGACGCCGATGTCGGTGGCCTGGCAGAAGGCGATGGTCAAGCGGGCGCGGAAGCACGCGGACGCCATCGTGGTCCCGACGCATGCGGTCGCCGACGAACTGCGCGACATCGTCGATCTCGGCGACCGCGTCCGCGTCATCGGCGGTGCCGCCGCGACCGCGCTCACCATCCCGACCGACGCCGACGGCCGTGCACGGACGCTCGACCTCCCATCCGAATACCTCGTGTCGGTCGGTTCGCTCGACCCCCGCCGCGGCATCACGGAGCTCATCACCGGCCTCGGCCGCCCCGGCGCCCCCGACCTCCCGCTGCTCATCGTCGGCACCGACAGCTGGGGCGACGTCACCCTCGCGCAGGTGGCCGATGAGGCCGGTCTGCCGGAGGGGCGGGTGCGTGCACTCGGATTCCTCGACGACGCCGACCTCGCCGTCGTCCTCGACCGCGCGACCGCCTTCGTCTACCCGAGTCTCGCCGAAGGGTTCGGGCTCCCGCTCGTCGAGGCGTTCCGCTTCGGCACGCCCGTCATCCACTCCGACGTGCCGGCGCTCGTCGAGGTCGGCGGTGGAGCCGGCGTCGTGGTCGAGTCCGGTGCCAAGGGGTACGCCGATCGACTCATCGCCACCATCAACGACGTCATCGGGGACAGCGAACGCCTCTCGCGCCTGCGCATCCTCGGCATGGACCGCGAGCAGGCCTTCAGCTGGCGCGACTCCGCCGAACGCGTCTGGCAGCTCCACGCGGAGATCTGAGCCGGCCGGGATGATGACGATCAGCGTCGATTCACGCCGCTGAATCCGCCCGTTCGTAACGTGGGCGGACGGCCGATCCGACACTCGTAGGGTTGATGGGTGACCTCTTCGACCGCTCGCGAGCGCTACACGCTCGGCCACCATCCCAGCGTCCTGCGTACCCATTCCTGGCGCACCGCCGAGAACTCCGCTGCACACCTGCTCCCCCATCTGCACGCGGGCCTCCAGGTCCTGGACCTCGGCAGCGGGCCAGGCACGATCACGCTCGACCTCGCCCGCCTCGTGGCGCCCGGCACGGTCATCGGCGTCGACGCCTCGGACCAGGTCACCGCCGACGCCCGAGCCCGTGCCGCCGCCGCCGGCGTCGGGAACGTCAGCTTCACGGTCGGTGACGCCTATGCACTCGACCTCCCTGACGACAGCGTCGACGTCGCCCACGTGCACCAGCTCCTCCAGCATGTGGCCGACCCGGTCGCCGTGATCCGCGAACTGCGACGGGTGGTCCGACCGGGCGGCATCATCGCCCTCCGCGAGATCGTCTACGGCGGGGCGGTCTGGTACCCGCTGTCCGCCGGCCTCAGCCGGTGGATGGAGATCTACCAGGAGCTCGCCAGGGCGAACGGCGGTGAACCGGATGCCGGGAGCCGGCTGAAGTCGTGGGCGATGGAAGCCGGGCTGACGGAGCTGCGCAGCACGGCGAGCGTCTGGTCGTTCGAATCCCCTGCGGACCGCGAGTGGTGGGGCGGCGCGTGGTCGGAGCGGGCGCAGACCTCCAGCTTCGCGACCCAGGCGCTCGAGACCGGGATCGCGGACGACGACGACCTGGTCCTCATCTCGACGGCGTGGCGGGACTGGGTCGACGCGGCCGACGGATGGTTCGCCGTTCCGCACGGCGAGATCATCGCGACCGTGCGCTGAGCCCTTCGACAGGCTCAGGGACCGGGAAAGTCGGCTCAGGGATCTGGGCTCAGCCGGCGTCGGGCTCCGGGCTCGGCGACGGCGGGAACAGCTGGTCCTGCACCATCTGGTGGATGAGCGTGTAGTCAGGCTCTTCCGGATCGATCGTCGGCGGGACGAACTGCAGGGAGTTGATCGGCAGCTCGCGCGTCTTCAGCGCGAGGTTCACGAAGTAACCGAGCATGCCCTGCGGCACATCGGTCTTGACGACGTCTCCTCCCGCGGCTGCCACGTCCTGGAAGCGCGCGAGGACGTTCGCCGGGTTGAACTGTTTGAGCATCGCCGTCTGCAGGATGTGCTGGCGCTCCATGCGGTCGTAGTCGCTCGTCGAGTGCCGCGACCGGGCGTACATGAGCGCCGTCCAGCCGTCCATGTGCTGCTGACCGGGCTCGATCCACGCCGTGACGTTCTCGAGGTCGGCGTCGCCGTCCATCGGGAGCCGTTCCTTGACGTCGATGTCGACGCCACCGAGCGTGTCGATCAGCGTGGCGAAGCCGTACATGTCGATGAGGACGTACCACTGGATGTGCAGCCCGGTGATGCCCTCCGCGGCCTGCTTCATCGCCTCGATGCCGGGCTCACTCGCCTCGGCCGTCGCCTTGGGGAACAGTTCGGGGTTCTTCAGCTCGATCTCGGTGTAGATCGAGTTGAGCTGACAGACGTCGACATCGCAGGAGTCGTCGTAGCCGTCCGGGTAGAGGGACGCCATCTCGCTGCCCTCGGGGAACGGGATGTCGACGAGGTCGCGCGGCATGGACATCGTCGTCGCCTGCCCGGTCTCCGCGTTGATGCTGACGACCGACATGCTGTCCGGCCGCATCCCGTCGCGGTCGGGGCCGGCGTCACCACCGAGCAGCAGGATGTTGTAGTAGCCGTCCACCGGCGGCTCCGACGGACCGGTGTTGCCGAAGATGGAGGAGATCGAGCCGCGGGTCGCGCCGGCGACGACCGCTCCGTACCCGGCCCCACCGGCCACCAGCACCATGGCGAGGGTGGTGAACAGCGCGACGCCGAGCCTGGCGTTCGGCGAGGCCTTGACGAGACGGACGAGCCGCAAGGTGTCGAGCGTCAGCACGACCCAGAGGATCGCGTAGGCGACGAGGAGGACCTGGGCGACGGTCAGCGCGATCGGGTTCGTCGCGAGGGTGAAGAGCACTTCGCGGGCGAGGAACATGAGGGCTACGCCGACGACGACGAGCAGCCAGAGGAAGAGGGTGAACCCGAGGCCGAACCGACCGAGCTTCCGGTTCCCGGCGAGCACCTGTGCGGAGCCGGGGATCAGCAGGTTGAGCAGGACGAGCCACCAGGCGCGCTTGGTCATCACCTCGCGTGAACGGGTGTCTGGGTACCGCATCGGCTTCGCGGCGGTGGCTGCACTCGTCATAGCTGCGCTTTGAGGTTCCGGTTCTTCTCCTCGACCGAGTCGGCGAGGGCCTCGGCGTAGGCGACGAGCGCGTGGTGCAAGGCGTCGTCGGCCGTGGCGAGGATCTTGACGGCGATCAGCGCGGCGTTCTTCGCGCCACCGATCGACACGGTCGCGACCGGCACGCCAGCGGGCATCTGCACGATCGACAGGAGCGAGTCGAGGCCGTCGAGGCGGGAGAGCGGCACCGGGACGCCGACGACCGGGAGCGTGGTGACGGAGGCGAGCATCCCGGGAAGGTGCGCCGCTCCACCGGCACCGGCGATGACGACCTTGACGCCACGGCCGTAGGCGGTTTTGCCGTAGGCGATCATCTTCTCGGGCGTGCGGTGGGCCGACAGCACCTCGACCTCGAACGGCACGCCGAAGTCGCGGAGCACCTGCGCCGCGTCGCTCATGACGTTCCAGTCGGAGTCCGAGCCCATCACGACGCCGACGAGCGGCGGGGCGTCAAGGGACGGGGCGGAGTTCTCGGGCATGAGCACCATCGTAGATCGCGGTGCCTGAAGATCGGCTCAGGACGCACCGCAGCTGGCGGACAAGCCCTCGCCCAGGAGCCCCCAGTCCGGGGACGCCTCGGTACCGCGCAGCGCACGGGTCGACCGGTGTCTGGGACAATCGGCGGATGAGCACGTCGACCGCGGACGGATCCGCAGCACGCCACGAGCCGCCCAGCCAGCGCGAGCTGCGGCGGTGGCGCGGGTACCTCGCCGACGAACGCGCCGAGGCCGCCGTCTACCGGGATCTCGCCGGGCGGCGGAGCGGTGAGGAGCGCGACATCCTGCTCGCGCTCGCGGAGGCCGAGAAACGCCACGAGTCGCACTGGATCGCGCTGCTCGGGGAGGACGTCGGCAAGCCGCAACGCGGTGACCTGCGGACCAGGCTGCTCGGCTGGCTCGCGAGGCGGTTCGGATCCGTCTTCGTCCTGGCGCTCGTCCAGCGCGCCGAGTCGCGCTCGCCCTACGCGACCGAACGGGCGGCCACCGAGCGCATGGCCGCCGACGAGCAGATCCACGAGGAGGTCGTCCGGGGCCTGGCCGCCCGAGGACGCAACCGCCTGTCCGGAACGTTCCGGGCGGCCGTGTTCGGAGCGAACGACGGCCTCGTCTCGAACCTCGCGCTCGTCATCGGCATGAGCGCCACCGGCGTCGGCAACGGCGTCGTCCTCGCTGCCGGGCTCGCGGGCCTCCTGGCGGGCGCGCTGTCGATGGGGGCCGGCGAGTACGTCTCGGTGCGGTCGCAGCGGGAACTGCTCGAGGCGTCCAGCCCCAACCCCGCGGCCGACGACGCCCTCCCCCACCTCGACGTCGACGCGAACGAACTCGCGCTCGTCTACCGGGCACGCGGCATGGAGGTCGATGAAGCCGAGGCCCACGCAGCGGACGTCCTGGCCCGCGTCGGCGCCGGCACCTACCAGCGCGAGGCCCGGACGGCGATGGAGCACGAGGCCATCGGGACCGGGCTCGGTGCCGCGCTCTCGAGCTTCTGCTTCTTCGCGTCGGGCGCCGTCATCCCGGTCCTGCCCTACCTGTTCGGACTGCAGGATGTCGCTGCATTGCTGGTCGCCGCGCTCCTGGTCGGGGTGGCCCTGCTCGGCACCGGCGCCGTCGTCGGGCTGCTCTCCGGGGGGCCACCGCTTCGCCGGGCACTGCGACAACTCGTGATCGGGTACGGCGCTGCTGCGGCGACCTACCTGCTCGGCCTGCTCTTCGGCGCGAACGTCGGCTGACCCGGCCGTCGGTCGTCCGCCGCGCGACATCGGGAGCCGATGCGAACACGTCATCTGCCGTCCACGAGTGCGTCACCGGCGTTCCCTACGCTGAGCCCGCCGTCCGTCGACCCGGAGGGTGGAGGAGGGCGCGTGAGGCAGCTGCGGGGCCGGACCGGCGCGTCTCCCCTCCTCGGAGCGGTTCCGCGCACGCAGCCCGACATCCAGTTGCTCCGCGCGATCGCCGTCCTGTCCGTCGTGGTCTTCCACCTGTCGTCGACGCTCTTGCCCGGCGGGTACGTCGGCGTCGACGTGTTCTTCGTCGTCAGCGGATATCTGATCACGAGCCACCTCGCACGCCAGGCCGACGAGACGGGCCGCGTCGACCTCCCGGCGTTCTGGGCCCGCAGGATCCGGCGACTCCTGCCGGCCGCCCTGCTCGTCCTCGCCGTCACCGCCGTGCTCATCTGGCGGCTGGCCCCGCCGAGCGCCTGGACGCAGTTCTTCACCGAGACCGTGGCGAGCGCGACCTCTTGGGAGAACTGGTTCCTGGCCGGGAGCTCCGTGGACTATCTCGCACAGGGCAGCGCCGCGTCACCGGTCCAGCACTTCTGGTCGCTCTCCGTCGAAGAGCAGTTCTACCTCGGCTGGCCACTCGTCGTCCTGCTGTGCGTGTGGCTCACCCGGCGTCGACCGTCGGACCTCCGCCGCACCCTCGGTGTTGCGCTCGGGATCATCGGGGCCACCTCACTCCTGTGCTCGATCCTGTACACGGCGGCGGACCCGGCTCCGGCGTACTTCGCCACGCCGACCCGTGCCTGGGAGTTCGCGGCCGGCGGTCTGCTCGCGCTCCTCGGGCCGGTCGTGGTCGTGCACCGCACCCGGTGGCGAACGGTCTCCGGCGTCCTCGGCGTCGTCCTCCTGGCGGTCGCCCTGGTCGCCTTCACCGAGCGGACGGCGTTCCCCGGGATCGCCGCCGCCCTCCCGGTCCTCGGGACGCTCCTCGTGATCGTCGGTGGGTCGTCGACCCACCGATGGTCCGTGACGACCCTTGCGCGCACACGTGCGTCGCTCCTCCTCGGCGATCTCTCCTATTCGCTGTACCTGTGGCACTGGCCGCTCATCGTGGTCGCGCCGTGGGTGCTCGGCGTGCCCATCGCGCTCGACGACCCGCTCGGGTGGGCTGTCGCTACGGCACTCCTGGTCATCGCCGTGGTCCTCGCCGCGCTGACGAAACGGTTCGTCGAGGACCCTGTCCGACGAACCCCCGTCCTCGCGCACGCACGCTCCGCACGGACCGTCCTGCTGGCGGGCGTGGCGACCGCACTCGTGCTCTGCATCCCGACGGCGGGGTTGCTGACCGTCGCTACCGAGCAACGCACCCTCGCGAGCACCGTGGACGCCTACGTCGCGGACGGCGAGCCGTGTTTCGGTGCCGATGCGGCCATGTCGGGCTGCATCAATCCGGCGTTGGCGGACGAACTCCTGCCGCCGCTGTCGGTGCGGACCGAGGACACCGGCGACACCTTCCGGTGTTCCGCGGCGGCCGACGCACCGGACTTCCCCGGCTGCACATTCGGTTCCGAGCGCCCGGACGCCACGCGGGTCGCGCTCACCGGGAACTCGCACGCCACGATGCTCATCCCCGGACTCGTCGACCAGCTCGAGGCACGCAACTGGCGACTCGACGTGTACGTCGGCAAGGGCTGCGAGTGGCGGGCACCGGCACCCGACGACTCGGCGGCCTGTGACGCCCGGCGGACGCTCATGCAGGAGGCGTTCACGGGTGAGCAGCCGTACGACATCATCCTGGTGACTTCCAAGAGTCCGGACGAGACCTCGGTGGCCGAACAGTCTGCGATCCGCAGCGCGACGCTCGCGGCGTGGAGACCGGTGCTCGAGCAAGGGACGTCGATCGTGGTGCTGCGGGACAATCCCCGCGTGCCGACCGAGGCCGCGGCGTGCGTCGACCGCACGAGCGCCGCCGAGCTCATCGCGGGGGCGTGCGCCTTCCCCGTGGCCGAGGCGTACCCGACGTTCGACCTGAACACCGCCACGGCGGCGATGACCGACGGCGCCGTGCCGGTCGTGGATCTCGGCGAGCTGTACTGCGCCGCCGGGACCTGTCCGCTCGCCGTCGGGAACGTGCTCGTCTATCGCGATCTGCACCACATCACGGCCACCTGGTCGCGGACCCTGGGCCCGTTCCTCGTCGACCGGATCCGAGCCGCCACCTCCCGAGGGTGACCAGTCCCCGATCGGGTGGAGTGCCAGCGCGGTGCGCTGACGCGAGCGTGTCGAACCCGGCGTCGGCGCGGTGCGCTGACGCGAGCGCGGCGGAACCGGCACGACCGCGGGGCACACGCGTGAGCGCGCCCCTCCGGAGACCCGCGCTCGCGTCCCCGACCCGCGGTGACGTCAGCGCACCGCGCCGGCGACCACCCAGGAGAGCTCGAGCGCGGGAACGGTCAGGCGGAGGTGGGCTCGTACTGCCGGCGGTCGCCGACGACGCCCGCGAAACGGAACGGCGCACCGGTCTCGCGAGGGCGGTCGGAGTCGTGGACGTCGGCCGACGCAGCGTCCTCGAGGAGCTGCAGGTAGCGGGCGTCGTCGACGACCGTCCGCGCATCGAGCTGGGCACGGTTCGCGTCGCTCCGCAGAGCCGAGCGGTAGCCCGGACGCACGATGCCGCTGAAGCACTCCGCGACCGCACCCGAGCCGTAGCTGAGAAACGCGATGCGCCGACCGGTGAGGTCGTCGTCGCCGTCGAGCAGCGCGAGCAGCGCGAGGTACACGGAGGCCGTGTAGCTGTTCCCGATCCGGCGGTTGTACCCGGTCGTCGGCTCGATCTGTGCGTCCAACTCCTCCTGGGTGCGCTCGGAGCCGAGCGACTTGGCCAGGTGCCGGTGCGCCTTGATCGCCATCTTCGTGAACGGCTGGTGGTAGCAGAAGTGGTCGACCTCGGAGAAGTCCGCGCCGCCGCGTGACCGGTAGTCCGCCCAGGCCCCCTCGATGGCGTCCTGGTAGGCGGAGATGGACAGCTTGCCGTCGACGATCGCCGTCGCGCTGTGGTTCGGGCGCCAGAAGTCCATGACGTCCTGCGTGTAGACGCCGGTCGCGGTCTCGAGCTCGAGGATTGCCGGATCGGCGGCAACGAGCATGGCGACGGCCCCGGCGCCCTGCGTCGGCTCGGCGTTGGAGTGCAGTTCGTACCGCGCGATGTCGCTCGCGATCACGAGCACGGTCTCCTCGGGGTTCCGCGCGACGAGCGCAGCCGCGAACTGCAGCGCCGCGGTGGCCGAGTAGCAGGCTTGCTTGAGCTCGACCACGCGGACCGCCTGCGGCAGGCCGAGCAGCCGGTGCACGTAGACGCCCGCGGACTTCGACTGGTCGATGCCGGACTCGGTGGCGAACAGGACGGTCCGCAGGCGGTCGCTGCCGTGCCGTTCGATGATTGGTGCGGCAGCGGCGGCCGCCATCGTGACGATGTCCTCGTCGGCGGCCGGGACGCTCATCTCGCTCTGGCCGAGACCGATGTAGTACTTGGCGGGTTCGACACCGAAGCGCCCGGCGAGCTCGGCGAGATCGATGCGGTTCGCCCCGGTCGCGAAGGCGATGTCGTCGATGCCGACGGCGGGGCTGCTGGTCTGGTTGGTGTTCACGTGCGGGGTGCTCCGTTCGAGCGTCGACGATGCACCGGTCCCCCGGTGCGGTGGGAGGGTCAGGCGGGCGCGCCGGCTGCGGTCTGCGCGCTGCGTTCGAGCTTCAGATGGGCGGCCATGAGCTCGCCGGGGTTGGTCTGCGCGGCGAGGAGTGACAGCTCGCCACACCAGACCGCGGCGGCGCACAGGACGGCGAGTCGCCGGGCGTTGGCGCCGGGTTCACGATCCTCGCGGCACCCGAGGCGGGTGAGGTTCTCCTCGACGAAGCCGAGCCCCTTGCCGTTGCCGACCGTGCCGACGATGAGGTTCGGCAGGGTGCAGGAGAAGTACAGGTCGCCGTCGTGCACCTCGGCGTGTGTGACGCCCTGCGAGCCCTCGACGATGTTCGCCGCGTCCTGGCCGGTCGCCAGGTAGAACGCGAGCAGCATGTTGGCGTAGTGGGCGTTCGCGCTGCGCAGGCCGCCGGCGAGGATCGTCCCGACGAGGTTCTTGCGCACGTTCAGCTGCACGATCTGCTCGGGCGTCGTGTGCAGGAACCGCTCGACGATCGCCCGCGGGATCGTCATCTCGGTGACGACGTTCTTGCCGCGACCCAGGATGCCGTTGACCGCGGTCGCTTTCTTGTCGGAGCAGAAGTTGCCGGAGATCGAGCCGTAGCGGAGCATCGGCCAACGCTCCATGATGTACGGCATGAGACGGTCCGCCGCGAGCGTGACCATGTTGTGGCCGGACGCGTCACCGGTGCGGAACTCGAGGCGCAGGAAGAGCAGGTTGCCGGCGATCTGCGAGTTGATCTCGATGAGTTCGGCGAAGTGACTCGACTGGGCGACGACGGCCTGCAGCTCGGGCAGGCTGCGCTCGATCTCGCGGAGTGCCTGCAGGGCGTCGCCGGCCGAGTCGACCTCGAACAGGACGGAGCGGCTCATCCGCTCGTCGACGAGCGTCGCGCGGATGCCGCCGGGGACCATGGAGGAGATGCGGGCGCCCCGACGGACCGACGGCCAGAGCGGGCTCTCATAGGTCGCGAGCGGGACCTCCTGCTCGCCCTCCATGACGTTGCCGCTCAGATGGAGCGGGCCGATCCACTTGAGTGGGACCGGTGCGACGCCGTCGGGTTCGTTGCTCATGCGTGGGGTTCCGTTCCGCCCCGGAGGACGTCGTGCTGCTCGGCGAAGGCACGAGCGTAGGTGGATCTGATGGATTCGACCGCGTCGTCGTCGGTGCGGCTGATCTCCGACGGTCCCCACGGGCTGTGGGCGGCGTCGATGAGTCCGGTCGGCGGGTGCACCGTGAGCGGGAGCCGCTCGATGCCGTGGGCCGACCAGTCGTCCTCGAGGGCGGCGGTGGAGACGGACTGCCCGATGAATGCGATGCCGCAGTCGCCACCACCGGCACCGGAGGACTTGGCCGCCCCGCCGAGGCGCTCGGCGGCGTCGCAGAGTTGCGCGAGCGCGGCGGTCTCGATGTCGACACCGGCGTCGCGTCCGAGACCGGCGAGCGTCGCGCGCGCGGAGCGGACGGCGCCGAGCACGAGGGCCGGGTCCTCGTCGTTCAAGCCGATCGTGAGAGCGTCGACGGCGGCGCGACTGGCCGCGAGGAACGAGGTGTAGTGGGCGGTCTCCGCCCACTTGCGGGACTGCAGTTCGTCGACGAGACGCGTGGTCGAGGCGGGCTCGCCGGTCCAGCCGACGAGGAGCCGGAGCGAGGTCGGCGGCGACAGGCGCTCGAGCCCCAGCTCGGCCCAGGGGTCGCGGAGGGCGGCGAGCACCCCTTCTCGGTGGCGCACCTCCCGCAGCCGGGCCCGATCGGGTGAGGTGTAGCGGAGCCAGCCGCCGAACATGCTCGCCGCGAGGTCGCCCCCGGAGGCTGCCGGCGCGACGTCGATGGTGGCGAGGATCGCGAGCTTGAGCATCTGCGTGCGGGTGAGGTCGAGCTGGTAGAACTCGTCGAGGGCGCGGATGGTGGCGGTCGTCACGGCCGCGCTCGAGCCGAGGCCGAACTTCCGGCCGCTCGCGTCGTCGAGCTCGCTCGTGATGGACAGCGCGGAGAACCGCTGCGCGACGCCGAGCTCGGCGACGAGGGTCTCCATCGTGCTCACGGCGGAGAGGACGTGGTCGAGCGGGCGTTCCTCGTGCTCGACGACGACCCCGTTGCGGTTGCGACGCCAGATGATGGGCGCTCGGCCGTACTGGTCGGAGAAGATGCGGCCCTCGTGCTCGCTCGCCTCGAGTCGGACGGTGACGCACCGGTCGACCGCGACGAGGATGGAGGGGTGCCCTGGTTCGACGACGGCGTACTCGCCGGCCACGAAGAGCTTGCCGGGCGCCTTGATCTCGATCATCGCGCTCCTTCCGTTGTCTGCTCGCCCGCCGATCCGCCGGGCTCCGAGGTGATGAGCCTCGCGCCCCGTCCAGCTCTGGCGGGGATGACGCCGATGTCGGGCTGCGCCTCGAGGATCCGAGTCGCGAGCTCGTCGACCGCGTCGGCTCGACACAGGATCTTCACGTTCGGGCCGGCGTCCATCGTCGCATAGCATTCGAGGCCGTCGCCTCTGAGGTTTGCGACGAGATCGAGCAGTTCCACGCTCGCCGGTCCCCAATACCTGACCGGCGGCTCGGCGCCGAGCATCGTGGCGTGCATCCGCATCGCGTTCCGCTCGGCGATCGTGCCCACCGCGGTGAAGTCGGCGCGGGTGATCGCGGCGAGCATCTCCTCGAGTTCGACGGGGGTGCGTTCGACCCAGGCGGGGTAGTACGGGGAGGTGTCGACCGTGCGCCGCATGCCGTCGCGACTGGAGACCGACTTGGCCCGGGCATCGAGGACGGTGAGGACCATGCCGAGCTCGAGCCCGGAGGCCGGCACCCCCTCGGCGAAGGAACTCTCGTCGTCATGACCGGCATGCCAAACCGCGAGCCCGTCGAAGATCGAGCGGGAGGCCGAGCCCGAGCCGCGGCGCGCGAGCCGGGAGAGGGCGCGGCGGTCGAGGTCGAGTCCGAACGCGGTCGATGCGGCGAGCGCCAGCGCAGCGAAGCCCGAAGCCGAGGAGGCGAGGCCGGCGCCCGTGGGGATCTCGTTGTGGGAGTCGACGGCGACGCGCTCGTCCCGGCCTGCGAGCGCGCGCACGAGGTCGATGAAGCGCGTGACGCGGGAGCGGGCGGTGCCCTCGAGGGGTCGTCCACCGAGGAGCACGACGTCGTCGTGTGCGTCGGTCAGTCGCACCGTCGTCGTCGTGGGCGCTGCGTCGAGGGTCAGTGAGAGGCTTCCGGTCCACGGGAGGATGAGCGCCTCGTCCCGCTTGCCCCAGTACTTGACGAGGGCGATGTTGGGGTTGGCGAGCGCGGTCGCACTGCCCTCCTCCGAGGCGGTCGTCGCGAGCTGTTGCGGGGTCAGGGTCACGCGTAGTCCTCCGCGTCGATCGTCCAGGTGCCGAGTGCTCCGGCCTCGAGCAGGGCTTGCGAGATGCGTCGGGCTGACGCGGGGTCTGCGGCGAGGGTGATGATGCATCCGCCCTGCCCGCCGCCCGTGAGCTTCGCGCCGAGGGCGCCGTTTCCCGCGGCGACCGCGATGAGCGCGGTGATGGCGGGGTGGCCGGCGCCGAGTTCGTCGAGGACGACCTGCGCCGCGTCCATGCGGGTCCCGAGGTCGTCGCGGCGGTCCGCGGCGAGGTCGGCGACGCCCGCCACGGTCCCGCGTTCGAGCTCGGCCAGGAGCGCGCGACCACGCTCGGGGTGCAGCTCGACGAAGGCGCGGACGTCGGCGACCGCCTTCCGGGTCGACCCGCGCGCACCGGTGTCGGCCACGACGAAGCTGCCGCCGAAGCGGATCGGCGGATGCTCGACGCGGCCGGCGGTGAAGAGGATGGG
Organism: Plantibacter sp. CFBP 8798; assembly: GCF_014841195.1. NCBI lineage: Bacteria > Bacillati > Actinomycetota > Actinomycetes > Micrococcales > Microbacteriaceae > Plantibacter > Plantibacter sp. CFBP 8798. The sequence goes on from NZ_JACYTS010000004.1 coordinate 392,003, forward strand.
TGTCGAGGAGCTCGTGGCCCGGGCGTCGAGACCGCTGGGCGTCCCGTGGGCGACGCGTTCGCCGCGCTGCACGAGCTCGAACCGGTCGGCGTCGTCGAGCGCCACGCCGTGCAGGTCGGCGACTGCGTCGACGATCGCGTTGGCGGCCGCGGCACTCGAACCGAGGCCTCTGCCGATCGGGAGCGTCCCGCGGACGACGACCTCGACACCGGCCGGTGCCGCACCGACGTGCGCGAGGGTCTCGAGGACGGTGGTCCCGAGCGGATCGGAGGCGTCGAGCGGGCCGAGCGAGATCTCGGTGTCGAGCACCGAGGCTCCGTCGATGCGTCGGGCGGTCGCCTCGACCCGGAGCGACGGGATGGGCAGGGCGACGGCTGGAGACCCGTACACGACGGCGTGCTCGCCCAGCAGGATCGCCTTGGCGTGCGCGAAGCCGCGACCGGTCGCAGCCGTGTGCTCTGTCGTCATCTCACCATTCTGGTCCGAAAAACATGCAGCTGGCTGCACATCGGTCGTCCGGTCGCGATCCGATCCACCACGGGGCCGGCTCGTGAGCCGTCCCGCAGCGCATCCGGGCGCTGCACGATGGGCCGTCGACGGGAGCTGCCGGAGCGCTCACGGCGTGTCCCATGCGTACCGGAAACACCCAGCCTACGCCGAACGGCCCGGTTCGGCTCGTTACGGTTGAGTGGGCGGGACGGCCCGGTTAGTATCGGAACACCTCCATTCATGCAGACGACGGCCGCCGCACCCAGCGCCCGCGTCGACACGGACCCTCCCTCCAGCGACGTAGATCCGGTCCCGTCATCTCACCGTCTCCGGGCCGTCCAGCGCCCGCATTCCGAGGGGTACCCCGTCGTGATCTCGTCTTCCGTTCCACCGCGCCCGCGCCCGCGCACCGCCGCACCATCGCCCCTGCCAGACCTCGTCGATCGCCAGACCGACAAGAGCGACTGCGGCGTCGGCTTCATCACCCGCAAGGACGGCGTGCAGAGCCACGACGTCATCGCACTCGGCGACACCGCCCTGTGCGCCATCCCCCACCGCGGCGGCATGTCCTCCGAGGGCGTCGGCGACGGAGCGGGCGTGCAGATCGACCTCTCGGTCGACTTCTTCAGCTCCCTCGTCGGCAAGCCGCTCGTCGCCGGGCGGTTCGGCGTCGCGAACGTCTTCCTCCCGGTCGACCACGGTCGGATCGGCGACGCCGAGGCGCTCATCGAACGCTCGCTCGGCGAGGCCGGCTTCACCGTGCTGCTCGCCCGTGCCGTGCCGACGGTCGACGCCGTCCTGCGCCCGAAGGCCGTGCAGTACCAACTGCCGATCCGGCAGTGGATCTTCGAGCCCTCGGACGACGCCTCCACGGAGGACCTCGACCAGCGCGCACACGCAGCCCTGCTCGCGATCGAGGCGACCGCCTACACGGACCTCACCCTCGACGGCCTGTACCCGCTGTCGCTCAGCACGCGCACCCAGGTCCTCAAGGGACGCCTCAACTCCGGCGAGGTCATCCCCTACTTCGCCGACCTGGCCGACCCCCTGCACCGGGTCAGGACCCTCGCCTTCCACACCCGGTTCTCGACGAACACCGCTCCCCACCCGTCGATGGCGCAACCCTTCCGCCTCATGGCGCACAACGGCGAGCTCAACACCGACCGCAAGAACCGTCTGTCCGAGACGGCGCTGGCTGCATCGCGAGGCCGGAAGATCATCCGGGCCAGGGGCCAATCGGACAGCTCGCGCCTCGACCAGACGCTGCACAGCCGCGTGGTCGAGGACGGACTCGAACTGCTCGAGGCGGTCGTGTCCGTCATGCCCCCGGCCTGGGAGAACGATCGCACCCTGAGCCGCGAGGTTCGGGCGATGCTCGAGTACTTCTCGCTCGTCGAGGAGAAGAACGACGGCCCGGCCGCGCTCATCTTCAACGACGGCACGACCGTCGGCGCCCGGCTCGACCGGCTCGGCCTGCGCCCGCTGCGCAGCGTCGAGACGGCCGACTACCTCTGCGTCACGTCCGAAGCCGGGCAGCTGCCGTTCCCGGACGACGAGGTGGTCCACCGCGGTCGCATCGAGGCCGGCGGCATGCTCGCCTACGACCACCGCACGGGCACGCGCCTCCGCACGGGCGAGGCGCTCGAGCTCCTCGCGGCGCGCAAGGACTACCCGGCGATGCTCGCCGCATCGGCCACCGACCTCGATGCGCTCGAGGACCGGGGCGTCCCGGTGTCGGCACCGACGGCCTCGGCGGACGACGCGTTCGCCTACCGCGGTGGGCTGAGCCAGGTGCAGCGTTACGTCGCGTACTCCCTCAACCAGGAGAGCTTCCGGTTCATGACGGACCCGATGCTCGCCTCGGGCAAGGAGCGGATCTCGGCGATGGGCTACGGCAACGCCATCAACGCCCTGTCCGACCAGGAGGGCGGCCTGGCGAAGTACTTCTCCCAGCGCTTCGCCCAGGTGACCAACCCGCCGCTCGACAGCATCCGTGAGGCGGACGGCATGACCCTCCGGGTCGCACTCGGCCCGAAGCCCGGCAGCGGCACGGTCGGCACGAAGCAGCTCGTCCTCCGCTCCCCCATCATCAGCGAGGACGAACTGCGGTGCCTCAGCGCTCAGCACGAGTCACCGGCCGCGTGGTTCGACATCCTCTACCGGCCCGAGGTGGACGCGCAGGCGAACGCCGACGCGATCGAGGCCGCCGTGGAGCGCGTGGCCGCAGCGGTCGCCGGGTTCGCCGCAGAGAACGGCGGCATCGCGATCCTCAGCGACCGCGGCGTCCACGCGGAGGGTGCCGCCCTGCCGCTCCTCCTCGTCGTGGCGGCCGTCAACCAGCGACTCATCGACGACGGCCTCCGGCTCCGCGTGTCGCTCGTGGTCGACAGCGGCCAGCTGCCGTCCTCGCACCACGTCGCCTCCGCCCTCGGCTTCGGTGCGTCGGCGGTCCACCCGCTCGCGGTCCGCCTCCGCGCCGAGCAGCAGCACCCCGACGAGGTGGAAGCAGCGTTCCGCCGGTTCGCCTACGCCGCCGAGAAGTCGCTCCTGAAGACCATGGGCCGGGTCGGCCTCTGCACCGTCGAGAGCTACATCGGCGGCGAGTTCTTCGAGCCGAACTACCTCGACACGAGCGACCCCGTGCTCGCGCGCGCCTTCCCGCACCTCCGCGCCCCCGTCGGCGGCGTCGGCTTCGCCGGGATCGCCCGGACGGCGAGCGCCTGGCACCAGCGCGCCCTGACGACGTCGAGCGACGCGGACGTCCCGCTCCTCGGCCTGTTCAAGGAACGCGCCGAGGGCGCCGGCCACTCCTACGGGACGACCGCGGTCCGCGGCTTCGTCGACCTCACCGAGGAGCCCGTGCAGCTGCCGCGAGCGGACACCGCGGCCGTCGACCGCGACGGCGGCACGCTCGGCAACGACCCGCTGCGCCTCCACACCATCGGGAACCTGGAGGACGCGTTCGGGATCGACGACGACGCCTACCAGCACACCTCCTTCGACGCCCTCGACGACGACGAGATCGACGCCTTCACCATCACGCCCGGCTACCGCTCCTTCGTCCAGTCGATGACGACCGAGCGGCGCCGTCGCCCGGCGGCCCTCCGCGACGTGCTCGTGCTGCCGGAGGACATCACCCGGCTGACCACCCCGGAGGAGTTCGCGCGCGAGCTCGACCGGCTCGGCCCCGTCGGCAACTCCTCGATCGTCGTCCGCGGCCTGCGTGTGACGCGGACCGAGCAGGGGCGGCACCGGCTGCAGCTCACGGGACCGCTCGCGGGCGACCTCACACGGGTCTCGGCGCTCGGCGAGTACTACGTCCACCGTTTCGGCGGCGAGGTGACGGGGCACTGGATCTCCGGTGGCGACCTCATCGTGGAGGCGACGGGGTCCGCCGACGACTACTTCTCGATGCTCGTCGAGGGTGCCGAGAGCATCTCGACCGACCTCGTCCAGCCGGCGAGCGAGATCACCCGATCCCTCGCGTCCGGGGCGATGAGCCACGGCGCCCTCGTGGCGACCGCGCACGAGGCGGTCGCGCACGGCACCAACATGGTCGGCGGGATGTCGAACAGTGGCGAGGGCGGCGAACACCTGTCCCGCTACGGCACCATCCGCGGCTCGCGCATCAAGCAGTTCGCCTCCGGGCGCTTCGGTGTCTGGGCCGGTTACCTCGCCGACCCGATGCTGCAGGAGCTCGAGATCAAGATCGGCCAGGGTGCCAAGCCCGGCGAGGGCGGTCAGCTCCCGGCTCCCAAGGTGACGGTGGACATCGCCGCCGCCCGAGGTGGCACGCCCGGCATCGAGCTCGTCTCGCCGCCGCCGCACCACGACACCTACTCGATCGAGGACCTCGCGCAGCTCATCCACGACTGCAAGGCCGCACGGGTCCGCGTCGTCGTCAAGCTCGTCTCCTCCGAGGGCATCGGCACGATCGCCGTCGGCGTCGCTAAGGCCGGTGCCGACGTCATCAACGTGGCCGGCAACACCGGTGGGACCGGCGCAGCCGCCGTGACAAGCCTCAAGTACGCCGGACGCAGCGCCGAGATCGGCATCGCCGAGGTCCACCAGGCCCTCAGCGCGAACGGTCTGCGATCGAAGGTCACCCTGCGCTGCTCCGGCGCGCACCAGACCGGTCGCGACGTCGTCATCTCCGCCCTGCTCGGCGGCGACAGCTTCGAGTTCGGGACCACTGCGCTCATGATGCTCAAGTGCGTCATGGCGAAGAACTGCAACGTGAAGTGCCCGGCTGGTCTCACGACCAACCCGGAGACCTTCGACGGCGACCCGCGTGCGCTGGCGCAGTACCTCCTGAACATCGCGCACGACGTCCGCGAGCGGCTCGCCATCCTCGGCCTCCGCTCGCTTCGCGAAGCCCGCGGTCGCACCGACCTCCTCCACCTCGTCGACCACCCGGCGGCCGTCGCGGACCTCGACCTGCGTGCCATGCTCGCGGTCGTCCCCGAGGTCGTCGTCACCGACCCGGTGTACCTGGAGAAGGACTTCACGCTCGACGACGCCCTCATCGAGCGGGTACGGGCAGGACTCTTCGACGACGGCCGGACGACGCTCGACCTGGGCGCCGAGGACGCCGACGGCGGGATCCGACTCGGCAACCGCTGGCGTTCCGTGGGCGGGCAGCTCGCGATCGACCTCGAGCGCATCCTCAACCACGAGCTCGACGACGACCAGGCGGCGGCGATCCCCTCCGTCGTCACCGACGACCGCGGCCACCGTTCGCTCGCCGCCGACACCGTGACCATCCGCACCGAGCACTCCGCGGGGCAGTCGTACGCGGCGTTCTGCGTCGACGGCCTGCACTGGCGACACACCGGCACCTGCAACGACGGCGTCGGGAAGAGCGCATCCGGCGGCACCATCGCGATCCTCTCCCCCGGCGGCGGCAGCTCGGAGGACGGCGGCAACGTCCTCATCGGCAACTTCGCGCTCTTCGGGGCGACCGGTGGCCGCACCTTCGTCCAGGGCGAGGCCGGCGACCGCTTCGCCGTCCGCAACTCGGGCGCCACGGCGGTCGTCGAGGGCGTCGGCGACTACGCCTGCGAGTACATGACCAACGGCGCCGTGTTGAACCTCGGCGGCTTCGGGATCGGCTTCGGCAACGGGATGAGCGGTGGCTTCGTCTACCAGTACGACCCGCGGGGCGACCTGCCGAGCAAGGTCAGCGCGGACTCCCTCCTCCTCGGATCGATCACCGAGGGCGAGCAGGCGGCGTTCCACGAGGCCGCCGTGCTCCTGCTGCTGGAGTGGCACGTCGAGGCGACCGGCTCGCCGCTCGCTTCCCGGTTGCTCGCCGAGTGGGACACGGCCAGGCACCAGTTCGTGTTCGGCATGCCGCGCGCGCTGCTGCTCTATCAGGACAGCGACGCGATCCTCGCGGCCAAGAGCCGGAAGGAACTCCTCGACGAGCTCGGCGCGGCCCTCGCGGCACAGCAGCTGCGCACTTTCAAGCTCGACTACCGCGACCGCCGGCCGGTCCGCGGCGGTCGCGCCCCCGGACTCGGCGAGCCCGCGGCCGACCCGCAGGACGTCTACGCGCTCCTCACGAGTTACACGGTGCTGAAGCTCGCCCAGGAGGTCGCGATGTCCCGCACGCCCGGCGTCGACGACCCGTCGCACCCGCTCGTGCAGGCGAGTGTCCGCACGCTCATCCTCACCGAGGACTTCTTCGTCATGCAGCGGGTGCAGCGGGCGGCTCGAGAGCTGCTCGAACGGTACGACGACGAGGCGCTGGCCGCCATGATCGCCGCGAAGCGCCTCCACGACTACACGGAGGCCCTGCGCCTGCGGAACGTGCTGTCGATCGACCACCCGGGCACCACGGGGTGGATCATGCACCAGCACGCCAAGAACCGGGCCCGATCCGCAGCGACCGGTGGCACCGAAGCACTCCTTGCATCGGCCGCTCTGGCCGAACTGACCCTGGCGGGTTCCCGATGAACGCGCCCGAACTGGAGGGGACGATGACCTCGACCCAGGCCCCGGCGGCCACCAGCACACCGAGCCCGGTGCTCTTCGAGGCGCTCGCCGCGCTCGGCAGCAGCGCAGACGACCCGTTCATCCCGGCTGACGCGCCCTTCAGCCCCGAGCAGCGGGTCTGGCTCGCCGGATTCCTGGCGGGGGTCCGCTCCAGCGCGATCGATGTCACCGACGCCGGTGGCCGGACACCGCAGCTCGCCCTGCACGTGCTCGTCGGGACGCAGACGGGCACTGCGGAGGCCATCGCGGAGGATCTCGGCCGAGCCGCCTCCGGCTACGGTGTGGCGGTGACGACGATCGGACTCGACGACGTCGAGGTGGACCGGCTCCCGGCGATGGGACACGTCGTCGTCATCACCTCCACCTACGGCGAAGGTGAGATGCCCGACAACGCCGAACTGTTCTGGGAGACGCTCCAGGCGAGCACCGCACCACGCCTCGACGACCTGAAGTTCTCCGTGCTCGCGCTCGGAGACTCCGGATACGACGGGTTCTGCCAGGCGGGCAAACTCATCGACACGCGCCTGGAGCAGCTCGGCGCGGAACGCATCCTCGCCCGCGTGGACTGCGACGTCGACTACGAGGAGCCAGCCGCGGCGTGGACCACGCAGGCCCTGTCGCTCTTCGGCGCCCTCGCCCCGACGGACGCCGATGCCGCATCCGCTCCCGCGCCGGCCGCCAAACCGGCGAAGAAGCCCGGCCGCACGCGTTCACCGTGGACCCGCAAGACGCCGTACGGCGCGACCCTCGCCGTCAACCGCGTCCTCTCCGGGCCGGCCTCGTCGAAGGAGATCCGGCACTACGAGTTCGACCTTGGCGACAGCGGCATCGAGTACGCGGCGGGCGACGCCCTCGGCGTCATGCCGAGCAATGACCCGGCGCTCGTCGATGCCATCATCGCCGAACTGGATGCGACCGCGGACGAGTCGGTCGACGGCTCGACCCTGGCGGACCGGCTCACCCACGGGTTCGAAATCCGGACCCCTTCGAAGGACCTCGTGGCCGAGCTCGCCGACCGCGCGCCCGACTCGGAACTCGCCGGCATCCTGGCGCTCGCCCAGGCGGAGACGCTCGACTCCTGGCTGCGCGAACGGGACATCCTGGACCTCCTGCGCTCCACGTCCGTGCGGTTCGACGCCGAGTCGCTGCTCGACGTCCTGCGTCCCCTCCAGCACCGCGCCTACTCGATCTCGTCCAGCCCGCTGGCTGCCGACGGGCGGGTGCACCTCACCGTGGCGAGCGTCCGCTACGCCGTCGGTGACCGGGCCCACGGGGGCGTCGCGTCGACGCACCTCGCCGACCGGGTCGCCGAGGGCGGGACGAGCGGGATCTTCGTTTCGGCCAACGCCGGCTTCCGGGTGCCGTCGGACGACGATGCGCCGCTCATCATGGTCGGCCCGGGAACCGGGATCGCGCCGTTCCGCTCGTTCCTGCAAGAGCGCCGCGAGCGCGGGGCCACCGGTCGGAACTGGCTGTTCTTCGGCGACCAGCACCGGGCGCACGACTTCATCTACGAGGACGAACTGGGTGAGCTGCTCACCGGAGGGGTGCTGGACCGTCTGGACCTCGCGTTCTCCCGCGACCAGCGCGAGAAGGTGTACGTCCAGACCCGGATGCGCGAGAACGGCAAGGAGCTCTACGCCTGGCTCGAAGAGGGCGGCCACTTCGCCGTCTGCGGTGACGCCTCACGGATGGCGAAGGACGTCGACCAGGCGTTGCACGAGCTCATCGCCGAGCACGGTGGGCGTTCGACGGAGGCCGCGGCCGAGTACGTGCACGCGCTGAAGCGCGAGAAGCGCTACATCCGCGACGTGTACTGAGCCACACCTCGACCGGTCCCCGAGCACCCCACGCGGTCCCTGAGCTTGTCGAAGGGCGGTCAGGCGTTCTCGGCGCCGAGCAGCGCTGCGGCGGCACGTGCCTCGTACACGACGTCGTCGAGGTCGTCGCCAGCGACGTTGACGTGGCCGACCTTGCGCCCGGGGCGCGGGTCCTTCCCGTAGTTGTGCACCTTCGCCACCGGGTGCGCACCGAGGACCTGCGGGTAGCGGTCGTCGAGCGTCCCCTCGGCAGGCCCGCCGAGCACGTTCACCATGACGGTCCAATCGCGGTGGCAGCCCGTCGAGCCGAGGGGCAGGTCGAGGACGGCGCGCAGGTGCTGCTCGAACTGGCTCGTGACGCTGCCGTCCTGCGTCCAGTGCCCGCTGTTGTGCGGACGCATGGCGAGTTCGTTGATGAGCAGGCGGTCGTCGTCGGTCTCGAACAGTTCGACGGCCAGGACGCCCGTCACCCCGAGCGCGGTCGCGACGGTCACGGCGATCTCCTCCGCGGTGTCGGCGAGCCGGCCCGCCGAGCCGGGCGCCGGAGCGATGACCTCGCTGCACACCCCACCGAGCTGCACGGTCTCGACGACGCGCCACGGCACCACCTCGCCGGACGGGCGCCGGGCGACGAGCTGGGCGAGCTCGCGCCGGAACGACACCAGCTCCTCGACGAGCAGTGCTCCGCCGTTGGCATCCTCGGAGAGCGCCGTGAACCAGTCGTCGACCTCGTTCGGTCCGTGGACGACGCGGACGCCCTTGCCGTCGTAGCCACCACGTGGCGTCTTCACGACGCCCTTCCCGCCGTGCTCGGCGAGGAAGGCCGCAAGCTCCTCCTGATCGTGCACGCGCGCCCAGTCGGGCACCGGCAGTCCGAGCTCCGTCAGGCGTTCGCGCATGAGCAGCTTGTCCTGGGCGACGGCGAGCGCGTCCGGTCCCGGGTGCACCTGTACACCGGCGTCGACGAGTGCCCGCAGGACGTGCTGCGGCACGTGCTCGTGGTCGAAGGTGATGACGTCGACCGTTTCGGCGAAGGCGAGCACGGTGTCCGCGTCGCGGTAGTCGCCCACCTCGACGGTGGCGAGTCGGGCGGACATGCCATCCTGCTCGGCGAGCACGCGGATGTCGAGTCCGAGGTTCACGGCCGCGGGCACCATCATCCTGGCCAGCTGACCGCCGCCGATCACTCCGACGCGAATGCTCATGGGTTCACTCCAGCTCTCCGGCGACCGGCCGGCGGGTCTCGTTTCGGCAGGCGGGACGGGCGGATCCGGAGGCGGATCGGCGGGTGCCCCGACTCGAACATCGTACCGGCCGGGCGCGCCCCGCACGGGTCAGCGTCGGACCGGTGGCTGCTGCGTCGGGTTCGGTGCTGCCGGGTAGGGCGCGGCGATGCTCTGGTTCTCCGCGACGAGCTCGTGGAGGGCGTTCTGGACGAGGACCGCGCCGGGCACGTCCCTCAGGACGACCGGCACCTCGCCACCGCTCGTCACTCGGACGTTGCCGCTCCCGAAGGCGCTCTGCACCCAGCTCTTGTGCACCGTGATGCCGTAGCCGCGGGCGTGGTAGAGCTCCTGGCGCGTCCGCACGAAGAACCCGCGACGGACGATCAGTCGCCGGGTCGTGATCACGTAGCGGACGGACAGCCAGGCGATGAACGGCAGGACGCAGGCGACCAGCACGATCACCCCGCCGCCGATCAGGACGGCCCAGTTCTGCCACTCGAGGTCGAACGAGCCGAAGAAGTACGCACCGGCGCCGCTCACCGCGATGAGCAGGAGGGCGGGGAGCAGGAGCCGCCGGGCATGCGGACGCAGGCGTGCGACCACACGTTCGGTCGCCGCCGCGGGAGGAGCCGGCCTGCCCGGCCCCGTCATACCGGGATCAGCCATACTCCCATTCTTAGCAGTCGCGGGAACCCGCCGCCTGCTCCCACCCCGCCCGTCGGCGATCCCGAACATCCGTGCATCGGCCGCCCGGCTAGCATGAAGGCGTGAAACCGGCCGAGAGCACCGCACCGACGGCGCAGCACCCCGGCGTGGTCGGGTCGTTCCTCGAGGGGATCGGCATCCTCTTCGGCGGGTTCCGCCTCTGGGGCACCTCGCCGAAGCGCATGCTGCTCGGCATGGTCCCCGCCGCGATCGTGGGCGTCGTGTTCATCGCGTTGCTCGTCCTCCTCGGCGTCAATGCCGCCACGATCGTCGACTGGGCGACACCGTTCGCCGACACCTGGGACGAGCCGTACCGCTCGTCCATCCGGGTGGCCGCCGCGGTGGCGTTGGTGGCCGTCGCCGTCGTGGTGATGCTGTACGCCTACGCCGCAGCGACGCTCCTCGTCGGCGATCCCTTCTACGAGCGGATCTGGGCCGACGTCGAACGCACCCTCGGCGACGCTCCTCCGGAGTCGGGTGAGTCCGCCTGGCGCGGACTCCTCACCGGTGTCACCCGGGCACTTGGCCTGCTCCTGCTCACCATCCCGACGGCGGCCGTCCTCTTCCTCCTCGGCTTCGTCCCGGTGATCGGCCAGACGGTGGTCCCGGTGCTCGGGCTCGCCGTGAGCGGTTGGTTCCTCGCCCTCGAACTGACGGGCTACGCGTTCGACGCGAGGGGGTTGTCGTTGCGCGACCGCCGCCAGGTCCTCGCCAGGAGACGCGCCCGCACCCTGGGCTTCGGGATGACGGTCGCGGTCCTCTTCCTCGTGCCGGTCCTGTCCGTGCTGGTCATGCCGGCAGCCGTCTCCGGCGCGACGGTGCTCGCACGCCGGTCCCTCAGCGAACAGGCGGGAACGCTCAGCGCACGTGCGTGACGTCGCCGGCCGCCACCGCGACCGGCGCACCACCGTCGGTCGGTCGGACGACGAGCCGCCCGTCCGCGTCGATCCGCTCGGCCGTGCCGGTCAGGACGTCGCCGCCGGGGAGCTCCACCCGCACCGAGCTGTCCAACGTCACGCATCGCTCGGTGACCGCCGCTCGGAGCCCACTGGCCTCGGCGTCACCGGACGCGGCCAGGTAGGCGTCGTACAGGGCGCCGAACGCACGCAGGTAGCCGACGAGGACGGTGTCCGGGTCAGGATCGGCGAGCCCGGCGAGCGCGAGCGAGGTGGACCGGTCGGTCGGCAGTTCCTCGGCACGCTGACGGAGGTTGACACCGGTCCCGAGGATCACCGCGTCCCCGCTCGGCAGCAGCTCGGCGAGGATGCCGGACACCTTCCGACCGCCGATGAGCACGTCGTTCGGCCACTTCACGTCGGCGGGCACCCCGAGCTCCCGGAGCGATTCCGCGAGCGCCGCACCCGCGAGGAGCGGGAGCCAGCCGTAAGCCTGCAGCGGGAGCGGATCACCCGACGGAGTGACCGGCCGGAGCAGGACCGAGACGGCGAGTGACGTGCCGGGTGGCACCGTCCACACGCGACCGAGGCGGCCTCGTCCCCCGCGCTGGTCGTCGGTGAGGACCACCGAGCGGTCGGGCCACGCGTCGCCGCCGTCCTCGCGCACCCGTCGGGCGAGTTCGTCGTTGGTGGAGCCGGCGTGGGCGAGGATCTCGAGGCGTGGCACGAGGGCGGCGGTGAGGGGCAGATCCATGGCACAACCCTACTGAGGCCGGTCGTCGGCGCCTGCGTCGCCCGCCGGCACGCTTGGACGATGCCGACAACGGATCGGCGCGCCGCTTGTACCCGATCGTCAACGGGTCGGCCGTGGTACCACCGGGTAAGGTGAAAGCGTGACCGACGAAACCACCTCCGGCCCTGACCTGTACACGACGGCCGGGAAGCTCGCCGACCTCAAGAACCGCTATCACGAGGCCGTGACGGCGAGCGGCGAAGCCGCCATCGAGAAGCAGCACAAGAAGGGCAAGCTCACCGCGCGGGAGCGCATCGAGCAGCTGCTCGACCACGGCAGCTTCGTCGAACTCGACGAGTTCGTGCGGCACCGCACGACCGCCTTCGGCATGGACCGCTCGCGGCCGTACGGCGATGCCGTCGTCACCGGCACCGGCACCATCCACGGCCGCCAGGTCGCCGTGTACTCGCAGGACTTCACCATCTTCGGCGGTTCGCTCGGCGAGGTCGCCGGCGACAAGATCATCAAGATCATGGACCTCGCGTTGAAGACGGGCGTCCCGATCATCGGCATGCTCGACTCCGGCGGCGCGCGCATCCAGGAGGGCGTCGTCGCGCTCGGCAAGTACGGCGAGATCTTCCGACGCAACACGCAGGCCTCCGGGGTCATCCCGCAGATCTCCATCATCATGGGTCCGGCGGCCGGCGGCGCCGTCTACTCCCCCGCGCTCACCGACTTCGTCATCATGGTCGACAAGACGAGCCAGATGTTTGTCACAGGCCCCGACGTGATCAAGACCGTCACGGGCGAGGACGTCGGCATGGAGGAGCTGGGCGGCGGGTACACGCACAACACCCGCTCGGGCGTCGCCCACTACCTTGCGAGCGACGAGCCGGACGCCCTCGACTACGCCCGCACCCTCGTCGGCTTCCTGCCCGACAACAACCTGTCCGAGGCCACGGTCTTCGACGTCGAGGTGGAGCTCGAGACGACGGACGAGGACCGCCGACTCAACACCCTCATCCCCGACTCGCCGAACCAGCCCTACGACGTGAAGACCGTCATCGAGCACGTCGTCGACGACGCCGACTTCCTCGAGGTCCAGCCGCTCTTCGCCCCGAACATCGTCATCGGTTTCGCGCGCGTCGAGGGACGGTCGGTCGGCGTCATCGCCAACCAGCCCTCCCAGATGGCCGGGACGCTCAACATCGAAGCGGGCGAGAAGGCGAGTCGGTTCGTCCGGTTCTGCGACGCGTTCAGCATCCCGATCCTCACCCTGGTCGACGTCCCCGGTTACCTGCCCGGCACCGACCAGGAGTGGACCGGCGTCATCCGCCGCGGCGCGAAGCTCCTCTACGCCTACGCCGAGGCCACGGTGCCCCTGGTGACCGTCATCCTGCGGAAGGCCTACGGCGGCGCCTACATCGTCATGGGCTCGAAGCAGCTCGGGGCCGACATCAACCTCGCCTGGCCCACGGCCGAGATCGCGGTCATGGGTGGGCAGGGTGCCGTCAACATCCTGTACCGCGGCGAGATCAAGCGGGCCGAGGAGGCCGGCGAGGACGTCGCCGCCGTGCGCACGCGCCTCGCGAACGAGTACACCTACAACGTGGCGAGCCCGTTCCTGGCCGCCGAGCGCGGCGAGCTGGACGGCGTCATCGAGCCGGCGGCCACGCGGGTCTCGGTCATCAAGGCGCTCCGCGCGCTCCGGACGAAGCGTGCGAGCCTGCCCGCCAAGAAGCACGGGAACATCCCGCTGTGAGCACCGGCACCGAGCCGAGCACGACCGAGCCGTCGTCGATCGATCTCCGGATCGAGCGCGGTACCCCGACCGACGAGGAGCTCGCGGCACTCACCGCGGTGCTGAGCGTGGCGATCGCCGAACAGGCGCTGCGCGACGCCGACACCGCCCCGGCACCTCGCGTCCCGTCGACGTGGGAGCGGACGAGGCGGAACCTCCGCATGGGGATCACCGTGGGCCCAGGACACTGGCGCGCGTTCACGGGCTGAGCCGTCTCGACGGAGGACTCACGCCGGTTGCCCCTCCTGGCGCGCGGTGCTGTCCCCCATTCGTGTCCTCCATAGTGCCGACTGTTGGGGGTACCCCTGATGGAGGATCATCATTCTCGAAAGTTGCGTCTCATCGAGACCACTTCACCAGCTCCTGCTCCATCTAGGGTAAGCGGGCAGGAGTTCGGGGGCGGGTCAGAGCGGTATTCGGGTTACCGCTCTGACCCACGAACGTCACGGAGGGCCAGCATCGGGTGCTGGCCCTCCTTTCGTTCGTCCGGGACCAGGCACTTCGACAGGCTCAGTCGCCGGGAGCGGTTCGCTCGGATTCGTTCGTCCGGGACCAGGCACTTCGACAGGCTCAGTCGCCGGGAGCGGTTCGCTCGGATGCGTCCGGCTCATGCGCTCGTCGAAGGGCGCATGAGGAACCTCCCGCTCCGGTGATCCTCTCCCGGTCCGGGAGCAACCTCCTCCGGCCCCTGAGCCTGTCGAAGGGCACACGGAGAACCTCCCGCTCCGGTGATCCTCTCCCGGTCCCTGAGCAACCTTCTCCGGTCCCTGAGCTTGTCGAAGGGCACACGAGGAGACGTCCACACCCGGACCGACTGCCGACGGCATGGCCTGGGTGCACCTCTTCACCACCGCACCGATCGCCCAGGGGCTCATCGAGCGCGTCGAGGCGGCCGCGGCGGAGTCACGCTCGGCTGGCGACACCTGCACCTGCGCCCAGCTGCAGGCCGACGCCCTCGCGGCGCTCGCGCTCACCGGTGTCACGCCCGACGACGTGGCGTCGAGCCCAGTGCTCCCGCACCCCATCGAGGTCCAGGAACACATCAAGCCGACCGTGCAGATCACCGTCCCGGCGCTCAGTATGGCCGGCGTCAGCGACGCACCGGCCATGCTGGACGGGTACGGCCCCATCGACCCGGAGACCGCCGCACGCATCGCGGTGAACGCACCCAGCTTCACCCGGATCCTCGTCCAGCCAGAGACGGGTGCGGTGCTCTCCGTCGGGCGCAGCCAGTACCGGGTCCCGGCCGACCTGCAACGCGCGGTCCGCCTCCGGGACGGCACCTGTCGGGCACCAGGCTGCGGGAGACGGGCCAGGGCTTGCGATCTCGACCATTCGGTCGCGTGGGAGGACGGCGGCACCACAGATGTCGGCAACCTCGCGTGTCTCTGCCGACATCACCACCGGATGAAGCACCTCCCCGGGTGGAACCTCGACCTCGGGCCCGGCGGGGTTCTTGACTGGACGACACCCGACGGGAAACTCCATCGGATAGAACCGGACCCCGCGCCGTTCTGACCGCTGCCTGTCCCTGAGCTGCGTCGCACTGAGCTTGTCGACGTGTCGAAGGGGTTCTCGTGGGCACTTCGACAGGCTCAGTGACCGGGAGAGGTTCACCGGGAACGATTCGGTCCCTGAGCCTGTCGAAGGGCACTCAGGTCGCGCCGGTTCTGTGGACGGCGGCGTTCCACCCGGAGTAGCTCCGGTCCCTGAGCAATGCCGCACTGAGCCTGTCGAAGGGTGTTGCACCGTCGAAGCGGTTCAGTCCTCGTCGGACACGCCGACCGCACCCACGCCGGCACGGGAGCCGTCGCGCGGGATCTCGAGCCAGACGTCGAGTTCCTCGTCGTCGTCGTCCGGACCCGCAGCGACGCCCGGTTCGCGCTGCACCGCGCGCAGGCCGACCACGGTCACCGCGACGCGCTCGTCGTCCGGGACGCTCCGCACGATGAGGCGGGTGGCGTGCGAGGCGGCGAGCGTTTCGGCGATCTGCTCGTGGATCGCGTCGAGGACGCCGGCGTCCAGCTCCTCGAGGCCACCTTCGTCCAGCATGTTCACGATCGCTCCGCGCCGCCGGGCCGCGAGCACCTCGGACCGGACCGGGTCGCTCAGGAGGTGACGCCCGCGGATCTCGTCGCGGAGACTGGCCTCCAGCGTGCGGCACTCCGTACGATCGGCCACGGAGAGCCTGCCGCCGTTGGCGATGATCGTGCGGAGCATCGGGGTCGCCAGGCGGCCCGTCTGACTGAGGCGTCGCCGCCGCTCGTGCACGTGCGCGTACTGCGCCGCCTGCCAGTCCGAGGTCGCATGCTCCGCCTGCGTGAGGCGCTCGGCGTCATGCTGCGCCCCGGCGATCGATCGGGTGAGCACACTCGCGAGGACGACCCAGATGAGGCTGCCCGTGACACCCATCCCGAGCGCCAGTCCCGGACCCGCCCAGAGGAGCGACTGGACCGTGAGGAAGACGATCCCGATGTAGGCGACCGCCTCCCGCTGCCGGACCACGGTGATCGTCATCAGTGTCCCGATCGACGCGACGTGCCAGGTGGCGTACCCGTTGTTCCGCGTGGGGTCGAGCTGGCTGGTCACGAGCAACGGGACGATGATCGCGGTCGCGAGGTTGATGCTCGCGAGCCACGACGGCATGCGCGTCGTGCCCATCGGCCAGAGACTCAGGACGCTCGCGACGGCGTAGACGAGCATCGCGATGAGGACCGGGACGACGTCGCGGGGTGTCTCGAGCGTCAGCGCCGCACGAAGCAGGTGGTACGCCGAGAACAGGGCGGCGAGGATGACGAGGGCGTACCGCGGTGCCGGGGTCACGAGCCGTGCTCCGGTGACCACTCGATGCGGATCACGGCACCCTCACCCGGACGGGAGATCACCGTCGAGCGTCCGCCGACCGCGGCGACGCGCTCGACGATCGAGACCTTCAGCCCGAGCCGCTCCTCGGCGACCTGCTCGGGGCAGAACCCGACGCCGTCGTCGCCGACGATGACGCAGACGCCGCCGGAGACGGTGCCCTCGATCGACAGGCTCCGTGCCGCTCCCGAACCCGCGTGCTCGACGCTGTTGACCATCGCCTGCACCGTCGCCCAGTAGACCGCGTTGGCGACGGTGACGGGCAGCACCCGGCCGGAGGCCCCCTCGACCGTGACGGAGAACGGTTCACCGAGCATCGACGCGGCCGCACGCAGCCGTTCGATGAGCTCGGCGAGCCCGGTGACCTCGTCCTCGTTCGTCATCGGCGCTCCGACGCCCTCGAGTTGCTCGATCGCGACCCGCGCCATCATGACGGCGAGCGCCTCCGACTTCGGGGTCAGCGCCCGATCCGCGGCGAGCAGGGACGCGAGGACGCTGTCGTGGACGATCGAGTCGACCTCCACGCGCTCCACCTCCGTGGCGTGCTGCTTGACGGCCGCGTCGTAGGTGGCGAGGGCGGCCGCCCTCGCGGTGTCGACCCGACCGGCCAGCACGCGGAACAGCCCGACGAGCACGACGATGAGCCCACCGATGATCGTCGCGTAGGACGCGTCGAGCGCCCCGATCTCGAAGGACGCGGGCGCGAAGTCCGCGTCGATCACGCGGTTGACCCCGTACATGACCGAGGTCACCACGAGGTACACGATGGCACCCCGCAACTGCAGCGGGATGCAGGCGAACGCGACGGCGATCGTGCAGAGGTACCAGATCCACGGTTCCTGGTTGATGTCCGCCGACGCCTGCGCGTTCACTGCGGGCCAGATGAGGAGGGCCACGAAGAACACGGCGGCGAAGACGCCGGAGGCGATGCGGTGGTGCCACAGGAAGAAGCAGCAGATGATGGCGCCGAACATCGTCCCGAAGACGAGGGAGACGTAGACCACGCCGAACCAGCCGGTGATCTGGACACCCTGCCCGAGCGTGGTGAACGCGGTCTGCAGTCCGAAGACGAGTCCGATGATCGCGACCGAACGGCCGAGGAGGCGTTCGAAGTTCGCGGTGTTCAGCATCCGGCGCTGAACCTGGGCATCTTTCGTGGTCGCGGGGATCGCGGGATGCCTGGTCGGTGCCCGGAAGCTAGGAGACATCCGTCCCGCCTTGATCGAGGCCGGGGAGGATCCCGTCCTCGACCGCTCGGCGGAGCAGGTCGACCTTCGTCGGTGCCGGGCGACCCACCTCGACGTACTTCACCCGGATGCGGTCGATGTGTTCGCGGGCCGTGGAGTAGGCGATGCCGAGCTGCATGGCGACGGTCTTCAGCGGCAGGCCGGACGCGTAGAGGTGCAGGACGTCGCGCTCACGACGGCCCAGCTGCGCCCGGGCGAAGTCGCTGTCGGCGTCGATCGCGCTCGCCCACTCGATGTTGTTGAGGGCCTCGCCACGGGCCACCGTGCCGATGGCGGCGATGACCGTGTCCGTCGGTGACGACTTGGGGATGACCCCGGACGCTCCGGCGGCCAGCGCCTCGCGCACCAGTGCGACCCGATCCGCGATGGAGTGGATGAGGACGTGCGCCCCCACGGCCTGCACCGCCTGGATGTTCGAGGTCGGCGTGCTGCCGTCGGAGAGCGAGAGGTCGAGCACGACCACGTCGGGCACCACGCCGTTCAACGCGGCGATGCACTCGACGGCGGTCGGGGCACTGGCCACGACCTGATACCCGGCGTGCGCGCACACCGCTTCGATCCCGAGCCTGACGGACTCGTGATCATCAATGATTGCGACGGTCACCACGGCACCATCGTAGCGAGTGACGGACCCGCCGGGCGCGACGGCCGGATCGCGAGTCGCCTCCGTCGGCACGGGCCTGCTCAAGCCGTTCGCGAGAAGCCCGCGACGGCCTCGAGGTGATGCGTGTTGGGGAAGAGGTCGTAGGCCGCGAGGTGGTCGAGCTCGTACCCCTGCTCGGCAAGGAGGGCGACGTCGCGGGACAGCGCGATGGGGTCGCACGCGACGTAGACGATCGACGCGGGCCGCAGCTCGCCGAGCATGGCGACGATCTCCGCGCCGGCACCCGAGCGGGGCGGGTCGAGCACGACGGTCGCGGTGGCGTACCGGGACCGCTCGATCCGGCTGCCCGTCGCGATCTCCGACCGCAGGAAGGCGTCGACCTTCGCGGTGACGGCCTGTGCGCCCACCCACTCGGACAGGTTCTCGCCCGCGTACTCGGTGGCGCGTTCGTCACTCTCCACGGTCGTGATGCGGGTGGTGGAGCCGAAGCGGTCCCCCACGCCCGCGGCCAGGAGGCCGACGCCGCCGTAGAGGTCGAGGTTCGCGGCGCGCGGGTCGAAGCGCGCGTCGTCGATGGCCGCCGACACGGCCTGCTGGAGGGTCGTCGCTGCCTGACGGTGGACCTGCCAGAATCCGTTCGCGTCGACGATGAACTCGCGCTCGCCGACGAGCTCGCGGATCGGGTCTGCCGCGGGACGGACCGGCTTCGGTCCCCCGCGTCGACCGCGCCCGCCACCGCGTCGGCGGTCGCCGCCTCCCGCCTCGTCCGCACGCGTCAGGACGCGGACCGCCCCGGTCGAGGAGGCGACGATGTCGATGGAGGTGGTGCCGTGCGGCAGCTCCTCGAGCTTGGCCGCTTCGGCCACCGCTTCGATCGCGAGCGGCAGGTCGTCGACGGGGACGACGTGGTGGGACCTCGAGGCGTAGGGGCCGATGTTGCCGTGCTGGTCGACGTGCAGGGAGACCCGCGTCCGCCACCGGGTGCCGTCGGCCGTCTCGCCGTCGACCGCGGCGACCGTGAACTCGGGAGCGACGCCGGCGAACCGCTCGAGCCCTTCCGAGAGGACCTGGTGCTTCAACGCGCGCTGGTGGGCGAGCTCGATGTGTCCGAACTCCGCTCCCCCGGCCCGCTCGCTCGGCTCGCGGTCGACGGAGGCCTCGGCCCAGACGTGCGGACGGCGGTGCTCGGACGGCGTGAGGACCTCCAGGGTCTCCGCCCGCCAGAAGCGCTTCTCGTTCTCGTCGACGATGCGCGCCCGCACGCGCTCACCGGGGAGCGTGTCGGGGACGAAGACCACCCGGCCTTCGTGCCGGGCGACGAAGACACCCCCGTGGGCTACGTTGGTGATGTCCAGTTCCACGGTGCGTGCAGTCGTCGTGCTCATGCGTCGAGCATGTCACACGGGCGGCTGCGGGGAGTCCACCGTCCACTGCAGAAGGAACCGTCATGCGCCTCACGCTCGCCTCCACGTCACCGGCCAGACTCGCCCTGCTGCGGTCGAGTGGCATCGAGCCGATCGTCGTCCCGTCGTCGGTCGACGAGGAACAGGCCGTCGACGATGCGACCCGCGCCGCGGGTGCCCCCCTCGCCCCGGACGAGGTCGTGGCCCTCCTCGCCCGCGCGAAGGCGGAGGCCGCTCTGGCCGTCGTGCGCGAACGTGGCGACGCGGCCGACCTCATCCTCGGCGGCGACTCGGTGTTCGTCCTCGACGGCGTCGTCCACGGCAAGCCCCACACCCCCGAGCGCGCCCGCGAACGCTGGCACGCCCAGCGCGGCCGGACGGGGACCCTGTACTCCGGTCACTGGCTCATCGACTGCACCGGTGCCTCGCCGGTCGGGATCGGTGCGGTCGCGAGCGCCGAGGTGTCCTTCGCCGACGACCTCGACGACGCCGAGATCGACGCCTACATCGCATCGGGCGAGCCCCTGGCGGTGGCGGGGGCGTTCACGATCGACAGTCTGGGTGCCGCCTTCATCACCCGCATCGAGGGCGATCCGTCGACCGTCGTCGGCCTCTCACTCCCGACCCTGCGGCGTCTCGTCCGCACGCTGGGACACGACTGGCACGAGCTCCGCAACCGGCGCGGCGCCCTCTGACACCTCAGCCCTTGTAGAGGCGACACGTCGTTCCTGCGACTTTTTTGTGCGTGTGAGCCAAAGGCTCACCCGGGCCTCCCGGTAGGCTCGTGGACTGTGCCACGTATAACCAAGGTCCTCATCGCCAACCGTGGCGAGATCGCCGTCCGCGTCATCCGAGCCGCGAAGGACAGCGGGATCGCCTCCGTCGCCGTCTACGCCGACCAGGATCGCGACGCCATGCACGCCCGTCTCGCTGACGAGGCCTACGCCCTCGACGGGACGACGAGCGCGGAGACGTACCTCGTCATCGACAAGCTCCTGTCCATCGCCCGACGGTCCGGCGCCGACGCCGTCCACCCGGGCTACGGCTTCCTCGCCGAGAACGCTGACTTCGCGCGTGCCGTCATGGCCGCCGGGCTGATCTGGATCGGACCGTCGCCCGAGGCCATCGAGCGGCTCGGCGACAAGGTCTCGGCCCGCCACGTGGCCGAGAAGGTGGGCGCTCCGCTCGCCCCCGGCACGCTCAACCCCGTCTCGGGTGCCGAGGAGGTGCTCGACTTCGTCGACATCCACGGCCTGCCCGTCGCCATCAAGGCTGCCTTCGGCGGCGGCGGTCGCGGCCTCAAGGTCGCCCGTGAGCGCGAGGAGGTCGCCGAGCTCTTCGAGTCCGCCACCCGCGAGGCCATCGCAGCGTTCGGACGGGGCGAGTGCTTCGTCGAGAAGTACCTCGACCAGCCGCGCCATGTCGAGACACAGTGCCTCGCCGATGCGCACGGCAACGTGGTCGTCGTCTCCACCCGCGACTGCTCGCTGCAGCGTCGCCACCAGAAGCTCGTCGAAGAGGCACCGGCACCCTTCCTCACCGACGACCAGGTGACGGAGCTCTACCGCGCGTCGAAGGCGATCCTCAAGGAGGTCGGCTACCTCGGTGCCGGCACCTGCGAGTTCCTCATCGGCAAGGACGGCACCGTCTCCTTCCTCGAGGTCAACACCCGCCTGCAGGTCGAGCACCCGGTCTCCGAGGAGATCACCGGCATCGACCTCGTCCGTGAGCAGTTCCGTCTCGCCGAGGGCGGCGTCCTCGACTACGACGACCCGCAGCCGAGCGGCCACTCCTTCGAGTTCCGCATCAACGGCGAGGACCCGGGCCGCGGATTCCTCCCGCAGCCGGGCCCGATCCACGTCTTCAAGACCTTCGGTGGCCCCGGTGTCCGGCTCGACTCCGGCGTCACGGCCGGCGACACGATCTCGGGGGCGTTCGACTCGCTCCTCGGCAAGATCATCGTCACGGGACGCACGCGCGAGGAGGCGCTCGAGCGCAGTCGTCGCGCGCTCGACGAATTCGAGGTCGCCGGCCTCCCCACCGTCATCCCCTTCCACCGCAAGATCGTCCGCGACCCCGCGTTCACCGCGGAGGACGGTACCTTCGGTGTCTACACCCGATGGATCGAGACGGAGTTCGTCAACGACATCGAACCCTGGGACGGATCCATCGATGCACAGCAGGCACCCGCTGCCCGCTCGACGGTGGTCGTCGAGGTCGGCGGCAAGCGGCTCGAGGTCAGCCTTCCGGGCGGACAGCTGGGGCTGAACGTCGGTGCACCGGTCGCCGCTCCCGCCCCACACCGCCGCGGTGGTGCAGCGGTGGTCTCTGGTGCGACGGGTGATTCGGTCTCGGCGCCCATGCAGGCGACCATCGTGAAGCTCGCGGTCGCCGAGGGCGATGTCGTCGTGAAGGGCGACCTCGTCGTCGTCCTCGAGGCGATGAAGATGGAACAGCCCATCACGGCGCACAAGGACGGCACGGTCGGCGCGATCGACGCGACGGTCGGTGCCACGGTCTCCTCGGGTCACCAGCTCCTCACCATCAGCTGACCCGACCGGCGCCTTCGGGCGTCGCATCGGACCCGGCGACGATACGCTGAACAGGTGTCAGCAGCCGACCTCCTCGAAGATGCGTTGGATCGTGTGGCGGACTTCGACGCCGCCGGTGCGATCGCGCTGCTCGAGGCAGAGCCGCACGCGGCGTCCGATCCCCGCGTCCTCGCCCTCCTGTCCTACGCCCGGTTCACCACCGCCGACTTCGCGGGTTGTCGCCGGGACGCGGTGGACGCGCTCGCCGCCTCGACGGACTCCGACCGGACGACACGCCTGCTCGCGCTCGGGGCAGCCGGGCTGGCCCTCGGATCGGACCGCTCGTCCGGCTCGGAGCTGGAGGGGTGCTTCGCGGAGGCGGACGCCCTCGTCGACGACGGCGGCGACCTCGAACCGACCCTGGCCTGGCTCGTCGGGTATCTGCTGGTCGAGGGTGCCGTCGTCAACGTCCTGATCCACGCCGCCCGGCGCTTCGCCGACGCGTTCGCCGACGACATCGCCGCCACCCCGGGCCGTTTGTACCGGACACTCGTCGACGGGGTCCTCGCCCGCCTCCTGCTCAACGAGGGACGCGTCGCCGAGGCAGAGGCCGCCGCGCTCGCGATGTTCGAGCGGGCCGGGAGCGGACCGACCGCACTGTACGCGGAGGCCGTGCAGTGCCTCGTCGCAGGGAACCGTGCCGAGCAGGGGGCGACCAGGACGCTCGCACGCCGCGTCCGTCAGGCCATCCCCGAGCCCACGGGCGCCTTCCAGACGACGTGTTACCTCCTCGTCGGCTACGGTCTCGCCGCCCTCGCGGACGACCACGGAGCCGCAGCCCTCGCGCGGAGCGCCTCGGGGAACGACTTCAGCGGCCTGTCCGTCCAGGACCGCGCCCTCGCGATCGAGCTGCTCGTCTCGAGCGCCTTCCTCGACCGCGACATCGTCGAATCGGAACGCCTCATCGGCTTCATCGCCGCCGACGTCGACCGCAGGGTCCCCGGGCCGGCCATCCTCCGGATGCAGTGCAAGCTCGAACTCCTCCGTGGGCGACCCGCCGAGGCGCTGGCGCTCGCGCGCACGGCGACCACCCGCGCGTTGGTCGACGGCCGCATGCTGGAAGCCGGGATCGGCGAGATCCTCGCGACGCGTGCCCTCATCGCCATGTCCGACCGGACGCAGGCCGTCCGTGAGCTGGCCGCGCTCGCCGAGCAGGCGGTCCTCGGCGGGCACACCGCCGCGACCCGCTCCGCCGCCCGGGAGCTGAAGGCGATCGGCCGACGTCTCGCGCCGGTCGCCGGATCCGGTTGGGACGGACTGTCACCGCGTGAACGCGAGGTCGCCCTGCTCTCCGCAGAGGGCAACTCGACGGCGGAGATCGCGTCCGTTCTCCAGCTCTCCTCGCGCACGGTCGACGCGCACGTCACCCGAGTGCTCGCCGCGTTCGGGATCGTGTCCCGCCGCCAGCTCCCCTCACGGCTCCCGGCCACACTGCCGTTGACTGCCGTCCCCGTCCCGACCGCGCCGCTGACGCCCCGACAGCGGGACCTCACCGAACTCGTCGCGGACGGCCTGTCGAACGACGAGATCGCGACGGCCCTCGGCATCTCCCGCAAGACCGTGGAGAAGCATCTGAGCGCCGTTTTCCAGGCCTGGGGCGTGCGCTCGCGGGTCGCCGTCGCACGCATCGTGCTCGCGAACCGCGATCGGTGAACTCCGGCGTCTCAGCGGCGGTTCGACGAGGACGACGCCTATTCGACGATGTGCATGGCGCGCGCAGCGTCGGTGATCGACCCGGTGAGTGACGGGTAGACCGTGAAGGCACGTGCCACCTGGTCGACGTTCAGCCGTTGCTCGACCGCGAGGGCGAGCGGGAAGATGAGCTCGCTGGCCTTCGGGGCGACGATGACCCCGCCGATGACCGTCCCGCTGCCGGTCCGCGCGAACAGCTTGACGAAACCGTCCTTGATGCCCATCATCTTGGCGCGCGGGTTCTGGGCGAGGGGCAGCTTATAGATCTCACCCTGGGCGATGCCGTCCTCGATCTGCTTCTGGGTCCAGCCGACGGTCGCGATCTCGGGCTGCGTGAAGATGTTCGCGGCGACGTTGCGGATCTCGGTCGGGTTCACCGCGTCGCCCATCGCGTGCAGCATCGAGGTGCGACCCTGCATCGACGCGACGGACGCGAGCGGCAGGAAGGTCGTGCAGTCACCGGCGGCGTAGATGTTGGGGACACTCGTGCGCGCCACTCGGTTCACGCGGATGTGACCGGAATCGGTCAGCTGCACGCCGGCCTCCTCGAGACCGATCCCGGCGGTGTTGGGCACCGAACCGACCGCCATGAGGCAGTGCGAACCCTCGACCGTGCGACCGTCGGAGAGCGTGGCGACGACGCCGGTCTCGGTTCTGGTGACGGAGTCGGCCCGCGACTTCGACAGGACCGTCATGCCGTTGCGCTTGAAGACGTTCTCGATGACCGCCGCCGCATCGGCGTCCTCACCGGGCAGCACCTGGTCGCGGCTCGAGATGAGCGTGACCTTGGAGCCGAGCGCCGTGTAGGCGGAGGCGAACTCGGCGCCGGTGACGCCCGAGCCGACGACGATGAGGTGCTCGGGGACGGAGGTGAGGTTGTAGAGCTGCGTCCAGGTGAGGATGCGCTCGCCGTCCGGCAGCGCGGAGGGCAACTGGCGCGGGCTCGCGCCGACGGAGACGACGACGGTGTCAGCCTCGATGCGGTCGAAGTCGGTGCCGCCGGACAGGTCGGTCGAGACGATGACCTCGTTCGGTCCGTCGAGCCGCCCCTGACCGTTGACGATGCGGACACCGGCACGGATGAGACTCGCCCGCATGTCCTCGGACTGCTGGCGGGCCAATCCGAGCAGTCGCTTGTTGACGGCGGCGAGGTTCACGGCGACCTCGGGACGGCTGGGCTTCCCGGTGGTCTCCGAGCGGACGAAGAACTGGACGCCGAGGTCGGCCGCCTCGCCGATGGCCCCGACCGCGTCGGCCGTGGCGATGAGGCTCTTGGACGGGACGACGTCGGTGATGACCGCCGCGCCGCCGACGCCCGTGCGCTCCACGAGCGTGACGTCGGCCCCGAGCTGTGCCCCGGCGAGGGCCGCCTCGTACCCGCCGGGTCCGCCTCCGATGATCGCCACTCGCTGCTTGCGTTCGAACTCGTAGGCCATGCGTCCATTCTCGCGCGCCACCAGGGGCGGGACCAAACCCGTTCGGGCCTGCGGCGGTGGGCATCGTGCGCGGATGAGCGGGGTCGGCACGGTTGGGCGGCGGCCCCGCCCCTGTCTAGAGTGAGAGGATGTCCGAAACCTCTGCGAACCCACTCGATCTGTCCGATGTCGATCCCTTCGAGATCGCCCGCGAAGCCGCCGGCCAGATCGCTGAGAAGACCGGCGTGGAACGCCACGACATCGCACTCACCCTCGGCAGCGGCTGGGGCAAGGCGGCCGACCTG
The DNA here is from genome assembly GCF_014841195.1 of Plantibacter sp. CFBP 8798. NCBI lineage: Bacteria > Bacillati > Actinomycetota > Actinomycetes > Micrococcales > Microbacteriaceae > Plantibacter > Plantibacter sp. CFBP 8798. Next base: position 417,789 of record NZ_JACYTS010000004.1, read on the forward strand.
ATCGGCGAGACGACGGCGACGATCCCGGCCTCCGAGATCGTCGGCTTCTCGAAGCCGGCGCTCGAGGGCCACGTGGGCACCCTGCGCTCGGTCCTGCTCCCGAGCGGGAAGCGTGCGCTCGTCATCGGCGCCAGGACGCACTACTACGAGAACCACGGTGTCCGGCGTGTCGTGCACAGCGTGCGGACGGCCGCTGCGGCCGGCGCGGGCATCATGGTGCTGACGAACGGCGCAGGCGGCATCAAGGACCACTGGACGCCCGGCACACCGGTACTGATCAGCGACCACATCAACCTCACGGCCGACTCGCCGCTCGAGGGCGCGACGTTCATCGACCTCACCGACCTCTACGCCAAGCGGCTGCGGGACATCGCGCACAGCGTCGCTCCGGAGCTCGACGAAGGCGTCTACACGCAGTTCCGCGGACCGCACTACGAGACCCCGGCCGAAGTCCAAATGGCGAAGGCGATCGGCGGCCACATCGTCGGCATGTCGACCGCGCTCGAGGCGATCGCCGCACGTCAGGCCGGCATGGAGGTCCTCGGGATGTCGCTCATCACGAACCTCGCCGCCGGCATCCAGCAGACGCCGCTCAGCCACGCCGAGGTCATCGAAGCCGGCCAGGCGGCCGAGCCGGTGATCAGCAAGCTCCTAGCGCAGATCGTCGCGGCCCTGTGAGCGAGGCGACGAGCCTGCTCGCGACCGCCGAGGCCTGGCTCGCCCAGGATCCCGACGACGAGACCCGGGCCGAACTGGCAGGCCTCGTCGAACGCGCCCGGGTGTCCGACGACGTGGCCGTCGCCGAGCTGCACGACCGCTTCGACACCCGACTGCAATTCGGCACTGCCGGGCTCCGCGGTCGCATCGAGGCCGGCTCCAACCGGATGAACCGGGTCCTCGTGTCGCAGGCCGCGGCCGGGCTCGCCGCCTACCTGATCGAGCAGGCGCCGGAAGGGGTGACGCCGAGCGTCGTCATCGGATACGACGGCCGGAAGAACTCCGCCGTGTTCGCCAGCGACACCGCCGAGCTGATGGCCGGTGCCGGTGTCCGCGCCATCCTGCTCCCACGGCTCCTGCCGACGCCCGTCCTCGCGTTCGCCGTGCGGTTCTTCGACGCCTCCGCCGGAGTCATGGTGACCGCGAGTCACAATCCGCCCGCCGACAACGGCTACAAGGTGTACCTGGGCGGTGAGCACCACGGGTCCCAGATCGTCTCCCCCGCCGACGCGGCCATCGCGGCCCACATCGAGCGCATCGCCGAGACGGCGCTCGTCCAGGACCTCCCGCGCAGCGACGGGTTCGAGATCGCGGGCGAGGACGTCGTCGACGCCTATGTCGCCGAGACCGCGGCGGTCGCACCCGCCCCGGCGGGCGGCCAGCTGCGCGTCGTCTACACGGCCATGCACGGCGTGGGTTGGGAGACGACCCGACGCGTCCTCGAGACCGCCGGGTACCCGGCACCGGAACTCGTCACCGAGCAGATCGATCCCGATCCCACCTTCCGGACCGTCAGCTTCCCGAACCCGGAGGAGCCGGGCGCACTCGACCTGTCCTTCGCGACGGCGCGAGCAGTCGGTGCCGACCTCATCATCGCCAACGACCCCGATGCCGACCGCCTGGCGATCGCGGTCCCCGACGACGCGGCGCCGTCGGGGTTCCGTCGACTCACCGGCAACGAGGTCGGTCTCCTCCTCGGCTGGCGGGCCGCCCAGGCCGCCAGTGCCGCACTCGACGGCGACGCGGCACCCGAGGGCACGCTCGCGTGCTCGATCGTCTCCTCCCCCGCCCTGCGCATCGTCGCCGAGGCGCACGGCCTCGAGTTCCGGGAGACGCTCACCGGGTTCAAGTGGATCTCCCGGACGCCGGGCATGCTCTTCGGCTTCGAGGAGGCCCTCGGCTACCTCGTGAACCCCGGGACCGTGCGCGACAAGGACGGCATCTCGGCCGCCGTCGCGTTCCTCGGTCTCGCGACGGCGTCGGCGCAGGCGGGCGAGAGCGTCGCGGGGCTCCTCGACCGGTTCGCGGACACCTTCGGTTCCTTCGGCAGCGACCAGATCTCCATCCGCTACGCGGAGCTCAGCCGCATCGGCGAGGTCATGTCCGGGCTGCGGGCGCTCCCGCCGACGGAGCTCGCGGGAGCTCAGGTGACCCGGATCGACGACCTCGCCGACGGCTTCGAGGCGCTCCCGCCGAGCGACGTCCTGCGCGTCTGGCTCGACGACGGCACCCGGGTCATGATCCGGCCGAGCGGCACCGAGCCGAAGCTCAAGGTGTACGTCGACGTCCAGTCCGCCGACGGCGACGCCGCCGAGCGGGCGGCGACGGTCACCGCGCGGCTCGCCGCGCTGCGGACGGATCTCACGGCGCTCGTCTCCTAGCCCCTCGACGGGCTGAGCGGCCTGGCGGTGTGCGGCCCGGAGATCGGGCCGCACCGGTCAGCCGATGGCGCGTTCGAGCTTCTCGGTGAGTTCGGCGAGGTCGAAGTAGTTGTCGATGACGACGATGTCGGCGAAGGTCTTGCCGATGCGCTCGACGAGCTCCGGCGAGGTCAGGATCACCTGGGCGTCGGCCGCGGTCGTGCCGAGGCTCTCGATGTCACCGGCGACGACATCGGCCTCGAGGTCGAGGCGTTCGAGCGCGCGTTCGGCGTTGAGCTTGAGGATCGCGGAGGAGCCGACCCCCGAACCGCAGACGGCGACGATCTTCATGCCTGGTCTCCGATGCTCAGGGGGGACGCACCGAACACGGCGCGCACCTCGTCGAGCGTCGTGGCCGCTGCGAGCCGCGGGATGGCGGTCTCGTCGTTGAAGACATTGGCGATCTCCGCCACCCAGCCCACGTGCGACTCGGCGGTGGTAACGGCGAGGCCGAGGACCACCGAGACGGGGTCGTTGTGGGGGTGTCCGAACCGCACCGGAGCAGCCAGGGTCACGACGACGAGGGCGTCGTCGTGGACGTCGGCACCCGGTCGGGCGTGCGCGAGCGCCAGGCCCGGCGCGATCACGACATATGCGCCGAACTCCTCGACGACGTCGATCATCCGCTGGGTGTATGCGGCGTCCGTCGCATGGGTGTCGGACAGCAGCGCTCCGGCTACGCGGATCGCCTCGCGCCAGTCGTCGGCTTCGACGTGGAGCGCGACGCTTGCTTCGGACAGTTCTGGGAGTGGCATCGCTTCAATCAGAGGATCGGTCGACCCGAATGGATCGGAACCATCGTAACGCTCCGAGGCTGGAAGCCTGCCGCGCAGGTGCCGCCCAGGCGGTCGCCGGAACAGCACCTGCCGGCATCGTCAGTCCTCGTCGTCGTCGAGGAACTCGTCGAACGCCTCGCTGATGCGGTCCGCCAGAGCCTCACGGATCTCCAGCGGCTGGAACGTCGCGGCGGCGGCGTTCAGCTGGAAGGTCTCCAGGTCGGTGAGGTCGTAGTCGAACGCCTCGGAGAGGAGCGCGAGCTCCTTCGTCAGGCTCGTGTCGCTCATCGTGCGGTTGTCGACGTTCACCGTGACGGCGAAGTCGAGCTGGTAGAGGAGGTCGAACGGGTGGTCCTCGAGCTCCTCGCCCCAGGCCGCGATGGCTCCGGTCTGCAGGTTCGACTGCGGGCTGAGCTCCAACGGGATCTTGCGGTCGCGGACCCACTCCGCGACGGGACCGAGCGTGGCGTAGAGGGACTCGGCGTCGTCGCGCTCGATGAAGATGTCCTCCGCGATGCGGACACCGTGGCCGAGTCGCAGCGCACGGCCGTCGAGCATGGCGCTCCGGATCGACTCGATGCCGTCGGCCTCCCCCGCGTGGACGGTGACCGGGAACAGCTCGGCCGCGAGGTAGTCGAACGCCAGCCGGTGCTTGCTGGCGGGGAAGCCCGCCTCGGCGCCGGCGATGTCGAACCCGACCACGCCGCGCTCACGATGGCGCACGGCGAGCTCAGCGATCTCGAGCGCGCGGTCGGCATGCCGCATGGCCGTGACGAGCTGGCCGATCTGGATGTCGGAGCCGGAGTGGGCCGCGTCCTTGATGCCGAGCTCGATGCCCTCCTGGACGGCCTCGACGACCGCGTCGAGGCTGAGACCCCGGGTGAGGTGCTGTTCGGGAGCCCAGCGCACCTCGCCGTAGATGACGCCGTCCGCAGCGAGGTCCTGGACGAACTCGCGCGCGATGCGGACGAGCCCCTCCTCGGTCTGCATGACCGCGGTGCTGAGGTCGAAGGTCTTCAGGTACTCGACGAGCGAGCCGGCGTTGCACTGCGTGTAGAACCAGTCGGCCAGGCCGTCGGGGTCCGACACAGGGACGTCGACACCGTTCGCTTCGCCCAGCTCGATGATCGTGGCGGGCCGCACACCACCGTCGAGGTGGTCGTGGAGCGAGATCTTCGGGAGCGCGCGGAGGTCGACGCCGGAGAGGGGGGATTCGTCTGCAGAGGTCACGGGGTTCACTGTACCGCTCAGCCCTCCGTCGAGGTGAGGCACTTCGTCACTCCCCATCGCCCTCAACGACCAACCGCCTCAACTCAGCCGGGGCCGCCGAGGCGCACCCGGATGCGCTCCGCGAGCATCGACGGTCGGCGGAGGTCGTCGGCGGTCAAGCGCATCACCGTCCATCCCTCATGTGCCAAGTCCTCCGTGCGCGCGATGTCCTTCCGCCATTGCGACCGGTCGGTCCGGTGATGGTCTCCCTCGTACTCGAGGACCAGACGCTGGTCACGGAACACCACATCGCCCCGGACCACTCGCCCGGAGCCGTGGAGGACGATCTCGGCGTTGCGCTCCGCCTTCGGGAGCGCCGACGCCTCGAGGATCAACCGGAGCTCGGTCTCCTTCGGCGACTGGCAGCGGTCATGCAACCGCGGGATCGCCGACCGAAGGGCGACGACGCCACGACGCGACGGATACTCCTCGACGGCCTGACGGAGCCGATCGAGCGACGTCCGAGGATCCAGGAACCAGAGCAGGGCGTCGCCGGCGGCGATCAAGGCCGGGAGCGGCACCACCGTCGCGAGGTCGCACCAGGTCCGCTCGACACTGGTGACCGGGAGTCCGTCGAGATCGACGACGTCTCCCGGACCGAGGGTGCCGCGATGTCCCACCACGCCGCGCCCCTCTCGCGCCCGGACGCCAGCAGGGGACATGACATGCAGCGGGACGTCCGGGCTCGTCGACCTGGGCGTCGGCATGCCGTGCAGAGCAGCGGCCGTCTGATGGCTGAAGGCTCCTCCGATCGGGAGAACACTCAGGTATGCGACCGCTTGGTGGTACAGGTCAGTCGGGTAGCCCGGCGGCGTTCGGATCCCGTGGAAGGGAGCACCAAGCGCGGGGTTCCGGAGCTGGCGGGGAGTGAACCCGGCGCGCACTGCCGACTGAGCGGGCTTCGGCCCGGCCATGATCGGGATCGAGGATCGGAAGGTCATCCCTCGATCGTGCCGCCGGCAGGAGGTTCCCCCGTCGTTCTCCACAGGTCGCGTACTCGGGTGAGGCAACTCGTCGTCCGGAACGGCGATGGACGACGAGTTGCCTCATCTCAACGGGCTCAGGCCTCGATGCGGGCCCGGACGATGGGGCCGCGCGGGGGCGCGGTGTCCTCGATCGTGTAGGCGCCGTCGAGGGCCTCGAGCGCCCGCGGGAAGCGTGCCGCATCGTCGGCACTCAGCGTGAAGAGCGGCTGTCCGGCCCGGACCTCGTCGCCCGGCTTCGCGTGCAGGTCGATGCCCGCCGCGTGGATGACCGGGTCCTGCTGCCTGGCCCGACCGGCACCGAGGCGCCAGGCCGCGATGCCGAACGGCAGTGCCTCCTGCGTCGCCAGCACGCCGTCGCGCGACGCCGTGACGACGTGGGTCTCCTTGGCGACCGGCAGCGGTGCGTCCGGGTCGCCGTCCTGTGCGCGGATCATGCGCTTCCAGACGTCCATGGCCCGACCGTCCGCGAGGGCGCCCTCGACGTCAGCGTCCGGCTGCCCGGCGAGCGTCAGCATCTCCCGCGCCAGGGCGAGCGTCAGCTCGACGACGTCCGCCGGACCACCACCCGCGAGGACCTCGACGGACTCGCGGACCTCGTTCGCGTTGCCGATCGCGAGGCCGAGCGGGACGTTCATGTCCGTCAACAGTGCTGTCGTCGCCACACCGGCGTCCGTCCCGAGCGCGACCATCGTGCGCGCCAGTTCCTCGGCGCGCTCGTAGTCCTGCATGAAGGCGCCGGAGCCGAACTTGACGTCGAGGACGAGCGCCCCGGTGCCTTCGGCGATCTTCTTCGACATGATGCTCGACGCGATGAGCGGGATCGCCTCGACCGTGCCCGTCGTGTCGCGCAGGGCGTACAGACGCTTGTCGGCCGGGGCGAGACCGGAGCCGGCGGCGCAGATGACCGCGCCGACATCCGCCAGCTGCGCCATCATCTCGTCGTTCGTCAACGCCGCACGCCAGCCGGGGATGCTCTCGAGCTTGTCGAGCGTCCCACCCGTGTGCCCGAGCCCGCGGCCCGACAGCTGCGGCACCGCGACGCCGAAGACGGCGACGAGCGGGGCGAGCGGCAGGGTGATCTTGTCGCCGACGCCGCCGGTCGAGTGCTTATCAGAGGTCGGCTTGTCGAGCGACGCGAAACTCATCCGCTCGCCACTCGCGATCATCGCCATCGTGAGGTCGCGGATCTCGCGCCGCTCCATGCCGTTCAGCAGGATCGCCATCGCCAGCGCCGACATCTGCTCGTCGGCGACGTAGCCGCGGGTGAAGGCGTCGATCAGCCAGTCGATCTGCGGCGTCGACAGCTCTCCGCGGTCGCGCTTCGTGCGGATGAGGTCGACGACGTCGAATGCTTCTACGGAACTCATGCGTGGTACTCCTCGAGTTGACGTGGTCCGAAGGCGTCCGGCAGGACCTCGTCGATGGTGCGGATGCCGGAGACGGTGTCGAGCAGCATGCCCGCCGTCGAGTGCTCGTACAGCAGCTGTCGGCATCGGCCGCACGGCATGAGGCGTTCGCCCTTGCCGTCGACGCAGGCGAACGCCACGAGGCGTCCTCCGCCCGACATGTGGAGGGCGGAGACGAGCGCGCACTCCGCGCACAGTGTCAGGCCGTAGCTGGCGTTCTCGACGTTGCAGCCGGAGATGATCCGGCCGTCGTCGACGAGGGCAGCCGCGCCGACCGGGAACCGGCTGTAGGGCACGTAGGCGTGACCCATCGCCTCCCGGGCCGCGGTGTGCAGCGCCTCCCAGTCGACGTGTGGCGTGGTCGTCGTGTCGCTCACGGTCAGCCCTTCACGTAGGGCTTGCCGGCGGCTGCCGGTCCGCGGGAGATGCCGACGAGTCCGGCGACTGCGAAGATCGTCACCACGTACGGCAGCATGAGCATGAACGCGCTCGGCACGGGGGAGCCGATGGCACTCAACGCGAACTGCAGGTTCTGCGTGAAGCCGAACAGCAGCGCGGCGAGCGTCGCCTTGAGCGGGTCCCAGCGTCCGAAGATGACCGCTGCGAGCGCGATGTAGCCGGCACCCGCCGTCATCTCCTTGTTAAACGCACCGACCGAGCCGAGGGTGAAGTACGCCCCACCGAGGCCGACGATCGCGCCCGCGAGCGCGACGTTCCAGAACCGCGTCCGGTTCACGTTGATGCCGACGGTGTCGGCCGCCTGCGGGTGCTCACCCACGGCGCGGAGGCGGAGGCCCCAGCGCGTGTAGAACAGGCAGAAGAAGACCACGGCCACGGCGATGTACATCAGGTAGATGATGATCGTCTGGCGGAACAGCACAGGCCCGATGAGCGGGATCTCGCTGAGGATCGGGATGTTGATCCGGGGGAACTTCGGCGGGCTGTTGAAGAGCGCCTCGTTCTTCGTGAGCACCTGCGAGTACAGGAAGCTCGTGAGTCCGACGACGAGGACGTTGAGCACCACACCGACGATGACCTGGTCGACGAGGTATTTGATCGAGAACGCCGCGAGCAGGAAGCTCACGAGCGTGCCGGCGATCATCGCCGCGACGAGCCCGAGGAAGGCGTTCCCCGTCACCGAGGCGACGAAGGCGGACGAGAACGCGCCGGCGAGCAGCTGGCCCTCGATCGCGATGTTCACGACGCCGACCCGCTCGGAGATGACGCCGCCGAGCGCGCCGAAGATGAGCGGGACGCTCAGGGCGACCGTGCCGAGCAGGAGCCCGGTGATCGGGATCGCCTTGCCCGCGGCAGCCCACGACAGGAACCCGACCATGAACAGCACACCGAACACGGTGATGAGCCAGAGCGGGACCTTCTTGCCCGTCGTGACGAGGTACGCGCTCAGTGCCGTGATGGCGGCCAGGAGGATCGTGACGACGATGCCGGTGACCGTGGACGGGAGCACGACCGTCGGCAGCTGGATGACGTCGCCGTCGCTGGAGAGCCGGAACGTGCTGTTGCCGTCGCGGTGCCAGATGACGAACAACAGGAACGCGATGACGGTGAAGATCCCGAACGCGATCGGGGCCTTCCAGCTCCGGACGACGACCGTCTCGAGGACGATCGGGGCGTCGGGAGCCGGCTGCGGCGTCTGCTTGTCGAGCGTGAATCCACTCATGCGGACACCTCCTTCTTGGCGGAGCGACGCGTTCGGCGCGTCGAACCGTCGGGCTTCGGCAGGAAGAAGATCGCCCGCACGAGCGGCGGAGCCGCGATGAACAGCACGATGAGTGCCTGGAGGACGAGCACGATGTCGATCGGCACGTTGACGCCCTGGGTGGCCTGCATGGAGTACCCACCGGCCTTGAGCGCACCGAACAGGATGCCGGCGATGAGGATGCCGCCCGGCCGGCTACGTCCGAGGAGCGCGACGGTGATGGCGTCGAAGCCGATGCCGGCGTCGATGCCGTTGTCGAACCCGGAGGTCACCGTTCCGAGCACCTGCGAGACGCCGGCGAGACCGATCAGTCCACCGGAGAGCAGCATGGCGTACACGTAGGTGTTCTTCACGTCGATACCCGCGACGCGCGCTGCGTTCGGGTTCTCACCGACCGCCCGGAAGCGGAACCCGATCGAGGACCGGCTGAACAACCACCACACGAACACGACCGCGAGGATCGCGATCAGGAAGCCGGCGTGCAGGTTGTAGCGGTCACCGAGGAGCTTGGGCAGGACGGCGTTCTCCGCCATCGCCGCGCTCTTCGGCACGTTCGACCCGGGAGCCTGCAGCAGCCCCTGCGTGGAGAGCATGAAGGTGATGAGGTAGAACGCGACGTAGTTGAGCATGATCGTGATGATCACCTCGTGCGCGCCGGTGCGGGCCTTCAGGACGCCGACGATGCCGCCCCAGAACGCGCCACCGATGATGCCAGCGGCGATCGCGACGAGCAGGTGCACCACGGGCGGGAGGTCGAGCGTGAAGCCGACCCATCCGGCGCAGGCGGCGGCGATGAGCATCTGACCGCGCCCACCGATGTTGAACATGCCGACCCGGAACGCCAGGCCGACACCGAGTCCGGCGAGGATCAGCGGGGTCGCGAAGGTCAGCGTCTCCGTCAGCGGGCGGATGCCGTTCAGGAAGTCGGGGCGCTTGAAGTTGTAGATCGACCCCTGGAAGAGCGCGCCGTACGCACCGGTCGCCGACTGCCAGACCGCCGCGATCGTGTCGCCCGGGCGCGCGAAGAAGTACCCGGCGGCGGTGTGGACCTTCGGATCGGTCAGCGCGATGAGGATCGCACCGACGACCATCGCCAGGACGACGGCGAGGATCGAGATGACGATGCTCGAGTTGAGGATCTCGGCGAGCACCTTGTTCGAGCGCGGCTGGGTCGTGTCGGGCTTCGCCTCGCCCGGTGCCACCGGCTGGACCGTTCCGGGCGGGGTGTGGGACGTCTCGCTCATGCTGCTGCTCCTGCCGGGAGTTCGCCGGCCATCATGAGGCCGAGGACCTCTCTGGGGGTCGATGCCGGGACGATCCCGACGATGCCGCCGCGGTACATGACGGCGATGCGGTCGGCGAGCGCGACGACCTCGTCGAGCTCGGTCGACACGACGATGACGGGGATGCCGGCGTCGCGCGTGGCGACGATGCGCTTGTGCACGAACTCGATCGAGCCGACGTCGATCCCGCGGGTCGGCTGTGCGGCGACGAACAGCCGCAGCTCACGGCTGAGCTCACGGGCGAGGACGACCTTCTGCTGGTTGCCGCCCGACAGGGAGCCGGCCGGCGACTCGATGCCCTGCGACCGGACGTCGAACTCCTGCGACTTTTCGCGTGCGAACTCGTCGCGGAATCCGCGCTGGACGTTGCCGCCCTTCACGAAGGGTGCACCCGTCGATCGGTCCAGCATGAGGTTCTCGGCGATGGTGAACTGTTTGACGAGCCCGTCCTCGGATCGGTCCTCCGGCACGAAGCCGACGCCGGCGTCGAGCACCTTGCGCGGGGTGGACCCGACGAGTTCGACACCGTCGAGCTTGATGCTGCCCTTGGTGTGCGGCTGCAGCCCGAGGATCGCCTCGGTGAGCTCGGTCTGCCCGTTCCCCTGGACGCCGGCGATGGCGAGCACCTCGCCCTCGCGCACCTCGAAGCTGACGCCGTTGACGACGAGCTGGCCGAGGTGGTCGACGACGGACAGGTCGTGCACGGTGAAGGTGGTGTCGCCGAGGTTCGGCGCCTCCTTGTGGACCGTGAGTTCGACGGGACGCCCGACCATGAGGGACGCCAGCTCGGCGTTCGTCGCGGTGGGCGAGGCCTCGCCGACGACCTTGCCGAGTCGGATGACGGTGATGCGGTCGGCGACTTCGCGGACCTCACGCAACTTGTGGGTGATGAAGACGATGGACGTGCCCTCGTCCTTCAGCTGCTTCATGATCGCCATGAGCTCGTCCGTCTCCTGTGGGGTGAGCACGGCGGTGGGCTCGTCGAAGACGAGGACGTTGGCGTTGCGGGAGAGCGCCTTGACGATCTCGACGCGCTGCTGCACTCCGACCGGGAGGTCGCCGACGATGGCGTCCGGGTCGAGGCTGAAGCCGAACCGCTCGGAGATGTCGATGACGAGCTTGCGGGCCGCTGCGACGTCGAGGCGGCCACCGCCCTTGGTCTGCTCGTGGCCGAGCATGACGTTCTCGGCGACGGTGAAGACGGGGATGAGCATGAAGTGCTGGTGCACCATGCCGATGCCGGCGCCCATGGCGTCGCCAGGGCCCTGGAAGTGCTGGACGACGTCGTCCAGGAGGATCTCGCCCTCGTCGGCCTGATAGAGGCCGTAGAGGACGTTCATGAGGGTGGATTTGCCGGCACCGTTCTCGCCGAGGAGACAGAGGATCTCCCCCGGTTCGACGGTGAGGTCGATGTGGTCGTTGGCGGTGAGTGCACCGAACCGTTTGGTGATGCCGCGGAGCTCGAGCTTCATGGGTCCCAATCTAGTCACGTGTCGGATGTCGGCACAGGCGGTCGGGATCGCCGTCCGGCCGTGCCGCGAACAAAGCGGGGGGAGGTCGCGGATCGCGACCTCCCCCCGGAGTCCCGGGCGAGGGCCCGGGTGAAGAGGGACTACTTGACGGGCGAGGAGACCGAGGTCGCCTTGATGGAACCGTCGATGATGCCAGCCTTGATCGTGTCGAGCTCGTCGGCCAGGGTCGGGGAGACCTTGGACTCGAAGTCGTGGAACGGCGCGAGGCCGACGCCCTCGTTCTCGAGGGTGCCGATGTACGCAGCTGCGTCGAACTTGCCGCCACCGGCCTCGGTCACGGTGTCGGCGACGCCGGCCTTCATGCCCTTGAGGATGGAGGTCAGGAACAGGCCCTTGTTCTCGGAGTTGGTCTCGTACAGGTCGGCGTCGACACCGATCATGGCGATGTCCTTACCGGTCTCCTGGATCTCGGCGATCGCGCTCAGGAAGATCGGGCCACCGACCGGAAGGAGCACGTCGGCGTTCTGGTCGATGAGTGTGCGGGCGAGCTGCTTGGCGGTGTCGTTCGCCTCGAAGCCACCGGTGAAGGAACCGGTCTGAGCGGCGACGTCCCAACCGACGACCTGGACGCTCTTGCCCTTCTGCTCGTTGTAGTACGCGACGCCCTCGGCGAAGCCGTCCATGAAGATCTGGACGGACGGGAAGGGCTGGCCGCCGAAGGTGCCGACGACGCCGGTCTTCGAGTAGTCGGCCGCTGCGTAGCCCGCGAGGAACGCGGCCTGGACGGTGTCGAACAGGATCGGCTTGATGTTCGGGGCGTCGACCTTGCCGTCGAAGTCGTTGTCGGCCGCGTCGTCGATGATCGCGTAGTCGACGTCCGGGTTCGCGAGTGCCGCGTCGACCGTGTCGGCGGAGAGGGCGAAGCCGACGCTGACGATGAGCGAGCAGCCCTGGTCGGCCAGGCTCTGCAGGTTCGGCTTGTAGTCGTCGGCCTTGTCGGACTGGACGGTGATCGGCTCGACGCCGAGCTCCTTCGCCGCCTCGGTCAGACCCTCGTAGCCGAGCTGGTTGAACGACTTGTCGGTGAAGCCACCGGCGTCGGAGACCATGCACGGGAGGAAGTCGGATGCGGCACCGGTCGAGTCGCCGTCGCCGGTGCTGGGAGCCGATGCGCAGCCGGCGAGCAGTGCCATGAGACCGACGCCGGCGATTGCGCCCGCAGCGGCCTTCCGAGTTGAGATTGCCAAGGTAGCCTCCAAGATGCAGCCCCGCGGGTCACGGGGCGTATGGGGTTACGTTACCCAATACGACGACTGCCGGACGGACGATCCCGGCTTCGCGACCGAAGCGTTACAGAACGGTGGCACCGGCGTCATGCGCCGGAAACACGCGGATGCGCAGACGCGCATCGCCGGGCCGTGATGCTGCGCACGTGAGCGCGGAGCGACCCCGCCGACGGTCGCCTTGCGCTCCGGGTACCTGCGGTTCCCACCTGGGCACCGAGCGCGGCTCGGTGCCCAGGCAGAACCGACCGGGATCCCGGTCAGCGGCGGTCGAGCATCAGGGTGTCGCCGCTCCAGCGCCGACGGAGCCATCGGTCGTGGCTCGCGATGACGACCGCGCCCGGGTAGTCGCCGAGGGCGTCCTCGAGCTCCGTCGCAAGCGTGAGCGACAGGTGGTTCGTCGGCTCGTCCAGGAGGAACAGGTGCGGAGGCCGCGCGATGATCAGCGCCAGGGCCAGACGGCGCTGCTGCCCGACGGAGAGCTGGCCGATCGGGCGGTCGAGGTCGCGAAGCCCCAGGAGCCCGAGACCCGCGAGCGGGGTGCGCGCTGCACGGGCCTCGCCGAGCGCCCGGTCGTAGACCTCCCGAGGTGATCGCTCCGCATCCGGGAACGCGACGTCCTGCTCGAGGAGCCCCACGCGGAGCCCCTTCCGTCGGAGGACGGTCCCCGCATCGAGGTGCAGCGACCCGGCGAGCACCGCCAGGAGCGTCGACTTCCCCGAGCCGTTCGCCCCGGTGACCAGCACCCGCGACCGGGGCGCCAGCTGCAGGCGTTCGAGGTGCAGCCGGCCGTCCACGCGGGCGTCGGCGAGGTCGAGCAGCTGCTCCCCCTCGTCGAGGACCGTCGATCCGCTCGGGATCCCGGCGAACGAGAGCTGGCGAGGCGGGCGCCGCACCTGCTCGCGCTCGAGGACCTCGAGTCGGAGCTGCGCGTTCCGCACCCGCCGACTGATCTGCTGCTCGACGCGGTCGCCGCGCATGCCGAAGGCCATGCGGTTGTTGTCGCGGATGCCCCGATCGTGGTTGATCCGCGGGGCGACGTCGTGCACCGCGGACGCGAGGCGGCGCAGTTCGGCCTGCTCCTCTCCATGACGCGCCGACCAGCGATCGAGTTCCGCTGCCTTCCAGTCGAGGTACTCGCTGAACGGCCCGCCGAACTCCACGACGGGTGACGCCTCGCCGACAGGGACGGGGCGGGACGGATCGATGTCGACGAGCCCCGTCGCCACCTCGTCGAGGAAGGCGCGGTCATGGCTCGCGAAGAGCACCGGACCCGGCCACTCCGACAGGTGGCCGCGGAGGAACGCGACCGCCTCGTCGTCCAGATGGTTGGTCGGCTCGTCGAGCAGCAGTGCGGTCGGTCTCGCGACGAGGAGCGCGGCGAGGGCGAAGCGGGATCGCTGTCCCCCGCTCACCTCACCGAGTCGTCGCGACCGTTCGATCGCGGCGATGCCGAGGCCGTCGACGACCGCGTCCAACCGGGCGTCCGCCGTCCAGACGTCGGCGCGTTCCGCCGCATCGAGCGCGGCGGCGTACCGCTGCTCGGCGGAACCGTCACCGGCGGAACCCGTCTCACCGAGCGCCGCCGCCGACGTCTCGAGCTCCTGCTCGACGGCCCGGACCTCGCCGAGCGCCTGCTCCAGCAACTCGCCGACCGTCGTGTCCTCCGGGAGCTCGAGTTCCTGCATGAGGATGCCGGTGCGCACCGGGCGGACGGCCTCGCCGTCGTCCGGCTCGTCGATCCCGGCGAGGATGCGAAGCAGCGTGGACTTCCCCGCGCCGTTCTCGCCGATCAGGCCGAGACGATCCCCGGCCGACACGACGAGGTCGACGTCGCGCAACACGACGCGGTCGCCGTAGGAGCGGGTGACGCCGTCGGCGCGGAGCTGCTGGATGTCGATGGATCGCCCGAACCTCGAAGCGGCGCGACGGTGGACTGGTGTTGCGTGGGTCATGGGTGCTCGCATGGAGGCCCCTTTCGAGATGGGGCACGCCGCGTACGGTCGTCATCCGACACGTCAGGAGCGAGCGCTGGGCTCGAACTCCTGGGCGGACCTGGAAGCGTCTGGCGTACCTCGATGGATTCCCGCCGGGCACATCACGTTCGTGATGATCTGCCGCAGGCGCGGGACGTCGATTCGCTCAGTTCTTCACAGTGATCTCAGGCTATCCGTCGGTTGTCGGCCGCCGCAAGCCCTGCACGTCACCGGTCCCGATTAGGCTGGTCGTCATGCGTGCTCCGTCGGTCCCCTCGCCCGCGCGGCGTCGCCGTGCGCATCGATCGACCGCGGCCTCGCTGCTCGCCGCGCTCGGTATCGGTGCGCTCGTGGCGCTCGGCGCACTGCCGACCACGCCGGCGACCGCGGCCGCCGCGAGCTCGCAGCTGAGCCGGACGCAGACGACGCCGACGCCCAGCCCGAGTCCCTCGCCGACCACGCCCTCGACGGCGACCCCGAAGCCGACGAAGCCTGCGACGCCGGCTCCCAGCAAGCCTGCCCAGCCGGCGCCGCCCACGGTCCGCGGCACGGACTTCGACCCGGGCGAGATCATCAGCGACGCGAACTTCTACGACGCGAACGCCATGAGCGAGGCGGACGTCCAGGCGTTCTTCGCCTCCCAGCCCTGTACCCCGAAAGACGGCGTGCCGTGCCTGGCGGACTTCCGTGCCAGCACCGAGTCCGTCCCGGCGGCCGAGCCCGGGCACTGCGAGGCCTACCGCGGCGCCGTGAACGAGTCGGCGGCGAGGATCGTCGCGAAGGTCGCCCACGCGTGCGGGATCAACCCCAAGGTGCTGCTCGTCCTCATGCAGAAGGAGCAGTCGCTCATCACCGGGCCGAGCGAGTACGGCTACGCGCGCGCCATGGGTTGGGGCTGCCCCGACACCGGCCCGAACTTCAGCGCGAGCTGCGACGCGGACTACTTCGGGTTCCAGAACCAGGTCTACCGTTCCGCATGGCAGTTCCGGCAGTACACGCTGTACCCGCTCAACGTGCCCGGTGAGTCCTATCAGCGGGCGTATCACCTGGGATCGGTCTACATCCAGTACAGCCCCGACGCGGCCTGCGGCGGTACCCAGGTCGACATCCGCAACCAGGCGACGGCGAACCTCTACCTCTACACGCCGTACCAACCGAACGCCGCGGCCCTCGCGAACGTCTCGGGCACTGGCGACGCCTGCAGTGCCTACGGCAACCGCAACTTCTGGCGGCTCTACACGGAGTGGTTCGGCCCCGCGGTCTGATCGCCCGGTTCGCTCTACCAAGGATGGGCGAACGAACGGGTCATTCGCCGATGAGCAGCGCGACGCGGTCGTCGAGGTAGGCGTCGAGCGGGGTGAGCCCGAGGTCGTGCCCGGCCCAGCGGAGCATGACCGTGTCGTCGACGAGTCGCAGCGGGCCTGAACCTTCCCGGAGTGACGCCTCGTCCAGCGCGAGCTCGACGACCTCGAAGTTCACGACGTCGCCCTCGGCGAACGGGCCGCGGTGGGCCGCCTGCTGCGCGATCCGACGGTGCTCGACCTCCGAGGAGCGGTGGTTGAACCACTTCGGCTCCACGGCCCGAGTGGATTCGGCGGCGGTGAAGAGGCGACCGTCGGCCGAGAGCAGGACGACCCCGAGGCGCCACGCCCGGCCGATCGGCCGCAGCGCGGGTGCCCGCTTCACGAGCGGGAGTCCGCGGGGTGTGTAGACCTCCGCCAGGGCCTCGTCACGCACGCCTGCGGCTTGGAGACGCGCGCCCGCCTGCAGGAGCAGCTCGCGCAGCGCGGTCACCGTCGGTCGCCGATCAGAGGACGTCGTCGCGACCGGACAACTTGAGGGCGTCCACGACGCTCTTCACCCGCTGCGCGTTGGCGCTCGTGGTGACGAGCAGGGCGTCCGGGGTGTCGACGACGACGATGTCCTGCACGCCGATGAGGCTGATGACCCGACCGGTCTGGCTGACGACGATGCCGCTGGAGGCGTCCGACAGCACCCGCGCGTTCTCGCCGAGGATGGCGAGGTCGGACTTGCGCCCCCCGGAGTTGAGCTTGGCGAGCGAGGCGAAGTCGCCCACGTCGTCCCAGTCGAAGTGCGCCGGCACGACGGCCATGCGACCGGCGGCCGCGGCGGGCTCAGCCACGGAGTAGTCGATCGCGATCTTCTCGAGCGCCGGCCAGACGCGGTCGACGACCGGGCCACGGGCCGCCGCGTCGTCCCAGACCTCGGCGAGTTCGAGGAGGCCCGCGAGGAGTTCGGGCTTCTGCCGACCGATCTCCTCGAGGAGGACGTCGGCCCGCGAGATGAACATCCCGGCGTTCCAGAGGTGCTCGCCGCTCGAGACGTACCGCTTGGCCGTGGCGAGGTCGGGCTTCTCGACGAAGGAGTCGACCAGCATGACCCCTTCGGCCCCGCGGATGCCGAGGTCGCGGGCGCTCTTGATGTAGCCGAAGCCGATGGCGGGCTCCGTGGGCTGGATGCCGATCGTGACGATGTAGCGCTCCTCGGCGGCCGTGACGGCCTGGGCGACCGCGGCGCGGAACAGGCGGTCGCCGCGGATCACGTGGTCGGCGGCGAACGAGCCGACGATGACGTCGGGTTCGCGACGGACGAGGATCGCTGCGGCGAGCCCGATCGCGGCGGTCGAGTCGCGCGGCTCGCTCTCGAGGACCACGTTGGCGTCGGCGAGGTCGGGCAGCTGCTGTTCGACGGCCGCGCGGTGCGCACGCCCGGTGACGACCATGATGCGCTGGTCGCCGGCGATCGGCGCGAGGCGGTCCCAGGTGGCGCGCAACAGCGTGCTGCCGGAGCCGGTGAGGTCGTGCAGGAACTTGGGTGCGTCGGCTCGCGAGAGCGGCCAGAGACGACTGCCGATGCCGCCGGCCGGGATCACTGCGTAGAAGCGTTCGAGGGGCGTGGTCATCCCCCGAGCGTACCGCCAGGCTCCAGCCTGAGGACGACGGCACGGAAGCGTCATCTGACGGGTTTACGATGAGCGCCAGATCGAGCACGAGAAAGAACGGTACGAGCATGGCTGGACGCAACGTCCTCGGGATCCCGATCCCGTCCTTCGGCAGCAAGCAGGCTCCCCCGGTCCCCGTCGGTCCGCCGGACGCAGCGGACCTGGACGGCCGCAACAGCATCGTCAACGCCTGCATCTACCGCCACGGTTCCCGCAGCTCGACGCTCACCTCACTCGAGGACACCTTCCGCGCGCTCCATGAGACCCCGGACGGCGTCGCGTGGATCGGGCTCTACCGGCCCGACGCCGGCGAGCTCGGCGTCCTGGCTGCGGAGTTCGGTCTCCACCCGCTCGCCGTCGAGGACGCCATCACCGCGCACCAGCGGCCGAAGATCGAGCGGTACGACGATGTCCTGTTCGTCGTCCTCCGGGCCGCCAACTACGTCGACGAGACCGAGACCGTCGAGTTCGGCGAGCTGCACGTCTTCGTCGGTCCGAACTTCGTCATCACCCTCCGGCACGCCGAGTCCCCCGACCTGTCGCACGTCCGGGCGCGGATGGAGCAGGAGCACGAACTCCTCGCCTACGGTCCGCAGGCGATCCTGTACGCCATCATCGACGCCGTCGTCGACGGCTACGGTCCGGTGGTCGCCGGGCTCTCGAACGACATCGACGAGATCGAGGAGCAGGTCTTCGTCGGCGAGTCCCAGGTGTCCCGCCGTATCTACCAACTCTCCCGCGAGGTCATCGCCTTCGAGCGGGCGACGCACCCGCTCAGCGACGTGATGCTGTCGCTCGAGCAGGGCAGCGCGAAGTACGGGGTCGCCGACGAACTGCAACGTGGCCTCCGCGACGTCGCCGACCACCTCACGAGCGTCAACCAGCGGATCGACGCCTACCGGGAGCTGTTGCGCGACATCCTGACCGTGAACAGCACCCTCGTCGGGCAACGCCAGAACGAGGAGATGGCGAAGATGACCGAGGCGAGCCTCAAGCAGGGCGACGAGGTGAAGAAGATCTCCTCCTGGGCCGCCATCCTGTTCGGCCCCAGTCTCATCGCGGGGATCTACGGCATGAACTTCACCCACATGCCGGAGTTGTCGTGGTGGTTCGGCTACCCGATGGCGCTCGCGCTCATGGCCACCACGAGCGTCATTCTCTACAAGGTGTTCAAGCGACGGAACTGGTTGTGAACACCCGGTGTCGCCCGGTCGTCGCGCAGATGTCCGGCCTCTCTCGACGTCGAGACAGTTAGGCCAGCCTTAGCGGCGGGACCGCGCATCCCACGCCTACACTTGGTCCAGCGCGCCGATTCGACGCACGGCAGGCAACAACCCCCGCACGGCAGAACGATCTGCCGCAGATAGCGACTATCAGGGAGGACCTCGTGACCGCGAGTCTCACGCGAACGTCACCGTTGGAATCCACGACATCCAAACGCCCGGCCGGCACCCTGTACCGGGGCCGTGAGGGCATGTGGTCGTGGGTGCTCCACCGGATCACCGGCGTCGCCATCTTCTTCTTCCTCCTCGTGCACGTCCTCGACACCGCGCTGGTGCGGGTCTCCCCCGAGGCGTACAACGCCGTCATCGGCACGTACAAGAACCCCATCATGGGGCTCGGCGAGGTCGCGCTCGTCGCCGCCATCGCCTACCACGCGTACAACGGCATCCGCATCATCCTCATCGACTTCTGGTCGAAGGGCACCAAGTACCAGCGGCCCATGTTCTGGATCGTCATCGGTCTCTGGGTCGTGACGATGCTCGGCTTCACGCCGCGCCACCTGATCAACGTGTTCAGCGAGATGGGCCACTGATGACGACGATCGCCGCTCCCCGCACCCCCGCTCGTCCCGCGCGCCGTAAGGGCGTCAACTGGGAGAAGTGGGGCTGGATCTACATGCGCGTCTCCGGCGTGATCCTGCTGGTCCTCATCTTCGGCCACCTGTTCGTCAACCTCATGGTCGGCGACGGCATCAAGGCCATCGACTTCGCCTTCGTCGGCGGCAAGCTGTCGAACCCCTTCTGGCAGTGGTGGGACGTCGCCATGCTGTGGCTCGCACTGATCCACGGCGGAAACGGCATGCGCACCATCGTCAACGACTACGCCACGGGTCGCACGATCCGCGGTGTCCTCAAGGTCGCGATCCTCGCCGCCGTCACCATCCTCATCATCCTCGGGACCCTGGTCGTCTTCACCTTCGACCCGTGCCCCGCCGGCGCACCTGCAGACCTGCTCGCGTCGTTCTGCCCCGCCAACTGAGCAACCGAGACCGAGCAACGGAAACCGTGACTACAGAAACCACCGAGTCCACCGTCATCGACGGCATCCACTACCACCAGTTCGACATCGTGATCGTCGGTGCCGGCGGTGCCGGCATGCGCGCCGCGATCGAGGCCGGCCCCGGAGCGAAGACGGCCGTCATCTCCAAGCTCTACCCGACGCGGTCCCACACGGGAGCGGCGCAGGGCGGTAT
Organism: Plantibacter sp. CFBP 8798; assembly: GCF_014841195.1. Classification (NCBI taxonomy): domain Bacteria; kingdom Bacillati; phylum Actinomycetota; class Actinomycetes; order Micrococcales; family Microbacteriaceae; genus Plantibacter; species Plantibacter sp. CFBP 8798. Next base: position 437,815 of record NZ_JACYTS010000004.1, read on the forward strand.
GGCCGCTGCGCTCGCGAACGTCGAGGAGGACAGCTGGGAATGGCACACCTTCGACACCATCAAGGGAGGCGACTACCTCGTCGACCAGGATGCGGCGGAGATCCTCGCGAAGGAGGCCATCGACGCGGTCATCGACCTCGAGAACATGGGTCTGCCGTTCAACCGCACCCCCGAGGGCAAGATCGACCAGCGTCGCTTCGGCGGCCACACCCGCGACCACGGCAAGGCGCCGGTCCGCCGTGCCTGCTACGCGGCCGACCGCACGGGCCACATGATCCTGCAGACGCTGTTCCAGAACTGCGTCCGCCTCGGCATCAACTTCTTCAACGAGTACTACGCGCTCGACCTGATCATGACGAACGTCGACGGCGTCGACAAGCCGTCCGGTGTGGTCGCGTACGAGCTCTCCACCGGCGAGATCCACGTCTTCCAGGCGAAGGCGGTCATCTTCGCCACCGGTGGCTTCGGCAAGATCTACAAGACGACCTCGAACGCCCACACCCTCACGGGCGACGGCGTCGGGATCATCTGGCGCAAGGGTCTCCCGCTCGAGGACATGGAGTTCTTCCAGTTCCACCCCACCGGCCTCGCCGGTCTCGGCATCCTCCTCACCGAGGGAGCGCGAGGTGAGGGTGCGATCCTCCGGAACGCGAGCGGTGAACGCTTCATGGAGCGGTACGCCCCGACCATCAAGGACCTCGCCCCGCGAGACATCGTCGCGCGCTGCATGGTCCAGGAGGTCGCGGAAGGCCGCGGTGCCGGGCCGAACAAGGACTACGTCTACCTCGACTGCACCCACCTCGGTGCCGAGGTCCTCGAGACCAAGCTGCCCGACATCACCGAGTTCGCGCGCACCTACCTCGGCGTCGACCCGGTGACGGAGCCCGTCCCGGTCATGCCGACCGCGCACTACGCCATGGGCGGCATCCCGACGAACGTCAAGGCCGAGGTCCTGAGCGACAACAACACCGTCGTCCCCGGCCTGTACGCGGCCGGCGAATGCGCGTGCGTGTCCGTCCACGGCTCGAACCGGCTCGGCACGAACTCGCTCCTCGACATCAACGTGTTCGGCAAGCGCGCCGGCAACAACGCCGTCGAGTACGTCCAGGGCGTCGACTTCACGCCACTGCCCGAGAACCCCGCCGGCTTCGTCTCCGGCCTCATCGAGCAGATGCGGAACTCCAACGGCACCGAGCGGATCTCCACGATCCGCAAGGAGCTGCAGGAGGAGATGGACCGTAACGCCCAGGTGTTCCGGACCGACGAGTCCCTCGCCGGCGTCACCGCCACCATCCACAACCTGCGCGAGCGGTACCAGAACATCGCCGTCCAGGACAAGGGCAAGCGCTTCAACACGGACCTCCTCGAGGCGATCGAGCTGGGCTTCCTGCTCGACCTCGCCGAGGTCGTCGTCTACTCCGCTCGCAACCGTCAGGAGAGCCGTGGCGGTCACATGCGCGACGACTACCCGAAGCGCGACGACGAGAACTACATGAAGCACACGATGGCGTACCTGTCCGGCGACCCGCACTCGTCCGACGCGGCCGACCACATCCGACTCGACTGGAAGCCCGTGGTCATCACGCGGTACCAGCCGATGGAGAGGAAGTACTAGCGATGAGCACTGCAACGCTCGAGAACCCGCCGGCCGCGGCACCGGAGGAGATCCAGTCCTTCACGGTCACCCTGATCATCCGTCGATTCGACCCGGACGTGGACGCCGAGCCGCGCTGGGAGGACTTCGACGTCGAGATGTTCCCGACGGATCGCATCCTGGACGCGCTCCACAAGATCAAGTGGGAGCAGGACGGGACCCTCACGTTCCGTCGCTCCTGCGCGCACGGCATCTGCGGCTCCGACGCCATGCGGATCAACGGCCGGAACCGCCTCGCCTGCAAGACGCTGATCAAGGACCTCGACATCTCGAAGCCGATCTACGTCGAGGCGATCAAGGGCCTGCCGCTCGAGAAGGACCTCGTCGTCGACATGGACCCCTTCTTCGCGTCGTTCCGCGAGGTGCAGCCGTTCCTCATGCCCGGCAAGCCTGCGGAGAAGAACAAGGAGCGCGTGCAGTCGGTCGCCGAGCGCGCCCGCTTCGACGACACCACGAAGTGCATCCTGTGCGCCGCGTGCACCTCGTCGTGCCCCGTGTTCTGGACCGACGGCCAGTACTTCGGCCCGGCGGCGATCGTGAACGCGCACCGCTTCATCTTCGACTCCCGCGACGACGCGTCGCAGGTCCGCCTGGACATCCTCAACGACCAGGAGGGCGTGTGGCGCTGCCGCACCACCTTCAACTGCACCGAGGCGTGCCCCCGCGGCATCCAGGTCACGCAGGCGATCGCCGAGGTCAAGCAGGCCATGATCTCCGGCAAGGTCTCCTAGCCCACACCCGGTTCATCCGTCCGGCCCAGCGCACTGCGCTGGGCCGGACGTGTTCGTGCAGGGCGACCTGTTCGTCGAGCGACGTCAGGCCAGCGCGGCAGCTCTGGCTTCAGCCGGTGACGCGGCGCTCAGGGCGTCCATGGCCATGGCACGAGCCGCCTCGAGCGTGTAGCGTCGCAACTCGCTCCGGACGTCGCCGAGCGCGGACGGGGTGACCGAGAGACTCGTCGCCCCGAGGCCGACGAGCACGACCGCGAGGGCCGGGTCCGCTGCCGCCTCCCCGCAGACGCCGATCGAGCGCCCGGAGGCGAGACCGGCGTCGCCGACGAGCTTGACGAGCCGCAGCACGGCGGGGTGCCACGGGTCCTGATACGAGCCGAGCGGCCCGAGGAGACGGTCCGCCGCGAGCGTGTACTGCGTCAGATCGTTGGTGCCGATGCTCACGAAGTCCGCGACCCCGAGGATCTGCGCGGCGAGCAGCGCACTCGACGGCACCTCGATCATCGTCCCGACCGTGCGGAGCCCGAGCCGTTTCGCGAGGGTCACGAACGCCGCGGCCTCGGGGAGGTCGGCGATCATCGGGGCCATCACCCAGAGGTCCGCCTCGTGGGCGTCCTGTGCGAGCGCGAGCGCCGTGAGCTGGTCTCGGAGCACCTCGTCACGTGCGCGGAGCGCCCGGATGCCCCGCACCCCGAGCGCCGGGTTGGCCTCGGCCTCGTCCGGTCGGAGGAAGGCGAGCGGCTTGTCGGCTCCGGCGTCGAACACCCGGACGACGACCCGCTTGCCCGGGAACGCCGCGAGCAACTCGCCGTAGCGGTCAGCCTGTTCGGCGACGCCCGGCGCCTCCGCGCGGTCCAGGAAGAGCAGCTCGGTGCGGAACAGCCCGACCCCCTCGGCGCCGAGGGCCAGGGCACCGGCCGCACCGGTGACGGACCCGAGGTTCGCGAGCAGGGGCACCGGGGTGCCGTCAGCGAGTTCGCCCGGTGAGCGCGGTGAGACCCGCACGCGCTCGGCCGCGGTGGACCTGGCGGACCGCACCTCGCGTTTCGTCGGCGACCCGGTGACGACCCCGGCTCCGGCGTCGACGAGGACGATCTCACCGTCCTCGAACTGCTCGGCTCCTGCCACGCCCACGACGGCGATGAGTGACTGCTCGCGCGCGAGGATGGCCGTGTGCGAGGTCGCCGAGCCGCCACTCGTGACGAGTGCCAGCACCCGCTCGAGATCGAGGAGCGCGGCGTCTGCCGGAGCGAGGTCCGTGGCGACGAGGACGAACGGCTCGTCCGACTCGGGAGGTCCGGGGACAGGTCGGCCCAGTAACCGCGCGATGACCCGTTGCGAGACGTCACCGACGTCGGTCGCGCGCGCCGCCATCGGCTCCCCCAGGTTGAAGAGGACCTGCTGGACCGTCGCCAGGGCCTCGAACACGGCGCGCTCCGCGGAACGCCCCGCCGCGATGCGCGTTGCGACGTCCTCCGCGAGCGCCGGGTCGTCCGCCATGACCGCCTGCGCTTCGAGCACGTCCTGCGCATGTCCGCCGGCTCGTCGAGCCCGGTCCTCGAGGTCGGCCCGCGTCGCGCTGAGCGCCGCGACGGCCCGCGCCTGTTCGAGCGTGACGTCCCCGCCGAACGGGTCGGCGCTCGGTTCGGGCAGCGGTTCCGGCATGCGGAGCACGGGACCGGCGACGACGCCGCGTCCGACGCCGGTGCCGGTGAACGTGCGTTGCCCCTCCGCCTCGCGCATGGTTCGACCCTAGTGCACCGCCTCTCCCCCGGTCCGGCCCGCTTGTAGGCTGGTCCGGTGACCAATCCGCGTGCGCCGAGGAAGGACTCCGCCGACGCGCCGGACGCCGGTACGACCCCCAGGGTGCGGCTCCAACAGACGCCACCGCCACTCGTGTTCCAATGGATCCAGAACAGCGAGAACCCGTTCATCCGACGGCTCGCGCCCCGCGCGGCGAGAGCGGAGCGCGCCACGACGTGGGTCATGCGGCTGAAGCCCTATCGCGTCATCCATCGGTATCTCGCCATGGACGGCAACCTCCTGGCCGCCGGGATCAGCTTCCAGGCCGTCTTCGCCGTGTTCGCCGCGGTCTACGTCGGATTCGCCATCACCGGCATCTGGCTCGGCAACAACGCCGAGGTCTTCCAGGCGCTGGTGGAGATCATCAACCGCGCCGTCCCCGGCCTCATCGGCACCGACGGCGAAGGCATCATCGCCGAGGAGCAGTTGTCGAGTGCCTCGCTGCTCGGCTGGACCGGGGTCATCGCCGCCGTCGGTCTCATCTGGACGGCGATCGGCTGGCTGTACTACACCCGGCAGGCGGTCAGGTCGATCTTCGCGCTACCGAAGGTCGCGGCCAGCTTCTTCCTGCTCAAGGTCGTCGACCTCGTGCTGGCACTCGCCTTCGGCGTCCTCCTCCTCGTCTCCGCGACGCTGTCGGTCGCCAGCACACAGGCACTCAGTTGGCTGCTGTCACTGGTCGGCTTGGAGGGCACCTTCTGGGTGACCGTCGGCAGCCGGGTCGTCGGGCTGGTCGTCGCGGTGGTCGTGAACCTCGTCACCCTCGGCGCCATGTACCGCGTGCTCAGCCGGATCCGGATCCCGTGGCGCAACCTCTTCGGAGGCGCGCTCCTCGGCAGCCTGGTGCTCTCACTCCTGAGCGTCGCGAGCAGTGCGGTGATCGCCGGGGCCTCCCGGAACCCGTTGCTCGCGACCTTCGCGGTGTTCATCGGCCTCATGCTGTGGTTCAACCTCGTGAGCCGCGTCATCCTCGCCTCCGCCGCCTGGATCGCCGTGGGGCTCGACGACCAGGGCATCAGTGTGCGCACGACGACGCCGGAGGAGCAGGCGGCCGAAGAGCTGGCGGCCAGGACGCTGATCGCCGAGGCGGAACTGCGGGAGGCTCGCGAATCCCTCCGGCGCGCCAAGGGCCCGGCGGTCTGGTTCGCCCGCCGGCGCGTCCGGCACGCCGAGGAGGCCTCGGCCGACCTCATCCGAGAGCACGGCGAAGCCCCCGAGTCGCCAGCGGCGGACGCGTCGGACCCACCTCATCGCCGACGCCAGGGCGGACGCCGGGGCCAGGGCGTTGTCGGCCCCCGCGACTAAGCTGGAGGCATGTCTGCACCCCTCCGCATCGCCAGTGTCAACGTCAACGGAGTCCGCGCGGCCTTCCGCAAGGGGATGGGCGACTGGCTCGAAGACCGCGGGGTCGACATCCTCGCCCTGCAGGAGGTCCGCGCTGCGACGAGCGACCTCGAGACGCTCTTCGGACCGGAGTGGAACATCCTGCACGATGCCGCGACCGCCAAGGGGCGTGCCGGAGTCGCGATCGTCAGCCGTCGCTCGGCGGGCATCCACCGCGTCGCCCTCGGAGCCGATGACTTCGACAGTGCGGGTCGGTGGATCGAGGCCGACTTCGACATCGACGGCACCCTCGTCACGGTCGTGAGCACCTACGTGCACTCCGGCGAGGTCGACACCCCCAAGCAGGTCGAGAAGTTCCGTTTCCTCGAGGCGATGCTCGAGCGGCTGCCGGCACTGCGCGAGCACAACCCGCTGTCCCTCGTCGTCGGCGACCTCAACGTCGGCCACACCGAGCTCGACATCAAGAACTGGAAGGGCAACGTCAAGCGTGCCGGCTTCCTGCCCGCGGAGCGGTCCTACTTCGACCGCTACCTCGGCCCGGCTGGTGAGACCGTGACGGGCGTCGACGGCGTGACCGGCACCGGCCTCGGCTGGGTCGACATCGGGCGCCAGTCCGCCGGCCAGGTCCCCGGTCCCTACACCTGGTGGTCCCAGCGCGGCCAGGCCTTCGACACCGACACCGGCTGGCGCATCGACTACCAGCTCGCCACCCCCGAGCTCGCGGCCCTCGCGTCCGGCTATACGATCGACCGCGCCGCGGCGTACGACCAGCGATGGTCCGATCACGCCCCCGTCGTCGTCGACTACGCCGTCTGACCCTCCGGCATCACGCCACCCCACCACTCCGTGCCCCGGCTCCGGCCGCTCATCCCTCTGCGAGAACCCACATGACCAAGCCACGCCTGTACTCCGGCATGCAGCCCTCCGCCGACTCGCTCCACCTCGGCAACTACATCGGTGCCCTCCTGCAGTGGAAGCAGATGCAGCAGGAGCACGACGCCTTCTTCAGCATCGTCGACCTGCACGCGATCACGGTGCCGCAGGACCCCGCCGAGCTCCGCGAGAAGACCCGTCGCACGGCCGCCCAGTACATCGCCGCAGGCATCGACCCCTCCGCGTCGACCCTGTACGTCCAGTCGCACGTCCCGGCGCACGCACAGCTCGCCTGGGTGCTCAACACGATCACCGGCATGGGCGAGGCCGCGCGCATGACGCAGTTCAAGGACAAGTCGGCCAAGCACGGGCGCGACGCCTCGTCGGTCGGGCTCTTCGCCTACCCGATCCTCATGGCGGCGGACATCCTGCTCTACCAGACCGACATCGTGCCGGTCGGCGACGACCAGCGGCAGCACATCGAGCTCACGCGCGACCTCGCCGAGCGGTTCAACGCCCGCTTCGGCGACACCTTCGTCGTCCCGAAGGCGCAGATCCAGAAGGACTCCGCACGCATCTACGACCTCCAGAACCCGACGTCGAAGATGTCGAAATCCGCCGAGACACCGGCGGGGATCATCTGGTTGCTCGACGAGCCGAAGGTCACGCAGAAGAAGATCATGCGTGCGGTCACCGACAACGACGGCGTCATCGCCTTCGACGCACAGGAGAAGCCCGGTGTCTCGAACCTGTTGAGCATCTACTCCGCGATCACCGGCTCCCCCATCGAGGCCGTCGTCGGCGAGTTCGAGGGTCGTGGCTACGGCGACCTCAAGAAGGGCCTCGCCGAGGTCGTCGTGGGCGAACTCGAGCCGGTCCGTGCGCGCGCGCTCGAGCTCCTCGACGACCCCGCCGAGCTCGACCGCCTGCTCGCGGTCAACGCCGCGCGCGCGACCGAGGTCGCCGAGCAGACCCTCGCCGAGGTCTACGACCGCGTCGGACTCCTCCGCCCCGCCTGATCCCGCGGTCCGTTCGCAACTCCTGCTCGTCACTGTCCGCAAGCCCGCACACACCGCACTCACCGCGCGGCCCGTGGAGTACCCACGCGGTGAGCAGGAGTTGTGCGTACGTCCCCGATCAGACCGGTGATCGCTGCCGCGACGAGCCCGGGCTCATGCACCACGTGCTGGTAGAGCGGTCGCAACGTCATCAGCCCGCGCGAGGCGGCTCTGAGGTCGCGGGTGCGGTCGGAGACGGCGTGCGCCCACCCCTCATGATGGGCTCGACTGTCGACCTCGATCAACAATGACTCAGCCACCAGGAGATCACCGCGTCCCCCCTCCGCCAGACGGGGCTGCACTTCGTACGACAGACCGAGGCTGCGGACGATCAAGCGCAGGAGTGTCTCCGGACCTGACTCGGCGCGTCCATCGATCAACGCCATGAGCGCACGAAAGCGTTCGGGCACCAGGGCGAAGACTCGTCGGAGGTCGGGCTCATCCACCAACCCGAGATGGACCGCGCTGTCGAGCGTCGCGAGTGCCATCCGCGGCGACTGGCACCGGATGGACTGGGCCAGTGCGTCGATGATCGACACGTCGCAGTCGAACGTGCCGCACGGCTGATCAAGCGGTCGCCAGTGGAGAGTGAACTCCCGTCGATCACTGGTAGCCAGCCGTCGGTCCTCCGCCCGCGGTCCGCGAAGTCGTGAGGCGCTGCGGTCCACATGCACATGGACCCGGGTGGCGTCGAACACGAACACACCACGGGCGGCCAGGGTGGACAGGCACGCTCGCCTCCCCCCGATGCGCACTGCGGCACGGATGTCATCGTGTACTCCGGGGAGCGCGTATCGATCGCGCCGCACGCGAACGATCGTTCCGTCACGCACCGCCTGGGTGATCTCACGCGGTCGCATACCTTCCTCGAGAAGCGTCGAGCGGGTGAGGATCGTGTGACCAGAAGCTGCACTGTCCATCCATCGAGGTTCGGGGCACCGATCGAGCGGTCGGTCTCACGCGGCTGCGTCGTCGTCGGTCGAGGACTACGGGAGCACTGTGGAGGAGGGTCACGGTCAGGGCGTCACCGTCGCGCGCGGTGCACAACTCCTGCTGGCCACTGGCCAACGCTCAGGATCGACCCCAGGGAGGCGCCGCAGCAGCGAGGAGCAGGAGTTATGCGCATGTGGGACACCCATCTCGACGAGATGGGGTCGGAGCGAGTCTCGCGGGAGGCAGCGAGTTCGCGCAGAACTCCTGCGCCTGACCGGCCCGGTCGGCGCGGGCAGGCGGAATGGCGCGGTTGCTCCCGAGTCGGTCCTCAAGCTGCAGGAGTTGTGCGCAGGTGCACCCTGCGGGAAGCGGCACGAGGACGGACGACAGAACGGCCCGCCCTCCGCGAGGAGGACGGGCCGTTCCGGTCGGTCGGGACTACTGCACGTCGTCGTCGACCCAGTCGAAGGTCTTCGTGACGGCCTTCTTCCAGTTGCGGTAGAGGCGGTCGCGCTCCGCGGAGTCCATGTTGGGCTCCCAGCGCTTGTCCTCCTGCCAGTTCTTCGCGAGGTCGTCGAGGTCGGACCAGAAGCCGACGGCGAGACCGGCCGCGTAGGCAGCGCCGAGCGCCGTGGTCTCGGCGACGACCGGTCGGATGACCGGCACACCGAGGATGTCGGCCTGGAACTGCATGAGCGTGTCGTTGGCGGTCATGCCGCCGTCGACCTTGAGCTCCGTCAGCGGGACACCCGAGTCGGCGTTGACGGCGTCGATGACCTCGGCCGTCTGGAACGCGGTCGACTCGAGGGCGGCCCGGGCGATGTGGCCCTTGTTGACGTACCGGGTGAGCCCGACGAGCGCACCGCGGGCGTCCGGACGCCAGTACGGCGCGAACAGCCCGGAGAACGCCGGCACGAAGTACGCGCCACCGTTGTCCTCGACGGTCTTGGCGAGCGCCTCGACCTCGGGAGCGGAGGAGAACATGCCGAGGTTGTCGCGCAGCCACTGGACGAGCGAACCGGTCACGGCGATCGAACCCTCGAGCGCGTAGTGCGGCTTCGCGTCGCCGAGCTTGTAGCCGAGCGTCGTCAGCAGACCGTTCTCGGAGTGGACGATCTCCTCACCGGTGTTGAAGATGATGAAGTTACCGGTGCCGTAGGTGTTCTTGGCCTCGCCCTGCTGGAAGGCGGCCTGCCCGAAGGTCGCCGCCTGCTGGTCGCCGAGGATGCCGGCGATCGGCGTCTCGCGGAGGAGGCTGTCGTCGGACGCGTGGCCGTAGATCTCGGAGGAGCTCTTGATCTCCGGGAGCATCGACTTCGGGACGCCGAACGCCTTGAGGATCTCGTCGTCCCACTGCAGGGTCTCGAGGTCCATGAAGAGCGTGCGCGAGGCGTTGGTGACGTCGGTGACGTGCACGCCGCCGTTGACACCACCGGTGAGGTTCCAGATGACCCAGCTGTCGGTCGTGCCGAAGAGGAGGTCGCCTGCCTCGGCCTTCTCGCGAGCACCCTCGACGTTCTCGAGGATCCAGACGATCTTCGTGCCGGAGAAGTAGGTCGCCAGCGGCAGGCCGACGGTCTTCTTGAAGCGCTCGACGCCGCCGTCCGCAGCGAGGCGGTTCACGATGTCCTGGGTGCGCGTGTCCTGCCAGACGATCGCGTTGTAGACGGGCTGACCGGTGGTCTTGTCCCAGACGACGGCGGTCTCGCGCTGGTTCGTGATGCCGATGGCCGCGATGGCGTGCCGGGTGATGTTGGCCTTGCTGAGCGCCTGGCCGATGACCTCGCGGGTGTTGTTCCAGATCTGGTTCGGGTTGTGCTCGACCCAGCCGGCCTTCGGGAAGATCTGCTCGTGCTCGAGCTGGCCCGTTGAGACGATCGATCCGCTCTTGTCGAAGACGATGGCCCGGGAACTCGTCGTCCCCTGGTCGATTGCGATGACGTAGTCCGCCATTGGATACTCCTTCGTTGCGTGCGTTGCGAGGTGAGGCACCGGAACCGGTACCCCGGGGTGCCGCGGCGGTGATCGTGTCCGGTCACCGCCGCAGCGTCAGGTCAGACGGCCGGGAGCAGCACCATCGAGGCGAGGGCCGCGAGGACACCACCGAGCAGGGGGCCGACGACCGGCACCCAGGCGTAGGACCAGTCGCTCTTGCCCTTGCCCTTGATGGGGAGGAGGGCGTGGGCGATGCGCGGACCGAGGTCACGTGCCGGGTTGATCGCGTAGCCCGTCGGGCCACCGAGGGAGGCACCGATACCGACGACGAGCAGGGCGACGGGAAGGGCGCCCAGGGCTGCGAGTCCCCCGGGGACGCCCTCGATGACCACCGCGTCGGGGCCGGTCTTGCCGAAGGACATCACGACGAAGACGAGGACGAAGGTCGCGATGACCTCGGTCACGAGGTTCCAGCCGTAGCTGCGGATCTCCGGACCGGTCGAGAAGACACCGAGCTTCTTGCCCGGGTCCTCCTCCTGGTCGAAGTGCTGCTTGAAGGCGAAGTACGTCAGCACGGCACCGATGAAGGCACCGACCATCTGCGCCGCCCAGTAGACGAGCGCCGTACCGAAGTCGATCGACCCCGTGGTGAGGAAGCCGATCGTGACGGCGGGGTTCAGGTGTCCGCCGGAGGCGTAGGACACCGTGACACCGGCGAAGACCGCGAGGCCCCAACCGAAGTTGATGAGCAGCCAGCCGCCACCGAGGCCCTTGGATTTCGTGAGGATCGCCGTGGCGACCACACCGGTACCGAGGAGGACGAGCATCGCCGTCCCCACGGTCTCGGAGAGGAAGATGGTTCCGAGGTTCATGTCTTCATTGACCTTTCATAGGTGTGGCCGTGTGGGGGCCGACGCCGAGGCGCGAGCCCCCGCTGGGCGAGGTTGCACTGACCAGTTGCTTGTAAGGTAGCCAGCTCCTGTTGCACAGGACAAGGGTCTTGCCTGCACATTCGTGCATTATGAGAACGCCGGGGCCTCCTTGGCGGCGTCGACCCGGAGGTCGACCTGGTGGGCGTCGCGCAGGCGGTCGAGCGCTGCGGTGATCTGCGCCGTCCGCTCGGCGTCGTCCCACCCGAGGACACCGCCGACGACGCGGGCGATCTCGTCGACGAGGCCGGCGGTCAGCGATCCGGTGAAGGCGAGGCTCGTGCGACGGTGCAGCACGTCGGAGAGGTGCACGACCTGCTCCTGCTCGACCAGGTACTCCAGCTCCTGCACGCTGTAGTCGGCAGCGCCCTGCAAGCGGTCGTCGCCGTGCTCCGACAGGTGCTCGAGGAGTGCGGCGGCCTTCGTGCCGTACCGGCCCAGCAGCTGCTCGGCACGCTTGGCACCGGTGCCGTCCTCGTGCCCGGCGACCCAGGTGCGCGTCGCCGAGTCGGTGCGCGGGAAGCCGGCGCCGCCGCCGATCGCGAGGCCGAGGGTCTCCACGGGGCGCGGCGCCCCGATGGTGTTGAGCACGTCCGTGCTGAGGTGCTCGGCGAGGGCCCGGAAGGTGGTCCACTTGCCACCGACGAGGCTGAAGACGGTGGTGGACGGACGTGCAGCGGCGGCCCGGCGCTCGATCCGGTAGTCGCGCGACACGAAGCCGGGGGCCTCGTCGTCGTGCTTCGGGAGCGGGCGGATGCCGGAGAACCGGTAGACGATCTGCTCGCGCGAGGTCGCGATGGTCGGGAAGACGTGCTTCACGAGGTCGAAGAAGTAGTCGACCTCCTCCTCGGTGCAGACGCTCGGGGTGCTCGGGTCGGCGTCGATGTCGGTCGTGCCGACCATGACCTTGCCCTTGAGCGGGTAGATGAGGACGATGCGGCCGTCCTCGTGCTCGAAGAAGATCTCGCGCCCCTTGGTGGCCGCGTAGAGCTCCGGGTTGTCGAGGACGATGTGCGAGCCCTTCGTGCCGCCCATGTAGGTCGTCGGCTCGCCGAGGCCGGCGTTCGTGAGGTCGGTCCAGGGGCCGGAGGTGTTGACCACGACGTCGCTCGTCACGGTGAAGGTCTGGCCGGTGACGGTGTCGCGGAGCTCGACGCCGTCGGCTCCCATGCCGACCGCCTCGACGTAGTTGACGGCGCGGGCGTGCGGGCCGGCGGCGAGGCCGTCCATGAGGACGTCGAGTGCGAGACGCTCCGGGTCGTGCATGGAGGCGTCGTAGTAGGTCGCCGTGTACTTGAGGCCCGGGTTCATCTTCGGCAGGTCGGCGAGGGACTTCTTCCGGCCGTGGAAGCGGTGACGCGGCACGCTACCGCCGTCACGGGAGAAGGAGTCGTACGCGGTGAGGCCGACCTTGATGAGCAGCGCGCCACGCTCCTGCGGCTTGCCCTGCTTGTGGGTGAGGAAGCGCAGCGGTGCGGAGAGGATGCCGGAGAAGGTCGAGAAGATCGGGACCGTGGTCTCGAGCGGCTTCACGTAGTGCGGGGCGATCTTGATGAGCCCGTTGCGCTCCTGCACCGACTCCTGGACGAGGCGGAACTCGCCGTTCTCGAGGTACCGGATGCCGCCGTGGATCATGTGGCTCGACGCGGCGGAGGCGCCGGAGGCCCAGTCGTTGCGTTCCACGAGCGTGACGTCGACGCCCTGGAGCGCGAGGTCGCGGAAGGTCGCGATGCCGTTGATGCCGCCGCCGATGATGAGCACCGACGCCTGCGGGCGGTCGATGACGGACTGGACGGTGGAACGGGGAGCTGACGACTTGAGGGACATGAGATGCCTCGCTTCTTCGCGGTTGGTACGCGACGCTGCCGGGATTGCGCGCCGCTGAATGATGTGACTGAATACATCGTGACACCCGCTGCAACTCTGAACAGCCCTAGTGAACAAACGTGCAAGGAGACCCGATGTCGCTCGCAGACGCGCTCAGCCAGCCGGACCGGACGGCCGAGGCGCTCCGTGCCGCACAGCTGTATTACGTGCAGGACCTCACCATGGAGGCCATCGCCCAAGAGCTCCACACCTCCCGGTCGTCGGTCTCCCGCCTGCTCGGATATGCGCGGGAAAGCGGGCTCGTCGACATCCAGGTGCGCTCCCCGCACGACATGCCGTCGCGGCTCGAGGCGGAGTTCCGCGACCGCTTCGGCGTGACCGCCCACATCGTCCCGGTCCCCGACCACACGAGCGACATCGACCGCCTGGAGCGGGTCGCCCTCTCGGCTGCACGTTTTCTCGGCTCGGTGTTCGACTCGAACATGACGCTCGGCCTGGCATGGGGCTCGACCGTGAGTGCGGTGGCGAGGCACCTCACCCCCAAGCGGACCCACAACTCGCAGATCGTCCAGCTGAACGGTGCGGCCAACACGCGCACCTCGGGCATCCTCTACGCGAGTGAGATCCTGCATCGGTACGCGGACGCCTACGGGGCCTACGCGCAGCAGTTCGCGGTGCCCGCCTTCTTCGACGACCCGTCGACCAAGCTGGCCCTCTGGCGGGAACGCAGCATCCGACGCGTGCTCGAGATCCAACGCCGCATGGACGTCGCGCTGTTCGGTCTCGGCTCGCAGCTCTCGGGGGTGCCCAGCCACGTCTACGTCGGCGGCTACCTCGACGACAGCGACTTCGAGGCGCTCGCGAGCGCCGGCGCGGTCGGGGACGTCGCGACCGTGTTCTTCCGCGCCGACGGTTCCTGGCGCGACATCCCCTTCAACAATCGTGCGTCCGGGCCCGACCTCGACGTGCTGCGCGGCGTCTCCCGTCGGATCTGCGTGGTCGCCGGAGCCGCCAAGGTGCCCCCGCTCCTCGGGGCGTTGGCGGGCGGGCTCATCTCCGACCTCGTGGTCGACGAGGGAACGGCCCGCGCGGCGATCGACCAGCACGACGCCCAGCGCTGACCCCGGCCGCATCAGGCGCCGCAACCGGGCGTCATCCGAACCGGGAATAGGGCACCCACTCAGCCCGTTGACCTAGAATCGACAACACGTAACGTGCTCCGGGGTCGGTGAGAGTCCGAACCGGCGGTGATAGTCCGCGACCCGTGTCTCGCGCAAGCGAGGCCCGGTTGACCTGGTGGAACTCCAGGACCGACGGTTATGAACGCGTCTGCTCGCAGGCGGCGTTCGAGTCCGGATGGAAGGAAGCACGGGTGTCGGCCGATGGTCGACGCCGGCGAGCACCTGCCCGCGACCCCGGAACTCGTGTCAGTACCGACCGAGATGACGGACAGATGAGCGCAGGAACCGAGGCACCGCAGGCGAGTGTCCGCGAGGAGCAGGCCATGCTGCGCGCGCTCGAACTCGCCGCCAACGGCCCCGCCCGCGGGGTCAACCCCCGCGTCGGCTGCGTCATCCTCGACGCTGACGGCACCGTGATCGCCGAGGGCTGGCACCGTGGAGCCGGCACCCCGCATGCGGAGGTCGACGCCCTGTCCCGCCTCGCTCCCGGAGCGGCCCGCGGCGCGACGGCCGTCGTCACCCTGGAACCCTGCAACCACACGGGCCGGACCGGACCGTGTGCCGTCGCCCTCCTCGAGGCCGCTGTCGAGCGCGTCGTGTTCGCCGTGGACGACCCCGGCCACCACTCCGGAGGTGGAGCCGAACGACTCCGCGACGGCGGCGTCACCGTCGTCGGCGGTGTGCTCGCCGGACCGGCGGAGGACCTCCTCGGTGACTGGCTCACCACCGCCCGCCTCGGCCGTCCGCTCGTCACGGTGAAGTGGGCCTCGAGTCTCGACGGGCGGATCGCCGCGAGCGACGGCACGAGCCGCTGGATCACCGGCGACGCCGCGCGCGACGACGTCCACCGTCGACGGGCCGCCCACGATGCGATCCTCGTCGGCACGGGGACGGTCCTCGCCGACGATCCGAGCCTCACCGCTCGCGACGACCGCGGCGACCTCCTGCCCGAGCAGCCATTGCCCGTCGTCATGGGCGGTCGCCAGATCCCCCTGGACGCCGCCGTCCACCGCCACCCCCGGCCGGTCGTCGTCCACCACGGGCATGATCCGGCTGCGCTGTTAGCCGAGCTCCGCGCCGTGGGCGTCCGGAGCGTCTTCATCGAGGGCGGCCCGACCATCGCCACGGCGTTCCTCCGCGCAGGACTCGCCGACACGGTCCTCACCTACCTCGCCCCGGTGCTCCTCGGCGGCCCTCGCCTCGCGATCGGCGACCTCGGTGTCGACACCATCGGCGAAGCGATCCGCCTCACCACCGTCGGCGTCGAACCACTCGGCGACGACCTCCTCGTCATCACGACACCCGACCGCAGCGCCTCCGCCTCGGCCGCCCGCCACCTCACCGCCTGACCCCCAGAGAACGGACCACCCATGTTCACGGGCATCATCGAAGAACTTGGCACGATCGTCGCCATCGACCACGGCGAGGACTCGGCACGGTTCACCGTCAGCGGCCCGCTCGCCCTCGAGGGCACCAGGCACGGGGACTCCATCGCCGTGAGCGGTGTCTGCCTCACCGTCGTCGAGCAGACCGGCGAGACGTTCACGGCCGACGTCATGGCCCAGACCCTCGCGATGAGCTCCCTCGACGGCGTCACGGTCGGATCTCCGGTCAACCTCGAACGCGCGGCCCGCGTCGGCGACCGCCTCGGTGGCCACATCGTCCAAGGTCACGTCGACGGCACCGGCACCGTCCTGGCCACGGTGCCCGGCGAGGCCTGGCGCGTCGTGCGCGTCTCGCTCCCCGCGGCACTCGCGCCGCTCGTCGTCGACAAGGGATCGATCACCGTCGACGGCGTCTCGCTCACCGTCAGCGCCATCAGCGCACCGGACGCACCGGAAGCCTGGTTCGAGGTGTCCCTCATCCCCGAGACGCTGGCCGCGACGACGCTCGGTGAGCGGGTCCCCGGC
The DNA here is from genome assembly GCF_014841195.1 of Plantibacter sp. CFBP 8798. NCBI lineage: Bacteria > Bacillati > Actinomycetota > Actinomycetes > Micrococcales > Microbacteriaceae > Plantibacter > Plantibacter sp. CFBP 8798. The sequence continues at coordinate 453,993 of NZ_JACYTS010000004.1, forward strand.
GATCGTGTGAACCTCGAGACCGACATCCTCGCCCGGCACGTCGAGCGCATGCTCGCATTCAGCCGTCTCGAGTCGGCATTCCCCAGCAGCATCGGCCAGGATCCGCAGTCCGCGGACCCGGTCGGCACCACCGCCACCGGAAGGGGCAACGCATGAGCATCGCCAGCATCCCGGAGGCCCTCGCGGCACTCCGCCAGGGCCGACCGGTCATCGTGGCCGACGACGAAGGGCGAGAGAACGAGGGCGACGTGATCCTCGCCGCGGAGTCCGCCACCCAGGAGTGGATCGCGTGGACGGTCCGACACTCCTCCGGATTCATCTGTGCACCGATGACGAACGAGATCGCCGACCGACTGGCCCTCCCGCCGATGGTCGCGCTCAACGAGGACCCCAGAGGCACCGCGTACACCGTCACGGTCGACGCGGCCGACCGGCTCAGCACCGGCATCAGCGCCGCCGACCGCGCCCACACCCTGCGCGTGCTCGCCGACCCGGCGTCCGTGCCCGCCAGTCTCTCGCGCCCCGGACACATCGTCCCGTTGCGCGCCGTCGACGGCGGGGTGCGTGAGCGCGACGGCCACACGGAGGCGGCCGTCGACCTCATGAAGCTCGCGGGGCTGGTCCCCGTCGGGGCGATCTCCGAGATCGTCGCCGACGACGGCGAGATGATGCGCCTGCCCGGCCTCATCGCGCTCGGGGAGCGGGAGGGCGTGCTCGTCACGACGATCGCCGCACTCATCGCCTTCCTCGAGGAGAACCCCGATGCGGCTGCGGTCTGCGCCGAGGAACGCGCCGCCCAGGCGGCCATCCCCGAATCGTCGAACGTGTCGTTCGAGGTGGAGACGACCGTCCCGACGACGCACGGCTCGTTCCGGTTGCGCGCCTACCGCGACCGCAGGACCGGTGCCGACCACGTCGCCATCATCGCCGGCGACCCGCAGGCCACCGGTGCGCTCGTGCGCGTCCACTCCGAGTGCCTGACCGGCGAGGCGTTCGGCTCGCTCAAGTGCGAGTGCGGTCCTCAGCTCGACAGTGCTCTGGACACCATCCAGCGCCACGGCGGTGTCGTCGTCTACCTGCGCGGGCACGAAGGGCGCGGCATCGGCCTCGTCAACAAGCTGCGCGCCTACCGGTTGCAGGAGGACGGTCTCGACACCCTCGACGCCAACCTCGCGCTCGGGTTGCCGGCCGACGCCCGCGACTACACGGCGGCGAGCGCGATCCTGACGGACCTCGGCATCACCTCCGTGCGCCTGCTCTCGAACAACCCGGAGAAGGAGCGACAGCTCACGAACCACGGCATCGCCGTGAGCGAGCGCGTCCCGCTGGTGGTCGGCGTCGGCCTGTTCAACGAGGGCTACCTCGAGACGAAGCGCGACCGCATGGGCCACAGCATCGGGTTCGAGCTCGCACCGGAACCGCACCCCCACCAGTAGTCCACCGCCGCCCTCGATTCCCTCGAGGAGCGAGAACACCACCAACCCCCTCGACGCGCTCGAGGGTAGAAGACAGGAGACCGCATGAGCGGCGAAGGATCCCCCACCATCAGCGTCGACGGCACCGGCCTCGACATCGTCGTCATCGCCGGCACCTGGCACGAGACCATCACCGACGGTCTCATCGCCGGAGCAGTCAAGGCCCTCGATGCGAGCGGCGCCAACCACCGCCTCGTGCGGGTCCCCGGGAGTTTCGAACTCCCGGTCGTCGCCAAGGCCGCCCTCGAGGCCGGGGCCGACGCGGTCGTCGCGCTCGGGGTCATCATCCGTGGCGGCACGCCGCACTTCGAGTACGTCTCCGACGCCGCGACGAGTGGCCTCACGCAGGTCAGCATCCAGACGGGCAAGCCCGTCGGCTTCGGCGTCCTCACCCTCGACGACGAGAAGCAGGGGCTCGACCGCGCAGGGCTGCCCGGGTCGAAGGAGGACAAGGGGGCGGAGGCCGCCGATGCCGCCGTCGCGACCGCGATCGTCCTCCGCGAGCTGCGCGGCTGACCCGAGCAGAGGCGCATCACGCGGCATTCCGGTATCGGTATACGCCCTTCCGGGCAACCGAATACCGGAATGCCGTACTTCGGCGTACAGTGTCATGGTCCTGCCACAAGCGGGCGAACCTCTGATCCTGCCGTCGTCGGCGGGCGTGCGCGACCGGTGCTGATGCTTCGACGGCGTCCATTCCCGAACCGAAACGCGCACGCATGTCTCTCGAAGCAACCCCAGTCACCAAGGCCCCGGTCAATCCGCGCTCCCGAGTCGTCCTCGCCAGCCTCATCGGCACGACGATCGAGTTCTACGACTTCTACGTCTACGCGACGGCCGCCGTCCTCGTCTTCCCGCACCTCTTCTTCCCGAGTGAGGACCCGACCGCGGGTCTCCTCGCCTCCTTCGCCGTGTTCGGCGCCGCGATGGTGGCCCGCCCCGTCGGTGCCGTCATCTTCGGGCACCTCGGCGACAAACGCGGTCGGAAGGCGACCCTCGTCGGCGCCCTCCTCACCATGGGGATCGCGACCTTCCTCATCGGTCTGCTGCCGACCTACCAGCTCGTCGGCTGGGTCGCCCCGCTGCTCCTCGTGATCCTCCGCATCGGTCAGGGCTTCGCGCTCGGCGGCGAATGGTCGGGCGCCGCCCTCGTCGCGACGGAGAACGCGCCGACCGGCAAGCGTGCCCTGTTCGGCACGTTCCCGCAGCTCGGTGCGCCGATCGGCTTCATCATCGCCAACGGACTGTTCCTGATCATCGCGGCGATCCTCCCGAGCGACGACCCGTCCATGCCGTCCGAGGCGTTCCTCGAGTGGGGCTGGCGCATCCCGTTCCTCTTCTCCGTCGTCATGGTCATCGTCGGCCTCTGGGTCCGTCTCCGTCTCGTCGAGAGCAACGCGTTCACGAACGCGAAGGAGCAGGGCAAGGTGCAGCGGTCGCCGCTCGCGAGCGTCGTCAAGCTGCACTGGCGCAAGCTGCTCCTCGGCACCTTCTTCATGCTCGCCACCTACGTGCTCTTCTACCTGATGACGACGTTCTCCCTGAGCTACGGCCGTGCGCCACTCGACGCCCCGGTCGCCGGGCTCGGCTACAGCTACACGACCTTCGTGCTCATGCTCATCGCCGGCGTGGTCTTCTTCGGGATCTTCACGCTCGTGTCCGGTCCCTTCGCCGACAAGTACGGACGCCGCAAGACGCTCATCGTCGTGACGAGCGCGATCCTCGTGTTCGGTCTCGTCTGGGTCCCGTTGCTCGGCGCCGGGTTCACCGGGGTCATGATCTGGCTCATCATCGGATTCAGCCTCATGGGGTTCACCTTCGGACCGATGGGCGCCCTGCTGCCCGAGCTGTTCCCGACGAACGTGCGGTACACCGGGTCCGGGATCTCCTACAACGTGTCGTCGATCCTCGGTGCCGCGGTCGCACCGTTCATCGCCGTCGCGCTGTGGAGCGCCGGCGGCGGCAGCCCGTTCTGGGTCGGCGTCTACCTCTCGGCGATGGCCCTGATCACGCTCGTCGCCCTCATCGTCTCCAAGGAGACCAAGGACGTCGACATCGACGCCTGATCGAGGCGACCACCGAGGGCCGGTGCGTGGAGGACGTCTCCGCACACCGGCCCTCGGTGCGTCCGCGCTCGGTGCGTCGGCTTCGGGCTCGGCGCGTGCGACCGTCGCCTAGAGTTGAACCACGGTGCGCCGTCGCCATGGACGTCTCGGAGCCGCGCACCGCACCTCGGAGGAAGAGCACCATGAGCACCCCAGCGCGCCCGGCACGCAGCCGCAACCCGTTCAGCCGACCGAAGGACGACGGTCCCCGCGCGAGCCTCAAGCAGCTCATGCCGTACATCTTCGAGCACCGCTCGATCCTCATCGTCGTCATCATCCTGAGCGTCATCGGAGCGGCCGCGTCACTCGCCCAGCCGCTCATCGTCAGCCAGGTGATCGGGGTCGTCGAGGCGGGCCGGTCGCTCGGCAACCTGGCGTGGCTCCTCGTCGGGCTCGTCGTGGTCTCCGGCGTCATCAGCGGGTACCAGCACTACCTCCTCCAGCGCGCCGGCACCGGGGTCGTGTACTCCTCCCGGCGCCAGCTGATCGCGCGCATCTTCCGGCTGCCGATCAGCCAGTTCGACACGCGCCGCACCGGCGACCTCGTCTCGCGGGTCGGCAGTGATACGACCATGCTCTACGCCGTCCTGACGCAGGGCTTCGTAGACGCCGTCGGCGGTGCCATCACCTTCCTCGGCGCACTCATCGCGATGGCGATCATCGACCCCGTCCTGCTGGGTCTCACCCTCCTCGTCGTCATCGTCTCGGTCGTCGTGGTCGTCGCCCTGAGCGGACGCATCCGCGTCGCCAGCCGCGAGCAGCAGACCAAGGTGGGCGAGCTCGCCGCCGCGGTCGAGCGCGCCATCAGCTCCATCCGCACCGTCCGGGCGTCCAACGCGACCGACCGCGAGATCGACGCGGTGGACGGCGTGGCCAAGGAGGTCTACGGCGTCGGCGTGCGGATCGCGAAGATCTCCTCGCTGGTCGTCCCGGTCGCCGGCATCGCCATGCAGACCTCGTTCCTGGTCGTCCTGGGCGTCGGTGGGTTCCGGGTCGCGTCCGGGGCCATCACCATCGCGAGTCTCGTCGCGTTCATCCTCTTCCTGTTCATGATGATCATGCCGCTCGGCCAGGCCTTCGGCGCGATCACGAGCGTCAACCAGGCGCTCGGAGCGCTCGGCCGGATCCAGGAGATCCTCGACCTGCCCGACGAGGGCGATGACGACGCGGCCATCGCCGCGCGGGTCGGGCGTCCCGGGACCGCCTCAGCGTCCGCGCCGGCGATCGAGTTCGACGGGGTCGAGTTCGCCTACCCGGACGCGGCGGTCATCGAGCGCGAACGGGCCGCAGCGGAGGCGCTCGCGACCGAGGCGCTGAGTGAGGGCAGCAGCGCGCCGGAGGTCGTCGCCGCCGATGCCGCCCGACTCACCGAGGCGCAGTCCGCGCTCGGTCGGCAGGTGCTCCGTGGAGTGTCCTTCGCGGCGATGCAGGGCAGGCGTACGGCGCTCGTCGGACCGTCCGGCGCCGGCAAGAGCACCATCCTCGGGCTCATCGAACGGTTCTACGACCCGACGGCCGGTGCCATCCGCCTGGGCGGCGTCGACATCCGCACGATCCCCCGCGCCGACCTCCGGGACCAGATCGGGTACGTGGAGCAGGACGCCCCGGTCCTCGCCGGCACGCTGCGCGACAACCTGCTGCTGTCGTCACCGGATGCGAGCGACGCCGACTGCGAGCGCGTGCTGCACGCGGTCAACCTCGGCGGGGTCCTCGACCGCAACCCGCTCGGTCTCGCCGCCCCGGTCGGCGAGGACGGCATCATGTTGTCGGGTGGCGAGCGGCAACGCCTCGCGATCGCGCGCGCCATCCTCGCTGCTCCCCCGATCCTGTTGTTGGACGAGTCGACCTCGAGCCTCGACGGCGTCAACGAGCAGATGATGCGCGAGGCCATCGACGCGGTCGCGACGGGACGCACACTCATCGTAATCGCGCACCGGCTCTCGACCGTCGTCGACAGCGATCAGATCGTCGTCCTCGAGGAGGGTCGGGTGGTCGGCGTCGGCACCCACAGCGACCTCGTGACCGAGGTCCCGCTCTACCGCGAACTCGCCAAGCACCAGCTCCTCGTGTGACGCTCCGCTCGCCCGACCGTCGTCGGGCGAGCGGACACATCAGGACCGGAGGCGGTAGCGCAGGGCGGCGAGTTCCGCACGGAGGGCGGCCGGGACCCGGTTGCCGAAGGTGTCGAAGAAGGACTCGGTGAGGTCGCACTCGACGAGCCAGGACTCGCGATCGACGGCGAACAGGGCGTCGAGGTCGGCCTCGGGCACGTCGATGCCGTCGAGGTTCAGCTCGTCGAGGACGGGCAACCGGCCGATCGCCGACTCCCGTGCGTCGACCTCGTGCTCGAGCCGCCGCACGATCCACTCGATGACCCGCGAGTTCTCGCCGAAGCCAGGCCACAGGAAGGAGCCGTCGGCGTCCTTCCGGAACCAGTTGACCTGGAAGATCCGCGGCGCCTTGCCGTGCTCGAGTGCACCGCCGACCCGCAACCAGTGACTCCAGTAGTCCGCCATGTTGTAGCCGCAGAACGGGAGCATCGCGAAGGGGTCGCGACGGAGCTCCCCGACCGTGCCCTCAGCGGCGGCGGTCTGCTCGGAGGAGATGGTCGCACCCATGAACACGCCGTGCTCCCAGCTGCTGGCCTCGACCACGAGCGGGACGTTCGTGGCACGACGCCCGCCGAAGAGGATCGCGTCGAGCGGGACGCCGTCGGCCGCGTCCCAGTCGTCGGCGATCGACGGGCACTGCGCCGCCGCGACGGTGAACCGCGAGTTCGGGTGGGCCGCCGGGCGCCCCGACTCGGGCGTCCAGTCCCGCCCCTGCCAGTCGACGAGGTGGGCGGGCGGCTCGGGGGTCAGTCCCTCCCACCAGACGTCTCCGTCGTCGCGGAGCGCGACGTTGGTGAAGATCGTGTTGCCCCACAGGGTGTCGACGGCTGTCGCATTCGTGCCGGCGCCCGTGCCGGGTGCGACCCCGAAAAAGCCTGCTTCCGGGTTGATGGCGTACAGACGTCCGTCGTCGCCGGGCCGGATCCATGCGATGTCGTCGCCGAGGGTCTCGACCGTCCACCCGGGGATCGTCGGCCGCAGCATCGCGAGGTTCGTCTTGCCACAGGCCGAGGGGAACGCGGCGGCGATGTGGAACGCCCGGCCTTCCGGCGAGACGACCCGGACCAGCAGCATGTGCTCGGCCAGCCAGCCCTCGTCGCGTCCGATGACCGAGGCGATCCGCAGCGCGAAGCACTTCTTCGCGAGGAGTGCGTTACCGCCGTAGCCGGAACCGAACGACCACACTTCGCGCGTCTCCGGGAACTGGACGATGTACTTGGTGTCGTTGCACGGCCAGACCACGTCGGCCTGCCCCGCTTCGAGCGGAGCGCCGACCGAGTGGACGGTCCGGACCCACGGCTGTCCGTCGGCGATGAGCTCGAGGACGCGGTCGCCCATCCGCGTCATGATGCCCATGCTGAGGACCGCGTACGCCGAGTCGGTGATCTGCACGCCGAGCTGCGAGAGCGGCCCGCCGACCGCGCCCATCGAGAACGGCACGACGTACATCGTGCGGCCGCGCATGCTGCCGGCGAAGACCCCGTGCAATTCGTCGCGCATCGCCACGGGATCGCGCCAGTTGTTCGTCGGGCCGGCGTCCTCCTCCTGCTCGGAGCAGATGAAGGTGCGGTCCTCGACGCGCGCGACGTCGCGCGGATCGCTGCGGGCGAGGAAACTGTTCGGCCGCCACTCCGGGTTGAGCTTGATCAGCTTCCCCTCCTCGACGAGCTGGTGGGTGAGCCGGTGCGACTCGCTCGCGGAGCCGTCGACCCAGTGGATCGCGGACGGCTCCAGGAGGGCCGCCAGGTCGTCGACCCAGGCGTGCAGCTCGTCGAGGCCGGTCCGCTTCGGGCGCGGCACCGCTCGGAGCCCCACGCGGGCGGCGGGAGCGGGTGCGGTGTCGGGAATCAGTGCTGCGATGGACATGCGTTCCTCCGGCGTTGGTGGGACGGTCAAGAAGTGGTCGTAGAGCCACCATGCGCCCATTTCGATCGATCTTCACGGTCTTCCACCCTTCAAGAATCACTGTTCTTTCGATACGGTGAAGGAATGACGCCGACTCCCGCATCGAACGCCGCTGCCGAGCTCCTCACGCTCGGCCATCGGATCCGGCACTTCCGGACCCGGCGAGGCCTCACCCTCGACGACCTCGGCGAACGGGTCGGGCTGGCGGCGAGCCAGCTCTCCCTCATCGAGAACGGGAAGCGCGAGCCGAAGCTGTCGGTGCTGCAGGAGCTGACGACCGCGCTCGGGGTCGACCTGACCGACCTCCTGTCGAAGGAGGCACCGAACCCCCGCGCAGCGCTGGAGATCGAGCTGGACCGCCTCCAGCGCAGTGCGCTCTACGGCGAGTTGACCCTGCCGATCGTCAAGCCGTCGAAGGGCATCCCCGACGAGGCCCTCCGCGCACTCGTGGGCCTGCACCGCGAACTGCAGCGGCACGCGAGCGAGGCGATCGCGACCCCGGAGGAGGCACGGCGTGCCAACACCGAGTTGCGGGAGTGGATGCGGGAGCGCGACAACCACCTGCCCGAGATCGAGGAACTCGCGGAGTCGCGCGTGCTGCGCGCGGGGCACAGCACCGGCGCACTCACCCACCGCACGGTGAGCATCATGGCGGAACAGCTCGGCTTCGACCTCATCTACGTCAACGACCTGCCGCACTCCGCCCGCAGCGTCACCGATCTCGAGAACGGGCGCATCTACCTGCCACCGGCCTCGATCCCCGGCGGACACGGCCTGCGATCCATGGCCCTGCAGGCGATGGCGCACCGCCTGCTCGGGCACCAGCGTCCGACGAGCTACGCGGAGTTCCTCCGGCAACGGCTCGAGATCAACTACTTCGCGGCGGCGGCGCTCATGCCGCAGACGGCCGCCGTGTCGTTCCTGCAGCAGGCCAAGCGCGATCGCAACCTGGCCGTCGAGGACTTCCGCGACGCCTTCGGGGTCACCCATGAGGCCGCGGCGCTGCGCCTGACCAACCTGGCGACCGCCCGGCTCGACATGCGCCTGCACTTCCTGCGAGTCTCCGAGGACGGGGCGATCTCGAAGGCCTATGAGAACGATGCGCTGCCGCTGCCCGTCGACGTGACGGGCGCGGTGGAGGGCCAGATCGTGTGCCGGAAGTGGAGCGCGCGGAACGCCTTCGCGCGGACGAACCGCACCACGGAGCTCTACCAGTACACCGACACCCCGGCCGGTACCTTCTGGTGCGCGACGCAGACCGGCACGACCGAGGCCGGGGAGTTCTCGATCTCGGTCGGCGTGCCCTGGGGCGAGGCGAAGTGGTTCCGCGGACGGGAGACCACGACGCGTGCGGTCTCCACCTGCCCGGACCCGACCTGCTGCCGTCGACCGCCGTCGGACCTCGCCGACAAGTGGCGGGAGCAGGCCTGGCCGAGCGCCCGCTTGCACACCCACATCCTCTCCCCGCTGCCGAGCGGCACCTTCCCCGGCGTCGACGACTCCGAGGTCTACGACTTCCTCGAGCGTCACGCGGCGGGCTGATCGCTGGGGGCGGCGACGCCGTCGTGTGTTCCCGGGGTGCTGCAGAACGCCCAGGCCGGGAGGTGCCCCTGGCGGATCAGCGAACCGACGGTCGCCGCCAGCGGGTGGTCCAGCTCCGCGTCGACCAGCTCGGCGAGGAAGGCGGTCGCGCGCGTGCTCTGGCCGAGCGCCCACGACAGCCAGGCGAGCATGGCGAGCGGCGCGACGCGTGCCGACGCCGACGCTCGCGCCGCGACACCGAGGAGCAGGCTGCTCGCCGCACGGATGCGCTGGACGTCGGGATGCGGTCCGTCGCCGACCAGCAGGTGGGCGACCCGGTGGAACACCTCCGGGTCGTCCGTCCCGACCGGCGGATGCCCGTACGCGCGTTCGGCGTCGTCGAGTTCCTCGCCCAGCTCGCGCCCGAACGCCCACTGCATGAGGGCGAGATCGCTCGCCCACGGGCGTGACAGGCTCAGCAACAGGTAGGCCACTTCCCGAGGGGTCATCGCATCGACGCCGCGGTCGAGCGCGTCCTCGAAGACCGCAGGAAGGCCGTCGAGTCGTTCCACGGCGTCTCCGACGTCGATCCGCCAGGTCGTGCGCGCGTGATCGGCGGCCGCGTCGAGCATGGAGGCCAGTCGAGCGCAGAGCACCCGGTACTCGAGGTCGACGGCTGCGAACGTCGCCACGTCCACCCGCGGGACCTCGGTCGTGACGAGCTCCCACGGGAGCGGTGGGACCGGCGGGACCGCCGCCGAGGCCACGATCCCCGGCGAGCGCCCTCCGGCGGGGAGTGCAGGGTCGAGGTAGGAGCCCCAGCCGTCAGCGGCCGAGCAGAGCGCGTCTTTGACCATGAACCCCTGTGCGCTCGCCAGCTCGAGGACAGCGTCGGCGATGGTCCTGCCCGGCGGCTCCGCCCCTGCTCCGAACGCGTCGTCCGTGTAGACCACGGGCACGATGGCGTCGACACCCGGGGCCCGGCAGGCGAATCCGAGGGCGCGCTCCGCGGCGGCGTCCGCCACCTGCCGGTCGACGTCCGTTCCGGCCGGCAGGTGCACCTGGAGTGCGCCGCGGCTGTGACGGCCCGCGAACAGGACGACGACGAGACTCGATCTCGGAGTGCTTCCGACGAGTCCGGGGATGAGGGCGAGGAGGTCTTCGGCCGCATTGGCCTGCACGATGTGGGTCATGGAGCAAGCCTTGATCGAACCCGGGTCCGACTGTCCGGCAGGCGTCACGCATGTGGAGCGGATGCTGTCGCGGCCGCACTGTGCAGCGCGGTCACCGCGGAGTAGAGTGTGCTCGTCAGACTCCGCAACACGGGGGTCGTTGCTCGAAAAAAGGGCGATAGCGCGGCCAGCACCGGCGAGACACACACGGAATCCCATCCGTCCACGTTCTCGAAGGTCTCCCATGTCCGAACACGCTTCGTCGACCGTTCTCACGTCGATCCGCTCCTCCACCGTCTCCGCCCGGGTGGCACAGGCACTCAGCCGCCATGTCTCCGAGGTGTTCGGCGTCATGGGCAACGGCAACGCGCACCTCCTCGACGCCCTCGCCTCGACCACGACCCGCTTCACCGCCATGCGGCACGAGGCCGGCGGTGTCGCCGCAGCCGACGCCTACGCCCGCGCGGGCGGCGGTCTCGCTGCCGCGACCGCGACCTACGGAGCCGGATTCACCAACACCCTGACACCCCTCGCGGAGGCGGTGATGGCCCAGATCCCGCTGGTCCTCGTCGTGGGTGACGCCCCGACCACCGGTACCCGCCCCTGGGACGTCGACCAGTTCCAGGTCGCCGCCGGGCTCGGTGCCCCGACCTTCACCGTCGGTCGTGACGACGCCACCGCGACCACGCTGCGGGCCATCGAGCACGCCGTCCACCGCCGGACCGCGGTCGTGCTCGCGATCCCCTACGACCTCGCCGCCGTGGCGTCCGACGAGCCGCTGCGGGCGGACGGGACACCACACCACCCGGCGCTCGTCCGGCCGTCCCGCGTGGAGCCCGTCGCACGGCGCCTGGACACCGCCGCCGCCGCCCTGCGCAGCGCACACCGTCCGCTCATCCTGGCCGGGCGTGGAGCCTGGCTGGCCGACGCCGGACCCGTCCTCGGCGAGCTCGCCGAGCGGCTCGACGCCCACACCGCCACCACGGCGCTCGGACGCGGGCTCTTCGGTTCCAGCCCCCGTGATCTCGGGGTGGCCGGCGGCTTCGCGACGGAGCACGCCGCGACACGCATCGCCGAAGCGGACGTCGTGCTCGTCGTCGGCGCCGGCCTCAACCAGTTCACGATGCGGTTCGGCGAGGCCTTCTCCGCCGACGCGCACGTCATCCAGGTCGACCTCGCCGACGCCCCGACGAACGCCAGGGTCGACGAGCTCATCCACGGTGACGCGGCCCTCGCAGCCGCAGGTCTCCTGGAACGGCTCTCCGACGGCGCGGGGTCCGGATGGGTCGCGTCGGCCGGCCGCGCCCGCCCAGCACCGCACCTCGACCGCGACCTGGGTGACGGTTCGACCGGCGACGGGCTGTGCGCGGACGGGCGCCTCGACCCACGAAGCCTCGCGCACCGACTGGACGAGCTGCTCCCGGCCGACCGCACGGTCGTGCAGGACGGCGGCCACTTCATCGGCTGGGCGCCGATGTACTTCGACATCCCCTCCCCCGATCGCCTCGTCATGGTCGGGACGGCGTACCAGTCGATCGGACTCGGGTTCCCGAGCGCCGTCGGTGCCGCGGCGGCCGGGCACACGGGCACCACCGTCCTGTGCACCGGCGACGGCGGCGGCCTCATGGCGCTCCCCGACCTCGACACCGTCATCCGCACGGTGCCGAGCGGCGTGATCGTGGTCTTCAACGACGCGGCCTACGGAGCCGAGGTCCACCAGTACGGCTCGCGTGGACTCGACCAGACCCCGATGCTCATCGACGAGGTCGACTTCGCCGCCCTCGCGCGCGCCCTGGGGGGCCAGGGCGTGACGGTCGACACGCTCGCGGACCTCGACGGACTCACCGACTGGGTCCACGCCGGGGCACAAGGCGTCCTCCTGCTCGACTGCCGCATCTCCACGAGCGTCGTCGCCCCGTACCTCTCCGAGATGATGCAGCAGGGACCACGACCGGTCGCCGTCGACTGAGCCTGTGCGGCGCCACCGCGGGTATCGTTGACGGGTGCTTCCTCAGCCTGCCCCGACCGCACCCACCTACGTCATGTCGACGGACGGTATCCGGGTAGCGACATACCTCCACGAACCGGCTCCGGGCACAGGCGACCTCGGCACGATCATCGCAGTGCACGGCTTCGCCTCGAGCGCCGGACTCAACTGGGACCTCGCCGGGTGGACACGCACGCTCACGCGCGCCGGGTACCGCCTGCTGACCCTCGACCAACGCGGTCACGGAGCCTCGGACAAACCGACGGATCCGGCCGCATACCGCCTCGACATCCTCGTCGACGACGTCCTGTCCGTCCTCGACGGCTACGGCGTCGACGAGCCGCACTACCTCGGGTACTCGCTGGGCTCCCGGGTGGGTTGGCGGCTGGGCGTCCGGCACCCCGACCGCGTGCGCTCCCTCAGCCTCGGCGGCCTCCCCGAGGGCGACTCGCTCCGCGACTTCGACCTGGAGGCGGCCCGTCACCACGTGAGGACCGGGACGACGATCGCCCACGCCCTCACCGACACGTACGTGACGATGGCCGAGGGCGTCCCGGGCAACGACGTTGAGGCGCTCATCGCCCTGGTGGACGGCCTCCGTGGAGGACCGCAGCCGAGCACGGCCGAGGTGCCGCCACTGCCCATGTTGCTCGTGACCGGAGACGACGACGCGGTCGCCGCCGGGAGTCGGCGGCTCGCCGAAGCCGCCAGTGCCCGCTACGTGGGGCTGCCCGGCCGCGAACACTTCAACGCGGTCTCGTCGCGGGCGTTCAAGGACGCCGTGCTGGCGTTCCTCGCTGAGCAGGGGTAACCGGTCGCGACCGCCTCGGTCAGGCCGCGTGCCGGTGCTCGACACGACCCTTCGCGAGCTTCGACGGCCACCAGATGGCGCTCCCGATGTCGTGGCTGAGGGCTGGGACGAGCAGCGTCCGGACGATGATCGTGTCGAGGAGGACCCCGAACGCCACGATGAACGCGATCTGCGCGAGGAACAGGATCGGGATGACGCCCAGCGCCGCGAACGTGGCCGCGAGCACGAGTCCGGCCGAGGTGATCACGCCACCCGTGATCGCCAGCCCCCGCAGCACGCCGGCCCTCGTTCCGACCCGCAGCGACTCCTCGCGGACCCTCGTCATGAGGAAGATGTTGTAGTCGATCCCGAGCGCCACGAGGAAGACGAAGCCGTAGAGCGGCACACTCGGATCCGCGCCCGGGAACCCGAGCACGTGGTTGAACACGAGCGCGGAGACCCCGAGGGCCGCCCCGAAGGACACCACCACGCTGAGGATCAGCAGCACCGGGGCGAGCACCGAGCGGAGCAGCAGCATGAGGATGAGGAGGATGACGGCGAGCACCACCGGGATGATGAGGTTCCGGTCGTGGATGGACGCGTCGTTCGAGTCGATGGCGGTCGCCGTGACGCCGCCGACCGGTGTGTGGGTGCCGACCTCGGCGTCGAGGGTCGAGCGCAGTTGTCGCACGCTCTCCTCCGCCGTCGTCGAGTCCGGTGCCGCGTCGAGCGTCGCCTGGAGCAGGATGCGGCCGTCGTCGACCGTCGGTTCGGCGGACGCCACCGGGGTCCCCGGCGGCCCCGCGGCGGGAGCCGTGAACACCGCCTCCCCGTCGCTCACCGTCGCATCCGCGGCGCCCGTCGCGGAGTCGCTCGACAGCACCTGGACGCTGTCGAGACCGTCGGCCTTCTCGAGGATCCCGATGACCTGCGCGGCATCGCCCTCCTGCGTGAGGACGTACACGGGGCTCGCCGAACCGGCCGGGAAGTGCTCACCGAGGGCGGCCTGACCGTCGCGGGCCTCGGACGTGCCGAGGATGAGGTCGCTCTGGGCGACGCCGTCCGCCTTGAGCTGGACGACCCCGAGGCTCGCGACCAGGAGGAGCAGGGTGCTCCCGATCCAGACGACGCGGGCGTGACGGGAGATGAGGCGGGCGATCCCACCCCACAGGCCAGTGGTCGGCACGGCGGTGTCGTCGGTCGACGAGGCGCGCACCCGGTGCTCGCTCCCGACCTTCGGGCGCAACGGCCAGAACGAGGTGCGACCGCAGGCCAGCAGGAGCGCCGGCAGGAAGGTGAGCGCCGCGAGGACCGAGAAGACGATCCCGATCGAGGCGACCGGTCCGAGCGCCTTGTTCGAGTTCAGGTCGCTGAGCAACAGGCAGAGCAGACCGGCGATGACGGTGCCGCCCGACGCGACGATCGGCTCGAACGATCCGCGGAGCGCAGCCCACGTCGCATCCCACCGCCGCTCGTGGTCGCGGAGGGCCTCCCGGTACCGCGAGACGTAGAGCAGCGAGTAGTCGGTCGCCGCACCGATCACGAGGATGAAGAGGATGCCCTGGACCTGGCCGTTCAGCAGGACGACGCCGGCCTTCGCGAGCCACCACACGGTGAGGAGTGCGGTGCAGAGGGCGAACAGCGAGGTGCCGAGCACGAGGAACGGGAGGACCGGCGAGCGGTACACGACGATGAGGATGAGGAAGACGGCGCCGAGCGCGGTCAGGAGGAGGATGCCGTCGATGCCGGCGAAGGCGTCGGTGAGGTCGGCGGTGAACCCTGCCGGGCCGGTGACGAAGACGTCGAGGCCGGCCGGGGCGGCTTCGGCGAGCTGCGCACGGAGGGCCTCGACGACGTCGCCGACCTCCGCGTCGCCGCTGATCGGGACGAAGACCTCGACCGCGTCGCCGTCCTCGGAGGGGATGGCCGGAGAGACGCCGTCGGCGACGCCCTCGGTGGAGGACAGGGCTGAGAGCTCGTCGTCGATCGCCGCCCGGTCCTCGTCGGTGATCCCGCCGTCGCGGACGAACAGCACGAGGGCCGGGATGTCGTCACCCTCCCGGAACCCGTCGAGTGCCGTCTGCACCCCGGTCGCGTCAGCGCTCGCGGGGAGGAAGCTCGTCTGGTCGTTGGTCGCGACCTCGCTCACCTTCCCGAAGTACGGACCGCCGACGCCGGCGGCCGTGAGCCAGAGGAGGATGAGGACCGCGGGGAGCACGACCCGCAGCCACCGCGGCGCACCCGCCCGATCCCGCTGCTGCGTCCGGGTGTCCGCGTCCGTCTGCGTTCCGCCGTGTCGTCCGTGCGTCATGCGCGCGCCCCGTTCTCGCCCTGCTCGAAAGAATATGCAGCTAGCTTACTATCTGCGTCGGGTGCCCGGCGACGGAGTTCAGGCGGGGACGACGACTCCCCCGGCTTCAGCGATCTCGGCGAGCGCCGCATCCCCGGCGGCCCGGTCGACGGGCGCGACGAGACCTGCGAGCACGCGGACCTGCAGGCCGTGCTCGATGGCGTCGAGCGCACTCCGGCGGACGCAGTAGTCGGTCGCGAGACCCACGACGTCGACCTCCGTGATGCCGGCATCCGTGAGGACCTCGTCGAGGCTCAGACCCTCGGGCGTCACGCCCTCGAAGATCGAGTATCCGTGGTCACCCTGGCCCTTGCGGATGTGGGTGTCGACGCTCTTGGTGTCGAGCGCGTGGTGGTACTCGGCGCCTGCACTCCCCGCGACGCAGTGCACCGGCCAGTTCGTCACGTAGTCGGGCTCACCCGTCGCGAAGTGACCGTCGTTGTCACCCTCGGGATCGTGCCAGTCGCGTGAGGCGAACACGTGCGCGTACTCGTCCCCGTGCTCGGCCAACAGCTGCGTGACCCCCGCGGCGACGACCTCGCCGCCGTCCACGCCGAGCGCACCGGCCTCGGTGAAATCGTTCTGTACGTCGATGATGAAGAGCGCGCGCGCCACGATGCCTCCGGGTTGTCGTCGTCCCGCCTCGGTGGAGGTGGGTTCCATCGAGGGTAACGCCGGGGAACCGACCGGGTCAGGTGGTTGCGCAGTCAGGGTTCAGAGCCGACGTGCGCGCTCCTTGCGGCGGTCGAAGAACTGGAGACCGATGTTCACACCCATGACGACGGTGCCGAGGAGCATGGCGACGAGCCCGGCGATCCGGAACCCGACCGGCAGCTCCAGGAGCAACGCGAAGACGACCCCGAGCACGATGAGCGCGGCACCCGCGGAGAACAACACCAGATACTTCATGCCCCAACGGTACCGGCTGAGCGGCGACCCCGGGACGGGACCGCGACCTAGGCTGGAGCCATGACCCGTCTCCCCCGTCGCGCGCACCTACTCATCGCCGCGGGCGCCGCCCTCCTGCTCGCGGTCACCGCCGCCGGCTGCTCCACGTTCCCGAGCGGTGCGAGCTCCGACACCGGACCGACCCACTCAGCGGGTGGCTTCCCCACGGACGTCGTCTTCGACTACCAGCTGGGTGGCGGCTACGAACCGGCGGCAGGGGTGGGCGGCGTCGCCCGCGACAGCACCGACTCCCCCGACCCCGACCGGTACTCCATCTGCTACGTCAACGGGTTCCAGAGCCAACCGGCCGATCGCGACGCCTGGCTGGCCGAGCCGGACCTCGTCCTCACCGACGACGCCGGTGAACCGGTCATCGACGAGAACTGGCCCGATGAACTCATCTTCGACCTCTCCACCGACGACCGTCGCGCGCGCATCGCCGAGCGGGTCGGTGCGAGCATCACCCGCTGCGCGGAGGCCGGCTTCGACGCCGTCGAGATCGACAACCTCGACTCGTACACCCGGTCCGACGGTCGACTCACCGTGGAGGACGCGATCGCCCTCGCCACCCGGTACGCCGACCTCGCCCACGACGCGGGCCTCCTCATCGGGCAGAAGAACGCCGCCGAGCTGGGCACGCGAGGGCGGGACGACGTCGGGTTCGACTTCGCCGTCGCGGAGGAGTGCCACCGCTTCGACGAGTGCGCCACCTACACCGAGGTGTACGGAGGCGCCGTGCTGGACATCGAGTACACCGACGACCTGCGCGGCACCTTCGACGAGGTGTGCGCTGATCCGCAGGTCCCGTTCTCCACGATCCTGCGCGACCGCGACCTCCGGACGGCTGGCGACCCCGCCCACGTCTTCGACGCCTGCACTCGGTAGGCTCCGGCAGGAGATCCGCCCGGGGCGGGAGCTTCCGCGGCGAAGCATCCTGCTGCGGGGTGGACCCCGGCGCCCAGGGATCTCCAGCAGGTGTCGGTAGCGTGGAGGCATGATCCGGACCCACGACGCATGAACCTGGAGCAGCTGGAGGCGGTCGTCGCGGTCGTCGACTACGGATCGTACGCCGCAGCGGCCGACGTCCTCCGGATCTCGCAGCCCTCGCTCACGAGACGCATCCAACGCTGCGAGACGGACCTCGGGCTTGCGCTCTTCACCCGGGTCGGTCGGCGCATGCAGGTCACCGACGCCGGCCGGTCCGTGCTCGGCCCGGCGAGGCGGATGCTGCAGGAGGCGAACGGGCTCCGCGCGCTCGCCGACGCCCAGCAGGCGCTCACCGCCGGCACGCTCCGCATCGGCGCGCTCCCCTCGCTCGTCGCGACCCACGTCCCGGAGCTCGTCGCCCGGTTCCATGCCGCGCACCCCGACGTCCGCATCGAGGTCACGGGCGCCGTCGACTCCGCCGAACTGCTCGAGGCCGTCGACCTCGGGCGCATCGACCTCGGCGTGGCCGATGTGGCCACCGCCGGCCCCGGTGTCGAGGTGCGGCTCCTGGAGGAACAGCGGTTCGCGATCGTCCTCCCCGGCCTCAGGACCGTCGCCGAGCGCGAGGCCGAGCACACGCCGCCGACCATCACCGGCGACGAGCTGGCCGCGCACACCCTGGTGACCCTGCCGCGCGGGACGTCGATGCGCGCCGTGACCGACGAGGCCTACGCCCGCTTCGGCGTGCAGCCACCGCGGGTCATCGTGACCACCCAGCGCGACGCGCTCACGCGGTTCGCGACCGCCGGCGTCGGGCTGACCGTGGTGCCCGAGCGTCTCGCCGACTGGGCCGCGGCGAACGGCGCCCGGGTCCGCCGGTTCCCGGCACCGGTCACGAGGAGCATCGGCCTGCTCGTGCGCCACGACAGCGTCGGGACACCCGCCGTGAGTGCCTTCCTCCGTTTGGCGGAGCGGGTCCCACCCGGGGACTGAGGACGACCCGCGTCAGCCGCAGAGGTCCGCGGCGGCGTTGCGGGACTCGACTTCGACGGGCGCCGGCGCGGCAGGCGGGGTCAGTGAGGCGAAGTCGTCGCCGATGACGAGCACGACGTCCTCCTCGTCCGGTCCCGGTTCACCGCTCACGACGACCGTGATCCCCAACTCCTGGGCGAGCGAGGCGGCCGTCGCCCGAGCCACGTCCGAGTCGCGCGCGAGCAGGAGTGTGACCGGCGTGTCCGTCTCCGCGTCGCCGATCGACGCGACGGTGTAGCCGAGGGCGGTCAGTCGGTCGGCGGTCGCCGTCGCGACCCCGTTCGTCTGCGAGCCGTTGAGGACGCTGACCGCCTCGACCCGCACCGGTTCGACCGGGGCGACCGGCTCGGCGGGGGACGCATCAGCGGTTCCCGCGATCGGCACCGGGACATCGGTGGCGAGGCTCGAGAAGACGATCGCGGCGTCATCGCTCGGGACGACCCGGTTGGCGTCCGACGGCGCCTCGGTCCACGGCATGGTCAGGAAGGTGATGGCCGACGCCGGCACCTGCGAGACCCGGTGCGCGAGCGAGGTCAGGCTCGCGAGGTCGCCGAGCGCGGTGTCGACGGTGAGCGAGGAGGTGACCGCGTCCAGGAAGCGGATGAGGCGGTCCGGCCGGGTGAGCACCTCGGCACTCAGCGCCCGCTGCACGATCGCGGACATCACCATCTGCTGGTTGCCGAGGCGCGAGATGTCGCTGCCGTCACCCACCGCATGCCGGGTGCGGGCGAGCGCGAGCGCCTGCGTCCCGTCGATGACCTGTGCTCCAGCGGGCAGCGCGAGGTTCGAATAGGGGTCCTCCATGTCCGACGGCAGACACACCGCCAGCCCGTCCATGCCGTTGACGATCGCCTGGAAGCCGCTGAAGTCGAGCTCGACGAAGTGGTCGATCGGCACACCGGTCATCGCCTGCACCGCGGCGACCGAACAGGCGGCCCCCGAGTTCAAGGCCGCGTTCACCATCCCGTAGTCGTCGGGCGTCCCTCGCCCGGTGTCCGTGCACATCGACAGGTCGGTCAGCGTGTCACGCGGGATCTGCATCGCGTCGATCCGGGTGTTGCCCTCGGACACGTGCACGAGCACCATCGCGTCGCTGCGCTTGGTGCCGGTGTCCTCGCCGTAGTCGCCGACCGCGAGGTCACGGCTGTCAGAGCCGAGGAGGAGGACGTTGACCGCCGGGTCCGGTGCGCCCGGCTGCGCGGGCTCGGTCGGACGTCCGGTCGGGGCGGCGATGGCCTCGGAGCTGAGGTTGCCCTGCAGTCGCAGTGCCAGCGCACCGACACCCCCGAGGAGTGCGAGCACGAGGCCGCCTGCGATGCCGACGATGAGGCGCCGACGGCGGACCCGTGCACTCACCCCACCGCCGTGACGGCGAGCGTGGGCGGCACGTGGGCGGACGGATGCCTCGGGGAGATCGGGGAGATCGGGTCTGCGCATCGTCCCAGTGCACCAAGCGTCGACGCGGCGGACAAGCAGCCTGCCCGGTGCGACTCATACGCGGCGCGCATGCGTCGGAGGGTCAGCTCACGGGCGAGGCTGCCTCCGAGCCACGCAGTCCGGGAACCGCACGTTTACCGAACTGGCCGGTGACGACCAGGATGAGCGTCGTCGCTGCGAGGAGGATCCAGCCCGGCCAGCCGAGCAGGGTGCCGAACACACTGTCGGTGTCCTGCATCGACGTCGGGCTGGCGAACAGCAGCAGTGCCCCGACGGCGGCGTTCACCGCGCCGTGGGCGATCACCGCCGGCCAGACCGAGGCGGAGCGGAGACGCAACCAGCCGATGAGGACACCGAGCAGCATGCACCAGCCCACCATGAGGAGCAGGCCGAGGACGTCGGTCCGCTGGTAGTTGTAGCCGAGGAGGATGAGCGGTGCGTGCCACACGCCCCAGATCACCCCGGAGAGGAGGAGGGCGGGCCAGGTGCCGAGCGGCAGGAGGTTCGGCAGCAACCAGCCGCGCCAGCCGAGTTCCTCCCCGAACGCGGACAGCGATGCCACCAGGACGCCGAGGGGCAGGGTGAGGAGCTGGACCAGGGCGACCGTGGTGAGGTCGTCCCGCCCGAGCTCGCCGGCGCCCGAGGCGGTCATGATGGCGGCGAGACCGGACAGGCCGACGAGGTCGAGCTCGATGAGCCCCATGGCCTGCCCGAGCAACATGGAGCAGAACGCGAGGACGGGGAACCCGACGAGCGCCGCCGCGCAGAGCCCGAGGGTCCGGCCGAGGGGACGCAGCGGCGCGAGTCCGAGCAGCCGCGGGATGCTCCTCGGGCGGGCGACAAACAGCACCACGACGAGCGCGGCGATGGTCGGGGTGTACATCATGCCGAGGGCGATGAGCTGGAACCAGGGGTTCGCGAGTCCCTCACCCGACAGCCACAGCGGTGCGGCGATGAGCCAGGCGAGGCCCACGGCGAGCACGGTGAAGACCGTGACGGCGACCCACGGGACCCTGGGGGGCAGGATCGGGGCCAGCTCGCGGTTGCGCCGGCGCTGGCGGTCCGCCGCAGACTCCGGCTGCTGCGCGAGCACGGCGCGCCCGGCGGCACCGATCACCGGAGCCGCGGCTGGTGCCGGTGCTGGTGCCGGCGATCCGTCGGCGAGCGGCGTCCGGATCGGTCCAGGCGCGGGCTGTCCGATCGGCGCCCAGCCGCCCTCGATCGGTGTCTCGTCCGGTCGCTGCATGTGATCCCCCGTGGTCGCGAACAGCTTCCCACGCTACGGAGCGACGGCGCGGGGCGCATCCGCCGCCCGGGGGATCACGCGGTGAGGTGACAGCCGCAGGACTCCCGAAGGAGGAGCCCGACGGGGACGACGGTGCTGCGCTCGTGCTCACCGTCCGCGTCACCGAAACGGGCGAGCGCCCGGGTGGCGGCCAGGCGGCCCAGTCGTGCCGGGTCCTGTTCGATGACGCTGACCGCCGGATCGAGCTGGTCGGCCATCGGGAAGTCGCCGAAGCCGAGCGAGGCGATCCCCCGCGAGCGCAGCGCTGGAACGAGCGCCATCGTCACCCGCGCGTTGGCCGAGAACAGGGCCGTCGGCGGGGAGGCGAGGGCGAGGAGACCGTCGACAACGGCGGCGGCCGGTTCGCGGTCCGTCGCGTCGAGGCTGACGAGGGCGTCGTCGAGGTCGATCCCGCTCTCGGCGAGCGCCGAACGGTAGCCCTCGAGTCGGCGACGGGTGCTCGGCGGGTGTGCCGAGTCGGCGATGAAGGCGACCCGGGTGTGCCCATGCTCGAGCAGGTGCCTCGTCGCGAGGTAGGCGCCGCGGTGGTCGTCCTCGACGAAGCTGTCGGCGTCGAGCCCACCGGGGGCCCGGTCGACGAACACGATGGGTGTGTGCTCGGCCCACGGCGCGAGCCACGACTGGTCCTCCGCGACGGGCGCGAGGACGAGCCCCATGAGCTGTGACCGGAGCAGCGAGTCGAGCACGGCACGCTCGCGCGCCGGGTCGTCGCCGATGCTCGTGACGAGGGTGGTGATGCCCGAGACGGAGCAGACCTCCTCGACGGCTCGGACGACCGCGGCGAAGAAGGGGTCGACGACGTCCGGGACCGCGACGCCGACGGAGGAGGACCGCCCGGCGCGGAAGGTGCGCGCCAGGACGTTCGGGACGTAGTTCAGTTCCCGCATGGCCGATTCGACCCGCGACCGCGTCTCCGGGAGCACGTGCGGGTCGTCGTTGAACACGCGGGAGACCGTCTTCGAGCTCACCCCGGCGAGGGACGCCACGTCCTGCATCGTGGCCATGGCTGCTCCTCGGGTGGTTCCGCCTTGGTGGCGTGGTCGGATCGGGCTGGTTCGCGGGCGGCGACCGAGGACGCCGCCCGCGATCCGTCAGCGACCGGCGAGCGCGGTCTCGATGACCTGCTCGAGCTCACGGAGGCGAGGCAGCGCACGGTTGGTGAGCAGTTCCTCACGCTTCGCCGACGAGATCGAAAGGCTATCCTTCCACAGCGAACGACCGGCCATCGCGCCGCCGGCACCGTTCTCGACCGCGGTGCGGACCTGGCCGACGAAGGTCTCGTGGTCGACGCCGGCGGACAGCACGGCCCACGGCACACCGGCGGCGGCCTCGGTCACGGCTGCGGCGGCCTCTGCGGAGCCCGGGTACTGGAGCTTCAGGACCTTGGAACCGGCGGCGACGGAGATCTCCGCGGCGCCGCGCACGAGCTCGGGGAAGATCTCGGCGTAGGCCTCGTCGCTCTCGCCGTCGAGCTGGTAGACGAGGATCTCGACGATGAGCAGCACGCCCTCGGCGGTGCACTCCTCCACGAGGCGGGCGATCTCGTCGATGACGACCTGCTCGGCCTCTCGCTGGTCGGAGCGCAGGTAGAAGAGCATCTTGGCGGCGTCGCCACCGAGTTCGCGGACCCGACGGGCGTCCATGCCGGGCACGTACTTCGTCCGGCGCAGACCGTTCTCGGTGTCGAAGCCCGAGGAGTCCATGCCGACGACGAGACCGGTCGTGCGGGAGAGAGTGCGCTCGTCGACGACGAGCGGGAGGGCGACCTCCGGGTCGAGGAGGATGGCGGGTGCGTGGTTGCCGAGGAACCGGACGAGGTCGCTCTTGGCCTCGGCGAGTTCGTCACGGCTGATGCCGGCCGCGCCGTTCGGGGCGTCGGTCATGACGGCCTTCATGCCGTTGCGCTGGTCGCCGGCGACGATGAGCATGCCGCCGCCCGGGGTGCTGATCGTGGCCATGGCACGGCGTTCGAGCGTCGTCAGCTCGTTGGTCCTGGTGGCTACTGCGTTCATGAGGTGCTCCTTGTGCTTCGGATGGGGTCTGATCCCGGCAGCGGTCGCGCCGGGGAGGATCGGTCTGGGTCGTCGGGTGGTCGGTCGGTCAGGGGTGTGGTCGGGAGATGGCTGGTTCGAGGAGGGCCCCGGCGAAGACGGCTGCGCCGTATGCCGTGTCCTGGGACCGGTGCGACACCTGCACGCCGGGCAGGACGGCGGCTCGGGCGCGTTGCACGGACCGCATGCTGGCCCAGCCGCCGGTGAGCAGCGCCGAGGTGGCGGGTGCGACCTCGCGGTCCATCGCCGCGATGAGCACGGCGAGTTCGTCGTTGCCGTGCTGGAGCACCGCTTCGAAGATCTCTGCCGGTCCCGCCCCGTCGGCACGGACCGTGAGTTTGAGGACGCCGTCGTCGTTCCGGGCGCCCGCGACCGAGATGTCGCCGTCGCCGAGCAGCCCGCCCGCCGGGAGCGCCATGACCTCGTCGTCCAGGCGGTCGCGCCCTGCGCGGTCGGTCACCCCGACGAGCTGGAGGGTGCGACGCATGAGCAGGCCGGTCTTGACGCCGGCGACGAGCACCCAGGTGCCCGGCACGACGTGACGGACGCAGTTGATGAACACCTCGGCGAGGCGCTCCCGGGCGGCGAACGGGAGTGGTTCGTCGAGGCGTCGCAGCAGGACCTCGGCCGTGCCCATCGACACGTGGTACCGCTCGGCGGGGAACGAGCCGGTGGAGACGGCCGACACGAGGTGGTCGTGGCCGGCGACGGTCAGGGCCGCACCGGAGAAGACCGGCGGCACCCACGGGCTGCTCGCGGCGCCGAGCGGGGCACCGGCGTCGGTGAACGGCGGGAGGAACGTCGCGTCGACGCCGAGGTGGTCGAGCAGTTCGGGCCACGGCTCCCCCGTGTCCTGATCGAGCAGGCCGGTGCGCGACGAGAGCGAGTACTCGGCGGCCTCCTCGCCGCCGAGGGCCGAGACGAGGTACTCCGGCAGGTTGAGCCACCGCGTTCCGGCGAGGTCGAGTCCGGCGTCGCGGAGGTGGAGGAGCTTGATGACCGAGACCTGCACGCCGAGCGGCAGGCCGGTCCGACCGGCGAACTGCTCGGCGATGTCGGCCGGGAGGGCCGCGAGCTGTTCGGCGCCGCGCGGATCGAACCAGGCGATGGCGGGCGCGACGGGCCGGCCGACGGCGTCGAGGACGATCCCGGACTCCCCCATGCCGGAGACGGCGAGGGCCCGGACCCGCGCGGCCGGCCCGAACCGGTCGACGAGTTCCGCACCGACGTGGTCGAGGAGCTCCCGGACGGTGGCGATGAGGGACGCCGCCTCCATCACGGTCGTGCCGCCTGGACCGGCGAGCCACGGGGTGGGCAGCTGGTGGATGAGGACTTCGGCGCCGTCGGCGTCCGTCACGAGGATCTTGACGCCGGTGCTGCCGAGGTCGAGGCCGGCGACGAGTCGATCCGAGGCCACGGAGGTGACGGCGGTCGAGTCGAGGTTCGCAGCAGGGTGCACAGCGGTGTCCGTTCAGGTTCCGACGTCCGTGTCGGCTTCCGACGATGACTCCATGTCATCGATGTCATGGCGAGCATACCTCGTTCATGTCATCGATGACATACCCCAGCGTGAATTCTTCGGAAACCGGGAACCGGATGCTGGCGGAGGCCGGTGGGCTCAGTCGCCGAAGTCGTCCGCCGCCGGCTCGAACACGATCTCGAGATCGACCTCGAACGACTCCCCGGGCTCCACGATCCGGCCCGCCTTCCCGCGATCCGGACCGGCGGCGTGACTCGGCCAGCAGGTGCCGGGTTCGATGCCGAGGGCGTACGACCCCGCGGCTGTGCTCCGCCACACCGTGAGGAACGGCAACTGCTCCGGCCGGAAGCGGACCGTGACCGTGCCGGCCTCGCCCGACAGGGTCGCGATGGACCAGCCGTCGGGCCCGGCGACCGCGTCGAGGGCGTCGACCTGCTCGTCGGCAGCCGGTTCGGGCTCGCCGATCACCCGCCGCCAGCCACCGGGGTCCGGGCGTTCGGACCCCGCCCCGCCGGGGACGTCGGCCTCGGCCGCCACGACGGCACCGCCGTGCAGCACCGGCCAGCCGAGGTTCACGTGGTAGAGCAGGCGCACCGGCTCGGCGACGAACCCCTCGTTCCGGACGACGTCGTGCAGACGGATCCGCGCGACGCCGACCTCGGCTCGGATGCTACGGGTCACCGTGAGGTTCTGTTGGAAGACGGCGCCCTCGCGGAGCAGGCCGTCGACGAGGAGCTCGTACCGGCCCGCCGCGGTCCATCGCCCCTCGCGACGGGTCACGGTCGCCGGGATGCGATGCGCCCGACCGTGCATCCCGCCGTCCGCCTCCGCGGCCACGCCGACCGCGGTGAGCCCGCAGGTCGTCAGCAGACCGCCCTGCCAGCGACGGGCCCAGCTCTCGGCCTGCGGAGCGGTCGTCGGCGCGACGAAGGACACGACCTCGCCGTTCCAGGAGGCCTCGCCGAGGTCGAGGAACTGGTCGACCTCGACCGTGACCTCGAGTCCGCCGAGGTGTCGCAGTTCGATCTGACGACGGCCCGTGGACGGCCCGTCGTCGACGCGGACCGCACGCGGAGCCCACGCACGCTCGACGGCACCGGATCGGGCTTCGACGAAGCGTCGACGCCGGGCGCCCCACACGGCGTCGCGGTCGGCCTGGTCGTCGGGCGTCTGTTCGGGCGGCGTCGTCGTCATGGCGGGTCCTCGGGTCGGTGTGGTCGGTTCGGCGGGTGGGGCTGGCTCAGAGGGCGGTGTAGCCGCCGTCGATGACGAGGCTCTGGCCCGTGAGGTACGAGGAGGCGTCGGACGCGAGCAGCAGGACGAGCCCGTGGAGGTCCTCAGGCTGGCCCATCCGGCCCGCCGGGATGCCCGCGGTCCACTCGGCGGCGAGGTCGGGGTTCGCCTCGGTGAACTCGCGGGTCATGTCCGAGAGGAAGTACCCGGGGGCGATCGCGTTGACCCGGACGCCGGAGGGTGCCCACTCGACCGCGAGTGACGACGCGAGGTGACTGACCGCCGCCTTCGAGGCGTTGTACGAGGCCTGGAACTGCGGCTGGTTCACGATGAACGCCGACATCGACGAGATGAAGACGGCCGAGGCGGGCCGACCCGCCGCGATGGCACGACGGGCGAAGGACTGCGCGGCGAAGAAGGTGCCGTCGAGGTTCACGGCGAGCACCTTCCGCCAGGTGTCCGCCGGCACGTCGACGCTGTCGCCCCAGATGGTGATGCCCGCCGCGGTCACGAGCAGCGACGGCGCGCCGAGCTCGGCCTCGGCAGCGGCGAAGGCGGCCTCGACGGCGGTGGCGTCGGTGACGTCGACCGCATGCGCCGAGGTGCGGACGCCGTACTCGGACGCCAACCGCTCGGCCGACTCGTGGACGGTCGGCAGGAGGTCGAGCAGCGCCACCTGGACGCCTTGCGCGGCGATCGCCGTGGCGATCGAGTAGCCGAGCCCGCGGGCCCCGCCGGTGATGACGGCCGTGCGGCCGTGGAGGTCAGAGAACATGTGCGGTCCTTCGATCGGGGCGGGCTGGTGGAGGTGTCGTCGGGCGACGCGAGTCGCTCAGATCTCCTGGTCGGTGGGCAGGATGACGAGGTCGCGGATGGTGACGTGTCGGGGTCTGGTGAGCATGAAGAGCACGGCGTCGGCGACGTCCTCGGAACGGATGCCGGTGCGTGCGGCGATCTGGTCCTCCACGCCTGAGGCCCCCTCGGCGATCCCCCACAGTTCGTTGAGCACGACGCCGGGGGCGACCGCGCCCATCCGCACCCCGGATCCGACGAGGTTCCGCCGGGTGGTGTGGACGAACGACTGCATGGCGTGTTTCGTCGCGGAGTAGACGGGCTCCCAGTGGATGTCCTGGTGCCCGGACACCGAGCTCGTCACCAGCACGTCGCCCGCGCCCTGTTCGACGAGGTGCGGCAGCGCTGCGCGAACCGTCGCCATCGCCCCGAGGACGTTGACGCCGACGAGCTCCTCGATCGCGGTCATCGGGGTGTCAAGGACGTCACCGCCGACGTAGAGGCCCGCGTTGGCGAGGACGATGTCGAGGCGTCCGAAGGCGGCGAGCGCCAGGGCGACGGCCTGCTCGGACACGGCGGGGTCGGCGAGGTCACCCGCCAGGAAGACGCTCGGTGTCGGCAGGGCGTCGGCGACGCCCGAGAGTCGCTCGGTGGAGCGTCCCACGAGCACCGTGCGCACCCCGGCGGCGGCGAGCGCCTGGGCGTACGAGCGGCCGATGCCCGAGGACGCTCCGGTGATGATCGCGACCTGCCCGGTGAGGTCGATGGTGCTGGTCGACACGCTCATGTCGTGGTCCTTCCGTGCGCCGCCCCGGCGCGGTCGGTGGTGGATTCCTGCGCGGCGAGCGCGGCTCGACGCAGCAGTTCGTCGGGTCTCGTGTCGATGCGGGCGACGGCCTCGTCGCTCAGGTACACCGGCCCGCCGGCGGCGAGCGCTCCGAGGAGCACCTGGGCGACCTTCACGGCCATCTCGGTGATGCGGAGTACCTCGGCCGCGCTCGATCCGAGGGCGAACATCCCGTGGTTCTGCAGGTACACGACCTTCGGTACCCGGCCGGTCGTTGCGAGCTGCTCGCGCAGCAGGCGGCGGACCGTGCGGGCGAGCTCGAGACCGGGGTCGACGTACGGCACGAGCAGCGGATCGGTACCGAGGACCACGATCTGGTCGGGGAAGAGCGACCCGCGGGTCAGGGCGTCGGCCGACGGCGAGCACAACAGCGCGTTGACCGGCACGGGATGGGTGTGGCCGACCGCGACGACGCCGGGCAGGTCGAGGCAGACGGCGTGGAGGATCGCCTCCACCGAGGGGCGCCGACCGTTCCCGGCGAGCGCCGCGGCATCGAACAGCGCGGCCACCTCGGCGTCCCCGCCCGTGTGCGAGTCGACGAGGTCGAGCACCGGTCCGATCGCGAGACGGACCGCGTCCTCGGTGGTCGCCACGGCCAGGGACGCGCCGCTCGCCTTCACGAGCATCGCCCGAGCACCGTCCTCGGTCAGCAGCAGGGAGGTGTTGCCCTCCGCCAGGAGCGCCCACGCCCGATCGGGACGCCCGAGGTCGCGCGAGAAGAGGACGAAGCGGTCGAGGAGGTCCGTTTCGGTCTCCGGTTGGTCGATGCGGTCGGTCATGTCGGTGTCCGCTCATGGTCGTGGTCGTCGTGGTCGTCCTGGCCGTGCCGGTAGACCGTGTCGAGTGACGGCGCGTGGCCGGCCGCGACGAGTTGCACGGCCAGATTGCCGAGCGCCGAGGCCTCCGCAGGACCAGCGGTGACGGGAAGACCGGTCCGTGCCGCCGTGCGGGCGCACAGGAGCCGGTTGCGCGATCCGCCGCCGACGATGCGGACCGAACGGATCGTCTCCCCGGTGATCGCCTCGCAGGCCCGGACCGTCTCGGCGTAGGCGACTGCGAGACTCTCGACCACGCTGCGCACGACGTCACTCCGTCCGCCCGGTGGACGCTGTCCGGTCTCCCGGCAGAGGGTCACGATCCGTTCCGGCATGTCACCCGGGACGAGCAGCCGGGGGTCGGCGACGTCGAACACGGCGGGCGCGACGTCCGTGGCTGCGTCTCGTTCCAGCTCCGACACGGCCGCCACGAGTTCGACGAGGTCGACCGCGCTGCCGTCCTCCGCGGACCAGGCGCGGGCGCACTCCGTGAGCAGCCACATCCCAGCCAGGTTGCGGAGGAGCAGTGAGGATCCGGCGACACCGGCCTCGTTCGTGAAGCCGGCGGCCCGCGCGCGCTCGGTGAGCACCGGCGCCGGCAGACACACCCCGACGAGGGACCAGCTGCCACTCGAGACGAGGAGCTCCGCGCCGTCCGGGCGGGCGAAGGCGAGGGCTGACGCGGTGTCGTGCTCCGCGACGCGGTGGACGGGGATCGGCATGCTCGACCCGAGACGCGCGGTGACCTCCGGCGTCGTCGGGCCGGCGACCGTCCCCGGCGCGACCACCGGCGGGAAGTCGAAGCCGTCGAGACCCCAGCGACGGATGAGCTCCGCCGCCCAGTCGCCGGTGCCCTGATCGAGCAGCTGCGTCGTCGAGGCGATCGTGCGCTCCGCTCCGACGACGCCCGTGAGCAGCCACACCCAGAGGTCCGGGACGAGCAACACGGTCGGGCGATCGCCGTCGGCTCGGCGCGCGTCGAGCTCCTCGGCGCGGGACCGCAGCTGGTACGAGGTGTTGATGGTCTGCTCCAGCACGCCGGTCACCGCGTAGGCCGTCGCGGCGTCGACCAGCTCGGCGGCACGGGCCGGTCCATCGGCGTCGGCGCCGCGGTGATGCAGCACGGTCGGGAACGCCGTACCGGTGCCGACCCCCACGAGTGCGATGTCGACGCCCCAGCTGTCGACCCCGATCCCGTCGAGCACGCCGCCGGCGGCCGCTGAGATCCGGACGGCTTCCGCGAGCCCGACGATGGTCTCCTCGAACAGGCGCTCCGCATCCCACCGGAGTCGACCGTCCTGCGTGATCGGGCCGTTCGGGAACCGGTGTACCTCGGTGAGTTCCAAGCGGCCGTCGGCCCAGCGCCCGAGCATGACGCGACCGCTCGACGCGCCGAGGTCCACGGCGGCGTGGAAGCGTGGAACGGCCTGATCGATCATGGCGTCGTCGCTTCGTCGCGTGGCGGCGTGGCCGGTTCGCTCAGCGGCGTCGTCGGGTCGGGGTTCTGGACGGCGACCGGTGTGGTGAGCGCTTCGAGGGAGGTGAGGATGGTCGTCGCGCTCGACACGGCGAGTGCACCCCAGGCGGCGGCCGAAGCGACCGCTGCCGCCGGGTCGTCCCGTCCGTCCTCGCCGTGGAGTCCGACGAGGAATCCGGCCAACGAGGCGTCGCCGGCACCGGCCGTGTTCACGACCGTGGCTGCGACGTGCGCGTGCCACAGCCCAGCCGCGGTGCGGAGGAGCGCCCCGTCGGCCCCCATGCTCACGTAGACGAGGTCGCAGCCGGCACGGTGCAGTTCGTCGGCGGCGGAGGCGACATCGCCGATCGTCAGCAGCTCACGGCCGGTGAGCTCGGCGAGCTCGTGCGCGTTCGGCTTGAGCAGGTGGACGAGGTCGAGGTTCGCGACGGCGGTCTCGAGCGCCGCACCGGCAGTGTCGACGGCCACGCGCGCTCCCCGGTCACCCGCCTGACGGAGCAACTGGAGGATGTCGACGAGGCCGGTGCCACCCTGGACCGTCGGGATCGTGCCGGAGAGGACGAGCCAGTCCGCGCCGATCCGGTCGATCTCGGCCCCGGCGGTCGCGACGACGGCGGCCCAGTCCTCGGCGCGCAGCGGGATCGCCGGTTCGTTGACCTTGGTCGTCCCGGTCGCGGCGTCCAGGATGGTCGTGTTCACCCGCGTCCGACCGTCGGTCGGGACCACGGCGAGCAACGTCCGGAGTGCCGGGTCGTCGGCGAGGATCCGTCCGTCCGCACCCATCGGCACCACCGCACGGACCGCGAGCCGAGAGAGGGTGACCGCCCGCGCGACGTTGACGCCCTTGCCGCTCAGCTCGGTGGACACGCCCACCGCCCGGTTGACGTCGCCGAGTCGCAGCCCGTCGACGCGGTAGGTCTGGTCGATCGCGGCCGCCGGCGTGACCGTGACGATGCCGCTCATGCGTCCACCCCGACCGTCTCGACGCGGACGCCGGTCGCGAGGAGGGTGTCGAGGGTCGGTTCGTCGACGCCCCGATGCACCACCGCCACCTCGAGACGAGCGGCCGGGACGGAGGCCGCGAGGCCGTCTGCGCCGAACGTCGCCGGGTCGCCCAGGAGGATCGTCGTGGAGGCCAGCTCGACCGCCGACGCGACGACCGCCGCCTCCTCCGGCGAGGCGTGGAGCAGTCGGCCGTCCGCGGAGACACCGAGCGCCTCGACGACCGCGACGTCGAGGCGGAGACCGGCGAGCTGCTCGCGCGCCCAGGCGCCGGTGAGGACGCCGCGCCCGTCCGCCGTCCCGCCGACGAGGTGGACGACGGCCGATTCATCGGCAGCGGCCGCGGCCAACGCCACCGGCACCGAGCCGGTCACGATGACGGTCCCGGCGGTCGTGGCGAGACCCGCGGCGAGCGCCTCGCAGGCCGAGCCCGCGCCGAGGAAGACCGCTGAACCCGGGTCGACCAGGGTCAGCGCTTGCGCCGCGAGCGCACCGGACACCCCGGAGTCCTGGCCCGGGTCGAGGTCGGTACGCACCGCCCCGCCGTGCGCGCGTCGGAGGCGTCCGTCGAGTTCGAGGACGCGGAGGTCGCGCCGGATCGTCTCCTCGGTCACGCCGAGGTCCACTGCGAGCACGCCGACCTAGACCCGCCCGTCCTGGTCGAGTCGGGTGAGGATCTCCCGACGCCGGTCGTCCACCGGGCTGGACGTGGCCGTCCCGCGCCCGCCGACGGACGCGCTCATCGTTCCACCCCGGCACGGTCGTCGCGTTCGGACGCCGGACCGTCGGGGCTCGACTCCTCGGCCCGCCGTCGCCACCAGGGGCCGATGGCCTCGACGAGCTCGTCGAACGCGGTTCCGACCCCGGCCCAGTACGCAGCCGAGGCGTCCGTTGGCAGGACGGCGGGTGCGTGTCGGACGACGTCGCGCTGGGCCTGTTCCACCGACGGCAGGAGTCCGGCGGCGACCCCGGCGACGATCGCGGCGCCGAGAGCTCCGGCCTCCTCGGAGTCGACGACCGTCACGGGTGCTCGTAGCGCGTTGGCCACGAGTTGCACGTACAGCGGTGACCGCGCGAGGCCGCCGCCGAGGACGATCGGCTCGTCCCACCGGAACCGTTCGCCGAGCGCACGGGTGTGCCAGCGGTGCATGAGCACGATGCCCTCGAGGGCTCCGCGCAGGACGTGTGCCCGGGTGTGCCAGTCGCGGACGCCGGTGAGGGTGGCCGAGGCTTCGGCACCGAGCGGCGAGTCCGATTGGAAGGGCAGGACGAGCGGCACCTGCTCCTCCGGAGGGAGTGCTGCGGCCTCGGCGATCAGCGCGTCGCGGCCGGTGGCGTCGGTCACGCCCAGGAGCCGCAGCGTCCAGTCGAAGGAGGGCGATGCCGTCGCCGAGGTCGACATCGCGATCCGCAGGTCCGGGGTGATCGAGAGGCGGGACTGCCACCGCGGGTCCACGTCGGGCTGGGTCGTCGTCACGCCGTTGGTGCTGAACGAGCCGGCCACGAGGGCGAGCCGCCCGGGGACGAGCGCTCCCATGCCGATCGACGAGGCCTGCACGTCGTGGAGCCCCGAGACGACCGGTGTCCCGGCGACGAGGCCCGTGACCGCGGCGGCCTCCGGCAGCACCGACCCGACGATCGTGCCGCTCGGGTTGATCGGCGGCAGCAGGCGGAGCAGTTCGGCGGGCAGGCCGTAGGCGTCGAGGACCTCGGCGCTCCAGGTGGCGGTCCCGACGTCCAGGAAGGAGGCGCAGGCGTCGGAGTAGTCGGTGGAGATCTCGCCCGTGAGCCGCAGGCGGATCACGTCCTTGCAGAAGAGCATCGCGTCTGCCTGCTCGACACGCTCCGCGTCGTGGCGGAGCAACCAGCGGAGGAGGTTGCCGGCGGCGCCCGGCGTCGGCAGCTGTCCGGAGCGTTCGAGCACCACGCGCAGCCGGTCGGGATCGGAGGCGAGTTCGGCGGCCTCGACGTGCGCCCGGGAGTCCATCGCCGTGATGGCCGGGCCGACCGGCGCTCCCGCTGCGGTCACGAGGTGCAGGCCGTCGCCGTGGCCGGTGATCCCGACCGCGGCGACCAGGTTCGGGTCGACACCCGAGGTCGCCATCACCTCCGACACCGCATCGGCGACCGCAGCCCACAGGGCGTCCTGCGACCGCTCGGCGTGCCGGGCGACCGGGCGGTCGACGGGGCTCGCGCGCCGAGCGACCGCGACCGGCAGCAACCGCTCGTCGTGCAGGACGGCCTTGACGGCGGTCTGCCCGACGTCGATCCCGAGCAGGAACCGCGACCCCGACTCGTGGGGTGCGCTGTGCGGCCCGTGCTCAGCCATCGGCGGCCTTCCGTTCGTCGTCATCGTCGTCGTCGGGTACGCCCGATCATGTTGATCTTCGCACCGATCCCAACGAATCGGAAGGGATATCGGACAGATTCGGATACGCTGGCCAGACCGGACGGAGCAGTCATGTACCCAGCAGAGCGTCACGCCGCGATCCTCGCGGGTGCCCGCGACGGCGACGGCGCCCTGTCGGTCGCCGAGCTGAGCAGCCGACTCGGCGTCACACCGGAGACCATCCGTCGCGACCTCGCCGTCCTCGAGCGACAGGGGCTCATCCGCCGCCACCACGGTGGCGCGGTCCTCGCCCGGCGACCCGCTTTCGAGCCCAGCCTCCAACGACGCCGCGAGGGCGAGCGCATCGAGCGCGCCGCCGTCGCCCGGCTCGTCGTCGAGCAGCTCCCCGAGGAAGGGGTCGTCCTCCTCGACTCCGGTGCGATGACCCTCGAGGTCGCCGCGCTCCTCCCCCACACCAGCCGACTCCTCGTGGTGACGAACAGCCTGCCGATCGTCGCCCTGCTCGGTGGCCGGCCGCGACTCACCGTGCTCGCCCTGCCCGGGCCGGTCCGCGCCGTCACCCAGGCGACCGTCGGTGCGTGGACCGTCGAACGGCTGTCGGGGCTCCACGCAGACGTCGCCGTCCTCGGCGCCAACGGGGTGGGGCTCACCTCGGGCGCCACGACGACCCTGCCCGAGGAGGCCGAGGTGAAGCGGGCGATGCTCGGCATCGCCCGACGACGCATCCTCGCCGTCACCGCCGCGAAGTTCGGCACCACCTCGTTCCACCGAGCCGCGGGACTCGACGAGTTCGACCAGATCGTGACCGACGACGGGCTCGACCCGGACACCGTCGACGCGCTCGCCGAAAGCGGTCCCGAACTGCTGCTGGCCACCACCTGACCAACCCCACCGGCACCGGGCCGATCGTCCCACGTGCACCCCGAGAGGAACAACCATGACGCTCGTCTCCACCGCCGCGCTCCTCGACGCACAGCGCGCCGTGCTCGCCTTCAACGTCGTCCAACTCGAACACGGCGAGGCCATCCTCCGCGGCGCGGAGCTCGCGGGCCGCGGCGTCATCCTGCAGGTCTCCGAGAACGCGGCGAAGTACCACGGCGGCCTCGCGCCGATCGGGCTCGCGAGCCTGGAGCTCGCACGCGAGACCGGCACCGCGACCGCCGTACACCTCGACCACGCCGAGGACGAGGCGCTCGTCGAGGAGGCGGTACGGCTCGGATTCACCTCGGTCATGTTCGATGCGGCGACCCTCCCCGACGAGGAGAACCGCGAGCGCACCGCAGCGGTCGCCCGCGCGGCTCAGGCGCAGGGCGTGTGGGTCGAGGCGGAACTCGGGGCGATCGGCGGCAAGGGCGGCGCACACACGCCCGGCGTCCGGACCGACCCCGGTGAGGCCGCGGCGTTCGTCGCGGGCACCCGCGTCGACGGCCTGGCGGTCGCGGTCGGCAGCTCGCACGCGATGACCTCGCGGAGCGCGACCCTCGACTTCGGCCTCATCCGCGAACTCGCGGCAGCCGTCCCCGTCCCGCTGGTCCTGCACGGTTCGAGCGGCGTGAGCGACGAGGACCTCGTGCGGGCGGTGGACGCGGGCATGCGCAAGATCAACATCTCGACCCACATCAACGGCGTCTTCACCCGAGCCGTCCGTGAGCGCCTCGACGCGGACCCGTCACTCGTCGACCCGCGGAAGTACCTCGGCCCGGCACGCGACGCCGTCGCCGCCGAGGTCGCGCGGCTCCTCACCCTCGTCGCATAGGACTCGTCGCCGACCCGACCGTCGGTCGATCGAGTCGTTCACAACCAGTGGACGATGTCCGGGTCCAGGCAGACCCCGCCGAGGCCCTCGGTGGTGGTGACGCCGTCCGCGAACCGGATCACCACGGCCCGTCCCTCCATACGCACGTACTCGGCCCGGAGCCCGAGTCGGAACGGGACGTCGGTCGACGCGGTGACCGCACGGCTCGCGCGTTCGGGGACCGTGATGACCAGGCGGTGGGCTCGCCCCGCTGCATCGACGACCTCGGCCTCGATCCGTCCCGGAGCATCGTCGGACAGCCGGCGCACCGCGGTCGCCGCGACGATCACCTGGGTCATGTCGCGATTCTCGCACCCCGTGGAGGGTGGCGTCGAGGCGGAGCTGCCGGACGCAGCGCGACGGCGCCGGAGCCCGAAGCTCCGACGCCGTCGCGGTCTGGTGGTGCGGGGTGGCCTGAGGGCCTAGCCGCACTTGGACTGGTAGACGGCATCCTTCGCGTCGCCGTCGACGTTGTCCTTGGTGATGATGGTGAAGCCGGTCTCGATCTTGGCCTCGACCTTGTCACCGTTCAATGCGGCGATCGCCTGGGCGACGCCGTCCTTGCCGATGGTGGCCGGCTCCTGAGCGACGAGCGCCTGGACGGTGCCCTCCTTCAGCTGCTTGACCTGGGCGGGACCCGCGTCGAACCCGACGATGGTGACCGAGTCCTCCTTGCCGGCCTGCTTGACACCGGTCGCGGAACCTTCGGCCGCGAACAGGTTCGCTGCGAAGATGCCCACGATGTCGGGGTCCTTCTGGAGCGCCGCGGTCACGATCTCGGCAGCCGTGGACGGCTCGTTGTGGCTGTACTGCACGCCGAGGTCGGTGAACTTGTCATCGCCCTTCACCGCTTCCTGGAAGCCCTCGGCACGGGCGTCCGTGGTCGAGATGCCGGGGTCGACCGAGACCACGAGGACCTTGCCGCCCTCGGGGTGCGCTTCCTTGATCGCGTCGAACGCCGCAGCGCCGCCGCCCTTGTTGTCGCTCGAGATCTGCGAGACCGCGAACGACGGGTCGTCGACGGTGGTGTCGACGAGGACGACCTTGATGCCCGCGTCGGCCGCAGCCTTCAGCGGTGCCTCCATGGCCTTCACGTCGGTCGGAGCGACGAGGATCGCGTCCGGCTTCGAGGCGACGACCGAGTCGACGAGCGGCTTCTGCAGCGTCGGGTCGAACTTCTCCGGACCCTGGGTCGTGACCGTCGCGCCGGCATCCTTCGCCGCCGATTCGATACCGCACTGCATCGAGATGTAGAACTCGTCGCCTGCGACGCCCTGGATGAACGCGATCTTGTAGCCGTCGGAACCTGCGCCTGCGCTGCTGCCGCCCGAGCTCGCGCCACCGGAACAACCGGTGAGCATGAGGCCTGCCGACGCGCCGAGCGCGAGGACTCCGAGAACTGACTTCTTCCACTTCATTGTGATTACCCGTTTCTCTTGAACTGCTGGACTACTGGGATGGTGCGGGGGGTGTTGATCTGTGTAAGGGGTTATTTCTTCTTCCTGCTGACGAGGGCTCGCCAGAAGCTCGTGGATCCACCGCGGGCTGCGGAGGAACGGCGGACCTGGTCGACGTAGACGGCCAGGATGAGGACGGCGCCGACCGCGACCTGCTGCCAGAAGGGCTGCACGCCGGTGATGACGAATCCGTTCTGGAGGACGGCGGGGATGAACAGACCGACGACGGTGCCGAAGATCGTCCCGTAGCCACCGAAGAGCGAGGTGCCACCGATGACGACCGCGGCGATGACGTTCAGGTTCGTCTGCGACTGACCGGCGATCGCGGTGGTGCCGAACTGCGACAGCGACAGGATGCCGGCGAGACCCGCGAGGCCTCCGGAGATCGCGTAGATGCGGATGAGGTGACGGTCGACCTTCACGCCGACGCGTCGTGCCGCCTCCTCGCTCGAGCCGACCGCGTAGGTGTACAGGCCGAACTTCGTCTTGTGGAGGACGAGCGCACCGATGATGACGACGACGAGGGCGATGACCGAGATGATCGGAACCGCGCCGAAGATGTTGCCGTACCCGATCGAGTCGGTGAGGACCGACGGCACCTCGCGGATGTCGACACCGCCGGTGAGGATCTGGGCGAGGCCGAGCGCCATGCCGAGGCTACCGAGGGTGACGATCAGCGGCGGCACCTTCGCCTTGGAGATGAGGATGCCGTTGAACGTGCCCCAGAGGATGCCGACGCCGATCGAGACGATGATGCCGACGATCGCGGTCCCCCAGTCGTCGCCGCCCATGGCCCGCATCGTCGTCGCAGACACGACGCCCGAGAAGACGAGGACGGATCCGATCGAGAGGTCGATGCCGGAGGTGATGATGACGTAGGTCATGCCGACGCCGAGCACCGCGAGGATCGAGGCGTTCTGCACGACGAGCCGCAGGTTGGACAGCTGCGCGAAGGTGTCGGGCGCGATCGCGGAGAAGATCGCGATGACGACGAGGAGGACGATGAAGATCTGGAAGGCCTGGGCCTTGAAGAGCTTCCTGATCGGGGTCTCCCGATCCTTGGCCGTCTCGATGGCGGTCGTCTCCGGCCCCATCTCGGCCTGCTTCACCGCGCTCATGCGACGTTCCTCGTGCTGGCACCGGTCATGAGACCGACGAGTTCTTCCATGTTCGTGTCCTTCGTGTCGACCGTCGCCGCGCGGTGGCCGAGCCGCAGCACCTGCACGCGGTCGGACACCTCCATGACGTGCGGCATCGAGTGGCTGATGAAGACGACCGCGATGCCCTTGTCGCGCACCCGGCGGATCGTCTCGAGCACGTTCTTCGTCTGGCGGACGCCGAGGGCGGCCGTCGGTTCGTCGAGGAAGACGACCTTGTTGGCCCAGTGCACCGCGCGGGCGATGGCGATCGCCTGGCGCTGCCCACCGGACATCGCGCCCACCGGGTCGGTGAGTGAGCGGACGGTCGCGCCGAGTTCGTCGAAGGCGTGCCGCGACTGCTTGCTCATCTCCTTGACGTTCATGAGGCCGAGCAGCCCGCCGAGGCCGGGCCGCATGATCTCGCGGCCGAGGTAGACGTTCTGGACGGGGTCGAGGTGGGGCGCGAGGGCGAGGTCCTGGTAGACCGTCTCGATGCCGAGCGCGCTCGACTGCATGGGCGAGGTGAGGGTGATCGGTTCGCCTTCGAACTTGATCACGCCGCTGTCGACCGCGAGGTTGCCGGAGAGGGCTTTGACCAAGGTGGACTTGCCCGCTCCGTTGTCGCCGATGAGGGCGGTGACCTCGCCGGGGTAGACCTCGAAGTCCGCTTCGTCGAGGGCGCGGACGTGCCCGAACTGCCGGGTGAGGCCTCTGGCCTCCAAGACGGGAGTCGTCATGTCGTTCTCGTTCCTTTCCAGCCGGCCCCGATGGACGGGTCCGGCGTGTGGTGGCTGTCGTACCGCCGTTCGGGGCGGTGGTGTGTGGTGAGCTGCTGCGTGATCGTGGGTCCTGCGTCGAGGGGTGGCGTCATCGGATGCCTCCCGATGCGAGGGTCGCCGGCCAGCCCACACCGGGGCCGGCGGCGAGCACGGTGCCGGAACCACTGACGGTCCAGGGCCCGAACCCGGCCGGGACGGCGAAGACCTCTCCGGCGGAGAACTCGACGGCCTCGGCGCCGGTCTCAGAGACCAGTGCGCCAGCGCCGGTGAGTGCGAGGGCGACCGAGAAGCCGGCGTCCACGGGTGCGCTGCCGTCGGTGCCGGGCGCCACAGCGAAGAGCTGGAAGTAGCGGTCGGCGGCCGCGGGCAACAGCGACACCGGCGCGTCCGTCCGGGCATCGAGGTCGTGCAGCACGACGAGGTGTTCGATCTCGGACTGCGGGAGTGCCGTCGTCGACACCGCGCCCATCACGGTCTCGAATCCGAGGCCGAGGTGGGACTCGTCGCGGGTCGAGGTCGTGACGGACCACTCGAGGAGGATGGAGAGGTCGGTCGGTTCCTGCACCTCCGCGAGGAAGATACCGCCGTCGATCGCGTGGGCCGTGCCGGCCGGGACGAGGATGCCCATGCCGCGCTCGACGACGATCCGGTTCATGTGCGACAGCATCCACTCGCTGTCCTGGGCGTCGCGACGGCGGTCGAGCTCGTCGGGGTCGACGTCCTCGCTCCATCCGAGGTGGACGGCCGAACCGGGCTCGGCGTCGAGGATGAACCAGGCCTCCGTCTTGCCGTAGGCGCAGTCGAGGTGGGAGGCGGCGAACGCCCGGTCCGGGTGGACGTGGACGGGGAGGCGTTGACGGGCGTCGAGCAGCTTGACGAGGATGCCGGTGTCGGCGGCGTCGGTGCCGTGGTCCTGTCCCGCGCCGGTCCACTGCTCCGGGTCAGCCGCGACGAGGTCACGGAGGAGGACGCCGTCGACGGTGCGGGCGAGGCCGATGGCGCCGCCGGGTTCCTGGTCGGCGCGGCTCACGGTCGCTCCGAGCCACTCCTCCGGCTGGAACTCGCTCTGCTGCTCGATGCCGCGCAGGCCGGCGATGCGGTCGCCGCCGCGGTAGAAGTGCTCGATGAGGTTCGGCGCGAGTCGCGTCGGCTGGGCGAGCGTCGTGGGCTGGGTCGTGCTCATGCTGCTGGTCCTCCGACCATGCTCGTGGTGGACGCGGTGCGCGCGTCCACGGTGTGACGCTGTGCCGGGCCGGGGATCTCTCCGGAACCACGCGACACCAGCGAGGTCGGGACGACCCACTCGCGCGGCTCGTCGGCCGGTGATTCGCGCAGTTCGAGGAGTCGCTCGATCGCGGCGGTACCGATGACGAACGGATCCTGGTTGATACAGCTGACGGCCGGTCGCAGGACGTCGGCGAGGGTGAAGTCGCCGAACGCGATGTGCGCCGTCCCCTCCCGCCCGATGCGGTGCAGGGAGGTCGTCAGACCGATCGCCGCCTTCGCGTTCGACGCGAAGAAGGCGGTGGGCGGGTCCTCGAGTCCGAGCAGGCGCTCCGTCTCGGCGGCGTAATCGAGCGAGCCGTCGATGGTCCAGGAGACGAGCGACGGGTCGAGGTCGATGCCGGCCTCGGCGAGGACGTCGGTGTAGCCCTGGTAGCGCCGACGGATGGTGAGGAAGCGTTCGTCCCGGTCGTAGAAGGCGATGCGGGTGTGGCCGAGCTCGACGAACTGGCGGATCGCGAGCTGGGTGGCGGCGTAGTCGTCGACCACGACACTGTCGAAGGCGGCGAGCGGACGGTCGACGGCCACGACTGGCGTCACGTTACGGAACGCCTCGAGGTAGGGCAGCTCCGCGGCGACCGGGGCGATGATGACGCCGGCGACCTGGTGGCCGGCGATGAACCCGGTCAGCTGGTCGCGCTCGCGCCCCTCGTCGAGCCCGGTGCTCGCCACGAGGACGCTGAGGCCCTCCTTGAGCGCACGGGCCTCGATGGCGCTCACGAGCGAGGCGAAGAACGGGTCGGCGAGCGAATCGATGAGGACGCCGATCGCGCCACCGGTGCCGGACTTCAGAGAACGGGCGGCCGTGTTGGGCACGTACCCGAGGCGATCGATCGCCTCGAGCACGCGGCTTCGGGTCTCGGGGTGCACGGACGGTTCGCCGTTCACCACCCGCGAGACGGTCTTGATGCTGACGCCGGACTGCGCAGCCACATCCTTGATCCCGGGCGGCCGCATCAGCGGGTCCCCCTGACGGGAAGCGGAACGGGTCGGACGTCGCAGCCGGTCCGGAGCGACGGGACGTGCGCATGTGTCCGGATCGGACTGGTCGCGGTGATCGCGGGGTTGCAGGTGCCCATGGGCTCCACCTCCTGACAGCGTTGTCATCGGTCGGGGTGGTGCAGCTGCAGAACCCCGTCGTTCCTTCGTGCGCCTATACTGACCGCAAACCGACAACGTTGTCAAGCAACGTTGTCTGAAAGAGATCAAATTCATTTGGAACTCGCATCGAAGAGGCGTTCAGACCCCTCGGATGCGGGTCGCCACCCCGGAATCATCGAGGAGTCAGCGTGATCGTCGTCGTCGCAGGAGCAGCCGGAAGCGGCAAGACCACCCTCGGACGTGAGCTCGCCCGGGCCCTCCGACTCCCGCTCCTCGACCTCGACACCATCACCAATCCGTTGCTCGACGGTATCGGTGCGGTGACCGATCCCCACGGCGCCGAACCACTCCACTGGAACGACGCGAAGCTGCGCCCGACCATGCGCCCTGCGCGGTACGCGGCCCTGCGGGCGGTCCTCGCCGACCAACGCGACAGTGGCGTCGGCGCGGTACTCGTCGCACCCTTCACCGCGGAGCTCCGTGGCGGCGCCGAATGGGACGCGCTCGTCGAGGCGGCCGGGGTCGTCCCCAAGGTCGTCTGGCTGCACGCCGATGCCGCCACGCTCGCGGCTCGCCGCGCCGAACGCGGTGCCGAGCGGGACACACACATCGTCGACCCGTCCACCGACACCCCACCCGCCATCGAGCACCTGTCGATCGAAGCCGCGTTGTCAACCTCGCAGCAGCTCGCCGCCGTCCAACGCGCGCTCGGTCTGGGACGGACCATCGAAGCCTCCGCCCCGATCTTCGACCAGGTCTTCGCCGCCGGGCTCTTCGACCTCGACGGGACCCTCATCGACTCGACGCCGGCCGTGAACCGGTCGTGGGCGCAACTCGCCCGCGAGTACGGACTCGAGGGCGACCTGCTCGCCGCGGGACACGGTCAGCCCGCTGCCCAGGTGCTCGCCGCGATCTTCCCGCCCGAGCAGGTCGCCGAAGCACTCGCGCGGATCATCGAGATCGAGGCCGACGAGGTCGCCGACGTCATCGCGCTCCCGGGGGCGGCGGAAGCGCTCGCGGCGCTGGGTGACGACGCGAAGGCGATCGTCACGAGCGGCACAAGGCTCATCGCCGGCAATCGGATCGCCGCCGCCGGGCTCGTGCGGCCGGAGATCGTCGTGACCTTCGACGACGTCACGAAGGGCAAGCCGGACCCCGAACCGTTCCTGCTCGGCCGCACCCGGCTGGGCTTGGAGTCGCAGCCGTGCGTCGTGTTCGAGGACGCACCGGCCGGGCTCGCCGCAGCGCGCGCCGCCGGCTGCTGGACGGTCGGCATCGCGGGGACGCACGAGGCGCACGAACTCGATGCGGACCTCGTGATCGACGGCCTCTTCCAACTCCGGCTCGAGCCGGTCGCCGAGGGTGGGTTCCGACTCGTCCCGGCTTCGCTCGGCTGAGCAGCACCCCGATCCGGGCGCCTGTCGACGAGCCTCCGGACACTCTTCGATCGCGACGACTCCCCCGCGACGACGGCTCGTTCTTCGCCGCTGCCTCGGGCGGTTGCGATCCCCTCCCTTGTCTTGTATCTGAAATAACACTGCTAACATATCGACTGCTATGTCGACCGTCGAAAACGCCCCCTCTCACCAATCCGTCCGCTTGTTCTCCGCGCTCGCGATAGCCGTGTCGTGGTTCATCCTGTGGTGCCTGACCCCGGGTATC
Source organism: Plantibacter sp. CFBP 8798 (assembly GCF_014841195.1). Lineage (NCBI taxonomy): Bacteria > Bacillati > Actinomycetota > Actinomycetes > Micrococcales > Microbacteriaceae > Plantibacter > Plantibacter sp. CFBP 8798. The sequence continues at coordinate 496,323 of NZ_JACYTS010000004.1, forward strand.
ACCGACCGAGGCCCCGTGCGTCTCGTGGTGCAGGAGGACACCGTCGTGGTGTTCCTCGAGTCCCTGATCGCCGGCCTCCTGGTGATCGCCATCGCCATCCTGCAGCGCACCCACACCCGTGAACTCTTCGCACCGTCCCCGCAGCGGTTCCTGTACATCGTCCCGGTCGCGCTCGCACTCGCGTTGCCGTTGCACTACGAGCTCGAGTTCCCCGTGCTGCTCTACATCTTCTGGATGACCGTCTCAGTGTTCTGGCAGGACTACCTGACCTTCGGACTCCTGCAACGCCATCTCGCCGCGCGCTTGCCGTCGCGCATGGTCATCCCCGTCGTCGCCGTTCTGTTCGCCCTCGGACACGTCATCCTGCTCCCCGACAAGTTCGGGCTCGTGCCGAACCCGTTCCCGGCACTGAGCATGCTCGCGCTCGGCCTCCTGCTCGCGTGGCTCCGTCACCGGTTCACGACGATGCACCTCATCCTGACGCTGCACCTGTCGTTCTACTTCGTCTTCGCGTGAGGTCCGGCCGCCCCTCCGAACGCGACCATCGGCGAGCACCTCGACCGACTTGACGACCGCGTCATCGCCGGTCCCTGAGCTTGTCGAAGGGCACCCCGAGTAGGCGCCAAGTGTCGGATAAATACGCAGATCAGAGGCTGATTCGGTGCGCGTTCGAATGTCAGTGGTCCGTGTTTTGATGGATCCATGACCAGCACCGCACCGAACCCGCTCGCCGCCGCCGCGGCCGGGTTCGATGCGGTGTGGCAGGGCGCGCTCGATGCGATCCGTCCAGGCTCCGGTGTCGCGGAGCAGCTCGAGAACATGAACGACGAGGCGGTCCTCCGGGTCCTCGACGAACTCGGTGCCGTGCAGCACGCGGTCGAGGTCCTCGCTGCCCGCGTCGTCGGGGCAGTCGCCCTGCGGCCGTCGCCCAGTGGCCGCGATGGCACCCTGGTGCGCGCCGCCGGTTACGCCAACCCGGGCGTCATGGTGTCCGAGCGGTGGCGGGTGGCACGCGCCCGCGGCGCAGCGATCGCGGAGGTCGGTGCCGCGATCACGCAGCCGCGCGGTTTGCTCGGCGAGTTGGAGGCGTGCCCGTTCCCGGCGGTCGCTGCCGCCCTCGAACCGGCATCTGAACCCCGCGACGACGCCGAACCGATCCGCGATCTCGACGCCACAACCGCCCAGGCCGACGGACCCAGCGGGTCATCCTCGTCGGCCACCACGGATGGTGACGCATCCGCTGCCCTCGGCAGCCCGTCGGCACCCCTCAGCGTCGATGGTGCCGCGGTC
>NZ_JACYTS010000005.1:0-27833 GCF_014841195.1 Plantibacter sp. CFBP 8798
CGCCTCCACCTCGCCGCCTGAACACATGGCACCCGCGCGCCTCCGCACACGCCTGCCCTTCGACAAGCTCAAGGACCGAGACGGGAACCACCCTGCCTCGGACACGCTCAGCGACCGAAACGGGGACCCAGCACACCCGGACACGCTCAGGGAACGACGCCCTACTCGACAACCCGGCCATCCCGGTCCCTGAGCCTGTCGAGGGGCACACGAACAGCCGTTGAAGCTGCCCATCGACAAGCTCAGCGACCGGACCACCCAACCCCCGAGCCACTCGAAGGGCCGATGACGAACCGGCCCACCCACCCTTCGACAAGCTCAGGGACCGAGACGGGAACCACCACCCGTCGACAAGCTCGGTGAACGACGCCGTATTCGACAACCCCGTCATCCCGGTCCCTGAGCCTGTCGAAGGGCACACGAACAGCCGTTGAACGTGCCCTTCGACAGGCTCAGGGACCGAGACGGGAACCACGCTGCCTCGACAAGCTCAGCGACCGGACCACCCGACCCCCGAACCACTCGAAGGGCCCAGGAGGAACCGTCATACCCACCCTTCGACAAGCTCAGGGAGCGAGACGGGAACCACCACCCGTCGACAAGCTCGGTGAACGACGCCGTATTCGACAACCCGGCCATCCCGGTCCCTGAGCCTGTCGAAGGGCACACGAGCGACCACCGCCCGTCGACAAGCTCAGGGACCGGGGACACCGACTCAGGGACCGGGGACACCTGCTCGGGGGCTGGGAACTCCGGCTCGGGGACCGGGGCTGCTGCCTCGGGTGCGGGGCGCCGGGCCGAGGAACGGGATCGAGCCCAGCTCAGGCGCTCGGAGCCGCCGTCGACTCCCGCACGACGAGCTGCGGGACCGAACGCACCACGCCGACGGAGTCCGCGTCGCTCAGCACCTCGAGTAGCGTCGACATGATCGTCCGCCCGAGCGCCGGGAAGTCCTGCCGCATCGTCGTCAACGGCGGCGCGAAGTGCTCAGCCTCCGGGATGTCATCGAACCCGACGACGCTCACGTCATCCGGCACCCGCAGGCCCCGCTCCGACAGCGCGTGGATGACGCCGAGCGCCATCTGGTCGTTCGCCGCGAACACCGCCGTGAACGACTCACCGACCCGCTCACCGGACCACCCGTCGTCATCGTCTCTGACCCCGAGGTCCGCCACGAGCTCCCGCCCGAGTCGGAACCCGCTCGCAGGCGTCCAGTCGCCCACCAACGGCTCCCGGGCGACGAGCCCGTGCTCGGACAGCGCGTCACGCCACCCCCGCACCCGCTCCAACGCGTCCACCGAATCCGCCGGACCCGCGAGATGGACGATGCGGCGATGCCCCAACCCGACGAGCTGGTCGACGAGGATCCGCGCCCCCTGGTACTGGTCGATCGAGACACGGTGGAACCCGTCCCGACGACTCGACTCGACCGCGACGAGCGGCACCCCGAGCTCGATCCCGCGCACCGCGTCGAGCGCCCCACGATGCGCCGCGATGAGCACGATCGCCTCGACGTTCTGCCGCAGCAGCAACTCGACGGCCTGCCGCAGCGACGCCGGATCCGACTCCAACATGCTCGCCATGCTCACGGCATACCGGGCGTCCCGTGCTGCCTCGTTGAAGCCGAGCGCCGTACTCGACGGCCCGTAGTCCGGCCCACCGGTCGTGATGAGGCCGATCGTGCGTGAACGGCGGGTGACGAGTGACCGTGCGGCCTGCGAGGGCGTGTACCGCAGTTGGGCGATCGCCTGCTCGACCCGTTGCCGCGTCGCGGGGCGCACGTTCGGCAGATCGTTGAGCACCCGCGAGACGGTCTGGTGTGAGACTCCGGCCAGACGCGCCACATCGAAGATCGTCGCGACCCGTGTCTTCTCGTCGTCGTTACCCACCAGCCCCACCGGCTCCCACCTGGCGACGTCCGCACGTCTCGCTGAGAGCAGCGTATCCGTCGATGCGCGGCGTGTTCGCGCTCTCAGCGCACCTCCAGCGGTTCGTCAGGTCCGCCACGATGGGCACCGCTCCCCATCGCGGGTGGACAGCCGACCTCGGTACCGTGATGGACGAGCCGACGGTCGCGCGGGTGCCGCGTGATCAGCTGCGCGTCGCGACCGACACCCGAAGAGGAGCACACATGATCATCTGGACCCGTTGGGGCATCGTCGTCTTCCTGATCTTCGGGCTCTCCGTCGGCGCCGGCTTCCTCATCAAGGCGATCGTCTCGCCCGACGGCGGCTCGGCACAGTCCGGGGTGTTCGTCGGCATCGGATTTCTGCTCGGCGCCGTCGCGTGCTGGGCCTTCGGGAAGTTCGCGCTGGCGAAGCTGGATGCGCCGCGGCCGGTCGTCGTGTGGCAGCAGCTCGCGCAGCCGTACGTCAACGAGCACGGCATCACCGTGAAGCAGGAGGCCGTCCCCGTGCGCCACCCGCAGACCGGCGAGCAGCTCTACAGCCGCCCGAGCTCCACACTCTTCTTCATCCCCGTCCGCTTCTGGGCGTACGTGATCGCCGCACTGGGTGTCGTCACGATCGTCGTGAACGTGGTGCGCGGCTGACGCTCAGCCTTGGCGACCCTTCCACCGCGGGTTCTGCTTGTTGATGACGAACACCCGGCCACGGCGGCGGACGATCTGCGACCCCGGCTTGTCCTTGAGCGACTTGAGTGATGCGCGGACCTTCATGGCGACCTCCTGGTGATCACGATGCGTGCTACCTTGTTGAGAACGATTCTCAACGGAACGCACTGTAGCACTCATCGACCAGGAGAACCCGCCGTGACCACGCCTCGCATCCCGCTGACCGTGACGCTCGTCCTCGGCACCTGCCCGCCGGAGCGTCGCACCGTGGCTCGACAGATCGCCGGAAGGTCCGCGGCGCTCGTCACGATCGAGCGGCAAGACGACGCCGAGAGTGCCCACCCTGACATCGACGACGCGATCGACGCCGTCGCGCGACACCCGCTCGCTCCCCGGCACCTCGTCCTCGATTGCGGGAGCACGGTCCGCCCGGTCGACGCGGTCTCCGCCGTCCTCGGGCACCGCGACACGGCCGTCCTGGACGCCGTCGTGACCGTCGTCGACGCAGCCCATCTCCTGCACGACCTGCAGGACGACGAGTACGTCACCCACGACGAGGACGGCGATACGGCGTACACCGCGCGGTCGATGATCACCGTGGAGCAGCTCGAGTACGCGGACACCATCGCCGTCGCCGGCCGACGTGGCGTCACTCACGAGCGGCTCGCGGTGCTCCTCGCGCTCCTCAGCCACCTGAACCCGACGGCGCTGACGCGGATGGTCGAACCGGTCGCGGCCCGACCGCGCGTCACACCCGGCGCTCCGGCGACCGCGAGCACCCGTGAGCCGCTCGCGCGCTACCGCGACTCCCCGTTCGAACTGGACCGCTTCAGCACCTCCCCCGGGTGGATCGCGATGCTGAACGGCGAGCACCGGCCGTGGGTGGATCACGACCGCGTGACCACCCTGCGGTTCGACAGCCCCCGGCCGATGCACCCGGAACGGCTCCTCGCATGCTTCGACGGACCGATCGAGGCGGGGCGGTTCGGCCAGGTCATCCGTACGGCGGGGTTCCTCGTCCTCGCGACGCGCGCCTCCCGCGTCGGCGTCCTGCAGCACGTCGGCTCGATGATCGATCTGGAACCCACGTCGTTCGAGACGAACGACCCCGGCGCACCGCTCGGTCAGGAGCTCGTCGTCACGGGGATCGACCTCGACGAGGTCGCCATCTCCGCCGCCCTGCACGCTTGCACCCTGACGGACGAGGAACTCCTCGCCGGGCCGGTGGCGTGGGCGCACTACCCCGACGCCTTCACACCATGGAGCACCACCCACGAGCGCTGAGCGGCCGGCCCGTCAACTGCCCGAAACGGTTCGGATCCCGGTCGATTTCATGCAGGTCCGGGCGACTCAGTGGATCCGCGCGCTCACCCACTCCTCGCGGACGAACCGCACGAACTGCTCGACAGCAGGCGACACCGCCCGGGCGCGGCTGGTGGCGACACCGATCACCCGGACCGCCTCGTCGTCGAGCGGGACGAGCACGACGCCCTCCATGCTCGTGGAATCGGGGAGGACCGCGATCCCGACTCCGGCGCGCACGAGACCACGGAGCGTCGACAGCTCGGACACCTCCATCGTCACGCGGGGCACGACGCCATGCCTCGCGAAGTACGCGTCCGCGATCTGCCGGAGCCCTGAGTCCGTCGTCATCGCGAGGAACTCCGTCTGCTCGAGGTCGGACGCCGCCAACGACGTCCGATCGGCGAACGCATGCCCGACCGGCACGCCCAGCGCGAGCCGCTCGGAGGTGAGCGGACGCCACTCGATGTCCGGATCACGTGGTTCCGGGCTGAGGAAGGCGACGTCGGCCGAGCCGGAGCGGAGCGCGTCCAGCACGCTGTCGGCCTTCCCACCGTCGAGGACGAACCGGATGTCCGGCAGGAGCTGGCGGTACTCGCTCACGATGCGCGGAATGAGCCAGCCACCGAGGGACGAGACGTAGGCGATGGACACGAGGCCGGCCGAGGGGTCGCGGAGCTCGTCGATCCGCGACTGCGCGTTGTCGAGCTCGGTCTGCGCCCGGAGCGCGTGCACGAGGAGGATCTCGCCGTAGCGGTTGAGTTCGAGTCGGCTGCGGTGACGGTCGAACAACTCGACCCCGGCGTCCGCCTCGAGCCGACCGATCGCCCGCGTGAGCGTCGACTGGGAGATACCGAGCGCCTCAGCGGCGTACGGGACGTGACCGTCTTCGGCGAGCGCCCGAAGGTACGCGAGTTCGTCGATCCTCATGCCCTCATGATGCCGCACCGGCGAGCCCGGCTGGGGGCGGCACCTCGACAAGCTCGGTGACCGGGGCGCGCTCGGCGACCGGATGAGGCTCGGCGACCGGGCGCGCTAGCGTGGTGCAGTGATCCGCAGACCGCGACCGAGCCAGGCGGCGACCGGCGCCCTCCTCGTCCTGGCCGGACTCGTCTGCCAGGAGCTCGGCGCGTCGATCGCGGTCGCGCTGTTCCCGCAGGTCGGTCCGATCGGCATGGTGACGCTGCGGCTCGTGTTCGCCGCGCTCATCCTGCTGGCCGTCGCCCGCCCGGCCCTTCGCGGACACCCGAGGAGCGCCTGGGGATCGGCGGTCGGTTTCGGGCTCGTCCTCGCCGCGATGAACGTCTGCTTCTACCTGGCACTGGACCGTATCCCGCTCGGCCCGGCGGTGACCCTCGAGATCCTCGGCCCGCTGGCGCTCAGCGTCATCGCGGGTCGTCGATGGACGAGCGCGCTCTGGGCGGGCGTCGCCCTCGTCGGCGTCCTCCTCCTCGGCGGGGTGCTCCTCCACAGCGGACCGACGGCCGCACTCGACCCGCTCGGCGTCATCCTCGCGCTCGCCGCCGGCGCCCTCTGGATCGGCTACATCCTGCTGTCGGCGCGGACGGGGACGGAGTTCCCCGGCTTGAACGGTCTGGCGATCGCCGCCGCCATCGGCGCGCTGGTGACCATCCCGCTCGCCGCGACGACCGCCGGCACTGCGCTGTTCGATCCCGTCATCCTCCTGCTCGGGCTGGGTGTCGCCGCGCTCTCGTCGGCCGTGCCGTACGCGCTGGAGTTCGTCGCCCTCCGCCGACTCAGCGCCGCGACGTTCTCAATCCTGCTCGCGTCCGCGCCAGCCATCGCCGCGATCGCCGGGCTCCTCGTGCTCGGGCAGGAGCTCACGACACCGCAGTGGCTCGGCATCGCCTGCGTGGTCGGTGCCGGAATCGGCGCCGTGCTCTCAGCCCGACGGGGTCGTGCACCCGAGGCGCACCCGAGCATCGCGCCGAGCTGATCGTCAGGTCAGGAAGCGGCGAAGCGGGCGTGCACCCGGGAGGACACGGTGATGTCCTCCGGCTTCAGGTCGAGGCCGGTGTCGCCCGCGGGTGCGGCGGCCCCGCGCATCATCGGCGCCGCGGTCTGGGTCCCCGAGGTGCGGGTCTCGTCACCCAGCATGCCGGGATCGGCCAGCGCAACAGACCGCACGGTGCCCAGCCCGAGGCTCCGCGCGTAGGCGGTCGCGCGGTCCACGGCGTCGCGGACGGCGTTGTGCTGGGCCTCGGCCGTGATGCGGTGCTTCGTCGCCTCGGTGAGCGCCCACGTGACACCCGTCACCGTGACGCCGTCCTGGACCGCGATCTCCTCGGCCCAGTGGGCCAGCGCCTGGAGGTCGGCGAACTTCACCTCGAGCGCGACCGACGCATGGTGCACGAGCGGCAGCTGCTTCCCGTCCTTGTTCCACGGTCGCTCACTCCACACCCGCAGCCGGTCGGCCGACCACCAGGTCACGGCCGACTGCGCGCGGAACTGCTCCGCCGTCTGGCTGAGCCCCCGGTGCAGCGCGGTGGTCCGGGAGACGACGGGCTCACGTTCCGGCCCCTGGAACCCCGCCGAGATGAGGACGGTCCCACGCTCAGCCGGGTGGTGGTAGTCGAAGCGGCCCTCGACGGTGATGATCGTTTCGCTCATACCCGGCACTCTATCCCGCGACGGCGGCTACGCTCTGGACCATGACGGACGGCGGAACCTGGGCGGATCGACGACGTGGACGGCAGCGGGACGCACACGGTCCGGCGGGACGCGGGCTGCCGCCCGGCGACGTCGAGACGGTCGCGAAGTACCTCAAGGAGCGCGTCTACGCGACCTTCACCGGCCTCGCGATCGTCCTCGTGCTGGCGGCGAACGTGGAGCACCACGACGCGCCGGATGCGCTCTTCTCGCTCGTCATCGGCGTGGTCGGCATCACCCTCGCCGGCCTGGTCGCCGAGATGATCGCGCACCTCGCCGCCCACGGTGCGTTCCCCGACGAGCGCGGGTGGCACTCCATGCTCCGGATCGCGTGGGGCTCGCTCCTCACCGTCGCGACCCCCACCATCCTGCTCGTGCTCGCCGTGTTCGACGTCATGGAACTCGAGACGTCCCTCCGTGTGTCCGCGATCGTCTACCTCGTCACGCTCGGGCTCAGCGGGTGGGTCGCCGTCCGGCGCGCCCGGCTGTCCGTCTGGCAACAGCTCATCGCGCTCGCGGCCCTCGTCCTCCTGGGTGTCGTCGTCATCGGCGTGCAGGTCCTGGCTCACGGCTGAATCGCGGACAAGAGCTCGGACGCCGTCGGAAATGCCGGAGCGGTCGACGACGTTGCAGAGCACGTGAGCACTCCGGAGACCGTCGACGTCGTCGTGATCGGCGCGGGTCAAGCCGGGCTGTCTGCCGCCTACCACTTGCATCGCCGCGGATTCGTCCCGCTGGGCACCACCGAGGCCGCGACCGGAGCACGCACCTTCGTCGTCCTCGACGCGAACGACGCCCCGGGCGGCGCCTGGCAGCACCGATGGCGGTCGCTCACCATGTCGACCGTCAACGGGATCTACGACCTGCCCGGCATGCCGAAGCCCGAGCTCGATCCCGCCTCGCCGAGTGTCGACGTCATCCCGCCGTACTTCGCGGCGTTCGAAGAGCGTTTCGCCCTCGCGGTCCGCCGCCCGGTGCAGGTCCGCGCCGTCCGCCGCGAGGACGACGACCCGCACGGTCGACTCCTCGTCGAGACCGCGGTGAGCTCCGACTCCTCAGGCACTGACTCTTCTGGCACCGCCTCCTCCGCCGCCGTGTTCCGGGCGCGGGCGGTCGTGAACGCGACGGGCACCTGGACGAAACCGTTCTGGCCCGCGTACCCGGGGCGGGAACGCTTCGCCGGACGCCAGCTGCACGTGGCCGACTACGTCTCCGCTGACGAGTTCCGCGGCCAACGCGTCGTCGTCGTCGGTGCCGGCATCTCGGCCATCCAGCTGCTCGAGGAGATCTCGCGGGTGGCGGAGACGGTGTGGATGACACGACGCGAGCCGGAGTGGGTGGAGGACGACTTCGACACCGCCGCCCGGGTGGAGGCGATCAAGGGTGTCGAGGAACGCGTGCGCCAAGGCCTCCCACCGGGCAGCGTGATCTCCGTGACGGGGATGCACTGGACGCCGTGGGCGCGAGCGGCCGAGGCGCGCGGCGTCCTGGTGCGTGAGCCGATGTTCCGCCGCATCGAGGAGCACGGGGTCGTCCTCGCCGACGACTCGTTCCTCCCGGTCGACGCCATCCTCTGGGCCACCGGGTTCCGAGCAGCGCTCGACCACCTCGCACCGCTCGGCATCCGACTGCCCGGGGGCGGTATCCGGATCGACGGCACCAGGGCGGCCGACGAGCCGCGGGTGCACCTCATCGGGTACGGCCCCTCAGCGTCGACGGTCGGCGCGAACCGGGCCGGCCGGGCGGCGGTCACGGCGTTCCTCGCCGATCTCGATGCCGCCGTCCCGGTCCCGCAGCACTGACCCGGTCACTGCACCGGGACGGGGATCGGCACGGCGGGAGCCCGCTCGGAGCGCACGAAGCCGATCCCGAGCAGGATGCACACCCCGCCGAGGAGCTGCGCGAGCGACAGCTGCTCCCCCAGGAGGATCCAGGCGAACCCGGTCGCTGCGACCACTTCGAGGAGGCCCGCGAACGACGCGAGTCGGGAGCCGAGCATCTGACTCGCGGTGATGCTCGACGCGTAGGCGACGGCCGTCGACACCACCCCGACGAACAGGAGCGGCACCCACCACACGACGTCGGTGCCGAGCACCGTGACGTCGGCGTCGGAGGTCGTGAACGGCACGCCGACGAGCCCCGCGAGCCACAGACTGAGCGCCCCGATGAGCAGACCGATGGCGGCGAACGCCACCGGGGGCAGCCCCTTCGCCGGCCGCGCCGAGATGACGTAGTACGCGGCGCAGCCCACCATCGCGAGGATGGCGAACAGCAGGCCGACCGGGTCGAGCGTCGAGCCACCGCTCGGAGCGACGACGAGCACGAGCCCGACGAGCGACACGACGGAGCCGACGAGCACGACCGTCGCGGGACGACGTCGGGTCAGCACCCATGCGACGGCGACGAGCAGCAGCGGTGCCATGTACTCGACGAGGATCGCGGTCCCGACGGCGATGGTCTGCAGCGCCGCGAAGTAGACGAGCTGCGTCGCCGCCACCCCGATGAGGCCCATGCCGAGCAGTCGCCAGCGTCCACGCCAGACCGCGTCCCAGCGACCGCGGAGCGCGATGAGGGCGAACGGGGCGAGTACCAGGCCACCGATCAGGGCACGGACGGTGACCGCGGCAGCGGGGCTCCACCCCGATGCGAGCACCGGTTTGATGAATGCTCCGGAGGTGCCGAACGCGACCGCGGCGAGTACCGCGACGAGCAGACCGACCGTGTTCGAGGACGTGTGCTTCATGGGTGTCTCCAGCTGCCGCGAGTGGGGCCGGCAGAAGAGGTGGACGCCCGGCTGAGATGAAGCTACTCTCGGAGAGAGTAAGGAGTCAACTTGCATTTTGCCCCTGACACCGAGGATGCGCTGCTCTTCGCCGCGCTGCTCGTGAACACCCGCGCATCGGCGTCCCGGAGCGGACTCGACGAGCTCGCGACACCGCCGCAACTCGTCGAGCTCCTGCGGGTCAGTCGGTACTCGGGTCGGGTCGACGGCGATGAGCCCGAGCGGGCCGCGGTGGCCAGGCTCCGGGAACGGATCCACGCACTCTGGGCCTCCGACGCGGACGCCCCGGACACCCGCGACCGCGCCGTCACCGAGATCAACGCGATGCTCCGGGAGTCCGCCGCGCTCCCCCAGCTGCGCCGCCACGACGGCTTCGACTGGCACCTCCACGCCACCGAGTTCGACGCACCGCTCGTCGACCGCGTCCAGACCGAGATCGCCATGGCACTCGTCGACGTCGTCCGGTCCGACGCCTGGGACCGCCTGCGGCTCTGCGCCGCCGAGGATTGCGACGGCCTGCTCGTCGACCTGTCCCGCAACGGTTCGAAACGCTACTGCTCCGTCCGCTGCAGCAACCGCGTCAACACGATCGCGTTCCGCGCGCGGGCGCAGTAGCGGTCGTCAGCAGGCCCGGACGACGCTCACGACCGCGCGCTCGTCACATCCCAGAGATGGTGCACCGGGTCGTGGATGAAGTAGCGGCCGAGGGTCTCGGTCGTGAAGCGCGCGCCGTCGCTCCGTCGACCCGTCCGCGTGAGCGCCTCGTCCGGTACCCGCTCGAACGCTGCGGCGAGCACCGTCGCGGCCTCGACCAGCTCCGCCGACACCCGGTTCGGGCCCTGCTCGCCGTAGCGCTCCTCCAGAGCCGTCGCGTCCTGGTCCCAGTTCTCGAACGCGGGATCGTCTTCGGCGAGGACGAGCCGCAGCCGGACGTCGAAGATGCGGAACACGTCCCGCACGTGGGCCGCGTACTCGAGCGGCGACCAGGTCTGCGGGTCGGGCCGCTCCCGGACGTCGGCACGCTCCAGCACCGCCGGCCACGCGGCGGCGTTCTCCAGGATCAACCCGGGGAGGTCCCGGAACCCGAACCGCGACGTGTCCATCCCGCACTCGGGACAGGCGCGCTCAAGGACCCAGGTCCAGTTCTTCGTGTCCGGGACGATGGTGTCGTCCTCGGGGGTGTTCGTCGTCATGGGTTCACTCTAGGAAGCGGCATGGCCCAGCGCCCTCGCGAAAGCGTCATCGTGCCGCGATCCGCCGCCACCGTCCGCGACCACCCCGGTCCCTGAGCCGCACCCACGCGGTCCCTGAGCCTGTCGAAGGGCGACGATCCCAGGCCCGGTCACTCCGCTACCCGGCGGGGGCGACCGGCGGGGCGCACACCATCGCCGAGGCGGCGAGCTGCTCCGCCATCTGCTGCTCGGACCATGGGAGTGCGATCTCGGGCGCCTTCTGCCCGCTCGCCGGTGCCGCCTTCGCACCGATCGAGGCGAGTTGCATGGCGAGCGTCTGCGCGAAGCCCGCACCGAGCGTCGAGTTGTTGAGCATGACGACGACCGTCAGTCCGGAGGCCGGGTCGGAGAATGCCGCCGAGAGCGAGCCGGGGATAGCGCCGGCCTGCCCGCGGAACGGACCGATCTGCAACCCACCCACACCGAAGCTCTTCCAGGTCGGCTCAGCCTCGCCCAACGAGACGGGGTCCTTCCACTGCTTCTTGTAGGTGCTGTCGTTCAGCAGCGAGCCGGACGCGAAGGACTGCGTGAACTTCCGCAGATCGTCGACCGAGGAGACGACGCCCCCGGCGGTCCACACCATCGAGGGCGACAGCTCGGTCTCGTCCGTCGGTGCGTCGCACTGGTAGGTGCCGTCCGCGATGCGCGGCGTCAGGTACCCCTTGGGATGCGACCCCGGAAGCTCGACGGTGGAGGCGTCGGGGAAGCTGGACTTCGACATGCCGAGCGGCGAGAAGACGTAGTGGTCGTACAGGGACTGCCAGGACTGACCGGTCAGCTCCTCGAGCGCCATGCCGAGCAGGATGTAGCCGGTGTCACTCGAACCGAAGAGCGCCCCCGGAGCCGTCCGCGTACCGCTCGCGAGGCCGTTCGCGAGGATCTCGGCCATCGACCAGTTGCGGGTCGGGTTGGTGACGAACTGCGCGTTGAGCGCGGGCGTGTAGGTGCCGAGTCCCGACGTGCCGTTGCACAGCTGCTGGTAGGTGATGCCCTCGATGCCCTGGACCTGCGGGAGGGTCTTGTGGACCTGGTCGGTGAGCTTGATCTTGCCCTCGTCGACGAGTTCGAGGAGCACGGTGCAGGTCATCGGGCGCGTGGTGTCGCCGATGCGGTAGACCATGGACGGGTCCATCTTGGTCTTGCCACCCGGCTCGGTCGTGCCGACGCCGGCCGTGAAGCTCCCGGCCCACGGCGCCCAGACGCCGACGATGGCACCGGAGGATCCGGACTGGGTGACGGCGGCCTCGACCGCCGCCGTGATGGCGTCGGTCGTGTCGCCCGCGAGCGTGCCGCTGACCTGGTCGGGGAAGTCGGTGTCGGACACCGAGGGGCCCGAGCATCCGACGAGCACCGTCGCGAGGGTCGCCGCGGTAAGGAGTGCGGCGAGACGCCGGCGCCTCGGAGCTGTTGCAGTCAAGTCATCCCCCTGATGAGCGGTCTGCGGAGCTGCAGACTGTTCCCGATTGTAACCGGGCGCGGCTGAGAGCTGCGGTCGCACGCCGCGTGCCGGTCACTCGGACGGCGGACCTGGTGCGGGGCCGGTCGATGGTGTTCCCTGGAGAGGTGACCTCGAACGCCTTCCCCCAGACCACCGTCGACGCCGTCCTGGCACACATGAACGGCGACCACCCCGACGACAACGTGCTCATCGTGCGCGCCTTCCTGGAACCGGCAGCCGAAGCCGCCACCATGATCGCGCTGGACGGGACGGGTGGCGAGTGGACCTGGACGGTCGACGGCACCGCCGCGGGTGGGCGGGTGCCCTGGCCCGCCGGCACCATCACCGAGCGCGGCGAGATCCGACGCGAGGTCGTCGCCCTCTACGACGCCGCATGCGCCCGTCTGGGCGTGGAGCCACGCCTGCACGACTGAGCGACGGCCGCCCCTCGGCCGTCGACCGCCGATGACCGCCTCAGGTGACCAAACCGTCGACGCCCGCACCTCCGAACTCCTCAACGCCCCGAGACGATTCGCGGCACGAAGGATCAGGAGGCATTCCCATGCGTCATTCACCCAACCGGCTCCTCGCCGCCGTCTTCGGCGCGGTCTACGTGGTCGTCGGACTCCTCGGCGGGATCGTCGCGGGCGGCCTGCCGTTCCTCACCACCGAGGGCGGTCTCCTGCTCGGGGTCTTCGAGGTCAACCCGCTGCACAACATCGCGCACGTCCTCATCGGCGCGGCACTGCTCATCGCCGGGCTCTCGAACGTCGTCGCGGCCAAGACCGTCAACACGGTGATCGGTGGTTTCTACCTCCTGCTCGGTGTCGTCGGATTCTTCATCGTGGGCTCCGCGCTCAACATCCTCGCGCTCAACACGGCCGACCACTTCCTCCACCTCGCGAGCGCCGTGGTGCTGCTCGGTGCCGGACTGGCTGCGGACAAGCGAACGCAGCGGGTGGCGACGGTCTGACATGTCGGTCTCCGTCGAGCGTCAGGACGTCCGAGCGGGAGGCGACACCGCGGTCCGCACCGGTACGACGTCGATCTCGAACAGCCTGCTCGCGATGTGCGCGCTCGGCGCCGGTCTCGTGCTGATCGCGACCGGCGCCGGGTCCTCCCCCGTGGGCGCGATCCCGCTCGTCACCCTGGGCGTCGCCGCACTGCTGTGGTCCGTCGTGGTCCTCGTCCGCGACCGGGTGCCGGGCCTCCGAGCGTCCTTCGCCGGCACGGTGGGCACGGTCGTCATCTGGGTGGCGCTGTACGGACTCGCCTCCCTCGGTGTCACGACCGTGCCGCCGTTCCTGCCGACCCTCTCGTCCACGGTCCTGCTGCTCATCGTCGCCGGGGTGCTCGCACGGCGACTCCGGCGGGTCACCCTCGCGTCGACGGCGCCGGACGAACTCGAGCTCGACGCCCTGGTGACGCGAGCGAGCCGTCGGCCACGTCGCGAGCCGAGCACCGGACGGTACGTGCTCACCCTGCTCGCCGGGGCAGCGGTCGTGGCGGCGATCACCACACCGGCACTGGCCCAGACCAACGCCGGTGCGTTCGCGGTCCCGCACGGTTCCCTGCACAGCAGCCACTGATTCCCTCCACAGCGACAGATTCACCCTCCCGTTCACGAGCCCTGCCCGTTACACTTAGGCAACCCTTACCGAACCAGCCGACGCGGAGTCCGACATGAGCACTGTGATCCCCTTCTCCCAGGCCCTGCGCGAGCGCACATCCTCCGGCCACTCCTCCAGCGAGGGGGCGGACTTCATGAGCGACCTCATGACCGGGAAGGGTTCGAAGGAGGACTACGTCGCCCTCGTCGCGCAGCACTTCTTCATCTACGAGGCCCTCGAGGCCGCAGCCGACCGCATGCGCGCCGATGCCGTCGCCGCTCCGTTCATCAGTGACAAGCTGACGCGGCTCCCCGCCATCGTGCAGGACCTCGAGTTCCTGATCGGTCCGGACTGGCGCGAACAGATCACGCCGCTGCCCACTACCGCCCGGTACGTGGCACGGATCAACGAGGTCGGCGCCGTCTGGCCCGGCGGCTTCGTCGCGCACCACTACACCCGGTACCTCGGCGACCTCTCGGGCGGGCAGATCATCCGCACGCTCATGCAGCGCCAGTTCGGCTTCGACACCAACGGCGTCGGCTTCTACCTCTTCGGCGACATCGCGAAGCCGCGCGAGTTCAAAGACACCTACCGCGAGCAGCTCGACGCCGTGCCGTGGGACGACGAGGAGCAGGCCCGCGTGATCGACGAGGTCATGGTGGCGTACCGCTTCAACACCGACCTCTTCCGCGACCTCGCGACCGCGAAGGCCGCAGCGACCGCCGTCGCCTGATCCGTCCGTCTCAGCTTTCGGCCGGGCGCCGCGCGGTCGGCGAAACGCCCCTCCCGCGTGTCGCTCGCGCGGCGTAGCATCTCGGGCATGGACGTCATCCTCGTACCCGGCTTCTGGCTCGACGCATCCTCGTGGAGTGCGGTCACACCCCCGCTCGAGGCAGCCGGCCACCGGGTCCGACCGCTCACCCTCCCCGGCCTCGAAAGCGTCACTGCTGACCGCGCCGGCATCGGCCTCCGCGACCACGTCGACGCCGTGGTCGCCGAGATCGACGCCGGCACCGAGCCCGTCGTGCTCGTCGGGCATTCGGGCGGCGGCGCCATCATCTCCGCCGCGATCGACGCCCGCCCTGACCGCGTCGTCCGCGCCGTGTACGTCGACTCGGGTCCGCTCGCCGACGGCGCGTGCATCAACGAGGAACTCCCCTCGTCGGGTTCCGATATCCCACTGCCCGACTGGACGGTGTTCGACGCGGAGGACCTCGTCGACCTGGACGAGGGGCTCCGCGAGCAATTCCGGGCCAGGGCCGTCCCGCAACCGAAGGGCGTCGCCGTCGACCGACAGCAGCTCTCGGACGACGACCGCCGCCTGTCCGTCCCGGCGACGGTGGTCGCGTGCGAGTTCTCGTCTGAGATGCTCCGCGGCCTGATGGAACAGGGCCACCCGTATGTCGCGGAACTGGCGCGGCTGCAGGACGTCGAGTTCGTCGACCTCCCGACGGGCCACTGGCCGCAGTTCACGAAGCCGGCCGAGCTCGGCGCGATCCTGCTCCGGGCCGTCGACCGCACCTGACGTCTCCTCAACCCACGACCAGGCTGGTCAGCGCGAAGCGTCGACGGGCGCTCAGGTCATGAGGTACGCGAGCGGCAGGATGCCGAGTATCGCGATGAAGACCACTGCCAGCACGGCGTACACCGCGATCTGCGCGCCGCGTCCCTTGATGACCGCCTGACCCCTCGGAGCGAGCGAGCCTGAGACCCACTGCTGCGCCGGCGCGATGTAGTCGAGCGTCGGCGCCTCGCCGGGCTGCAGCAGGTAGTCGGCACGGCCGAACTCCCACAGCCACGCCATCGAGCACGAGACCTGCACGGGCCGGTCGGCCGGAACCGTGAACTGCGACGGTCCCCAGGTCGGGCGGTGCTCGAAGCCGTCAATGCGCACGACGAGTGGGATGAACCCCCAGTATCCGGCGAACGGCGGCTTGCTGGCGTTCAGCTCGAGCGTGCGCCAGGCGGTGATCGGACCGGGCTGCGGCCAGCCCTGCTGCATGGGATGCGTCATAACCGACAATCGTAGGGTCATCGACCCCGTTCGTTCGCCCCTTTTCGGGCGACGGAGCGCCGATTCGCCCAACAATGGGCGAACGGACGCTACTGCCCCGACATGAACCGCTTCACGTCGGTGTCGACGATGATGTCGCTCGGGCGCAGCGGCCGGGAGAGGTAGAGACCGTCGAGCGTCGAGATGCGGCTGAGTGCGACGTAGCTCTGCCCCGGGCTGAACGCGCGGCTGCCGAGGTCGACGATCGCGCGGTCGTAGGTCTTACCCTGCGACTTGTGGATGGTGACCGCCCACGCGAGCCGCAGCGGGAACTGCGTGAACTCGGCCACGATGTCGCGCTTCAGCTGCTTCGTCACCGAGGAGTAGGAGTACTTGTACTTCTCCCACGTCGCCGGCTCGACCTCGAACTGCTCGCCGTCGACCTCGACCCAGACGGTGGAGTCGATCTTCACCACGGTCCCGAGCGTGCCGTTCACCCAGCGACGCTCGCTGTCGTTGCGGAGGAACATGACCTGCGCACCGACCTTGAGGTCGAGCGCCTCGTCGGCGGGGAACGCCCGACCGCCGAAGTCGCCCGAGACCTCCGCGTTGGCGGTAAGTGGCTTGCCGTCGAGCTTGGCGAGCGCCGCCTTGTTGATGCGGTCGACGGTGTCGTTGCGGCTCGCGAGGGTGATGACGCCGTCCTCGGGAGGGGTCCTGGCGCCCATGCCGTTCAGTCGGCCGGCCATCTCGGCGGTGACCTGGCCGTGCCGGACGCCGTTGAGGAGGTACTTGAACTCGGCCTCGTGCTGGCGGTGGATCTCCGTGAGCTCGACGAGCTGCAGCGGCGTCTCGGACCACACCTTGGCGTCGAAGAACCAGAACGAGCGGTAGGTGTCGGCGATGTACGCCCGTTCCTCGAGGCTGCCGGGCACCGGAGCGAGCTGGTACGGGTCGCCGAAGAGCACGATCTGCACGCCGCCGAACGGCTCGCGCGGCCGCTGCCGGGCCTGCCGGAGACTCCGGTCCATGGCGTCCATGAGGTCGGCGCTCACCATGGAGACCTCATCGACGACGAGGGTGTCGATGGAGTTGAGCAGCTTGCGGGTCTGATCGTTCTGGTCGATCGTGTGGTCGGCGATGAGCCCGATCGGCAGGCGGAACAACGAGTGGATCGTCTGGCCGCCGACGTTCAGCGCGGCGACACCCGTCGGGGCGCAGATGGCCAGCTGCTTCGAGGTGTTCCAGGCGAGGTGGTTGAGGAGCGTCGACTTCCCGGTGCCCGCTCGACCCGTCACGAACAGGTGCTCGCGGGTGCTCTCGATGCGGTCGAAGACGGCTTGCTGCTCGGCGGAGAGGGCTACGCTCATGATGCTTCGGTTCCCTCCCGTTTTCGCCCTCCAATCCTACGCGAGGTGCCCGCCTAGGATGTCAGGATGAGCCATGTCGCGACACGTGGGGAGCTGCGACGCCCGGGAACGGTGCGCGGTGCGCTCGTCCGCGCCGTCGTGCTGTGGCTCTGCATCGCGGCGCTGCTCGTCGCGGCCATCGTCTCCGCCTGGTCGGCCGTCGCCCGCGACGTCTACGGCGCCGGTTCCTTCGCGCGCGGCTACCTGGACGCCCTCGCAGACGACGACGCCGCGACCGCGCTCGCGTTGCCCGGAGTCGCCCTGAGCTCCGCCGAACTCGCCGACGCGGGCCTGCCCGCCGAGAGCTCGGACGCCCTGCTCCGGAGCGAGGCGCTCGGCACGATCGAGGACGTGCGCCTCGTCTCCGACGTCACGACGGGCTCGGGCGCCCACGAGGTCACCTTCTCGTACCGACTCGCGGGGCAGCCGCACAGCACGGTGTTCTCGATCACGAGCGGCGAGCGCACCTTCGGATTGTTCCCGTCGTGGCGCTTCGAGACGAGCCCGTTGAGCGTCGTCCAGCTGACGGTCACGCACACGACCGGGTTCCGGGCGAACGGTTTCGAGCTCGACACCCGCCGCGTCGCGGAGGGGACCGAGGGGGCCTTCACCTCCACCATCCCGCTCCTCACCTTCACGCCGGGCAGCGTCGACTTCGACGTCGACACCACCTACCTGGCGGCGTCGGTGGAGACGGCGACGACGACCGAGGTCGCGAGCGTCGTCGATGCCGAGGTGACCGCGAGTGCCACCTCGGACTTCGTCGGGGAGGTCCAGACGCAGATCGACGGCTACCTCGACAACTGCGCCACGCAACAGGTCCTCCAGCCCACCGGGTGCCCGTTCGGCATGGTGATCCGCGATCGCGTGGACGACCTACCGGTGTGGTCCATCGCGGCCTACCCCGTGGTGGCGGTCCAGCCGGGCGACACCGGTTGGCAGATGCCGGCGACGGCCGGAGCCGCGCACCTCGTCGTCGACGTGAAGTCGCTGTTCGACGGCACGGTCTCGACCCTCGACGAGGACGTCCCGTTCACGCTTTCTGCGTTCGTGACGATCCGCGACGACGGCTCCCTCTACATCGACCTCCGCTGAAGCCCGCGAACTGTCACTTCGACACAGTCCGACACCCCTCACACTGTTCCGGAGTGACAGTTCGCGGGCTAGGAGCGGGTGTCGTTGGCCGCCATGCGCGCGAGACGCTCGTTGTACTCGTTGAGCTCCGCGTCGTTCGTGCGGTCCGCGTTGCGATCGAGCCGCTTCTGGTCCTTCGCGTCGCTCTTGCTCCAGGAGATCGCGACGGCGACGGCGAGCGCCAGGGTCGGGATCTCGCCGACGCTCCAGGCGATCCCGCCGCCCGTCTGCTGGTCGAGGAGCGGTGCCTGCCCCCACGTGCGTCCCATCGCCCCGAACCAGTCGGCGAGGAACAGCCCGGTCGAGGAGATGATCGCCAGCCCGAAGAACGCGTGGAACGCCATCGTCGCGAAGAGCAGCAGGAGCCGCATCGGGTACGGCAGGCGATACGGGACCGGGTCGATGCCGATGAGCGACTGCACGAAGAGGTAGCCGGTGATGAGGAAGTGCACCACCATCCACTCGTGGCCGATGTGGTCCTCCATCGACCAGCGGAACAGCGGCGTGTAGTAGAACACCCAGAGTGATCCGGCGAAGAGCACCGCGGTGACGATCGGGTTCGAGATGATCCCCGCGAACTTCGAGTGCACGGCCAGGAGCACCCATTCCCGACCCCCTCGGGAGTCGTCCGAGCGCTTCCGCACCGCCCGCGCGAGCAGTGTGACAGGCGCTCCGGGGACGAGGAGCACGGGGACGAGCATGGTGAGGCCCATGTGCCCGAGCATGTGCACGCTGAAGAGGTACGGCTGGTAGACGTTGATGCCACCGCAGGTGAGGTAGAAGAGCACGAGCAGCCCGAGCACCCAGCTGACGGTGCGCAGGATCGGCCAGGAGTCGCCACGGCGGTGGAGGCGGACGACACCCGCGATGTAGAAGAAGATGCCGAAGGCGCAGGCGAGCAACCACAGCAGGTCGATGTTCCACTCGGTGAAGTACCGCGAGAAGGTCAGTTCCGGCGGCAGTTCCTCCCCGGTGAGCAGCACCGCGGGTGTCGGCGCGGTCGGCACGGTCTGGTCGACCGGCGGGGCCGTCTTCGCGAGGGCTGCGGCGGCACCGGAGGCGATGCCCATGAACCCGAGCTCGAGGGCGACCAGCCACCAGAAGGTGCCCGTGCGGCCCGCGGGGGTGTCCGCACGTGCAGCGGCGGACCGCTCGATGCGGCCGATGAGCACCCGACGCTGCAGCGCACCGAACAGGCCGAGCGCCAGCAGTGCGAAGACCTTGACGAGGACGAGGATGCCGTACGGGGTGCCCAGGCGGTCGAGCGAGCCGATGCGCAGCTCGGCGCTCACGTATCCGGAGACGGCCACGACGACGAAGGACACGAGTGCCACGGTCGAGTACCGCATGAGCACGGGGGCGAGCCGGCCGTCTTCGAGGGTCTTGCGGATGAAGACCAGCGTGAGCAGACCGCCGAGCCAGATGGCGGCGAACACGAGGTGCAGGCCGAGCGCGGTGACGGCGGCGTTGTGCCCGCTCGCCTCGGCGGAGTGACCCTGCTGGGCCATCGGCAGCAGCGACACGAGGGACAGCCCGAAGACGAACACAAGCACCGTGTGATTGCGGACGGCGAAGCAGAGCACCGTGACGGCCGCGGCGATGAGGGTCGTCTGCAGCCAGGCCTGACCCGACTCGATCCCGGTGAAGAAGAGGCTGAGCTTCGCGCCGAACGCGTCGTCGAAGGTGAGCGGCACCTGCGTGACGTTCAGGAAGGTGAAGAAGCCCGTCACGCCGGACGCGACGGTGAAGACCGCGGCGCCGGCTGCGGCGACGTCGAGCGCCGCGCCGTACTCGCGCCGGTCCGGGCTGAGCGCCCAGCAGGCCATGAGCAACGCGCCGATGGTGACGGCGGCGCTCAGGTTGACGAGCAGTTGTGCGATCGGGAGCCCCCACCGCACGACGGCGCCGGGATCGCCCAGGAGTTGCGCATCCGCTCCGCCGCCGAAGGCCAGACCCGCGAGGAGGGTCGCCACAGCCACGAGGAGCAGGAGGGCAGGACCCGCGAGGCGGACGACACGATTCACGCTGCAAGCCTACGCGGCGCTGCTGGGAACCCCGACCGCAGCGGGCTCAGCCGGCGCTCGGTCCCTGAGCCTGTCGGAGGGCGCCGCTCACGCCCGGACGAGCAGGGTCGAGGAGCCGTCTTCCAGCCGCCGCACCTCGATGCGTTCGCCGATGCGCTGCTTCATCTCCTCGACGTGGCTGACGACGCCGACGACGCGGCCGCCGGCCGAGAGCCGACCGAGCTCGGCCATCACGGTGTCGAGCGTCTCGGGGTCGAGGCTGCCGAACCCTTCGTCGACGAAGAGCGTGCCGAGCTCGACACCGCCGGCCTCGCCCGTCACGACGTCCGCCAGCCCGAGTGCGAGGCAGAGGGAGGCGTAGAACGTCTCGCCACCGGACAGCGACTTCGGATCGCGACGCCGGTCGGTCCGGTGATCGTGCACCGTGAGCGACAATCCGACGCGCTGGCTGCGGGAGGGTCCTTCCTTGACATCGCTGCGGACGAGCTCGTAGCGCCCGCCTGACATCGACTCCAGGCGCGCGTTCGCCGCCGCCACGACATCCTCGAAGCGGCGCAGGAGCACGTAGGTGCCGAGGGTGACCTTCGTGCTGTTCTCGCTGCCCGTGGCCGACACCACGTCGGCGAGGCGGACGACGGCCGCGGCCTCGCGGACCGCGTCGGCGTTCTCGTCGGCCGCCTCGGCGAGCGCCGTGCAGGCCGCCGCCGCGTTGGTCGCTCGTCGTGCGGAGACGGCGGCCGCTGCGGTCGCGGTTCCTGCCGCCGCTTCGGCGTCGGCCAGTCGTCGAGCCGTCGCTTCGACGTCGGGTGCGGCGGTACCGGCGACTCCGGCGATGGCCGGGCTCGCGAGTGCTTCCGCGTTCGCGGTCGTGTGACGCAGGTGATCGGCCACCCGCGCCTCGGCGCTCGCCCGTTCGACCCCGTTCATGACTGCGGCTTCCGCGGCCGCGCGGTCGGCGAACCCGGCCCGCTCGAGTCCCGCCTCCAGCTCGACCGCGCGCTCGGCGTCACGCAGGCGCCGGTCAGCGACGGTCGCTCGTGCCGCCGCGAGCAGGGACAGCGAGGAGAGCTCAGCCTCGAGCATCGCGTCGAGCTCGGCAAGTGAAGCCGCTCGACCGGCGAGGACACCGGCCACCTCGGCGCGGGCCTGCTCGTGGGCGCGCTGCGCGGCGGCGAGCCGCTCGGTCAGTGTCGCCCGAGTGGCGGTGCGTTCCGACACCGCGACCACGCCGGCCAGGTGCTCGTCCGCGAGGCGCCCGGCCTCCGCGACCTCGGCGTCCGCCTGCTCGGCAGTGACCACGGCCTCCGCGTACTGCCGGTCGGCCTCCGCAGCGGCCGCATCGACGGCCGCCCGCGCAGCGACCGGGTCGAAGCCGGTCGTCGCCGTCGAAGCGTCGGACGAGCCGGTTGCAGCCACGTCGCCCGGGTCGTCGGCCAGCGCGAGGAACTGCTCGACGAGGCGACGACGCTCCGCCCGGGCGATGTCCCGGGCATTCTGCGCCGACTGCATCGTCGCCTCGGCATCGGCCCGCGCGACGGATGCCGCTTCGACCGCGTCCGCGTCGGGGTGGTCTCCGTCGAGCACCGCGGGCGCCGGATGACTCAGCGAACCGCAGACGCTGCACGGCTCGCCGTCCCGCAAGCCGGTGGCGAGTTCACCCGCCATGCCCTCGATCCTTCGGAGGCGCAGCGACGTCTCGACGTCGATCGCCGCCTTCGCGGCCGTGGCGGCCTCGGTGACCTCGTCGGCGAGCCCCTCGAGGCGGTCGTCGGCCGCGTCCACCCGATCCAGCACCGCACGACGTTCAGCCACGCGCTCGACGGACCGGGCGGCCCTGGCCGACTCGGTGGCCGCACGCGAGGCGCGCTCCGGTGCCGAGCTGAGCGCTGCCCGGCGGGCGTCCCGCCGGGTCTGTTCCGCAGCGAGCTCGGCGAGCCGTTCGTCGACGGTCGCGAGCTCCTCGGTGAGCGCTGTGAGCGCGCGTTCGCGGTCGGCGTCGGCGGCTTCGAGGACGAGCACTGCCGCCATCGACGCCCGCTCAACGGTGAGGGATTCGCGGCGCCCGGCGACGGACGCGTCGTCGAGTGCGACGATCGCCTCGTCGGCCTGCTCCTCCATCGCGGTGAGCGACGCGATGGCATCCTGGAGCGCCGCCGATGCCGTGGCCGCTCCGGCGAGCGCGGACGCGACGGTGTCCGCCCGAGCCGCTGCCGCAATCCGTTCGGAGAGCCGCGCGACCGGTTCGTCGTCCACCGAGAGCAGCTCGCGCTCGGTCAGTAGCTCCGCGCGACGTTCGATGGACGCGAGCAGCGTCTGGGCCGCGGCGTGTTCGGTGCGAGCGCCCTCCAGGGCGACCCGCGCCTCGCCAGCGGTCGAGGCGTCGGCGGCGGCGTGGCGCTCGAGGACGGCGACGATACGCGTGGCGTCACCGACGAGGTCTTCGGAATCGGCTTCGAGCGGGACCGCGAGGGTCGCGATGTCGGGTTCGGGCTCGCCATCCGCGACGTCCGGGTGGAGGTCGGGCTCCGCAGCCGACGGCTCACCGGCAGTCGCGGGAGCACCTGACTCGGCATCGACCGCCGCTGGGACGTCCATCCCGGCCGGGGTGTCCGCTCCCTTGCCCGCGACGAGTTCCCGTGCGTCGTCGAGTTCGGCCGCTCCAGCGAACCGGGCGATCGCGCGGCCCAGCGCCTCTCGTGCGCCTTCGATGTCGCGTTGGGCCTGCCGACGTTGCTCGACGAGGTGCTTGGCGACCCGCTCGTAGTGCTCCGTCCCGAACAGGGACCGGAGGAGCTCGCTGCGCTCCTCACCGCCGGCGGCGAGGAACTTCGCGAACTCGCCCTGCGGGAGGACGATGGTCTGGACGAACTGTTCCCGGGTGAGACCGACGATCCGGCTGATCTCAGGACCGATCTCCTGCGCGCGGGTCGACAGGGTCTCTCCGGCCAGTGCGTCGGGATCGGTCAGGCGGACGAGGGTGGCGCTCGCCTGCTGCGGTGTGAAGCCGGCACCGCGCTGCTTCGGCCGCTGGTAGGCCGGCGTCCGCCGCACCCGGTACACGCCGGATCCAGTCTCGAAGACGAGTTCCACGAACGGTTCCGTCCCGGGCTGCGCGTGGTGCGAGTGGAGGCGGTCCTTGCTGGCCCCGGTACCGGCGAGTTCGCCGTACAGCCCGAACACGATGGCGTCGATGATCGTGGACTTGCCGGCGCCGGTCGGTCCCTCCAGGAGGAACAGACCAGCCCGCCCGAGTTCGACGAAGTCGATGGTGTGCTCACCGGCGTACGGTCCGATGGCCTGCAGCGTCAGTCGGTGCAGGCGCATCAGGCACTCACCTCCGCGGCGAGTGCTGCCTCGTTCGCCGCCGCGATGAGCTCCCGCTCGCGAGTGGTCGCCGGTGCACCCGTCGCGTACTCGATGAACTCGGCGGTGACCTCGACCGGGTCGGAGACCGCCGTGACGGCTGCGGCGCGAGCCTCCTCGGAACGGTTCGCCGGCGCGTGCGACCAGACGAGCAGGTGCGGGAAGCGCCGGGTCAGCGTCGCGTACAGCTCCGGTGGCCGGACGTCGTCGGTGACCGTGGCGCGCACCCAGGCGTCGACGGCGTCGTCTCCCGTGGGGCCCTGCAGCTCTGCGAGGGTTCCGGTGACGTCGACGAGCCGACGGGGCACCGGCGCCGGCAGCAGTTCCAGGTGCACGGAGCCGTCGGCGGCGAGGTCGACCAGCACGCTCGACTTCACCTGGTTGCGTTCGGAGAAGGAGTAGGCGAGCGGCGACCCGGAGTACCGCATGCGTTCGACGCCCGTCGCGGCCCCGACGCGCTGCGCACCGTGGAGGTGGCCGAGCGCGACGTAGTCGAAGTCGTCGAACAGCTGGGCGGGCACCGCATCGACCCCGCCGATCCGGATGTCGCGTTCGCTGTCGCTCGCGAGACCACCGATGACGAAGGCGTGCGCAGCAACGACCGACCGGACCGCTCCGTGCTCGCGACGCTGCGCGAGATCGGCTCGGACGCTCGCGAGGGCTGCACCCATGACGGCGGCGTGCGACCGCGCGAGCGGCTGGT
The DNA here is from genome assembly GCF_014841195.1 of Plantibacter sp. CFBP 8798. Classification (NCBI taxonomy): domain Bacteria; kingdom Bacillati; phylum Actinomycetota; class Actinomycetes; order Micrococcales; family Microbacteriaceae; genus Plantibacter; species Plantibacter sp. CFBP 8798. The sequence goes on from NZ_JACYTS010000005.1 coordinate 24,233, forward strand.
CGTCCGGAGCGAGCACCCCTCGCGCGGTGTCGGGGTCGAGGTAGGGCAGCGGGTAGAAGGCGACGGGCCCGTGTTCGTCGTCCACCAGGACCGGTTCGCCGACCCGCGCGAGGTCGGCGCGAATGTCGATCCCGTCGCGCAGCATGGCGGCGCCGAAACCGAGCCGGATGGCCGAATCATGGTTGCCCGGGGCGAGGATGACGCGGGTGCGGCCAGCAAGCCGCCCGAGCGACTCCGACAGCAGCGTCACCGCCTCGACCGGCGGGATGGCGCGGTCGTAGATGTCGCCGGCGACGAGGAGGACGTCGACCTTGTGGTCCACGACCGTCTGCTCGAGGTGCGCCAGGAAGTCGCGTTGGAAGGGGAGCAGGTCGACCCCGTGCAGCGAACGGCCGAGGTGCCAGTCCGAGGTGTGGAGGATCCGCATGACAGCAATGCTAGGCCGAGCCGCCGACACCTCGCCGCGCCCCGGACGGCACCCGGACGAACGACAGCAGGGCGTCGCTCTCGCGACGCCCTGCTGTGTGGTCTGAACCGGCGGAGTGTCTCCGTGGTCCGAGTCCGTGCGGGCTCGCGCCCGCGACGACTTACTTGACGGAAGCCTTGAGCTTCGAGCCGGCGGTCACCTTGACGCGCTTGCCTGCCGGGATCTGGATCTCGGCGCCGGTCTGCGGGTTGCGGCCCGTGCGAGCGGCGGTGTCGGTCTGCTCGAAGGCGATCCAACCCGGGATCGAGACCTTGCCGCCCGTGGCGACGGTCTCAGCGACGGTGGTGAACAGCGCGTCGACAACGCTGCCGACGGTCGCCTGGCTCTGGCCGGTCGATGCGGCGATGGCGGCGACGAGTTCGGTCTTGTTCAAATTTGCCATTGTGAGGGTCCTCCTCGGACGTTGCTGCAACGTACAGCTGATGTGTTGGTAGCGAAGGTGTCGCTGATACGGCACCAACTGGTCGGTGTGACCGCCTCGAATGTAGCAGCAATCCGCGAGATTTCGCGGATTTCTCCGCTCTACGCGGACAATCGGGCCTGCGTGTCGGTCGTTTCCCAGCTGGGAGCCGTCGGTGTGGCCGCTCAGCGGACCCCGATGACGCTGTGCCCGGCAGCTCGCGACAGCAACCACGCCTCGATCGTCGGGAAGAGGGTCAGGACGGCGATCGCGAGGAACGCGAACTGATACGGCAGCAGCTGGCCGCCACCGACCCCGTCCTCGAGGGAGAATCCGGTCGTCAGCAGGATCGCTCCGACGGCGACACCGAAGCCGCTCGCGACCTGTTGCAGGGTCGAGTTGAGGGTGTTGGCGCGAGACATCGCAGCGGGTTCGACGTCGGCGAAGGTGATGGTGTTGTACGCCGTGAAGCCGATCGACCGGGCGACCCCGCTGAGGAAGAGCAGCAGTGCCATGAGCACGATCGACGTGTCAGCGGTGAGGAACGCCATCCCGGCCATGCACAGGACTCCGATCAGGTTCGACGACACGAGCACCAGACGGAATCCGAACCGCCGCAGCATCCAGGTCGTCGCCGGCTTGATCGCGAGGTTGCCGGCGAAGAGGAAGAGCACCATCGAACCGGCCTGGACGGGCGTCCAGCCGAATGCGTCCTGGAAGAGCAGCGGCAGGAGGAAGGGGACGGCGCTGATGGTGAGCCGGTAGACGCTGCCCCCGGCGTTGGCCAGACGGAAGGTCTCGATGCGCAGCGAGCGGAGGTCGACGAATGGGTGGGGGGCACGGAACAGGTGCCGGATCGCGAGGGCGAGCAGAACGACACCTGCCACGAGCGACCCGATGAACCACCGGGCGTCGAACCCGGCGCCGGACACCAGGGACGCCGCCACGAGGAGCGAGGCGAGCCCAACGCAGGCGAGCGACAGGCCGAGCCAGTCGAGCGGAGGCACCTCGTCGGCGGCGAAGTCGGGGACGATGCGGAGCGCCACGATGAAGGCGACGACACCGATCGGCACGTTGATGAGGAAGATCCAGTGCCAGGAGGCGTACTGGGTGATCACCCCACCGAGGAACGGCGCGATGATCGGGGCGGCGAGGGCGGGCCACGTCAGGAGGGCGATGGCCTGTATCAACCGCTCCTTGGGCGTCACCCGGAGCACGGCCAAGCGGCCGACCGGCACCATCAACGCCCCGCCGACGCCCTGGAGCACCCGGAAGCCGACGAGCATCGGCAGGCTCGAGCTCAACGCACACAGCACGGAGGCGATCGTGAACACCGCGATCGCCAGTGCGAAGATGCGCTTGGCACCGAACCGGTCCGTCAGCCAACCGCTGACGGGGATGAGCACGGCCACCGTGAGCAGGAATGCGGTGACCGCGAGCCCGACGGCGGTCGACGAGGTGCCGAGGTCCCGGGCGATACTCGGTGCGGCTGTGGTGAGGATCGTCCCGTCGAGGTTCTCCATGAAGAAGCAGCCGGCGACCAGGAGGGCGATGGCTCGTTGCGTGCGGACGTCCAGCAGCGCCTCCTCGATGGATGTGGGAACCGTTCGATCCTTGCAGCTGTCGCCGACAACGCGAAAGGGCCGCCCGCGATGCGGACGGCCCTTTCGGTGTTGCGTTGCTGTGTCAGCGGAATGTGAGCTCCGACTGAGCGGGTGTTACCAGCTCGACTTGCGGACGCCGGGCAGTTCGCCCTTGTGCGCCATGTCGCGGAAGCGAACGCGGCTGATGCCGAACTTCGAGAGGTTGCCTCGCGGGCGACCGTCGATCGCGTCGCGGTTGCGGAGGCGAACCGGCGAAGCGTTGCGAGGAAGCTTCTGGAGGCCGAGGCGAGCTGCTTCACGCGACTCGTCGGTCCCGGCGGGGTCGACGAGAGCCTTCTTCAGCTCGGCGCGCTTCGTGGCGTAGCGGTCGACGATAACCTTGCGCTGCTCGTTACGGGCGATCTTGCTCTTCTTAGCCATGTTTAGCGCTCCTCTCGGAATTCAACGTGCTTGCGCACTACGGGGTCGTACTTCTTGAGCACGAGACGGTCTGGGTTGTTGCGACGGTTCTTCTTGGTCACGTACGTGTAACCGGTACCAGCCGTCGAACGGAGCTTGATGATTGGACGGACGTCCTGCTGCTTAGCCATTAGATCTTCACCCCACGAGCGAGAATGTCCTTGACGACGGATTCGATGCCACGGGCGTCGATCACCTTGATGCCCTTGGCGGACACCTTGAGGGTGACGTTACGACGCAGCGAGGGCACGTAGTAGGTCTTCTTCTGCACGTTCGGGTCGAAGCGGCGCTTCGTGCGACGGTGCGAGTGCGAGATGTTGTGACCGAAGCCGGGAACGGCTCCTGTCACCTGGCACACTGCTGCCATAGTAGTTTCTCCTTCATTACCGCAGGGCGACTGCCCTGCCCAAGATCTCTTGTCGGCGTGCGCGATCCCGGTCTGCGTGAGCGGTGGGGATCGTGGACACGATGTGGACATGGAGCGTCCACACCAAGGGTCAAGCGTACGCTGTGACCAGGCGTTTTGCAAATTCGTGTTTCTACCACTGAACGCGCTGTGCGTGTTAACGCACTGCGTGTTAACGCAAAATGGCCACCCAAGAACCTTGGGTGGCCATTTCAACGAAGAAGTCCGGCGGTGTCCTACTCTCC
>NZ_JACYTS010000006.1:0-5548 GCF_014841195.1 Plantibacter sp. CFBP 8798
AAGAGATTCCTTTGGAAAACATTTAAACAAAACAAAGCAAGTCAGTAATGATTTGTTCTGTCAGTTTCAAACTTGCATCGTGTTCACCTATTCCGGTGGCATGGTGCGCGAAATGTGCCGGTCACTTCGGTGGTCGTGCAATTCAACATTTACGGAGAGTTTGATCCTGGCTCAGGACGAACGCTGGCGGCGTGCTTAACACATGCAAGTCGAACGATGAAGCCCAGCTTGCTGGGTGGATTAGTGGCGAACGGGTGAGTAACACGTGAGTAACCTGCCCTTGACTCTGGGATAAGCGTTGGAAACGACGTCTAATACCGGATACGAGCTTCCACCGCATGGTGAGTTGCTGGAAAGAATTTTGGTCAAGGATGGACTCGCGGCCTATCAGCTTGTTGGTGAGGTAATGGCTCACCAAGGCGACGACGGGTAGCCGGCCTGAGAGGGTGACCGGCCACACTGGGACTGAGACACGGCCCAGACTCCTACGGGAGGCAGCAGTGGGGAATATTGCACAATGGGCGAAAGCCTGATGCAGCAACGCCGCGTGAGGGACGACGGCCTTCGGGTTGTAAACCTCTTTTAGCAGGGAAGAAGCGAAAGTGACGGTACCTGCAGAAAAAGCACCGGCTAACTACGTGCCAGCAGCCGCGGTAATACGTAGGGTGCAAGCGTTGTCCGGAATTATTGGGCGTAAAGAGCTCGTAGGCGGTTTGTCGCGTCTGCTGTGAAATCCCGAGGCTCAACCTCGGGTCTGCAGTGGGTACGGGCAGACTAGAGTGCGGTAGGGGAGATTGGAATTCCTGGTGTAGCGGTGGAATGCGCAGATATCAGGAGGAACACCGATGGCGAAGGCAGATCTCTGGGCCGCTACTGACGCTGAGGAGCGAAAGGGTGGGGAGCAAACAGGCTTAGATACCCTGGTAGTCCACCCCGTAAACGTTGGGCGCTAGATGTGGGGACCATTCCACGGTTTCCGTGTCGTAGCTAACGCATTAAGCGCCCCGCCTGGGGAGTACGGCCGCAAGGCTAAAACTCAAAGGAATTGACGGGGGCCCGCACAAGCGGCGGAGCATGCGGATTAATTCGATGCAACGCGAAGAACCTTACCAAGGCTTGACATATACGAGAACGGGCCAGAAATGGTCAACTCTTTGGACACTCGTAAACAGGTGGTGCATGGTTGTCGTCAGCTCGTGTCGTGAGATGTTGGGTTAAGTCCCGCAACGAGCGCAACCCTCGTTCTATGTTGCCAGCACGTAATGGTGGGAACTCATGGGATACTGCCGGGGTCAACTCGGAGGAAGGTGGGGACGACGTCAAATCATCATGCCCCTTATGTCTTGGGCTTCACGCATGCTACAATGGCCAGTACAAAGGGCTGCAATACCGTAAGGTGGAGCGAATCCCAAAAAGCTGGTCCCAGTTCGGATTGAGGTCTGCAACTCGACCTCATGAAGTCGGAGTCGCTAGTAATCGCAGATCAGCAACGCTGCGGTGAATACGTTCCCGGGCCTTGTACACACCGCCCGTCAAGTCATGAAAGTCGGTAACACCCGAAGCCAGTGGCCTAACCGCAAGGATGGAGCTGTCTAAGGTGGGATCGGTAATTAGGACTAAGTCGTAACAAGGTAGCCGTACCGGAAGGTGCGGCTGGATCACCTCCTTTCTAAGGAGCATGTGCAACGCTCGTCTGTATACAGCGAGGTTTACGTTGCCAAGTCACACTGAGACGAATGTTCTCGGGTGGCGCTCATGGGTGGAACATTGACATTGATGCAGACGTGAGAGTCTGCCAGCAAGTACGTCTTCTTCGGGAGATTGGAACGGTGGCCGGCTGGAGGGTTTGCATATGCACGCTGTTGGGTCCTGAGGGACCGGATCTTCTCCGCTTCGGTGGAGGAAGGACGAACCTCAGGGCCTCTTTTGCTTGACATGAATGGTCAAGGAGAGAGGTACCGCCCGTACTTTGAGAACTACACAGTGGACGCGAGCATCTTAGATTCATGACCCTTTGGGGTTGTGGATCACAAAGATCAAAACATGCTTCTTCGGAAGTGATGTTGATCATTGGTCAATCTGCATCAGGTAACTGGTGCCGATCGATTCAAACTCATGTGATTTCAAATTTCTAAGAGCAAACGGTGGATGCCTTGGCATCTGGAGCCGAAGAAGGACGTAGTAATCTGCGATAAGCCTCGGGGAGCTGATAAACGAGCTGTGATCCGAGGATTTCCGAATGGGGAAACCCCACCAGGCCCCTTGTGGTGATCTGGTGACTCCCGCCTGAATATATAGGGCGGGTAGAGGGAACGGGGGGAAGTGAAACATCTCAGTACCCCCAGGAAGAGAAAACAACAGTGATTCCGTCAGTAGTGGCGAGCGAAATCGGAAGAGGCTAAACCGGGCATGTGTGATAGCTATCAGGCGTTGCATGTCCGGGGTTGTGGGACTTCTCACTCCGAACTGATATTCGGGGAGCATTAGAACGTGGTATAGACGAATGGGATTGAAAGCCCAGCCAGAGACGGTGCCAGCCCGGTAGTCGAAATGCTGCAATCGTGCGAGGAGTATCCCAAGTAGCACGGGGCCCGAGAAATCCCGTGTGAATCTGTCAGGACCACCTGATAAGCCTAAATACTCCCAGATGACCGATAGCGGACAAGTACCGTGAGGGAAAGGTGAAAAGTACCCCGGGAGGGGAGTGAAATAGTACCTGAAACCGTTTGCTTACAAACCGTTGGAGCACCCTTGTTGGTGTGACAGCGTGCCTTTTGAAGAATGAGCCTGCGAGTTAGCGATATGTGGCGAGGTTAACCCGTGTGGGGTAGCCGTAGCGAAAGCGAGTCTGAATAGGGCGATTCAGTCGCATGTCCTAGACCCGAAGCGAAGTGATCTATCCATGGCCAGGTTGAAGCGACGGTAAGACGTCGTGGAGGACCGAACCCACTTAGGTTGAAAACTGAGGGGATGAGCTGTGGATAGGGGTGAAAGGCCAATCAAACTTCGTGATAGCTGGTTCTCTCCGAAATGCATTTAGGTGCAGCGTTGCGTGTTTCTTGCCGGAGGTAGAGCTACTGGATGGCCGATGGGGCCCAAAAGCTTACTGACGTCAGCCAAACTCCGAATGCCGGTAAGTGAGAGCGCAGCAGTGAGACGGTGGGGGATAAGCTTCATCGTCGAGAGGGAAACAACCCAGACCACCAACTAAGGTCCCAAAGCGCGTGCTAAGTGGGAAAGGATGTGGAGTTGCACAGACAACCAGGAGGTTGGCTTAGAAGCAGCCACCCTTGAAAGAGTGCGTAATAGCTCACTGGTCAAGTGATTCCGCGCCGACAATGTAACGGGGCTCAAGCACGCCACCGAAGTTGTGGCATTGATATTTTTGGTAGGCCTTCGTGGTCCAGCCGTATTGATGGGTAGGAGAGCGTCGTGTGGCGAGTGAAGCGGCGGTGTAAACCAGCCGTGGACGCTACACGAGTGAGAATGCAGGCATGAGTAGCGAAAGACATGTGAGAAACATGTCCTCCGAAAGACCAAGGGTTCCAGGGTCAAGCTAATCTTCCCTGGGTAAGTCGGGACCTAAGGCGAGGCCGACAGGCGTAGTCGATGGACAACGGGTTGATATTCCCGTACCCGCGAAGAACCGCCCAAGACAATCCAGTGGTGCTAAGAGTCCTAACCCGGACGACTGATTCCCTTCGGGGATGATGGGTCCGGTCTAACGCTCGACCCCATGCTGGTGCGTTTAGCGTATTAACAGGTGTGACGCAGGAAGGTAGCCTATGCCGGGCGATGGTTGTCCCGGTGTAAGTGCGTAGGCTGAGAGATAGGCAAATCCGTCTCTCGTGAAGGCTGAGACACGATACGGACCCGTAAGGGATAGTAGGTGATCCTATGCTGCCAAGAAAAGCATCGACGCGAGGTTCTAGTGGCCCGTACCCCAAACCGACTCAGGTGGTCAGGTAGAGAATACTAAGGAGATCGAGAGAATCGTGGTTAAGGAACTCGGCAAAATGCCCCCGTAACTTCGGGAGAAGGGGGGCCTGAGGCGTATTAGGACTTGCTCCGAAAGCGTTTGAAGGCCGCAGAGACCAGTGGGAAGCGACTGTTTACTAAAAACACAGGTCCGTGCCAAGTCGCAAGACGATGTATACGGACTGACGCCTGCCCGGTGCTGGAAGGTTAAGAGGAACGGTTAGCCGCAAGGCGAAGCTGAGAATTTAAGCCCCAGTAAACGGCGGTGGTAACTATAACCATCCTAAGGTAGCGAAATTCCTTGTCGGGTAAGTTCCGACCTGCACGAATGGCGTAACGACTTCCCAGCTGTCTCAACCGCGAACTCGGCGAAATTGCATTACGAGTAAAGATGCTCGTTACGCGCAGCAGGACGGAAAGACCCCGTGACCTTTACTACAGCTTGGTATTGGTGTTCGGTGTGGCTTGTGTAGGATAGGTGGGAGACTTTGAAGCTTGGACGCTAGTTCAGGTGGAGTCATTGTTGAAATACCACTCTGGTCACTCTGGATATCTAACTTCGAACCGTAATCCGGTTCAGGGACAGTGCCTGGTGGGTAGTTTAACTGGGGCGGTTGCCTCCCAAAAAGTAACGGAGGCGCCCAAAGGTTCCCTCAACCTGGTTGGCAATCAGGTGTCGAGTGTAAGTGCACAAGGGAGCTTGACTGTGAGACTGACAAGTCGAGCAGGGACGAAAGTCGGGACTAGTGATCCGGCAGTGGCTTGTGGAAGCGCTGTCGCTCAACGGATAAAAGGTACCTCGGGGATAACAGGCTGATCTTGCCCAAGAGTCCATATCGACGGCATGGTTTGGCACCTCGATGTCGGCTCGTCGCATCCTGGGGCTGGAGTAGGTCCCAAGGGTTGGGCTGTTCGCCCATTAAAGCGGTACGCGAGCTGGGTTTAGAACGTCGTGAGACAGTTCGGTCCCTATCCGCTGCGCGCGCAGGAAATTTGAAAGGATCTGACCCTAGTACGAGAGGACCGGGTTGGACGAACCTCTGGTGTGTCAGTTGTTCCGCCAGGAGCACCGCTGATTAGCTACGTTCGGGATGGATAACCGCTGAAAGCATCTAAGCGGGAAGCCGGCCTTAAGATGAGATTTCCATGCCTTCGGGCGAGAGGCTCCCAGCCAGACTACTGGGTTGATAGGCCGGATGTGGAAGAGAGGACGAAAGACTCTCGGAGCTGACCGGTACTAATAAGCCGATAATTTGATAACACTTTCTTTGTTTGAATACGAAGATGCTACGCGTCCACTGAGTGGTTCTCGATGTACGGTCGAGAACCCGCAAACAACACCACTGTGTTCGCACAGCGTGTTGGTTTGCTTGTTCACTTTGATACATCAATAGTGTTTCGGCGGCCATAGCGAGAGGGAAACGCCCGGTCACATTCCGAACCCGGAAGCTAAGACTCTTTGCGCCGATGGTACTGCAGGGGGGACCCTGTGGGAGAGTAGGACACCGCCGGACTTCTTCGTTGAAATGGCCACCCAAGGTTCTTGGGTGGCCATTTTGCGTTAACACGC
>NZ_JACYTS010000007.1:0-1086 GCF_014841195.1 Plantibacter sp. CFBP 8798
CGGTCCTTGAGCTTGTCGAAGGGCAGGCGTGTGCGGAGGCGCGCGGGTGCCATGTGTTCAGGCGGCGAGGTGGAGGCGTCCGCCTCGGATGGGGGTTTGGTGTCGGTCGATGTGGCTGGGTGGGATGAACCAGGGGACACCGTTTTGGATGGTGATGGTCCAGTGGTCGTCGTGGATGCGGTGGTGGTGGAAGGGGCAGAGGAGTATGCCGTTGTCGAGGTTGGTGGGTCCGCCTTGTGACCACCATTTGATGTGGTGGGCTTCGGTGAAGGAGGGTGGGTGGGTGCAGCCGGTCCAGGCGCAGCCGCCGTCGCGTTCGGCGAGGGCGAGTTTTTGTCCGCGGGTGAACAGTCGGGTGCTGGTGCCGAGGTCGAGGACTTGGGATGGTCCGTTGAGCACCGCGGGGATGAGGTTGGCGTCGGCGGCGAGGCGGCGGAGGGCGCCGGGGCCGATGGGTTCGTCGATGCCGTCGATGGTGGCAGCACCGAGGCCGGTTTCGAGGGTGTCGTGGTCGGTGCGGATGATGACGGTGACGGGGGTGAGTTCGGTGGCGGCGCTGCTGCAGCCGGCCAGGTGTCGGAAGGTCTCGGTGAGGGCGATGGCGCGTCGCCGGTCGGTGGGGATGAGCGTGGGTCCGTCGGGCATGGGGTGACCGGATCCGTCGGGTTGGTCGGCAGGGTCGGGGTGGATGAAGTGGGGTTTGCGGTGGGTGGCGCCGATGAGGGCGTCGAGGCCGGCGCGGATGAAGGCGGCGCTTTCTGGGGCGAGTTCGGCGCGGAGGAGGGTCATGCCGGTGGGGAGTTCGTGGATGGTGCAGCGTTCTGCTCGGCGGAGGAGTTCGTCGCGGGGTTCGCGGCCGTCTTGGTCGAGGCGGGTGCGGACGAGTTTCGCGATGCGGGTGACGTCTTGCAGGGGTGCGTGGGCGGCGTGCTCGATGGCGATGACCGACGCCGCCTGGAGTTCGGGCTTGGTGCAGATGCGGCCGGCGTTGCGGAGCTCGCGGACGATGACCGCGGCACCATCGACGCTGAGGGGTGCCGACGGGCTGCCGAGGGCAGCGGATGCGTCACCATCCGTGGTGGCCGA
>NZ_JACYTS010000008.1:0-338 GCF_014841195.1 Plantibacter sp. CFBP 8798
CGGAAGGCGCGCCTCCTGGCCCGCTCCGCCGCCTACGCCGACGCGTTCGCGGACGCCACGGTCCCGGCGATCTTCCCGCCGGCTGAACGTCAGGCGCTCTCACGCCGGTCGACGTGTGCGGCCCTCGCGATGGCGACCCGGATGCCGGAGCGGACGGTCCAGCTTGCGACGAACGACGCCGAACGTCTGGTGAATGACGCACCGGCTGTGCTGGCGTCGCTGGAGGCGGGGCGGATCTCGGCGCGGCATGCGCAGGTGATCACCGACCAGCTCTGTGACGTCCCGACCGCGGGCCGGGCAGCGTTTCTCGACCAGGTCCTGCCAGAGGCGGAGCGCAT
>NZ_JACYTS010000009.1:0-328 GCF_014841195.1 Plantibacter sp. CFBP 8798
TCGAGCGCGTCGAAGCAGCCGCCACCGAATCACGCCAGGCCGGCGACACCCGCACGTGCGCCCAGCTGCAGGCAGATGCCCTCGCGGCGCTCGCCCTGACCGGTGTCACGCCCGAGGACGTCATGTCGAGCCCCGTGCTCCCGCACCCCGTCGAGGTCCAGGACCACATCAAGCCGACCGTGCAGATCACCGTGCCGGCGCTCACTATGGCCGGCGTCTCCGACGCACCCGGCATGCTCGACGGCTACGGTCCGATCGACCCCGAGACCGCGGCACGTATCGCGGTGAACGCGCCCAGCTTCACCCGGATCCTCGTCCAGCCGGAAAC
>NZ_JACYTS010000010.1:0-260 GCF_014841195.1 Plantibacter sp. CFBP 8798
GCGGAGCACGGCAAGGTCGTCTCCGACGCGCTGGGCGAGATCACGCGCGGGCAGGAGGTCGTGGAGTTCGCGACCGGTCTCGCGCACCACCTCAAGGGTGAGTTCTCCGAGCAGGTCTCCACCGGTGTCGACGTGTACTCCACGAAGCAGCCCCTCGGGGTCGTGGGCATCATCTCGCCGTTCAACTTCCCCGCGATGGTGCCGATGTGGTTCTTCCCGATCGCGATCGCCGCCGGGAACACGGTCGTGCTGAAGCCGAG